>JAZQTG010000073.1:0-1115 GCA_045630515.1 Acutalibacteraceae bacterium
CTGTACTATCAAGGTTTAAAGTTGATTCAATCTTGCGTTTAAGCTCATCTGTGACTTGCCAATTGCCTCTGTGATTGTAAAACGCGATTTTTGACATGTTAACACTCCTTGTTTTGTATTGTTGGTAGGGTTATGTCCTACTGGTAACAGAGCAGGTAATTGTTGTGTTAAAATTTTTAGATTTTTAACGAGACTGCTCTGCTACAAGTAAGACACAACCTGTGATAGCGCTGTGTCCCTATTAAACTAAAGCTCTGCTTTCTTACGAGCTACAATAGCATCCTGCAACTCATCAAAAACGCCAAGATGGATACGCTGTTTGTTTCGTGTGATTTGTGCTTGCCACTTATTTAAGCGAGCATTCCATTTCACACCTGGATAACCACTCTTGTTTGATGAGTAAACTTTCTTTTTGTGAAGATTTTCTTGCTGTGTAACAACCCTTAAATTACCCTTTCGGTTATCTAGTCGATTGTTATTGATGTGGTCAACTTGTAATTTTCCACTCAATTGTTCCCTTTTTAAGTATCTGTGCATTAACCCATGCTGTGTTGACTTTAAATAACCATCGCACAAGTGCCATTTGTTTGTTGAAACAAAGTCGTAATCCTCCTTATCTATAAAGAACGACACGCCATTTGGCATTACACCTTCGTAAAAATCATGATGTTCGATGTATGAAATCTTGTTAACTTTTGACCAAGCAATAGCCATTTTATTTCCCTCCTAAAGTACTGGTTTATATACTAATTATACCATAGAAGGGAAACAAATAGGTTAATATTTCCTTTCTAGCTTGTTAGTTACCTTTTACGCGTTTTGTAAGAAGGATAACGTTTGATGTACCGATTGGCTGATTGAAGTCAGTTACAGTTGTGCCATCGGCTTTCACCTCATAACCATCTGTTAATAAGTTAGCAATCTCTAAAGCTTGCGCAACTGACATAGTTTTTTCTAATGCATACTCATTCAAGATACCTGGCATTACACCGATTTTGACCGTGTTATTGCCTTTAACACGCTTTGTTAGTAAAATAACGTTTGCAGAGCCAATTGATGAGTCTGTATCTACAACAGTTGTACCGTCTGCTTTGATTTCGAAGCCGTCAGCGCTA
>JAZQTG010000074.1:0-104404 GCA_045630515.1 Acutalibacteraceae bacterium
TGACAACACTTAACTACAAAGCAGGCAAACCTAACCCAACACGTTGGGCACGCGCATACGTAGTTATTGATGGTCAGTACTACTACAGCCAGGTTGTTGGCAACAAAGAATAAGGAGGGTGTAAGAGATGAAAAAATATATGGCACCCGATGTAAGTCTTATCAAAGAGCTAAACGCTGATTTCTGTGATGCATTAGAGACTTCCGTAGCAGATGCTACAGGTCTTGGCTATGTTCAACTTGAAAGCGTTGAAGACAACATGGAAGACTAATTTAACAAAATAAGAGTTTTATATCTCTATTTATGCCTTGAACAAACAGTAAAAACGCCTAGACTTTTGTCTGGGCGTTTTTACATTTAACTTAATATTTAAAGAAAAACACCGTTAAAGGAAGTAATCCTCTAACGGTGTTTCTTTTTTAGTTATCACCTAAAAGGGATAGATATCTATCACCTGTATCAGGCAGTAAAACAACAATGGTTTTGCCTTTCATTTCGTCACGCTTAGCAATTTCGGTAGCCGCATATAACGCCGCGCCCGAAGATATACCGCAAAGTATACCCTCTTTTTTACCCAAAAGTTTTGCAAACTTAAATGCGTCCTCATCCAAAACAGGAAGAATCTCATCATAAACCTTTGTATCAAGCACTTGTGGTATAAAACCTGCGCCTATGCCTTGTATACCGTGCGCGCCTGCACTTCCACCGGAAAGAACAGACGATTTTTGCGGCTCAATTCCAATAATTTTTATATCGGCGTTTTTCTCTTTTAGGTATTTACCAACACCGCTAATTGTACCGCCTGTGCCAATGCCTGCAACAAAGCAATCTATCTCTCCGTCGGTATCTTCATAAATCTCAGGCCCTGTGGTTTTATAGTGCGCATCAGGGTTGGCAGGGTTTATAAACTGCCCTGCAATTATACTGTTTTTATATTTTTTATGCAGTTCTTCGGCTTTGGCTATTGCGCCACTCATACCAAGGCTACCGTCGGTTAACTCCAGTTCTGCGCCGAGTGCTTTAAGTAGCATCTGCCTTTCTACCGACATAGTGTCTGGCATAACGATTATAAGCCTGTAACCTCTTGCGGCACAAACCGAAGCAAGTCCGATACCGGTATTGCCTGAGGTTGCCTCAATAATAACAGTGTCCTTATTAAGTTTGCCCTCGCTTTCGGCAACATTAAGCATATTAAGTGCAACGCGGTCCTTAGTAGAGCCTGCGGGGTTAAAACTTTCAACCTTTGCAATAATTTTCGCGTTTAAATTTAGTTCGCGCTCAATATTTTGTAACCGTAAAAGTGGTGTCTTGCCAACAAGTTCTGCAGCAGAGCAATATATTTTAGCCATAGTTTTCTCCTTGCGTTTTTAAGGTTATTATATGTACTATTTTAGCAAGTAATCCATTCTGTCGCGTGCAATTTTTACGCCCTCGTCACCGTCCAGAATAGTTATTTTTAAATTAAAGTTAACAATTTCGTCAGGGTTAATGAGTCTTAAACGACCTTGGTCGCGTAGATTTTTTCTGCCCTCAACTGTTGCACTGCCAGGTTCAAAACCAAGTGCATAATCGCGGTACTGGAAAGTTTTCCACTGGGTAAATGAATCAAGTGTGGTGCGGTCGGCAGTTATCATAACGCCAATGTTTAACTTGTGGTTAAATATTGCAACCGAACTTTCGCCCTCTTTTTCGGCAAGTTGGTGGTCAAAGCATTGTTCGGGCTCTTCCGCTAAAGGTGAGGGGAATTGGTTCCAACTATCAATACCTTTTTCGGCATCTTGGTTGTAAGGGGTAACCTTTAGGGACGGTACAAACATTTCAATACCCTCATCCAGCAGGGGATAGCCAAAGTTTATGTGATATAGTAGCATTAAAGGTTGTGCGCTACCGCCTTGGTTTTCCACGCTATCGTGGATAAGTATCTCGTTTTTGTCGGTAAACATTTCTATTTTGCGAGTAAGTTGCAATTTTTCAGAAAACAACACAGCCTCGTTCATAACGCCCTCGGCGGTAATGGCAGGTTGTGCGCCACTGTAGTCTGCTTTGTAACTTAAATATTCGGCAGGGGTGTTGCCGATTCTGCCGTGCATATAACCCTCGTAGAACTCGTCGTCATCCACAGGTCTGCCACAATTAGTTATAC
The DNA here is from genome assembly GCA_045630515.1 of Acutalibacteraceae bacterium. Classification (GTDB taxonomy): domain Bacteria; phylum Bacillota; class Clostridia; order Oscillospirales; family Acutalibacteraceae; genus UMGS1532. The sequence continues at coordinate 2,144 of JAZQTG010000074.1, forward strand.
CGCAAGTGGTTATAAAGCCTGCAGTAAAGGAACGCAAAAAATCGTTTTTATCATAATACTCAGGCGCAACATATCCACAAGGTGAAAAGAAACCGAGATTAACGCCCTTGTACTCTAGCCTATAAAGGTCAAGGCAACGGTCGGCGGCAAATGTAGCGTTAAGACCTTTACCGTTTCGCATATTTAAAAGGCGCATTTCGTTTGCTTTACCGCCAACAAGTTTTAATTCTTCAACCGCATATAGTTGGGTAGGATGTCCACATTTTTTAAGTTCGTTAATAGTCATAGGTGTTTACCTCCAATATACAAAAAGAGGACTTCATTAAACGAAGCCCTCTTAAAATCAGCAAATTATTTTACAATCTCGCCGAATGCTTTGCCAGGAACTGCAGCGGCGTTAGCTTCGTCGGTATCAATGTGCATTGCAAGCGCATAACTATCAGAGGCGCGAACAACAACATCGCCGTAAATTGTGGTTCTACCATCGGTAGCAATTTTAACGTTAACAATTTCACCATCGGTTACGCCAAAATCTTTAGCATCTTTAGTGGTCATATGTATATGGCGTTTTGCAGCGATAACGCCCTCGGTAAGTTCAACCTCACCGCAAGGACCAACTAGTTTGCAAGCGCCACTTCCTGCAACATCACCCGACTCGCGAATAGGTGCCGCAACACCGATGGAACGAGCATCGGTAAGTGAGATTTCAACCTGTGTTGCTTTTCTGCAAGGGCCAAGGATTGAAACGCCCTTTAACTCTTTCTTAGGACCGATAACGTCAACACGCTCTTCACAAGCGAACTGACCTGGTTGTGAAAGGTCTTTTTTAGGGGTAAGTTTGTAGCCTTTGCCGAAAAGAATCTCCAAATGCTCTTCACTTACGTGTAGGTGTCTTGCTGAAATTTCAACTAAAAAGTTTGCCATTTTATTTTTCCTCTTTTCAAATAATATACTTAATCTTGTTCTTCGGTTTTTTCTTGTGGTAGACGCTCGGCGCGGATGCGCTCAATACGGCGTTCTTCCATTTCTTCAACCGTAAACTTAAAGCCCTCTGCTAATATTTCCGGACGCTCGTCTTCACCTGGGATTCGCCCTAGTTCAGACATAATGAAACCGCCAAGTGTATCATACTCGCCCTCTGGCAGAGTTATATCAAGTGTTTCGTTAACCTCTTCAATATCGGTCATACCGTCAAAGTTAAAGAGGTTATCGTTTACCTGCTCAATTTCTTCTTCCTCGTTATCATACTCGTCCTGCATATTACCAACGATAGACTCCAAGAGGTCCTCAATGGTAACTATACCTGCGGTAGAACCATACTCGTCCGAAACGATAACCATTTGCAAATGCTTTTCGGTCATTTCGTTAAAGAGGTCGCCGCAGCGTTTGGATTCAGGTATAAAATACGCCTCGCGCATTACCTTTGAAATTTTGAAACTGGAAGGTATTTGTTTACCAATATATTTTAGAAGGTCTTTTACATATATAATACCGCGAATATTATCAAGCTCGTCTTCATAAACAGGGATACGCGAATAACCCTCGTTTAAAGCAATCTTAACAATAGATTCAAGCGAATCGTTAATTTCAACACACTCAAGTTCGGTGCGGTGGGTCATAACATCTGCAGCAACAATATCGTCAAACTCAAAGATATTGTTAATCATTTCCTTTTGGCTTTCTTCTATAACGCCCTTTTCCTCGCCCGCGTCAACAAGCATACGGATTTCTTCTTCGGTAACCACATTTTCATCGGCATTGGGGTCAAAACCAAATAGACGAACGATAAGGTTAGTAGAGAAAGAAAGGAAAATTATAAAGGGTTTCATAGTAGCCTTTATAAACAGAAGCACCGAAACAACCTTAAAGGAAATTTTTTCGGAACATTGCATTGCAATACGTTTAGGTGCAAGCTCGCCCAATACTAGCGAGAAGTAGGAAATAATAATTGTAACAACCAAGGTGGATATACCTGTTAACCAAGAGGGAGTAGTACCAAAGCCAACAAGGTTGCTAAACCAATCTGACAATGGTTCAGAAAAAGATTGTGCTGCAGAAGCCGAAGTTAAGAAGCCGGCAAGGGTTACACCAATTTGTATGGTGGAAAGAAAGGCCGACGGGCTTTCTAAAAGTTGCAAAACTTTTTTGGCTTTTTTATGCCCATCATCCGCCATAGCGCGAATCTTGTTGTCGTTTAGTGAGATAAGTGCAATCTCGCTCATCGCAAAAAAAGCATTAACGATGATAAGCAATAGCAAAAGTACAAGTTTTAAAATAATAGAAGTGGCAGGATCGGGATCCATTTTAGTAAAATCTCTCCATTCATAATAAAAAATAGCATTAGATATAAATATCTAATATACCTATAATATATGTAAAAAGTCATTTTGTCAATATAAATAAAGGTGTTGATAGGTAAACTGAATAAAAATTTTAGTAAAAAACAGTTAACTTGTTAAAAAATTAACCTTTACATATTGAAAACAAAGTGTTATTATATATTATGTGAGAAAATGCATTGCCATATTAAGTGGCAAAAGCAATCGCAATACACATTTATTTACAGGAGGAAAACTAAACATGGCAAGAAAAAAGTTAACCATGGACGGTAACAACGCTGCAGCGCACGTTTCCTATGCGTTTACAGAGGTTGCAGGTATTTATCCTATCACCCCGTCTAGCCCAATGGCAGACTATGTTGACCAATGGTCCGCACAGGGTCGCAAAAACATTTTCGGCACAACCGTAAAGGTTTCCGAAATGCAATCAGAAGCCGGCGCAGCCGGTACAGTTCACGGCTCACTCGCAGCCGGTGCTCTCACCACCACATATACAGCATCACAGGGTCTATTACTTATGATTCCTAATATGTATAAAATTGCTGGTGAGTTACTACCTTCAGTATTTCACGTATCAGCTCGTTGCGTAGCTTCACACGCACTTAATATTTTCGGCGACCATTCCGACGTTTATGCTTGTCGTCAGACAGGTTTCGCAATGCTCGCAGAAACCAATACTCAAGAGGTTATGGACCTTGGTGCAGTTGCTCACTTAGCATCCATCAAAGGTCGCGTACCTTTCATCAACTTCTTTGATGGTTTCCGTACCTCTCACGAGTTACAGAAAATTGAAATCTGGGATTATGACGATCTTAAAGAAATGTGCGATATGGATGCTGTTGAGGCATTCCGCAAACGCGCATTAAACCCAGAGCGTCCCAAAATGCGCGGTTCACACGAGAACGGCGATATCTTCTTCCAACATCGCGAGGCTTGTAATGAATATTACGACAAAATGCCTGCTATCGTTGAAGAGTATATGGACAAGGTTAATGCTAAACTTGGCACAGACTACAAACTCTTTAACTACTATGGCGCACCTGATGCAGAGCGCGTTATCGTAGCAATGGGTTCTGTTTGCGACGTTGCAGAAGAGGTTATTGATTACCTCACCGCCGCAGGCGAAAAGGTAGGTCTTGTAAAGGTTCGTTTGTATCGTCCTTTCAGTGCTAAAAAACTTTGCGAGGCTATTCCTGCAACTGCTAAGAAAATTGCAGTTCTTGACAGAACTAAAGAGCCTGGCTCTTTGGGCGAACCTCTTTATATGGACGTTGTTACCGCACTTGCAACCAATGGCGTTAACGCTAAGGTTATCGGCGGTCGTTACGGTCTAGGTTCAAAAGATACTCCTCCTTCAAGCATCTTCGCTGTATACAACGAACTTAAGAAGGACGAGCCTAAGCATCAGTTCACAATGGGTATTGTTGACGACGTTACCAACCTTTCTTTACCTGAAGAAGAGGCTCCTAACACCGCAGCAGAAGGCACCATTGAATGTAAATTCTGGGGTCTTGGCGGCGACGGTACCGTTGGTGCTAACAAAGACTCTATCAAAATTATCGGTGACCATACCGATAAGTATGTTCAAGCATACTTCCAGTATGACTCTAAGAAAACAGGTGGTATCACCATTTCTCACTTGAGATTCGGCGATAAACCTATTAAGAGCCCATACTATATCAATAAGGCAGACTTCGTTGCTTGCCACAACCCATCTTACGTAATTAAAGGTTACAAGATGGTTAACGACGTTAAGCCAGGTGGCGTGTTCCTTATCAACTGTCAGTGGACTGCTGAGGAACTTGATAAGCACCTAACCGCTGAGGCAAAACGTTACATTGCTAACAACGATATCCAGCTTTACACAGTTAACGCTATTGACTTGGCTGCAGAAATCGGCCTTGGCAAGCGTACCAACACTGTTTTACAGTCTGCATTCTTCTCACTTTCTAAGGTTCTTCCTGCAGAGGACGCTATCGGCTACATGAAGGAAAAAGCCCAGAAGTTTATGAAGAAGGGTAAAGAAATCGTTGAGATGAACGAGAAGGCTATTGATGCCGGTGCTACCGCTTACGTTAAGATTGACGTTCCTGCTTCTTGGAAAGACGCTAAAGACGAAGTAGTTGCAGAAGTTAACGACGGTACAAAACTTGGCAAAATGGTTAAGAACATCATGGAGCCTGTTGGCAAAATGGATGGTGATAGCCTACCTGTTTCTGTATTTATGGACCATGCAGACGGTACATTTGAGCAGGGCGCATCTGCACACGAAAAACGTGGCGTTGCAGTTATGGTTCCTGAGTGGAACGCTGAAACCTGTGCAAAATGTAACAAGTGTGCATTCGTTTGCCCACATGCTACAATCCGTCCTTTCGCATTAACTGCTGATGAGGTTGCTGCTGCACCTGCACAAATGAAGAAGTCACCTAAGCCAATCGTTAAGACCGATTACACCTACACTCTTGCTATTTCTCCGCTAGATTGTATGGGTTGTGGCGTTTGTGTTGGCGAGTGTCCTACAGATTCACTTAAGATGGTTCCTGCAGAGGCTCAAATGCCTGAGCAAGAAGTATTTGATTACTGCGTTGCTAACATTGATGTTAAACCTGAAACAGTTGCTGTTTCTAACGTAATTTCAAGCCAGTACAAGAAACCTCTACTTGAGTTCTCAGGCTCTTGCGCAGGTTGTGCTGAAACTGCTTATGCACGTTTAATCACTCAATTATTCGGCGACAGAATGTATATCTCTAACGCTACAGGTTGTTCTTCAATCTGGGGCGGTCCTGCTGCTACTTCACCTTACACCGTTAACGGTAAGGGTCAAGGTCCTGCTTGGGCTAACTCACTATTTGAGGATAATGCTGAGCACGGCTACGGTATGTACCTAGGTCAAAAGGCTGTTCGCAACAGACTTATTGATGAGGTTAAAGAAATCGCTGCATTAGATAAGGCTCCTGAAGATGTTAAGGCTGCTGCTGCCGAGTATCTTGCAACCGTAGAGGACGGCAAGAAGAACGGCGCTGCTACCGACGCTTTAGTTGAAGCATTAGAAAAATGGAATTGCGGTTGTGCACTTTGCAAAGACGTTCTTTCCAACAAAGAGTTCCTTTCAAAGAAATCTGTTTGGATCTTTGGTGGTGACGGTTGGGCATACGATATCGGCTTCGGTGGTCTAGACCACGTTCTTGCTGCTGGCGACGATGTAAACATTATGGTATTTGATACCGAGGTTTACTCCAACACCGGTGGTCAGGCTTCAAAGGCTTCTAACATCGGTCAGGTTGCACAGTTCGCAGCTGCAGGTAAAGCAATTGCTAAGAAATCTCTAGCAGAAATTGCTATGTCCTACGGCTATGTATACGTAGCACAAATTGCTATGGGTGCTAATATGAACCAGACTCTAAAAGCAATTGAAGAGGCTGAGGCATATCCAGGTCCTTCAATCATCATCGGTTATGCTCCTTGCGAAATGCATAGCATTAAGGGTGGTATGATTAACTGCCAGAACGAGATGAGAAAGGCTGTTGATTGCGGTTACTGGAATATGTTCCGTTTCAACCCTGCACTAAAAGCAGAGGGCAAGAACCCATTCACTATGGATTCAAAAGCTCCTACCGCTAGCTATAAAGACTTCCTACTTAACGAAGCTCGTTATTCTTCACTTACACGTTCATTCCCTGACCGTGCAGAAGAACTCTTCGCAAAAGCAGAGGAGACCGCTTTAGAGCGTTACAACCACTTAGTACGCCTTGGCGAACTTTACGGAATTAAATAATCTAATGATTAAATAATTCTTACCCCGCATACACTTTTGTATGCGGGGTATTTTTTTGCAAAAAAAGACACCTTCAAACCGAAAGTGTCAAACTAAAGTTATATTTTCTTTTCAAGCAATATTAGGCCAACGCCCTCTATTCCGTTAAAGGTACAAGGAATGTTACCTCGTTCAGAAAAACCCAGTTTTTTGTATAAAGTTCTGGCGCGCAGATTTTTCTCGTTGGTGTCCATTCTCAAGTAGTGGCAACCATTTTCTTTGGCGTACTCCTCGTAAAAGGCAACAAACTCTTTGCCGAGTCCTTTTCCTGATTCTTTTGGGGATATCACAAGGGCGTGCAAAACCATAACTTCGTTATCGTTGGCAGGAAACTCCCAATCGGCACCGTAATATTCCTTAACCTGTATCTGATTTATAACGGCTGTAGCAACCACCTTTTCGCCAATCGTGCCTACAAAAAGGTCGCCTCGCGAAAGGGCATCAAGTGCGGTTTTTCGTGTTGGGTAAATCTCTCGCACCCAGCCGATAGTAACCAAGCCCTGTTCCTCTAAAGTGTGGGTATCGGCATAAATTTTTGCAATAGCATCTATATCATAGAATGTCGCTTTTCTAAAAATCATTTATTAGTTCCTCTTGTTGTTTTTTAATATTATATAATCAAGGTTTAGATGTGTCAATATCCGCTTGATAAAGAACATAATATATGGTACAATTTTTTTGAAGATAAAAGAAAGGCAAAAAGTAATGAAAAATCTTTTAAAAGGATTAAATGTAAGTAATATATTAATGCTAACTATTGCGGGCATAATTAACGCCTTTGGTGTAACCGTCTTTTTAGCCCCCGTAAAGTTGTACGATAGCGGAATTTCAGGTACTTCTATGCTACTGTCACAAATAACGCCGGAGTATTTTTCGCTATCGGTCTTCTTGTTAATAATTAACATACCCTTGTTTTTGTACGGTCTTAAAAAACAGGGCAAAGTGTTTACGTTTTATGCGGTATATACCGTGGCAATATATTCGCTATCGGCGTGGCTTATTACCGATGTGCTGCCAATAGACGTTAGCATCGCTTCGCCACTTGCAGGCGACGACCTCCTGTTGTGTGCGCTTTTTGGCGGTGTTGTTTCGGGAATAGGTAGCGGTCTTGCAATCAGGTTCGGCGGTGCTATGGACGGTATTGAGGTTATGTCGGTAATATTTGCAAAACGTCTTGGTATTTCGGTTGGTACATTTGTTTTTGTTTACAATCTGATTTTGTATATAATCTGTGGCGTTATCATGAACAGTTGGATACTTCCTTTGTACTCAATAGTAACCTATGCCGCAGGACTTAAAACCATTGACTTTATCGTTGAAGGTTTTGACCGTTCAAAAGCCGCTATGATAATAACCGTAAATCCTGATGAAATTCGCGAGGCTTTATCAAAAGAATTTGGTCAAGGTATGACGGTGCTTGAATCGGAGGGCGGATATTCAGGCGCAAGGCAGAAGATAATTTACTTTGTGGTTAACCGTTTTGGCGTTCCGCGTATGAAAAACATAGTTCATGCAATAGATAAAAATGCATATATAACCATTACAGAGGTTGCCGACGTTTTTTCGGCTACAAAAGAATAAATAAAAAACCACTCTAATAGAATTATATTGGGGTGGTTTTTTGAGGTTTAGTTATTACACCGCATTATGCGAAGAAGCAAAGCGGATAGAGGAAATTTTAAATGTCGGCACAACGAAAGAGATTGAAAAATTAAAAAAACTTTCAGATAAATGGCGCGATACGATTTTTGAGAAACTTTATACCGATTTCTTGCCTCCGATAGAACGCAGAGATTTACTTGCAATAGTTCAAAACATGGGGTACATAGCATACGAAGTAGAACAACTTGCAAAAATAAAAGGCGGAAGGGCAGAAAGCCTGATTTTAAAAGAGAAGCTGCAAAAAGCAATAGCCGTTTTTATAAGGGAAACAAGCGCATTAGAAGGTCGGTGCTGTAATTCGCAAGTCTTAAGAAACGAGGTTTATGCTTTGCTGACGGTATGGCGCGACCTTGTGAAATCAGGCGGTGATAGAATTCTTTGTGATGGGTACGAAGCCGTCTCGGATGCACTTTTAAGATATGCCGATACATTAGAAGCGGTGTGTGTATTAGTATAAAAGCACTAGAGGTAGGCTCTAGTGCTTTTTGTTTTAGTCTGTACAGTTAGCAATACACTTAATATAACACACGGTAGCGGTTATCAAAAGGGCAAAGAAAAACAGTAGCAAACCAACTATGATTGCGCCTATAACGCTGGTGGCAGCAAAGGTTATGCCTAGTAGTACTATAGAGAATAGTGCGGTGCCAAGCGCACCTGCGAGAGCCGCCCTTAATGCAGGGCAACAGCAAGCAGGGTTGCCATTCAAAGACACGCCTATAAGCGTTACCGCAATATAAACAAGTGCTACGCCTAAAAGCACCCAAAGAAATGCAGGTGTTACGGTAATTACTGCGGTTATTCTTAAAAAGGCGGCAACTACGCCGATAACAAGCGATGCCACTATGCTTAAGGTGATACAATCAAAGCGTCTTTCACAACAACAAAATCCCATACTTTTCACCTCCCTTGCGGGTTTTCACCCTACGCTACTGTATATGCTAAAAACTAAGGGTTGGTTACTTTTATAACAAAACAAATTTCACATCTTAAAAAACACAAACTTAATGGTAAAACTGTATAATATTTTTCTAAAAGCACAGGGTATTTTCTGTATCTCCAACACCTTAATCTTCGTTGACAAAGCATTTTTTGTGTGCTATAATTTACTTGGTTATATAACTGGCGGAATTAAGCAAGAAATCTTGTGTGAAGTATAACCTATTTGGGCCGACCGTCTGGGCAACTTATTGCGCCAGTGGGTTGGTTTTTTCTTTTGTTCTTCCATTTGCGGTTGTAATTTGGTTGCCGCAACAAAATTTCGTTTTTATTTTGTTTTTATTTTTGCAAAGCACAAAGCCTTGCTGCAAATTTCAAACTTCTTAAAAATCAAAAGTTTTTTAGTGGCAATTACCCAAAAGATAACCGCAAACGGAAGAACGGTGCATAGCGTTAAAATGTGATTAAAACCTTGTGGTGCTCTAAAAAAGACTATGCTAGCGTGGCTTGATGTGAGTTTTGTGGCGGTCGTTTTGGTTGTCGCGAGCAAGTCGGGTATCTAGTATCTGGCGTCTAAAATCTAAAAAGGTGGTGGCAATATGCAGGGACGCATACATTCTATTGAAAGTATGGGGTTGGTTGATGGTCCCGGCATTCGCGTAGTTGTGTTTATGCAAGGATGCGCGCTTAGGTGTAAGTATTGCCACAATCCTGATATGTGGGACAAAGAGGGTGGAAAACTTTATTCGCCCGAAGAACTGCTTAAAAAACTACAGAGGTTTGAAACCTATTTTAAAGCAAGCGGCGGTGGGGTTACCTTTTCAGGCGGCGAGCCGCTTTTACAACCAGAGTTTTTAGAGGAAACTTTAAAGCGTTGCAAAAAGGCAGGCATTCACACTTGTATTGATACCGCAGGTGTAGGTCTTGGCAATTATGAGGGAATATTAAAGTACACCGACCTTGTTTTGTACGATGTAAAACACTATACAGAGGATGGATATCGTGCCGTAACAGGCAGGGATATTGGTGAAACGCTAAACTTTTTAGCCGTAGCCGAGCGCATGGGTGTTCCTATAATAGCAAGGCACGTAGTGGTGCCAAATCTTACCGACGGCGTAAATCACATTACAGGTCTTGCTAAATATTTAAAAGGTTTTAAGACCCTACAAAAAGCCGAACTTTTGGGTTACCATTTGCTCGGACGCGAAAAGTATAAAGGGCTTAACATAGATTATCCGTTAGGGGATACACCGCCCCTTTCGGCAGAGGATATAAACCATTACACCGAAGTATTGGAAAGAGCGTTAAAAGGAGAATAAAGTATGATTGATTTAACAACTTCACCCGCTTGGGCAGGTTTTAATAGTGGTGAGTGGCGACACTTGGTTAATGTTCGCAACTTTATACAAAGAAACTACACCCCTTACGAAGGTGACGATGCTTTTTTAAAGGGCACCACAAAGCGCACAGATAAGGTTTGGGATAAGTGCCATAAACTTATCGTTGAAGAGGTTAAAAAGGGCATAATAGATATTGAAACAAATGTTGTTTCGGGCATTGATAATTTTGAGCCTGGTTATATTGATAAGGAAAACGAGGTAATCGTAGGTCTTCAAACCGATGCACCGCTAAAGAGAATCGTAAATCTTTACGGCGGTATGCGAATGGCTAAGTCTGCTTTGCAACAGTACGGTCATGAACTCAATCCCGAAATAGAAAAGCACTTTACCGAGTATCGCAAAACCCATAACGACGGTGTTTTTGATGCTTATCCAAAACGTGTTCGCGTAGCGCGCAAGGTAGGTCTTTTAACAGGTCTGCCCGATGCATACGGCAGAGGTAGAATTATTGGCGACTATCGTAGAGTTGCACTTTACGGTGTTGATTATTTAATAGAGGCTAAAGAGCGCGAACTTGATACATTTGACGGTGAGATGACCGATGAGCGTATTCGTCTGCGCGAGGAGTTAAGCGAGCAAATCAGAGCCCTTACAAAAATGAAGAATATGGCAGCACGCTATGGTGTTGATATTTCAGGTCCTGCCGCCAACGCTCGCGAGGCTGTGCAGGCGTTATATATGGCATACCTTGCAGGTATTAAGGAAAACAACGGTGCTGCAACCTCTTTGGGCAGAACCTCTACCTTTATTGATATTTATATTCAGCGCGATTTAGAGCGCGGTATTTTAACCGAAGAAGAGGCACAAGAACTTATAGACCAATTTGTTATTAAACTTCGTTTGGTGCGCCATCTTCGCACCCCTGAATATAACGAACTTTTTGGCGGTGATCCTACATGGGTTACCGAGGCTATCGGCGGTATGGGTGTTGACGGTAGAACAATGGTTACCAAAACCTCTTTCCGTTTCTTGCATTGCCTTAAAAATCTTGGCACCGCACCAGAGCCAAACCTTACTGTGCTTTGGAGTCGCGACCTACCCCAGAACTTTAAAAAGTTCTGTGCTAAAATGAGCATTGAAACCGACTCTATTCAGTACGAAAACGACGATATTATGCGCCCTGTATACGGTGACGATTACGGTATTGCTTGCTGTGTTTCGGCAATGCAAATCGGTAAGCAGATGCAGTTCTTTGGCGCTAGGGCAAACCTTGCAAAAAGTTTGTTGTTTGCAATTAATGCAGGTGTTGATGAGATAACTGGTACCACCGTTATCCCTGAAATTAAGCCTATCCTGAGCGAGTATCTTGAGTATTCTGAGGTACTTAAGAGTTATAAAAAGGTGCTAAGTTATGTGGCAGGGCTTTATGTTGATACAATTAACATAATTCACTTTATGCACGATAAGTATGCTTATGAAGCAAGCCAAATGGCTTTGCATGACACCGTGGTTGAGCGTTTAACCGCCTTCGGTGTTGCAGGTCTTTCGGTTGTTGCAGACTCGCTTTCGGCAATTAAATTTGCTCGCGTTAAACCTGTTCGTAATGAAAACGGCGTAGCGGTTGATTTTATAACCGAGGGCGAATTCCCTAAATACGGTAATGACGAGGACTTGGTTGACGATATTGCTGTAGAAATTGTAAGTTATTTTTCATCAGAACTTAAAAGGCATCAACTCTATCGCAACGGCATACACACCCTCTCAGCGTTAACCATAACAAGTAACGTTATGTATGGCAAGAAAACTGGTTCTACACCTGATGGCAGAAAACTTGGCGAGCCATTAGCACCGGGTGCTAACCCAATGCATGGCAGGGATGAAAACGGTGCCTTGGCTTCGCTTAACTCGGTTTCTAAAATTCCTTACAGAAACGTTTGCCAAGACGGTGTTTCAAATACATTCTCAATTGTGCCTGAGGCACTTGGCAAAACGGCAGAGGATAGAGTCAATAACCTTTACGCTATTCTTGACGGATATTTCGCACGCGCGGCGCACCACCTAAATGTTAACGTGCTTAACCGCGAGGTGCTTATAGAGGCTATGGAAAACCCCGAAAAACACCCAACCCTTACAATTCGCGTTTCGGGTTATGCGGTAAACTTTAGCCGACTTAACCGTGAACAACAACTAGAGGTTATCAAGCGTACATTCCACGAATCTGTTTAATAAGGTTTGCAAGCACCAAACCAAACACGGTTTAGCTTGCCACCTTGCAAAGTACAAAACCAATTCCAAAGGAGTAGTTAGAGAAATGGAATATTTGTTTTATGTTTTAGAAGCCATTCTTGGCTATCTGTTAGGCTCTATAAGTTTTTCGGTTATACTCACAAAAAACAAGTATAAAGTTGATGTTAGAACCGAGGGTAGCGGTAACGCGGGTGCTACCAATGTTGCACGCGTTTTCGGTATGAAAGCAGGACTTTTTACCCTTTTGTTTGACATTTTAAAAATGGTTATCCCTATGGCTGTGGGCTACTATTTAAGTGGCGCATGGGGTGTAACCGTTGCGGGCGCGTTTGGTATTATCGGACACTGTTTTCCGCTTTATTTCGGTTTCCGCGGTGGAAAAGGTGTTTCGGTAGCGGCTACAATTGCTATGTTTATTGATTGGCGCGTAACTGTAATTTCACTACTAGTGTTTATAATTTTTGTTTTGGTTACTCGCATTGTTTCTATTTCTTCTTGCCTTGCGGCACTATCGGTTTTAACCTGTACTATAGTGTTCTGCTACGGTGAGGCGGCGCCCATAACCCTAGCATTGTTTACAGCGGTTTTGGTTATCTTTATGCATAGAAGCAATTTAGTAAGACTTGCCAAGGGCGAAGAAAAGAAATTCAGTCCAAAAAAATAAGGTGATGCTATGCTAAAAAGGTTGCTTAGTTTAAGTGTATCGTTAGCGATTTTTATATCACTTACAGGGTGTAAGCAGAATACCACAAAAACCGCCATATATTTTGATACGGTGGTTACCCTGCAAGCCGAGGGTGAGATACCTAAAGAAGCATTTACTATGCTTGAAAAGTATGATAAACTTTTTTCTGCCACCAACAAGGATAGCGAGGTTTATAAACTCAACGCTAGTGGCGAGTTAGAAGTAAACAGCGAACTTATAGAGGTAATAAACGCTTCGCTTGAGTATGCGAACTTTAGCGGCGGCAGGTTTGATATAACGGTGCTACCCTTAAAAGAAGCGTGGGGGTTCGGTAATAAAACCGCAGTGCCAACTAAAGCGCAAATAAAAACCGCCTTGCAAAAGGTGAATTACAAAGCGGTTGAAGTTAAGGGTAATAAGGTTATTTTAAACGGCGTGCGGATAGATTTAGGCGGTATTGCAAAGGGATACATTGCCGATAAACTTTCAGAACTTTATATAGAAAATAACATAAAGGGTATTATAAACTTGGGCGGTAATATTATGTTGCCAAAAGCCCAAAAAAAGCCATACAAAATCGGCATAACCAACCCAAAAAACACTAGCGAAATTATTGCTACAGTTAATGTCGTAAGTGGTGCGGTTGTTACAAGCGGCACCTACGAGCGTAATTTTTCGCAAAACGGCAAAACCTACCATCATATTTTAGATACAAAAACAGGATATCCTGCTAATACGGGTATCGCCTCGGCAACGGTGCTATCTAAAACAGCTACTACTGCCGATGCATTATCAACCACCCTTATTTGTATGGGTGAAGAAGATGGATTGTCATTGATAAACACACTTAAAGACACCGAGGCGGTGCTAATAACCGATAGCGGTGAAATAAAACTTTCAGAGGGATTAACCCAAAACGGAAACCAAATAACATTTAAAATCAAATAACATATAAACACTGTCCACAATGTTCAACACAATGGGGCGGTGTTTTTATTATGTAGGTGTTTATGTTGTATAAAAAACCTCTCGTATTAAAGACGATATTTTTGTAACTATTTTTAAAATAAGTGTTTTATTTTTGTAATATATGTGTTATAATTAATGTGTATATTTATGTAATTAACAAAAGCAAGGGGTGTTAAGTGTGAAAAGGCTGGTAGCTTTAATATTAGCGGTATTGGTTGCAATGTGTTTTAGCGGTTGCAACTATCTTTTAGGCGAGTCGGAAAACTTACTGCAGGCACCAAAACCCGATGCCACTTTGCAAAGCATACAAAAAGCCTTAAAGGTTGCCGATATAAAGGCAGGCTACACCCTTAAAGCCGCCAAAAGCGGTAGTTACCGTTCGGCGTATATCACCAAAGATATTAACGGTAACGGTTTAAGCGAGGCGGTTGTGTTTTACGCCGTAAGCGAGGGAACTAAAGAAACTTTAAACTTTTCGCTTCTTAAATCAAAAGGCGATGAATGGCAGGTTATGGCAAGCACTGTGCTTGGCGGTACCGATATTGAAAGGGTTGATTTCGGCGATTTCAACGGCGATGGTACCGATGAACTTGTGATTGCTTGGAACATTTACGGCGCGCCTGAAACCAGACTTTCTGTTTTTAACTTAAATGACCTTAAACCTGTCGGCATTTTTGAAGAACGATATACCGATTTTTGTGTTTATGATATGGACACAAACGATTGCGACGACCTACTGATTTTCACTATTGACAGTATAGAAAAAATTGCACAGTGCAGTATGTACTCGCTAAGTGAAAAAGGCTTTGTAGAACAAAGCGCAGTCCGAACTGACAAAAAGGCAACCGGTTATAAAAACATTCGCAAGTCGGCGGTTGACGGCAAGCCCGCACTTTTTGTTGATTGCACGCTAACCGACGGTGAATTGTTCACCGAACTTATTACATTTAATAGTGGAAAACTGCAAGCCCCTCTTTATGAGCAGTCGGGTCAAAGCAGTCTTGCTACAAAACGTAATCAAAACATACTTTGCGGTGATGCCGACGGCGACGGTGTGGTTGAAATTCCTTATGGTACGGTTTTGCCGAGTGGCGACGATAAACATAATGCTTTAAATCTTATAGAGTGGCGTCAGTTCGTTTGGGGTCAGTTGGTTTTAAAAGAACGATGTGTTGTTTCTAAAGCTCAACAGTATAAGTTTATAATTAGCGAAGATTGGCTCGGCAGTTTTGCCTGTTCGGCGAGCGAGTATGATGGAATAGATTTTTATGAAATCGCAACAAAAGGCAAGGGCGAACTTGTGTTTAGCCTTAAGGCGATAAGCACCGAAACCTATGATGCAGAAGATTTCAAAGATTGGTTTTTGATTGAGCAGAACTATAAAACGGTTTATATAGCAAAAATTAATAAGGATACTAGCAAACTGGGGTATATAGATAGAAAAACCATTAAAAAATATTTTAAAGAAAAACTTGTGGAGGAAGGCTAGAAATATGAAAAAAGTACTTGTTGTAGAGGACGAAGCCGCTATAAGAGAGTTTGAGGTTATTAATTTAAAACGCGGCGGTTATGAGGTTGTGGAAGCAGGCAACGGCGCAGAGGCTTTGCGCTTGTTTGACGAAAGCGGCGGCGATTTTGATATTGCTCTGCTTGATATCACCATGCCTGAAATGGACGGCTTTAGTCTATGTAAAGAGTTGCGCCGTCGCACACAAACCTTGGGTATAATTATGCTTACTGCTCGCACTCAGGAAATGGATAAAATAAGCGGACTTATGCTAGGTGCAGATGATTACATAACCAAACCTTTTAGCCCAACGGAATTACTTGCTCGCGTAGACAGGCTGTATTGCAGGGTTGAAATGCAAAACGGTAAGGGTGTAGGCGTTTCAAGTGAGATTGTTTTGGGCGATTTCTCGCTTGACTTAAGACGTCGCGCACTTGCAAAAGCAGGCAAGCACATAGATCTAACACAAGTAGAGTTTCAAATTGTGGAGTATTTCTTTACCAACCCTGACACTCCGCTTGACAGAACAGATATACTAAATCATGTTTGGGGTACAAACTATTACGGCGATGAAAAAATAGTTGATGTTAACATTCGCCGTCTTCGTATGAAGGTTGAGGACAACCCATCAAGACCGAAATATTTACTTACCGTCTGGGGTATGGGTTATAAGTGGTCAACCGAAAACTAATCAAAAATTTTTAAAAAAGGCAGGTGAGATACTTGGAAACGGTTATTAAAGTAAGGGGCATTATGTCGCGTTGGCTAACCAACATAATGTTAACCTTGGTTGCGGTTGTGCTTATTATAGAAACGGCGTTTGGCTTTTTCGTGTACTCTTATTACTGTAATATGGCGCGCTCTACTGCTGATAGTTACGCCAGGTATTTTACAGGTCTTAGTTATAGCACTTCCGATAAGTTCTCGGAAAACGCGATGGAATATGTTGAGGAATTTCAACACAGCGGGCAAATGAAGGTGCAAATTATTGATTCTATGGGCAACGTTGTTGCCGATACCAGCGGTTACCTTTATGGAGAGAAAACCATGCCCGACTACACCGACGCGTTAAAAAGCGCCGATGGCGTTGGCTCGTATACAGGCAAGACCGATTCGGGCGAAACCGTAATGTGCGAAACCTTTTTACTGAATGATACAGGTAACGGCATAAACGGTGCGGTGCGTTGGACAATCTCTATGCGCCCAATTTATCTAAGATTTATAGTAGCAATGCTAGCGGCTACGGTTTTGGGCGTTACAATAATTATTGTTGCAAGTTATATGGGTAGATACTTTAACCGTTCAATAGTTGTGCCGGTGCGCGAAGTTAGTAGTGCGGCAAGGCGTATTGCTATGGGTGACTTTAAAGCAAGGCTAGAGGTTGCAAAGAACGACGAAATTGGCGAACTTTGCGATACGATAAACTATATGGCGGGCGAACTTAGTAATGCCGAACAGATGAAAAATGATTTTATTTCATCGGTATCTCACGAACTGCGCACACCTCTTACTGCAATTAAGGGTTGGGGCGAAACCTCAAAAATGTCGGTAGGTAGTGATAACGAACTTGTTGCTAAGGGTATTAATGTTATCTTAAGTGAAGCAGAAAGACTTCAAGGACTTGTTGAAGAGCTTCTTGATTTTTCACGTATACAATCGGGCAGACTGTCGGTTCAAACCTCCCCTATTGATATTGCCGGCATTATTGATGAAGCTGCCGAGATGTACGATGAAATTGCACGCCAACAAAACATAGTGGTAAAGGTTACAAGGCCCTATTCCCTACCCAATGTTATTGGCGATACAAACCGTTTAAAACAGGTGTTTATTAACATTATTGATAACGCCGTTAAATATACAATCAGTGATGGTAATGTTGATATTAATGTTACTGTTGAGGAGGGATTCATACGTGTTGTTGTTAAAGATACAGGCGTAGGTATCCCAGAAAAAGATATTGACAGGGTTAAAGAGAAATTCTTTAAAGCAAATAAAACTATCAGAGGTAGCGGTATAGGTCTTGCTTTGGCGGATGAAATCTTAAGGCAACACCAAGGCTTGCTATTTATTGAAAGCGTTGAGAACGAGGGCACTACCGTAACGGTGGTACTACCTGTTGCACCCATGGAACAAACAGAGGTTCAAGAAGTTTAAGAACAGTGAAAGGAGTAGGCTATGCTCAAAAAAACTACAATTGGCGGACAAGCGGTAATTGAGGGTATTATGATGAAGGGTCCTAAAAAAACTGCGCTTGCAGTAAGGGTACCTGACGGAAGTATTGATATAGAGTATATTAAAGAAAAGCATTTAAAGGACAAATGCAAGTTCTGGGCGTTGCCTATTATCAGAGGCACGGTCAATTTTGTTGAATCAATGATTATAGGATACTCGGCTATGATGAAATCTGCCGAAAAATCAGGCTTTACCGAAATAGAAGAAGAGCCAAAAGATACCAAAAAGCAGTCGGCTTTAATGGGATTTATTATGACGGTTGCAAGTGTTCTGGGCGTAGCGCTGTCGGTGTTTTTGTTTATGTATTTGCCGAGTCTGGCGTTTGATATTGTTAACCGCTTGGCGTCTGGCGGACTATCTCCGCTAAAGGCGGTTTTTGAAGGCGTATTAAAAATGGGAATATTCTTAGTGTATATGTGGCTCGTTTCAAAAATGAAGGATATTAAAAGGGTTTTCAGTTACCACGGAGCCGAGCATAAAACTATTTTCTGCTACGAAGCAGGTGAAGAGTTAACTGTTGAAAATGTGCGAAAACAAAGTTGCTTGCATCCACGTTGCGGAACTTCGTTTATGCTTTTAATGTTGGTTGTCGGTATACTTATCGGCATTGTTCTTACTTGGTGCTTCCCCCTACTGCAAACTTCCGACTTCAGAATTGCTTGGGTGGCAATCAAGATACTTATTTTGCCAATCATTTGTGGCGTGGGTTATGAACTACTGCGCTTTTGCGGTAGACACGATAATAAACTAACAAGGTTTATTTCGGCACCTGGTATGTGGATGCAGAAAATCACCACCAACGAGCCTGACGATAGTATGATAGAGGTTGCTATTGCATCACTAAAGGCGGTTCTTCCTGAAAACAGTGAGGAGGACAACTGGTAAATGGACCTGCTATGTGCAAAAAGAAAAGTTGTTGCAATGTTAAATACTGCGGGTATTGAGGACTCGCAATATGAAGCAGACCAAATAATAATGCAGGTTTGTAACCTTAGCGCTGCGGCAATTAGGCTTGATGGGCTTCGTGAAATAACCGCAGAGCAAGAAACGGAAATTATGCGCATAGCAACTAGGCGCGCAGAACATTATCCGCTACAATACCTTTTAGGCGAATGGGAGTTTTACTCGCTTCCCTTTAAGGTGAACGAGAATGTGCTTATCCCTCGCGCCGACACCGAACTGCTTGTTGATACCGCGCTTGAGTTTATAGATAACAGAGAAAACCTTAGTGTTATAGATTTGTGCTCAGGCAGTGGTTGTGTTGCTATTGCGATTGATAAAAACACTAAAAACTGCAATATAACCGCGGCTGAAAAATATGATAATACTTTAGACGTACTAAAAGAAAACATTAAACTTAACAATGCTAACGTAACACCAATTAAGTGCGACGTGTTAAAGGAAGCGTGCGGCAGTTACGATTTAATTGTAAGCAATCCGCCGTATATTAAAACAGAAGTAGTAACAACTTTACAAAAAGAAGTGTTGACAGAGCCTAAGGTCGCTTTAGACGGTGGCTTGGACGGACTAATGTTTTATAGAGCCATACTTGATAAGTGGTTGCCTACACTAAAGCGCGGCGGTGCTATTATTGTAGAAATTGGTTATGACCAAGGCGGAGAGGTTGTAGAACTCTTTAAACAAACAAATCTAACAAATATTGAGTGTATACGCGACATAAACGGCAACCAAAGGGTGATTATTGGGACTTTGCCTCTTTAAAATCGTTGAACACATATACTCTGTATAATACAATTAAAACATAAAAAATAACGCTTAAAAACTTGGGAAGGATTGATAATTTTATGGCAACAGATAAAGAAAAAGCCTTAACCACCGCGTTGCAACAAATTGAAAAACAGTTTGGCAAAGGCGCGGTAATGAAACTGGGCGAAAATGTAAAAATGAATGTAGAACATATCCCCACAGGCTCGCTATCATTGGATGCGGCTTTGGGTATAGGCGGTATCCCTCGCGGTAGAATTGTTGAAATGTACGGCCCTGAATCTTCAGGTAAAACCACCGTTGCACTACACTGTGTTGCAGAGACACAAAAACGTGGCGGTACTGCGGCGTTTATAGATGTAGAGCATGCGCTTGACCCAATCTATGCCGCAAAACTTGGTGTTGATATAGATTCACTTTTAGTATCACAACCCGATACAGGTGAGCAGGCTTTAGAGATTGCAGAGGCGCTTATCCGTTCAGGCGCAATTGAAATAGTTGTTATTGACTCGGTTGCGGCGTTGGTGCCAAGAGCTGAGATTGAGGGCGAGATGGGTGATAGCCATGTTGGTTTACATGCAAGACTTATGTCGCAAGCATTAAGAAAACTTGCAGGTGCTCTTTCAAAGGCTAACTGTGCCGCAATATTTATCAACCAACTTCGCGAAAAGGTTGGCGTTATGTATGGCAATCCTGAGGTTACAACAGGCGGTCGCGCACTTAAGTTCTATGCAAGCGTTCGTATAGAAATTCGTAGAACAGAAACCATCAAGGTTGGCGGCGAGCCAATAGGCAACCGCACCAAAGCAAAGGTTGTTAAAAACAAGGTTGCTCCTCCGTTTAAAGAGGCGCAGTTTGATATTATGTATGGCGAGGGTATTTCTCGTACAGGTGAAATCATTGACCTTGGTGTTGAAACCGAGGTGCTTAAGCGTAGCGGTGCATGGTTCTATTATGGAGAAATGCGTTTAGGTCAAGGCAGAGATAATGCAAAGATAACTTTACAAGAAAATCCCGAACTTGCAAAAGAGATAAGCGATAAGGTTATGGCAAAATTGCAGGAGTCTACCCTGTCAGAAAATGCTAAAATTCAAGAAAAAGTGTCTAAAGAGGCGGCGGCATCAAAGTCCGAACAATCGGACATTAAAGACCCGTCTTTGTCAAAAATCAGTATTGATATAGCGGTAGACGACGAGTAATGGTATTGCTTGAAATTAAAAGCGCAAGGAAACATTTAACTGCCCTGCGCTTTTCAGAAGATTATTTGCCAACGGGTGCCAAACCGCAAGAGGATGGTTGCTTGTATCTTGACAGTGAGTTTTGTGCTATGAAAAAAATAGCGCAAGGTCAAACCTTTACATACGAGCAAATTGACGAACTTTATTTAGAGTCCGAAAAGTGCAGGGCAAAGGCAAAGGCGTTGTGGTTGCTTTCGCGACGCGACTATCCGTCAGGACTCTTGCAAAAGAAGTTAAGAGAAAAATTTTTATCGGAGGCGGCAGATTACGCGGTTTGCCGCATGGTAGAACTAGGGCTTGTTAACGACTGTTTGTATGCAAAAGCGTTGGCAGAAACACTTATAAACACACGAGGTATTGCGCCAAGGCAAGCGCCTTATCTTATGGCGCAAAAGGGTGTTGATATAACCCTTGCGAAAGAGATAATTGCTGAACGCGAGGATGACCCTAAAGAAGCAATTTTACGTTTGGTTGAAACCAAGTATGCGCGCAAGTTGAATGAGCAAAACGGCGCGCAAAAGGTTTTTGCGGCGTTAGTGCGCAAAGGCTTCGCTTACAGCGACGTTCGCGCGGTGTTATCTAAATTTATAGAACAAGACTATTACAGCGAAGATTAGTTTGGAGATATATTATGAGTTACAAAATCGGTATGGTGTCCTTAGGGTGCCCAAAAAATCAAGTTGATGCCGAAGTAATGCTAGCCGATTTAAGTGCGGCAGGGTTTGAAATAACCCAAGCAGAATCAGAGGCAGATGCAATTATAATAAACACCTGTGGCTTTATTGAGGATGCAAAAACCGAGGCTATTGAGAATATAATTGAAGTAGCGAAATTTAAAGACGACGGCGTGCTAAAGGCTCTTATCGTAACAGGTTGCCTTGCCGAAAGATATCGCGATGAAATAACGCGCGAGATACCTGAGGTTGATGTGGTAGTCGGCATTGGCAAAAATAAAGATATTGTAGAAATAGTTCGCGAAGCAATAGAGGGTAAAAAGCAAAACCACTATGGCGAAAAGTGTGAGTTGGAACTTTCCGGTGAGCGCATTCTTACCACTCCCCCCTACTCTGCTTATCTTAAAATTGCCGAGGGTTGCGATAACTGTTGTACCTACTGTGCAATTCCTTTAATTCGCGGTAGTTTTCGTTCGCGCAGTATTGAATCATGCGTGGCGGAAGCAGAAAAATTAGCAGAGCGTGGCGTTACTGAAATCATTTTGGTAGCGCAGGATACCACTCGCTACGGCGAGGATATCAATGGCGGTAAGTCTTTGCTTCCGGAGTTGCTGAAAGAACTTTGCAAGATTGATAAAATTCATTGGATACGTACTCTTTATACCTATCCTGAAAGAATTACCGATGAACTTTTAAATGTAATTGCAAACGAGAGTAAGGTTGTCCCCTATCTAGATATTCCTTTGCAACATTGCAACGGTGAGATTTTAAGCAGAATGAATCGTAGCGGTGATTATGAATCACTAAAACTACTTATAAATAAAATTCGCAAAGCGGTGCCGGAAATAACACTTCGCACTACATTTTTAGTTGGCTTCCCGGGTGAAACCGATGAGCAGTTTTGCGAACTTGGTGAGTTTGTTAAAGAGGCTCAGTTTGATAGATTGGGTTGCTTTGCATATTCTGAGGAAGAAGGCACCCCAGCGGCAGAGTTCAAAAATCAGGTGCCAAAACAGTTAAGGCAGGACCGCGCAGAAAATATTATGGAAGAGCAGTTGCTAATCGCTGCTGCCAAGAACGAGGCTAAAATCGGCACTACTACCGAAGTGTTAATTGAGGGTTATGATAACTACATTCGTTGTTACTTTGGCAGAAGTGCGGCAGATGCCCCTGAAATTGACGGAAAGGTGTTCTTTATATCACCTAAGCCACTAAAGGTTGGCGAGTATGTAAAGGTGCACATTAACGATACTTTAGACTACGACCTTTTAGGTGAATTGGAGGAATAATCTATGAACACGCCTAATAAATTAACATTAGTTAGAATGATAGCAGTCCCCTTTTTCTTGCTGTCGTTATGTTTAGAGTTTACGAACGCGTTGCTCGTTGCTTTGATACTTTTCTGCTTGGCATCCCTAACCGATTATTTTGACGGTATGCTTGCAAGAAAGCACGGACTGGTAACCAACTTTGGAAAATTCTTGGACCCGCTTGCAGATAAAATGTTAACCACCTCTGCCCTGCTCGGCTTTATGGTTATGGATAAAAGCGTTTTGCCTGGTGCTATGTGGATAACTTTTATAACCCTGTTCCGCGAGTTTGTTGTTTTTGGCATAAGACTTGCGGCGGTATCAGATGGTGGCAAGGTTGTGGCTGCTAACGCTTGGGGTAAAGCAAAAACCGTAAGCCAAATGCTTGGCATTATAGTTGTAATCTTTGTTCAGTGGTTGCATGTTGATTTAGGCTTTACGGGTAATATATACGAAATATTTCGCATTGCCGGTGCATTGTTAATGTGGATATCGGCAATACTAACAGTAATTTCCGGTGTTATTTACGTTATAGATAATGCAAAGTTTATTGATCCTAAAAAATAATGGTAGACAAATTATTAAAAATGTAATATTATATAGTATATGAATATTAAAGGCTAGGATGCGGAAAGAGTAACTAGTTGCGGCTTTTTAGAGAATTGGTGTCAAAGGCTGTAAGCACCATAAAGTCAATACTTGCGAAGTGCCTCCGCTAGCTTAGTGCCCCAACGAGTTTATTTAGTAGGGTGCTACGGGTTAACACCGTTACCAACGTTATAAAGATTAAGGCAACGCCTTAAAATTGGAGTGGAACCGCGACAAAATCGCCTCCTTGCATTGCAAGGAGGTTTTATTTTTTGCATAGTGTTTTGTAACACGTGCTGCGGTTTCGCGCAATGCTTTTTGGTTTTTCAGGTTAAAATATTATATACATTTATTATAAGGAGAATTGTTATGTTTGCTAGAATGAAGGAGGATATAAAAGCCTTTATGGACCGCGACCCTGCGGCACGCTCTATGCTTGAAATCGTGCTTTTGTATCCCGGTTATAAGGCTATACGTCGGCATCGTCGCGCGCATTGGTTTTATAAGCATAATTGCAAGTTTATAGCAAGGTATATTTCGCAACGAACTGTGCGCAAAACAGGTATTGAAATTCACCCCGGTGCTACCATTGGCAGACGCTTGGTTATTGACCACGGCGCAGGTATTGTTATCGGTGAAACTGCAGAAATCGGTGATGATGTTTTAATATATCAAGGCGTAACCCTTGGCGGTACCGGTAAGGATACAGGCAAACGCCACCCAACCATTGGCAACAACGTAATGATTAGTAGTGGCGCAAAGGTGCTAGGTCCTTTCAAGGTTGGCGACAATTCGCGAATAGCTGCAGGCGCGGTTGTTCTGCACGAAGTTCCGCCTGATTGTACCGTTGTTGGTGTGCCTGCCAGAGTTGTAAAACGCGGAGGTATGAAGGTGCAACAACTTGACCAAGTGCATATTCCTGACCCTGTTGCACAAGAAATTTGCAAACTACAAGCAGAAATAGATAGAATTAAAGAGAAATTAGGAGGAGAAACAGATGAAAATATTTAATACACTTACAAGAACAAAAGAAGAACTAAAACCTATTCACGAAAACGAACTTCGCATTTATGCTTGCGGACCAACCGTTTACAATTATATCCATATAGGTAACGCTAGGCCTTTGTGTGTTTTTGATGTTTTGCGCAGATATTTAGAGTGGCGCGGCGTAAAGGTTAACTTTGTTCAAAACTTTACCGATATTGACGATAAGTTAATCAAAAAGGCAAATGAGGAAGGCATAACAGTTGCCGAGGTTGCCGAAAGATATATAAAAGAGTTCTGGGTAGATGCCAAAGGGCTTAACGTTCGCGAGGCTACTGTTCATCCCAAAGCCACCGAAAACATTGATGCCATTATTGACCTCATTTCTGCATTGGAAGAAAAGGGTTATGCTTATAAATCACCAAACGGTGACGTTTATTTCAGAGCAAAGAAGTTTAGTGAGTACGGTAAACTTTCACACCAACCATTAGAAGATTTAGAAGCAGGCGCAAGAATAGACGTTTCAGAGCAAAAAGAAGACCCAATGGACTTCTGCCTTTGGAAGAGTGCAAAACCTGGTGAACCGTCATGGCCATCACCTTGGAGTGAGGGCAGACCCGGTTGGCACATTGAGTGCTCGGCAATGTCAGGCAGATATCTTGGCGATACCATTGATATACACTGTGGCGGTCAAGACTTAATATTCCCACACCACGAAAACGAAATTGCTCAAAGCGAATGCGCGCACGGTTGCTCGTTCTCAAACTATTGGATGCACAATGGTTATATTAATGTAGATAACAGAAAAATGTCTAAGTCGCTTGGCAACTTCTTTACAGTGCGCGATGTAGCAGAAAAGTATGGTTACGAGCCAATTCGTTACTTGATGATTAGCTCGCATTATCGTAGCCCAATTAACTACAGTACCGATATTATAGAACAAGGCAAGAGCGCATTAGAAAGACTTTATAACTGTCGCGAAGGACTTGTGTTTGCAATAGAACACGCAGAAAACGGGGGAGATGTGTCCGATTATTTGGACACACATAAAGCAGAATTCATTCGTGCTATGGACGATGACCTAAATACTGCCGATGCTCTAGCTGCATTGTTTATGTTAGCAAAGGATATTAATATAACCGTTGCTAATGGCGCAGGTAAAGATACGTTAACTGCCGCACTTAAGCTATTTGATGAGTTGTGCGAGGTTTTAGGAATACTGTACGAAAAATCGGACAGCAGTCTTGACGAAGAGGTTGAAGAACTTATTGCTAAACGTACAGAGGCTAGAAAGAATAAAGACTTTAAAACTGCAGATGCAATACGCGACCAGTTAAAAGAAATGGGTATCGTTTTAGAGGATACCCCACAAGGTGTAAAATGGAGTCGCGCATAATGAAACGCGAGCCTCTTGGTAACGGTGCAATTATATATACTACCGATGAGTACCGTTTTGGAACAGATGCCGTACTGCTTAGTAACTTTGCCAACCCAAAATCACGCGATAAAGTTTGTGACCTAGGCTGTGGCGGCGGTATAATACCTATGCTTTTTTGCCGCGACCAAAAGGGTAGCGAGGTTGTAGGTGTTGATATACAAGCAGGCGCTTGCGAAATTGCCGAAAAAGCGGCGCGCGAGAATGGTTACGAAAATCTAAAAATTCTTAACGCCGACCTGCGCGACCTTAAAGGCAAATTGCCGTTCGGGTATTATAATGTAGTTACCTGTAATCCGCCTTACAAAAAGGGAGGCGCAGGTATAACCAATCCAAATGAGGCAAGGTATATAGCGCGGCACGAAGCAGAGTGTACACTTTCGGATGTTTGTTCTGCGGCGGCATCGTTGCTTATCAGTTCAGGGCGTTTTTTGATTTGCCACCGCCCTGAAAGACTTTGCGATATTATGGACGAAATGCGCAAACATAAAATAGAGCCAAAGCGCCTTCGCACCGTGCATCAACGCGCAGGGGAAGAGCCTTGGCTGGTTCTTGTTGAAGGCAGGCGCGACGGTAAAAGCGGTATGAGAATTATGCCGCCTTTATACATAGAGGATGCTAGCGGTGAACTTAGTGACGAAATGAAAGAAATATACGGAATATATAAATTCTCACAAGGCGCGGAGGTGTAAAAATGGCAGGGAAGTTGTTTGTAGTTGGTACCCCTATCGGCAATCTTGGTGATATGTCACCAAGGGCGGTAAAAACCTTATCAGAGGTTGATTTTATTGCCGCCGAAGATACTCGCGTTACCATAAAACTGCTTAATCAATTTGAAATTTCTACTCCTATGATAAGTTATTATGAACACAACCTCAGAGAGAGGGGAGAGATAATAATTAAGCGCATACTAAATGGTGAAAACTGTGCCATTGTTACCGATGCCGGTATGCCTGCAATCTCTGACCCTGGTGAAGATTTGGTGCGCCTTTGCCACCAAAACGGAATAAAAATTGAATCGGTGCCCGGTCCTACTGCTATGGCAACTGCTTTGGCTATGTCAGGACTAGCGGTTGGCAGATTTTGTTTTGAGGGTTTTTTAACTACCGCCAAAACTAACCGAATGGCGCATCTTACAGAACTTACGCATGAAACAAGAACGATGGTGTTTTACGAGGCACCTCACAAACTAGTATCAACACTTAAAGATATGTATGAAAAGTGGGGAGACCGTGAAATTGCCCTCGTAAAAGAAATAACCAAACTGCATGAAACGGCTTGGCGTACCACCTTTAGCGAGGCGTTAGCGTTGTTTGAGGAAACCGCACCAAAAGGAGAGTATGTGCTAATCGTAGAGGGTGCAAAGTCCGAACAAACGGACTGCGATATTGAATCTGCGATAGAATATGCTAAGAATTTAGTTAAGGATGGAATGCCAATTTCTGCCGCCGCCAAGACCGCTGCCAAAGCCACAGGCTTCAAAAAAGGCGATATATACTCAGCACTTGTTAATGATAATAATTAAACGAAACACAAGCGTATGCTCTAGTAGGTTGAAAATTATTTTTTGATGTGATATAATATCAGCGTGAGATTCGTAAAGGATTTGGTATATATGAAAACATATACGATTGTAGCAGGAGTTAACGGTTGCGAAATATAAAAACGGAGAGATGCAACCGATAGGCAGTAGCCCAAAATGGCTTAAAGAATTACTCCAAAAAATAAACTAAACTAAAAAACAGACCCAAGGGCTAAAACCTTTGGGTCTGTTATATTTTAAATTTAATTGTTGCGCGGATAGGGTGTTTTTGTATCGGTAATGCCAACCAAATAATCAACCGATACGCCAAAGACAGATGCGATTTTTACAACGATATCTAATTTAGGCTCTCTGGTCATTAGTTCGTAGTTTTGGTAAGCCTTTTCTGTAATATCACAGTAAATAGCCACCTGTGCTTGAGTAAACCCTAATTCTTTTCTGCATTCTTTTAATCTTTTTGCCAATATAGATTTCATATTTATCACCTACAATTGTTCTTGACAAAACAAGTATAGATAATTACAATGTATAATATACCAACAATTGTTAGTGAAGAGGTGACTATATGGCAGAGTTTTGTTTGAAATGTTGGAATAAGATGGAAAATACAGATTATAATGAACGCGAGGCTAGTTTAACTAGAAAATTGTACCTTTGCGAAGGTTGTGGCGAATATAAAAAAGTGCTAACCGATATCCCTTATAGGTATCAAAATATTAAAAGAAGAAAAGAACCACCTATAAAAGTTTTTATTAAAGAATAAAAAAACAGTTTGGTAAAATGGAATAAAAACAGACCCAAGGGCTAAAACCTTTGGGTCTGTTATATTTTAGATTAATTTGTTGTGCGGATAGGGTTTATTTTGTAGGAACGATTTTGTCCTTGCCGCCCATATACATACGAAGTGCTTCTGGGATGTTAACACTACCGTCGGCGTTTAGGTTGTTCTCTAAAAATGCGATAAGCATTCTAGGAGGGGCAACGCAGGTGTTGTTAAGTGTGTGTGCGAGGTAACGTTTACCGTCCTCACCCTGAACACGAATGCCAAGACGACGAGCCTGAGCATCACCGAGGTTAGAACATGAGCCAACCTCAAAATATTTCTGCTGACGTGGACTCCAAGCCTCAACGTCTATTGATTTAACCTTTAGGTCTGCCAGGTCGCCAGAGCAACATTCCAAAGTTCTAACAGGCACGTCTAAGGTGCGGAAGAAATCAACGGTGTTCTGCCAAAGCACATTAAAGAAATCTGCACTTTCTTCAGGCTTACATACAACAATCATTTCCTGCTTTTCAAACTGGTGAATTCTGTAAACGCCACGCTCTTCAATGCCGTGTGCACCCTTTTCTTTTCTAAAGCAAGGTGAGTAACTGGTAAGTTTAATTGGAAGTTCGGCTTCGTTTGTAACTGTATTTATAAATTTACCAATCATTGAGTGTTCGCTAGTGCCGATAAGGTAAAGGTCTTCACCCTCAATTTTATACATCATAGCATCCATTTCGGCAAAACTCATAACACCCTCAACAACGTTGCGACGAATCATATAAGGGGGGATAACATAGGTAAAGCCTCTGTCAATCATAAAATCTCTGGCATAGGAAATTATAGCAGAGTGAAGTCTTGCAATATCACCCATTAAATAGTAGAAACCGTTACCTGCAACCGAGCCTGCGGCGGTAAGGTCAATACCGTTAAAGCGTTCCATAATATCGGTGTGGTAAGGAACTTCGTAATCAGGAGTAAGTGGCTCGCCATAACGCTGAACCTCAACGTTTTTGCTATCGTCTTCACCAATGGGAACAGATGGGTCAATAATGTTTGGAATAACCATCATTATATTGCGAATTTTCTCGGCATATTCTGCCTCTAACTTTTCGCATTCTGCAAGGCGTTCTGAAAAGGCGGTAACCTTGGCTTTTTCTGCCTCAGCCTCTTCGCGTTTGCCCTGTGCCATTAATGCGCCGATGCCCTTTGAAACCTTGTTACGATTAGCGCGCAACTCCGAAGCCTCGGTTATTATAGCGCGGTTTTCAGCGTCCAGTTTAATAACCTCGTCAACAAGAGGCAACTTAGCGTCTTGGAATTTTTTCTTAATATTTTCTTTTACAATTTCTGGGTTTTCCCTTAAAAATTTAATGTCTAGCATTTTTCTTCCCTCTAATAAACATTATTTTTAACATTTTATCACAATTAGTCCTTAAGGTCAATAACAACTAAATGCCGAATTTTACAAAGGCGTAGGTGTCATTTTGCACGTTATCGGGTGCATCCGACCACTCAGAGAAACCAAGTTTCTTCTTTTTGAATTGACCTGGGCTACAAATGTGGCGGTCACCCTCATAGTGCTTGTGAGGACCGTATTTGTTGTATGAACTAGGGTAAAGAACTAGTTCTACCTTGTGCATGCCATCGGAGGTGTCATCGCAATTTACGGTAAATTCGTTATCGTAATGGAAGCCGTAATCCTTGCCGTCAATAAACACCTTGGCGGCATCGGCTTTAAGACCTTTTAGGGTTAGCGCTTTTGAGAACTCTAGGTCTGCTTCAACCTTAACGGTATCGTGCATAAAGGGGAAACCGACTGAAATCAGGTCGGTAGCATCCATACCGCAAGCGGCAGGTGCGAGATAAAAGTCGCCCGTAGTTTCAAGTTGGTGTATATCAAGCGGAGTATACTCGGAAGTAGATTTTACAAGGAATTTGCCGTTAACAAACACAAATGCCTCGGTTTTGCGCCTATCTCTTAAGCGGTTTGTGTATGTAATTTTAAGTTTGTTTTTAAGTTCTGCAGCGTTAATTTTAACTGTAAAGCGGTCAAACTCGCCCACAAGTTTTTTAGCCTTGCCGTTTACACGTAGGGCGCAAACAGGGTCAGAGAACTCTAATTCCAATTCGCCAATTTCGCTGGCGTTTTGAAGAGGTAACTCAATTTTGCGACCAAACAAACATTTAGAAATTTTGGGTTGAATGGTGTTTATACCAAAGTCAGAAACCTTAAAGCCATTAGCGGTTTGCTCGTCCCAACCCTCGTATCTTTCGGCAAGTTGAATCTTTTCGCGACCTTTGTCGTCAAGACCCATACCTGCAATAACGTGGTTTTTAAGCGGCTCTTCCTTAACATCCTCAAAATACTCTTTAAAGGTTTTTGCAATAGCCTTTAATTCGTTGAATTTATCACTGTTTTCAAAGTAACAATCGTCGCTATAATAAATATCAGTGTAGGTTTGGTTGCCAATTTTTACGCTTCCGTTTTCTATTATTGCCTCTTCATCAAAAATTTCTTCTTCGGTAACGTCAAAGTTATTGTTGTAGCCGTAGAACTTTTCAATATCAGCAATAAACTGGTTGCTTATTTTACCTGCTTTTAGGTCGTCAGGCACGTTAACGCCGTTATGGTCGTTGTGCTGTAGAGTGCCTTTTGGTAAGTAACTTTTCAGAACTGCCGCGTGCGGAACTATAACCAAGGTGTTGGTGTTAAGTTCGCGATTATTATACTTTTCCTTTAAAGCGGCAATAAGTTCCGGCATAGACTCCTGCCAGGTTTGTGAGAAAGGGATAGCAGGCGGCCAGTCCAAAATAGCGTGGCTTTTATAACAGTATTGGCAGATGTGCAGAACAAAATTGCGGTGTCCACATTCTGCAAGCCAATCCAAATAATTGTAAAAATCTTTAGGAGATAAACCAAAACCGCTACCGCCAATAGCCTCGGTTAAAGCAAGACCGCTTTGGAACTGCTTTGCAACCGATGAGGCGATTCTTGGGAAGTAGTTAGAACTCTTGTACCTTTCAAGCGCATCAACCGCTGGAACAGAAAGTGTACGTAAGGTTTTAAAGGGCGAGCCTGAGTATCTAACGGTAAAGAAAGAGTTTTCCTCTGCTTTAAGGTGGCCAGTATATTTTTTACCGTTGGCTTCGCACCAATCGTTAATTCGTTTGTAGAAGTTATCTGCTAAAACGTCGGTTAAAATACGCCAATAGCGTAGGCGGAATTCCTCATCACATTCGTCGGTTGTAAAGAGTTTGTAAAAATCTTTTTGCGGGTTTTCACCGAACTCGTTTTGGTAGCGGCTGTCAATCTCTTTACACCAAGGCACAGCGCCTCTTTTTTTATGTATACCGTGACCACCCAAAAAGCCAACCTCGTCGCTGAAAAAGCCTTCAACGTAGTCCCAAGCCTCAGGGCTAAGTGCTTTTTTATAGCCTTCGTGGGTGATGTTTATAAATAAATCAACCGCCTTTTTGTCAAGAACATTAACACAGCGTTTAGATCTTTTTACAAAACCTTTTTTGCCGCGAGGTGCAACCCATTCAATTTTACAATTTGGATAAGCTTTTTTAACCATACCGTTTGCGTGTCCGCTAGGCCAACCGTTTTCGTCGTAAAGCCAGAAAGCCATACCGATACTTTTAGCATAAAGTATAACCTTGTTAACGGTCTGCATATAATCGTCACTAAGGTAGTGTTTTTTAAATGGGTAAAAGCGCATGTGCCAAATAACGCCCTCGTATCCGTCGGCCTTTAAACCGTCTAGTTGAGCGCAAAGTCTATTAATATCAAGTCTGTCGTTAATACTCCAAAAGGATAATATTTTTAATTCGTGTGTCATATAACCACCCCACAAAGAAATTACTACTAAAAGTATAACCCAAACAAAGAGAAAAGTAAACCGTTTTAATCAAATAATTAGACAAATTTTGGGCAAAAAAGAAAACATGTTGCTTGCAAGAAATAAAACAGGTTAAAGTCTGCAGAAAGGGTATAAAAAATATGTAGTTTTGGTGTATTTTCTGTTGAAAGTCATTATTTAATATGTTATTATGGTTTATATATATACTTTAAAAGTGAGATGTTAGTATGCCTATTACAGATTTTTTAGAGAGAAATGCAAGGTTATATCCGAACGATAAGGCCTTAACCGAAATAACTCCACAAAATCAACCTGATAAAAGCATTACCTGGCGCGAGTATAATCTTATAGAAACCGCCGAGGGTGAGGAGTATCGCAGGGAGATTACTTGGGGTCAGTTTGATATTATGGCAAACCGCTTTGCAAACTTCCTTTTTACACGCGGTATAAAGCGCGGTGATAAGGTTGCAATACTACTACTGAACTGCATTGAGTTTTTGCCAATTTATTTTGGTATTATTAAAACAGGTGCAATAGTTGTGCCAATGAACTACCGTTACAGTTCGGAAGAAATTTTGTATTGCGCCGAGTTGGCAGATTGCAGAATGATGGTAACAGGTCCTGAGTTTACCGAGCGTATGGAACCAATTCTTTCTAAACTTGGAAATATTACCGATTTTATTTTTGTTGGAGAGAGGGATAAAACTCCACACTTTGCCGACAACTTTGCGGATATGATTTACCATTGCTCAAGCGTTGTGCCACCTGTAGAAATTTCGGATGATGATGAGGCAGCTATATATTTCTCCTCAGGTACAACAGGATTTCCAAAGGCTATATTACATAACCACCGTGCGCTTGTTCACTCTTGTTTAGCCGAGCAAAATCACCATTCACAAACACGTGATGACGTGTTCCTTTGCATACCGCCGCTTTATCACACAGGTGCAAAAATGCACTGGTTTGGCAGTTTGCTTTCAGGCTCACGCGCGGTGCTTTTACGCGGCGTTAAACCTGAGTGGATATTGCAGTGCATATCTGAGGAAAAATGTTCAATCGTATGGCTTCTTGTTCCGTGGGCACAGGATATATTAGACTGCATTGATAACGGCACATTAAAGTTAGAGGATTACAGACTTTCTGATTGGCGACTTATGCACATAGGCGCACAACCTGTACCGCCAAGCCTTATTAAGCGTTGGAAAACCATTTTCCCAAAACACGAGTACGATACAAACTACGGCCTTTCGGAATCAATTGGGCCTGGTTGTGTTCATCTTGGTGTTGAAAATATACATAAAGTTGGCGCGATAGGTAAAGCAGGCTATGGTTGGGAAACCAAGATTTTAGACGAAAAACACAACCCTGTAGAAAAAGGCGAGGTTGGTGAACTTGCGGTTAAGGGTCCGGGTGTTATGCTTTGCTACTATAAAAACCCTGAGGCAAGTGCAGAGATACTAAAGGACGGTTGGTTGCTGACAGGTGATATGGCACGTGAAGACGAGGACGGATTTATTTATCTTGTTGACCGTAAAAAAGATGTTATTATCACAGGCGGTGAAAACCTATATCCAGTACAGATTGAGGACTTTTTGCGCGCCAACGATAATATTAAAGATGCCGCAGTTATCGGTCTTCCAGATGCGCGTCTTGGTGAAATTGCCGCCGCTATTATAGAAATCAAAGAGGGTTGCACCCTAACCGAAGCCGAGGTAGAGGAGTTTTGCCAAGGCTTGCCGAGATATAAACGACCAAAGAAAATCATCTTTGCCGATATCCCAAGAAACCCAACAGGTAAAATTGAAAAGCCGAAACTACGCGAAATTTATTGCGGCGTAAGGCTTGTTGAAAAGGTTACAACAGAGTAAAGGCTCTGCTTAAAGCAATACATAACGGAGATGAAATAATGAAAAAACTTATGATTGGTAACGAGGCGTTAGCACGCGGTTTTTATGAGGGTGGCTTAGGTGTTGTATCCTCATACCCAGGCACACCGTCAACCGAAATAACCGAATTTTTATCAAAGTATAATGATATTTACAGCGAGTGGGCGCCTAACGAAAAGGTTGCCGCCGAGGTTGCTTTTGGCGCATCTTTGGGCGGTAAGCGTACCGTTTGCTGTATGAAGCATGTTGGCTTAAACGTAGCTGCTGACCCACTGTTTACACTTTCTTATACAGGTGTAAATGCAGGTATGGTTATCTGTGTAGCCGATGACCCTGCTATGCATTCTTCCCAAAACGAGCAGGATTCACGCCACTATGCAATAGCCGCAAAGTTGCCTATGCTTGAGCCTTCGGATTCTCGCGAGGCACTAGAATTTGCAAAGGCATCTTTTAAGCTTTCAGAAGAGTTTGATACAGTAGTGCTAATGCGCACTTGCACAAGGATTGCCCACTCACAAAGCATAGTAGAGGTAGGCGACAGGGTAGAGGCTCCAACGCTTCCTTACGAAAAGAAGCCAGAAAAATACATAATGATGCCGGCTTACGCAAAACGCCGCCATCCAATTGTTGAAGAGCGTATGCTAAAATTAGCAGAGTATGCTGAAAACTGCCCCTTTAACAGAGTGGAAAAAGGCGAAAGAACCGACATAGGTATTATTACCTCAGGTACTTGCTATCAATATGTTAAAGAGGTGTTCGCGGATACCGTTCCTGTGCTAAAACTCGGTATGGTAAACCCACTCCCTAAAAACATTATTAAAGAGTTTGCAAAGGGTGTTGACCGTTTGGTTGTTATTGAAGAACTTGACGGTATTATTGAAACCCATTGCCGTGTGCTAGGGCTAGAGGTAGAGGGCAAAAATCTATTCTCACCTATCGGCGAATATTCACAAAGTATTATTGCAAAGGCGCTTGGTGTAGAAACAGCACCCAGCGGTGAGGCGGCAGAGGTTCCTGTTCGTCCACCAATGATGTGTGCAGGCTGCCCACACAGAGGCATTTATTACACACTTTCTAAAAATAAGGTTACCGTTATCGGTGATATCGGTTGTTATACTTTAGGTGCACAACCACCACTTTGTGCCGTTGATACTACGCTTTGTATGGGCGCATCTGTGTCAGGACTACACGGTTTCAATCAAGCCAACAAAGATACAAAACAAAAGGCGGTTGCGGTTATTGGTGACTCAACCTTTATGCATTCAGGCGTTACAGGTCTTATTGATATCGCTTATAACGAGTCTAACTCAACCGTAATTATACTAGACAACTCAATTACAGGTATGACAGGGCATCAACAAAACCCAACAACAGGTCTTAATATTAAGGGCGAGCCCGCAGGCAAGATTGATTTAGAGGCACTTTGCCGTGCGGTTGGCATCACTCGTGTTACGGTTGTTGACCCTTACGACCTTAAAGAGTGCGACAGGGTTATTAAAGAGGAATTAGAGGCAGATTGCCCCTCGGTAATTATCTCTCGCAGACCTTGTGTTCTTTTAAAAAGTGTAAAGACAAAACCCTCACTAAAGGTTAATGCCGATAAGTGTAAATCTTGCAAAAAGTGTATGACACTCGGTTGTCCTGCAATTAGCTTTAAAAACGGCAAAGCGGTTATTGATAATACCCTTTGTGTTGGTTGTGGCGTATGTAAGGGCTTATGTCCTTTCGGTGCTATTGAGGAGTAAGGTTAGGTGAAGATGATGAAAACTACAAGTATTATGATAGTTGGCGTTGGCGGTCAGGGAAGTCTACTGGCAAGTAAACTTCTCGGTAATCTGCTAACTTCTGAGGGTTACGACGTTAAGGTTTCAGAAGTTCACGGAATGAGTCAGCGCGGCGGTTCGGTTGTAACCTATGTTCGCTTTGGTGAAAAGGTTTACTCACCTATAATTGATTTAGGTGAGGCAGATTATATAGTTTCTTTTGAAAAGTTAGAGGCGGCACGTTATGCTCCTTATCTTAAAAAGGGCGGTAAGATAATTGCCAATACACAAGAGATTGACCCAATGCCTGTAATAACAGGCGCCGCACAGTATCCTAACGGCGTACTGGAAGAACTAAAGGCAAAAGGCGTTGATATAGAAGGCTTTGATGCCCTAAAAGATGCCGAGAGTGTTGGTAGTGCAAAGGCAGTAAATATCGTGCTAATGGGCAAACTTGCAAAGCATCTTGGTATCAGGGAGGAAAAATGGATTGCCGCTATTGAAAACACAGTAAAACCTCAATTTGTTGACCTAAATAAAAAGGCTTTCAGTTTGGGATATGAAGCATAACAACGTAGGAGAGATACAAATGGAAAAGCGTTATTATCAAAAAGAAATTGAAACTATGCCGTTGGAGGATATGAAAAAACTCCAAAGTGAGAAACTTGTAAAACAGGTTCGTCACGTTTGGGACAATGTACCTTATTACAAAAAGTTAATGCAAGAAAAGGGCGTAACACCTGACGACATTAAGAGCATTGACGACCTACATAAGTTACCTTTTGTAACCAAAGCCGACCTTCGCGATCAGTATCCTTACGGTTTCTTGGCAACCGACCTTGAAAAGTGTGTTCGTATACAATCTACTTCGGGTACAACAGGTAGGCGCGTGGTTGCTTTCTATACCCAAGGAGATATTGAACTTTGGGAAGAATGTTGTGCCAGAGCAATTACTGCAGTTGGCGGTACCAACAAGGACGTGTGTCAGGTTTGTTATGGTTATGGTTTGTTCACAGGCGGTCCTGGTCTTAACGGCGGTTCACACAAGGTAGGTTGTTTAACCCTTCCAATGTCATCAGGCAATACCGAAAGACAGATTCAGTTTATGATGGACCTTGATGCTACAATTATTTGTTGCACTCCGTCTTATGCCGCATATATTGGTGAGGCATTAAAGGAGCAGGGCTACAAACCAGAAGATAATAAACTAAAGGCAGGTATTTTCGGTGCAGAGCCTTGGACCGAAGAAATGCGCCGCGATATTGAAAATAACCTAGGCATTAAGGCTTATGATATATACGGTTTAACCGAAACCTCGGGTCCAGGTGTTTCGTTTGAGTGCGAGGAGCAAACCGGCATGCACGTTTGCGAAGACCATTTCTATCCTGAAATTATTGACCCTGATACAGGTGAGGTGTTGCCCGACGGTGAGCACGGCGAGTTGGTATTTACTGCTCTTGATAAAGAGGCATTTCCGCTTCTCCGTTACCGCACACGTGATATTTGTGTGCTTTCGCGCAAGAAATGTAGCTGTGGCAGAACACTAATTAAAATGACCAAACCTATGGGCAGAACCGACGATATGCTTATTATCCGCGGTGTTAACGTGTTCCCATCACAGATTGAAACTGTTCTTCTTAACGAGGGTTATACACCTAACTATCAAATTATTGTTGACCGTGTTAACAATACCGACACCCTTGACGTTAACGTTGAACTAACTCCAGAGGCTTTCTCGGATACCGTTAAGGAAATTAACAAAGCCGAGCAGGCACTAGCAGGCGCAATCCGCACAATGCTTGGCATTACACCAAAGGTACACCTTGTTGCTCCCAAAACCATCACCAGAAGCGAGGGCAAGGCAGTACGTGTTATTGATAAGCGTAAGCTACACGGTTAAGTTAAGGCGTTAAGGAGGAATAATTATGTCAGTAAAACAGATATCTGTATTTGTTCAGAACGAAAAGGGCGCACTTGCCGAGGTGCTTAAGGAAATTGCAGCAGGTGGCATTGAACTTCGCGCACTATCTATTGCCGATACTAACGATTTTGGTATCCTTCGCATAATCACTGACGACGAGGCAAAAACCGAGGAGTTACTAAAAAACAGTGGTTATATATGTAATGTAACAGAGGTTGTTGCCGCTTGTGTTGATGATAAGCCTGGCGCACTCGCTAAAGAAATTGCGGTGTTAACAGATGCAGGGGTAGAGGTTGAGTATCTATATGCCTTTGTTACAACAGGCAACGAGGCTTGTGTGGTACTTCGTGTAAACGATAATGTATTGGCAGAAAAAACACTTATCGGCGCAGGCGTAAAACTCTTGCAAGAAGACGATATGAAAAATATGTAACAAAAAAACAAACGCCCTGATGTGCATTACGCATATCAGGGCGTTTTTAGTATATGTATAGGTTAGTTAAAATTCGGGTAGTTCTGCAGAAACAATGTTTTCAAGATTTTTTGTCCACTCTACTGCCTCTTGTACCCAACCGCGAATTAGTTTATAATTCCAAGCGTCGTAATCATACCACCTGCCTGTAATAATATTACCAAGCGAAGCACCATGCGCGCCGTGTGGGTATATATGCATTTGCAAAGGTATGCGGTATTTCCTTAACGCCTCGGCAAAATAGAAACTACCCTCTACCGGAACGCCGTTATCATCAAAAGTATGCATTAAGAAGATAGGGGAAGTGCGCTCGTCTACGTGGTTTTCAAGTGAATAAATTTCCAACTGCTCGTCGGTAGGGTCTTTAACACCCAAAAGGTTTATAAACGAACCAAGGTGCGAGTGACCGCGCTTGCCTGTAAGAACAGGGTAGCAGAGAATAGCACCCGTAGGCTTGTTGATGCCCTCCGGCACTTCTTTTACGGTGTGCCACATTGTAGCAAGCGAGGCGGCAAGGTGTCCGCCTGCAGAAAAGCCTAGACAGAAAACACGATTAGGATCAATGTTAAAATCCTCGCTGTGCTCTCTTATATACTGAATAGCAATACTT
This sequence comes from Acutalibacteraceae bacterium, assembly GCA_045630515.1. Lineage (GTDB taxonomy): Bacteria > Bacillota > Clostridia > Oscillospirales > Acutalibacteraceae > UMGS1532. The sequence continues at coordinate 40,653 of JAZQTG010000074.1, forward strand.
GCCTCAATTAGTGGGCGGTGTCCCTTTGCCTTTTCTTCTACCGAATAGGTTAGCACAAAGCAGTTAAAATTGTGCGGAATAAAGGCTTCGGCAACGGGATAACCCTCATGCTCAACACAAACTACGCCATAACCACCGCCTGGAATAACAATCATAGCATCGCGCTTTTTCTCGGAATATGATTCCGCAATATAGCAAGTAAGTGTAACGTTAGGGTCGTCTTTAAGTAGGTTTATGGTTTCAATTCTCATTATTTATAACCTCACTTTTATTAATTTCGGGTAGTTTAAATAACTTCCACGGAAATTGATTTTTAGGTGGCAAACTATATTCGCTAACCGTAATTTTACGGCAGGGATGCAGGAATTCCAGATGATGCGACCAAAGGGCAATAAAGCAACCGTTTTCGTGGCTACCGTATTTTCCGTCACCCACAAGCGGCATTTTTCTGTGCGAAAACTGTACGCGAATTTGGTGTGTGCGCCCTGTGTGAAGTCTGATTTTTACAAGCGACATTTCGCCCTTTTCGGTGGTAACGGTTTGTAAAGTGGTGTACTCCAACTTGGCGTCTTTTGCGCCCTTTCGCATGGTTTTAACCACAAACGATTTATTCTTTTGTGAGTCTTTAAAAAGAAAGTCCACCATTTCACCGAACTCTTGCTCCGGTTTTCCATGCACGACGGCTAGGTACTCTTTAATAATTTTGCGGTCGCGCACCATTGCGGAAAGAGTTTTGGTGGCAGCGCGACTTTTTGAATAAACCATAGTACCGCCCACCATTTTATCAAGGCGGTGTATGGTATCAATTTGGTATGCACCTGTCATCTTCTTTAAAATTTCCGGCATAGTGCGGTGGGTGTTAGACTGCAATTCCGAAAGAATGTTTACAGGCTTTTCACAGACCACAATAAATTTGTCTTGAAATAATACGTTTATCATATTTACACCTAATACATTTCGGGTTTTCTGGACCACTCAACAGTTAACCAATCAGCAACGGCACCGCTTTCGCAACTGCCAATAACCATATCTGAGGCCGCTTTTGCTTCATCAAAGGCGTTATCTACCGCAATACCGCAGTCGGCAATTTTTAGCATATCTATATCGTTAAGGTTGTCACCAAAAGCAATAAGACGCGAAAAGCCGTACTCATTCATAAAACGCGTTGCACCGTTTGCTTTGCCCGCCAAAGAGGAGTATATTTCCAAAAAGCAGTAGTCCTCGTTACTGCTAACAAAAAGCGCACAGGATATCTTGCTAATTCTTTTAAGTTTTTCTTGCAATTTTAAAAGCAAGGTTTTAGCACCCACGCAGATAATGTAGGGTGTGTGTATAGAAAAGCAGTAATCTGTAGTTTTCTTAAAACTTTTGTAGTAGTTAAGCCTTGCCTCAATAAAGGTTTTTTCAGCATTCGTGGTAGTGCCTGTATAACTAACCGAAACGTCGCCGTCTTTATAACTAAATAAAAATGGAGTAAGACCTGATGCTTTACAGATAGAAACAACACTAGCTGCCGTTTTACTGTCTATAGTGGTAAGCATTGAAATTTCACCTGTTTTAGTATCATAAACACAACTGCCGTTCATAAGAATAATGGGCAGTTTTAGGTTAAGACCCTTAAGCACAGGTGCAATGCTTCTCGGTGTGCGCGAGGTGTTAAGGGTAAATGGTAAACCGCGCGAGATTAAGGCGTTAAGGGTATTTATAACGTGGGGTGAAAGTGTATCGCCTTTAGGTAGCAAGGTACCGTCTAGGTCTGCCATATATAAGGTTTTCATATATTAGTTTCACCCTCCGTTTCTTGTAATTCGTTAGTGGCGTTTTCCCACTTTTCCATAAGGTTGTTTAGTGTTGATTGTAAATCTTGTAAGTTTTGTGAAAGTTCCATAACCTTCTTATAATCACCGCTGGTTTCAGGTAGTGAAAGTTCGGTTTCTATATCCGAAATTTTTTGTTCGGTAGATTCAATTTCTTGTTCGTACCGTCTTACATCGGCGCGCAAAGTTCGTATCTTTGCCTTTGCATTTTTGCGGTTATGGTAATCCACACCGCCTGCACCCATTTCGTGTTTTCCTTTTGTTTCGGCTTTTTGAGTGGGTGTGCGATGGGCTAAAAATTCATCATAATTACCCTTAAAGGCTTGTAAAGTTCCGTTTTCTAAAATCAGGACATCACTAGCTAGGGTGTTTATAAAATAGCGGTCGTGCGAAACTGCAATAAGGGTACCGCCAAAATTAATAAGCGCCTGTTCCAAAACCTCGCGCGAATGTATGTCAAGGTGGTTGGTCGGCTCGTCTAAAAACAAAAGGTTATCGCCCGAAAGCATAAGTCTGCAAAGGGCAACCCTTGCCCTTTCACCACCGCTAAGGTCAGAGATTTTAGAAAACACATCATCACCGCGGAACAAAAAAGCGGCTAATGCGCTACGGATTGTGGTGTCTGTAAGGGTGGGATGTGCATCGCGAATAATTTGGAACACGGTACTGTCTTGCGGTAGGTCGGCTTGCATTTGGTCAAAGTAACCAACGCTAACGCGCGCACCGAATTTTACGTTAGAATTTGCAAGAAGCTCCTTTAAAAGCGTGGTTTTACCGCATCCGTTAGCACCCAGTAAAAACACCTTTTGACCGCGTTTTATGTCTAGGTTAACATCCGAAAACAACGGCTTATCGCTAAAACTTTTTGATATATTTTCGGCCTTTAGCACGTCGTTTCCTGTATCCGATTTTATAGAAAAACTAAAGTTTACCTCCGCCTCTTGCGAATCGGGGATAACTAAAGTTTCTTTAATTCTGTCAATAGATTTTTGCTTGTGGTCAATTGTTCTGTAATTGCGCTCCATACTAAATGTGCGCTGTTGTTCAATAATACCCTCTATGCGCTTAATTTCGCGCATTTTGTTTTGGTAATCGCGTAAAATAGAAAGTTCGCGCTCGGCTAAAAGTTCCTTGTGGCGCGAGTAGTTGCCGTTACTTACGACCAATTTGCCGTGTTTAATTTCCATTGTGCGATTTGTAATTTTATCTAAAAAGTAACGGTCGTGCGAGATAATAAGCGCCGCCGCGCGCGAGGAAAGAAGAAACTCTTCAAGCCATTCAACACTCTCGGTGTCAAGGTGATTGGTGGGCTCGTCCAAAAGAATCAGGTCAGGCTCAGAAAGTAGAAGTTTTGCAAGTCCTATTTTTGAACGCTGACCGCCACTTAGTTTAGATACGCTTAGTTGGAGTTCCTCTTCACTAAAACCAAGACCCAATAGGGTAGAGCGTGTTTTTGCCTTAAAGGTAAGACCGCCCTCGCGCAAAAATTGTTCGTTCAAAGCGGCTTGACTTTCTAGAAGTGCGGCACTCTCGGAGGTTTTAAGGGCTATATTAATTTTTTCAATCTGAGTTTGTAGGTCTAATAGATTTTTAAAAACCGATAGTGCCTCAAAAAAAGCACTATGCTCGGAATCTTTGCAGGCGTGTTGTTCCAAGTACCCTATGCTAAGACCACTTTTACGGGCAAAGCCACCGCTATCACAGTTAAGTTCGCCCGTAATAAGTTTTAGCAGGGTGGTTTTACCGCAACCGTTAACGCCAACAAAACCAATTTTATCCCCCTCGTTTATGCTAAAAGATACGTCGCTAAAGAGGGTGCGCTCGCCAAAACTTTTACTAACGCCGCCGGCGTTTAACAGTGTCATAAACTAACTCCTTGCGAAATTAAGGTTGTTTTAGATAGGCAATAATGGAGGTAACAGTGGCAGGCACAAGGCTAATAAGAGTTGCTATAATGCCTGTTACAGAAAGCAACACTCCGCTAAAGCAAAGGTAACCGATAGCCGCAACCGATAGACAAACCAAAATGGTGTTAACGATAAGCAGAGTAGAAATTATACTCTTTAGATTTATCGCCGAGGTAATAGAAGAAAGCAATCCGCAAATGTTTTCGCTATAACTTGCGCCTGCCGAAACGCTTTCTTTAAAAGCGGTGGCAGATTTATAAGCAGTAGTACCCGATGGGGTAAGCACCTTTATTGAATCGGGGTACAAACCAAAGTAGTCGCAAAGCATTTCGTCGCAAACATTTGGGTCGTTGGAGTTTACAAGCATGGTTACGCCTGTATTACATAGACGCCTTAGTTCGTAGGTGATTTCCTCGTCTGCTTCGTAACCCACAATAAAGAGGGCGCAAAGTTGGTCGCCGATACCAAGGTAAACAGGGAAATAGCCTTGGCGCAAAATCTTTTTGTCAAGCTCTAAACTAGGTGTTTTAATGTTGTGACCCTCCATTAAGGTACGATTTCCAACAAAGATGCGCTTGTCCTCAATCCAACCCGAAAGGCCCATATTATTTTCGTATTTAATGCTGTCAATCATCGGCATTTTTTCGCCATTTGTTTCTAAAATTTCTTCAAAGATAGGTGCTAGTGGGGATTTAGCCGATGTAAGCAAAGCCGCCGCAGAGGCTATATATTTATCCACTGCGCCTCTGTTTAGCACCTGCATATTGTAAAGTTTAATACTACCTGCAGGGAACAATGCATTAACATCAAAAGCAACGGCATTGGCGTTTGCAACGCTTTCAACAGAATTATATCCCGCAAGCATTGCGCCGTAAGCGTGAAGTTTTTTAGATGCTATTGAGAAAGGCAGGTTGCAAATAAGCAAGGATGATAATGGGCAACAAGCGGTACAGGTAAAGGCAAAGGCTAAAAGCGAGCCCAAAAGGCCTACCGTAAAGAATGCAACTACCGCAAGCACAGCCGCAGAGATAAGGGTAAATATCGTCAGAATGCTAACGCGCTTTTCATAGGCATCTTCGCCGTATGCATTTTTGAGGTAACCGGTTACGTTTTTGGTGCTTTTTCCAATTGCAACAAGCGCATCACCGACAACGCTGCCGCCTGCCATAACCGAGGCGGAAAGTTTATCCTCTATAAAGGTTACGGCCTTTTTCTCTTTATCGTTTGCAATAACCTCAAAACCACGACGGATGCGGTTAAGCATACTGCGTTTGCCAATGAGGTTGAACAACAGAGTAAGTGCACCTATTGGTGCTAAGATAGGCATTTCTGCAATCTGCCCCGAAATAGCGGTTACGATGGTGTATATTAGTATCATTGTAGAGCAAAGAGCCGCCGGAGAGTCCATATCGGGTGTGCCCTTGAATATTTCTGCAAGACCTTTTAGCGTATTGAAGTTTATGATAAGTGCCAGAGCTAAAAGGACAGTATTAAGCAAAATAAAGGTTGTGGTTGATTGAAGCAATGCGGTTTTAAACACAAAATCGCAAAGTGCTAAAATCACCGTAATAGCGGCTGTAGGAATAACCCTTGCGGTAACACTTACCAACTGACTCTTAATGTCGGTGTGTATGCTTTCGGCATCATTAATTGTGTTGTAATCGTCTAAAGACGGTGCTTCCTCGTAGGTTGGAATTTCACCCTCGTCAAGTTCGGGTTCTTCGGTGCCCATAAGGTGCATTCTTTCTGGGGTTTCTTCAGGCTCTTGTTCCGCCAAAACCTCTAAATGTTTGCGCAATTCAGCGGCTTTTGTAGGGTCGGTTTTGTGACCCTCGCCTCCGAGTTCCAACACCCTTGTAGCATCTATGCTGGGTGGTGTAGGCTCGTCAGCCAAACTGTATTGTAGATTTTTAACCTCTTTACCAACGTCCTCTTTAAAGGTTGATTCTTCTGTAAAAGAGTCTAAATTAATTACCTGAGTATCGCCGTCAATCCCGTCGGGCTTGTCGGTGTTGGCAAGGTGACTGTCGCTAAACATATCAAAGTTGTATTTTTCCGCAGGCTTAGGTGTAGGCGGTGGGGTGAAACTACCACTTTCATAAAAATCATTAAGGCGTTTACGCGCGCCGAGTTCTGCGGCGTGGATGATATCGTCAATACTACGCTCAGGGTTTATTGGAATTTCCTGTGTAACAAAGTTTTTGCACTTGGAAAGAAGCGACTGATTTTCGCGTTTGCGAAGAGGATTGTTAAGACTGTCGTTGAGACTTTCAAAAATAGCGTCAGCGGTGCTTTCGTTATCGCGGATTTCAGGTGTGGGCAGGGTAGGCTCGCTGACTGCTGGTTTTGTTTCCTGTTCGCTGTCGGACTTCTGCTCCAATATAGGTGCAACCTCTTCCTTTACAGGCTTTTCGTTATATATTTCTGCCTCTATTTTGGAAAGTCTACCCTTAGCACGCTCTGCCATCATTCTGTCGTAAAGTTCTTGCGCTTTGGGTGAAAGACCGCTATCGCGACGGATTGTGGCAGGAGATTCGTAAGAAGTGCTTTGTAGCGGTGTTACTTCTGCTTTTGGCTCTTCTTTAACAGACTCACTTTGTAGAGGTTTTTCTTCTTTTATTTGCTTTTCGTCTTTTTGCACGGGCTCTTCTTTTTTTGCATTACGCTCGGCAATAGAGTTTATAATTCTTTCGGCTTCTGCTTGTAGTTCTTCTGATTTGTTTTTATGTGGGATTACTTCATCTGTTTCGGCGTGATGTTCACCAGCAGAGTAAACGGGGGTCTGTTCACTAGGTACGGTAAAACTACGGGTCGCGCTAATATCTTCATCATTTATAGGTTTTGATTTTTCGCTAGGTGCAAAACCTGAGGCAACAGAAACATCCGAAAACGAAGGTTTTTCGCTTTCGGTATCTTGTCCCAATATTTCGCTTGGAGTCATAGCGTGAGGAGAATGCCTATGCTCGCGCTCGCCCCAAGGGGTAATTTTAATTTCATCATCCTGTTTGTCGTTAATTTGATTTTGAGGTGAAGGGTTTGCTGCAACATCCCCAAAATCAAGTATGAATTCGTTTTCATACTCTTGGTCGTTATGTTTTTTAAATAATCCCATTTTATTTCCCCCAATAGAATCTTAAAAAGTTTATTTCTTGTTTATGGCGTTAATTCCTTTGCGTTGGCGCGCAACTTCGTACATAAGTACCCCTGCGGCAACCGAAGCGTTAAGCGAGTTTATAGAGCCAAGCATAGGCAGAGAAACCATACCGTCGCAATGCTCTGCAACAAGTCTGCCAATACCTTTACCCTCATTGCCGATAACCAGTGCGGTAGCACCACTAAAATCACCACTGCACCAATTTTCTCCATCCATATCGGCACCGTAAACCCAAACGCCTGCGCTTTTAAGTTTTTCAATTTCTGCAACAAGGTTGGTAACCTTTGCAACCCTCATATATTCAAGCGCACCGCTTGCAGATTTTGCCACCGTTGCATTAAGCGAAACGGCACGGCGCTTTGGAATAATTATGCCGTGTACCGCGCAAGCCTCGGCGGTGCGAATAATTGCGCCTAGGTTATGTGGGTCTTCAATTTCATCGCAAATAATTATAAAAGGCGGCTCGCCTTTTTCTTTTGCATAGTCTAAAATATCTTCTACGCTTGAGTAACTGTGGGCGGCAATGCTTACTGCAACGCCTTGATGGTTTGCCCCACCTGAAAGCCAGTCCAGTTTAGTAGAGGCAACCTCTTTTATAACGATTCCGCGTTCACTGCATTTTGCAATTATTGCGGTAACGGTACCACCGCTAACGCCGTGAGCAACATAAAGCCTATCAATCTCGCGCCCCGAACGAACTGCCTCAAGCACAGGATTTCTGCCAACTATTATGTTTTCGCGCGGAGTGTTTTCCTCACTCAGAACCTCGTTTTTTCTATCCAAAAAAGCACATCCTTTTTTAATAAAACAAATACACAATAAATTATACCATACCGAAGCAAAAAATAAAAGACTAAAATATGTTAATATTTTAGAATATTATAACAAGGTTTTGTTTCTGAGCGAAAATTGTATACAAGTTAAGATTTTCATAATCACTAACAGGGAGAATTTCTGCAAAAGGTATTGCCTAAGCGGGAGCCTTTTTTATTGATATAGTATTTTATAAGTTGCATACTCTTGCGGCTTTTCGGATGAAATTCACTTTATGAAAACTTTTAAGAAAACAATAGGCTTGTCGGCTTTGCAGTACATAGTATTTTGAAAAGGTATAAACAACAAGCGAGGTGAATTTCACCTCGCTTGTGCTTTATATATTTTTAGTTTTCATTTTTCGTGTTAGCAGAGTCAAAATCAATAAAATAACATACAGAACAGCAATAATCACGAAAATCGAAGGCCAACCGAAAGTATCTTTAACAAACCCAAAGAGCAAGGCCTGAACCGCAGCGCCCATATAAACCGCCCAGTCGAAAATTCCAACAACAGTTGAGGACAATTCCTTGCCGCCAATGTCACCCGCAATGGTCCAAATAACACCCGTAACCATAGCAAAAACGCCGAGCACAAAAAGCATAATTGAAGCACCAAGCTGATGCTTTATAAAAGGAAATGCGAGCATTCCAAAAAAGGTCACGAGTGAAGCGATTATAAGCATTGGTTCGCGTTTTCCTTTAAGTAACTTGTCGGTTATAATCGGAAAAATAAACATTGCACAGGCTTGTCCAAACGGAAGCAATATTGAACTAAAAATACCCTCTTTGATAGCAAGTCCTAATTCTTCGTTAAAATATGTGGGAATCCATGTAAGAAGCCCGTATCTGCCGATACCTGCAATGGCCGAAACAAAACAAAGTATAAGCACCTTTGGCTCGGAAAAGAGAAGCTTATAAGGGTAAAAAAATCCCTTGCTTTTTATTAGCGCTTCCATCTCCGTGATGGAATTATCCTCGTTTTCTTGAAAATCAGAAAGACCCGCATCATTCGGCGAATTTTTAAAGAAAAGCACAAATGCGATAAGTGAGAGAAGTAAAGGAATCATTGGAAAGCGGAATGCGGCACGCCAGCTCCATTCGGGGTTCAACTGTAAGCAAAGCAAAACCGAGAGATAGGTTGTAACCTGAGCCATTCCCGAGAAAAAGGTTGTAAGTCCTGTTGCAAAGCCACGTTTTTTAGCAGGCCACCACTTGTTTACAACGCCAAGTCCGTTAGACCATACCATAGACTGAAAGAAACCGTTAAGGCCCCATAGAACCGCAATAACGGGGATACTATGTTGAAATGAAATCGCCACGTTAAGAAGGGCACTTGCCAGAACTCCAATAATCATAAATCGCTTGTAGCCGAAAAAAGCGCCTAATCTTCCGTTTATTAATTGTCCGAAAGCATAGCACCAAAATAACGCCGATGAAACCGCTCCGAGAGCAGCTGTAGATGAGCCTAAATCCTCAGCCATTTGAGTCATAACAAGGTTTATATTCTGCCTTCCGTTATAAAAAAACAAGTACATAAAGCCAAAACTTAAGAGCACAAGCCAAGCGTATTTTTTGAACTTTTGCATCTTTGCATCGTTTGACAATGCAGCATTTTCTTCTAGCATTCCAAATTCCTCACATCCAAATTTTGAATTATTATATCACACTATTGTCAAAATGTAAATCTAATCAGTATAAATTCCCTTTTATCACAAATAATAACATCACGATTTGAAATTAAAGGAGAATTTTACACGCTTTGCGTGGCAAGGTTCTCGGGTACCCATTTAAAATCTTTGATTTTGTAAATGGGTGAGGTTCTTATATATGAAAGCAACAGGAATTGTCCGCCGCATTGACGATCTGGGCAGAGTCGTTATCCCCAAGGAAATTCGTCGCACTATGAGAATCCGCGAGGGAGAGCCTCTACTGACAACATTGACACCAATTGACAAGATTTGCATAGTGATACATAGTGTGGTGGAAAGATATAAAAAAATAGCGGAGTGAAAATTCACTCCGCGGTTTCTTCTTTTATCCACCAACCATTACCATCAATATACCCGAACCTTGCCATAAAAGGTTTTAAAACTTCTATTTGTCCAGTTTTAGGAATGACAACACCTTCGTTTGTGAGTATTTCAAAAATTCTTTTTTTATATTCATCCATTAAATTGCCCCATTCATCGGTAATAGCACACGCCATTTTATGTTCAGGAGTTCCTTCCTCATAATCGTATTCATTATCTTCAACCCACCAAAACTTATTGCTTACTACCGCAAAAGCATCTGCCAAATCTTTCTCGGTTTTCTTGTCTGCAAAATAAGTTCTTACTTCTGATGCGCTCATATTTGGAATTGGTTCTTGCGCCATAACAAACACAACGAAAACCTCCTTTTTTATTTTTAGTTTATTATATCACAACCAAATTAAAATGTAAAATAACACAGTATAAATTCCCTTTTATCACAAATAATAGTATCACGATTTTGAATTTAAAGGAGATTTATATATGAAAGCAACAGGGATTGTTAGAAGAATAGATGATTTAGGCAGAGTTGTTATCCCGAAAGAGATTAGAAGAACGATGCGAATTCGTGAGGGAGACCCATTAGAGATTTATACCGATAATGATGGTGAGGTTATTTTTAAAAAGTATTCACCGATAGGCGAACTTGCTGAGTTTGCCGCGCAGTATGCCGAGGTTTTGGGAAAGGGTACCGAGTTGGGTGTTATTATTTGCGACCGCGACCATTGTGTTGCAGCGGCAGGAGTGTCCAGAAAAGAGGTGCTGGAGCGTAGAAATTCGGCATCGTTAGAGGAGATTATGGAAATGCGAACGCCTTTCGTTTTTAAAACTGGGGACCGCAGAAAAAGCGCTTTAGAGGGTGTTTCGCACGAAATCGGCGTTGCGATTCCGATAATCGCGGCAGGTGATATTATTGGCGTTGTTGTGCTAACCCTAAAAGAAAGTTTTATGCCAAGCGACAGCGACTTGAAACTTGCGACCGTTGCGGCAGGTTTTCTTGGAAAACAGATGGAAGATTTTTAAATATTTCGGCACCTTCGTTGTCCTCAAAGAAGGTGCCTTTTGTTGCGCTATAAACCTTGACTTTACATATTCAGTGTGATAAATTTAACATATGAATTGTGCAGGGTTAGTACATCGGTAGTATCTCTGGTTCCCAACCAGATGAGGCGGGTTCAACTCCCGTACCCTGCTCCACAAAAAAGCCGAAAGGACAATTAGCATGAGATATATTTACGATCACGACTTACATATTCATAGCGGAATTTCTCTTTGTTCGGGTGACCCTGAGCAAACTGCCGAGCGCATTTTACAGTACGCTAAAGACAATGGTTTAAAGCAGATTTGTGTTACCGATCACTTCTGGGATGAAACGGTGGAGTGTGAGGATCGCGGTTTTTATACCGACCAAGATTTTGCCCATATTTCTAAAATTCTGCCCTTACCACAAGCCGAGGGAATAGAGTTTTTGTTTGGCGCAGAAACCGACCTTAACAAAGATTTAATCTTGGGTGTATCTAAAGAATGTTTAGAAAAACTAGATTTTTTGGTTATTCCCACAACCCACTTGCATATGGCTAAATTTGCGGTTGGCGATCCTGAGTTACTGTCTACACCCGAAAAACGCGCAGAATATTGGGTAAAAAGACTTGACCACGTTTTATCCCTAGACCTGCCTTTTTATAAGGTTGGTATAGCCCACTTGGCTTGTTCGTTAATCGCACCGAATAACGATGATTATATAGCAACGCTGAACGCTATTCCTCAGAGTGAACTTGAAAGAATTTTCAAAAAGTGCGCAAGCCTTGGCGTTGGAATTGAACTTAACTTTGACGATATGAACTACAAAGTGGCAGACGAGGAATCGGTTTTGAGAATGTTCAAGGTTGCTAAGGCGCAGGGTTGTAAGTTCTATTTAGGAAGCGACGTGCATCATCCTAAAAAGTTCTCAAAAGTAAAGATGGTTTTTGAGAATGCAATCACAAAACTTGACCTTAAAGAAAGCGATAAATTTATTTTAAAAAAATAAGTGTGGCAAGATTAATTGTCTGCCATCAATAAAACAAAAAACCGACTTGTAGAAACAAGTCGGTTTTTTTGGCTGTTACAAACCATTTAGATGCCAATATTATTTTTTTGATTTTATTCTTTTAAGAACAACAAACCAAAGAATAAGCGAAATGAAAATCAAAATGGTAGCAATTACAGAAATCACTATATGCACATCAATAAAAATTTCAACTATGTTAATTATTGAGCCTATAAGAAGACAAACAGATGCCATTAAATCTACCGCTTTGATTTTACCCATATTATCACTTCCCTTGTGATGATTATATGCTTGTGTCAAATTAGGGACAAATCTACATCTCGGCTCCCTCTGACGAGGGAGCTGTCAGCGAAGCTGACTGAGGGAGAGATTAACTACCCCTCCGTCAAAACTTCGTTTTGCCACCTCCCCTGACAAGTGGAGGCTTTCGTTTTAACTTGTGGAAGTCATTTCCACAAGTTGTAAATTCCGCATAACAACAAGCCTTTTCTTGATATTAATATAACATTTTTAATTAAGATTTTCAAGTTATATATAATAACAGAGTTATCCCGAAATTACGAGATAACTCTATTTTTGATGGTATGACAAAAATCATACCGACACACCTAAAATCATACCACAAGAAATGCAGTTAAAAGCTCTGTTTGTAAGCTGTGATTTTGCCAAAAGTATGACGGTTATTCCTGCCTTGCCTCAACAGGTATCCAAACTTCATAATATCTATTTTTCTTGCGCGTTTCATAATCAGTCCATAGATGGTATATCTCTACAATATCATTATTCCGTAGTTCATACTCCGAACTCGGTAGCCAAGAATTAAATATTAACTCAAAAAGTTTAGGCAACTCTTCCCATGCAAGTCCACCATAATCAGTAGTAAACGCTGCATATTTACCTTTGGAAATGACGGCTGTTTCAAGATTATCACTATTAGTATTTTCCCGTTCTCTTGCAATCATATATTTGCCATCTTGCCATACACCATACCATACTCCATCAAAAGCCGAGTTGTGTGGATGATTCCATTTCCCATTGCTGATTTTTTCGGGAACTGAATCGCACTTCTCGTCCCACATGCTATGTCGTAGTGCTTCTCTGGTAGAATATTTTTGCACATCATATTTTTTTGAAACTCCGTAAACAACAGTTTCTTTTACATCAATAATTCTGAAATCCATTTCTTTTGCTCCTTTGATAATAATTTGAAAGGATGCAGGTGGATATACTTTTGCCGAACTGCCGAATCGTCTATAAGCCGAGGGAGTAATGCCGTGCTGTTTCTTAAAAGCTCTCGAAAAAGCATCTGTACTTTCATATCCATATTTTAAGGCTATACTTATAACTTTTTCGGTGCTTTGTTGTAAATCATTGATGGCAAGAGACAATCTTCTGCGGCGGACATATTCGTTTAATGTCATTCCTGTCATATAACTGAAAAAGCGAAGGAAACTATCGCTCGTAACACACGCTATTTTTGCTGCCTCATCTATGTTTACCTCATTACATAAATTTTTCTCGATATAGTCGATAGCTAAATTCAACTGCTTCAACATATTCATCTGTTTCACCTCTCGGCATTATTATACGGAATTAAAATCAATGGTTCCCGACTTTCTTCGGGCAAAATAATATGTTTCCTTTTGTCCCTATTGTAACACAAGCATAGCACAGTTTCACTTTTTAATCAATGTGAAGCACTGAAAAAAACTTCTTCACTATTCACTATTACTTATTACTTTCCAAAAATCCGAGTAATTAAGAGAAAAGTGAAGAGTGAAGAGGTAATAGTGAAAAAGTAAAAATCCCCGTACTATCGTACGAGGATTTTTGGTGGGAGCGGGTGGATTCGAACCACCGAAGTCGAAGACAACAGATTTACAGTCTGCCCCCTTTGGCCACTCGGGAACACTCCCATATTTAGTTTTGCGCCGCTAACCCTCTTAGGCTTCAAGTCCACTTAAGACTCTACAAAAGGTGGAGCTGGTGGACGGACTTGAACCCCCGACCTGCTGATTACAAATCAGCTGCTCTACCAACTGAGCTACACCAGCATTTTTAAGCGCCTATATACTATATCACAAACTAATTTAAATGTCAACACTTTTTTGATAATTTTTTGCGCAAAAAATTCAACCGCTAAACAAGGACTTTTTCGTTCAAAGTCAAACTAATTTATTAATAAAAATAGCACCCTTTTCTGTTTGTTTTATGAAAAGAGTGCTATTCTTTTATAAATTCTATTATTTCGCTCACCTCACAATCAAGCGCATAGCAAAGTGCATCAAGAGTTTTTGTGTTTATTGCCTCTCCTTTTTTTCGGTGCAACGTATTTGTGAAATTTGCCTTGTTTAATTTATAGTTTTATGCTAGAATAAAACTACTAATAAATTTTTGGAATTGTTTAATCGCAATTTTGTTGTATGTAATAAGTAATCTGATAAAAAGGGAAATGTGTATATGGAAACATTAACATTGCAAAAAAAGGTAGATGTGTTTAAAAAATATCAAGTTGTAGTGTGTGGCGGAGGCCCCAGCGGATTGATTGCCGCTATTGCCGCCGCGCGAAGCGGCGCCACGGTTGCATTGATTGAGCGTTATGGCTATTTGGGCGGAATGGCTACTGTAGGTATGGTTGCGCCCATTTCGGAATTTATGCATAACGGTGAACTTATATCAACAGGTATTCCTTATGAGTTTGTTAACAGCATTCGGGGTGGTTGCCTTTGTTCGCCGCGTGGGAATTTTGTTTTTCATCCCGAAGCTTATAAGTTGGCTGCTCAACGTATGGTATTAGAGGCAGGGGTTGAACTTTTCCTTCATACCTATGTGACCGACTGTGTGATGGAAAACGGATACATTACACATATTATTGTTGAAAGTAAGAGTGGTTCTTTTGCACTGGAGGCAGATTATGTTATAGATGCAACAGGAGATGGAGATATAGCCTTTCGTGCCGGCGTACCGATGCAGAACTACCATACCCCTTTACAACCTGCTACGCTATATTTTGCTTTAAATAAAGTAAAAACAGACAACTTTAAGGGATATTATCCTAAAGAAAAAGGAAGCAGTATGCCAGAAATTCGTGAGCTTATCGCAGAAAAATGCCCTGATGCGCCACAGATGGGCGGTCCTTGGTGCTTTGCCGGTATGGGAGAAGGAACGGCTGTAATCAATATGAGCCGTACCGCTATGAACTGGCTTGACGTACAAGATGCAACCAGAGCAGAATGTGCTTTAAGAGAAGATGTAAATAAATTGGTGGAACTGCTTAAACTCCACGTTCCTGCTTTTAAAGATGCCGAGCTTATGATGACTGCTTCTCAGGTTGGCGTTCGCGAAACACGTCATATTAAGGGTGTTCATGTTTTGCAAGGAGACGAATATCTGCAAGGGGAGCATTTTGCTGATTCTGTAGCACGCTGTGCGCACCCTATTGATATACACAACAGCCAGGATAACACTCAGTCAGTTACTTATATGAAGCAAGCGGCTTATCTGCCTTACCGTTCTATAATTGCAGATGGTTTTCATAATCTTCTGGTTCCTTCGCGCTGTTTTTCGGCAGATCGTGAGGCATTTGCATCTGCTAGGGTGCAGGTTGGAGTTATGGGATTAGGTCAAGCGGCAGGTGTTGCGGCGGCTCAATGTGCCGAAGATAACCGCTCGGTACTTAACGCTGATATAGAACGGCTTCGCAACACCCTTATTGACTGGGGAATGAAGCTATAAATTTAAGTTAGCGTCTAAATGGTCGTAACAGCCTAAATAATTGTTTTTGTGATACAATAAATTAAAAGGAGTTGTTTGATATGAAAGAACTTATCGCTGCGGTTGAAAAGAACGAAAAACTGATTTTGGACACAGAAAGATACATATGGCAGAATCCTGAAACCGGTTATAAAGAATATAAAACAACTGCATATATGGCAGAGGCTTTTGAAAAATTAGGTTATGAACTAGTTATGGCGGAGGGAATCACCGGATTTTATACAGTTTTAGACACAAATAAACCCGGTCCTGAAATTTTGATTTTAGGAGAATTGGATTCTATTATTTGTCCTGAGCATAAATGTGCAGACAAAGAGACAGGTGCGGTTCATTCCTGTGGACATAACGCCCAGTGTGCAGCACTTATCGGCGTTGCGGCAGCCTTGAAAGAGCCTGGAATTCTTGATAAGTTTTGCGGAAAAATCAGACTTTGCGCCGTTCCTGCAGAAGAACTTTTAGAAATAGAGTATCGTAGCGAACTGAAAAAACAGGGCAAGATAAAATACCTCGGAGGAAAAAGCGAATTTTTATCAAGGGGATATTTTGATGGTGTTGATATTGCATTTATGGTTCACACGTCAAACTCTTTTTCTGTTCAAAAAGGTTCCGTTGGATGTTTGGCAAAGCAGATAATATACAAAGGCACTGCTGCCCATGCAGGAGGTGCGCCTTGGAACGGAAGAAACGCTTTATATGCAGCAAATTGCGGATTAAACGCGGTTAATGCTATTCGCGAAACCTTTAAAGAAATGGACATTGTAAGGGTTCATCCCATCATTACAAATGGCGGTTCTATGGTAAATGCCATACCTGATAAAACAGTGCTTGAAAGTTATGTGCGCGGTGCAAGTTTTGATGCTATTTGCGATGCAAATCGTAAGGTTAACCGAGCGCTCTGTGGTGCTGCTCTTTCTTTAGGAACTAATGTTGAGATTATTGATACTCCTGGTTATGCGCCGCTGAAAAATGACGAGAATTTAATAAATATAACCGTAGAAGCAACACGAATGGCAATCCCTGAATATGAGTTTAAAGTGAATGATAGAATCAGTTCCGGAAGTACAGATATGGGTGACCTGAGTTGTATTATGCCGGTGGTACACCCCTATGCCGCCGGTGCCACAGGAAATCCTCACGGAAGCGATTACAAAATTGCAAATCCCATAGCAGCATGTGTAGCAAGTGCGAAAATGCAGTTGGCGATGTTGCTGATACTTCTTTCTGATGGTGCAAAAAAAGCAAAGCAGGTAATTGAAGAATTTCAACCTGCCTTTAAGTCAAAAGAGGATTATTTATCTTATGTAGATGGTCTTAACACCTTCGGCAACCGAATTGAATATAGTGATGACGAAACAGTAGCAAAAGTTAATATTCAATAAAAAAACCGACCAATAGGTCGGTTTTTTGTTTTGGTGGAGTGAAAACGATGTTTTTTGGTTTAAAACAATCAGTCAAAAAGTCAATGAAACTAAACTTGTAAAACAAAAATAGCAGTGATATAATTAGGTTATAAAACATGGGCGGTGGTTAATATGAAAAAACTAAATTTAGATTTGTTGGAAAAGAATGTTAATTCGGTTGCAGAGTATGATTTTGCTAATAATAAGGTTTTCGGCTCGGCTTACTGTGTGTACCAAAACGGTAAAATGGTTTTTAGTAAATGCTATGGCAAAGACGGTCTTTGCGGCAACGAGGTAACCGATAATACGTTGTTTCGGTTGGCTTCTATGACCAAACCTATTACTGCTATTGCTGTTTTGATTCTTGTAGAAAGAGGTCTTTTGTCGCTTGATGATTGTGCTTCTAAGTACTTCCCAAAAATAAAGGATATACATATTACAGACAGTAACAGAAACTCTTTAGGTGCGCCTAAAAAACTTCCGACCATAAGAAATCTTTTAAGCCACTGTGCAGGCATTGGCAGTAACTACGATAAGTTTACCAATATGACCGATGCCGATAGAGCAACCTTAGATGCAAGCGTTGAATATATGATAAATATCGGCTTGGATTACGAGCCTACCACAAAACAACAGTATAGTGGCACGGGGGCGTTTGATTTGCTTGCTAAGATTGTTGAAATGCTTAGCGGCACAGATTATTTGAGTTTTATAACTAAGGAAATTCTTGAGCCCTGCGGCATGTACGATACTACATTTATACCAACCGACGAGCAGTATAAGAGGCTTATAAAAATGCATATTAAAACCGATGGTGAGAACGACGAGTTCAAAATGATGGACGGTTGCATTTTTGAGGCGTTTCCTTGCACACATTTTCTCGGCGGTGCAGGTCTGGTTTCAAGCCTTAGTGATTATAGCAAGTTTGCAAAAATGCTGCTTAATCGCGGTAAGACCGATACTAAAAGAATTGTTAGTGAGGAGTCTATTTCTTTAATGAGCACGCCTTGGGTACCAAAGGAAATTCAGAATGGTAACGAGCGTTGGGGGCTAGGCGTTAGGGTTATAACCGAGGAAAAATATCTGTATCTGCCAATTGGCACTTTCGGTTGGAGTGGCGCATACGGCTCGCATTTTTGGATAGACCCTAAAAACGATATTTTTGCGGTGTTTATGAAAAACAGTAAGTTTGATGGCGGCGCCGCAAATGAATCTGCAAGAAACTTTGAAAAGGCAGTATACACCTCGTTTGAAGAATAAAACAAAGCACCCTGTTCCAAATGGAATAGGGTGCTTTTCTCTTATTTGTACTTTATGCTTTTTACTGCCGAGGGTTTGAACTCTACAGTAGCTTTGCTGTATTTGGCATAGGGGACTACTTTGTAGTAGTAGGTTTTGCCTTTGGTTACCTTTTTATCGGTATATGAAGTAGTGGTTGTTATGCCGATTTTTTTGTAGCCTTTTGACTTTTTGGTGCTGCGATAAACTATGTATTTATCAACGCCACTAGCACCGCTTAAACTTACAACAATCGTTTTTTTGCTTTTATTTACTTTAGTGATTTTAAACTTTTCGGTGGTACATTTCTTGCTTTTCTTACTTTGTATGCGAACGTCATATTCTTTGCAAGAACTAAAGGAGTTATCAGAGGCGGTAACCTTTGCATCTTTGCAGATATCAAGACCTGTTTCGCCGCATTTTTTAACCGTATTGGATTTAACCGAGTAGGTGCCCGATTTACTGTAAATTGCAATGCCGCACTCTTTAGCGTTTGAAATACTGTTGCCTGTAATTGCCTTGGCGTTGGCTTTTGTCTTTACGTAAATACCGTGTCCACCAATGGTGCTAAGTGTATTCTTTTCCACTTTGCCGGAGGTTGCACTATCAGAAATATGAATACCGTGCCCCTTTGTATAGGAAATTTTATTAGACGAAATAGTGCTGGCTTTTGCCTTTTTGCCTGAAACGAAGATGCCGTCTTTAGCACTTGTCTTTTTCTTTTTGCTTTTTTGTATAGTATTTTTATTAATTGTGCTAACTGTAGCATCTTTTACGCGTATGGCGTAGTCGGCGCAGTCTGTAATGGTGTTGCTTTGCAAAGTGGTAACAGATGCTTTGTCTTTAACGTATATTCCGTTTTCACCCGATGAGGAAATAGAGTTGCTTTTTACGTTTTTACAAACGCTACTATTCGTTAAGTGAACACCGTGCTTTTTACTTGAGGATATTTTATTGCTTGTAATATCAGTAACCTTAGATTTATCGGTAATGTTAATACCCTCAGAACTGCTATTTGAAATAGAGTTGCTTTTAATCGTAGTAACCGTGCTACCGCTAATGTTAACGCCGCGGTCACCGCTTTTTATGGTATTAGATGCAATGTCGGTAAGGGTTGAACCTTTTATAAAAACACCGTATCCTCCGGAACTTGAAATGGTGTTACTGCTAAGACTGGTTCCTGAAGCTCCGTTATTAAAATAAATGCCTTGCCCTTTTGGAGAGGTAATGCTGTTTTTATAAACCTTTGTAGCGGTGGCTTTTTGGTTTATGTAGATGCCTATATCTCCGGCCTTTGTAACGGTGTTTGTTTCTACTGTGGGTGCAGAAGAACTGTTTGTAATGCATATACCGTGAGTTCCGCTAGAAGTAACAGTGTTAGAGGTTATTTTTGCGGTGGCGCCCGCGCCTATATAGATGCCTTCTCCACCGTTGTTTGAAATAGCGTTAGAAGAAACGGTAGCATAAGATTTATCGTTAATGCAAATACCTCTATCACCCACGCTACTAACATTATTAGAGGTAACGCCTATATATTTTTTGCTTGTTCCTGAGTTTTTGTCTACATAGATGCCGTGTTTTTTAACGCCAGTAACTGCATTGTTATTTATGGAAACTTTTTTAGACGAGTATAGGTAAATGCCGTCTTGATTTAGTTGTTTGATGGTGTTGTTGCTTATTGTAGCGTCAGAGGTGTTTCTTACATATATACCTGATCTTGCAATGGCAGAGGTGCTGTTTTCCGTAACGGTATTGTTCTTTACCGAGATATTAGAAGAATCTTCTAATTTAATGCCGTCACATTGGTCGTTTTCTTTTTTACTGATATTATAAGAGACGCTATTGTTGCTAACACTACTGTCTATTGCGCCTTGTAGCCATATACCGTTTGCATAGGTAGTGCTTTGTATCTTGTTGTTTTTTATTGTAATGTTGCCGACCCTGTAGTCTGCTTTTGGTATAACAGTTTTGTTTGCATTGGTGTTTTTGCTTACAACCTTGCCGTATATATTAATTCCGTATCGTGTGTTTTCAAAACTTGTGCTTTTCAAAGAAATGGTGTTATCCGAAATAACACAGTTCATATTTGTAGTTATGTCGGCGGTGCTAATGGTTTCGTTGGTGCCATAGCCGTAGTAATTAACATTAGAGGGGGTTATGTGTCTGAAACTTATACCCGAACCGCAATTCTCAATAACGTTATTTTTTATTTCAGAGTTTATAAAGTTGGTACCCACAATGGCGTAGCCGTTCGCGTTTATGAAGGTGTTGTTGATAATCTTTATGTTATCCATATATTTACCAACCAAACCGCTATGCACACCAACGCCTCTGTTAACGTTTTCAAAAAGCGAGTTTTTAATTGTAATATTTTTGTTTGTTGTTTTATCGTAATTGCTGTAGTCCGGGAAGTGTCCGCTTGTTAAAACGTCTAGTTGTATGGCTTCATGATTGTAGGCGTCCTCTTCGTCGGTGGGATAATAATCGTTAAACTTACAGTTATCAATCGTAACGGTATCACAAGCCGCAAACTCTAAGTGGTGAGCTTTTCTAACATTTTTAAACTCAATATATTCAATGTTTACATTCTTCGCGTGTGCAAAACGAAGAATGGTGCGTGTACCGTTGCCACCATCAAAAAGAGTATATTCATCAGGCGAGCCTAAAATGGTTATGTTTTCGTATCCGTTATATCCGGAAGAAACATCTTGAGAACGGCCAAAACGAATCATAGCCGCATTGCATTGGCGGTAGAGGTTTACAAGGTCGGAAAGGTCAAATATAGTATTACTGTAAATATTTAAAGTGTCCCTAATAATGTAGTTTCCTTGTGGTAGTATTACGGAAATAGGATTGTTTTTGGAAGCGTTATCTCGCGCAAGGTCAAGGGCTTTTTGTATACTGTCACTTGCCGCCGCATAGTTAACGCCGATTCTTTCTAAAAGCTCGCCTGTGGTTTTGTTTTTAACCGATATGTAAGCATCGTACTCCATACTGGAAGCGGCAGATACGTTAACAAACGTAACGGCAAGGGCTAATATAAACACTAAAACTTTAGATAACATTTTTTTCATAAAGGGCACCTCGGAAATATCTTGGATTTAATTAAAATACTCTTTCAGTATATTTTACTACACGGTATGGAATACTGTCAAGAAAATACTACCTTACGGCAAGCAAGTAAAAGATAATGTATTCGGTTGCAAAAGGCATATAAAAATGGTATAATAACTACAAACTCAACCAATGGTATGTTTAAATTCAACCCCAAACAGTATATTATAATAACAGCAAAAGAATTAAAGGAGGTGCGCTGTGAATCAGGTTAAAATTGGTATGTTCATTGCAGAGCGCAGAAAAACAGCAGGGTTAACCCAATCCGCACTTGCTGAAAAACTGGGTGTTACAGATAGGGCGGTTTCAAAGTGGGAAAGAGGTAAATCTTTGCCTGATGCTTCTATAATGCTTGATTTGTGCAGTATCCTTAATATAACTGTAAATGATTTATTAAGCGGGGAGGTAGTTTTGGTGGATAACTACAACAAAGAATTAGAAAACAAATTATTAGAAATGGTAAAGGAAAAGGAGCAAAAAGATAAACACTTGCTAACTCTTGAATGGGTAATTGGCATACTTTCCTGTATAGTTCTGTTCGTTCCTGTTATTGTCAGTGCGGTTGCACCTATTGAACAAGATTGGGTAAGAGTAGTAATACTTTTATCAGGCTTTATTCCGGGATTCACCGGCTTGTTCTTTGCAACCAAGATAGAGCAAATTGCAGGATATTATATGTGTCGCAAGTGTGGGTATAGATATGTGCCAACCTATAAGGCGGTGCATATGGCAATGCACATGGGCAGAACAAGATATATGAGATGTCCGAAATGCAACGAAAAGTCTTGGCAGAAAAAGGTAATAAGCAAAGAATAAAAAACAACAACCGAAGGTGCTTTAAAGACAGCAACTTCGGTTGTTTTCGTTTTTATAAAGTCTTAGGCAAATCACGCAACATAAGCCTTAATCTCTTTTATTTTGCAAGAAAAAAGAAAATGCCAATAGAGGAGGTATACACACCTACGGTGTGATGATATAAGCCGCATAAATGCGACAATGATATACCAAGCCTATCGGCTTGAATAAAAAATCCTTGTTCCAAAGAACAAGGATTTTTGGTGCGGGTGACAGGACTTGAACCTGCACGTGTGAGACACTAGATCCTAAGTCTAGCGCGTCTGCCAATTCCGCCACACCCGCGTATAAACAGTATTTAATTTTGTTGGCAGACGCACTTTAAAAAACTAAAGCCTCTGCCCGCGTGACACTTGCGGTGCCCAAAAAATTTATCGTCTTGAAGCGACGAAATTTTTTGACCGCGGCGTCTTTAACGCTTCGCTGCATCGTCCACAGGACGCGCTCGCGTAAAAACTGCCAATTCCGCCACACCCGCGTATAAACAGTATTTAATTTTGTTGGCAGACGCGCTTTAAAAAACTAAAGCCTCTGCCGACGTTCCGTTTGAAGAACACTACTATTATATGTAACCTTTGGCGAAATGTCAAGTGTTTTTTATAAATTACGAAAATTGTTTTTTGCTATAAATACATAAAAAACATTAGACAAAAGTTGGGAAAGTAAATAAGTTGTTTTATAGTATGTGATAATAAGAAATTTTTGTTTACATATTTGTTACTTGTATTGACCTTGGCAATGGGTAGTGGGTATAATATGTTTATATGTAGAGAGGCGGTGATTATGTGGAAACTTTGTTAAGGGCAAAAAAAGGCTATTCGGCAGATATAGAAAAACTCTTTAAAACTTCATATCCGCAGGTGTATTATGTTTGTTTGATTCTAACCAATAGCTCCGAAAAAGCCGCCGCTATTTGTGTAGAACTTTATAAAAAGGTTTTTGCCACCCTTGATAGATTTTCAGATGATACCGACTTTACTGCATGGATGAAAAATGCGGCAGTAGTTGCCTCAATATCGGTGCTTAAGAAAAACAATCCGTATCTTTTGCGCCATGTTGGTACAAGCAATATTGAGAAATTAGAGGTGGAGGATAACCGTCCACTAACCACCGAACAAACGGCTAGGGTGCTTGAAAACTGTTTAAAAAGATTGGATTTTCCTGCCAGAATGGCTGCGGTGTGTTATTATTTTAATGGTATGACCAGAGCGCAACTTTGCAGAATCACCGATTTGGATGATAGCGAAATAGATACAGTGCTTTCGCGCGCCGCGGATAGCATTTCAAACTTATCATCAGAACTGCACGGCAAGGGTGTTATTGCAACACGCATAGACCCAAAAGCGTTATTGGAACTCCTTTGTTTAGAAGAACGTTTGCCTGGCATTGACCCTAAAACTTTATATGTTCCTATAGAGCCAATAGAGGAATTTGTGGCAGACAAAGAAAAGAAATCAGGCGTAAAAATTTCTGTTGCGGCATACGTAGCTGTTACCGTAGCTGTTTTAGTTGCAGGCACAGTAACTGCATGGAAGTCGGGACTTTTCGGGGGTAACAAAGTAAACAGTTCATCCGTTGCCTCTTTAACAAGTAGCGAGTTTGTTGCAAGCCAAATATCAAGTACCGAGGTTACATCTATTCAAAGTATGGTAGAAAGCGAAAAAGAAACCTCTAAAACAGCAAGTTCAAAAGTTGCTTCTGCTTCAAGCAAAAACTCAAGCTCTAAAGATACTAAAAGCAAGGCATCAAGCTCGGCGGTAAAGGAAATAAAACCTGCAGTAAAACCACCCCAACCACTATATCTTTTCACAAGGGCGGAGTATTACAACGCCGCAGGAGAAAAGGACCGCGTGCAACAATGGGTTTACTCGGGCGGTAGAATAAAAACCATGCAAACCAAAACCACTATTTTTACCGAAACATTAAATTATGTTTGGACAAAGAATGGTAGAAAATGCACCGTTACAAATTCTAACGGTACAGTGGTTGAAAAGGTTGAGTATGATGTAAACGGCAACCCAACCAAAAGGGTTTTTACCAACGGCACCGTAAACTTTAAATGGAGTTATAAATACAACAAAAAAGGGTTAATTGAAACCGCTAATTATAAATCAACTACAAACGGCAGTTATGCCTATACCTACGATGATAACAACCGTATTAAAACCCAAAAGCATAGCGTTGACGGTAGCGTTTATACAACCAACTATACCTATTATGACGACGGTATGATTAGCACACGAACCGAAACCGATTTTGATGGAAGCCAACTTTTATATGATTACGTTTATAATTACGACGAAATGACATATACCATAACCTGTTCTGATGGCAGTCGTGAGCAGGGCGTGTTAGCCCAAAACAGATAAACCAAACCCCGACAGTTTGTCGGGGTTTAAATTATAAAAAGCAAGAATATTTATCGTTGAAAGTATCATTTTCTTATGGTAGAATATAAGCATCATCTAAATCAAGGAGAAATAGCATGCAACCTGTAAATCGTGTAGAAGTTTCTGATATTGAAAAAAACAAAAAATACTATAAAACACCAAAAAATGAAACGGCGTTTTCGCTTGTTTGGGTACCTATCAAAGAATATGGAATTTTTGTCTTACCGCTACTTGTGGCATATCTTCTTTTGTATTTTGTTATGTTTGAGGGTGGCGGAAAAGATGACGGAAATGCCGCCGCGTATGTAATTGTTGGTTTGTCTATAATTGTCGTAACGGTAGCGGCTTATATTCTTCGCAAGTTTTTAAGAAAGTGGCGTTTTGAGAAGTTTGCAAACAGTACCGTTTCGGTGTATAAAGGCAACAAGTGGTACTGCCCTCTTTGCAGCAACAAAAATGGTTTGCTGGCACCTTGTGTAAGGTGTGGCGTTTACCCAAATTTAAACAAGATTAATAAAGAGGCGCCGAAAGAAAGCGAAATGAAAGGTTATAAAAAGCGCAATCAAAAAGAGTACGACGAGTATAAACCGCAATTTGAAATGGATGAATAATATGAATTACAATCTTACAAAACGCGCCTGCTACTTTTCTTATGTAGGCTCGTCGTCGGTCTTTAGTTTGCCACCGCTTTTATTCTTTACCTTTCATCAAATGTACGGTATATCTTATACCTTGCTTGGTACGTTGGTGCTTATAAACTTTTGTTCGCAACTTATAATTGACCTTGTTTTTACCTTCTTTTCAAAACACTTTAATATTAAAAGAACGGTACAAACAATGCCGCTTTTAACCTCGCTGGGTCTTATAATATATGCTTTGGTGCCCACCTTTTTTCCTCAGTACGCATACCTTGGGTTATGCATTGGTACGGTGGTATTTTCGGTAGCGTCAGGCTTGGGTGAGGTGCTTTTAAGTCCGATTATAGCGGCAATTCCGTCAGAAAACTCTGAACGAGATATGAGCTTTTTACACTCATTATATGCCTATGGCGTAGTGGCTGTGGTTATAGTAAGTTCAATATATCTAAAACTGTTCTCAACAAGTAATTGGATGTATTTAACCTTGTTCTTTGCTGTATTGCCTCTTATTCCTTTCGTGCTTTTTACACTAGCACCCATACCGCCATTACAACTATCTGAGAGCGGTAGTGCTAAAAAGAAAAGCAATAGGGGAATAGGGTTGGCTTTTTGTACTGCCTGTATATTTTTAGGTGGCGCGGTAGAAAACTCAATGACCAACTGGATTTCCAGTTACATAGAAGGTGCTTTAAGGATACCCAAAATGGTTGGCGATATTTTAGGGCTTTGTCTTTTCGCCGTGCTTTTGGGACTTGGCAGAAGTTTTTATGCCAAACGCGGTAAAAACATTTCGCGAGTGTTGCTTTTTGGTATGTCGGCATCCTTTGTTTGCTATCTTGTGGCAGGCTTTTGCACCGTTCCGATAGTTTCAATGGTCGCATGTGTGCTTGTGGGACTGTGTGCCTCTATGTTATGGCCGGGTACACTTATATTTATGGAAGAAAAAATGTCTGGTGTAGGCGTTGCTGCCTATGCTTTAATGGCGGCAGGCGGAGATTTTGGTAGTTCGGTTGCACCGCAACTTGTGGGCATAGTTGTAGATGCCGTGTCGGCAAGCAGTATAGCGAAAAAACTTTCCGGTATGCTATCTTTAAATGTAGAACAAATCGGACTAAAAGCAGGTATGCTGGTAGCGTCCATCTTTGCACTACTAGGTATAGTAGTTATTATATGTATGTTGAAGTATTTCAAAAAAACTGAAAATGTATAACAAAAAACCACCCAAAAACATGGG
Source organism: Acutalibacteraceae bacterium (assembly GCA_045630515.1). Classification (GTDB taxonomy): domain Bacteria; phylum Bacillota; class Clostridia; order Oscillospirales; family Acutalibacteraceae; genus UMGS1532. Next base: position 67,109 of record JAZQTG010000074.1, read on the forward strand.
TGGTTTAGTTTTTTAGTTTTGCTCTTTTAAAAGTTTAATAGCGTGTTCGGCGTAGACGGATTTGTACTGCCCTTTTTTGCGAACAACTGCAGGTTGGCGCATGCTTGTATTGTTTTTAAGTTGGAACAATGTAACTTCATGCACGTTTCGGCTATTAACAAATTGTTTTGGCAGTAGGGTTGCGGCAACTCCCGAATGTGCAATTTCCAAAGCGGTAACAAGACCTGTTACCTCGGCGGTGATTTTAGGGTAAACGTTAACCGAAGCGCAAAGTCTATCAAAAAGCACGCGCATTTCTTGGGTCGCGCTAACCACAACAAAGGGTAGATTTTTACAATCCGAAAAGTCTAAACTTTTTCCGTTAAGATTGTATTTTTCACAAAGTTTATTGGGCACTACCAAAACCAAACTGTCAGGTTCAAGTTCGGTCACCTCTAAAACGCTATCGTCAACAGGTAGGTTTACAACGGCGAAATCAAACTTACCGTCTGCGGCATCGTGCCTTAAAAGGTCGCTACCTTCTTCAACAAGCCTTACTTGAAGTCCTGCAAATTTTTTTGTTAGGTTTTTAATTAGGTTTGGCATTAAATAACTACTTCTAAAAGGAGTAACACCGATAACAAGCTCACCTTTATCGCCAACCTTATATTGCATCATAGATTTAATAAGTTGGTCTTCCTTATAAAGTAGGTCGCGCGCCTCTCTAACAAAGTGTGCGCCTGCAGGGGTGGGGGATACAGAATTATTTGTGCGCTTAAAAAGTTTAACACCAAGCTCTTTTTCAAGTGCCAATATTTGCTTACTGAGTGCAGGTTGTGTAACATTAAGAAGTTCGGCAAGTTTAGAAAAACTGCCAATTTCTGACAACTGAACAACGTAATGTAACTGGCGCGAGTTCATAAAATACCCCCTTTAAATTCATTACTTATATATATTAGCACCTTTTTTTTGAAAATGCAACTATACAAAAATAAAACAAAAAAATAAAAAAGACTTGACTTTATAAGAATTTTTGGTATAATTATAACTGTTGGGTAATAACCCCAATAACTAAAAAAGAATTTGAAAGGAGTATTGCTATGCCACTTTCACTATTGTATTTAGGCATAATGCTAGCAGTAATATGTGTATGGTTTTTGGCAATCAAACGTCCTGTTTATGAAGGCGTATTACTAAGCTTTATAATTTTAGTTGCAATAACCGGCACATGGGGAAATCTTTGGGGTTACATAAATGCAGGCCTTAAAACCTCACTGCTATACTCAATGGTTGCATTCGTTGCAATGTCAATCATACTAACAAAAACAAAAATTATTGACAGTTGTATCGCGGTTATTCTATCGGTTGTAGGTAGAATTTCGGGCGGTGCAGGTTATGCTGCAGTTGTTGCAAGTAGTTTTATGGGTGCTCTTTCAGGCTCCGGTCCCGGAAACGTTATGGCAACAGGTTCAATCACCATTCCTGCTATGAAGCGTTCAGGCTTCCCCCCTGAACTTGCCGCTAACATTGAAAGTAATTCTAGTTACCTTGGCAATATGATACCTCCTTCTTCTAATATAGTTGCTGCTATGGGTGCATATACCGCATATTGCGTTGCAACAGGCACTGAGGAGGCATCAACAGGTAAATTCTGGATGGTTCTTTGGGCAATTTCTTTTTGGTTTATCTTGCAAAGAATTATTATGGTATTTTCTTTCTGCAAATACTATAAGGTAAAGCCAATGGCTAAAGAAGATTTACCAAGCATGAAAGAAACCATTAAAACAGGTTGGCAAGCACTACTTCTACCTGTTATCATTATCTTACCTTTCGTTTTAGATGCTATCTTTAAAGATACATTCTTCACCACACGTTTGGGCGCAGACGGTGCAAAGGCACTTTCCAGTTCAATACTTCTCTTTATCGGTGGTGTTGCTGCCGCTTATTCTTGTCTTATTGCAAAAGATAAGTCGGTTGTAAAGTTCTCTAACATTGTAAAAATGTTCTCAGAAAGCGTTAAGACAATTGCACCAACAATTGCTGTTTGTGTGTTCGGTTATATGATTGGCGCGCTTTTCGCAGACCTAAATGTTGCAGAAGACCTTGGCGTTATCATTAACGGCTTAAGCTTTGGTAAGGTTGGCACAGTTCTTATTATCTGTATAATCACCTGCTTTATGGGTATGGTTGTTCCTGGTTCTTCACAGGTTGTTATTTTCGGTACAACATTTATAACCGTGCTTGCAAATGTTGGTGTTGATCCAATGCTAGCTGCTGCAATGCTTCCTTGTATCTGCGGTGTTATGTGTGGTATCACACCACCTTTGGCACTTGGTCTTTATGCAGGTATGTCAATAGCAGAGTCCGACTTCTCAAAAACCGTTAAGAACGACTGGTGGTGGGTTGCCGCCCAATTTATCTTGCAGGTAGGAGTCCTAATGGGCTGGTTGCCTGTAGGAATATAAGGAGGAAAGCGTTATGAAGTTTAAAGATATTTGTAATAAAATTAGCGATGTAATTCGTGTAATTTTCGGTTACGGCATAACCATTTCGCTTTTCGCAGGCGGTATTACTTTCTTCGGCTTTATTGCCGCATTAATCATAGGCGGCGAAACCGCTACCGAAATTTGTGTATTTATCTCTAAAAAGATTATCCCTGTAATAATCTATACTTCAACCATCTCGGTAGTTCTCGGCATTATCGCTATGTATTTAAAAGGCGAGGTAGCACTTACCTCTAACAAGAAAAAGGCAGCTAAGCACGAAGGCGAAATGTAATTCCGGAAGTTATACACAAGATAAAAGCACACCGCTTCGGCGGTGCGCTTTTAAGTAATAGTGAAGAGTGAAGAAGTAAGTTGTTTTGGCCTTGCCAAAACCAATTAAAAACAAGTGTGTCTTTGATAAATAAACGGCACTTGACACGAGGTTTTGCTTATGTTAAAATGTCTTTGTTAATAGCCGTGAGGGAAAGAGTAGCAAAAGTCTTTCAAGTTTAGAGAGTGGGCGGTTGGTGCAAGCCCATCTTGTGCTTTTGTGAAGACCGTTCCTTAGCTGCTTTGCCCAAATGTTTTAGAGTAAGCAAAGCCGTAGAACCTGCGTTAAAGGTAAATGAGATAAAAAACAAGGTGGAACCGTGCTATATGCACCCTTGATAAGCAACAGTGCTTATCGGGGTGCTTTTTGGTTTCAAAAGGAGTATTTATTATGAAGGTTATTTATGCTAACGGCACTGCCGACCAATGTGCACCTGAAGAAGAATTGCACATACTTCGCCACACCGCTGCACACGTTTTGGCTCAGGCGGTATCTCGTCTTTATCCACATGCAAAGTTCGCCTATGGTCCTGCTAATGATAGCGGCTTTTACTACGACGTTGACCTCGGCGATACCAAATTGACTGATGAGGATTTACAAACGATTGAAAAGGAAATGAAAAAAATCGTTAAGGAAAATCTACCGTTGCGCCCATACGTTCTACCTCGCGACGAGGCTATTAAGCATATGGAAGAGCGTGGCGAAATTTATAAGGTTGAGCATATTGGCGACCTAGACCCAGATGCAGAAATCAGTTTCTTTAAACAGGGCGACTATGTTGATATGTGTGTTGGCCCTCACCTTTGCTACACCAAAGCATTAAAGGCGTTCAAAATTATGGGTCAGTCGGGCGCATATTGGAAGAACGATAAGAATAACAAGATGCTAACCCGTATTAAAGGTACCGCATTTAAAACCCAAGAAGAATTGGATAATTACCTAGTTCTTTTAGAAGAGGCTGAAAAGCGCGACCACCGTAGAATAGGTAAAGAAATGGGTATGTTTATGTTCCAAGACGAAGCACCCGGTTTCCCGTTCTTCCTACCAAAAGGTATGGTACTTAAAAATACACTTATTGACTACTGGCGCGATATTCACTATAGGGATAACTATGTAGAGGTTTCTACTCCGCTTATTATGAATCGTCAACTTTGGGAAACCAGCGGACATTGGGACCATTATAAAGACAATATGTACTCAACTACTATTGACGAGGAAACCTATTGCATTAAACCTATGAACTGCCCTGGCGGTGTTATGGTTTACAGAAGCCAGCCACACAGTTACCGCGACCTACCACTTCGTATGGGCGAACTAGGTTTAGTTCACCGCCATGAGTTAAAGGGTGCTTTGCACGGACTCTTCCGCGTTCGTTGCTTTACACAAGACGATGCGCATATCTTTATGCGCCGCGAACAGATTACCGACGAAATTGTTGGTGTTGTTAACCTTATTAACGAGGTTTACTCAAAGTTTGGCTTTAAGTATAGCGTTGAACTTTCAACAAGACCTGAGGATAGTATGGGTAGCGACGAGGATTGGGAGGCAGCAACTAACGGACTTGAGAATGCACTAAAAGAACTAGGCCTTCCATATACCATCAACGAGGGCGACGGTGCTTTCTACGGTCCGAAAATTGACTTCCATCTGGAAGATAGTCTTGGCAGAACTTGGCAATGCGGTACTATTCAGTTAGACTTCCAAATGCCAATTAATTTTGAACTAGAGTATGTTGACGAAAAGGGCGAAAAGCAAAGACCTATAATGATTCACCGCGTTTGCTTTGGCTCAATAGAACGCTTTATTGGTATCATTACCGAGCACTTTGCAGGTAAGTTCCCTGTATGGCTTGCACCTACTCAGGCAAAGGTTTTACTAGTTTCTGAAAAGTTTACAGAGTATGGTGAAAAGGTTTACGAAGCACTAAGAAGTGCAGGTATCCGCTGTGAACTAGATAACCGAAATGAAAAAATTGGTTATATGATTCGCGAGGCACAGGTTGTAGGCAGAGTTCCTTATATGATTATTATTGGTCAAAAGGAAATGGATGAGGGTACGGTATCTGTTCGTAACCGCGATACAGCCGAAACCGAAACCATGACCTTAGAAGCATTCCTAGAAAAAATCACACGCGAAAACCGTGAGAGAATCTAAATAAAAACTAAATGAACTGCCCCTGTTTGTACTGTCAGCACAAATAGGGGCAGTTCAATTTCGGTGCGGCTTTTGTTTTAAAATATTTTATTAGTTCGGTTTAGTATGAAATAGGCGGCTATTCCGCATAATATACCGGACAGTTCACCAAAAAACATAAGGTATGGCATAAGCTTTAATACGGATGGTGTACATAGAACAAGCGCGGCGGCTAGTGTTTGGCCAAGGTTATGCATAACTCCGCCTACTGCACTTACTCCAACCGTGCCGATACCTTTAATCTTTAAGGCAAAAAACATTGAAACGGTTGATATAACACCACCAAAAAGCGAAAACGCAAGACTTACAACGCTACCGAAAAGCAGATTAACTATTACTATCCTTAAAATGTTTATGGTAAGCGCGGCAGTAATTCCGTAGCGTTTTAAAAGCACCAAAATAATTATGTTTGCAAGGCCTATCTTAACGCCTGCAATTCCAATATTAAATGGTATTATACGCTCAACATAGCCAAGCACCAACGCGAGCGCAAGCATAATGCCTAAGATAGCAATTTTTTTGTTTTTCACTTTACCACCTCCGCTACAACTCGGTGTGGCAGACAAACAATACTTTGCCCTAAAGCGTTAATGGCTCCCATATTTTCGCATGTTTTATCATTACAGTTACTATCCTTAAAGTATGCCGAGCCGTTGTTTATAACCAATGTGTTTGTGCCGTTTTCGGTTTTAATTTTATAAACGGCATCTTGCTCAAGAGAATATGTGGCGTAATCTTGCCCGTTAACTGTAATTTTAATTTTATTGCCAACGTCACTTTTAAAGGTAAATAAAGCGAGGCTTAGGCAAATTACAAAAATTAAACCGATTATAAAAAAATCGTTTTTCTTAAACAAGTAACACACCACCTTAAAATAAAGTTTTGAATAAAAATTTTTAATTTGTGCAAGATATAAAGGAAGAGCAATTTTGCTCTTAAAACCACTTGAAAGGAAAGTTTTTATGAAAAGATTTATTTTACCGATATTCTGCTTTTTATTAGCAGTTAGCCTAACTGCTTGCACAGGCGGTAGCGATACCACTGAATCCAAAAAAGAGGATATCAAAAACGATGCCGCATCAATGACCTCGTCTATAATGTCAGGTGTGCAGAGTGTTGCCGACGGAATAACAGGTGACACCAATGTTGGTGATACAGGTAAACTTCGCGACGGCGAATATGTTGCTACTTCCGACACCTACGATAGCGATGGCTATAAAGCAAGGGTTAAAATTGAGGTAGAAAACGGCAAGGTTGCCGAAGTGGAGTGCGATGCTATTGATAAGAACGGCAACGAGAAAACTGATAACGACAATCATAACGATTGGGAAGACAAGATTGAACTGTTTGAAGATGCCGTTGTAATGCGCGGTCTTGATAAACTTGAATTTGCTGAAGATGGCACGGTAGCCGGCATTGACGGTATGGACCTTAATGTTGGCGAGTATAAAAAACTCATTAGTGAAGCATTAAATAAGGCTAAAAAGAACTCCTAAAATGCGTCAATTACCTCAACAACACCGCTAGAGTGAAATAAGGATGGGGTAATTTTAATGGTGTATCCGTGTCCGCTTTCGGTTATCCACTCAAATTTTTGTTTGCGAGGAAGGGCACAAGCATCAAGCAAAGTCATAATAACACCGCCGTGGGTAATAACCGCGGCATTTGTTATTTTATGGGATAGCATATCCTCAACAATTTGGCGTAAACCTATGCAAACTCTAACGGCAAAGTCTTTGTTGCTTTCGCCGTTTGGTACCTCTGCACGTCCTGAAATCCAAGCCTTGTAGTCGTTATTTTCTTCAAGTTCCGCACCCGATTTACCCTCAAAATCACCAAAGTTAAATTCTGCTAAATTGGGTACGGGAATCGCGCTAAGGTCGGGATATATTAAAATACCGGTCTGCAAGCACCTGCGCAATGGGCTGGAATATAGGGCGTTAATTGGCGGATAAATACCATCGTATGCAAGTTTCTCAAGCTCGTCTGCGCCCTCCATAGTAAGCGCAAGGTCGGTAGTTCCTATGTACCTACCCTCAATATTAGCGGTGGTTTGCCCATGTCTGATAAGGTGCAAGGTTAAAGATTTCACTGTATAATTCCTCCTGGAAAATTTACAAAATGTATAATTAACACTAGAAATTTTCTGTAATGTATAGTAATATAATAATATACTAGCAAAAAAAATACAAGTGGGGGAATAAAAAATGCCACAAAATAAATTTTCCGAAATAATAACCGCTACTAGAAAAAGGCGTGGTATTTCTCAAAAGCAAGCGGCACTTGAACTTGGCATTTCACAGTCGCTTTTATCACACTACGAAAAAGGTATACGCGAGTGTAACTTGGATTTTCTTGTAAAACTTTCTGATTACTATGGCGTTTCGTGTGATTATCTGCTAGGGCACACCACCGCCAAAAGTAGCCGAAGCGCATCGGCACAACGCCAACGTTCTATGGTAAGGGCAATAGAAACCTTAATGCTTTTAACAGAACGAAGCGATGATAAAAAACTTGTTATTGCAGTAACTTCTTATTTAAAGAACTGCATTTATCGTGGGCTTAAACTTTTTGACGGTATTTGCAAAGGTCTTAGTTTTCAAAGCGATGATACAACCATTTCCTACGCTATGGCAGAGGCGGAAACACAGTTCGCCATTGCATATCGCGAGGCGGTAAACCTTAAGGACAACGAAATACCTTTGCATGACTCTAGCCTTGAAGCGCCGTTGGCTATCGTTGAGGAATTAGAGGGTGCTATGTACGAAAAGGGACTTATATAATGGTATACTACACTTCACTTAATACATATTTAAAGCGTAGGTTTGGTTGCAAGGTTTATAAACTTTCCTTAACAAGTTCTGATAGTTGCCCCAATCGTGACGGTACGTGTGGAGTGGGCGGTTGCATTTTTTGTAGTGAGGGTAGCAGTGCCTTTCGTCCTCCCTTGTCAATGCCTGTTGAAGAACAGATAGCGGAGGCTATTAGGCTTGTTAGCAAAAAAGCGGATACCGATAAGTATATCGCATACTTTGCTTCCTACACCGCAACATACGGTGACCTTAGAAAAATTGAAGAACTGTTTATGGGTGCTGCAAATGACCCACGAATTGTTGCGGTTTCGGTAGCTACAAGACCAGACTGCTTGGGCGATGATGTTATGGAACTGCTTGCAAGGGTTAACAGCATAAAACCTGTTTTTGTAGAACTGGGTTTGCAAACAAGCAACGCTGAAACCGCAAAACTGATAAACAGAGGCAGTACACTTTCGCAATTTAGCGAGGCAATAGATAAATTAAAACTGGCAAATATAGAAACAGTTTTGCATATAATTTTAGGACTGCCAAACGAAACCGAAGAGATGATGCTAAAAACAGTGCAGTATGCAGTAGATATGCAGGTGCAGGGTGTAAAACTACAATTGTTGCATATTCTTAAAGGCACAAAACTTTGCGATATGTATAACGAGGGTAAGGTAAAGGTTTTAGAGCGTGAGGAGTACGCAAAACTGGTTTCAAAATGCATAGAGCTCTTGCCCGAAACAATGGTGGTGCACAGAATAACCGGCGATGGTGAAAAGGCAAAACTTGTAGCACCGCTTTGGAGTGCAGATAAAAAGGGCACCCTGGGATCTATTGGTAAATACGCGAAGGCGCGCGAAATTTGAAGAATTTTGCAAAATAATATTAACTTTTAAAAGGTGTATGCGGTGGAAATTAAGGCACAGTTCTTAATATTTTTAATTTTATACCGTGTTAAACTTTATATTTTTTATTTTTTTATGCTTACTATTTATCTTAAAATAAAATGGTGGTATAATTATAAAATAAATTTAATATGCTAAAGAGCGAAAGCGATTTGGCAAAAGAAAAGAGTGAGTACAATGAAAAATCAATACTTAATTGAATTGATGGAGCGCGTTGAAAAGCGCAATCCTAACGAGCCTGAGTTCCATCAGGCTGTACGCGAGGTTTTAGAGTCTTTAGAGCCTGTTATTGATGCTCGTCCAGAGTTAGTAGAACGTGGCATCATTGAATCTATGGTAGAACCAGAGCGTCAGATTTTCTTCCGCGTTCCTTGGGTTGACGACAATGGCAAGGTTCAGGTTAACCGCGGTTTCCGTGTGCAGTTCAACTCTGCAATCGGTCCTTACAAGGGCGGTTTGCGTTTCCATCCGTCCGTTAACGCTTCTATTATGAAGTTCTTAGGTTTTGAACAGACCTTTAAAAACAGCCTAACAGGTCTTCCTATGGGCGGTGGTAAAGGCGGTTCAGACTTTGACCCACGTGGAAAGAGCGATGGCGAAGTTATGCGCTTCTGTCAAGCATTTATGACCGAACTTTGCAAGCACATTGGTGCTAATACCGACGTTCCTGCAGGTGATATCGGTGTTGGTGCACGCGAGGTTGGTTACCTCTATGGTCAATACAAAAAGATTCGTAACGAGTTTACAGGCGTTCTTACAGGTAAAGCAATTTCTTCGGGCGGTTCACTAATTCGTCCTGAGGCTACCGGCTTCGGCGCAGTTTACTATGCAAACGAAATGCTTACATATTTCGGCGATACCATCAAGGGTAAAACTTTTGCTATTTCAGGCTTCGGTAACGTTGCTTGGGGTACCGTTAAAAAGGTTACCGAACTTGGCGGTAAGGTTGTTACCATCTCCGGTCCTGACGGTTATGTTTATGATGAAGAAGGTATTGCTACCGAAGAGAAAATTAACTTTATGTTAGAGATGCGTTCTTCAGGTCGCGATAAGGTTAAGGATTATGCAGATAAATTCGGCGTACCTTATTTTGAGGGTCAAAAACCTTGGGGCACCAAAGCAGACGTTATTATGCCTTGCGCTACTCAAAACGAGGTTGGCATGAAAGAGGCAGAGCAAATTGTTGCTAACGGCGTAAAATACTACGTTGAGGTTTCAAATATGCCTACCACTAACGAGGCTGTTGCTTACCTTAAAGCAAATGGCGTTATCGTTGCTCCTTCAAAGGCAGTTAACGCTGGCGGCGTTGCAGTTTCAGGTCTTGAAATGAGCCAGAACTCAATGCGCTACAGCTGGACCGAGGAAGAGGTTGACGCTAAACTTAAACAGATTATGTCAAACATCTTCAAGTCCTCACTTGATGCTGCAAAAGCATACGGCATGGAAAACGACCTCGTAGCAGGCGCAAACATTGCAGGTTTCCTAAAAGTAGCCGACGCTATGAAATGGCAAGGCGTGGTTTAAACCACAATTAAGAAAAAACAAAACCGACCTATCAAACGATAGGTCGGTTTTTTGTTTAAAAATTAACAAATGTTGGATGTAGCGTAAAGATATGTTATGATTTTTTGTTAAGTTATTTTATTTTACCCCAAAGGAGTTTTGCAAAAGCCAAAACTCCTTAATTGTTCATTTTTCATTATTCATTAAAAAACACCGCCGAAGCGGTGATTTTTTATAGTGAATCCAGGTATCTGCAAGCAGAGAGGGCGGCGGTGGCGCCGTCTGCAACGGCGGTTGCAATTTGGCGGATTGCCTTTCTTCTGCAGTCGCCCGCTGTGAAAATGCCCTCGGTTTTTGTTACACAGTCCTCACCTGAGTTAATGTAACCATACTCGTCTAGTTCGGCTATATTCTGGAATGCTTCGTTTTCAGGCTTTAGACCAATGGCAACAAACATACCGTCAAGTGCGAGTTCGGTGGTTTCACCCGTTGCGGTTTTTTCTATGGTGATTCCGCTAAATTCTAATGTGTCGTTAATTGCCTTTACGGTGGTGCCTAAAACAATTTCAACATTTCCGCGGCTAGCTAAAATCTCTTGCAAGCGTTGTTCACCTGTTAAGAAGTCTAGGTTTTGTATAACATAAACTTTTTTACTGGTTTCGGATAAAAGTATTGCTTCTTGCAATGCCGAGTTACCGCCACCGATTAAGGCAACGGTTTTGTCTTTGTAAAAAGCACCGTCGCACACGGCACAGAAAGATATACCCTCGCCGATAAAACGCTCTTCATTTTCTACGCCTAAATGTCTGTGTTGCGCGCCTGTTGCTACAATAACTGCGGGTGCGCGATAGGCGTTACCATCGGCGGTGATAACGGTTTTAATCTCGCCGTCGGTTTCAATGCCTGTAACCTCTTCAAGTTCTACCTCGGCGCCAAGTTCTAGTGCTTGTGCTACCATTTTGTCGGCAAGTTCGCTACCGCTAATAGTTTCAAAGCCTGGATAGTTTTCAATTTTTGGAGAAAAAGTAATCTGTCCGCCGAAAACACCCTTGTCTAAAATAAGAACCTTTTTATTAGCGCGGCGTGCATATATTGCAGCGGTAAGACCTGCAGGGCCTGCGCCTACTATAATTATATCGTACATAATAAAACTCCTTGGTTTAAATTTACCGCGGCTCTGCAGAACCGCGGTAAACCTTTAATTATGCGTTTTTAATGAACTCTTTAATGTTTGCTACCGAAACATACTTCTCAGCGTTACCGCCCGAAACAACTACTAGTGTAGGTGCCTGCTTAATGCCAAGCGATTCGGTTAAAGCAACGTTTTCTTCTGCCAAGATTTTTTGGTAGCCGATTTCTGCTTTATCCAAAAGTGCCGCTGCAATTTTACAGTTGGGGCAGGTTGCAGAAGCGAACATATAAATACCATCTGCAAGAGTTGTTGTTTTGTTTTCTTCTACTTCGTTCTGCTTGCAATTACAGCCCTCTCTTACAAGCTTAGATTTTGCAACGTCGTAAACCTTTCTGTCTTTATATTCTTGAGTTTTACCATCATTCCAGTTTTTAACAGGACGATAATAACCGGTGATACGGCTATAAACCTCTGCCTCATCACCACAGTGTGGACAGTTAAATGCCTCGCCTGCGATATATCCGTGTGTTTTACATACCGAATAGGTTGGAGAAATAGAATAATAAGGTAGTCTATAGTTTGTTGCAATCGTCTTAACGAGGGTTGCACAGCTCTGCCAATTGGGAAGCTTTTCGCCAAGGAAGGCGTGGAAAACAGTACCCGAAGTGTAAAGTGTATGGAGTTCATCCTGCATATCAAGAGCAGTAAATATATCCTCTGTATAACCAACAGGAAGGTGAGAAGAGTTTGTATAGTAAGGTGTTTCGCCATCGCCTTTTCCTGCGGTAATAATATCAGGATAATGTTTAAGGTCATGCTTTGCAAGACGGAATGCGGTAGATTCAGCAGGAGTTGCTTCAAGGTTGTAAAGGTCGCCGTACATCTCTTGATAGTCCGAAAGGCGCTCTCTCATATGGTTAAGAACATCCTTTGCAAACTTCTGAGTCTTTTCGTCTATCATATTAGCGCGAAGCCATTTTGCATTAAGACCTACCTCGTTCATACCAACAAGACCTATTGTTGAGAAGTGGTTGTTGAAGGTGCCGAGATAACGCTTGGTATACGGATAAAGACCTGCGTCAAGAAGCTTTGTAATAACGTCGCGCTTAACCTTTAAGGAACGTGCCGAAATATCCATAACCTTATCAAGACGCTTGTAGAAATCAGCCTCATCACTTGCAAGATAAGCAATACGAGGAAGGTTGATGGTTACAACGCCGATAGAACCGGTGCTTTCACCGCTACCGAAGAAACCGCCAGACTTTTTGCGGAGTTCACGAAGGTCAAGACGGAGTCTGCAACACATTGAACGAACGTCCGAAGGCTCCATATCTGAATTGATATAGTTAGAGAAATAAGGAGTACCGTATTTTGCAGTCATTTCAAACAGAAGCTTGTTGTTCTCGGTTTCGGACCAGTCAAAATCACGAGTAATAGAATAGGTAGGAATAGGATACTGGAAGCCGCGACCGTTAGCGTCGCCTTCAACCATAACCTCAATGAACGCCTTGTTAACCATATCCATCTCGGCTTTACAATCCTTATACTTGAAATCCATTTCCTTGCCGCCAACGATACAGTTAAGTTCTGCAAGGTCGTTAGGAACGGTCCAGTCAAGAGTAATATTGGTAAATGGTGACTGGGTACCCCAACGAGAAGGAGTATTAACACCATAAATAAAGCTTTGGATGCATTGTTTAACCTCTTTATAGGTAAGGTTATCTGCCTTAACAAAAGGAGCTAAGTAGGTATCAAAGGATGAGAAAGCCTGTGCGCCTGCCCACTCGTTTTGCATAATACCTAAGAAGTTTACCATCTGGTTGCAGAGTGTTGAAAGGTGGGAAGCAGGTGCCGAGGTGATTTTACCCGGAACACCGCCGAGTCCCTCTTGGATTAACTGTTTTAACGACCAACCTGCACAATAACCGGTAAGCATTGAAAGGTCGTGAATGTGGATATCAGCGTTTCTGTGAGCGTTGCCGATTTCATCATCATAAACCTCGGAAAGCCAGTAGTTAGCGGTAACGGCACCCGAGTTAGAAAGAATAAGACCGCCTACCGAATAGGTAACAGTGGAGTTTTCCTTAACACGCCAGTCGTTAACGTTAAGGTAGTTGTCAATGATAGCCTTGTAGTCAACCATTGTTGCATTGAGGTTACGAACCTTCTCGCGCTGACGACGATAAATAATGTAAGCCTTTGCAACATCGGCGTAACCTGCTTGAACAAGCACGGTTTCAACACTATCCTGAATGTCTTCAACCGCTACAAGACCATCTTTAATTTTAGGCTCAAAGTCTGAAGTAACCTTTAGTGCCAAAAAGTCAATAATATTATCGTTAAATTGTCTTTCGCAAGCTTCAAAAGCCTGTGCTATAGCGCCCGAAATTTTGGCAATGTCAAAATCTGTAATTTTTCCGTCACGTTTGTTAACTCTATACATTTTATCATATCCCCTTTTCTTTTTTAGATTCTTATTGTTGTCCGCGAAGCAAAGCCTTCGGAACAAATTTGTGCACTTCTTTTAATATGTTTTGCATTTCTTCTGCCGTGAAAGCAGACCCTGTACCGAGCAGATTGCCCGAATCAATAAACCCTTGAATAAAGTAGTTTTCGTTGGGTGCAAGCATTTTTGCAATCTCGGTAAAATCGGAAATTTGGTGGATACCCTTTACTGCGGTTGTACGAAACTCGTACTTAACACCGCTATCTCTGATAACCTGCATGCTGTTTTTGAAAACAGCAAAATCTACATCACCGCCGCAAGCTGTGGCATATCCCATCTCGCTAGACTTAATATCCATAGCAACGTAATCCACAATGCCTAAATCTAAAACTTCTTTTAGTTTTTGTGGTAGACTGCCGTTGGTATCAAGCTTAACCTTAAACCCCATATCCTTAATTTCTTTCAAAAAAGGAATTAAATCGGGCTGTAAAAGTGGTTCGCCACCGGTAACGCAAACACCCTCTAAAACGCCGCGCCTGCTTTTAAGATAAGCGAGCACTTCGCCATAAAGATTATCAGAGGCTAGTGGAGTGCGTACCAAACCGGCATTATGACAGAACGGACAACGAAGGTTGCAACCGCCTGTAAACACAGTGCAAGCAATGTGCGCCGGATAATCAAGCAGGGTGAGTTTTTGAAACCCCTGTATATTCGTACGCCATCCCCCTTTTTAAGAGTATTTGGTAACACACACCGACAGGGCAAAACACCTATCGGTTGTGGTGCTTTGTAAGTATAGCACATATATATTGTAGTGTCAACACCAAAACACAATATTTTGTGTTTTCGTCCTTTTACACAAACAAAATGTAGTTATATTGTATGTTTTGGCAAATAGGTGAAAAATACTGACATTTCTTGCGGCCAATTGACTTTTAATGCGACATTTAGAACGAAACGCCTGGATTTTTAAACACAACAGATTGTGAAACCTACAACTATATATTGTGGTTGTACATTATATAAAGGGGTTGCAATTATAATTAAATGTGGTAAAATTATGGGGTAAGCGATAAGCATAAAGCTTTTTGAAAGGAAGCGCTATTATGATATGTAAATACTGCGGAAAGGAAATATATTCCGAAAGTGGCATTTGTTCTGCCTGCGAATATAAAATAAAACATCCGCAAAAAAGCAATTCTACCGATATTTATTCTTCGTCGGGAGCAAAGGATAAACAAAATACCTTTCATATAGAAAACAATTTTAGAGAGGATTTTTCGGAAGAAGTAGTTGTAATTAAACCGAATATTAGAGAGCCACAACGTCGTAAACTATCAAAAAAAGGAATAGCAATAATTATTATTGCGATATTGTTGATGGTAGGTCTTGTGATGGTTAATAGCGGTGTATTTAAAAACCCTGCCAAAGAAATAATAAAAGCGTTTGACGAGGGTAGGTATGATGCGGCGTACACTATTTTTGTAAAGGAATATAAAAGCACAAGCAACGAAAAACTTAACAATGCATTAAGCGAGCGTTTAGGAGAGGTGTATAACCTATACGCTTCCGATAAAAAAGAATATTCTTTTGCAGCAAAAGAAATTGATACCATTAAAAAGATGGGTATAGGCGAGCTTGCAAAGGATATAGAAGAAGCCGAAAAGAAGATAAATAAGTTAAAGGTTTCCAAGGAGAGCTTTAACAAGGCAGAAAATCACTACTCAAAGGGCGAGTATAACCTTGCAATAACTGCCTATAGAAAGGTTATCTTAGAGGATAGTAATTATAAAACCGCAACCGACAGACTAAATAGTACCGTACAAAAATACAGAAACACGGCTTTAAGCGAGGCATCGGTGTATGCGGGAGAAGGCGATTACTCAAAGGGTATAGAAATTTTAAAGTCTGCTATGGCGATTTTAGAAAAAGACACATTAATAGAAAAACGAATCAGAGAATATTCTGAGTCTTTAGAAAGCAAAGGCAAAGGCGAGGTAATAGAGGTCGCTGATAAGTATGCATATAAGGGCGATTATAAGTCGGCAATAGAGTCAATAAACAAGGTTATGGAAACAGACGAAGAGCTAAAGGAAGATAAAACTCTTAATGCGAATCTGGAATACTATAAAAATAGGTATATAGAAAAGTTAGTAGAAGATTGCGGCAAACTTATAGACCAAGGCAAGTATGAAGATGCATCGGTTGCTATTAAAGAAGCCGAAGAGATTTTGGGCGAAAGGGAAGAACTTACTCTACTTAAAGAGGAAATAGAAGATAAAACGCCTACATATCTAGACGAGCTTAATTCTACAGACGAAAAGAAGTGGAAATTCAGCCAGGAAACCGAACTGGATTCCTTTGGTAACGACCATTCTGATAAACAAAATTGTATAAAACTTAGCAATGCCTCTTATGCTATTTATGATATTTCTGATGGTTACGAGTTCTTTAGCGCATACGTTGTTGCGGCAAAGGATATTGATGAGGCGGTTGAGTGCCGAATCAAAGCTACTGCTTCTGTTGGCGGTGAAACACGCTTCCGTGAATGCGAAATAAGTGCAGATAAAGAAGCTCAAGAGTTAAAGTTTAACGTTAGCGGTTGCACCGAGCTTAAAATAGAAATAATTGGTGAAGGCGCAAGTATTATAATGTATAACGCTAATCTTACCAAACCAGAAAGCAAAGAGCAGTAAAAATAATATATATATTATATAAGGTAGGGAGCACCGCAATTAGCGGTGTTTTCTTTACTTTTAGCGACTGGTTTTTAAAAGGGGGTATTATATAAAAAGAAAAAGACCAAAAATTTATACTTTCTTACTATTGTTTATATTTTCTTACTATTATAGGCTTTAAGAATAAAAAAAACAAAAAAAATAATATTTTCAAGTTGCAGGCAGTTGCAGGCAGCAAAAAACCGCATAAATAAAGGGATTTGCGGCATTAATGGCGTGTAAAACGACTAAAAAATCACCCTTCTAAAACAAACATTTATCATACAAAACAAACATAATTTAAAAAACACTTGACTGAATTTTGTGCAACAGATAAAATTATTGTGTAAGAATTTCCCCAAAATTTATAAAGGAGGCAAAATTTCATGGCAAAAAAATTCTTAAGCATTATTCTTACTCTTAGTTTGGTTGCCAGTCTGTTTGCAGGTTTAACATTTAATGTTTCGGCTGCAACACCCACAGGCACCGAGAATTTGGAAAACGCAGTTGTTAAGCACTACGGCGCTAACTCAAGCGCAGGTAGCGGTAATGCAACTATGCTTTCCGATGTGTTAAATGAGGTTACTGCAGGTTCTGTTGTAATCAATAACACAGACGAACTTGACTCTAGTCAGTCCGGTTATTATGTTTCCACTCGCAACGAGGCAACAGGTAAGATAACCACCACTCTTCAGACTGACTGCGATCAACGAAACAAAGAAATTTGGAGTAACACAACCTATTCTGTATCGCAAGACTATAATACCGCTTTCGGTGTTACATCCAACTCTGTTCGTACCGTTCAAGGACGTGATAGTCAAGGTTTCTACACAATTACTTGGGAGGGCGACACTCACACAAAAACCTACCGCGATGTAGAAGATAATGATGAAAACTTTCTTTACAAAGCCTTTATTGAATATAATGTTGGCTACGGCGCAACCGTAACCGATATTGTTATTGGCTCTGCATCCTATGCATATCGCACAGGTTACTACAATGTTTTAACCAGTATGAACGGTAAAGATTGGACAACACATTACATTTACACAGCCGATAAAAAGGTTGATGGTACTAACCCAATCAACAGTGCTATGCAACATATTAAACTTGCTGCACCTGTTAAGGCTAACTTTGTTAGGGTTGAATTCTATGCAAACATCAATACCGTTGCCGGCATAAACAACACAAAATCAGATAACAACCTACGCATAAAAACTTTGCGCGTTTATGGTACAAAAGCAGACTATGCATACAACTCGCACGGTTATAGATCTTATGATAGTTTAGACGCTACTCAATTAAATACCATGAAAACCTATTACAACACCAACTATGGTGGCAAAACCAGTGTAATTGCAGGCAAAGCTAAACCTACTGTTAAATACTACCTAACCCGCGAGGGTTGTGTTGGCACTGTATTTGATAAAGGTAACGGCAATTTTGACGGTGGCTACTGGTATGGTGTTCCAACCGCAGAAAAACCTGAAATGGTTACTGCAAAACCTGTTACAGACGGTGATGTGTTCTCTACCGACGTAATGGTAGTTGCTGACTCGGTTAAAAAGAAGATGTTCTTCAAAAATAAAACAGGCTCTGACGTAGTAACGTCAGCAGATATTATTGATGATGAACAAAAACAATATTTGCAGTTAGACTACGAGCTTGACGCTGAAACCGAAATTAGCGAACTTTTATTATTAGGTAAGTCTAGTAACACTTGGACCCCCAGCCACTATAAATATTACATAGCCGACACCGCAGACGGCCTTTATAACGAGGCAAACTGTGTTGCAGAGGTGCACAAAGGCTCTCGTATTGCTTCGGTTAAATTAAATACACCTGTAACCGGTAAATTCGTTGGTTTACGTATTATAAGCGGTTACAACGTAGACGAATTAGGCTATGGCGACAAGACTTATTCTTACACCAGTGCTAGCGGTATGTACCTACGCTTTACAGAGTTCCAGGTATTTGGTAACTATAAAGACGGCGTAGCCGCAGACCTTACTGCAAATGCATATGCAGATGGTGTTCAGGGTGCAACTACATCTGCTGTTCTTTCTTATAAAGGTCAAGTTGATACCGCAGGCAAATATTCTGCTGCTAATGTTGCACTTAGTGCAGATGCTGCTGTTGAATCAAGCGGAAAAACCTATTCGTTTGACGGTTGGTATTTAGGTGAACAACTTGTTTCTGCATCTGCAACCGATACATATAAAGTAACAGGCAAAGAGGCAGACCTAAACTTTGTTGCTAAATACGTGTACAAAGATCATGCTATTGTTAGCAGTACCGACAGAAACGATTATGTTGACCCTGCAACAAGCTTGCTTGAAAACTATGTTGCTAAAAAAGGTTTACCAAAAACCTACTTGTTCAACTTAACAGATAATATGACCAACGAGTTTAAAACAACCGATGGCCCTAAAGAAATTGTTACTAGCGTTCAAACCTCAGCTATTACTCGCGCACCTTTTGTTGACCAAAACTTCAAAGAAATTGATATGAACACTTGGACGACAAAAGCAGAGTTGGTTCCAGAAGGAGGGCAAAAATTCGCACCTGCTGACGTTCATATTTCTGACCGTAGCGAAGTTAAAAACAACCTTTCTGTAACTTACAAATATGATGACGCTAAAGGAAAGTGGATTGTTGACGATATTATTGATGATGAGTCAATACAATGGGCACAAATCAACTATGAGTTGGATGCTGCTGCAAGAATTTCCGAAGTTGCACTTAGCAACTTAAGAAACTTTGAACATGCATCAGACCATTGGACTCCAAGTCACTATAAAGTAATCCTTTCTGATACTGCAGAAGGTCTTTTAGATGAGTCTTTGGCAACCAAGGTTGTTGAGGTAACGGGAAACAAAGCATCAATCTCTAAGATTGTGTTTGCTGAGCCTGTTATTGCTAAGTTTGTTGGCTTGCGCATTATCTGTGCTTACAACAAAACCGCTAACCTTGCTTATGAAAAGGGCGTAATGTATCCTCGTTTCAACCACTTTGACGTAGTGGGTGAATATGTTGATACAATCTCTGAAAAAACTGTTTCTGCTGAGGCTGTAGGTGCAACTACTGCTGCAACTGCAGAATTTACACGTGGCAATGCTATAGATGATAGCGTTGGCAACTACGCTGCTGGTTATGTAGCACTTTCTACAACCGGCACTTTCGCAGAAGGCAATCAGCCATACAACTTCGTAGGTTGGTATTTAAATGACGAGTTGGTTTCTACCTCGGCAGAATATACTTATGTAGTAAAATCTACCGATGATGAGAAACTTAACTTCGTTGCCAAGTATGATGCTCCTGCCTGCACAATTTCAGGTTACAACATTAAAGAAGATTATATTAATAACGTTGATATCAACAAAAACTTGTTAGTGGGCGCTAAATTTGATAGTATCTATTACCTCAATAAAGAAACTTATGAAGATAAGAATCTTCAGTACTTAACCGCTAACGAGCCCACCGAATTGACCAGTTATAGTGAGCACACCAATAAGTTTACTGCATCTAAGGTTGATTCCAGCACCCCAGACATCGTTATTAAAGACGATCAGACATTCTTTAATAACATGTTTGTAGATTACAATGCAGAGGGTACCGGTGTTGGAACTATCACCGAAGACGAGAGCAAACAGTGGTTACAAATCAACTACACCTTACCTGCTGAGGCTACTATTGATTCCTTTACTGTTGCTGCTTTAAAATCATCAACAGATGTACTTTCTCGTTGGACTCCTAAACACTACAAACTAATTTTAGCTAACAATAAAGCAGACCTTATCAGTGGCGAAAACACAGTAGAAATTGATGTTAACCACAGTGCAGGAACCATTAAGAACATTACTAATGTTGCTTTAATTCAGCCTGCTACTGCAAAATATGTTGCTATTCGTTTCATTCAGCCATATAACGATTTTGCAGGCACCAAACTAAGTGGCAACTTCGTTTATAGCAAGGATATGAGATTATATCTACGTATGAGCCGCTTTGACGTATACGGCACATATACCGCACCTGTTACCGACGATATTTCTGCTAAAGCAGAGGATACCGAAGGTGCAACACTTGATATAGCTACAAATGTTTCTGCTACAGGCGTTGGCGGTTACGATAATAACGAAAAATACGGTAAGAAGGTTGTTACTCTTACCGCAGAAGAAACCAAGGTTATCGGCGATTATGAGTACACCTTTGCTGGCTGGTACTTAAACGGCGAAACTACACCTATTCTTGCAACTACCGAAGGCACCGTTGAACTTGCTAGTTCTGATGCTGCCGCTTATGTTGCTAAATATAATGCACAAAAACTAGTTACTTACCATCCTGTACACTTCGTTGATGCAACTCAAAAGGTTATTAAGACCATCAACGTTGTAGAGGGCGAGTATCTTGACCCAGCAGTTGTTAACGCAATCGTTGTTAAAGAAATTTACGGTTACACCGTAAAGAGAGACAACGAGGGCAACGTAGAGTGGAATGAAGACGTATATGCTAACCCTGTAACTGCTGAGATTACCTATACTGCACAGTACAAGGCTTTGGATATATCTTCACTCGTAACTCTATACAAAACCGATAGCGACGAGTACTATGTTCATGAGCATTATAAGTACGATACCGCTATTGACCTCGTATACGAAGGTGCTAACAGCTGGGTAGATGGTGAGGGTGTTGTTCTTATTGGCGAACCTACCGGTAGAATCTACGCTTCCGGCGACAGAATGTTGATTTATGCTAAATCTGATATTCAGGAAGCACCTGAAGTTGCAATCGTAGGTAAAGCACATGAAGAGGCTAAAGGCTTCTCAGTATTTGCACACGTAAATGTTCAAAACGCAGAGGCTTATGGTATCTTATACGCAAGCAATACCTACTACACCACTAAGAATGATGATTTCAAGATCGGTGACGTAACACCAGAAGGTTCACAAGTTATTAGTGTACAAAAAATTGAAGTTACAACCGAAAACGTTGGCCAAGTAGACTTTATGACAACACTTAACTACAAAGCAGACAAACCTAACCCAACACGTTGGGCACGTGCATACGTAGTTATTGACGGTCAGTACTACTACAGCCAGATCGTTTGCAATCAAGAATAAGGAGGGTGTAAATGATGAAAAAATATATAGCACCCGAATTAAGTCTTATCAAAGAGCTTAGCGCTGATTTCTGTGATGCATTAGAGACTTCGGTAGCAGACGCTACAGGTCTTGGTTATGTTCAGCTTGAAAGCGTTGAGGATAATATGGAAGACTAATTAAAAGCATTACTCTAAGGCACCCTCTGTAAAGAAGGTGCCTTAGTTGTATCTGTAAAGAAAAAGAGAGACGCTTCACAAAAGAAGTCGTCTCTCTTTTTTATGTTAAGAATAAAGTGTTTATATAATCAACAAACGCCTAAAGAAAAAATAATGCAAAAACAAAATGACAAAAATATTAACATTTAATGTTGCTTTTTTGCATCCTTGCTAGGAAGGTGACCTATAACGTTGCGATAAATTTTTGAAAAGTATGAAAGATTGTTAAAACCTGATAATGAAGCACTTTGCGATACCGTATATTTTCCGCTTGAAAGCAGTTCGCAGGCATTGTTGCAACGTACATAATTTAGGTGGCTAAGTACCGTTTGCCCAGTAATTTCCTTGAAAATATGGCATAAATAGTACCTGCTAAGGTTAGCACTTTTGGCTATATCGTCAATAGAAATATCGTTTTTAAAGTTATCTTGTATAAAATTAATTGCAGACTTAACAGCAACTAGTTTTGATGAGTTTTCGCTGGCTTTATCGTCAAAATTATCGCAAAATCGTGTTAAGATAGAGAACATACAGACAATATAATTCTCAATAATTCGTTTAAAACCATCGTTACGAGTGGTAAATTCTTTAACAATTTTATTATAAATTTCAATAACATCGGGGTCGCTGGAAACCGCTGGAAGATGGCTACATTCACCACACAAATTAATGTTTGGAATCATACAAGTATATGTGCATTGTGGGGTTATGGGGGTCAAAAAATGCATCTGGTCACTACTGATAACCGCCACTTCGCCCGACTTAATTACGTTGGTTTCGGAATCGGTTTTGACAAGTAAACAACCATTGGTAACGTGCAGTAATTCTGGGTTTTTATGCCAATGCATAAGCACTTCTAAATAAAAAGAGTGCTGCAATGGAAATTTATCATCGCTCTTTTCTTTAACCTTGCCGGCAGTAACGGTTGGATAAAAGGAACGATTAAATAAAGTGTTTTTATGAAGTATCATTCTAACGCCGTTATCGTGATAAGAATGCAGTTCGTATGACATGGTTTTTACCACCTTTCATGAGACAGTATAACACATTAAAACAAAAAAAGCAAGATTGTGTTAAAAGAAAGCAATATATGTGTTTACTATTGCCGCCGCTTTGGTATAATTAGTATAGATTGGGCGAATGCCCCTTAAATTTGAGTGACTTTTTTCAGTGTAAGGAGACGAAAGCATGAAATCAAAACTATTAAGAGTGCTGGCACTTGTTTTAACGTTTGCAATGTTACTTAGTTTAGCCGCTTGCAAACCAAAGAAAAAACCAAACAAGAAGCCTGCTGCGTCGGAAGTTATTGATAATAATTTCAATAGTGATATCGGACAAATTGACGATATTATTTACCCCGATTATAATCAAAACGATGTTTTTGTACCAGATACGTCTTTACCTGACGATTATGGCACGGGTGATATCAACCAAACTCAAATAGTTATTTCGCGCCCTGTTGGCGACCTTGGTATTAGTACAGGTATTAAAGTGGATTATACCGACGGTAGCGAAGAAGAGGAGATAGGCGAAGAAATAGAAGATGACGAGTTTGAGGATATTGAAGAGGAAGAGGAAACAACCTTCGTCTCTCCGGTATCAAAATACGGCACCCCCGTTAAGAACGACTACCGCGTCTTTAATGTAGATAATACCGATAACGGAATATTTAATACCGATTTCCAAAGTCTTGGTTGTAACGTTTTCCCAACACTGTTTACTGTTACCTCTCAAAAAGAGGCAGGAGAAAATATCGCTTACATTGAACTTAATGCAAAAAGATTTAACGATATTAGTCCTGCGTACGCGCGTTCATGGTTCCAGATTGACTGGATGATTACCGATTACGCTGGTGAAGATTATAAAAAATATGAGAACGATCCCGAAAATAACCCCGACTACATTGCTTATAGCAAAGGCGAGTATGATTTTGAAAATCAATACATGCAGTCTTGTATAGAATATTGGCGTATGCTTGGCGAGGCGGATATTAGAATAGAGCTTGCTTTTGGCTGGAAGGTTAGCGAGCGTATTCAAAGTTGGTTCAGTGAAGACCCAAGCCGCCCAAGAATTTCGGCTCCTAAAGATTTAGACCAATATGCAGACGCGGCTAAGGAATTGTTAATCTATTGCTACGAACAAGGGTTACGTAATGTAGATATCTTGAGTTACTACAACGAGCCACACCGAGTTGAGAATAGTAGTTGGCACGACAGTTGGGACTATGCGACCTTGGGCGACAAACGTGTTTACTGGGGACAGATGGCAACCCTTGCCAGAAAAGAGCTTGACAGCGACGAGCGTACACAAAACATTGAAATTTGGGGTACAGAGCCTGCAGGTACCGTTGCCATTATCAACGAAGAGTATATGAATGTTTATCTTTACAAGTATTACTCAGATGTTATTGACGTGTTCACCTTCCACGAATATTATGCAGGTCACTCCAGCGGTGTTTATAGCGAAGGCTTTTACGGCGGATTTTATGATGCTCTAGCAGTTGCGCGTGGACACTATAAGGATGCAACTCTTGCGGTAACCGAGTTCTTTGCAGCAGACCGCGACGTTCCCGAAACTATTTGGGGATACAACTGGTACAAGTTCGGTGGTTGGAATTCTTCCTACACCTCTTACCTAATAGCCCTTGCTAACAACGGTTGGCACGTAGGTCTTTCTTGGGGCTTCGTTGGTGGATTCGTTCCAAAACCAACATTCTTTATGGTTGGCGAAGGCGAGCATGTTGCTTGGTCTTACCCCCACAGTATAGAATCTTCCGAGATAGTGCACTATAACTTCTACCATATAAGTATGTTAAACAACTACGTACCCGCACACGCTAACGTACATACCTTAACTTATGAGGGTGAGGACCTACACGCCTCTGCATTCACCTCTGAAGATGGTGAAGACTTCTCGTTGCTAGTTGAGAAAAATGAGGGTGGAAATGCACTGGAGTTTAAGGTTAACCTAAAGAAATCTCTAGGCGGTAGAAATATAAATGTTTACCGTTTCGTTTATGAGGAAAGCACAAGAAACACCGATAGAAACATTCAAGCAACCATTCCTCAACTTTATGACACTATATCAAACGTAAACAAAACCTTCTCATATAAAGAGGATGGCACCGCAAAGGGCCGTTATGCAATATACATATTCTCAACCCTAGAGCCGTTGGCACAGGTTGAACTTTACAATGCCGATAACGGCGACCAAGCGGTTGCAACCAAACTTGATATCAATAAGAACAAGTCAATTACAATTAACCCAGAATTAGTTGATTGCGATTCTGCGGATATTGAGTGGGAAATTAAAGAATATTCTGTTTTGCCTGCATCAGAAAAAGATGGACAGATAGATAAAACAGAAATCAAGAATGCCGACCTTGGTACTCTTAAAACCGATGGAAACAATGTTACATATACCGTAGCAAGCGATGTTAAACATGGCGATGTTATAGCACTTCGTGCAACCATTAAAGGCACAAATCGTTTTGCTTCGGCTATGATAGAAATTGTTAAAGAAGATAATGAAGAATAGGAAAGGAGATAATATATTATGAAAAACATTTTTAAACGCACAGTTTCTGCAATACTTTCACTAGTTATTGTTATCTCTGCCTGTTCAGGCATTATATCAACCTTTGCAACCGGTTCTAATAGCGGTACGCTTACTTTACAAACAGAGAAAAACGGTGTAACCGATTTACCAACCGGCACCTCTATTGTTAAAAGCGCAAAGGCTTATTATAAAGGAGTTAATGCTACCAATAAGTCAGAAACAACCATTGCTTTTGACCAAGGTTCTTCAAGCAAAACCGCAGTAGAAGAATTAACCGACGGTGTGGTTGAGTCTACTATAGGCTTAAAGGTTGATGGTACCTTTGCAGAAGGAACTTCTTCTAAAACAACCAAAATACACGTTAACGATGGCGAGGTATATAGCGAAATCGTTTACGCTTTGGATGGCCTTTGTAACATTGACAACATTATTGTTGTAGGTCATTCTGCTGAAAGATGGCGTATTTCGTATGAGATATATGTTGGCAACGATGAAACAACACTTTTTGATGGCGCGCCAAAAATCAAATACGATAACACAGTTCAAAACAAACGTACACAAATATATAAGGGTAATGGGCTGTCAGGTAAATTCGCGGCTCTACGTATTACCGCAATGTCCTATACCGATAACGTTGATGATTACATTATAAATAGCGGTTGGATGTATACAAGAATTTGTCAGTTCGCTGTTTTAGGCACGGTTGATATGACAGTTCGCGCACCCCAAGATACTAACGATGTTGATTTTCCTGCATCTCCTTCAAGACCTGTTGTAAAATCAGTTAGCGCAAAATACAATAACGGCACCGATACTACCGCCGCTACTATTGACTCCGGCGAATTGCTTTACAATGGTAACGCTGTGGGCGCCGCAACTGTAAGCGTTGCGAATAGCCCATATGTAAACGATGCGAAAAATTACGTTGACTTTACAGTAAGTCTTAAGGGTAAACAAGATATTAGCGATATCTTTATTGCCCATAGCGACGAGGCAGATTACATCCCTCGCGAGTACGCGATATATATAGGTGACGATAAGGATACACTTTTTACGGGTAATCCATATTACACCTATTCAAGCGATAACCCAAAAGCCGTTCAACATTATTCGTTGGATGGTTGGCAGGGCAGCTTTGTTGGTATGCGAGTTATTAAACCGCACAAAGATACAATAAGCGGTACAGATTCGTTAGTAACCCTACGCGAGTTTAATGTTTACACAAAGAAAGCGGTATCTTTGAATCTGGAAAGCAGCACAAACGATGTAACAGGTTTACCGCAAGGTGATTCGGTTGTTAAAAGCTATGAGGTGTATTACAAAGCACCTACCGCAAGTCAGAAAGTGTCATCGTCTATTGATATTGATAGCGGCTCGTCTGATAAGACCATGTTAGAACTTTTGACCGATGGTTCTGCAACGGTTGGTCTTAAAGTAAACGGCTCGTTTGCCGAGAAAAACGACAACAACCAAGACATCAAAAAGTTACACGTTAACGAAGATGCTTATGTTGATATCGTTTATACTCTAGACGGAATTTGCAATGTAAACAACATTGTGGTTATCGGTAAAGAAGGCGATTGGCAAGATAAAGACAAGTGGAAACTATCTTACAAGCTTTATGCAGGTAATGATAAAGACACTATTTTTGATGGCGACCCAATAGCAGTTGTTGATAATACAACAGATGCTTCACCGAAACTTACACAAATCTTCTCAAGTGAAGAACTTTCGGCAAAATACGTTGCAATGCGAATTACCGCTGTAACATTGTCAAACGACCTTGATCGTTATAATCATGCATACTATCTTATGTATGCTCGTATAAACGAGTTTAACGTAATGGGTACCGTTGATATGACCTTCCGTGCACCTCAAAACTCTGACGAGATTGAGTTACCTAGCGACCCTGCAAGACCAGTTATTAAATCGGCTACTGCTAAATATTCTAATGGTACCGACTCTAGCGATGCAGAGATTGTTAGCGCAAGCAAATTAAATAACGGAAACCTTACCGACGGTTTGGCTACTGTAAATCTTTCTGATAGTCCTTATAAAAACGAAACAGAAAATTATGTTGATTTCACCTTTAAACTTAAAGGTCAACAAAAGGTAAGAAATATTTATATTGCCCATAGTGACGAGGCAGATTACATTCCGCGCGAGTACGAGTTGTATATAAGTGATAGTAAGGATACGCTCTTCTCAGGCAAGCCATACTACACCTATTCAAGTGATAGTCCGAAAGCGGTTCAACTTTATACTTTGGAAGACTGCTTGGCTAACTTTGTTGGTTTACGTGTTATTAAACCTCATAAAGATTCGGTTAGTGGCGATGCATCAAAAATTCGTTTGCGCGAGTTTAATGTTTACACCAATGAACCCCTTGAAAATCTAAAGTTGGTTACCAGTAAAAACGATGTTCTTGATTTACCACAAGGCGAGTCGGTTATCTTAAACGCCGAGGTTTATTATAAAGCTCCTGATTCTTCCGAAAGAGTGGCTTCAAATATTTCTATTGATAGCGGCTCTTCCAAAAAAACAATGTTAGAACTATTGACCGATGGTTCTTTATCAGTGGGGCTTAGAGCAGGCGGCACCTTCGCTGAAAAAATCGGCGGCGATGGTGACGATAAAGATAATATTAAAAAGATACACGTTAACGAAGATGCTTATGTTGATATCGTTTACACTCTAGACGGAAAGTGCAGCATAAATAACATAGTAGTTATCGGTAAAGAGGGCGACTGGCAAGATAAAGATAAGTGGAAGTTATCCTACAAACTTTATGCCGGAGACGATAAGGAAACACTTTTCAGTGGTGACCCAATAGCAGTTGTAGATAATACAACAGACCCTGCACCGAAACTTACACAAATCTTCTCAAGTGAAGAACTTTCGGCAAAATACGTTGCAATGCGAATTACCGCCGCAACAACATCAAACGACCTCGCTCGTTATAACCACTTGGCATATCTTTTATACCCACGTTTAAGCGAGTTTAACGTAATTGGTGTGGTTGATATGGATGCTCGCGCACCTAAAAATGCAGACAGCGTTGATTTTCCTGCTTCTCCTGCAAGACCGATTGTGAAATCGGCTACCGCTAAATACACCAATGGTACCGAGTCTAGCGAAGCAGAGATTGAAAACGCAAGCAATTTATACGACGGTGCACTTTCTAAAACTGCAACCATTAATCTTTCGGATAGCCCATATATAAATGAAACTAACAATTATGTAGATGTTGTTTTAAAACTTAGTGGTCAACAACAGATAAATGATATCTACGTTGCCCATAGTGATGAGGCAGATTATATCCCGCGTGAGTATATATTATATGTAGGCAACGACGAAGAAACTCTATTTAACAGACCTTACTACACCTACTCAAACAACAGTCCAAAAGCCATTCAACATTACGAAGTTGACGGACGCTCAGCTAGATTCGTAGGTATGCGCATCATAAAACCTCACAAGGATACAATTACAGGTAGTGATTCGCAAGTACGTCTTCGTGAGTTTAGCGTTTATACCGATAAGGCCAAGACAACTATTTCTCAGGTAAAGAATGATGATACTGTTACAGACATTCCTACCGGTGAAACCATTGTTAAGAGTGTAGATGTATACTACAAATCTCCTAAAGAGTCTGTAAGGATTCCCTCAAGCATAAATCTTGACGGTGGCCATACTTCTGATAAAACTCCTTTAGAAGAGTTAACCGATGGCGAGTATGATAAATGGCTTATGGCAGGTAGCACATTTGCCTTAGTTGGTCCTGAAAATGTAGCGGAGGAAATCCACCTTAACGATGGCGTTGCATATACCGATATTATCTATACACTAGACGGTGTTTGCGATGTTGAAAATATTATCTTTGTTGGTAGAAGCGAGGATAAGTGGAGTACCTCTTACAAACTTTATGTAGGCAACGATAAGAAAACAATTTTTGATAATCCTCCTATCTACACCTACGATAATGCAACAAAGAGAACTCGCACACAGGTATACACTTGTGAGGAAGTTTCGGCAAAATATGTTGCTATGCGCATTACAGGTGTAACCGCTACAGACAATGTTGCAGATTACGCTGGTACTAATGCAAACTATTTGTATGCAAGGTTTAACCAGTTCAACGTATTAGGTACAGTTGATATGGAAGCCCGCGCACCACAAAATGAAGACAGTGTTGCAATTCCATCAGGAAAATCAATTGTTAAGAGCGCAACCGCTTATTACTACAATGGCACAAAGCGTAAAGAAGTAACCCTTAACAATGGCAATAAACTTTTTGATGGTAGTCTTTCAGGCGTTGCAACCACAACGTCGGCAGAAGCTCCAATGAATGTTAAGGGCAGATACACCGATATTGTGCTTGAAATGGAAGGCGAGGGCATTGTTACAGATATATATGTAGCAAATGCGGATAACAGCGATTATTACGCAAGAGAGTACGAAATCTACATAGGCGCAGATAAAGATAAACTCTTTACCAAACCTTATTACACCTACAAAACTAAGTATCCAAAGCGTATACAAAGTTTCAAAATTGATTCGTACGTTGCAAGATATGTAGGTATCCGTATTAAGCAAGCTCATGACGATAGTGTTGATACCTCAGAATCGTTTGTGCGCTTGGCAGAGTTCAACGTATTTGGTACTATTGAATTATTTGTTCCAAGCAAAGGTGATGCAGGCGCAATAATACCTGAGGGCAATAACTTCCTAAAAGGTATGGCGGCTACAACCAAGTTTGTTAACACAAAAGATAGCACTAAAAATCACTCAAACGTTGGCGATGTTACAGGCATAACCGACGGAGATGTAACGGTGCAACATATGGGTGCAGGTGCACGTGGTTTTGCTAAACTGGAAAACAAAAAGCCGGTTGTTACAAAAGACGGTAGCATCTATGCAGAATATACCTTCGTTCTAGAGGGTACCGCAAAGGTTGAGAAATTTTACTTCTGCGGTGGTGCAAGCCTTGCTACCCAAACGGGCGCGTTTGAGATTTATGTTTCAAACAAAGCCGAAACACTTTACGATGAACCGCTTGTTAAGGTGGATAACACAACCACCTGCTACCGAGCACATCTTTTAGAATTAAATATACCGATTGAAAACGTAAGATACATCGGTCTTAGAATTACCAACCCAATCAATACCGATAACTATAAAGACGGTACAATGGCGTTAAACAAAGATAATGAAAACACACATAATATTTATCCGCGTATTAACGAGTTTGCTGTGTTTGGTGAGTTTAAAGAGGATGTTTGGGAATTCAAACAGGTAACCGAGGTTGCAACCTATAATATGCCCAAGGGCATAAAACTAGATGGACTTAAAAACCTCACCCACTCTGATACTACTATTGAGCCTGTTATTAAGGCATACGATGTAGAGTCTAATACCGCTAAGAAGATTACTTCAAGTTACATAACATCAGATAAATCAAGTTTAACGCATATTTCAGATGGTAACCCAACAACAGCGTTAGACATTAACAGACCTGTATTTGCAGAGGCTCAGGAAAGTGGCGCGGTTATAGATTATACCGAAAACAAGAGCCGTTATGTAGATGTTTACTACGACCTAAGAAGTATGGCAGACATAAGCCATATCGTGCTAGGCTTCCCGTCTAACCCTGCTTTAGTAATGGGTAATTACGAGATTTACATTGCAGATACAAAGGGCGAGCTCTTTAGCGGTAAGCCATACGTTACGGTTGATAATGCTACACAGTACAGAACAACCGGCACAGGCGATAAGATGAACATTATCAGCTTTAATAAAGATGATAAGGTTGCCGATACTGCTAGGTTTATAGGCTTACGTATTTACAATCCTATTTCTGAAAAATTGGGTGATTCTGCAACAACTACCGTTAAGTACGGCGCATATAACGCTGTTCACGTTCGTATAACAGAGTTTGCGGTTTACGGTAATTATGTTGATAAGAAATATGACCCAACAACCTACGAGCCAGACTTTATTCCTACCAAGAAGATTGATCTTGCAAACATTGAAAAGATTTATGGTAAAAACATTCTAAAACCTGAAAACTTTTATATTTACTCAGATGGTCAAGGTGATTCGGTTGCAGAAATTGCCAAACTTAGAAATCAGTTTGCAACAGAGGTTCTTTCTCGTACAGGTAAAGACTTCTTGTTACCTCAGGCAAATATGCCTGCAAGCGGTTACACAAAACCGGGTAAGGTGGTTGACCTTGTTGTTCGTTTAGACGAGGGCGATTTAACCGAGGTACACGGATTTATATTCCAAAGTACCTATAACGAAAGCGAATATATGTGTAGTAGTTATGAGGTTTATGTAGCTGAAGAAAGGGAAGACCTGTTCACAAGCGAGCCAATATTCGTATATAACGAAGACAGGTACGAGATAACCAACGGTCAGGTAGTTGTTCTACCTAAGAACAAAAGGGTAAAAGGCTGCTGGTTCGCTATAAGGGTGCTTAATCCTGTTTACACCGCTACTATTGAAAACAACCTGTACCTACGTGCATCAGTAATGTTCGCGTGGGGTAAGGGCGCAAAGGTTAAGGCATTCCCTTCAAACATTGCAGAGAATATGCCTTGCGACGTAACCTTGATAAGTGGCACAGAGCGCACAAAGGTTAGCGATGAAAACCTTACTATTAAAGAACAAAAGCAGTTAACCGACTGTGTTGTAACTACTTCAAAGAACGGTGATAAAAAATACACCTCTTTAACCGACACCTATGCCGATATTGAAACAAACGGCAAAGATTTAGAGCTTGTTTATAACCTCTGCGGTGATATTGATGTAAGCAAAATTTCTGTTAATGCATTAATAGACGGCAAACACGGTTTCAAAACTCTAAAGGTTTATAGTAGTGATATTCTTGGCGGTGTGTTTGATGAAAAGAATCTGCTATTTACCGCCAAAGTAAATGGTAAAACGGGCAAAATAACGCTTCAAAATAAATTTAAAACGGCAAAACGAATGCGTTATGTTCGTTTGCTTTTAGAGGATACTAAGGATGTTGTTCGTATCTACACCATAGATGTTATTGGTCCTGATACACAAAAAATGGCAACCAAAAATATCACCTCTACCGTTGCAAGCACCGATTATACAATGCTTAAAAACGATATAATCGCAGGCACAAGTGATGAGTTTATGGTTTACCCAACCCTACTAAACGACTTAACCGACGGTAATGATGTAACATTCTTCTCAATCACCGAAGGTTTGATAGGTCAACATACCTATGATATGACTCTTTATTTGGGAGACCTTAGAACTATTTCTAATATACAACTCAAATATTTGAAACAGTATAAACAAACTTGGCCGATAAAAATTAATATCTATATTGGTGAAACCGAGGAAGAGGCAAAGACAAAAACTGAGCCTGACTTGGTTGCAAACCATAGCGATATTAAAAACGCTACTTTAAGTTTGGATATTAAACCAAGGCTTGCAAGATACGTAAGGTTTGAGTTTGCAGAATTCCAAAAGGTTAATTATTATGTAGACCCCGAAACAGGTAAAGACATAATAACCACTACATTAGCAGACCTTAAGATTTCAGGTACCAGAGTAACTGGTATTCAAACCGACGAAGATAATGAAAACCTGCTAACATTTAAAGATGATAAAGTAGGCGTGTCGTTATCACTTAAGAGAATAGACATTAACGATATCTATACAACTGCAGTTGGCATACGTGTAACACCTGAAAATGCAACCAACTGGCAAATGAAGTCGTTATACAATAATCCTTACTTTAAGATTATTGACAAAAAGATCTACAAAATAGAATTGCTTGATATTAACGGTAATACCGTAACCGATGTTGGTGGTCGTGAGGTTACCATATCGGTTAAAACGCCCGAAGGATATGAGGGTAGAACAATGTTCGGTAATGCTTCAAAACGTACTAGTGTTTCTCTGATTGATAGTACAGAAGAAAACGGCATTGTAACCGCAAAATACGAATTTACAGAGGGCGATAACAAAATCGCAATTCTAGGTATGGTAAGCGAAACCGATCCATATTGGGCAACCATTGGTGAACTTGAAGACTTTGAAGAGGGCACTATGGAAGACCTAATGGGCGAACGTGACCCAAGTTGGTACAACTCAATTCACACCACCGACTCACGCTTTACGGTAACTCCGCTCATTTCCACACTTGAGGCGGGCATAAGCTTTACCGCAACCGACGTTTCGCAAACCATAGCAGATAGCGAGTATTATAATGTATTAATGCTATCACCTTACAAAAAGGTTGCCGCGTTCTACGATATGGCGTTAACACAAAACGGATTGCCTGTAGCCGAGGGCAACGCGTACGAAGTTTCAATGGTAATCCCTGCAAGCATTAGAGATTACTACAGCAACTTTGAGGTTTACTATAGCGACGGATTTGGCACCGTAACCCCACTTTATGTTGAGGAGTTAGACGGCGTGCTTACATTCCAAACAATGTCGCTTGGTAATATCGCAATACTTGGTGATATGGCAAGCACGGATAACACCGTTCCTGGCGGAATAGTGGATAACGGCTACGGTGATAACGGCTATGTAGATAACGTTACACCTGATGGCTCTACAGAAACTGTTGATCCGTCCTCACCAATCACTGGTGAAAGCAGACAAAATGCAGCAGCAGTAATTATGCTGTTAACCGCAGCGGCATTTGTGGTAGTATTAACCGCAAAGAAATCCGCTAAAAACAAATAGAGCAAAACGCTCTACATATATAATGTACAATGTATTATTAAGGTTGTGGCGGTGAACCCACCGTTTGCCGCCGCGTGCCAAAACCTACACCCCTGCCAAATATTAGCGGTTGTTTGGCTTGGTGTGGGCTTTGGAAGGGTAGTGAAGTGTGGTTTATTAAGCAAGAGTCATAACTGCCCGCAAAACCTTTTATAATAAATAAATTAAGGAGGAAAAATAAAATGCAAAAAAGATTTCTTAGCATAATCCTTTCCCTTAGCATTGTCGCATCTCTTTTTGCAGGTCTTAGCTTTAGTGCATCTGCAGCACCAACAAGCTCGGTTACACATTATGATGAAAAAGAAAACATCGTTTATTTAAGAACGGGTTCTACCATGACGGCTTGTGCGACAGATAAATCTTGGGATGTTGACCCCGAAAAAAGTCTTATTCGCACAAAAACACCGGTTTCTGTACATTACTACATAAACGAAAGTTTCAAAACCGATGCCACATCATATACAAATACCGACGCCGGTGTAACAATCGGTCAGCGTGCAAAAGTAGACGACAAAGATCTTCATTCCAACATAGGTTTGTTAACAAAAACAACTTCACCATTTACTAATGATAGCAACATTTTTACTAAATCTGGTTTAAAAGCTGGTTTGTTTGTTAAGTATGGTAATGGTACTGATAGCTCTTCAAAACCTACAGATTTGATTAACAAAGAAGAATTGCAATATGCTCAACTTAACTATGAGTTAGATGCAGAAGCAACTATTGAAAGTGTAACAATTGGTTCTGACAGATCTATGGGCGCATGGCAACCTGGACATTGGAAAGTTTATGTTGCAGATACCGAAGATGGTCTTTGGAAAGAAGAAAACTGTGTTTCTGAAATGGATGCATATGGTCATGGCGTTAACTACAGAGTTGCAAAAACAGAACTCAGCACACCAAAAACAGGTAAATGGGTAGGTCTTCGCTTAATCTGTGCATATAATGCTGTTCCAACAACAACTAGAAGTCAAACATATATCAGAATGGACCACTTTAATGTTCAAGGTGCTTACACTTCTGGTATTGAAAAAGATGGTTATGAAGCTATCACTCAAGGCTCTGATGGTGCTGCCGAAGCAACCGCTGTTGTTACAGAGGCAGGTCTTTCCGATAAGACAGGTGCATTTCCAAGCGCATCCGTTGCACTAACCGCTACTGATTCTTATAAAGGTACAAACAGCAAAATCTATTCCTTTGCTGGTTGGTATTTAGGCGAAGAGAAAGTAGCCGATGCCGCAACCGCTAACTACGCCTTAACAGGCGCAGAAACCGCAAAGGTATTTACCGCTAAGTACATAGAAAAAGAGTACGAAGAGTACGACAGTAGTAAATACTCCCTAACAGGTACGCATTGGGGAGGTCAGCTTGATACTTATCCTGTTGCCGAAAGCTTGCTTGTTGGCAAAATGCCCATAAGTGGTTTGTTATTTAACACTATAGAGGGAGACGGTGTAGTTTCTAACAAAATTCAAGATTACACCGATAAACTTTCTGGAAGCGTAGCAAACGTTACCGCAACAACCTATGGTGATGCGTTCTTTTATAATGATGGAAATCTTAAAAAGAACATGTTTGTAGAGACAGACGAGAACGGTAACTTTAAAGAGAACCCCATTACAGACGACGAAACAAAACAATGGGTACAACTCAACTACGCTTTGGATGGTGCTGCAAACATTGAGCATATCCTTTTTGGTAGATATACCGGTCCTTCAAAATGGGCACCTTCTCACTATAAACTTATCCTTTCGGATACAGAAGAAGGTCTTACCACTTTAGGTGATGCAAAAGCAGTTATAGAAGTTGTTGCAAATACAAATAGCAGTAATAAAGCTACAAACTGGAGATTTGATTTTACTGAAGAAATTACAGCAAAATACGTTGGTATACGTGTAATTGGTATGTACAATAACTTTAATATGTCTTCAAGTGAAAATTGGAACGGACAAACAAGTGAAGGCGTTTATCCTCGCTTCCAGCATCTTGGCGTTCACGGTACTTATGTAGACGCTATCGGCGAGGTTGGTACAGTTACCGCTACAACCGAAGACGAGGCATTAATAGATTTAGTTACTGCATCACCCGTTGATTACGGCAACCCTGATAAAGCCGACGATTATGCTAAGGCAGAAGTAACATTAAAAGCAGAAGCTTCTTATGAAGATGAAAGCTACATCTACACCTTTGCAGGTTGGTTCTTAGGCGAAGAAAAATACACCGATGATGCACAATTTGTTTACGATGCAACCACTGGCGACGCTGCTTTCGTTGCAAAGTACAACAAAGAAGAAAAAATCATTTATCACACCGTATCTGTTTATTGGTGGAACACTAACCACGTTGGCGATTACCAAGTAGCAGATGGCGAAGTATTTGATATTAATATCGCTATAGAAGATGCTAAAGCTAAATGGGCTAACCGTTTCACAGAGGATAAAACCATCTATTTCAACTATGATGATGAAATTATTACCCAAGACACAACAATTGGTGGTTATCCGCAATATAGAGCAAGATTCTATGAAAAGGACGGCACAACCTTAATTGATGAAGTATGGCATGGCGCAAATGCAAAGCCAGTTGCTCCTGCAGCACCTGCAATAGAAGGCTATACCTCAGGTTGGGATAAGGAAATTTCAAGCACAGAACCAAGAGATTATATTGCTGTTTACACTCCAATTCCTCTTACCGTAACATACAAAGCAGAAGGTCAAGACGATATCGTTATAGACGTTAACTACGGCGATACAATTGAAGTTCCTGCAGTACCCCAAAAGGTAGGTCATACTGCCGAGTGGGATGCAGACCTAAATGGTGTTGCTATTGAAGACAACTTGGTTGTAAACGCTGTTTACACTCCAATTCCTCTTACCGTAACATACAAAGCAGAAGGTCAAGACGATATCGTTATAGACGTTAACTACGGCGATACAATAGATGTTCCTGAAGTACCCCAAAAGGTAGGTTATACTGCCGAGTGGGATGCAGACCTAAATGGTGTTGCTATTAAAGACAACTTGGTTGTAAACGCTGTTTACACTCCAATTCCTCTTACCGTAACCTACAAAGCAGAAGGCTTTGATGATATCGTTATAGACGTTAACTACGGCGATACAATTGAAGTTCCTGCAGTTCCCGTAAAAGAAGGCT
>JAZQTG010000075.1:0-2577 GCA_045630515.1 Acutalibacteraceae bacterium
CACAATTACCTCTACGGTTGATGGTATAGGCGGCACAACTCAATATATCTATGACGAAGCAGGTCAGCTTATAAAAGAAACAAAAGGCTCCGATTATGTGGAATATGCCTATGATTCCAAGGGTAATATCTCTACCCGAAAGAAGTATTCCGGCAACTCCCTTGTTTCAACCGATAATTTCGTTTATGGTGCCGACAGTTGGGAAGATAAGTTAACCGGTTATAACAATAAAACCATAGCCTATGACTCAATCGGCAACCCCACAAGCTACCTTGGTGCAACGCTTACCTGGCGTGGCAGAGAGCTTGCAAGCTACGAAAAGGGCAACAAGCAAATCAGCTACAGCTATGATGTTGACGGAATGAGATACCAAAAGGTAGTTAAAACCAACGGAACAGAAACATCAAGATATGATTATGTTTATTCCGAAGGTAAGCTTATCCTTATAACCTATACCGAAAACGGAGCATCTGACACCGCAAGGTTTATATATGATTCAATGGGTGAGCCAAGGGGCTTTATACTCAATAATACCGCCACGTATTTATACATTAAAAATGCACAGGGCGATATTACCGGCATAGTTAACGAAGACGGTGACGTAATACTTACTTGCTCATACAATGCCTGGGGTAAGGTTACCTTTGCTTCAACAAATATGGAGTATATGGCACTTGCAGCCAAGCTTTCAAAAATCAATCCCTTTACATATCGTGGTTATTGCTATGACTATGATGTAGAGATGTATTACTTGCAAAGCAGATACTATGACCCCGAAATCTGCAGATTCATAAATGCAGACAGTACTGATTATCTCGGCGCAACAGGTACACTTCTTTCTTACAATTTATTCGCTTATTGTGAGAATGATGGGGTGAATTTTGTTGATGAGACGGGATGTTACTCTATACGTGTTTCTCCATTCGGTTTTGTTTGGAAAGAAAATGGTACGGATACTTTTTATTATAATCCAAAGGTAAAGCCAACAAATGCGGATAGAAGAAATTGGAAAGTATGGGGGGCTTTGCAAAAAACTGCAAGCAAACTTTATCCTGATGGGGCAGCTTTTTATGAATATTACAGAAGCAATAAAGGTGGCTATTATTGTTATGATTATAAAAAAGCATATAAACAGGATGCAAATATAAAATCAGCAGTTAAACAATTGATTTTGGCTGTTAGAAGATTAGCGCCATTTTACAAAAAAAGAAACAATGAAGAATATCATTTGATGACGAATCAAATATCTGTTGTACCCAAAACAGTCAATTGGAAATTAGCAATTGGTGCTCATTTTGTTGGTATGATTGCTAGTATTTTTTACGATTCAGTAAAAAAGATATATTTGATGTCATACATTGTTTTTGCAATAGATAGATATAATTTTGATAAAAACAAAGAATTTTATGGTATACCTGATGCTTGGAATGGTCGATTTGTTACATTGGGATGGGCTAAATTTTTCACTTCAATTGGATATATGACTGGCGGTTATTTTTGGAGTTGAATTTACGGCTTATGATAAAAACTTGTTTTAATAATGGGGTGGATTTATGAATAACAAATCGAAACGTTTAAGAAAAATAGTATCTATCGTAGCTGTTTGTTTGGTAGTGTTGATTGTTTTTTTATCATTCATTTTTAAACTCAAATTTGGTAGAGTTGATTCATATATAACTGCTCTTGTGGATATATACATACCAACCGGTATATCAGATGAATTTAAACAGGAATTGTCTATAGATATATATGAATATTGGATTTTTAAGTTGAATGACGAAGAACAAGGTGAAATAACAAAAGATATAAAATCAAACAACTGGCGTGTTATGACAGATAAAGATGTAAATATAGTTGAAGAACGAACAGCATTTGATAAGGATAGTGATGTGTACAAATCAATAAATAACCATAAATGCTACATCTATATATTCGATTGCGATAATGAAATTGAGTTGCCTAATAATAAAGGGTATTTTTTAGGGAACGACTGTTTCCATTGGCTGTTTTTTATTTATGATACAGAGACGAATTACTACTATGTAATACACCAAAGTATGTAGAAACAATCAAGGCACGCTTCTATGATTGACAACTAACTAACATCAGGGAACGGGGTTCCCGTTCCCTGATGAATCAGCTGTAATGAATGTATTTATACTGCCAAAGTAAATAAAAAACATATTTTTTGGTTTTTTAAAAATTTTTTGTGTTTTTTGTGACTTTTTGTATTTTAGGAGTCATATATAAGTGAAGGTGTAGGACAAGTTCCCTTGTTTCAACAGATAATTTTGTTTATGGTGGCGATAGTTGGGAAGATAAGTTAACCGGTTATAACAATAAAACCATAGCCTATGACTCAATCGGCAACCCCACAAGCTACCTTGGTGCAACACTTACCTGGCGTGGCAGAGAGCTTGCAGGCTACGAAAAGGGCAACAAGCAAATCAGCTACAGCTACGATGTTGACGGAATGAGATACCAAAAGGTAGTTAAAACCAACGGAACAGAAACATCAAGATATGATTATGTTTATTCCGAAGGTAAGCTTATCCTTATAACCTACACCGAAAACGG
>JAZQTG010000076.1:0-569013 GCA_045630515.1 Acutalibacteraceae bacterium
TATGCAAATCCTGTAACTGCAGAGATTACCTATACTGTACAGTACAAAGCACTTGATATTTCATCGCTTGTAACACTTTACAAAACCGATAGCGACGAGTACTATGTTCACGAGCATTATAAGTACGATACCGCTATTGACGTTGTGTATGAAGGTGCAAACAGCTGGGTAGACGAAAAGGGTGTTGTTCTTATTGGCGAACCTACCGGCAGAATCTACGCTTCTGGCGACAGAATGAAGATTTATGCTAAATCTGATATTCAGGAAGCACCTGAAGTTGCAATCGTAGGTAAAGCACATGAAGTGGCTAAAGGCTTCTCAGTATTCGCACATGTAAACGTAGCAAATGCAGAGGCATACGGTATTATTTACGCAAGTGATAACTATTATAACAATGTTACTAAAGACTTCAAGATTGGCGACGTAACACCTGAAGGTTCCGCTGTAATACGTGTACAGAAGATTGAAGTTTCTGCTACAAATATTGGTAAAGTAGACTTTATGACAACCCTTAACTACAGTGCATCTAAAACCAACCCAACACGTTGGGCACGCGCATACGTAGTTATTGATGGTCAGTACTACTACAGCCAGGTTATTGGCAACAAAGAATAAGGAGGGTGTAAGAGATGAAAAAATATATGGCACCCGAAGTAAGTCTTATCAAAGAGCTAAACGCTGATTTCTGTGATGCATTAGAGACTTCCGTAGCAGATGCTACAGGTC
Source organism: Acutalibacteraceae bacterium (assembly GCA_045630515.1). Taxonomy (GTDB): domain Bacteria; phylum Bacillota; class Clostridia; order Oscillospirales; family Acutalibacteraceae; genus UMGS1532. The sequence goes on from JAZQTG010000076.1 coordinate 727, forward strand.
TTGGCTATGTTCAACTTGAAAGCGTTGAAGACAACATGGAAGACTAATTAAATTTAAAAGGCACCGCTTCGGCGGTGCCTTTTTTATACAATAGTTAATAATTATTTAAAATTAATATCTGTATCATAGTCAGAATATATAGTAAGAATATATTGAGGTGTTGTATATGTTTTAAATCCTTTGGTTTTAAGCGTGTTAACGGCGGTTAAACAAGTTGCTATACCGCAACCAAAACTTTTAAAATATGCTTCTTTTTTTGTCCATATTTCAAGCAACGCTTTGCTTTTATCGTCGGAGTTGTTTATGTAATCAAACTCATCATCGGTACAAAACATTTTTGAACTTTTAATGTTAACTTCGCGAATAGCCTCTATATCAATTCCGCACGGATAATTGTCTACGCAAACAGCAACAAAATCACCCGAATGTGTAGCGTTAAAATGTGCATTTCCGCTCGTAAGCATGGGTTTGCCGTGTTTGCCGTAGCAAAAAGAAACTTCAACAGCTTTTATCCCCAAAAACTTTGAAACTGCATGTCTAACTAAGTGGTCAGATACTATCCGCGAAACCTTAACGTCAATATTATTAGTAGCATCTATTTTATGCTTTTTGATTGGGTCAATATCATTGTACCAATACTCTATTTGTTCGGTGGGTATTTCTGTTTTGTCTAAAATATATACTTCCACATATTCACCTCAAAAATATCTTTACAAAAATTATAGCATATTTTTACTTAATGTGCTATAATAAATTAAAATCTTGATTGAAAATATTCACTTTCACTTAAAAAAGAATCTTTTCCGTTATGGCATAACGGACATTCATAATCGCTAGGCGTATTTTTTAATTGAGTTTTAGGCGGTATATCACAATCAGGCTCGCCGCGTTGTTCGTCATAAACATAAAAACAATGTCTACAATAGTATTTCATTTTTATCACCTCTAGGCTAAGTATGGTCATTGTTTTTTTATTTTATTCATTAAAGGATTTGATATTATGCCAATAGTAAACATTAAAAAACTTAACCCTAAAGCAGTGGTACCTACGTATGGTTCTTTGTATTCGGCTGGGGCGGATTTATATGCTTGTATTGAAGAAGACGTTGTTATTATGCCTCGCCAAACCGTTATGATCAAAACAGGGCTTTCGCTTGAAATTCCTCAAGGTTATGCAGGGTTAATATATGCAAGAAGCGGTCTTGCTAGCAAAAAAGGTTTAGCTCCCGCAAACAAGGTAGGAGTTATTGATGCAGATTATAGGGGAGAGGTAATGGTTGCATTACACAACCATTCCGAAAATGCAGCAACTGTTGAGTGCGGCGAAAGGATTGCACAACTTGTAATTGCGCCATTCTTAAAAGCCGAATTTAATGTTGTTGATGAGCTTAGTGAAACTATTCGTGGTGAGGGTGGTTTTGGCTCAACTGGCAGTAAATAAAAATTATAAGCAGAACACTACATATTGTGTTTGTGCAATTAGCATAACGACAGATATATTGCATTGGTTATATCTAATAAATTTTATTAAAACGTAAAATTTATTGTTGTATTTTGTTGACATTACACAGTATAAGTGTTAATATATATTTGTTTAAAGTATATATTTTTTCTAATGTAGGAGTCACGTTAATGCAGGAGTTGGAAGATAAAATTTTAGCAGAAGGCAAGGTTCTGCCGGGTAACATTTTAAAGGTCGGCAGTTTTCTTAATCATATGATTGACCCCAATATTACTATGCAAATGGGTCAAGAAATTGCTCGCCTTTTTAAAGATTGTGGCGTTAACAAAATTCTAACAATAGAAACATCGGGCATTCCTGTTGCTTTTGCGGCTGCGGTTACGATGAATGTACCGCTCGTTTTTGCTAAGAAAAATAAAACAGGAAATATACAAGGGGATACGTTTTCTACTGTTGTTCACTCCTACACACACGGTACGGATTATACTGTAGTTGTTAGTAAGGAATATTTGGCTTGTGATGATAAAATTCTTTTGATTGATGACTTTTTAGCTAACGGTAAAGCCTTAATTGGCCTTTTGGATATTGTATCTCAAGCGGGTGCAACTGTTATTGGCGCGGCGGTTGCTATAGAAAAGAAATTTCAAAATGGCGGTGACATGCTTCGCGAGTCTGGAATTAGGGTTGAGGCTCTTGCTTCAATTGATGCTATGACAGATAGTTCGCTTACATTTACCAAATAGCGTCTGTTTAGTTTGTATGTAATAAATTTTACATAATTATTATTTAGGAGGACTTTTAAATGAAAAAACTTATCTCTGCTATTCTCGCCGTTGTTATGATTATGGCAATGGTAGCTGGTTGCGGCGCTAAAGAAACTAATTCTGATGCACCTGATGCAGCCGCTAAAAACATTAAAGTAGGCTTCATCTTCTTACATGATGAACAATCTACCTACGACAAAAACTTTATGGACGCTGCTAAGGCTGCTTGTCAGGAAATGGGTGTAGAGTACGCTCAAAAGACACAGATTCCTGAGTCTAAAGAGTGCTATGATGCTGCTGTTGAACTTATTGAGGTTGATGGATGTAACATCATCTTCGCTGACAGTTTTGGTCACGAATCATTCCTTATTGATGCAGCTAAGAAGTATTCTGATGTTCAGTTCTGCCATGCAACTGGTACTCAAGCACACACCGCTGGTGTTGCTAACTTCCACAACGCTTTTGCTTCTATTTATGAAGGCCGCTATTTAGCTGGTGTTGCTGCAGGATTAAAACTTAACGAAATGATTGACAATGGTAAGATCACTGCCGATAAAGCTAAAATGGGTTATGTTGGTGCATTTACTTTTGCAGAAGTTATGTCTGGTTATACTTCTTTCTACCTTGGTGCTAAATCTGTTTGCCCAAGCGTTACCATGGATGTTAAATTTACTGGTTCTTGCTATGATGAGCAGAAAGAAAAAGAAGCTGCTGAAGCTCTAATTGCAGGCGGTTGCGTTCTTATCAGTCAGCACGCTGACTCTATGGGTGCACCTACAGCTTGTGAAAAAGCAAATGTTCCTAACGTTTCTTACAACGGCTCAACTGTTTCAGCTTGTCCTAACACCTTTATCGTTTCTTCAAGAATTGACTGGACTCCATACTTTAAGTATATGATCCAATGTGTTGCTGACGGTAAAGCTATTGATACTGACTGGACAGGTACTATTGAAACCGGTTCTGTTGTTCTTACAGAAGTAAATGAAAAAGCTGCAGCTAAAGGCACAGCTGAAAAAATTGCTGATGTTAAAGCTAAACTTTTAGATGGTTCTATCAATGTATTTGATACTGCTAACTTTACTGTTGATGGCAAAAAGCTTGATTCTAAACTTGCAGATGTAGATACAGACGATAAATTCACTCCTGATACCGAGGCTATTGATAATGGTGTATTCTATGAGTCTAAACATCGTTCAGCTCCTTACTTTGACATAAGAATTGACGGTATCACACTTCTTGACGAAGCTTATTAATTTTAAATAAATTTAATGTTTGAGGCGGGGGATAACTCCCTCGCCTTAAACTGATTTTGAAGAGATTATTTTTTGCACAAAAACAGTTTCTTCAAAATTATTATAACGGAGGTTTAACGTGGATAAACAACCTGCTATTGAACTAAAAAATATTACTAAAGTATTTGGTAAAGTTGTGGCTAATAAGAATGTAAATCTTGTTGCTAATCGTGGTGAAATTCTTTCCATTCTTGGAGAAAACGGAAGTGGAAAAACAACTTTGATGAATATGATTTCGGGAATATATTTTCCGGATGAAGGTCAAATCTTAATTAATGGTGAAGAAGCCGTTGTAAATTCACCTAAAGATGCGTTTGACTATAAAATTGGTATGATACATCAACATTTTAAGCTTGTTGATGTATTTAGTGCTACAGAAAATATCATACTTGGAATCAACGAAGATAAATATAATTTAAAGAAATCAAAAGAAGAAATTCGTAATATTAGCGAGCAATATGGCTTTGAATTGGATCTTGATAAAAAGATCTATTCAATGTCTGTTTCAGAAAAACAAACAGTTGAAATTATTAAGGTTCTATATCGTGGCGCTGATATTTTGATTCTTGATGAACCAACTGCTGTTTTAACGCCGCAAGAAACTGAAAAATTATTTAATGTTTTACGTCGTATGCGTGATGATAATAAAGCAATAATTATCATAACACACAAACTCAATGAGGTTCTTTCGCTTTCTGATAAGGTTGCAGTTCTTCGTAAAGGTGAGTATGTTGGCACTGTTGAAACGGCTAAAACGACCGAGGCAGAACTTACAGAAATGATGGTTGGTAAAAAGGTTGAACTTAATATCAGACGTGATGAACCAACTAACACTTGCGACAGATTAGTTGTTAAGAACATTACCTGCTTGGATAGATTAGGATCAACCGTTCTTGATAATGTTTCTTTCACTGCAAAAAGTGGCGAAATATTAGGTATTGCAGGTATTGCAGGTTCTGGTCAGCGTGAACTTTTAGAATCCATTGCAGGTCTTCAAAGCTTAAATTCCGGTGAGATTTTATACTATAATCCTAAAACCAATGAAATTGAAAACTTACGAGATAAAACTCCTATGCAGATTAGAAATATGGGCGTAAGACTTTCATTTGTACCTGAGGATAGACTAGGTATGGGACTAGTCGGAAATATGGATATTATTGACAATATGATGCTTCGTAGTTATCAAAAGGGAAATTCTTTATTTTTGAAAAGAAAAGAACCTAAAGATTTAGCATTAAATATTATTGAAAATCTTGAGGTTGTTACGCCAAGCCCAAATACCCCTGTTAGAAAATTATCAGGTGGTAATGTTCAAAAGGTTTTAGTTGGTCGTGAAATCGCGGCTTCTCCAACAGTTTTAATGGTTGCTTATCCTGTAAGAGGACTGGATATAAACTCTTCTTATATGATTTACAATTTGCTTAATGAACAAAAATCTAAAGGTGTTGCTGTAGTTTTTGTTGGTGAAGATTTAGACGTTTTAATTGAACTTTGTGATAGAATTATGGTTATTGGCTCCGGTAAAATAACCGGAATTGTTGATGGTAGAACTACCACTAAAGAAGAAATAGGCCTTCTTATGACGAAGTCTAAGCAGGAAGGGGATAATGTAAATGGCTAATAAATCATCGGTTTCATCTCGTCGCGAGCCGTTGTTTCACGTTGTTAAACGTGATGATATGTCAAGCCTCAAAGCTTGGTTGATTCGTGTAGCAACTATTTTAGTATCTTTTTTAATTGTAGGATTACTTTCAATGCTTGTTACCTCAAAACCTCTTGGAGAAACCTATAGAATTATGTTTGTAGGCGTATTTGGTAGGTTGTTTTCAGGTAATACTACAATGCTGTGGAAATATTTACAAGAGATTGCAATTCTTCTAGCGCTAGCGTTAGCTCTCACTCCTGCATTTAAAATGAAATTTTGGAACTGTGGCGCTGAAGGACAAGCTCTTATGGGTGGACTTGCCTCTATATACTGTATGATTAACTACGGTGAAAAACTTTCCTATCCCATTTTAATTTTAGTAATTGCTATTTCAAGTATTGTTGCAGGCGCAATTTGGGGTGTTATTCCAGCAATATTTAAAGCGTTATTTAATACCAACGAAACGTTATTTACTCTTATGATGAATTATATAGCCACCCAAATGATTGCATATTATGTATATATTGTTGGTGGCGGTTCTAATGTTATAAATCCTGTTACGGCGGGTAATTTTCCATCTGTGGGAAATAACGATTATTTTGTTAATATAATGATTGTTAGCGTAATTACCGTTATAATGTATATATATTTAAAATATAGCAAACAGGGTTATGAGATTTCTGTTGTTGGTGAAAGTCAGAACACAGCAAGATATATTGGTATAAATGTAAAAAAAGTAATAATTCGCACTATGGTTATATCTGGTGCTTTGTGCGGACTTACAGGTATGCTGTTAGTTTCCGGTAAAGATCACAGTATCAATGTGAACAGCGTTGGCGGCCAAGGCTTTACTGCAATATTGATTTCTTGGTTAGGGCAATTCAATCCATTTATAATGGTTGTTATGACTGCTATTGTAATTTTCTTGCGCTTAGGTGTAGCCAAGGTTGCCGATACTGCTCTTTTGAATTCGTCTTTTTCTGAAATTATGGTTGGTATCGTTATATTAATGTTGGTTAGTTGCGAGTTCTTTATAAATTATGCAATAAAATTGCATCGCAATAAGAAGGAGGTAAAATAATGATTATAATTCAGTTTATTTGCCGTGCTATCCTTCTAGGTGTTCCGCTATTATATGGCTCTGTTGGTGAAATTGTTACAGAAAAATCAGGCCATCTTAACTTAGGTATTCCAGGCATCATGTATGTTGGTGCTATAAGTGGTGTTGTAGGTTCGTTCTTGTATGAAAACTCGTGCGGTAACGATATTCAAAATATGGTACCACTTCTTACTATTTTAATTCCTTTAACTTGTGCAATTGTTGGCGCAGCAATAATGGGATTAATTTATAGTTTTTTGACTGTTACACTTCACGCTAATCAAAACGTTACAGGTCTTGCAATTACAACGTTAGGTATTGGCTTGGGCAACTTTTTAGGTGCTTCTTTGATTAATATTACTGGTAGTGAGCTTCCTTCAATTGCTCTTACTAAAACCAGCTCTTTCTTTTCTACAAAACTGCCTTTTGCTGATGATCTAGGTTGGTTTGGTCAATTATTCTTTTCACACGATTTCTTAACATATGTAGCTATTATTATCGCTTTGATAACTTCATTTGTTTTAAATCGTACACGTGTAGGTCTTAGTTTGAGATCTGTTGGAGAAAATCCTGCAACAGCTGATGCCGCAGGAATAAATGTTACAAAATACAAATATGTTGCTACATGTATAGGTAGCGCAATTGCCGGACTTGGTGGTCTTCAATATGTAATGGCATATGCTTGTGGTGTATGGTCAAATAATGCTTTTGGTGATCGCGGTTGGATGGCTATTGCTTTGGTTATTTTTGCTTTATGGAAACCTTCAATGGCAATAGTTGGCTCGTTTTTATTTGGCGCTCTCTGTAATGCTAACAACTACATTCAAGGCCTTGGAACAGAAACACAAGAACTTTTTAAAATGCTTCCTTACGTTGTAACAATAATAGTTCTTGTTATAACCAGTATGCGTAAAAAGAGGGAACATCAGCCTCCTCAACATCTTGGCTTATCGTATTTCAGAGAAGAAAGATAATTTTAAATATAAGGAATGAAGTTTATGAAAACTGATGTTTTAATTATCGGTGCAGGACCTGCTGGGATTTTTACCGCCTTGGAAATGATAAGGAAGGGTACCAGTAAAAAGATTATCATTGTTGAAAAGGGTGCTGCAATAGAAAAGCGTAGTTGTCCTAAACATAAAACTAAGCAATGTGTTAATTGTAAACCGTATTGCCATATTACTACAGGTTTTTCGGGAGCAGGGGCTTTTTCTGATGGTAAACTTTCGCTAAGTTCTGATGTGGGTGGTGATTTACCTAAAATTGTCGGTGATGCTCTTGTTGATGAAATGATTAAATATACCGACGGAATTTATTTAGAGTTTGGTGCAGACAAACATGTTGAGGGCGTAGGTAATTCTGAAGAAGTAAAAAAGATTAGAAAACGCGCAATTCAAGCAGGACTAAAACTCGTAGATTGTCCAATTCGTCATTTAGGCACCGAAAAAGCACAGGATATTTACTATGCCATTGAGCAGTATTTGATTAAAAATGGGGTTGAATTGATTTTTGGTTATGAGTGTAGCAACCTTATTTTAGAAGACAATATCTGTAAGGGTGGATATATTTCTAACGGAAAAGAAAGTCTTGAGATTTATGCTAATAACACCATTGTTGCTACTGGCCGAAGAGGTGCAGAATGGCTTGAGCATTTATGTGCAGAACACGATATTGCACATGAACCAGGAACGGTTGATATTGGTGTTAGAGTTGAAGTTAGAAATGAAATAATGGAAAAGGTTAATGAGGTGCTATACGAATCAAAGTTGATTGGATATCCTCAACCTTTTAAAAACAAAGTACGAACATTCTGCCAGAACCCAGGTGGCTTTGTAAGTCAAGAGAACTATGATAATGATTTAGCAGTCGTTAACGGACACTCTTATAAGGAATTGAAATCGGATAATACTAACCTTGCAATTTTAGTTTCGCATAACTTTAGTGTTCCGTTCAATCAACCAATAGCATATGCACAAAAGGTTGGCGAACTTTGTAATATGCTTGGAGCAGGACATATATTAGTTCAACGCTTTGGTGATATTTTAGATGGAAAACGCACCTGGCCAAAAGAGTTGGCACAATCTAATTTAAAACCAACCTTGCCCGATGCGGTTGCGGGTGATATTACTGCCGGTATACCGTATAGAGCGATGACTAATATTATTAATTTTATTCAAGCTTTAGACCACGTTGTACCTGGTTTTGCTTCAACCGAAACCTTGTTGTATTCACCTGAACTTAAATTTTATAGCAATAGAGTTAAAATGGATGAAAATCTTAATACAAGCATCAAAGGATTGCATTGTTTAGGTGACTCTAGTGGTTGGACCAGAGGGTTAATGATGGCGTCAGTCATGGGCGTTATTATGGGAAGAAAACTTTGTTAAAGTAAAAAGCTTATCGCAAATAGCGATAAGCTTTTTTGTTAATTATAGAAAATTTTTGTTTGCTCGTTATCTTTGTCAATTGCATTGTTATACTGTATTTTTTGATAATCATAAAGCAAGTCTGAATATTTATTTGCTTTATTTATCTCAAAATGATTTCCAAATTTATCAATACAACCTACTGTGCTTACAACTGGTACTTCATTTGATAATTGTAGCAAATATTTATTGTATTGAGTCAATTTTACGTTAGCGGTTTTAAGCAAATATGAAGATAAATAGTTGGCACTTAGTTTTTCAATGTAGTCTTCTTCAATATCATAGTTTGCCCATATTATAAATGGAGTTATATATCTTTTTTGAAGTTGTTCTGAAGGTAGTACATCAATGCTTTTAACATTCATTATTTCTTCGTAAAATGATTCTTCAATAGCAGGTTGGTGGTCGCCGAACATACAAATCACAGTAGGGCGATCAACATCTTTAAAGTATTCTATTAACTCTTGAAATGCTTCATCAGATTTTTTCATTAAGGATAAAAACTGTTCGGTTTTTGGGTAGTTTCCGTTAGTAGATGTTAATTTTATATCGTTTTCTAGATTGGAATATGTTTTTGAATAACCACCATGGTTTTGCATCGTAACATTAAATATGAAAAATGGTTTAGTTGTATCACGTTCTTCATATAAAGAAATTACTTTATCATAATTGTACGAGTCGCTAACGTATTGTCTAAATAAAACATTTTGATTTGGATATGCTTGATTACACATTTCATTAAAGTATTCGTTATCGTTTCCACTATTAATATAATCTAAAAGAATAGAGGGCTTAATAACCGAGGTTATGCTGTAAAAATCTTTAAATCCAAATAAATCATATACGGTTTTTCTGTTCCAACCACTAGCGTAGTATGGATGAAATGCGGTTTTTGTGTAGCCTTGAGATCCAAGAGTTGAAACTAACGAAGAGGTTTTGTTTTTTACGTATAACATATATGCATTGCTACCAGCAGGAAAGAAAGCGGTAGTGTTGCCTGTTAGAAATTCGTACTCGGTGTTGCTTGTTCCTGCGCCATGAACCGGTACATATAAATTTCCTTTAACTGTGTTTTTTGTAAGACTATTATAAAAAGGCATATAGTCCTTATTTGTTGTAAATTCGCCGCAAACCGAAAGGTCGGCAAAGGACTCATTCATAATGCAAATAATATCAGGAGTTTGGTTCTTTGTATTTTGTGTTGATACTTGTTGTGAATTATTATCAGATACCTTATTTATAAGGTCAACTACCTCGTTAGAATTGTACCCTTGAGGTTCCATTAAGTATAAATACTTCGTGTTAAGAAAGAAACTTAATAGAGAGCCAGAATTATGATAACCGCGAGTTTGATTCCAAAAATCAGGCTCTAAACCACAATTAGCGAAAATATTTGTAAAGAAATAAATTAAGGTTACAATTACGGTAGCCAAACCTGCAGTTAATCTTGAAATTATTTTTGTAGATATGTGAATTCTAGGCGTTTTTAGTTTATATCCAACAATCATTATAAAAACAAAAAGTATAAGGGATATTGCAATCTGATAGTTAGGTGAAAAGTCGTAACTTTCTGCAACGCCTTTTGCTGTTGTTATACCTAAAAAATCCATTGGAACAAAAGGGGAGCCTCTAAAGGTATACAAGTAGTAGTTTGCTAAGCCAAAAGCGAGCATTAACGGATTAATTACCATAACAGATACTCTAAAACTACCGCTAAAGCAATATATCAAACCGTATAATAGCAGATATAAAATGTAATTGTTTATAAAATCAACATAATACATATCATAAACAAAAACATAGTTTAAACACTCAACCATAGTTATTGAAACTAGCGGTAATAAAAAGAAAATAATTGTGTTTAGTCTGTTCTCAATTTTAGGCTTAGTTTTAATATTAATAGCTAACGTTATTCCACAAAAAACCGAAGATAAAATGCAAAGCACAAATAATAATGGTCCATATGTAATCTCACTATTAAAAAACTCTTTATTTATAATAGATAAAAATGCAATTAGTATTATTGTAAGTGAAACCGAAAAAACAGTTCTTTTTTTTGAAAGTTCCAAAAACATTATTTTTTACTCCTAGAAAAGATTAATATGTTTCAATAGATATACTATAACACATTTTTTGCGAAAATGTGAGAAAATTATTAAAAAAATAAAAAATAAAACCGACAAAAATTGTCGGTCTTATTTTTATTATTATAAAATTATACATATTAAACCGCTACAGCCCTCGTTAATTAACCGTTCAAGAGTTTCTTGGAGTTTCATTCTGGCATCATCAGGCATCCTTGCAAGTTTGGTATGTAAGCCTTCGTTAACAAGTTCGTTAAGAGATTTACCAAAGATGTTTGAATCCCAAATTTTAATGGGATCTTCCTCAAATTCCTTTAACATATACATTACTAAATCCTCGGATTGTTTTTCTGAACCTACAATTGGGTTAACTTCGGTTGTTATGTTAGCCTTCATCATGTGGATTGATGGTGCGCTTGCTTTTAATCTAACACCGTATCTGCCACCTTGCCGCATAATTTCAGGTTCTTCTAATGACAATTCTTCAATAGAGGGCAGTACTATACCATAACCTGTTGCTTCAACCTCATCAATTGCGTTTTGGAATTTATCAAATTTCTTTTTAATTTCTGCAAGTCCCGAAATACAGGAAAGTAATTCTTGGTCGCTGTTTATTTCTAGTCCGCTGGTTTCGGTAATTATTTTATAAAATAAACTATTTTCAAGATTAATATTGATTTTTGCACTTCCGTTACCTAATGAAATTGTATTTATAGATGCTGTTTCAATATACTGGCATTTATGTAATTCTTTAGTAGCGGAGTTAATTTCACTAATTCGTTTTACAGACTTAAACGAATCTAATAAACTTGTGCTAAGTTCATTTTTTAGCCAATGAGATGCTGATAGGGCATTAATCCAAGAAGGAACATTAACTAGTATTTCTTTTACAGGAAATTCAAGAAGTATGTTTGATATAATATTTTTAATTTCTTCTAAATTAATATCAACACAACTTACAGGAATAACAGGAATTCCGTATTTTTTATTTAAGGACGTTGCTAATGTTTTAGTAGCATCACATGTTGGATTGATTGAATTTAGAAGAATTACAAAAGGTTTATTTATATTCTTTAGTTCAGTAATTACTCTTTCTTCAGCTTCTTCATATTCTTCTCTCGGTATATCACTAATTGTGCCATCTGTAGTAACAACTAAACCTACTGTTGAATGTTCGGTTATTACTTTTTGCGTTCCAATCTCTGCAGCCATATTAAATGGTACGGGCTCATCAAACCAAGGTGTCATAACCATTCGTGGCTGCTCATCTTCAATATAGCCAATTGAACTAGGAACAATATACCCAACGCAGTCAATCATTCGCACCTTTAAATTCATATTATCTTCTAAGGTGATTTCAACGCCATTTTCGGGAATGAATTTTGGCTCGGTTGTCATTATAGTTCTACCTGAAGCAGATTGTGGTAGTTCGTCATTTGCTCGTGTTCTTTCATAGTCGCTTTCAATGTTTGGCAAAACTAATTTTTCCATAAATTGTTGTATGAAAGTAGATTTACCAGAACGCACAGGTCCAACAACACCAATATAAATATCACCACCGGTACGTTCTGCAATATCTTTATATATTTTTGCGTTGCTTGTCATAAAACCGTCCTCCTAAAACAAAACTCTGTTTGTAAAAATGTATGAGGACGAGAAATGATTTATTACTTATTTATATAATACATTTAATTAAATTAACCGTTTGGTTGAATATAAAACAAATAATTAATCCAACTGTGGTAGGTATTGCGAAAGAAAGCAAACTCCATTTAAGGCTTTTTGTTTCTTTCGCAATTGTAAGTAATGTGGTGGAACATGGCCAGTGAAACATACAAAATAGCATTGTAGAAACTGCAGTTGTAACTGTCCAACCGTTATTTATAAGAAGTGTCTTGAGTTCAAATAAACTTGAGTAATCATTTATTGTTCCGCTACACAAATAAGTCATAATTATTATTGGTATCACTATTTCATTTGCAGGAAACGCAAGTATAAATGCCATTAATATAACCCCATCAAGTCCAAAGAGATCTGCAAATGGATTAAGATAATTACTGCAAATATTTAGTAACGAAAGATTGTTTATATGCAAGTTTGACAATAACCAGATTATCATGCCTGCAGGAATGGATATTATAATCGCTCTCCATAAAACAAATATTGTTCTATCTAAAATTGAGCGGACTAATATTTTTGCAAATTGCGGTGTTCTGTATGGTGGCAATTCTAAAGTAAAAGAAGAGGGAAGACCTTGCAGAACGGTTTTAGATAGAATTTTTGATATAGTAAACGTCATAATTATTCCAAGTACGATAACCGATAAGAGTATTATTGTTGAGATTACTGTGCTATAAAAATTTGTTGTAGTAGTTATAAAAAACATTGAAATAATTGCAATCAACGTAGGAAACCTTCCGTTACAAGGAACAAGGCTATTAGTTAATATTGCAATAATTCTTTCTCTTGGAGATTCTATAATTCTGCAACCCGTAACACCTACAGCATTACATCCAAAGCCCATACACATAGTTAGAGCTTGCTTGCCGCACGTGTTAGCTTTTTGAAAATAATAATCTAAATTAAAGGCAACTCGTGGTAGGAACCCTAAATCTTCCAATATTGTAAATAACGGAAAAAATATTGCCATTGGCGGAAGCATTACCGATACAACCCAAGCTAACACTCTGTAGCCGCCATGAACTGTAATACCTATTATGTTGTCATTTATATTAAGGTTACGTAAGAGCAAGTCTAATTTGTCTTCAATTAAAAATAATAGTTTTGCTAATAGGTCAGACGGATAGTTTGAACCTGAAATAGTTAACCAAAATATAAAAAATAGTAGCAATAACATTATCGCCACGCCGCTTATCTTTCCGGTTACTAGTTTATCTATTTTTTGTTGCTTATCTATTGCAACGCTATTTTCAAATATAATTACTTCACCTGCAATATATTCTGCTGTAAGTACTGTACAACTAACACTCGCAGTTTCAATTTGTGATTTGATTTCTTTTTTTGAAATTCTTTTAAGTAAATCACTAAAGTTAAAATCTAAAAAATTTGACAGTTTACCGATTAGCGTTTTATTGCCTTCTAATAATTTTATTGCAATCCATCTAGGGCTAATGTTTTTGCAATTAATTTTTTTTATATCTGGCAAAAGTTCATTTATAGCGGCTTCAATATCTTCAGGGTATTTAACTTTATAACTACCGCCATAATTTCCTTCAGTAATACATTTAACAAGGTTTTTTATTCCTTTACGGTTTCTTGCCGCCATAGGTATTACGGGCGCTTTTAACAATAATGAGAGCTTTTTGTAATCAATTTTTATATTTTTCTTTTTTGCTTCATCAGTAAGGTTAACACATATTATAACATTTTTATATATTTCTAAACACTGAATTGCTAAGTTTAAATTTCGTTCTAAGCAGGTAGCGTCGCATACTACTGCAACGACATCCGGATCTTCAAAACAGATATAATCTCTTGTGATTTCTTCTTCAGGCGAGACTGATTTTAGTGAATATGTACCTGGTAAGTCTACAATTTTAATTGTTTGATTACCGTGATTACAATTTCCAACTGCACCGCTTACAGTTTTACCAGCCCAATTTCCTGTGTGTTGATGCATACCCGTTAGTTCATTGAAAACGGTGCTTTTGCCTACGTTAGGATTTCCGGCTAAAGCTAATGTAATATTGTTCGGTGTGTCCATTCTTTATTATCCCTCACAATTAATTATTATATTTTTTGAATCGTTAGTTCTTAGCGCTATAATTGCACCTCTAATATTATAGGCGATAGGAGTGCCTTTAGGGCTTTTTAAAACACACGTTACTTTAGTTCCGTTAATTAACCCTAAATCACATAGACGTCGTTTAATTGACCCTTGTAGATTTATATTTTGTACTGTGGCTGACATACCTATTGGTAGTTCACTTAAGTTCATTCTATCATTTCCGTTTCTGTATAATTTATCTAGTATTATTTTACTCAAAGCACAATATAATGTTACTCGTTGATTTAGTTGTTTTTGTTTTGGCAATAATAGTTATAAATCGTTAACAAGTCTTGACTTTCTTTAAAGAAAAAGGTAAAATATAATAGATTGTAGTATCTTAGGTAATTATGCTCATTTACATATTTTAATTGGAGGTAACACATGGCTCAACAGAATAATAAGAGCAACCCAAATAAACAGACTGATAAAAAGCAGAATAGACAAAATTTAAAAAAGAATGAGAAGAATATAAATCAAAAAAAATCAAAGGCACAAAACAAAAAAACGCTTAACGAAAAAAAGCGTAAGCAAACATCAAATAAAAGCAAACAAACAAATCGTAAATCAAACTCAAAATCAGCATTACCGCTACGCGTTATTCCACTTGGTGGTTTAAATGAAATCGGTAAAAATATAACACTTTATGAGTATGGAAACGATATAATTTTAGTGGATTGCGGAATGGCATTTCCAGACGAAGATTTACCAGGTGTTGATATAGTAATTCCTGACTTTTCTTATATTGTAAAAAATAAGGACAGAGTAAGAGGCCTTGTTGTAACACATGGTCACGAAGACCACATAGGTGGAATTCCGTATTTATTAAAAGAAATCAACATTCCAATATATAGCACCAGATTGACAATTGGACTTATTTCAGGGAAACTTAAAGAACACAATCTTTTGAATGATGCTAAACTAAACCCCATAATGCCTGGCGAGAAAATAAATCTTGGCTCTTTTACGGTTGAGGCTATACACGTAAACCACTCTATACCTGATGCTTGTGGTTTTGCAATTACTTGTGGTGCGGGTACAATTATTCAAACAGGCGACTTTAAGATTGACACAACACCTATAGATGGTAAGGTTATAGATATTGCTCGTTTTGCTGAGTTTGGTAAGCAAGGCGTGCTTGCTTTGCTTTCAGATTCAACCAATGCAGAACGTGCTGGGTATACCCAGTCTGAAAGTCTTGTAGGTGGTTCTTTTTCAAATCTTTTTAGTAAAGCTGACGGTCATAGGATAATAGTTGCTACATTTTCATCTAACATTCATCGTTTGCAACAAATAATTGATGAAGCGGTTAACTGCGGCAGAAAGGTTGCAGTATCTGGCAGAAGTATGATAAATGTTGTTGCAGTTGCAAGTGATCTTGGATATTTAACGGTGCCACAAGGTGTGTTAATAGATCTTGATATGGTTAAACACTACACACCTGGCGAAATTGTAATAATTACAACCGGTAGTCAGGGAGAACCTATGTCGGCACTTCATAGAATGGCATATGGCGATCATAAACAATTAGGTATTTTACCTGGCGATATGATTATTATTTCTGCAACACCAATTCCTGGCAACGAAAAACTTGTTGGTAAAATTATTAATGAGTTGATTAAACTTGGTGCTAACGTTGTTTATGAGAAAATGTATGATGTTCACGTTTCAGGTCACGCTTGTGCAGAAGAACTTAAATTAATGTTAAGCATTACTAAACCAAAGTTTTTTGTGCCGGTACACGGCGAGCAAAAGCATTTGTTTAAACATGCAAACCTTGCTATGCAAATGGGCATAAACGAAAAGAACGTGCTTGTTACTGGAATAGGTAAAACAATAGAGTTTAAAAACGGTGAAATGAAAATTGTTGACTCGGTACCAGCAGGCAGAGTGCTTGTTGATGGCATTGGTGTTGGTGATGTTGGTAGTGTTGTTTTACGTGATCGTAAACATTTGGCTGAAGACGGTTTAGTTGTTGTAACACTAACTGTTGACTCTGTTTCCGGTGAGATTGTTTCGGGTCCTGAGGTCATATCACGTGGTTTTGTTTTTGTAAAAGAAGCAGATGACCTTTTTTACGATATTCGCGAAGTAGCATGTGATGTTATTGAACGTTGTTATGATAAAGGCATCTATGATAGGAGTGCTTTAAAATCCAGATTGCGCGATGCAGTTTCAAAATTTATTTATGAAAAAACAAAGCGTAATCCAATGATTTTACCGATAATTTTGGAACTATAAAATATTTTTGAGAGGGGGATATGGGTGAAACAAAAGAATAAATATAGTAAGTTTATTTCTTTGTATATTGTGCTTTTAATACTTCTTGCAGCTAATACAGTTGTCGCATTTTTTGTTAGTTTAAAAATGTGTTTAGTTTCTGCCATAATAACCCTTTTTGGTGTAATTATAACTATTGTTAGGTTTATCGGTTTTAATTCTGCATATAAACGACTGCTATCTGCACTTGAACAGGGTGCCGAGCTTAATTCAAAAGCATTAGCAGAGTTTGGTTTACCAACCATAATTACTTCAGAAGATAATGAAATTATATGGTACAATAAATCCTTTTCTCAACTTACAAACAATAGCGAGTATTATGGTCGTGATGTGTCTGAATTATTGCAGGCCGATTTACTTGTATTAGAAGGCAATTCTATTTGCGGGGCGAAGTTCGCTGGTAAAGAGTTTGATTTATTCAGAACTTATGTGCCGTCGGAAAAGAATAACTATTATATTTACTATTTGGTAGATAATACTTCGTTAAAACGTGCTGTGCGTGAATATTATGCTACTAGACCTGTGGTTATGGTTATATCAACCGATAACTTTAACGAAACATTACGAGACAGTAAGGATAGCGAACGATCTGCATTTTTAGGTGCAATTCATGGCGAAATTGAAAAATGGCTTACAGACATAAATTCAATTAGCATAAATATTGGTGCGGGATCAATTCATGTTGTACTTGATGAAAGAAGTTTAAAGCAATTATCGGAAACTAAATTTACGATTCTTGATGCTATTCGCAAACTTAAACTAGGAGCTTATAGCGGTGTAACTCTTTCTGTTGGTATTGGTAGAGCTGGTGCAACTTATTCTGAAACCGAATTGCTTTCAAAACAAGCACTTGAAATGGCACAGAGTCGTGGCGGCGATCAAGTAGTAATAAAGAATAATAAAAATGAATATAAGTTTTTTGGCGGTGTATCTTCTGCGGTTGAACGTCGTACTAAAGTTCGTGCCAGAACGGTTGCTTCTGCTATTTATGAGATGATATCAGCCAGCAGTAATGTTATACTTATGGGTCACCAATATTCAGATTTGGATTGCTTGGGAGCCTCGTACGGTTTGGCATCTGTTATTGCTGATTTGGGCAAAACCCCTTATATAGTTTTTGATAAAGATAAAACATTGGCGTTGCCATTATATAAATACATTAGTGAAAGAGATAACCGCGTTTTATTTGGGATGGGTACAAGCCTTACGGATATAATTGATGAAAAAACTTTATTAATTGTTTTGGATACACATAGGGCTGCTTTCCTTGAATGTCCTCAACTTTATGAAAAGATTAATAGTGTAATTGTTATAGACCATCATAGAAAAGCTGTGGATGCTATTGAAAATGCTGTTATTTTCTATCACGAAACTGCTGCATCGTCTACGTGTGAAATGGTTACTGAGATTATAGAATATATGCCTCGGGTAAAAATAAGCGAAACCGCTTCTAACGCTTTACTTAGTGGTATAACGCTAGATACTAAAAATTTCTTTTTGCACACAGGCGTACGTACTTTTGAGGCGGCTTCAAGGCTAAAAGCTTGTGGGGCAGACACGATTTTAGTTAAGCGTATGTCATCGGATAATATGCGAACTTATTCAAGAAAATCGTTAATTGTTTCCAGAGCGGAAATTTATAGCGATTGCGCTATAGCTTATGATGAAATTGTTGATGATGTTACTAGAATTGCTTCATCACAATCTGCAGATGAACTTTTATATTTAGAAGGTGTTAAGGCATCTTTTGTAATATATAAATCTGAAAATTCTGTTAATATTTCATCGCGTTCGTATAGTGAAATAAATGTTCAGTTAATAATGGAACAACTTGGTGGCGGCGGCCATCAAAATATGGCAGCGTGCCAGTTGGACGTTGACGATATTGCTACAGCTAAACAAAAATTATTAGAAGCAATTGACATTTATAATAAAGACAAGGAGTGTTGATATATGAAGGTTGTACTTACTGCCGACGTAAAAGGAAAAGGCAAAAAAGGTGAATTGGTTACAGTTTCAGATGGTTATGCAAGAAACTTTTTGTTCCCAAAAAATCTAGCGGTTGAAGCTGATGCTGCTGCTATGGGTGAACTTCGTAGCCGTGAAGAGTCTAAGGCTCATCATATTGCTGTTGAAAAACAGCAAGCAACTGACATAGCCAATAATATTAATGGTCAAAACATAATAATTAAAGCTAAAGCAGGCGCTAGTGGAAAACTGTTTGGTGCAATTACTTCAAAAGAAGTTTCTTGTGAACTTAAAAATAAATTTAATGTTGATATAGATAAAAGAAAAATCACAATGAAAGATATTAAATCGTATGGTGAGTATACTGCAGAGGTAAAACTTTATAATGGTATTTCTGCTACGATTAATATTAAGGTTGAGGAATAATTATGGCTGATTCAAAATTTGTTGATTTTAACGGCGAACAACTGCCGTTCTCGCTTGAAGCCGAGCAGTCAGTTTTGGGCGCAATATTAATTGAACCATCAAGTTTATTACAGGTTGCGGACTCTTTAAAACCATTCCACTTTTATATTCCGCAGCATCAAGCGATTTTCAAAGCACTTACGGATATGTTTGAACTTAATTCAACTATTGATTTGGTAACGCTACTTGAATGGTTAAAAAAGAATGATGTATACGACGATGCAGGCGGTAAGGAATATTTAACCCGCTTAGTTCAGTCTGTACCGTCGGCGGCAAATATTATTACCTATGCTTCAATTGTTCGTGAAAAGTATACAGTTCGTGCTTTAATAGTTGCATCGCGGGATATTATTACCGATGCTTCTGATGGTAAAACCGAACCTGGTTTGTTGCTTGATAGTGCAGAACAACGTATATTTAACATCAGGCAAGATAAAGACGTTGGTGGTCTAAGGCATATCGGAGATGTCATTAACAACGAAACCTTTGACCGTCTTTCAAAACTTGCTAATGAAGAAACAAGAAAAGATTTTATCGGTATTCCTTGTGGTATATCAGCTGTTGATAAATATACTACAGGATTAAATAAGTCTGACTTAATAATTATTGGTGCGCGTCCAGGTATGGGTAAAACTTCTTTTTGTTTGAACATTGCAAGGAACGTTGCAGTTAATAGTGGAAAAACCGTTTGCTTCTTCTCATTAGAAATGACTCGTGATCAATTAGCACAGCGTATGCTTTCTAACGAGGCTTGTATTAAGAGTGAAAAACTTCGTACAGGTGATTTAACAGAGGAAGATTTTGTTAACCTCGGAATCGCAAGCGAAAGGCTAAGTAAAGCTCCTATTTATTTTGACGAAACATCGGGAATAACTGTTCCTGAAATAAAGGCTAAGGTTCGCAGAATGAACGGCAAATGTGATGTTGTTATGATTGACTATTTGGGCCTTTTACGCTCTACTGGATCAAAAGAAAACCGAGTTCAAGAAGTTTCTGAAATAACCAGAAATCTTAAAATCATGGCTAAAGAATTAAAAATACCAGTTGTTTGTTGTGCTCAGCTTAATCGTGGTACTGAGGGTAAAAACGGCTCGCATATTCCTGCGTTATCCGACCTTCGTGAATCTGGTTCTATTGAACAAGATGCTGATATAGTTATGTTCCTACACCGAGAAGCTTATTATGCAACAAGTGATGGGCAAAGTGCCGACCAGACAAAAGCGCAATGCATTATTGCTAAAAACCGACACGGTGAAACCGCAACGGTTGATTTGCATTGGGATGGTCAGTTTACAAGATTCTCTTCTCAGGATGTGTTCCACTAATGCTTTCAATCCTAAAAGAAACTATTAATACATACTCTATGCTAAGTTCTGGCAAGGATGTGTTGGTAGCACTTTCGGGTGGTGCCGATTCTGTTGCTCTTTTGCGAGCACTTAGTGAGGTATCTGATGAATATTGCATTAATCTTTCTGCAATTCATATTAACCATAATCTTCGTGGTGATGAGTCAATGCGTGATGAACTTTTTTGCCGCAAATTGTGCGAATCTTTAAAAATTCCGTTGATTGTGGAAAGTATTAATGTTGGTAAAATAGCTGAGGAAAAAGGTGAAAGCATTGAACTATGTGCTAGGAATCTACGTTATGAACTTTTTTCTAAGCATGCAACGGGATTAATTGCAACGGCGCACACTGCTTCTGATAATGCCGAAACTGTTCTTTATAATCTTTCCAGAGGCTCGGGGCTTACAGGAGTTTGCGGTATACCGCCCGTTAGAGATAATATCATTCGTCCTATTATTAATTGTTCGCGTGAAGATGTGATTGATTATTTAAACACAATTTCGCAAGATTATGTTAACGATAGCACAAATGATACTGATGATTACACGCGTAATAAAATACGCCACAATGTCGTGCCTGAACTACTTAAAATCAATCCTTTGTTTATAAGTTCTGTTAGTAAAGCCTCGGTCCTTTTAAAACAGGATGACAGTTATTTATCAAAAATAAGTAATCAAGAGTTTGAAAAGAACTATGTTAATGAGTGTCTTGACTTTAAAATTAAATCTCTTGACAATGCGATTTTAAGCAGAGTTCTTGCAATTTATTTTAATAAACAAATACAAATTCAACCTGAACATGCCCATATTACTCAAATGTTGTCGGTTGTTAGCGGAAAACATAAACGATGCTCGCTTCCTAAAAACATGCAATTTGAATCTTGTAGTAGTGGGTATTGCATAAATATGGTTGAGGAAGCAGAAAATCTATATAAAAACATTAATCTTAATATTGAAAGCCTTAATGAACATTTTCCAAATGCAAAACGTGTAAGTCCTAAAGAATATAAAAGTTTATGTAATGTTAACAATTTGTTATTTAAATTTTCAATTGACTGTGATAAAATACAGGGCAATATAGTTATTAGGACCAGGCACGAGGGTGATAGCTTTAGACCTGTTTCACGTAATGTTACAAAAACTTTACGAAAACTTTTGTCGGAAATTAAGGCTACTAAAGCACAAAGCAACTCGCTTTTAGTTCTTTGCGATGATAACGGTATATTTTATACTAATCTTTTTGGCATTGACGAAAGGGTAGTTGTTACAAATAAGTCTAAAAATATAATCACTTTATATGGTGCGGGGGACTGAAATGAAAAATGATATTAAAAACGTTCTTTTAACTGAAGAACAAATTAAAGAAATCAATCAAAAACTAGGCAAACAAATTTCAGAAGATTATGTTGGTAAAAAAATTCTTTTAGTTTCTATATTAAAAGGTGCAGTTGTTTTTATGTCTGATGTTATGCGCGAAATCACCTTACCTTGTAGGATTGACTTTATGGTGGTATCGTCTTATGGTAAGGGTGCAAAAACCTCAGGCGTAGTTAAAATAGTAAAAGACCTTGACATTAATCTTGAGGGATACGACGTAATTATAATTGAGGATATTTTAGATACAGGACTTACGCTTTCATACATAGTAGATATCTTAAAAGGCAGAAACCCAAATAGCGTAAAGATATGTGCTTTCCTTGATAAACCTGAACGTAGGATTGCAGATATTAAAGCGGACTATGTTGGTGCTACCGTGCCTGATGAGTTTGTTGTTGGCTATGGTTTAGATTACGATGAAAAGTATAGAAATTTGCCATTTGTTGGCGTTTTAAAACCTGAAATATATAGTTAATTTAGGTTTTTATTTATCAAAGGAGTTGTCAATTTTTGAAAGAAAATCTTAAGAAAACACTCTTGTATATAGTGATACCGATTATTTTAATCGGATCTGTGCTAATGGTTAAGTCTTTTAGTAAAAAGAGTGAAGAGAAAAAGTATTATCAGATTGTTGGTATGTTCCAAAACAACGAAGTTTCTGAGTATACTTTGAATCTGTATAGCGGCGAGTTGAGATATAAAATGCGCGGTGATGATATGTCAATATATCGTTATTCTGTGCCTAATGTTTCGTTGTTTCAAGCCGATATTCACGAGAGCGTTATAGAAAATAATATTAAAAATAAAGATGATGAAGATAAAATCATTAAGGGCGACTATATAAACAGTGGTAGTCAATTGGGTACTATTTTGAGCATAGCACCGACCATTTTACTTCTTGGCGGAATGGCATTCTTTTTGTTCTTCACGTATCGTCGTATGAATTCAATGGGCGGCGGTGATAAGATTATGGGTTTTGGTAAAGCCAAAATTAAAAACCCTGGTCAAGATGGAAGAAAAACCACTTTTTCTGATGTAGCTGGCGCTGATGAAGAAAAAGAAGAACTTTCGGAGATTGTTGAATTTTTAAAAGCACCACAAAAGTTTAAAGAATTAGGTGCTAGAATTCCAAAGGGTGTTCTGTTAGTAGGCCCTCCAGGAACGGGTAAAACATTACTTGCTCGTGCAGTTGCTGGTGAAGCTGGCGTACCGTTCTTTTCAATATCTGGCTCTGATTTTGTAGAAATGTATGTTGGTGTGGGCGCATCGCGTGTTCGTGATTTGTTTGAACAAGCAAAGAAAAATGCTCCTGCAATTATATTTATTGATGAAATTGATGCTGTTGGTCGTCAAAGAGGCGCAGGTCTCGGTGGCGGTCATGATGAAAGAGAGCAAACGCTTAACCAATTATTAGTTGAGATGGATGGATTTAGTTCAAATCAAGGCGTTATCGTTATTGCAGCAACAAACCGTCCTGATATTTTGGATAAGGCTTTATTACGCCCCGGTCGTTTTGACCGCAGAGTTACCGTAAATTATCCTGACGTAAAAGGTAGGGAAGAAATACTAAAAGTTCATGCAAGGGGTAAGCCGTTAGGACCTGACGTTAGTCTGAAAACCATCGCTCGTTCAACTGCCGGTTTTACTGGTGCTGATCTTGAAAACCTTTTAAACGAAGCTGCTTTGCTTGCTGCTAGAGAAGGTAAGAAGGCAATTACTCAACCTAATGTTGATGAAGCTACAATTAAGGTTGTTATGGGTAGTGAAAAGCGTTCGCATGTTATCAGTGATAAAGATAAGAAAATTACCTCATATCACGAGGCAGGTCACGCTATAGTTTCTTATTTCCTAAATACACAAGACCCTGTTCATCAAATATCAATTATACCTCGCGGTATGGCTGCAGGATATACTATGTATATTCCAACTGATGATAAAACTCATATGTCGCGCAACCAAATGATTGAAGATATATGTTCTTTGCTTGGTGGTAGGGCAGCTGAGCAACTAACTCAAGATGATGTTTGCACAGGTGCTTCTAATGATATTGAAAGGGCAACCGAACTTGCTAGAAAAATGGTAACTAAGTTTGGTATGAGCGAAAAACTTGGGCTAGTAACTTATGGAACGGGAGATAACGAGGTGTTCCTTGGTAGAGATTTCTCTGCAACCCCAAACTATTCCGAGCAAACCGCGGCTCTTATTGATAGCGAGATTGAGAGCATCGTAATGACTCAGTATAATAGAGCACTAGAAATATTAAATGGTGCTATGGAGAAACTCCACAAAGTTGCTCAAGAACTTTTCTTGCACGAAAAGCTTGAAGGAGAAGAGTTTAGAGCTATTATGGAGAATAAAGAAACTGTTGAAACAGATGAATAATAAAAAAGTTCAGGTGATTATCACCTGAACTTTTTCTTTTTTATTTGGTTAGAATCATTATTATAAATATTGCAAATTATACGTTGGGTTTTTAATGCTTCTTTTGCAGAAATCTCTAATTCTTCAAGTCCTAAAATTGAACTATAAAATTGTCTTATCTGCACTGCATGTTGGGTGCCCCAATATTCTTTACCGCCTGAATATGAAACTAGTTTTTGCGGTGAGTTTTCAATTGATTCACTTGTGCCATCATTATAAGTAATAGTGGCATTTTTGTAAGAGAATATTGCAGAGCCGTTTTCACAATATAATCTAATTTCAATAGGTTCATCAATAAGATAATTGTTCATTGCGTAAAAGCTTAATAATGCGCCGTTCTCGTATTTTATTAGCCCTTCACCCGTATCTTCAACCATCATTGTTGGATGGTTACGGTTGTTTAAGGTGGATTGTATTTCTGTTGGAGTGGATTCAATCATCCAGTTCGCAAGATCAATTGAGTGAATGGCTTGGTCAATAATAACGCCGCCGCCTTCTTTATCCCAAGTGCCTTTCCAGTCAGAATGATTGTAGTAATCATCGGGTCTGTACCAGGTCAACGTGGTCCTTCCGCATTTAACTTTACCTAGCTTACCATCAACAATACGCTTTTTTACCAGCATTGAAGGAGTGTTATATCTGCATTGAAAAATTATTCCATACTTTAGGCCTGAGATATCTGACATTTCAACAGCTTTTAAAGCATCTTCATAATCTATGCTCATTGGCTTTTCGGAAAGTACATTTACGCCTTTTTTAAAAGCCTCACAAGCAACAATGGTATGTAAGTAGTGCGGTAAGCAAATATGCACAGCGTCTAAATTTTCCTTTTCAAGCATTTCTTTGTAATCATAATATGCTTTAGTTTTATACTTGCTTGCAAATTCGTCAGCAACTTGAGGCTTTATATCACATAATGCCACAAGTTCTGCTTCTTCTAAAGCAATTATAGAGTCAAGATGCATAACAGAGATGCTTCCACATCCGATAACCGCTACTCTAAGTTTTTTCATTAATAACACCTCAAAGGTTGTTTAGAATATTAATAACGGTTTCAAGACTATCTGGAGTAACAACATTTTGGTCTTTATTGTTTAGCACACAGTCAATAAAATAAACTATTTCATTTTCATAACCGCTACTTTTTGGTATTGAAATTTCAGTTTTTTCGCAATCGTTTTTAGCACTATAGTCAATAACTTCGCCGTCTGCTTCGTAAATTTTAAGAGAGCCGTTTTCGTTAGCAACAACAGCTTTTTCAAATTGAAAGCGAAATTCAGCTACAAATGGATAGGGGGCAGCATACCATGATGCTTCACTGCAGATTGAAAATCCATCAAATTCATATACAGCATTTATGTAATCTTGTGTAGGAGTATTTGAACGGTAACTATGTACATTCTTTGGCTTCCCAAAAGCATATACCATAAAATCTGCATCATGAATGTGTAAGTCAAAAGGAACAAGACCGCTTCTGCTTTCATCGGTATACCAGTTATCCCAACTCCATTTTGGACGAGCACTAAGTCTAATCATAGAGCCGGATAATAAGTTGCCGTATTTTTTTGAATCGTAAATATCCTTTAAAATGTTGTATTCGTTCCAAAAGCGAAGAACTTGTGCAATCATAAATTTAACATTATTTTCTTTTGCAACTTGAAATAACATTGTTGCATCTCCACTTTTAAGCGAAACAGGTTTCTCGCAAATAACATTGATACCTTTATTCAATGCTTTAAGTGAGAACTCAACATGTAAAAATGTTGGTACACAAATATCAATTATATCAAGCTCTTCGTTGTTAAGCATTTCATCATAGTCGGTATATTTATTAACTCCATCATATTGGTCCATTTGTTCTTTGCGAACATCACATAGAGCAACAAGCTCAACATTGTCGTTTTTTTGCCAGGTCGGAATGTGTGATCCGCTAATCGCTCCTACGCCAACTAAACCTACTTTTAACATTGTTTAACCTCCGTAAATTTCTCCGATAATTTTGCTTAAATATTCTCTAGCATATAAGATATCGGTGTTTTGTTGCTCTCCTGATATTTCTCTTTCAATGGTAACGTAACTATCGTAGCCAAGATTATGTAGTTTTATAAATAAATTTTTAAAATCCACCTTACCATCACCAATACGTGTTTCGGCACCTAAGTCATGTCCGTTTGTTGGGTACACACCGTCTTTAGCGTGAATGTTGCGAACGTATTTACCAAATACATCTAGTGCATCAACAGTGTTTGCTTTACCATATAGAATTAGGTTTGCGGTATCAAGGTTTACGCCTAGATTATCTAAACCAATTTGTTCAAAGCAACGTAGCATAGCAACAGGTGTTTCTTGTCCTGTTTCAAAAAGAATATATTGATCGTTTGATTTTGCATGTTCTGCTACCTTTTTAATTGCTTCACATAATGGCAAAAATTGTGGGTCATTGGGATTTTCAGGAATAAAGCCCATATGAGTTGCAACGTCTTTTATTCCTAATTTTTTTGCGAAATTCAAACCGCATATTAGATTGTCTATGCGTTTTTCTCTATATTCCTCTGGTAGCAATCCTAATGTTTTTGGACCATCGTAAAAGTCCCAGACTTGCGGACCTTCCCAACCGCACCAAAGCGCAGAAATTGTAACACCATATTTTTTAGTTAATTCTTTGATAAATTCAACGTTCTCATCCGTCATTAATGATTGATCCCAAACATTCAACTGGCAGTTATCAAAGTTGTTTTTTACAAGGTTGCTAAACTTTTCCTCAATAGTATCTTTGGAATCAAAAAAAACTAAAACACCTATCTTCAAAAAAATACCCTCCTAATACTTGATATTTGTTTAATAATATGATAACATATATTCTACCAAGAAAGTTGGACTTTTTTGACATTTATATTGATTATTTTGACATTGTGGGGCGGAATATGAAGCTTATTTCAAAAAAAGAACTAACACCAATCAGCTATGGTGAATTAGGATATAAAGTAATTTCATTTAATTTTTTGCCAAATAATTGTTGTTTTAGTGATCACTGGCACGATAGATTAGAAATATTAAAAATTAATGATGGAAAGATTCGTTTTTACAGAAACGATAATTGTTATCATCTTTCAAAAGGAGATATTGCCATTGTTTGTCCACAGCAGTTGCATACTGCTTTTACTGATGAAGATAGTGTTAGTTATGATGTTGTTATGTTTGATGTAAAAATGCTTTTAAATGGAGTGTTTTCAACCGAAAAACTTATTAAACCCATATTAGAACAAAATGTTTTATTTGCACCATATACCGATAATAAAGAGATATATGAGTTAGTAGAAATGTTGATTAACGAAAGTAAAATTAATGAAAATTCGTTAACATGTTTAGGTTTGTTATACTCATTGATTGATAAACTTTATAAGTTCTGTTTAATTGAGAAAGATGAAACTATAGTTTATGATGAGAAAATAAACGTGGTAATCAATTACATACACGAAAATTTTGCGGAGAAAATTTCTTCTTATACCGTTAGTAAGCGATTCAACTACGATGAAGCTTATTTTTGCAGAAAATTTAAAATGCACACCGGAACTACGCTTATGAAATATTTAAAGAAAATCAGATTGGATATGGCGAAAAGGCTATTAGAAGAGTCTGAGGTCAATATACGAAGTATTAGTGAAACCTGTGGTTTCGCAGATGTTACGTATTTTTCACGGTGTTTTAAAACTGAATTTGGCATGTCTCCAACTCAGTATGTTAAATTGTATAAAAACTAATATATTTTGCAGAAAAATCACTAAAAAGCATTGACTTGATTTTTGCTTTTTGTTAGAATATACTTAGGTATTTATGAACGGAGGAAACTTATTATGTTCAAAAAGATAATTTCTTTGATTTTAGTATTAAATTTATTCAGTTTGCCGGTTTGCTTTGCTTTAGACAATTTTGGAGATAATACTAACTTTGGTGATGACACCATTAAAGATGAAATTAACTTTCTTGAGTCTGAAGTTTATAAAATTGAGGGTAACTATGTTTTAGGGGTTGAACCTGGAACCTCTGTATCTAATTTCAAAAAAAGATTTACAAATTCTGAAAAAATCAATGTAAGTTCTACCACCCTTAAGACCGGTGTTACTGTTAATTATAATGGCAACGATACCCATACTATTGTGGTTGACGGTGATGTTTATAAAAGGGATGGTAAAGTTACTGCTACCGATTTAGTGAAGATTAATGATTATGCATCAAAACGTACTACTGTTAAGAGTACGTCTTTAGAGTTTAAAGCTGCTGATATTGATAGAAGCGGATCCATTACTGTTGTTGATGTTATAATTGCTAAATCAATAATTCTTTCGTAGTTGCTCTATTAATTATCAAACGAATAGTTTTAGGAGAAGTCCATGTCTAATATTAAAAAAATTATTGGAATTGATATTGGCGGTACAAAATGTGCCGTTATATATGCAAATGTTACTAAAGATAACATAGAAATTATAAATAAGAAAAAACTCGTAACCGACAACGATAAAGATCCATATGACATCATAAATGAGTTTTGTAAGATAATTGACCAAATTGTTGTTGATGGCAAAATTGATGCAATTGGCATTTCGTGCGGTGGTCCTCTTGATTCAAAACGGGGCGTTATTATGCGTCCGCCAAATCTTCCTAAGTGGGATGACATACATATTGTTGATATTTTAAAAGATAAGTATGGTATTCCTGTTAGCCTTCAAAACGATGCTAACGCTTGTGCACTTGCAGAATGGAAATATGGCGCAGGAAAAGGTACAGAAAATATGATTTTTATGACCTTTGGCACTGGACTAGGTGCAGGTCTTATTTTAGATGGTAGACTGTACGCTGGTACAAATGATAATGCAGGTGAGGCGGGTCATATTAGGCTTTCTGAAAATGGTCCCGTTGGTTTTCATAAATCAGGCTCGTTTGAGGGATTTTGCAGCGGTGGCGGTCTCGCTCAGTTAGGATATACCCTAGGTCTTGAGGCATATCAAGCTGGTAATTGCCCGCAGTATTTTGATCCTGCAATAGCACCCGAAGGTATTAACGCGAAAACCATCGCGGATGCGGCAGACAACGGCGACGAAGTTGCCCGTGAGGTATATCGTAAATGCGGTGAATATCTTGGCAGAGGGCTTTCTGTGTTAATTGATATACTTAATCCGCAAAGAATAGTATTAGGTAGCATTTTTAAACGTTCGCACAATCTATTGTGGGAGCCTGCAAAAATGGTTATTGATCGTGAAGCATTGGGATTGTCTGCAAAGGTTTGCGAGGTAGTTCCTGCAGAATTAGATGAAAATTTAGGCGATTATGCTGCAATTACAACTGCAGTATACGGAATGTAAAGGTGTTTGTTATGGATAAAATTTTGGAACTTACAACTCGTTTTCCTGAACTTAAAAATTGTAGGGATGACGTTGTTAAAGCTGTTAATGCTATTGTTAAATGTTATAAAACTGGCGGAAAAGTACTAATATGTGGTAATGGAGGCAGTTCAAGTGACAGTTCGCACATCGTTGGTGAACTTATGAAAGGCTTTTTAAAATTAAGACCATTAAGTGCTGAGCAAAGAAAAGAACTTAAAGATAACTGTTCGGATATAACCGACGACCTTTTAGATAATCTTCAAGGATCGCTACCTGCAATTAATTTAACAGAAAATTCAGGTATAATTTCTGCATTTGCAAATGATGTTGATTCCGAAAATGTATATGCTCAACAAGTATTGGGTTACGGTAAAAAAGGTGATGTGCTGATTGGTCTTACAACATCTGGCAATTCTTGTAATGTTTTAAAGGCTTGCAATCTTGCCAAAGGCTTAGGCTTGACTGTAATCGGACTTACAGGTCGTGATGGTGGTAAACTAAAACTGGCTAGTGATATTTGCATAATTGCACCTGAATATGAAACTTTTAAGATTCAGGAACTCCATTTACCGATATACCACTGCATTTGTGCTATGGTTGAGGAGACTTTTTTTACTGAATAGAGGTTTGAAATGAATTATAATAGACGCTATGAAACCGATAATTATCCAAAAACTTTTGGTGAAGCGGTTAAAAAAATAATGTCTAACTCTTGCTTGGCTGCTGTTTTGTGTATTATCGTTTATATGTCGGTGCTTTTTATATATAGAAGTGTTGGTAATCCGTCTGTAATTGGCTATACAAAAACCGTTATGGAATTTAATAGCGATGGTGAGGCTATTTCAGAAAAACAGACACAAACATACTATTTTAAAGATGATGAAAACAGGGAAGTGCCCGAAAGCACAGAAAGTGTATATTACAACAAAATTTATGGTAAAGACGCTTTCCCTGAAGTTTTTTCTGGAATCTTAATGTTTGTTGTGACTACATTTATGATTTATAGCAACGCTTGGGGATTTGGCTCGCATAGCAATAATTCTGATAAGATTGCAAACAGACAACACAATATGTTTATTGGCATAAAACTTGGCTTGTTTTCAAGTGGTGCATTTTTTGTATCGTACCTAGTTATGCTACTTTCAAAAATTTTATACCCAGTTAAATTTGCTATGACGTTATTTGGCTTTGTCAATGCTTCATATCTACCATTACTTAACATGTTTGTGGAAAATAAAAACGGCACGGTTGGACTTGTTGCGGTGTTAAACAATTCTCCTAGTGATTTTTCATGGACTGGTATGTTCGTTATGATAATACCGCTATTAATTAAAATAGTTGTGTGTTTTGTAGGATATGAACTTGGCTACAGAAACGTTTCAATTAAAGAAAAAATTATTTATAAAGGTTAATCTTTCGCATTACGAAATTAATATTATTAGAGGTGATTCCTAATGGCTAACCGCAAGTTAGTTACTTTTGATTACGGCGCAACAAGCGGTCGTGCAATCTTGGGCGAGTTTGATGGTAACAAAATTAGCATTGAAGAATACCATCGTTTTGACAATCAGCCAGTTAAAATTAATGGACACATATATTGGGATATTTTACGCCTGTTTCACGAACTCAAACAGGGTTTAATTAATATTTCACGTGCAGGAATTAAAGATATTGATAGTATAGGTGTTGACACTTGGGGTGTTGATTTTGCACTTCTGGATGAGAATGGTATGTTGTTAAACAACCCCTTTAACTATCGCGACTGCTTAACCGATGGTGCGATGGAAAAAGCATTTGAAACTGTTCCTGCAGAAGAACTTTATAAAAGAACAGGTATACAATTTATCAAATTTAACACATTGTTTCAATTAACCTCGTTAAAGGAAAAATATCCTAGAATTTTAGATGATGCAAAAGATTTATTATTCATTCCGGATTATTTTAACTTTTTGCTTACGGGCAAGAAGAGTTGTGAATTTTCTATTGCGTCTACTTCTCAAATGTATAGTTTAAAGAATAAAGATTGGGATTATGATCTTTTAAATAAATTTGGCATACCTACAGACATTCTCCGAAAAATCACTCCCGCTGGTACAATATTAGGTGATGTATTGCCTGAGATTAGCGAAGAAACAGGTATTGATACTAAATGTATTTCTGTTTGTGGACATGACACTGGTAGCGCCTTTTTAGCAGTACCGATGAAAAAAGGTGAAAAATGTGGTTGTTTGTCTTGTGGCACTTGGTCGCTTTTAGGTGTTGAACTGGAAGAACCTATTGCCAATGATGCTGCTTTTGATGCTCAGTATACAAACGAAGGCGGTTATAATAATACAGTTAGATTCCTTAAAAATATTAGCGGTCTTTGGATTTATGGTGAAATTAAACGCGAATTTGAGAGAAAGGTTGGCAAGGTTGATTATAAAACGTTGGATGCTGAAGTTAATGCAGCAACTCCTCTTAAATCGTTAATAGATCCTGATGACGATAGATTTATGGCACCTGGTAGAATGACCGACAAGATTCGTGAGTTCTGTATTGAAACTGGTCAAACACCTCCTGAAACTCGTGGTGAGTTTTTACGTTGTGCTCTAGAAAGTCTTGCACTTAAATATCGTACAGCGCTTGAGAACTGCGAAAAGGTAATTGGCTATAAGCTTGATACTCTACGTATAGTTGGCGGTGGTATTAAGGATAAACAACTTATGCGATACACCTGCAATGCTATCGGTAAGCCTGTTTTAGCAGGACCTGTTGAGGCAACTGCATTAGGTAATATGGCTGCTCAGTTGTTAGCATTAGGCGAAGCAAAGGATAGATGGGAAGTCAGAGAGTTAATTGCTAATTCTTTCCCAGAAGAAAAATATTTACCTGAAGATAAAGATATTTGGGAAAAGGCTTATCAAAGATTTTTAAATTATATTAAATAAGAGGAGATTAAGGAAATGTTAGACATTATCAAAAATTATGAACTTGCAAAGCAACAGTATGCTGCCATTGGTGTAGATACCGATGCTGCTATAGCTAAACTTAAAAGTGCACCGGTTGCATTACATTGTTGGCAAGGTGATGACGTTAAAGGATTTGATCAAGATGGTCCTTTAACAGGCGGTATTCAAACAACCGGCAACTATATGGGCAAAGCAATGACTCCTGAGCAGTTAATGGCAGACTTGGATATGGCTATGTCTATTTGCCCCGGCACCAAAAAGTTAAATCTTCATGCTTGCTATGCTATATTTGAGCCTGGTGAAAAAGCTGATAGAAACACCTTAGAACCTAAGCATTTTAAAAAATGGTTAGATTTTGCTAAAGAGCGTAATATGGGTATTGATTTTAACCCAACATTCTTCTCTCATCCAATGGTTAAAGATGGTTTAACTTTATCAAGCCCTGATAAAGAAACCAGAGAATATTGGATTGAGCATGGTAAGGCATGCATTCGTATATCTGAGTACTTTGCTAAGGAAACCGGAATTCCTTGTGTTATGAACATTTGGACCGGTGATGGTTATAAAGATATTCCTTCTGATAGAATGGGCCCTAGAATGCGCTATAAAGAATCAATAGAGGCTATTTTAAGCGAACCTTTTGATAAGAATCTTGTTAAACCTTGTGTTGAGTCAAAAGTATTTGGAATTGGTGTTGAATCTTTCACTGCAGGTTCTGCTGAGTTCACTCTTTCCTTTGCCGCAACACACGATGGTTGTTTGCCGCTTATGGACAATGGCCATTATCATCCAACAGAGGTTGTTTCGGATAAGATTCCTGCTTTGCTTTGCTTCTTCCCTGAAATTGCATTACATATTACCCGCGGTGTTCGTTGGGATTCAGACCATGCAGTTTTGTTTGATGATGAAACTAAAGAGATGGCTAAAGAAATAGTTCGCAACGATGCTCTTGATAGAGTATATATGGCGCTTGATTTCTTTGATGCAAGCATTAACCGTATCGCTGCTTGGGCTGTTGGATTTAGAAGTTGGCAAAAAGCTTTATTAAGTGCTATGTGTACACCTAACGATTACTTAAAATCGTTGCAGAATGATGGTAAACTTACCGAATTGATTGTTGCACAAGAAGAGGTTAAAACTCTACCGTTTGGTGCGGTATGGGATATGTACTGTAAAGAGTGCGGCGTGCCAGTTGGTATGGCTTGGTTTAAAGAAGTTGAAAAATACGAAAACGAAGTATTAAGCAAGAGATAACATAAAAAATGCAGCAGTTATGCTGCATTTTTTAATTGACTTTAATATTAAATCGCTGTATAATATTATTGGTGATTTTATGGACATTAATAGTCTAGAGTTTAAAGATAAATTGCGAATAATACAAGAACTTGTTCCAGGTAAACAAATTACCCTTGCGCATATAATTGCTAATCCTGATAAAGTTTTATATCAAAAACTTGGCTTAGACCCCAAAGTTGATTATGTTGGTTCTGCTATTGGTATATTAACAGTAAGTCCAGCTGAAACTGCAATTATTACTGCAGATATAGCAATTAAATCTTCGGGTGCAAATTTAAGCTTTGTTGATAGATTTAGCGGAACACTGATTATTACAGGTACTGTATCTCAAGTAGAAGCAGCATTTGCAGATATTTGCGATTATGTTTCTAATAAACTCGGCTTCACTGTGTGCCATATTACTAAAACTTAATCTATTATTAAATTGGCAGATGGAATAATTCGTCTGCCAAAATTTATATATCATATATTATTCATATTCTATTAATATTATTTACTAATTTTTGTAGTAAAATGCTATTGAAAGGATGGTTGCAATATGAAGGATAATAAAATTCTTATTGTTGATGATGATTCTAATATTTGCGAACTGTTACGTTTATACTTAGAAAAAGATGGATTTTCTACAATTGTTGCAGTTGATGGTGAACAAGCTGTAAAACTCGCTGATGCGGAAAAACCTGATCTAATGCTTTTGGATATTATGTTACCCAAAATGGATGGTTGGCAGGTTTGTAGAGAAATTCGTAAAACATCAAAACTTCCTATAATTATGTTAACCGCTAAGGGTGAAACATTTGATAAAGTTTTGGGCCTTGAACTAGGTGCAGACGACTATGTTTCAAAACCTTTTGATGCAAAAGAAGTTATTGCTAGAGTTAGGGCGGTATTGCGACGTTCTTTGCCCGATACCAACGATAATATAAAAGAAGTTTCCTTTGATAATCTAAGAATTAACCTTACTAATTATGAGCTTATTGTTAATGGTAAAAGTATTGACACTCCGCCAAAAGAACTTGAACTTATATACCATTTAGCAAGTAATCCGAATAGAGTATATACTCGCGACCAGCTTTTAGACGAGGTCTGGGGTTTTGATTATTATGGTGATTCCAGAACTGTTGATGTCCACGTAAAACGTTTAAGAGAAAAGCTTGAAGGTATATCTAAAGAATGGTCGTTAAAAACTGTTTGGGGTGTCGGATACAAATTTGAGGTAAAATAATAGCAGGTGAATAAATGAAGCTAAAGCTTAAAATATTTAAAAAATATTTTTCTTTAACTGTTGGCGTAGTAATGCTAAGTTTGGTGTTTTTGATAACTGTATTTGCTGTGTTTATGATAAACTTCCATTCTAGCGAAAAACGTGAAATTCTTGAAGATTGTTGTAACTCTTTTAGTGAGATTAATAGAATTAAATCTTTAAGTCAAAATGATTTGTTTAGTGTTATGAATGATGTTACTTCAATGGTTAGTAATGTTAATAATGCGGAGTTTATTCTTTCTACAAAAAATGGGGAATCTGTTTATTGTAGTTGCGAATTTTTTAGAGAACACACGAATTGTGAACATACATCATTTGTATTGCCTGAACATATTTTAAATGCAACCATTAAAGATAAATCTTTTTATGAAATTGGTAATTTTGGCGGCAACATTAATGCTAGTTACTATACTTATGCTACTTTGTTTCCGTATGGTAATTTTACAGGCGAATTAGTTCTTGTTGCATTCTCGCCGTCATCTACGTTAATATTATTTTTCTTTAATATACTTCGTATGTTTTTGTTATCATTAATTGTAACTGTTATATTGATGTTTTTTGCTATATACTATACCACTTATAGACTTACAAAACCACTTGCACTAATGTCTGAAGCGGCAGGGTGTATGGCAAAAGGTGACTTTTCAAGGAGAATACCAATCACCACTAATGATGAAGTTGGGGAACTAGCGGTTGCTTTTAACGAAATGACCGATTCTCTAATTAATCTAGAAACAACACGACGTAGTTTTGTAGCAAATGTTTCGCACGAACTAAAAACTCCTATGACAACTATAAGTGGCTTTATTGATGGTATTATTGACGGCACAATTCCTCAAGAAAAGCATACCGAATATTTAAAAATAGTTAGTAGCGAAGTAAAACGCTTATCAAGACTTGTTCAATCTATGCTTAGTCTTTCTAAATTAGAATCAGGTGAAATGAAAGTTAATTTATCTGAATTTGACATTAGCTCTAAAATAATAGAGATCGTAATTTCTCAGCAACAACGCATAGAAACTAAAAAGCTCTCTATTGTAGGTCTTGATGAGCTTCCGCAACTTTTAGTTGTTGCTGATATGGATTTAATACATCAAGTTATATATAATTTAGTTGATAATGCAATTAAATTTACGAATGAAAATGGTGTAATATCTTTTAAAATATATTTAAGTAAAAATAAAGTGTATTTTTCAATACGCAACACCGGTTCTGGTATTGATTCAAAAGATTTACCACATATATTTGAGCGGTTTTATAAAACAGATCGGTCACGTTCTGCAGTTAAAGAAAGTACTGGATTGGGACTTTATATTGCTAAAACAATTATTGATATTCATCATGGCAAAATCACTGTAGAAAGCATGCCTTCAGAATATACCGAGTTCAGTTTTTATATACCAAATAGAAAATTATAGGAGAATTAATATGGATGATATATTTAATAAAAACCAAGATGCAATTGAAGAAAATCAGAATGGAATAATTGAAGATAGTCAAAATGAATTAGTAGATGATATTTTGATTGATACTGAAGAAACACCGCTCATAGAGGACGAATACAGTTCCGAAATTGCAAATAATTCTAATGTGCAAAATGATACGATTTACAATGATATTGATTTTGATGATGATTATGACGAAGATGATGATGAGGACAGCGACGATGATTTTGAGTATCATTCAGCTCGTTTTAACCCAGTAAATTATAAACCTATAAAACCTGAAAACGTTAAAAACAAAGGTTTGCAAATTTTCATCTCAATTTTAGTATTGGTTTTAGTGGCGTCAATTTCTGCTTCTGCAGGATATCTTGCATCAGACTATAAACATACAAAATCAAGTACTGTAACCTCTAATAAGGTTGATGTTCCTAAAATTGAATTAGAAGGCAAACCTTCGTCTAAACAATCAAACTACACCGATGTTGCAAATAAGGTTAATCCTTCAATAGTTAGTATAATGGTTTATAATGAGTCAACTTCAGAATATGGTACCGCTAGCGGCGTAGTTTACTCAAGTGAAGGCTATATCGTTACTAATGACCACATTTATGATTCAATACCTAATGCTAAATTTTTAATTCGTTTTAGTGATGGTAATGAAGTTAAAGCAAAATATATAGCTGGTGATGTTAGAAGCGATTTAGCGGTTTTAAAACTTGAAGAAAACGTTAAAAACTTAGTCCCCGCAACTTTTGGTGATTCTGAACAAGTTGTTATTGGTGAAGAGGTTTTAGCTCTCGGATATTCATCATCTTACGGAGATTCTGTTACTTTAACTAAAGGTATAATTTCTGCACCTAAAAGAAGGGTAACGGGCAATTCTACCAACTACGCTTCAACCTTTATTCAAACTGATGCAACTCTTAATCCGGGAAACTCTGGAGGTGCGCTTTGTAATCTCTACGGTCAAGTTGTTGGTATTACATCATCTAAACTTGCAGGAGATGAATATGATGCAGTTTCTTACGCTATTCCTACCAGAACTATGAAAAAGGTTGTATCGGCTTTAATTGCTGACGGTTCCGTTTCTTATAGAGCCAAACTGGGAATAACCTATAGTGAGGTTGGTACCATTACTGCTGAGGTTAATAATGTTCCTAAAGGAATCTATATTGGTTCAATTAGCACAGACAGCGGCCTTTATAATAAAGGTTTTGGAGAGGGCGATATCATTACACACGTTAATGGTAAAGAGATAGTTAACGGTGAAGTTCTATTGGATATTATTGATAATTTTAATGCTGGTGATATTATTGAACTAAAAATATATAAAACTAATAAAAAGGTCTCTTCTACAGTTAAGGTTAAATTAAGCCAAGATAAAGGTAGTTCTAGTTATTCAACTAAAGAAAATAAT
Source organism: Acutalibacteraceae bacterium (assembly GCA_045630515.1). Lineage (GTDB taxonomy): Bacteria > Bacillota > Clostridia > Oscillospirales > Acutalibacteraceae > UMGS1532. The sequence continues at coordinate 38,896 of JAZQTG010000076.1, forward strand.
AACAGTTCTAGTTTTGGCTATGACTTTGGATTTGGAGATAATAATGATAAATCTAATAACAATAGTTCGGATGATAACAGTTCAAAAACCTTTGATTTTCCATTAGATTAAAAATTAAACCGTCGCAGTAGTAAATATTGCGATGGTTTTTTAGAAAAGTATGAGTGTGATTATATGTTTTTAAAATCTAGCAATGAAAATTTATCTTCAAGTATTAATTTTTTTGAAAATATATTGGCATTATCTAATTTTCATAACAATGTAGAGATATTACATGTTACTTCAGGCGCTATGCGCTTCAGTGTTAACTCTTCGGAATATATCATTAACCAAGGGGATTTTATAGTAATTTTTCCTTTTGAAATTCATAAATGTTTAGAACTTTTAGGAGATACTAATATTTCTTGCATAGGTATTAACGTTAATAGGATTGATGGATATTTACCACAAATAAGAAAATATTCACTAGCCAATCACGTTATCAAATCAAAAAATGTTACAAGTAGTGCAAATCAAATTTATTCTTTAGTTGCTGATGAAAATACTCAAAAAAACAAAGAACTTTTTACTGCCTTAACTGTAGCATTGTTTTTTGATTTAATATCTTGTAGTAAATTGATACCAAAATTTAATTTAGAAAAAAACACATATGAAAGGATAATTTATATGTGTGTTGAAAACTATAAAGATAACGCCTTCAATTTAGAAAAATTATCAAATATATCTGGACTAAGTTCAAGAACGTTAAGTAGATTTTTTAAAGATTACTTAGAAATGTCATTTCCACGGTTTATTTCTCAATTAAGATTAGAGTCTGCAATTAGTTCTATCCTAGAAGGAATGAGCATAACCGAGGCTGCTGTAAATAATGGCTTTGGCTCACTAAGAACTTTTAATAGAGTATTTAGTAGAGAACATAATTGTTCTCCAAAAGATTATTTTTCTGTGGCTGAAAATGACCATAAATAATATAAATTTGACTTGAAAACGCGCCAAGCTTTTGCTAAAATTAAAATATAATAACTAGGAGGTCCGCTGTGAATAATAATTTAAATGATATTGGAAAAATAATTTCTGAGCTTCGCAAGGTTAACGGTTGGACCCAAGCTACCTTGGCAAAGAAACTAAAAGTTAGTGATAAAACCGTTAGCAAATGGGAATGCGGTATTGGATATCCTGAAATCACCCAAATACCTATTTTAGCAAATATATTTGGCGTAACAACCGACTATCTTCTTAGTGGTGAGTCTGTGCTTAATCAGTTGCCCAAAGAATTTAAATGGGTTAATAACTTTAAAAGATATAAAGGTAATCCAATATTAAGACCGCAAGGCGAACTAGCTGCTGACCAGATTTTTAATCCTGCCGCAATAGTTCATAATGATAAAGTTGGTCTTTTATGCCGCTGTATCAATTATAATGATAAGCCTAAAAAATACAATTGGTCTGTATCATCACTTGTTTGGGCATGGAGTGATAATGGAACAGATTTTGTTTTGGATAAAGAACCGTTTTTAAAGGCTGATGAAAATAGCGTATATGGTGGTGGATTTGAAGATCCGAGGCTCGTTTGGTTACCGGAAGAAGAATTGTATGTTTTGACATATACAGGTGTTAGAAGTTATATTGAAACTCCGGGCCTAATTGCATTATCAAAGGATCTCAAAAATTGGGAGTTCTGCGGCGAGGCTTTTCCAGACCGCGCCGTTTGTATTATTCCTAAAAAAATTGATGGTAAATACTGGGCATATTATGGAAATTCATCTATATTTATTTCATGGTCGTATGATTTAAAAACATGGCACACTGATAGGAAACCTGTTTTAAACACTCGCGAGGGTATGTTTGATGGTCATATTTGTGAATCAGTTGCGCCGCCTATAGTTTCAGATAACGGTATTTTGCTAATGTATAATGGTGCTACTCCTGATAGAGAGAACTATGACTATGTAAATAAATTGGGTATCACTGAGTATCTTGCCCATAGAACAGAATCGCGTTATTCAATAGGTTGGGCGTTATTTGACCCACAAAATCCAACAAAATTGATATCTAGATGCAATGAACCTATTTTAGAACCAACCGAATTATATGAACTATTTGGACATGTTGGTTTTACAATTTTTGGTTGTGGCTTGGTTAAATTTAATTCTAAGTATCATTTGTATTATGGCAGTAACGATAATCGTGTTTGTGTTGCAATTGAAGAATAAAAATACTGATTCTTTAATGAAATATAAAACTGTGCAAAAATTAATTTGCACAGTTTTTTTATTTTATAACAATACTGTTTCTATGACAAATTCACTTTTTGTTTGCGATATGCAGATGGAGCACATCCTTGATGCTTTTTAAAGGTATTTGAAAAATAATATACGTTTTCAAAACCGCAACGACGTGCAACTTCTTCAATGCTATAGGAAGACCCAATCAATAATCTCTTGGATTTTTTTATGCGTTCATAAAGAATGTAATTTCCAACAGAACAATTAAATTCTCTGCGAAACTTAAAATTGAGAGTAGAAGGATTTGTGCCAATATTACGACAAATATCTTCAATATATAGTTTTTTGTTTAGACTATTATTTATATAAGTAATAGCGGCATTTACTATTTCATCATAACATGTGTGTTGTTCATCAACTGTGCTTTCAGAATGATGTTCGTGATAAATTTGAAAAAGAATATCAAGAAGAAGGTGATCTTGATATCCCCGATATATAGGATTTTCGGTCATCATGATTTGTTCTAAGGTAGTAATGCTTGTAAGAAAACGTTTCTCGTCAATAAAGGTGACCTTACCGATTGGTATTTCCATTGTATAAGGGCACCTTTCATTAAAGGCGAATTTTACATATACAAACTCTATTGGCTCAATAACGTTGCGATGATAATACACAAAATCTGGAAGAATATAGCAATCTCCTTTAGAAATTTTTTGTTTTACTCCGTTTGTCTCAATCTCAAAAACACCTTTTTTCAGATAAAAAAGGGCATGGGTGGGCTGATAACCATCAGTTGTATCAAACTTGTTACGGGTTGTAGTAGTGGATTCTATAACTTTAAACGGAAATTGCATTGAATTCTCCTTCATAATTGATGGATTTTATAAATTTAATTTTAGCATTACCTATTTAATTTGTCAACGTAAAAATGCTATTATATAAAAAAGGAGTGATAATATGAATCAGATAACCTTAACAGTTGACAAAGAATATACCTGTGATGTATTAGTATGCGGCGGAGGCGTAAGCGGTTTTGCAGCGGCAGTAGCCGCAGCAAGAAATGGAGTTAAAACAATTCTGATAGAATCTGGCGGATTTTTAGGAGGTACAGCAACAAAAGGATTGGTAGCTCCTTTTATGACTTGCTATGATGCAAATGGCAAAGATCGTATCATTAAGGGATTGTATTTAGAATTAGAACAACGTTTGTTGAAAATGAATGGAGCCATAGCACCATCGCAATGTCATGGTGGTGACAGTTTCAGTGGGTATCGTACAAAAGGACACATAGGTGTAATGCCATTTGATTACGAAACTATCAAAATAGTTTTAGAGCAAATGTGCTTAGAATCAGGCGTGACCTTGTTGTACCATACAAATATATTGAGTTGCGACCGAGAGGGAAATTCCATTACCCGTGTATATGCATCTGACAGTAATAACATTATTTCCGTAGATGCAAAAATGTTTATAGATACTACAGGAACTGCTCTGCTTGCGTATAAGGCAGGTGCAAAAACTATGCGCGGAAATGATGATGGTGTGTTACAAACCAGCTCCATGTTCTTTGTTATTTCCGGAGTAGATAAGAAACAGTTAGATGAATATATGAATAACCATCAGGAAATGCGTGAGCGGTTTTATATGGATGTGCTTGAACAAGGAAAAAAAGATGGAACTTTCCCATGTGGAACCCGAAAACTTCGTATTTTTGAACTACCTGATGGAAATTTTGTGGTAAATATGGCTCAGGTAGACGACCCAATAAATGAACTTGACGGAGAAGTTATTACAAAAAGCGAAATTGAGCAGCGGTTACAAATACAAAAAATTGTATCATTCTTAAAAAACAATATCGCAGGGCTTCAAAATATAAAGCTTCATTCAACCGCTACAGATATAGGTATTAGAGAAAGTCGTCGCATTGTTGGAAAAACTGTTTTCACCTTAGAGGATATCCGCCAATGCAAAAAGTTTGATGACCGCATTGCAGTTTGTGCGAATTCAATTGATATTCACCAAAAGGATAAGGTGAATTATACAGCGCATTCGGGCGAAAACTACTATATACCTCTTTCTTGCTTAATTTCGGATAATATTGACAATTTGTTGACTGCAGGCAAAAGCCTTTCAGCAGATAGATATGCGTTTGCAGCAGTACGAGTAATGCCGCCGTGTATTGCTATGGGAGAAGCAGCGGGTATCACGGCAGCAATTGCAACTAATAAAGGCGTTACAGCAGGAGAAGTATCACATAAAGAAGTACAACAAATTCTCATAAAAAATGGTGCTTTCCTGGGGTAAAGATATCTTAAAATTACACCAATAATATTCATTGAATCATGGATATTATTGGTGTTTTTAATTTTGTTTAATTATCGTAGGCTCTGTAAGCATGTTATATTGAATTATTACTGAACTATCTAAATTAACGTTGAATAAATTAACTTGAGATATTGAACTGTTATTATATGTGGTATAGTAAAGTATGCATTTATCAGTATTGTAGCATGTTGTATATACTGTTTTTTCTAATTTGTTATCAGGTAGCCTAACACATCCATTGGTTTGCTTTACGGTGTTTAATATATTAAAAAACTGATTTATGCTACTAACTTCATCGTTGTCACAAATTGAGTTGAGTTTTGTATAAGCTGCACGAACAAATCTAGAAGAGGAGGATAAATCTCCCGGTAGACCAAACCCGCCTAACCCTCTACTGCTTGGTGTAATATTTGTGAATTCGCAAAAAATATTGTTAGGTTCATATGGCGTTAGATTTATATATTTTGTTAAATTTTCTAATTGCATATCAAAACTAGGCTCATTTGTTAAAACACCAATGGGGTTATCAAGTATTTTTAAACCGTTTTGTGATTGTTCAATTGTAATTGAAGTTTCGTTATCTGAAACAATCCAATGAAGAGGGGAATGTTTAAAACATTCATTAAAATTATCGTTAGTTATATTAATATCATTAATTTCACTTTTTAATATATTTATTGAATCAAAGTTTTGTAATATCCAAGGTATCAATTCAAATGAAGTAAGATTAATTTTATCTTTAACATAATTATAATATTTACATGTTTTAGGGAAATTTAAACCCGCAACAGATACCCCTTTTTCATTAATTGCATCATAATATAGGGGATAATCGTCTTGAACTATGCCTACACCTATGATGGCAAAATTATTTTTTTGATGATTATTGTGTTTATAATTTAATTTATAGTTTCTAGGAGTAATGATTATATTTTCATTGAATGAATATTCCAAATCAAGTGTTCTTCCAAAATAATGATTTTTAGTATTAAAGCTAATTGCAGTGCACATTTTATCACCCAACTATAGTATATAACTATCAACTGAAAATATTATATTTATAAAAGAAAAAACCGCCTAAAAGGGCGGTTTTAATGTGTGGCGGAGAGAGGGGGATTCGAACCCCCGAACGGGTTTAAGCCGTTACACGATTTCCAATCGTGCGCCTTAGACCAACTCAGCCATCTCTCCATAAAAGCTGACCTTGATATTATAACTTCTTTTTGTATAAAAATCAAGAGTTATTTTGATTAAATAAATTATTTATCCAAAAATTCAACCGTTGGTTCTTTATATTCAATATTTTTATTTGTTAGTAATCGTATAATTCCAGCATGAACTTTTTCCGGTGAATCCCAAAATATATTTTTTGCTTTCTGGGCAGTTTCAAAATCAGGCATGTTTATACGAACCGTAACCATCTCTTTATTGCCTTCCATAATAGAACAACTTAAAAGATACTCACCGCCGCCAAGAGCTTCTGCTGTAACCTTGGTTTGTTCACGATATTTCATACGGCGAAGCATTTTTATTGTAGAATAAAAAGCACGCTCTCTAATAGGTAGAGGAATGTTTTCTTTTAATTGGTTAATAGTGTTGTATCCGGTAGCAGTTAAAACATATTCACCAATAGCATCTGCATCTTCAAAAATTAATTCTTTAGTAGATAAATCGTTGAAAGCTTCAGCTAGTTCAAAATAATTTGCAATTCCCTCTGCATGCATTTCACTGCAAAATTCATCTCTGGGTAAAGGGCGGTTAATATTATTTATGATATAGCAAATAAGTAATTTAATATTTTCTTTGCTAACAAGACCGCCATAAACACCGCCTTCTAATGCATCAAAATTCATTAACCGCACCTCTTTTCTTTTTTAGACTGTAAATTTGATTATACAACAAATTACACTAATTTTCAACAGTCAATTTCTTTCATGGATAAACTTATTCTTTTTTTAGCAACATCAACACCGATAACCTTTACTTTAACGATATCTCCAACCTTAACAATCTCTGTCGGATGTTTTATAAATTTAGTTGCCATTTGAGATATATGAACAAGACCATCTTCGTGCACGCCTATATCCACAAATGCGCCAAAGTCCATAATATTACGTACAGTACCGGTTAGCACCATACCGTCTTTAAGGCTTTCAATGCTTAAAAGTTCTTTTTTTAGCATTGGTGGTGGTAACTCGTCGCGTGGATCGCGACCTGGCTTTTTGAGTTCGTCTATAATATCTTTAAGGGTAGGAATGCCAACCTCGTTGTTGTTAGCAAACTCATTAATGTCCTCAATAGTTATCTCTTTAAGTCTTTCTGTGCCGAACTGTTTGATCAACGCTTTTGCAATTTTGTAACTTTCGGGGTGAACTGCGGTGTTATCAAGAGGTTCTTTACCATCTGTAATTCTTAGAAAACCGGCACATTGTTCGTATGCTTTTGCGCCGAGTTTTGCAACCTTTTTAAGTTCGGTTCGGTTTGTAAACTTACCATTTTCGCTTCTATACACAACAATATTTTTTGCAACTGTAGAATTAACACCTGCAATTTTAGAAAGTAAAGCTGCAGATGCAGTGTTAAGGTCAACTCCAACAGAGTTAACACAATCTTCTACAACGCCGTCTAGCGCCTCGCTTAATTTTGCAGGGGGCATGTCGTGTTGATACTGGCCTACGCCTAAAGCTTTTGGGTCTATTTTAACTAATTCGGCTAATGGATCTTGTAGTCTACGTGCGATTGAAATAGCAGAACGCAGGGAAACATCTAACTGTGGAAATTCTGCTGCTGCAGTTTTGGAAGCAGAATAAACAGATGCTCCCGCTTCACTTACAACCATATAGTCAATAGGTAGTGAGTTTTCCGCTATAAGTGAAGATGCAAATTCTTCTGTTTCGTGTGATGCGGTGCCGTTTCCAATAGCAAAAGTGTTTACCATATGTTTGGAAATTAATGACAGCACCGTTTTTTTTGCTTCATCTAACTTATTATGGGGAGGCACAGGATAAATAACACTTGTTTCAATTAATTCACCGGTTGCGTCAACAACCGCTAATTTACAGCCGGTTCTGTAGCCTGGGTCAAAGCCTAATACAACCCTGTTTTTAAGCGGAGGTTGCATTAATAGTTGGTGTAGATTTTGCTTAAATAGACTAATTGCGCTATTGGTAGCCTTTTCGGTTAAACTATTTCTAATCTCTCTTTCAATTGCAGGGTAAATCAAGCGGGTATAACTGTCTAATACAGCAGATTTAATTAAATCATAGCACTTACTATTAGGTTTTACTACAAACTTTTCTATAATGTTTACTGCTTTTTCTTTGTCATAGTCAATTGTGACCGATAGTTGCTTTTCTTTTTCACCACGGTTAATTGCAAGTATTCTGTGGTTAGCAATTTTTGAAACACCTTCGTTAAAGGCTGCATACATAGAATATGGTGTGTTATTAATATCATCAGAAGAAGCAGTTGAAATAACTATACCGTACGTACCCAATACGTTTCTAAGCCTTTTGCGTAGTTCGGCATCAAAAGATATTTCTTCGGCAATAATATCTAGTGCTCCTGCAATTGCTAACTCTGTATCGGGCACATCGTCGTTGATAAAATTATTTGCTTCATTGTTAATCTCGTACTCGGTTTTATCTTGAGATAAAATTAATTCAGCTAATGATTCAAGACCGCGTTGACGAGCTACAGATGCACGTGTTTTTCTTTTTGGCCTAAAGGGTAAATATATATCTTGCAATTCAGACATAGTTTCAGCGTTATCAAGTTTAGCCGAAAGTTCCTCTGTGAGCTTGTCCTGTTCTAAAATTACCGCTCTAATACGCTCGCGCTCTTCATTTAATCCGCGTAGATAGTTTAATCTTTCGCATAACTCACGCAAGACTTGGTCATCCATACTGCCAGTAACCTCTTTACGATACCTAGCAATAAAAGGTATGGTGTTTCCATCGTCAATTAACTTAACGGTGTTTTCTACCTTGCTTATGTTAAATTCAAATTCTTTTGCCAATGTGGATATAATATCCATTACTTCACCACCAAATTTAATGTGTACTTTAATTATAATATCTATTGTCATTTAAAACAAGATTTATTTAAAGAAATGATTGATTTTTTTGATAATGATAGTATAATATATTATAGATTCTTACGTAATTTTCTAAAGGGGAGAAAATTAATGGATTATAAAGATTTTTTTAGTAAAATAAACGGTAAACGTATTGCCGTATGCGGTATTGGTGTTAGCAATACTCCGCTTATAGAAAATTTTTTGACCCGTGGTGCTAGGGTGTTTGCATGTGATCGCCGCACAAGAGAGGCTATTGGTGTTATAGCAGATGAGTTAGAGGCTAAGGGTGCGGAGTTAAGGCTTGGTGAAGGTTATCTTAAAAACTTAGAGGTTGATATTATATTTAGAACCCCAGGTATGAATTATTATTTACCCGAACTTGTGAAGGCGCGCGAAAATGGTATTGCGGTTACTTCGGAAATGGAAGTGTTTTTTGAGGTATGTCCTGCTAGAATTTTTGCAGTAACAGGTTCTGATGGCAAAACAACTACGACAACTTTAATTGCTAAAATGCTTGAAGCTGAGGGTAAGCGTGTGCACGTAGGCGGTAATATTGGCCGACCTCTATTACCATTAATTGAGAATATTATGCCTGACGATTACGTTGTGGTTGAGTTGTCTTCTTTTCAGTTAATATCAATGCGCAAAAGTCCTGATGTTGCCGTTGTTACAAACGTTGCCCCTAATCATCTAGATGTTCATAAAGATATGGACGAGTATATTAACGCTAAAAAGAATATACTTTTGCATCAAAATGCTTTTTCCAGAACAGTACTTAATGACGATAACGATATAACTCGTGGTTTTGGCAGTGAAGTACGTGGCCAGTATATGCATTTTTCTATGAAAACACCTGTGTCTAATGGTGCTTGGCTTGCAGAAGATGGTACGATTTATATGGCGTATAGAAGGATGATTGCACCAATTCTCAACAAAGACGACATTACAATTATTGGCGATCATAATGTTGAAAATTATCTTGCGGCTATTTCTGCAGTATGGGGATATGCTGGTGCGGATAGCATAGTTAAGGTTGCGCAAGAGTTTGCTGGGGTTGAGCATAGAATTGAATATGTTCGCACTTTAAATGGCGTTAAATATTATAACGACTCTATTGCATCTAGTCCCACTAGAACTATTGCGGGATTGAAAGCATTTAATCAAAAAATTATTTTAATTGCTGGCGGATATGATAAACATATTCCGTTTGAGCCGTTAGCACCATATGTAAATGAAAAGGTTAAGGTTTTGATTCTAACGGGACCAACCGCTGAAAAAATTGAAAAGGCTGTTTTGAACGACACTAGTTATAACGGAAGTGTAAAAATTATACATGCTAACGATATGTCTGATGCTGTTAACATTGCGCGTATGAATGCTGTGGATGGCGACATTGTATCGTTAAGCCCTGCATGTGCCAGTTTTGATGCATATCCAAATTTTGCACAAAGAGGTAATCATTTTAAAGAACTTGTAATGGCATTTGAATAATTAAAATTATAAAAAATAAAGCAGTAGTGGGTGATGATATGATTAAAAGTATAGTTGAATTGCCCAGTACTGCTTTCTTTGATGCGCTATTCGTTAAAATTTCTTCACTACATTATGCTTATCGTGCAAATTTTGATTTCTGTAAATTTTGGCAACAAGAAAACGAAGCAGGGGAAGTTACTGCAGTAATTTGTAAATTTTATTCTGCAATAACGGTTTGCGGTAATAAATTTACTAATACTGAAGAATTAATTAGTTTTTTTAATACGATAGGTTATAGTGAGGTTTTAAGTAATATTTCATTATTTAATAATGAAGAAAAGTATAATTCGGTTTATTTTATAGCTGACGGTATGGGTAATATTTCATACGATATTGATTACTCTATTGCGAAACAATCTTATGATATATTGAATCAATATCCTAATGAAATTTATATTGGTGAGTTTAATGATTGGTATGTAGATATTTCACACAGAATTCGCCATAGCGCAGCCTTTATAATTAATAAAAAATTTGCTACCGTGGTCTGCTTAAAAACACAAAACATGATCTTAATTAATGGGATTGCTGTAGATAAACAACATTTGAATTTAAATCTAGGCAAACAACTATTGAATGAATTAACTAAAATGATTAATGGAAATCTATTTGCTGTTTGCAGTGATTATAATTTAGGCTTTTATTTAAAAGCAGGTTTTAATAAACATAAAAATATATATTATTACAAAGGATAGAAACTAATGAATGATTTTTTTGAATTTCCACAAAAATTAATTGAGCTTGATAAGGTTGCGCTTGAAAACGCCCAAAAACAGTTTAAAAACATTTCTGAAGTAACAGCATACAATCAACAAAAGGTATTATCTGCTTTTATAAAAAATGGTGTTAGTGAATCTCATTTTACACCATCAACCGGTTATGGCTATGGTGATAGAGGCAGGGAAGTGCTTGAGCAGGTTTTTGCTGATTGTGTTGGAGCTGAAGATGCATTAATAAGACATAATTTTGTATCAGGAACACATACATTAACGGTTGGCCTTTTCGGTATTTTAAGGCCCAAGGATAAAATGCTATGTGTTACAGGTAGGCCTTACGATACCTTAATTGGCGTTTTGGGTATTGATGGTAATGTTGATGGTTCATTAAAAGATTTTGGCATAGAATATTCTGAAGTACCGCTATTGAATGATGCACCGGATTTAGAAGCAATTGCCACTGCTCTAAAGAACAATAGTTACCGTATGGTATACATTCAACGTTCTCGTGGATATACATTAAGACCAAGTCTTACGGTGGCTAAAATCAAAGAAATTGTTGACGTTGTTAAGTTGCATAGTCCTGAGTCTGTAATTTTTGTAGACAACTGTTATGGTGAGTTTGTTGAAAAAGAAGAGCCTTTGACTGTTGGTGCAGATATAATTGCAGGTTCTTTAATTAAAAATCCCGGTGGTGCAATTGCACCAACGGGTGGTTATATTGCAGGTAAACGTAAATACGTTGAAATGTGTGCAAATAGGCTTACTTGTCCTGGTGTTGGTAGAGAGGTTGGTTGTACTTTAGGACATACGCGTGAACTGTTTATGGGTTTATTTAACGCTCCTCACGTGGTAGGTGAAGCACTCAAAACTGCGGTTTATACTGCTGCAATTATGGAAAAACTCGGATATTATGTGACTCCGAGCGTTGATGAAATCAGAGGTGATATAATACAGGCAGTTAAGCTTAACACTCCTAAAGCACTAATTGCATTTTGTCAAGGTATGCAGTCGGGCGCACCTGTTGATTCTTTTGTTGTACCAGAGCCATGGGATATGCCTGGATACGATAGTAAGGTTATTATGGCTGCCGGTGCTTTTATTTCCGGTGCTTCAATTGAATTGTCTGCAGATGCACCATTAAGAGAGCCGTTTGCTGCTTGGATGCAGGGTGGTATCAATTTTGATAGCGGCAGAATAGGTGTAATGCTTGCAGTTAAGTCTATGATGAATTCAGGTATAATTTAAGTTTTATTTACACTTTATTATTATTTGTGTGGTAAAATAATCCAAAAATTAGCTTAGGAGATTTTTGATGCTTCAATTGAGAAATATTATTAAGGATTATATTGGCGGAGATGTTAATGTTAGAGCATTAAAGAATGTCAATCTATCCTTTAGAGATGCAGAGTTTGTTTCGGTTTTAGGACAATCTGGTTGCGGAAAAACCACTTTGCTAAATATTATTGGTGGTCTAGATCAGTATTCAAGTGGAGACTTGATTATTAATGGTAAATCCACAAAATCTTTTACAGATAGAGATTGGGATAACTACCGTAATCATAAAGTTGGTTTTGTTTTTCAAAGTTATAATTTAATCTCACATCAATCTGTCCTTTCTAATGTTGAACTTGCATTAACCCTGTCTGGCGTTCCAAAATCAGTTCGCAGAAAGAAAGCTATTGATGCTTTAACTAAGGTTGGTTTAAAAGACCAAATTAATAAAAAGCCAGCTCAAATGTCGGGCGGGCAAATGCAGCGTGTTGCAATCGCTCGTGCATTGGTAAACGATCCTGATATTTTGTTAGCGGATGAACCAACGGGTGCACTTGATAGCGAAACAAGCATTCAAATTATGGATATTTTAAAAGAAATATCTAAAGAAAAACTTGTAATAATGGTTACGCATAATCCTGAATTAGCCGAAAAATATTCAACAAGAATTATTAAACTTTTAGATGGCAATATTATTTCGGATAGTATGCCCGCGGAAGCAGAAGAAACGTTAAACAATATTAATGATAGTTTAAAACCTTCTATGTCTTTTATAACAGCACTATCGCTTTCTCTTAATAATTTGTTGACTAAAAAAGCAAGGACGTTACTTACATCGTTTGCAGGCTCTATTGGAATTATAGGCATAGCATTGATTTTATCTGTATCGTCTGGTGTTAAAGCGTATATTGATTCTGTTCAAAAAGATACGCTTTCTTCTTATCCAATTACCATTGAAGCGGAATCGGTAGATGCAACCGAGTTAATGCGTAATATTATGGGTGCGGATGAAAAAGAGGTTGATCATAAACTTGATAAGGTTTATTCAAGTTCAGCGTTTTATGATATGATTAATGCTTTCAATTCAACCGAAACTAACAAGAATAATCTGAAAAAATTCAAAAAATACATTGAAAAAGATTCAGATCCTTTTGGTGAAAATTTAAGCGCGGTTCAATATCAATACGATTTGAATCTAAATATTTATACGAAAGATACCGAAAATAAAATTATTAAATCTGATATAGAAGATTTAGTTTCTGAACTTTACGGTTTTACGGAGGATTCGTTATCCCAAACAGCTATGTCAAAAAATCCAATGATTGCTGGTTTTGGCAGTATGAACGTGTGGGAAGAACTATTGCCTGGCGAAAACGGTGTGCTTCATAATGAGATTTTAGAAGAACAGTATGATATTATTTATGGCTCTTGGCCAAAAAAATATAATGATATTATGCTTATAGTTGATCAAAACAACGAAATAAGCGATTTGTGTTTATATGCGCTTGGCCTTGAATCTTCTGAAAATATGAAGAAAATTATGAAGGCTGCTTTAAATGGAGAAAAAATTAAGCATAAAGAGAATAGTTGGTCATATAAAGAAATTTGTGAGATGGAGTTTAATTTAATTCTTGCCTCCGATATGTATAGTTATGATAGGGCAACAAAGCAATATAAAGATTTATCGCTTACAAATGATGGCTTGGAATATTTGTATGATAATGGCACAAAACTTAACGTTTGCGGTATCTTAAGGCCTAATACAGACGCTTCATCATCAATGATAAGTGGATCTATTGCTTATACTTCAGCACTAACTGATTATGTTATTGATAAAGCTTATGAAAATGAGGTTGTTAAAAAACAACTTAAGAATAAAGATACCGATGTGCTTTCGGGACTAAAGTTTGATAATGGTGAAGAAGTTATTTTAACCGATGATGAAAAGGCTGATGATATAACAAAATATTTCAATAATCTTTCAAAAAGCGATAAAGCAAAAATGTTCGTTACAATAAGTTCTGTACCAGATAAAGAGTATATTTCACAACAAATAACAACAATTATCGGCGACAAAACTAAAGACGAAATTATTAACATGGTTTTAGAAAGAGCCGATGAAAACGATATGGATAAGGACACCCTTGTTAAATATCTAAATTCTATGGATCAAAATAAGTTTGATGAATATATTTATAAAATGTTTGGCGAGGCTGTTAAAGAACAGTATGCTTTAAATGTAGAAGAACATTTTGCTAGCTATACTGCAGACCAACTTAGCGCTATGCTTCTAACTACAATTGCATCATATGATGCAAAAAAGTTAGCAAATTTATATGATAACTATATGCCACAAACTATATCCAATTCTACCTATGAAGAAAATCTTATCAAACTTGGTTGTGTTGACGTTAATTCTCCTATAAAAATCAATTTATATGCAGATACTTTTGAAGATAAGGATGAAATTTCTAATAAGATAGTGCAATATAACGACAATGTTAACGAAAGTGATGAAATTAATTATACTGATTATGTTGCATTGCTTATGTCGTCAATAACAACTATAATTAATGCAATTTCTTATGTTTTAATTGCTTTTGTTGCAATCTCGTTAGTTGTTTCTTCAATTATGATTGGCATTATCACGTATATTTCTGTATTAGAGCGTACTAAAGAAATTGGCATACTAAGAGCAATAGGCGCTTCTAAAAAAGATATTTCACGTGTTTTCAATGCCGAAACGTTAATTATAGGATTCACTTCCGGTGCGCTAGGAATAGGTATAACGTTGCTTATAAATTTATTGATTAATTTAATTTTACATGCTTTGACCGGCATACCAAATCTAAACGCAGTTTTATATCCAATTGGTGCCATAATACTTGTTTTAATTAGTATGATTTTAACTCTAATCGCAGGTATTTTACCTTCAAGAATTGCTGCAAAAAAAGATCCTGTGGTTGCATTACGTACTGAATAGGGGAGGATGCTAATGGTTAATTGCGAACAATGTGTAAACTATGTATATAATTCGGATGAAGATTTTTACGAATGCCTTGTTAATTTAGATGAAGATGAGTTTTATAGATTTATTTCCAGCAAAGTAGAAAATTGCCCATATTTTAGGCTTGACGATGAGTATGCTATTGCTAGAAAACAATAAAATAATCCCACGCTTTGTAGTAGTTACATAGCGTGGGATTTTTGTTATTTTATTATTTCAATACCTGAGGATGTTCCAATACGTGATGCACCAGCATTAATTAGCGCGATAGCAGTTTCTTTATCTTTTATACCTGCTGAAGCTTTTATTTTGGTGTTTCCGCTTAGGTTTTTGCTTATAAGTTTTACATCCTCTTCAGTTGCTACGCCTTTTGAAACACCGGTGCACGTTTTAACAAAATGCGCTTTTGCTTTGCATGCAAGTTTAGTTGATATAATTTTTTCTTGATTGGTTAATAAACCTGTTTCAATAATTACTTTGACGGTTTTCCCTGATGCTGCTTTAACAACTGATTCAATTTCGTTATATACGTAATCTACATCGTTATCTTTAAGTGCACCAACGTTAATTACCATATCAAATTCATCGCAACCATCTTTTAGTGCTTGTTCGGTTTCTTTTACTTTGATTTCGGTTGTGTTTTGACCAAGAGGAAAACCGATTACTGTGCAAACTTTAACATCAGTTTCTTTTAATAAATTCCTTGCAAATTTCACATAATTGGGGTTTACACAAACAGATGCAAAATTATATTTAATTGCTTGATTACATAGTTCCTCAATGTCATGTTTAGTTGCAAATGGCTTAAGGTTGGTGTGGTCAATATATTTGTTTATTGATTCCATTAAAAGCACCTCTCGTTTATACGTTGAATCTAAAGAGTACAATATCTCCGTCTTTCATAACATATTCTTTGCCTTCGCTTCTTACAAGACCGTTTTCTTTGGCTGCAGTCATATTACCACCATTAGCTATAAAATCGTCAAATGATACAACCTCTGCCCTAATAAAGCCACGCTCAAAATCGGTGTGAATTTTACCTGCAGCTTGCGGAGCTTTCGTTCCTTTTTTTATGGTCCATGCTCTAACCTCAGGTTTGCCGGCAGTTAAGTATGAAATAAGGCCAAGTAACTCATAGCATTTTTGGATTAATCTTTCAAGACCTGATTTTTCTAATCCAAGTTCGTTTAAGAACATTAATTTTTCTTCTGCCTCAAGTTCAGAAATCTGAGCTTCTAACTCTGCACAAATTGGAAGAGTTTCAGCGTTTTCAAGTTTGCTTATTTCAACTACCTTGTTGTAGTAATTGTTATTTTCATATCCGCTACTAAAATCAACTTCACTCATATTGCAAGCATAAATAACCGGTTTTAGCGAAAGAAGAGAAACCTCTTTTAACATATCTGTTTCTTCTTCACTTTTTTCAAGTGAACGTGCAGGTTTTCCGCTTTCTAAATGATCGTACAAACGCTTTAGAAAATCAACTTCAGGCTGTAATTTTTTATCACCTTTAAGCATTTTGGTAACGCGTGCAATTCTGTTTTCAACCATTTCCATATCAGCGAAAATTAATTCTAGATTTATGGTTTCAATATCACGACTAGGGTCAACCGAACCATCAACGTGTACAATGTTTGTATCGTCAAAGCAACGAACAACATGTACAATAGCATCAACTTCGCGAATATGAGATAAAAATTTATTTCCTAGACCTTCACCTTTGGATGCACCTTTAACAAGACCAGCTATATCAACAAATTCAATAGTAGCGGGTGTGAATTTATCTGGGGTGTATATTTCTGCAAGCTTGTCCAATCTTTCATCGGGCACAGAAACAATGCCAACATTAGGCTCAATTGTGCAAAACGGATAGTTTGCAGATTGTGCACCTGCAGATGTTATTGCATTAAAAAGTGTTGACTTTCCAACATTTGGTAAACCAACAATACCAAGTTTCATTAAATTACCTCCAAATATTAACTGTATATTAAATACATTATAAACATACTAATGCAAATTTTCAATAATTTTATATAAATTTTTTGCTAACACTTGGAATTTACAATATTTTATAGTATAATACTTATAACTATGCTAGGAGGTAGATTATGAAAAAAGAATTTTCTGTATCCTTGGGTAAAATAATTAATGAATTTTCGCTTATTGAAATATACTCTCCCGTTAATCCTGAGGAGGTATTAATTTCAAGCACAGAAATTAATAAACCCGGTATTCAGTTTAGTGATTATTATGAATTTTACGATAATAGTAGAATACAAATTATTGGTAAAAGTGAAGATAGTTTTTTGCATAATCATACTGAAGAAAAACAGGCGGAAATTATTGATAAGTTTTTTGCAACAAAACCACCTGTTGTTGTTATAACTCGTGACTTGCCGGTTCCTGAAATTATGCTAAACGCTGCTAAAAAGTATGGAGTTCCGATGTATACCACTCGTGTTGGTACGTCAGAGTTTATGTCGTCACTTATTGCCTATTTGAATGTTCAATTAGCACCTCGTGTTGTTAGACATGGTGTTTTGGTTGAGGTGTACGGTGAAGGTGTTTTAATTCTTGGAGATAGTGGAATCGGTAAAAGTGAAACTGCTATTGAACTTGTTAAGCGAGGACACCGTTTAATTGCTGATGATGCGGTTGAAATTAAAAGGGTGTCTTCAAAAGCGCTTGTAGGTTCTGCACCGGAAAATATTCGTCACTTTATTGAACTTCGCGGTATCGGTATTGTGAATGTTAGAAGAATTTTCGGTATGGGTTCTGTTAAACTTACCGAGAAAATTGATATGGTTATAAATCTAGAAACTTGGGATGCTACTAAAACTTACGATAGGATGGGTCTAGATTCTGAAACTATTAATATTTTAGGTTTGGATGTAGTTTCTGTAACGATTCCCGTTAAACCTGGAAGAAATTTAGCTGTAGTTATTGAAGTTGCCGCCATGAATAATAGACAAAAAAAGATGGGGTATAATGCTGCGGCAGAATTATTAGAAAAACTTGGTATGGAAAGTTGATAGGTGTAATATTATGTATAGAATTGGTATAGATTTAGGTGGCACCAATATTGCTGTTGGTGTAGTAAATGACAATTATATGATTGTTGGCAAGGGTAAACGGAAGACAAATGCTCCAAGAGCTGCCGAAGCTATTTGTGATGATATAGCTGCTGCTACGTTTGATGCTGTTGAAGATGCGGGAATTTCTATTGATGAAGTTGAATGCATAGGTATTGGTGCGCCCGGTTCGGTTAACCCTAAAACCGGCGTAATTGGTTTTTCAAATAATTTAGGCTTTAATAATGTGCCTATTGTAGAATTACTAGAAAAAAGAATAGGTAAAAAGATTTATATTGATAACGATGCAAATGCTGCTGCTTTAGGTGAGATGGTTGCCGGAGCAGGTAAAGGCGCAGATAACTTTGTTGCAATTACTCTTGGTACAGGCGTTGGTGGCGGTACAATTATCAACGGCAAGATGCTTCTGGGCAGTAATTTTGCTGGCGGAGAACTCGGTCATACGGTTATTGTTCATGGTGGCGCTCAATGTACCTGCGGTAGAAAAGGATGTTTTGAGGCATATGCTTCAGCAACAGGTCTTATTAGATTAACAAAAGAAAAAATGCAGATATGTAAAGATAGTAAAATGTGGGAATTGGTTAATGGTGATATAAATTTAGTTAATGGTAGAACAGCATTTGATGCTATGAGATTAAATGATAATGCAGGCACTGAGGTTGTTGACGAGTACTGTGACTATTTAGCGTGTGGAATTACAAACATTATAAACGTATTTCAACCTGAGGTGTTGTGCATAGGTGGCGGCGTTTCAAAAGAAGGGGAAAACATTTTAACCCGCGTAAATAAAGTTGTTGAAACGGAACGCTTTTCAAGAAATATAGAAAAGCAAACGGTTGTTAAAACGGCAGTTTTAGGCAACGATGCAGGCATAATTGGTGCCGCTATGCTTGATAAGATTTATTAATTTGAGGTGCATCAATGAACAGTGCTTTTAAGCAGTTTTTGATAGACAATGATATTGAATTTAATACCGACGTTAAAATGTCTGACTATACAACATTTCGTATAGGCGGTAATGCAGATTTTATCTGTTACCCAAAAACAATTAGTGAAATTAAAATTTTAGTTGCTTGGTGTGCAAAGAATAATTTTGAGTATTTTGTTTTAGGCAACGGTTCAAACTTGCTTGTGTCTGACAGCGGAATTAATGGTGCAGTTATTTATCTTTCGCATTTTAAAGATATAAAACTTACTTCTGCATTGGAGATTGAGTGTGGTGCAGGTGTGAAACTCTCTAAAGTTTGCAGTTTTGCATTAGAAAATGGACTTTCCGGATTAGAGTTTGCTTGGGGTATCCCCGGTACAATTGGCGGAGCTATATACATGAACGCGGGCGCTTATGGTTCCGAAATATGTAATGTAATTACCGAGTGTACCTATATTGATGAAGAGGGTCAACTGGTAACTGCAGACGTTTCGGCTTTAGAACTTGGTTATAGGAGTAGTGTTTTTTCAAATAAAAATTGTGTAATTTTAAGTGCTAAGTTTTTACTTAAGCCTGAAAAAACAGAAATAATAAAAGCTCAAATGGATGATTTAATTGAACGTAGGAAATCAAAGCAACCGCTTGAATATGCTAGTGCAGGTAGTACTTTTAAACGACCTGTGGGATATTATGCTGCTGCGCTGATAGATGAATGTGGATTAAAAGGCGCATCTGTTGGCGATGCTGAGGTAAGCACAAAACACGCGGGATTTATTATAAACAAAGGTAATGCCAGTTGCAATGATGTTTTAAGTTTAATTAAAAAGGTTAAACAAGAAGTATATATGCAAAAAAGTGTTGTATTGGAGCCGGAGGTTAAAATAATTGGCAGATAATTTAAAACTTGATTTCATTGTAATTACAGGAATGTCTGGAGCAGGAAAATCTCAAGCATCAAAAGCTTTTGAGGATATAGGATATTTTTGTATAGATAATATTCCGCCTGTATTAATTCCGTCTATAATTGATTTAGGTGTTCGTTCGGGCGGCAATCTTTCAAAAATTGCCGTTACCACCGATCTTCGTGGTGGTGAAATGTTTAATGAAATTGAAGATACACTTAATTTAATTAAAGACAGAGGGGTAGAACCTTATGTTTTATTTTTAGATGCATCTAATGATGAGTTAATACGTAGATTTAAGGAAAATAGAAGGGTACATCCTCTGTCAACAAGTATGAATTTATCTGTAGGAGATGCTATTTTAAAAGAACGTGATTTGTTAAGAGAGATTCATTCTGTTTCAAATTGCTCCATAGATACTACTTACATCTCTAATAGACAGTTAAAACAGAGGATTAATGATATTTTTGTTTCTGAAAACGAATGTCATACCAGCATACAGTGCATGTCGTTTGGCTTTAAATATGGAACCCCCAGAGATGCTGATTTAGTTTTTGATGTAAGATGTTTACCGAATCCGTATTATGTTGATGAACTTCGCTCTTTAACGGGTAAGGATAAAGAAATTGAGGATTATGTTATGGGTTTCCAGCAGTCCAAGGAACTTCTTAATAAAATTATTGATTTCTTTGATTTTACAATTCCTCTTTATAAAGATGAAGGCAAAAGTCAACTTGTAATTGCTATTGGATGTACTGGCGGCAGACATCGTTCGGTTTTGTTAACCGAGAAACTTTTTAAGCACCTTGAAAGTAAAGGGCTTAAGGTTAATGTAAACCACAGAGATATTGAAAAGTAGGTTAAAAGAGTATGTCTTTTTCGTCCGAACTTAAAAGTGAATTGTGCAAAATTAAACCATCTGTTTGTTGCGCGTACTCTCAGTTGTATGGTATGCTATTGTTTTGCAAAAATTTTTCAAATAGTGATATTTTCTTTTCAAGCGATAAAAAAGAAATATCAAACAGAATGGCTTCAATTATTAAGTTTATTTATTGCTTTAACCCAGAGATTGTCTTTAAATCAGGGAGATACTCGTTATCTTCCGATATTATTAATGTGGCAACCCTTTATACCGATGTTATTGAAAAAGAGTATATTACCGATGCATTCTCTTGTGAAGACTGTTTAGCAAGTTTTACAAGAGGGGCATTTATGGTTTCAGGAACTATAACCGACCCTGAGAAAAATTTTCATGCAGAAATTAAAACTTTAAGAGAAGAGGTTGCAATTTCGCTACAGTCGGTTTTGGTTAATCAGGGGTTAAATGCACGTCTTTCAAAACGAAAAGAACATTATGTTGTTTACTTTAAAGGCAGCGAAAATGTTTCAGACTTTTTAACGTTTATAGGTGCACATAAGCAATCTCTTGAGGTTATTGATTCTGCTCTTGTTAAAGAACTTAGAAACAAGGTTAACCGTGCTAAAAACTGCGAAACTGCCAATATAGGTAAAACTGTAATTGCAGCGGTAAAGCAAAAAGAAGCTATTTCAGTTTTGCAAAAAGCAGGTAAACTTTCATCCCTTTCTAATGAATTGAAAATTGCTGCAGAATTAAGAATTAAAAATCCTGATATGTCTTTAGCAGAACTTTCAGCTTTAGGTGGAATTTCAAAATCCGGCCTTAATCATAGATTAAATCGCTTAATAGAAATAGCAGAGGAGTATAAAAGTTGAACGGCAGTGAGTTTGTACATCTACATGTTCATACTGAATATAGTCTGCTTGACGGTGCTTGCAGAATAAATCAACTTATAGATGCCGCTGCGTCTATGGGTCAAAAGGCTATTGCTATTACTGACCACGGTGTTATGTATGGTGCCGTTGAATTTTATGAAAAAGCGAAACAAAAGGGTATAAAAGCAATTATCGGTTGTGAAGTTTATGTTGCGCCTCGTACCCGTTTTGATAAAGATAAGGTGCTTGACTCAAGATACTCACACTTAGTTTTATTATGTAAAAATGAAATTGGTTATAAAAATTTAATATATATAGTTTCTAAGTCCTTTACCGAGGGCTTTTATTCTAAACCGCGTATTGATAAAGAATTGTTAGAAGAACATAGCGAAGGATTAATTGCACTTTCTGCTTGCCTTGCAGGTGAAATTCCTACGAAGATATTGCAAAACAATTATAATGCTGCAAAGCAAACCGCTATTTATTTTGACAAACTTTTTGGACGCGGTAATTTTTATTTGGAATTACAAAATCACGATTATAAAGAAGACATTATCGTTAATAATGGCTTGCGAAATATTTCGTCTGAAACGGGAATTCCGCTTGTGGCTACAAACGATGTTCACTATGTAAATAAAGATGATAGTGAGATGCAAAACGTTCTTATTTGCATTGGCACAGGTAAAACGTTAAGCGATGAAAATCCATTATCTTTTAATACTAATGAATTTTATTTGAAATCGTATGAAGAAATGTTGGCTCTTTTTAGTGATATTCCTGAGGCAATTTCTAATACAACAAAGATAGCCGACTTGTGCGATTTTAATTTTGAGTTTGGCAAAATAAAACTTCCGTATTTTGATTTAGGTGATAAAAATCACGATGCGGTTATGAATGAATTATGCTTTAGCGGATTAAAAAATATTATGGGCAGCAATGTGTCTAAAGAATATATAGACCGCCTAAATTCCGAACTTAATGTAATATCTAAAATGGGGTATACGGATTATTTTTTAA
Source organism: Acutalibacteraceae bacterium (assembly GCA_045630515.1). GTDB lineage: Bacteria > Bacillota > Clostridia > Oscillospirales > Acutalibacteraceae > UMGS1532. The sequence continues at coordinate 61,728 of JAZQTG010000076.1, forward strand.
TTGTATCTGATTTTGTAAATTTTGCAAAGTTAAAAGGTATACCCGTTGGTCCAGGCAGAGGTTCAGGCGCAGGTAGTTTAGCCGCCTACTGTATGGGAATTACTGGAATTGACCCTATTAAATATGGGCTTTTGTTTGAACGGTTTCTTAATCATGAACGTGTTTCTATGCCTGACTTTGATATTGATTTCTGTTATGAAAGGCGCCAAGAGGTGATTGATTATGTTATATCCAAATATGGCAAAGATCATGTTTCACAAATTATTACTTTTGGTACATTAAAGGCTAAAGCGGCGGTGCGCGATGTGGGTAGGGTAATGGGAATACCTTATTCAAAATGTGATGCTATTGCAAAACTTATTCCTCAAAAGTTGGGTGGCAGCATAGATTCAGCGCTTGAAGAGTCAAAAGATTTGTTAGTCAAATATAATACCGATTACGAAACTAAGCGTATAATTGATATGGCGAGAAAAGTTGAAGGCATACCAAGACATGCATCTACTCATGCGGCAGGTGTGGTAATTACCGATAAGCCTGTTTCTTGCTATGCGCCATTAGCTACTAGTGACGATACTGTTGTTTCGCAGTATACTATGAACAATCTTGATAAACTTGGATTATTAAAAATGGATTTTCTAGGTCTAAGGAACTTAACTGTTATTGATGATACTGAAAAAGCTATCCGAAATAGTGTTAGTAATAATTTTTATTCTTCTGATATACCGCTTAATGATATGGACACATTAAAGATGATGGCAAACGGTGAGACCATCGGTGTGTTCCAATACGAGTCAGCTGGAATGAGATCGGTTCTTAGATCTATGAAGCCGGAAAATATGGAAGATTTAATTGCTATTATTTCGCTATATCGTCCGGGACCTAGGCAGTATATTCCTAAATATGTTTATTTTAGGCATAATCAAAGCAAAATTAAGTATGATATCCCAATGTTAAAATCAATTTTGGATGTAACTTATGGTTGTATTGTGTATCAAGAACAGGTTATGCAAGTTTTTACGATAGTAGCAGGTTATTCTTTGGGGCGTGCAGATATTGTTAGAAGGGCAATGTCAAAGAAAAAACACGATGTTTTGCTTCGTGAAAGAAATACTTTTTTGTATGGCGAAAAAGATGATAATGGAAACGTAATTATAGAAGGCGCGTTAAAAAGAGGCGTTAGTTTAAATTCTGCTAATAAGTTGTTTGATGAAATCACAGCTTTTTCTTCATATGCATTTAATAAATCACATGCAGCCGCATATGCATTGGTTGCCTATAAAACAGCTTATCTTAAAAGGCATTATCCTACACAATATATGGCCGCTCTTCTTACAAGCGTTCTGGATACGTCTGACAAACTGTACGAATATTTAAAAGAATGTGAACGTCTTGGAATCAAACTTTTACCTCCGTCAGTAAATTCAAGTGGATATGGTTTCACTTCATACGAGGGTAAAATTAGATTTGGTATGCTTGGTATTAAAAATCTAGGTAGAAATTTAATTAATATTATTATTAAAGAGCGAAATACGGGTGGACTGTTTTTATCTCTAGAGGACTTTTTTAAGCGGACCAGTTGCATTGCGCTTAATAATCGCGCTGTTGAAAGTTTAATTAAGTCTGGTTGTTTAGATGAATTTGGCTATAATAGACGTAGTTTAATGGTTTCTGCAGAGGAGATTTATAAATTTATTGATTTTGAGCGCAGATGCAAAACCGGTGGTCAGGTTTCTTTATTTACTGCACAAAATAATTCTTTTCAATTAAACATTAAAAAGGTAGAAGAGTTTCCGTTTAATGATTTGTTAGCTTACGAAAAAGAAAATACTGATTTTTATATTAGTGGTCATCCGTTAAATCCAGTATCAAAATACAAATCGGCGGTTGGTGCAATTAATATTTCAAAATTAATTGAAAGTTGTGACACTGCCGAAATAAAAGACGGTCAAACCGTAACGGTGCTTGCATTAATATCTGATATTAAATCAAGAAAAAGTAAAAACAAAAAAACATATCTTACGCTAAAGTTAGAAGATTTAAGTGGTTGCATTAATGCAATTGCTTTTGATGCAGTACTAGCATACGCTAAAGATAAACCTGAAATTAATGGTGTTTATGTAATAAAAGGCAAGGTTGAATCTCGTGATGAAGCTATACCTGAGATTATTTGTTCAGGTATTAAAAAATTTCGCAGTGAAGAATATGTTTCTAAGATTGACAAACCAGAGGAGTATATTAATGCATCTGCGGTTATAGTAAATATAGAGGATGAAAATGATTTAAACAAACTTAAGATTTTATCTAATTTATATGGTGGTGAAGTTGAGTTGATGGCTAAAAAAATTGATGGTACTATAAAGCAAATAGGTAATATTTCTTCCAATAAAAAAGTTATAAACTCAATTTGTGAAATTTTTGACAAAGAATTAGTTAAAATGTTAAATTAATTTGATAAATCTATTGACATTTGAGAAAATTTTTTATATCATATTCATAGTTTGTTTGTTAAAAGGTGATTTTATGGGTAACAAGGTAAAAACAATTGGTATTCTAACTAGTGGCGGTGACGCGCCGGGTATGAATGCTGCTATTCGTGCGGTAGCTCGTACTGCTATTAGTCGTGGTATTAAGGTTTACGGCATTAATAGAGGATATAATGGTCTTATTGAAGGTGATGTTTTCCAGATGGAAGAACGTTACGTTTCTAATATTATGCATAGTGGTGGTACTTGCCTTTATACCGCAAGAAGCCCAAAGTTTAAAACCGAAGAGGGCGTTAAACTTGCTTGCGAAAATTGTAAAAAATTCGGTATTGATGGAATAGTTGTTCTTGGTGGTGACGGTTCTTACAGAGGCGCACGCGATTTGTCATTAAGCGGAATTCCTTGTGTAGGCATCCCATGTACTATTGATAATGATATTTCTTCTACCGACGAGGCTATTGGTTTTGATACTGCTATGAATACTGCGGTAGAAATGATAGATAGACTTCGCGATACTTCTTTATCACATGATAGATGCTCAGTAGTTGAAGTTATGGGTAGACATTGTGGCGAGATTGCTCTTAAAACCGCCATCGCTACAGGTGCAACATCGGTTTTGGTTCCTGAAATTGAATATGATTTCCAACGTGATGTAATTGATAGAATAATTTATGGCAAAAAGCGTGGTAAGAGCAATTTTATAGTTGTTGTTGCTGAGGGTGTTTGCTTCAAGAACGATATTGGTGATGTTTTCAAAATTGCTAAAAAGATTGAAGAAGCAACTAAAACAGAAAGTCGCGGAACTATTCTCGGACACGTTCAAAGAGGTGGCAGTCCAACTTTAAGAGACAGGGTGCTTGCTTGCCGTATGGGTAGTTATGCAGTTGATTTATTAATGGAAGGTATCGGTAATCGCGTTATTTGTTTAAAGGATAACAAACTTGTTGATTACGATATATATGAAGCATTAGAAATGAAAAAGTCTATTGATAAAACATTGTACGATATTTCATACGAAGTATCAATTTAATATTTTACAGCAACTTTAATACCGAATTTTTTGGTAATAAGGTTGCTGTTTTTTTAAGGAGAATAATAATGAGTGTTGCTATTGTTACAGGTGCATCTTCGGGTATTGGTAAAGAATTTGTTAAACAGTTGAATGATTATTGCGACATTACTGAGTTTTGGTTGATAGCTAGACGTGTAGATAAACTTAATGAATTATCACAAGAATTAAACAAAAATTGTAAAGTATTACCGCTAGATTTATCAACTAAAAAGGGATTAACTGAGTTTTCAGCAGTATTGAAACAGACTAAACCGAATGTGAAATATCTTGTAAATGCTGCAGGTTACGGAAAATATGGTAATTATAATGTTGTTGATACTAAAACTTCTTTTAATATGATTGATTTAAACGTGAAAGCTTTGGTGTATGTAACACAAGAAACCATACCTTATATGTGCGAAGGTGGTAATATTATTCAAATTGGTTCGGCATCTACATATAATCCTTTACCTAATATGAATGTATATGCAGCCACTAAGTCGTTTGTTAAGCACTATTCAAGGGCTCTTAACGTTGAATTAAAAGATAAAAACATTTCTGTTACTACTGTTTGTCCCGGATGGGTTAAAACAGATTTCTTTTCTCGTGCTGATATAGATGCTTATGGTAATAAAAGCTTTGCAAAGCCAATGGTTGATGCGAGTGATGTAGTAAAAAAAGCCTTAAGAGATGCCAAAAAACACAAAGATATTTCAATGTATGCGGTATTTAATAACATGCATCATTTACTTGCTAAAATTTTACCACATAAGTTTATTATTGGTCTTTGGATGATGATGCAAAAACAATAATAATCTATTGTATTAAATTAATTTATATGTTAGGGTAATTATTAAATTAATACACTTTTGGCAGGGGTATATATGAAGTTTAAAGTAGGTATAATTGGCTGCGGTGTTATTTGTGAAAACCATTTAGTACCTTTATCTAAAAATAAAAACACTCAAGTCGTTGCTGTTTGCGATATAGTTAAAGATAGAGCAGATAAAATTGCTGATAAGTATAATTGTAAGGCGTATTATAATTATATGGATATGATTAATAACGAACGATTAGATAGTGTACATATTTGTTTGCCGCATCATCTTCATTCAGAAGTGTCGGTTTATGCACTTAACAACGGATTGGATGTTCTTTGCGAAAAACCTATGGATATTTCCTTAACCAGAGCTTTGAAAATGAAAGATGCCGCTGATAAGTCAAAAAGAAAGCTAGGTATTGTTTTTCAAAATCAATATACTGCTGGTGCAACCTTAATAAAGAGCAGATTAAATGGCGGCAAATTGGGTAAAATTATAGGTGCAAGTGCCCAACTTATGTGGTATCGGGATCAAAAATATTACGATCATGATGATTGGCGTGGAAAGTGGAATACCGAGGGCGGTGGAGTTACTATAAATCAAGCCGTGCACACTCTTGACTTATTAATGAGTTTTGTTGATAGCGAGGTTGATTCTGTAAATGTTTCACTATCCCACAAAGGCGAAACTACCATTGAAGTAGAAGATACTAGCGAGGGTGTTATAAAATTTAAAAATGGCCTTAACGCAATTTTTTATTTTAGCACTAATTTTATTGGTTTCCAACATTCAAGAATCTTCTTAAATTGTGAAAAAGGAATTGCAGAACTTTTAGGCTCTGATGCAATAATTAGATATAACGACGGTGTTGTTGAAAAAACTGACAGCGACCGTCAAATTAAACTTATAAGTAAAGAGTGCTACGGTAGTGGACACTATGCACTTATTAATGAGTTTTATAATGATAGCGGTAAGTCTAATGCTAAAGATATGCTTTACAGAGCCTTAAAAACGCAAGAACTTTTAGAGATGATTTATAATTCAAAATAAAAAATACCCTGTAACAGATGTGGTTAACACGTCGCTACAGGGTATTTAATTTGCTAAGAATGAGACACTAAATTTTCAAATGAACGGGAAGACCATTTTTAATTTTAATAGGTTGCTCGCCTTGTATTAATGGTAAGAAGTATTGAATTGCATCATCGCTAACGTTATTGTTTTCGCTATTAATCCACTCTTTTGGAAATAGTTTTTCTTTATTAGCAACATCTTTTGCATCAACACTATCAATAGTTACGGCGTAAGGAACATGAGAAACTCTCTTAAATGCCATCATTTTGCCACTTTCACCTTTAATTGCGGCCATAACGGCATGCTCGCCAATCATCTGTGCTTCGTCAAGATCAGTTTTTGAACTTATGTGAGAAGAACAACGTTGTAAAACATTTAACTCAATAGAACGAACTTTGCATTTGAGTTCACGTTTGATTTCGTTTTCTAATATTTTGCCAATACCGCTTAGCGCCTCGTGACCGAAACTATCCGCAACACCTTTTGCATAATCAATGTCAAGTTGTTCTAATTTAAAACCTTCGGACACGGCAACTATTACAGTTTTATGTTCTTGTAAAACTTTTCTAACATCATCTAAAAACTTGTGTATAGATAGTTTACATTCTGGAAGGTAGATTAAATGTGGGGCAATTTCGCCATTGATTCTAAGCAAGCAAGAGGAGGCCGTGAGCCAGCCTGCATGTCTACCCATAATCTCAACAACCGTAACCGAATTGATGTCATATACAGAAGAGTCTCTGATTATTTCTTGAAGAGTGGTAGCAACATACTTTGCAGCAGAACCAAATCCTGGTGTATGATCAGTAAAATCAAGATCATTATCAATCGTTTTTGGTACACCGATAACCTTAATGTCTTTGCCTATGTCATTAACGTACTTACTTAATTTAGCAACGGTATCCATAGAATCATTGCCACCAATGTAGAAAAACGCCTTAATGTTGTGTTTTTCAAAACACGAGATTATGTTCTTATAAACTTCTTCATTTTCGGAAACGTCGGGGAGCTTATATCTGCATGAACCAAGATACGTTGCAGGAGTTTGTTTTAGTAATGCCATGTCATCGTTTGTCTTAATTACAGAGTTTAATTCTATAAGATTATCGTTAATTATGCCTTCAATTCCGTTTAATGAACCATAAATGGTTTCAATTGACGGTTCCTTAAGGCTTTGATTAAAAACGCCTAATAATGATGCGTTTATGGCACAAGTTGGTCCTCCGGACTGTGCTACAGCAATATTCATATTTATCCTCCAAAATCAAATAAGAAATTTTTGTCAAACTAATTATATCATAAATTTAATTACAGTCAATATCACTTATGAAATTTAGTTCTTTTTTAGTATTAAATATTTATGAAATTATTATCTGTCAAGGAAAAATACTTGACAGACTTAAAACGGTATGTTATAATGTGTCAAAAGGTAAGAGAGGTGGTACCATGGCTAAAGATTTAAACTATTCCGCATTGCTTGATTATTATGGTACCTTACTTACAGATAAACAGAGCGATGCCTTAAACCTATACTATAATGAAGACTTGTCACTATCTGAGATTTCTGAAATTATGGGAATTTCGCGACAAGGCGTAATGGACATTATTAAACGGGGCGAAGCTCAGATTAATCAATTAGAATATGGCTTAAAACTTAGCGAATTATATGCCAATATTTCTGATGCTATTCTTAGTTTAGAAGCTATAATTTTAAATATTCAGGATGAAGAAATTCGTCTAAAGTTAAAAGACATTTTAAATAAGTTACAGTAAGGGGTGTTATCATTGGCTTTTGATAATTTAAGCGAAAAGCTTAACGGCGTTTTTAAACGATTGCGCTCAAAAGGCAAATTAAACGAAAAAGATGTTAAAGATGCTATGCGCGAAGTTCGTTTAGCTTTAATAGAAGCTGATGTTAACTATAAAGTTGCTAAAGAGTTTACTAACAATGTAACGGAAAAATGTATCGGCGAAAAGGTTATGGACAGTTTAACTGCACCGCAAATGGTTGTTAAAATTGTTCGTGATAGCATGACTGAACTTATGGGCGGTCAACAAGCTAGAATTAATACTGCTTCAAAAATACCAACAGTTATTATGATGTGTGGCTTGCAAGGTTCCGGTAAAACAACACATAGTGCTAAACTTGCAAAACTTCTGAAAAAACAAGGGCATAGGCCAATGCTTGTTGCTTGTGATATATATCGTCCCGCTGCTATTGAACAGTTGAAAGTGGTTGGTGAATCGGTTGGAGTTCCGGTTTTTGAAAAGGGAACACAAAAGCCTGAAATCACTGCTAAAGAAGCTGTTAGACATGCAAGAGATTATGGTAATGATTTTATTATTCTTGATACTGCAGGTAGATTGCATATTGATGAAGAACTTATGCAAGAGTTAACAAGAATTAAAGATGCGGTTGAAGTTAATGAGATTATGCTTGTTATTGATTCAATGATTGGTCAAGATGCTGTTAATATCGCAAAAAGTTTCAATGATTTGCTTGAAATTAATGGTGTTATTCTTACAAAACTTGATGGTGATACAAGGGGCGGCGCAGCTCTTTCTGTTCGTGCTGTTACAGGTAAACCTATAAAGTACGTAGGTACAGGCGAAAAGATGGATGATTTGGAGGAGTTTCATCCTGAACGTATGACTTCAAGAATTCTTGGCATGGGTGACGTCCTCTCGCTTATTGAACGAGTTGAGGATCAAATTGATGAGAAGAAAGCACTTGAGGCGGCTAAGCGTTTAGAAGAAAATAAGTTTGACTTAAATGATCTGTTAGATCAATTTCAACAACTTAAAAAGATGGGTTCAATGAAACAAATCTTGTCAATGCTGCCCGGCATGTCCAGTCAACTTAAAAACGTTGATATTGATGATAAGCAATTTTCTAGAATAGAAGCAATTATTCATTCTATGACTAAAAAAGAAAGGTCTAAACCTGAAATTTTAAACGCTTCCAGAAAACGTAGGGTTGCAGCAGGTTCTGGCACTTCTGTTGAAGAGGTTAACCGCTTACTTCGTCAGCATGATCAAATGCGTAAGATGTTCAGACAGTTAAATAACAAAGGCAAAGGTAATAAACAAATGCGCCGTATGATGAACGGTTTGGGTGGTATGGGCGGTATGCCACCGGGTTTCCCAATGTGATTTAAAACAGTTATCTCTGTTTTTAGATAAAAATATTGAAATTAGGAGGTGTAATTCATGGCAGTTAAAATCAGACTTCGCAGAATAGGTGCTAAAAAAGCTCCTTTTTATCGTGTTGTAGTTGCCGATTCTCGTTTCTCACGCGATGGTCGTTTTATTGAAGAGATTGGTTATTATGACCCAACTAAACAACCTTCTGTTGTTAAAATTGATGGCGAAAAGGCTAAGAAATGGATTGCTAACGGTGCTCAACCTACCGATACCGTTAAGGCTCTTCTTAAGAAAGACGGAGTTCTTTAAGAATTAGTTTATTTGTCAAATAGTTACTACTAGCCGCAACTTAACTAAGTTTTTATGCGGCAGACTGGAGTTTATTATGAACGAATTATTAGTTACAATTGCACAGGGCTTAGTAGAGCAACCTAGTGAGGTTACTGTTACTGTTGACGAGCCTAACGAGGAGGGCGTTATCGTTTTCCATCTTCATGTTGCTGAAAATGATATGGGCCGCGTAATTGGTAAACAGGGCAGAATTGCTAAGTCAATTCGCACTGTTATGCGTGCAGCTGCTAGTCGCGAAGGCAAAAAAGTTGCTGTTGAAATCGACTAATTGTATGAATATGGCGGTCGTACTTCGGCCGCCATATTTTAAAATTAATTAATTGAGGTTTTTTATGATTAAAAAATTTATTGAGTGTGGCGAAATTGTTGGTACACACGGAATTAAAGGTGAAGTAAGGGTTAATCCTTGGTGCGACTCTCCGTCTTTTTTAACTAAGTTTAAAAAGTTTTATTTAGATAACGATGGAACTTCGTTTATGAATGTTAATAAAGTGCGTGCCGCTAATAATATTTCACTTGTTAAATTTGAAAATATTGACAGTATTGAGACTGCAGAAAAACTTCGCGGCACTGTTCTTTATATAAATCGTAATGATGCTGATTTAGACGGCAGGCATTTTATTGAAGAAATTATTGGTTGTGTTGTCTACTGTAATGAAACCGGTGATAAACTTGGTACAGTTACCGACGTTATTCCTTTGCCTGCAAATGATGTTTGGCAAATCAGTAATAACGGACGCGATTATTTGATTCCCGCTATTGATGAGGTAATTGTATCTGTTGAAGTTGCTGATGATAAAATTATTATTAATCGTTTGAAAGGTCTTTTTGACGATGAAGATTGATATTATGACTTTATTCCCTGAAATGTGTTATTCGTTCTTAAACGAAAGCATTATAGGTAGAGCTATTGAAGGTGGCAAGGTTGAGATTAATTGCCATAATATTAGAGATTATACGTTAGATAAGCACAATAGGGTAGATGATGCTCCATATGGCGGTGGTATGGGAATGATTTTACAAGCCCAACCGATATATGATTGCTATAAATCTATTGTTGCTGATTGTGACGAAAAACCTTACGTTATATATATGTCACCACAAGGCAATAAATTTAATCAACAAAAGGCTTGTGAACTTTCAAAACTTAAGCATATTGTTTTACTATGTGGCCATTACGAAGGTATTGATCAACGCGTGGTGGATGAAATTGTTGATGAAGAAATTTCAATTGGTGATTTTGTTATAACCGGCGGTGAAATGGCGGCATTAGTAGTAGCTGATGCTGTTACTCGTTTATTACCTGGTGTACTTTCTGATGATGTTTGTTTTGAAGAAGAAAGTCATTTTTCAGGGCTTTTAGAGTATCCGCAATATACAAGACCGCAAGAATGGAAAGGTAGAATTGTGCCTGAAGTTTTAATATCTGGTCATCATGCTAATATAACTAATTGGCGCAGAGAAAAATCATTAGAGATAACTTATCAAAAACGTCCGGATATGCTTGATGGTGCAATTTTAAGTGATAAAGATATAATTTTTTTGTCAAAATTAAAAGAAGAAAAACAACGAAAAGATTAATTAGCAATTTGCACAAATATATTTTACAAAAATTAACCTAGATTGACATAAAATTAGAACTAATAAAATTTATTGTCAATTTTCTTGACGTATTAATATTCTGTGGTATAATACTAACATAGATTAAAGTTTTGCTTTTGCTGTATTATTTTATTTGATTGGAGATTAAAGTTATGTACGTTAAAGATGTAGTTGTTCAGAATCAGGTTGGTTTACATGCACGCCCTGCAACATTCTTTATTCAAAAAGCAAATGAATTTAAGTCTCCCATTTGGGTTGAGAGAGAAGAAAGACGCGTTAATGCAAAAAGCCTTTTAGGTGTACTTTCTCTTGGAATTCTTGGTGGAAGCGAAATTCGTATTATTGCAGATGGACCTGACGAGCAAGCCGCAGTTGATGGCCTTGTTGAATTAGTTGAGTCTGGTTTTGCAGAATAATTATGTATTATAAGGCTGTTTTCAGCCTTTAATATCCGGGTGTGGCTCAGTTTGGTAGAGCGCTTGAATGGGGTTCAAGAGGCCGCTGGTTCGACTCCAGTCACTCGGACCAAAAAAAGACCATCTTTTTGATGGTCTTTTTTAATTAATCCAATCTACAACAATTATTATTTTCTGTATTTAATAAAAGCCCATGTAATATTGATGCATGTTCGGCAACATCTTTAGAAAGCCGTTTAAATATTGCAATCATTTCTTCATCCTCTGTTTCATTTGCATATGCCTCATAGTTATTTACAAGTTCCATAGATTTTTGCCATGTATGAAAAACCCTGTCTCGTATTGTGATGTTAAATCCGTGTTTTATGTCCATAATAATACCTCCGTTGTAGGTATTATTTGAGGTAATGATTAAATTTATACAAATAAAAAAAGCATCCAAAACGGATGCTTTAATTTTATATTTTACCTTTTAGCGCTCTATCTAACCAAACTGATGCAAAATCCATAGCTGTGTAAAGTCCAACTTTTTCGCCTTTTTTAACAACCTTTTTAGCTGCAGTTAATTTATCGTCGGTAAGTTGAAGTTCTATTGAAACGTTTTCAGCAATATCTGTTTCGCCAACTTTTTTAGTGCTAAGAATTTTTAATACAACAATATATTTGTCGGTTAAGTTACCATAATATATTTCGTTCTTTTTACGTACAATAGGCTTACCTTTATACTTTAAAAGTTTTGAATTATCCAAACAAAACAACTCCTTAAATAGATTATATAGACAGGGAATTTAACCCTGCCTATATTTTTAATCGGCAATATAAAACTTTACCATATTTTGTAGAAGTAAATCGCGGTCAACCTTTCTTATAAGACTACGCGCATTATTGTGAGTAGTAATGTAAGTTGGGTCTTCAGACAGAATATAACCAACTATTTGATTGATTGGATTATAGCCTTTTTCTTTTAATGCGCTATATACTAAGCACATGATTTCGCGAATTTCTCGTTCTTGCTCGCTACCGATTGAAAAGGTCATAGTTTTATCGTTCATATTCTATCACTCCAATTACTTTTGCTTAATTTTATATTACTATATTTTAGTTAAAAATGCAATAGAAAATTACATTCTTAATGTTGCACCTAAAATGCTAAGTTTATCAAATACTTTTGACATAACTTTTTCAACCTGTTCGTCGGTTAAGGTTGCTTCTAACGACCTTAATGTAAGACTGAATGATACACTCTTCTTGTCGTCTGGAATTTGCGAACCGCTATATACGTCAAAAAGTTTTATGCTTTCGTATAACTTGCCTGATGCATCTTTGATGGTGTCACTCAAATCACCAACAAGGATTTCTTTATCACATAGCAACGAAATATCTCTAGTTACTGATGGATAACGGGGAAGTGGTTTAAAGATTATTGGTTCTTTATTGAATGCATATACAGGTTCTAGCTCAATTTCAGCAGCAAATACTTTTGTATTAATATTATAACTTTCTGCAATTTTGGGATGAATTTCACCGATAATACCAATTTGAATGTCATTGTGAATAACTTTTGCCTGTCTGCCAGGGTGATAATATACCTCGTTTGATACAGCAAATTTAATATTCATACCTAGAGTTTCGTATAATTCTTCAATAATTCCCTTCAATGTAAAGAAGTCTTCGCCTTCACCGTATAAACCTAAGCAAAGCGAAGGTATCTCTAAAGGTTGTTCAGATAAAGGTAGGGATTTTGCTTTGAATATTTTACTTAATTCAAACATTCTTGCTTCTTCAATTTTGCGGTTATAATTAGTTGAAAGGGTAGTTAGCATACTTGTAATTAATTGTGTTCTCATAGTTGAATATTCATCACCTAATGGGTTTAGAATTTTTATTCCATTGGAACGCCAATCATCATCCGCTAAACCTAAAGTGGCAGTTGCTTTGCTACCGATAAAAGAATAGGTTGCAATTTCTCTTACACCGTTTGCAATAAGCAACGATTTAATTTTATTGTCAATGACTCTTTCTGGCAGTAGTCTACCTCTGGAAACAACACCGGTCATTCTTTTTCCTTGCATGTGGTCGTAGCCATATATACGAATAACCTCTTCAGCAATATCTGCCTTGCCCTCAATATCATCTCTAAATGATGGAACTGAGCAGTTTAAAACACCATTTTCTAAGAATGTTGGAATTTCAAGACGATTAAGAATGTTGACCATTGCTTCAGCCGGCACATCAACGCCAAGTAAATCTACAACGCTTTTAACACTGATTTTAAGTTCTTTGTTTTCCGGCAAGCCTTGGTTAAGGTCAATGCAGCCATCAATTATGTCGCCTGCGTCAAGCTCGTAAATAAGGCTTAAAGCACGTTCCATAGCGTATTCTACGTTGTTAATATCTACACCATGCTCAAATCTACTGCTTGCTTCCGTGCGCATACCAAGTGCTCTGCTGGTCTTACGGATGTTATCTCTTCGGAATTTTGCACATTCTAAAAATAATTCTGTTGTATCATCTTCAATTTCACTGCTGAAACTTCCCATTATACCCGCAAGGCAAGAAGGTGATTTAGCATCTGCGATTACTAACATAGAAGAATTTAATGTGTGTTCTTTTTCATCTAGGGTAACAATAATTTCATTTTCGGTTGCATTTCTAACGATAATTTTATTGCCCTCAACTTTTTTCTTGTTAAAAGCATGCATTGGCATACCTGTTTCAAGCATAACAAAGTTGGTGATATCTACAATATTATTAATTGGTCGCATACCTGCAGATTTAATACAAGTCTTTAGCCATGCAGGTGATTCTTTGATTCTTAGGTTTTTTACAACTCTACCATAGTATCTTGGGCAAAGGTCAAAATTATGATTTTCAATAGTAATATGTTCGTTAATATCACCACCAATGGTTTTATAGGATGCTAGTGGTTTATTAAATTCTTTTTCTAAAACAGTTGCAACTTCTCTTGCGATTCCGAGCACACTTTGACAATCGGGGCGATTAGATGTAATGCTGAAATCTATTATGAAATCGTTCATATTTAGAATTTCACGCATATCAGTACCAGGCGTTGGTTCGCCGTGAAGTATCATAATGCCATAAACCTCTGCACCTTCGTAATCGGCTTCGGTTAAGCAAAGTTCTTCACCTGAACAGAGCATACCGTTTGATGGTACTCCACGAAGTTTACCTTTAGTAATTTTCATACCGTTTGGCAGTAATGATTTGTGTAATGCAGCGGGCACGTAAGCACCTTCAAAAACATTGTTAGCTCCTGTAACAATTTGAACAGGCTCATCTGCACCAACATCAATTTGACAAATAAGCAAGTGGTCTGAATCAGGATGTTTTTCAATTTTTAGAATTTTACCACAAACAACATTTTTCATTGTTTCTGACATATCTATAAGTTCTTCAATTTCAAAGCCTGCTAGTGTCATTTTATCGCACAGTTCTTTAACAGGAACGTCTATATTAACATATCTTTTTAACCAATTTAATGAAACCTTCATTTTTTTAACCTCCTTTATTATTTGTCAAATTGTTCTAAGAAACGTTTGTCGTTTTCAAATAGAAGTCTAATGTCGCTAATTTTATATCTTGTTGTTGTAAGTCTGTCCAGACCGATACCAAATGCAAAACCGCTATATTCCTCAGGATCTATACCGCAATGTTTTAATACATTTGGATGAACCATGCCAGCGCCTAATATTTCAATCCAACCTGTACCTTTGCAAACACGACAATCGCTATCTTCACCTTTACATTTTGGGCAACTAACATCAACTTCAACACTAGGTTCAGTAAAAGGAAAGAATGAAGGACGGAATTTAACTTTTGTATCGTCTCCGTATATTTCTTGGGCAAACTGCTCAAGAATACCTTTAAGATCACACATATTAATACCTTTGTCAACAACTAAACCCTCAATTTGATGGAAAACGGGCGAGTGGGTAGCATCAACCTCGTCAGCCCTGTATACTCTGCCGGGGCAAATAATACGAATAGGCGGTTTTCTTGAGGTCATGGTTCTTATTTGTGCGGCAGATGTTTGTGTTCTTAGCAAAAGTTCGGGTGCAAGATAGAAAGTATCTTGCATATCTCTAGCGGGGTGATCATCAGGAACATTTAATGCTTTGAAATTATAAAAATCTGTTTCAACTTCTGGACCATCAACCACATCAAAACCCATAGAACGAAAGATATCTATCATATCGTCTAATACAACATTTAGTGGATGTAACCCACCTTTTTTTGAGCGAGTGCCGGGCATAGATATATCAATGGTTTCTTCTTTTAATTTTAATTCAATAGCCTTTTCTTTTATTTCTTTAAGCATATTGTCAATAGTGCTTTCAATCTCGCTTCTTACTTGGTTAGCAAGTTGACCAATAATCGGTCTTTCTTCGGGAGAAAGACCCCCCATCTGTTTTAATACTGCTGTAAGTTCACCTTTTTTACCAAGATATTTGATTCTAATATCGTCAATATCTTGTTGGCTTTGTGCACTTGAAAGAGCAGAAATAGCATTAAGTTTAATTTGTTCTAGTTGTTGTTTCATATTTTACCTCCAAAAAAATAAAAAAGCCCGTCCACATAGGGACGAAGCCAAAATCTCCGCGGTACCACCCGTATTTTTGCTAACAAAAGCAAACACTCTTGCAACTTTGTAACGGTGTTACCCGTCAACACTTACTTAACATATTTAATGTTGTTAGGTGTTGCCGCTCGGGAATGAATTTTCTGTTTACTGTTTATAAATTCCGCTTTCAGCCATGGCGCAATTTCTCTGCTACAACCTTGTAAACAGTACTTAGTTTCCTTCATAGCGTTTTAACTTATAATAATATAACACTATTTTATTAAATTTTCAAGTGTTTTATTTGATTTTTAATTTTAAGTATTGTATAATACAAATAAGGAAGTGGTAATTTTGGATATTTTTCACGAACAATTAGTTAAAATTAAATCAACACCAACAGTAATTGTTTCTAAAATTATTATTTGGGTTATGGCAAGCATAATTTGTTTATTAACATTTTATGCTATGATTAAATTAACCCCATTACTGTTATTTGCCGGTGCTGGAGTGGTTTACCTTGCATATAAAACTACAACATCTTTTAATATTGAGTATGAATATTCGGTTACTAACGGTATTGTTGATATTGACAAAATAATAAATAAAAGTAATAGAAAAAGACTATTTACTTTTGAATGTAAACAAATTGAGAAAGTAGAAAAGTTTAATAAAAATTTAAATAATAAATCTGAGTATCGTTTTTGTACCGATGATATGGAAAATGCTTTGCTTTTTACTGTAAATTGTAACGATGGTAATAAATTAGAATTAGTAATATCTCCAAATGAAAAGTTGATGGATTATATTAAAATCTTTTTACCAAGGTCTGCGATTAATAATTAAACTAGGGTCGGTGTTTACCGACCCTTTTACAAAAAGAGTAGGTGATTAAATGAAATTGCTTTATAGTGATAACATTCGTGAAATTGAAAAAGCTTCTGAGAGTTCAGGATTTAGCACTTTGAGAATGATGGAAAATGCAGGTAGTGCTGCAGCAAAAGTTATTACAGAAAAATATCCTGTAAAAGATACTAGCTTTGTAATTTTAGCGGGTAGTGGTAATAACGGCGGCGATGGATTTGTAACTGCTAAAAAACTTTATGATGCTGGTGCAGATGTATCAATTATCTTAACTTGTGGAATGCCATCATCTAGCAATGCATTAGAAATGCTTAATTTGCTCTCAAAATTACCAATTCGTATATATAATGCTAATGATTTTGAGTGTAAAACGATTATTAATCATGCTGATTATATAATTGATGCTATATTTGGAATTGGTTTCCACGGCAAATTAGAGGGCGCGGTTTATGAACTAGTAGAATTAACTAATAATAGTTCCGCTACAAGAATTGCTCTTGATTTACCAAGCGGATGTGAATGTGATACAGGTTATATAGGAAACATCTGTTTTGATGCAGATTTAACTATTACATTTATTGGTGTAAAACCTTGCCACGTATTATATCCCGCATCTGATTATTGCGGTAAACTAATAATGGTTAATATTGGCATTTCAAAAGAGTTAATTCAAAATGTTAAATCCGATGTTGCAATTATTGAAGATTCAAAGGTTAATAAAGCATTACCTAAAATAAGAAAAAATTCACACAAAGGAACCAGAGGAAACGCTTTTTTAATATGTGGCTCATACGGTATGGCAGGTGCCGCCGTTCTATGCGCTAAAGCAACATTGAGAAGCGGTGCAGGACTTGTTAAAATCGCATTGCCAAAATCAATATATCCAATAGTTTCATCATCTGTTCACGAAGCAGTTTGTTTGCCTTGTAGCGAAGCGGTTAGTGGCGGAATTAATGTTGATAACACAAAATTAATACTTGAAGGTGTTGATAAATCCAATGCTACACTTTTAGGTTGCGGTTCGGGCAGGTCTAAAGAGTTTTTTGAAATTTCACATGAAATAATTACTAAATCAACTACACCTATAGTTATTGATGCGGATGGTATAAATGCAATTTGCAGTAACATAAATATATTATTAGAAAGCAAGGCATCTATTGTTTTGACGCCACATCCTGCTGAAATGGCGCGTATACTTAATGTTGATACCGAATATGTACAAACACACCGCTTTTCGCTTGCTAGAGCTTTTGCACAAAAATTTGGAGTAACTCTTGTGTTGAAAGGTGCTAACACAGTTGTTGCATTAAAAGATGGTTCGTTGTTTGTATGTATGCACGGAAATCCAGGTATGGCAACAGGGGGGAGCGGCGATGTTCTGTCAGGCATTATTGTATCGTTAATTGCTCAAGGTTTAACTCCTGAACTTGCTGCTGTATGTGGTGTGAATATACATGCATCTGCGGGCGATATTGCAGCAAATACTTTATCAATGCATTCAATGTTACCAACCGATATTATTGATAGTTTGCCAAAGCTTTTTAAAAAAATTGAGGAGTAATTCTCTTTATTAAAGGCTTGTGGTATATTTGAAAAAAATACTGTGTTTATGTTTTATTTTTTTGATTTTATCTGGATGCGAAAATAGTAAACCGCTTACAGTAAAAAGTAATAATTTTAGCAGTATAATTGATATTTCATATGGAGATTTTAATTATCAATATAAGGTTTCATTTAATCAACAAGGTACAACCTTTACTCCCTGTGGTGATACTTTGCCAATAGAGTTTAAAATAAATAATTTAGATATCGTATCAAGTTATTTAAAGAATTCAATAAATTATAATGAAATTCTTGAGCGTTCACCTGTAAATATTTTGAATGAAATTTTATTGCATAGTAATGGAAAAACAGTTTATCCAGATTATAACAATAGATACATTTTATACGAAGTATGTAAATATGGAGATTACACGTTAACGCTATCAAAGGATAATCTACCTAGTGAGTTAAAGGTTGATTCGTTAAAATTATTTGCAAAATTTTCTAATATGAAAGAAGGTATGTAATGGACGTTCAAAATAATGTACGAAGTGATAAAATTATTTCGTTGCGTAAAAAAGCTGTGGCATTGCCGCTAAAACCAGGCGTGTACATTATGCTTAATACCAATGACGACATTATATACATTGGTAAGGCGAAAAATCTAAAAAATAGAGTAAGTCAATATTTTGGCAGTAACACCAATCATTCCGATAAGGTACGTCAAATGGTGGCTAATGTTAATGATTTTAAGTATATTATCTGTGATAGTGAGTTTGAAGCACTTATTCTAGAATGTTCATTGATTAAACAACACACACCAAAATATAACATTTTGTTAAAAGATGATAAAGGTTATCATTATATTAAAATAACTAACGGACAATTTAGAACCATAAAAACTGCTTTGCAAATTGAAGATGATGGTGCTGTATATCTTGGTCCGTATAGTTCGGGTTTTGTTGTTAAAAACACCGTTGAAGAAGCACAGAAGATATTTAAACTACCGCATTGTAACAAAGAGTTTTTAGGTAAAAAATTACAAAACAGACCTTGCCTTAATTATCATATTGGCGCTTGCTGTGCGCCTTGTAGCAATAAAATTAATCTAAACGAATATGAGACTGTTGTTGATGAGGCAATAAATTTTATAAAAGGCGGCTCAAAACTTTCTGTAAGACAATTAGAAAAAGAAATGCAGTTGGCATCTGATAAACTGGATTTTGAAAAAGCGGCTAAACTTAGGGATAGAATTAAAGCAATAAAAAGTATTAATGATAAACAAAAGGTAATGTCTTGCATATATGATTGTCAAGATGTGTTTGCTTTTATTGCAAGCGGTAAAAAGGTTGCAGTTGAGGTATTTGTTTTTAAAAATTCGCGACTTTGTGATAGAAAACAATATTATTTAGATTTAAATGATAAATTGTTTTGTTTTCGTTCATCGTTTATTAAGCAATATTATATTTCTAACGATATACCTAAACGTATTGTTGTTGACGAGGAGTTTGAAGATTCAAACTTAATTGCACAGATGTTTAGCGAAAGAACAAATAAAAAGGTAGAAATTATAATTCCTCAAATTGGTGAACAAAAACATTTGGTTGAAATGTGTAAAACAAATGCGTTAGAATTTTTATTAGTTAATGAAGGCAAACAGAACCGCGCTTTTGCCGCATTAACCGAACTGCAAAGTTTACTTAATCTTAAAAATCTTCCAAGATATATTGAGTCTTATGATATTTCACACACAATGGGTCATGAAAATGTTGCAGGAATGATTGTTTTTGAAGATGGAAAGCCACTAAAGAAAGCATATAAAAAGTTCAAAATAAAATCATTTGTTGGGCAAGATGATTGTAGATCAATGTCAGAGGTCATTGAGCGAAGATTTATTAAATATCTTGATGATGAAAATAAAGATCAAGGTTTTTCTCGCTTACCAGATTTGATATTACTTGACGGAGGGACTGCACAGTTAAATGCTGTTGAAGAAGTTTTAAATAGGCTTGGTTTGAATGTTTCGGTGTTTGGTATGGTTAAAGATAACAAACATAAAACCAATGCCATCGCATCTAATGGAGGAGAAATTGCCATCAAATCCAACCGTGCAGCGTACACATTAATCTCAAATATTCAAGAAGAAGTACATCGTTTTGCAATTGGTTATCATAGAAAATCATCTGCTAAAGTTATGCTTCACTCTGAACTAACTGAAATTCCGGGTGTTGGTAAAACAACAGCCGATAAGCTTTTAAAACATTTTAAAACAATTAATGCTATAAAAAGTGCAAATATTTCAGATTTATGTAATGTTAAAGGTTTGTCAAAAGCAACGGCTAATAATATATTTGCATACTATAATGCCAGGGAGTAGTACCTTGGCATTAATTCTTTTGAAATCTAATATTATTTATTTAGAGGTGAATGATATGGATAAAGATAAACTATTACTTAATCAAAAAGCCAGCATTAATTTTATATTATTTAGAATCGTTGTTATAACAATATTGATAGTTGCATTAACTGTGTCTAAGTTTTTCTTTGGAGATTCGTTTAAGGCAATTAACGAATTTTATAAAAATAATATCTCTATAAATATAACCGCCGATTATTTTGATAATATTGGCGGTGAATAGTTTGGTTGTGTTTAGAGTCTTTGATACTAAAATTAATATATCCTTTTCCTTTACTGTGTGTATAACATTACTCGCGCTTCTTGACAAAACCGGCTTGCTATTTATATCCTTTATTGCAATATTAATGCATGAAATCGGTCATTTGCTGATTATTAAATTTCTTGGAATTAATAATATTGAAGTAAGTTTGATATTTGCCTCAATTAAATTATCAATTAATACCTATTTAACTACAAAAAGAACCGCGATAATTGCCGTTGGCGGACCAATGATGAATTTAATTTTGTCGTCGTTTTTTTTGCTTGATAGTTATTATTTACAATATTTCGGTGCTGCAAATACAATTCTATTTATCTTTAATATGTTGCCAATTTCTAATCTTGATGGTGGAGATATTTTTAAATATTTATGTACTGTTGTTTTTAAAAGCAAGGGCCTAAAAATATTTTCTGTTATATCTTATATAAATCTAGTTTTGCTAATTCTTTTAGGAATCTTTTTCTTGCTCACAAAATACAATAATCCTACTTTATTAATCGTGGGTATATATTTATTAATTATGTCATATAAAAAAGTTTAAGTTGAAAGATTGATGATTTTGGTTTAGAATATATATAAGTACCTTTTTGGAGGATGTTTAATTGGTTAATAGTAATTTTGAACAGTTGCTTTTGTCGGTTCAAAAGCCGGGAAGATATTCGGGCGGTGAACTTGGTAGCATAATAAAAAATAAAGAAGACGTTGATGTAAGATTTGCCTTTTGTTTCCCCGATACATACGAGATAGGTATGTCGCATCTTGGTATGAAAATATTATATTCTCAATTCAATCAAATAGATGACGTTTGGTGTGAACGTGTTTTTGCACCTTGGATTGATTTTGAAGAGGTAATGCGCAAGAACAATCTACCGTTATTTGCTATTGAAAGTCGCGACCCTATTGCAGAGTTTGATATTATTGGTTTTACCTTACAATACGAAATGAGCTACACTAATGTACTTAATATGCTTGATTTGGCAGGTGTTCCTATTCGCTCTGCAGATAGAAAGTCATTAGCACCATTAGTTGTTGCAGGTGGACCGTGCTGTTGTAATCCTGAACCGCTTGCAGATTTTGTTGATTTATTCTTTTTGGGTGAGGGCGAAGAAGTTGACCTTCAAATAATTGACCTCTATAAAAAATTTAAAGATTCGGGGGACAAGCAGGCTTTCTTAAAAGAAGCATCTAAAATTGAAGGCGTATATGTGCCTTCTTTGTACTCTGTAAGTTATAATTGCGACGGCACAATTGCTGAGATTTCACCATGTGAAAATGCGCCTATGCCTATAAAAAAACGCATAATTAAAGACCTTGATAGCTCTTATTATCCTGAAAGATTTGTTACTCCTTATATTGATATAATTCATGATAGGGTAGTTCAAGAGATATTTAGGGGTTGTATTCGTGGATGCAGATTTTGTCAGGCGGGCTATATCTACAGACCTGTGCGCGAAAAAAGTGTTGAAACAATAAACAAGCAGGCAAAGTGCTTATGCGAAACTACTGGTTATGATGAGATTTCGCTTTCTTCGTTAAGCACGAGCGATTATACCAAAATTGAGCCGTTGCTTAATAGTATGCTGGATTGGTGCAATAAAGATAATATTAGCGTTGCTCTGCCTTCGCTAAGAATTGATAATTTCTCGGAAGAACTTTTAGAAAAAATAAGTGCCATTCGTAAAAGCGGCCTTACTTTTGCGCCCGAAGCCGGTACACAACGTTTACGTGATGTTATAAATAAAAACATTACCGAAAAAGAGATTTTAAATACTTGTGAAATGGCGTTTCGCGGTGGGTATACTGCCGTCAAGTTGTACTTTATGTTAGGACTTCCTACCGAAACTGATGAAGATTTATTGGGTATTATTTCATTAGCGCAAAAAATTGTTGATAAATATTATGCTATGCCGGATAAACCAAAGGGTAAAGCGGTTAATGTTTCTGTAAGTGTATCGTCTTTTGTTCCAAAACCTTTTACACCGTTTCAATATGAGCCTCAAGATACTTTGGATACAATAAAACGAAAACAACTGTTACTTAAAGATAGCGTTTCTTCTAAAAAGATTTCGTTAACCTATCATGATTCTTCAACTAGTTTCTTAGAAGGTGTATTAGCTCGTGGTGACCGTAGATTATGTGGTGTTATTGAGGATGCATGGAAAAAGGGTTGTAGATTTGATAGTTGGAGCGAGTGCTTTTTACTTGATAAATGGCTTGAGGCGTTTAAAAATGCAAATGTTGATCCTGCTTTCTATGCAAATAGGAAACGTGAATTTGGTGAGATATTACCATGGTCGCACCTTGATTATGCTATTAGTGAAGAGTTTTTAGTTAATGAGAATAAGTTAGCACATAATGCAACTACAACTAAAAACTGTAGAGAAAAATGTGCCGCTTGTGGTGCATCTTGTTATGGAGAGGGTGTGTGTTTTGAAAAACGTTAGAATTTATTTTAAAAAATATGATAGGATGAAGTTTGTCTCACACCTTGATATGAATAGATTTATGTCTCGTCAGTTGCGTCTTTCAAAACTTCCCATATGGTATACAGAAGGGTTTAATCCGCACCCGTATTTGACCTTTTTGTTGCCATTATCGTTAGGTTTTGAAAGCGATTATGAAATAATGGATATTCGTTTGGTTGACGATGATTACCCGTTAGAGTTAGTAAAAGAAAAATTAGCAAACGTAATGCCAGACTATATAGATATATTTGATGTTCGCGAACCGGTGAATAAGGCCGGCAAAATCGGCTATGCAAAATATCAAATTATGTTTAATAGCTTTTCTGAAAAACTACCACAATCACTTTCAAAATTTTTATTAAGTGAACATATATATACTGAGAAAAAAGGTAAAAAGGGCAATGTTAAAACTATAGATTTAGCTCCTAAAATCAGCGATTTTTCTCTTGATGTGCTTGATGGTGAATTGATGTTGTCTATAACTTTACCGGCAGGTGGAGCAGATAATATTAATCCTACGTTACTGTTATCTGCATTTGGCGAATTACCGTACTTTACGGTCAAAAAATTATTAGTATATGATACTGAAATGAATAAATTTCAGTAATTATTTGTTAACATTGTATTTGGGGGGAGATAATATGAAACATGATTTAACAATGTTAGTTGACTTGTACGAACTTACCATGGCTAACGGTATGCTTAAAAGTGGCGAAAAGGATACTATTGTTTACTTTGATATGTTTTTTCGTCGCGTGCCCGATGGTGGTGGATATGCTATTGTTGCAGGTATTCATCAGTTAATTGAGTATCTTGAAAATCTTGAATTTTCTGCAGAGGATATAACTTATCTAAAAAGTTTAAATCTTTTTAGTGATGAGTTTATTGACTATCTTGAAAACTTCAAATTTAGTTGTGATGTTTGGGCAATACCTGAAGGTACTCCTATTTTTCCTAAAGAGCCAATCATTACTGTTCGCGGTCCTGTTATTGAGGCTATGATGATTGAAACTACTTTGCTTTTACTGGTTAATCATCAATCGCTTATTGCTACTAAGTCAAATAGAATTGTACGTGCAGCAGAGGGTTGCCCTGTTGTTGAATTTGGTGCAAGACGTGCACAGGGGGCTTCGGCTGCCGTATTTGGTTCGCGTGCGTCTTTTATTGGCGGATGCCTTGGCACATCAAATCTTGAAGCATCAAAACTGTATGGTATTACGCCATATGGCACTATGGCGCATAGTTGGATACAAATGTTTAACGATGAATATGAAGCTTTTGCTGCATATGCTAAACATTATCCTGATAACTGTGTTTTATTAATTGACACATATAATGTTTTGAAATCGGGTATACCAAATGCAATTAAGGTTTTCAATGAAATTTTAGCACCGCTTGGATGCCGTCCGAAAGGTGTAAGAATAGATAGCGGCGATATTACTTATTTAAGTAAAAAAACCAGAAAAATTTTAGATGATGCAGGTTATCAGGATTGTAAAATTCTTGCTTCTAACTCGCTTGATGAATACATTATCAGGGATATGCGAAATCAAGGTGCTATGGTTGATAATTATTGTGTAGGCGAAAGGTTAATTACCGCTGCATCTGAACCGGTTTTCGGCGGAGTGTATAAGCTTGCTGCTGTTGAAACTGATGGTAAGATTGTTCCAAGAATTAAAATAAGCGAGAATGTTGATAAGATTACTATTCCTGGTTTTAAAAGTGTTTGGCGTTTGTTTGATAAAGAAACTAATAAGGCTATTGCCGACGTTATCACCCTAAAAAATGAAAAGATAGATTCTGACAAACCGTATGAATTGTTTGATCCACAGCATACTTGGAAAAGGAAAACAGTTACTAATTTTGTAGCTAAAGAATTAAGAATCAAGTTGTTTGATAAGGGTAAAAAAGTTTATGATTCACCAACTGTATCTGAGATACAAAAATATTGTTTAGGTCAGATTGAAACTATGTGGGAAGAGGTTTTGCGTTTGGAAAATCCGCATAAATATTATGTTGATCTTTCGCAAGACTTATGGGATTTACGTCACGATATGTTGAGTAAATTTTCAAAATAAAGGAGTTAGCTATGAGAAGAATAGTTGGAATAGCTTTAGCACTTGTTATATTGCTAGGTTTAGTAGGTTGTAATAACACTAAGAGTGGAAATGTAAAACATTCGGTTGAAGTTACTAAACTAGCAAGAGACGGTAGAATTCCCGAAGTTGAGTTCGTTTTAGGTGATCCTGTAGACGGAGTTAAAGATAAATTGTTTGAACTTGGCGCAGGTATGAGTCATAATGAGTTTGTTGAAAATATGGAAGAAGCAGGCTTTACCGCCGATGGTAGTGAATATACCGGGTATATGAATATCATTGAAAGTAACGGAAGAACAATTCTTTCTGCAAGCTATAATGAAACCGATGCGGTATATTGTATGTATAATACCGAAAACAAAGAAGCCGGAATAGGCGCTATTGCGGTTATTGGTTCTGCTTACGGATATGATGGAAATACTGTTATTGATTATGTAAAAAACAGTGTTAAAGAAAAATTTATAGAAACTGAAGCTAAAAGCGATATATCATTTCTTCCAAAAGCTGAAGATGGCGCAACTTGTCTTGTATATGAAACAGGCATATATAAACTAGAATTCTATTTTTCTAAGTATAATACTTTAGCAGCAACAGTACTTTATAATACTGAGACATGGAAATAACTGGTGATTAATTTTGAAAAGAACTAAACTTAGAGATAGAATTTTACCAAACTACACAAAAGGCGAAGAAATTTTTAATATGGTTACTCATATTGTTGGCGGTGGAATTGGCGTTGTTGCTCTCGTTCTTTGCGTTGTTATATCTGCTATTAAAGGTAATGTTATTGGTATTATAAGTAGTGCAATATATGGAGTTTCCTTGATTTCACTGTATTGTATGTCAAGCATATATCACGGATTAAATAAAGGCACTGCAAAGAAGGTACTACAAGTTCTTGATCACTGTACCATATATTTTTTAATCGCAGGTACATATACACCTATTTTGCTATGTTCAATAATAAAAGTTTCAGCATTATGGGCTTTTGCGATTTTAGGTATTGTATGGGCGTTAGCTGCGGTTGCAACAGTTCTTACGGCTATAGACTTAAAAAAATATTCCGCATTTTCAATGGTTTGCTATATTGGTATGGGATGGTGTATAGTTATTGCTGCTAATGTTACCATCAAAGCCTTACACCCTGTAGGGTTAATTTTGCTGTTATTTGGCGGCGTTTCGTACACATTTGGTGCAATACTATATGGAATTGGATCTAAATTAAAGTGGTTTCACTCAATATTTCATATATTTGTTGTTTTGGGAAGTTTGCTGCATTTTCTGTGCATAGTACTATATGTAATATAATAAAACCCCGAGCATATGCTCGGGGTTTTATATATCATTTAATTCCCAAAAATATTTACGGTTTGAAATAGGCAGATTGTCAATTAGACCATGCTCAGGGTCATAAAACCTCCCATTAAAATATAAGGACCAATGCCAACATTTAGGAGTTTCTAAGCTTAGTAGAGCTATGTTTGGCAATTCGGAAATGTTACAAAACTCAGTTTTTGGTGTTGATAATTTAATATGGTTTGCATTAAGCACTGAAACCATTTGTTTAAAAGTCGTTTCTTTATCGGTGCCGCATTCTTTAATTATCTCATTTACGGTTTTATTGGATATCATTGCCAAAACAGCTTGACCACATTGAAGGGGAGTTGGCTCAAAAATATGCTTAATATTTTTAGTTATCGGCATCTTTTCCACCTATGTAAGTAAACCTTTGAGTGTTGTTTTGGTCTATAATATCGTTCCACATATCAGCTGGTCTCACCCAAATTTTTTCATTACCGTAATTTGCTTTGTAAACAACCATTTGTTCTAAAGTTTCAGAGTGGGTAGCTACACCCAAAACAACATATTCTTTTCCTTTATAATGTCTATATTTCCCTAATTTAATCGTGTGCATTAGTTTGATACCTGACCTTCAAGGCTATTAAAATACTCTTCGGCTTCTTTATATAGACCATCCATCTTAGCTGTTTTTTCATCGGTTGATATATCAGAAAGCACCGTTTGAAGTACCTCGGATTTCAACATTTCCGCCTTTCCTAGAGCCAGAGTGATTAATTCAGCATAATTTTGGTCGCCGCTTACAGTAATAAGATTTTTAAAGGTTGCAGTTTTCAAAACTATTTTACTAATAATTGTTGAAGCATAGTCAAATGCTTTTGGGTCTTTTTCATCTGCACTAATAGGTTTGTGAACTTGGGGAGGGGGAGGCAGCGTTACTTTGACGTAAGCATCCGCACTATTATCAAGTGTATTAAGTTTAGCAGCTAGTTCATCGGCGCGTTTATTTGCTTCATAAAGTTCGCCTTTTAGTGAGTTGTTTTCTGCTAAAAGTTGATTAATTCTTTCTTCAAGTTCAGCAATATTACTATCTGTTTTATTATCTGCATCTTCTAATTTAAAAATAAGAATTGAATTTTCTTCTCGTAGTTTTTCAAGTTCAGCTTCTAATGGCTTATCGGCAGCTTCTAAAAAATCAATTTTAGTGGTAGCATTTGTTAGTTTTTCACGTAGCTGTGTGTTTTCCAAAAGAACATAGTTTAATTTTTCGTTAGTTGTATCTAATAAATTTTGCAAGGTTTTTTTACGCATAATATTCACCTCTCATATATTATAATATACTTTTATATTTTTTTCAATCTTAATAATATAAATATATTGTAATAAATTAAAGAAATTTGTCAAAATCACTTGACATTAGACTAAAAAATTTATATAGTTAAAGTATCGTTTAATGCATCTGTGTTGAGAGCGAAATCAAGGCGGCTGCCGTAATCTGTATTTTAGATTATGAAAAACCCTTTGCGGGGCAACAGTCAGCGATTTTGCGGGTATCGCGCAGAGCTATTTAGCTTACGTGACACTTTGTGTCCGCAAAGGGGGATGCTTAAATGGCAGACAATTGTATTATAAAATTAGAAAATATTTCGGTATCATTTGACGGTGAACAAATCCTTCGTGATTTCACACTAGCAATAAAGGATAAAGAGTTTGTAACTTTGCTAGGTCCTTCGGGCTGCGGCAAAACTACAACCCTTAGAATTATTGCAGGTTTTGTTGAACCTGATGAGGGTACTATTTTGTTTGATGGTAAAAATATTAATGGTGTTCCTGCGTATAAAAGACAGGTTAACACCATTTTTCAACGTTACGCTCTTTTCCCAAATATGAATGTTTACGATAACATAGCGTTTGGTTTGTCAGTAAAAAAAGTGCCTAAAAAGGAAATTAAAGAACGAGTAACCGAAATGTTACGTCTTGTTAATCTTTCGGGCTTTGAACGTAGAAACGTTAATTGCCTTTCGGGTGGTCAGCAACAACGTGTAGCAATAGCTAGAGCGATAATCAACAGACCTAAAGTGCTATTGCTTGATGAACCATTAGCGGCACTTGACCTGAAAATGCGTAAAGATATGCAGGTTGAACTCAAAAACATTCAACAAAGTTTGGGCATAACATTTGTTTTTGTTACTCATGACCAAGAAGAAGCCTTGGCAATGTCTGATACCGTTGTTGTTATGAACGATGGTGAAATACAACAAATAGGAACACCTCAGGACATCTATAACGAGCCTCAAAATGCCTTTGTAGCTGATTTTATTGGAGAGTCAAACATCTTAGATGGTGTAATGAAAAAAGACTTTTTAGTTAACGTTTTCGGCAAAGATTTTACATGTCTTGACAGGGGCTTCGCTGAGAACGAAAATGTAGATGTTGTTATTCGTCCTGAAGATATTGATATCGTTCCAAGTCAACAAGGTGCATTAACCGGCACTATTACTTCTGTTACCTTTATGGGTGTTCATTATGAAATAATTATTGATATTGACGGTTTTAAATGGATGATTCAAACCACAGATGAGTATCACGTTGATGAGTTTGTTGGTTTATCTATTGACCCTGATGCAATTCATATTATGCATAAATCGCGTTATTCCGGACTGTATGGCGACTACAGTTCCTTTAGTGATGAAATTGATCA
Source organism: Acutalibacteraceae bacterium (assembly GCA_045630515.1). Taxonomy (GTDB): domain Bacteria; phylum Bacillota; class Clostridia; order Oscillospirales; family Acutalibacteraceae; genus UMGS1532. The sequence continues at coordinate 90,894 of JAZQTG010000076.1, forward strand.
GTTGTCTGAACTAGAGGAGGGCGAGAATTGAACAACAAACCTTTTGGAAGTAGATTTATAGCAACGCCTTATTTAGTTTGGATGATTATTTTTATTATCGTTCCACTTGTTATGGTTGTGTATTACGCTTTTACTGATAGTTATGGTAATTTTACTTTTGAAAATATTACTCAACTATCAAAATACACACAAACTCTTGCAATATCATTACTTTATGCATTGATTGCTACAATTATTTGTTTAGTTATGTCGTATCCGTTTGCGTATTTTATGGCTAGAAAAACCGAGAATACACAAAAAACTATGATGATGTTGGTTATGCTACCTATGTGGATGAACTTTTTAATTCGCACATATTCGTGGATAACAATTCTTTCTAATACAGGTGTTATTAATAATACTTTGAAGTGGTTAGGATTATCTCCGGTGCAACTTATTAACACGCCTGGCGCTGTTATTTTAGGTATGGTTTACAATTACATACCTTATATGATTTTGCCCATTTATTCTGTTATGTGTAAAATTGAAACTCCGCTTTTAGAAGCAGCCGAAGATTTAGGATCCAACGCATACTTTAAACTAAAAAAAATTATTTTACCTATGAGTGTTCCGGGTATTGTATCAGGCATTACAATGGTTTTTGTGCCAGCGGTTAGCACTTTTTATATTTCGCAAAAACTTGGCGGTGGTAAAACATTATTGATTGGTGATTCTATTGAAGCACAGTTTATGAGTGCAAGTAACTACAACTTAGGAGCATCGCTTTCTCTGGTGCTAATGATATTCATTCTAATTAGTATGTTTATAATGAATAGGTTTGCTGATGAAGATGGGGGAGTGCTAATATGAAACATCTCTCTCGCTTATACACTTTTTTAATATTTTTGTTTTTATTCGCTCCATTAATTGTTATTGTGGTTTATTCATTTAACCTTTCTAATAGCACTTCGGTTTTCACTGGCTTTTCTCTTAAATGGTATAAAGAATTAATCCACAATACTGAGTTGATTAATGCATTAAAAAACTCAATTATTTTGGCTTCGCTTTCATCTGTAATTGCTACAATAATTGGCACAGCGGCAGCGGTAGGCACCCATGCTTTTAAAAAGAAATGGACTAAAAGCTTAACTATGTCGGTAACTAATATTCCTATGATGAATCCTGATATAGTTACAGGTATTTCAATGATGCTATTGTTTGTTTTTGTTGGAACATTAGTATCAAAAAGCAGTTCGTTAAGTTTTATAACTTTGCTTATTGCACATATTACCTTTAACATTCCTTATGTTATGCTTTCGGTTATGCCGAAACTTAAACAAACCGATGCACATTTAGCCGAGGCAGCCGAAGACTTGGGTTGTACTGCTGTTAAATCTTTTTTTAAAGTAATATTGCCTTGTATCTCATCGGGTATTTCAACCGGTTTTGTTATGGCTTTTACTTTATCTTTAGATGATTTTGTTATTAGTCACTTTACGAGCGGCTCTGATTTTCAAACATTACCTATATTGATTTATTCAATGACAAAAAGACGCGTTAAACTTGATATTTATGCTCTTTCTACGGTTGTGTTTGTTGCGGTGCTTATTCTTTTAATTTTAAACAACATTGCAAAAACTAACGATGATAATAAAAAGCAAAGAAAACACACGTCTGTTTATCCAAAGATATGCAGAGCCACATCGCTGGTTTTGGTGGTTGTTTTATCTGTATCTGTAATACTGTTTTCAAATTATACTGATAAAAATTCTAAACCTTCAATTAACTTGCAAGCCCAATATACAAGAGATTTTGCAGGAACTGAGATTAATGTATTTAACTGGGGCGAATATATTTCGGACGGCTCTAATAACACGCTTGATGTTAATGCTGAATTTCAGAAACTTACCGGCATTAAAGTTAACTATACTAACTATGATTCAAATGAATCAATGTATTCTAAAATCAAAAGTGGCGGTATATCGTATGATATTATTATTCCTTCGGATTATATGATATCTCGTATGGCTAGTGAAGGACTACTAAAAACGTTTTATCCTGAAAAATTATCTAACTATAAGTATATTGACGAACAGTATAAAAATGTGTATTTTGACCCAAATAACGAATATTCTGTGCCTTTTTCGGTTGGAATGGTTGGAATTATTTATGACGAAACCGTTGTATCAAAAGAAGATGCATCTACGTGGAATGTTCTTTGGAATAAAAAATACAAAAAGAATGGTATACTAAATTTTAATAATCCGCGCGATGCTTTTGCTACTGCACAACTATTGCTAGGTGTGGATATTAATACGACTGACAAGCAAGAAATGGATGTAGCGGCAGAAAAATTAATAGAACAAAAATCGGTTTTGCAATCGTATGTAATGGATGAGGTGTTTGATAAAATGGAATCAGGCGAGGCGGTAGTTGCACCTTATTATGCAGGCGATTTTTTAAGCATGCACAATAACAATAGCAATCTCGCGCTTGCGTACCCCAAAGAAGGCACCAACATATTTATAGATTCTGTTTGCATACCAAATTCTACGCAGAATTACGAAGCAGCATTGTTGTATATTAACTTTTTGCTTGAGCCAGAAGTTGCGTTAGCAAACGCTGAATATATATGTTATGCTTCACCAAATAAGGCAGTAATTGAAAATAAAAACTATTTGTATTACAACAATAAAATTTTGTATCCTGATGAAAAGGATAAACCGGTGTGCTTCTATTACCATAATCAAGATGTTGAAATACGCAGATATATGGATAAACTCTGGGAAGATATTAAACTTTCATAAAAGAAAAAGCAGTTCAAATTGAACTGCTTTTTTATTTAAAATCCCATTTTTTTGCTAATGTCTTTCTTTAGTTCCTCGGAAATTGCATTTGCTTCGGCTAAGTCTTTGCCAACCGATTCAATATATACCTTTATTTTAGGCTCTGTGCCTGAGGGTCTAATTGTAACTGTTGATTTGTTTTCAAGTGTAAAAATGAAAACATTTGATTTTGGCAGATTAATTTCCTCTTGTTTGTTTGCTGATACGTCGGTTGTAACTGATAAGAGGTAGTCGTCGGTTTTAACAACATTATATCCGCCAATTTCTTTAGGAGTGTTATTTCTGAAATCTGACATGATTTCGTTCATTCGTTCGGTTCCGCTTGCACCTTCGCATACAAAACTAAATTGAAAGTTTGCATAGTAACCATACTCTAAATACAAACTATTCATAAAATCAACAAGGGTTAAACCTTTGCCCTTGAAATAGCTTGCCATTTCGCAGATTAACATTGATGCAACAACAGCATCTTTATCTCTAACATAGGTGCCTGCAAGATATCCGTAGCTTTCCTCAAAGCCAAACACACAACGATTTTCGTCTCCTGTTTCTTCTAGATCGCGCATAACACCGCAGATAAATTTAAATCCAGTCAATACATTATAAAGAGTACAGTTGTATTTGCTAGCAATTTTATTAACAATGTTAGTTGTTACGATTGTTTTTATAGCTACAGGACTGTTAGGTAATGTATTATTTTCCGTTCTGCTTGAAAGAATATACTCAAGCAACATAGCACCAACTTGGTTGCCTGTCATAAGAACATATTCGCCTTTGTGTCTGACAGCAATACCAACTCTGTCACTGTCAGGGTCAGTTGCAAGCAGAATATCAGGTGTTTCAGTCTTAGCAACTTCAAGCGCACAGTTAAACGCTTCGCGAATTTCGGGGTTGGGATACGGTGCGGTAGGGAAGTTTCCGTTCGGTAACTCTTGCTCTTTAACAACCGATACGTTGCTAATACCAATTTCCTTTAAAATTCTTCTAACAGGTTTATTGCCTGCGCCATGCAACGGGGTATATACAACCTTAAGATTGTTGTTTTTGCAAGCATCTATATTAATAGCTTGATTTTTAACAGTTGCAATATAATTATCAATAACTTCGTCACCAATGTATTCAATCATTCCGTTAGAAAGCAATTCATCAAAAATGCCTTTTTTTACGCCTTTAAACACATCAATAGCGTTGATGTAATCTAAAACTTCTTTACTTGCATCAAGGTCAAGTTGGCAACCATCAGGTCCGTAAGCCTTGTATCCGTTATATTTAGACGGATTGTGGCTAGCGGTTACCACAACACCACCACTACATTTTAGATATCTAACTGCAAACGAAAGCATAGGTGTAGGCATAAGTTCGCTATAAATGTAAGTTTTAATGCCGTTTGCAGCAAAAACAGAAGCTGCAGTTTTTGCAAACAAATCAGATTTAATTCTGCTGTCGTAAGCAATAGCAACAGTTGGATTTTTAAATGTTTTGTTTAAATATTCGGAAAAACCTTGTGTAGCTCGGCCGATGTTGTAAATATTCATTCTATTTGTTCCGGCACCTATTACACCACGAAGACCACCTGTACCAAACTCTAATTCTTTGTAAAAGCGATCATAAATTTCTTCTGGATTTTCCTTGATTTCAATCAATTCTTTGGTCAAATCAGTATCTTCTACAGCATTATTTAACCAATTCTCATAGCACAAATTAACTTTCATTTTTTTCCTCCCAATTTACATACTTATATAATACAGTTTTTTTTATATGGTGTCAATCGTATTTAGTGATAATAAGTTAAAAATTTATGATAAAATTTTACAAAAATATACAACTTTAGCAAAAATAACACTATATGTAGAAAAGTTTTATAAAATATACACAAATAATGCTTGACAATTATTGTCTGTTAGTATATTATAGTAATATAATTATGTATTTATTCAGGTGGTTTATGGCTATTTCTTCAAATGATAAAGGGTTAACTGATAATGAATTGCTACATTTGTATCAAAATGATAAAAACAATTCTGCATTATCAATCCTATTTGAGAGGTATAAACCACTTATTATTGCGCGTATAAAAGCTTTTAATATTCCTGCTTTGGATTTTGATGATGTAATGCAAGAATGTATGGTTGTATTGTTTACCGCAATTAATAGTTACAATAATCAAATAGCATCCTTTAATACATATGTTAGTGTTTGTATTAATAGGGCATTAATTTCAATGTATCGCCAAAATAAAAACGATATTGAGGTTTTTCAATTTGATTTTAATGAGGATGAAAAATTTTTAATTGATGCCGAAACTCCACAAATAATTATTGAAAATAATTTTGATTTTCTTACGCTTGTTGACGCGGTAAAATCTTCACTTTCTAAACTAGAGTTTTCTGTTTTAAGGTGTTTATTTAATGGACTTAAATATTCCGAAATAGCAAAGACTTTATCGGTTACCACAAAAACTGTTGATAATGCGGTTCAACGAATTCGCAATAAATTTAATAAAATATAATATGCCCGAGTAGCTCAAGAGTAGAGCGTTGTTTCAAAGATGTCGGTGCAATTCCGTCCGGGGCGAAAAAACATCTGAAAGAGGTACAAAAAATGTTCGAAGACAAGACACTGGTATGCAAGGACTGTGGAGCAGAATTTGTTTTTACAGCTGGCGAGCAAGAGTTTTACGACTCTAAGGGTTTTGTAAATGAGCCACAGCGCTGCAAAGCATGCCGCGATGCACGTAAAAACGCAGGCAGAGCACCGCGTGAATATCACGAGGCTGTATGCGCTTCCTGTGGTGGCGTTGCAAAAGTTCCCTTCATGCCTAGAGATGACCGTCCTGTATATTGTAGCGAATGCTTTGCTAAAATGAAGGAAGAAGCTTAGTTCTTATAACTTTAATATTAGCAATAATAAAACAGCCGTATTTACGGCTGTTTTGTTTTTCTTATTAATTTGATTCCAAGCGCAAATAACATTGTTATTATATTAATTAGAATAATATATAACCAATATAATGCTGAGAATGAATTGAATTTCCCAACTTTTGCAATACTTAGAATTACCAGTAATAAGATTTGTATTGCAGAACTTGAAATAAGCATCTTATTAGATAAACTAAATGATATCATTCCGCCTCTTCTTCTAAAAACAAACGATGTTACGATAATAGTAATAATCATTGAGCAAAAACTAAATGAAGAAGGGGATACAGTTTGATGACCTAATGCGATTGAGTAACTAACTAGGCTGGATAAAAGATATATTGACGAATTGAACAATATGTCAAACAATGCTTTTGTTTTAAAAATTCCAAAATCATTATCTATTTTAGTGTTGATATCTCTTTTACTGAAATCTTCAGCTGTTAAAGCAAAGGTGGTTAAAACAATTCCAAATAGCCACATTAATACAATTTCACAATTTGTAATTACAGAAACACCGTAAATTATATTGCTTAATATAACTGCAAGCGCTGTGCCCAAAGATGCAGAGAAGAAGAATTTTACCGTTTTTGTGATTATGTTATAAATACCGCGGCAAGCTTTAATTGACTCAACAACGGTTGCAAAACTATCGTCTTTAATAACGACTTCTGACTCGCAGATAGCGGAATCTGATCCGGCTCTACCCATTGAGTAACCTACGTCAGCAGCTCTTAATGACTCAGTATTAGTTGCACTGTCACCGGTAACCGCTACCTTATAATCTAATAATTTATATGTGTTAATAATTCTTTCTCTTTGCTTTGCATCTATGCATGAAAAAACTGAATAATTTCTGATAGTAGCGAGCAATTCCTCGTCACTAAGATTGTCTACTTCAAAGCCTTCTAACACTTGTTCTTCGTTAGAGGCTATTTTCATTTTTTGAGCAAGAATAAATGCAGATGATTTATTGTCGCCTGTAAACATTACAACCTTAATTCCTGCTTTTTGGCAAGCTATAACAGATTTACGAGTATTTACTCTTGGCATATCCGATAGGCCGAGCAACCCAATAAAATTCAGGTCAGTTTCGCTAAAGTCGTAAGATAACTCACAAACCGATTCGTCAACCTGTTTGATAGCAACGCCTACGACCCTAAGACCGTCTTTACTCATAGTTTGTTCCCATTCGCTAAAGCGTTCACAATTATTTGCGCATTTAGGTATAAGTTCTTCTACTGCACCACGTACAATTATATAGTTTTTTCCATCTATAACGTTAATAGTTGACATTAACTTATATTTTGGATCAAAAGGTGTAGATGCCATTCGGGGATAGATATTATCTAAATCGTATTTACCAAGACCCAAATGCTCCATTGATGCTGCAATTATTGCGGTTTGAGTAGCATCGCCATAATGTGATGAAATTCCGTTAATTAATTTTACGTCTCCGTCGCAACATAAAGCAGCAACACGAAGTATCATTTTATAATCGCCATCAACTGTATCTGTTGCAACATTAATCTCGTTAATTCCATTAAAAACGCGTGTTAATATCATTTTGTTTTGAGTTAATGTACCTGTTTTATCTGCACAAATAAGATTAGTTTCAGCAATTTTTGAAACTGTTTGCGGGCTATATAATTCTATACCTTTTTTCTTCATTTTGTTTAAGCCAAAATATAAAGAAAGTTTGATAATAATTTTAATCAATGCAGGAGAGAATGAAACAAATAGCGCAGAAACTAAAAGTGCGGAATTCATAAATGAATTAATAAAAGAAAGTGTAGGGTATACTTTCGCTATTAAACTACTAATTAAAGTAATTATAAATGTTGCAGAAAGTCCGCCCATCAGAATAGTATTAATAAGTTTAACTAATTGTGTGAATCTCTCTTCAACAGGTAGGTAATATTTTATGCTGTCGTTTTCAATTTTTTGCACTTTTCCGTGTTCTGTGTAGTCTAGTATTTCAGTAACAATTGCAACACCGCTACCGCTAGCTACGTGCGAGCCTGCAAATATCATGTTGCTTCTCTCAGATAAAGGTGCTATTTCATCGTGTAGAGCGTTGGCATCTTTTGCAACAAGTACTGAGTCACCTGATAGCACATACTCATCACAATGTAAATTTTTAACTGAAACCAACCTAGCATCTACAGGTATATAATTTCCAGTTTCTAAATATATAACATCCCCAGGAACAAGATTTCTAGAGTTAATTAATTTGATTTCCTCATCTCGTAAACAGTTTATCATTGAGGTTTCTTGTAATGTGATGTTTTTTAGCGCGCGATCACAGATAAAGTCAACAGTAGAAGTAAATATGCCCTTTATTATAGCAAGCAAAGTTAAAATTAGCGGTTCAAAAATAGAGAGAACGCCAAAAACTAAATGCAAGATTAAAGTTAATGCTGCGGTTATAAGCAAGGTGTAATATACCGGAGTTTTAAATTCTTTAGAAAAATATTCCAAAAAGCTATATTTTTGTTCTTTTTCTTTGATTTTTTTATTTATACGAGACAAACGCTCGTTAGCTTCTTTCTCGGTCAAGCCGGCTTGTGTATCGGTATTAAGTTCTAGCGCAACGCTTACAATGTCGCTACTATGCCAAATCATATAATACTCTCCTTAATTTTAATAAATTCCGCCATCAATAATAAGATTTTGACCTGTAATATATTTCGCCTCGTCTGATGCTAAAAATAATGCAGCTTTTGATACATCGTCAACGTTTCCAAGACGTCCCAGAGAAACATTGTCGGCAAAATTTTTCTTTTCTACATCGCTATAACATTTTGTCATATCGGTCTCAATAAAGCCTGGTGATATAGCGTTAACTCTAATTCCGCTAGGGCCAAGTTCTTTTGACAAAGCTTTTGTGTAGCCGATAAGACCGGCCTTAGATGCGGAATATGCAACTTCGCACGAAGCACCTTTTTCACCCCAAATGGATGAAATGTTTATAATACTTCCGTGTTTGTTTTTTATAAAGTAGGGGAGAAGGGCTTTTGTTAGATAAAAAGCTGATGAAAGATTAGTGGATATTAGTTTGTCCCAATCCTCAAAACTCATATCATTTATGGGACAAATAGCTGAGATTCCTGCATTATTAACTAAAACATCTATATTACCAAATCGCTTAATGAAATCTCTAGAAAGTTTTAATACATCTTGCTTTTTTGAAACATCGGCATGAAAGATCTCTGCGTCAATATTAAAACTAAGCAATTCTTTTTTTAGATTAAATGCTTCGTTTTCGGAATGGTTATAATTAATTCCAACAGAGTAACCATCTTTCGCGAACGCTAATGCAATTGCACGTCCAATGCCTTTAGCGGCACCGGTAATTAAAACGCTTTTCATCATATCCCTCCGTATATCTTAATTATTATAAATTAAAATATTAAAATAGTCAATGCTAGTTTACATAATATATAGAGGATAAAATTATTTAAGTTTACATAATAAGTTTACATAAAACTTTTGGTTGTGCAAATTCTAAGTTGACATAAAATTATTTTTATTGTATTATTGATTTAAAGAAAAATATCGTAAGCATTAACTCGTCCACCTATGCATAAATTAGTAGGGAAGGGACGTGATTTTTTTGAATAGTTTTTCTATTAGGTTGCCAAAATTACGATATAAAAAACTTACTACTACGGATAAATTATTTATATTTGTGTTGATATCTTTTATAGTTGGCTATATTATAGGGGTAATTGTTACTACTACTGAGAATACTGCCTTTTATAACATATCAAAAAATATCTTTGATAAAAGTCTTGTATCTAAATCAAGTTTAAGTTTTGCTAATTACTCTTTACAAAGTTTTCTTTTCTTTATTCCGTACATTTTTGGTACGTATTTTTGCGGTACCAGTGCTTTTGGTTGTGCCGCTATTCCTATAATTTGTGTTACACGAGGCGTTTTTAACGGTGTATTGATTTCTTATATATACTCTACATACAATCTAATTGGAATAGGTTATACTGTCTTTGTTTTAGCACCTTATTACATTTTTACGGCATTTATAATTTTACTTGCATGTAGAGAATCATTATGTTTTTCAGAGCGCATTCTTAAAAACACTCTACCTAATGGCACAGCGGCAAATTTTTTTAACGATTATAAACTTTATTCTTTGCGATATGTATTTATTCTGTTTTTATGTGTTTTGGCATCTTTGTTGGATGCAGGATTAACTAGTTTATTTTTTAAATATTTTAATTTTTAGAAGTGGATTATAAAATGAAGGACTTTTTTAATGAATTTAAGTTATATCTTAAAAATGTAAAAAGATCTAGCAATAATACAATTGAGTCATATTCCAGAGATCTGTTTGCTTATATTAATTATGCAAATAAAAAAGGAATAATTGATTTATCAGTTGTATCTCAGGAATTTGTAACAGACTATATTAAATCAAATGAATCTTGTTCAAATGCATCTATAAGTAGAACCGTTTCATCAATAAAGTGTTACTATAGATTTTTACAATCAATTAATTTAGCTAGTTCAATTAACATTAAACAAATCAAATCAATACATAAGTGTACAAAATCTCTGCCTGTAATTCTTGAAAAAGATGAAATTGAGAAACTAATCAGCGCACCAGATACTTCTCAACTAAAAGGAATAAGAGATAAGGCGATGATTGAACTTTTGTATGCAACCGGTATAACCGTTACAGAATTAATCAATTTAGATGTTTCTTCGCTAAATGTATTATTAGGATTGCTTTGTGTTGGCGGAAGAACAATTCCTATTTATAAAGATGCATTAAGAATCCTTTCTTTATATATTAATCAAGTTAGAAAGGTTTTGGTAACCGATACACGAGAATCTGCATTGTTTTGTAACTTATATGGAGAGCCATTAACAAGGCAAGGGGTATGGAAAATTATTAAAGAATGCGCACAAACTGCGAACATAAACAAGGTAATCACTCCACACACAATAAGACACTCGTTCGCTGTACACTTGCTTGAGAATGGTGCAGATATTATAACGGTTAATGAAATTTTAGGGCACACAAGCAAAACTTCGGCTCAAATGTATATTGACATAATTAAAAACAAATATAATAATTCATATATAGAATTTCACCCAAAAGCATAATTTATAGGAGGTTTAAAATGGCTATATTATATGATCCAAAAAACGAAGGAAAAGGTGTATCTAAATACACAAAAAGGTCGTTTTCACATTGTTTATCAATTCTTTTTGGAAAGGTTTTTACATTAATTAAAGTTAATTTATTGTTTGTTTTATTTGCTTTACCTTTAGTAGCATTATCAACAATAATTGCTTTTGTTGTGTTTCCTGATGTAAATTTGTTTGACTTGCATTTTCAAGTTTCCTTTGTTTTTCAAATTATGCTAATTCCTATTCCTTTGGCGTTCGTTGGACCCGCTGTATGTGGCTTAACCAAGGTTACAAGAGATATTGGTAGGGAAGAGCACGTTGAATTAATAAAAGATTTTTTTGTTATCTATAAGCAATGCTTCTTTAAAGGAATTTTAATTTCACTGTTACAATATATTTTCTATGTTGCTGCTTTTTTTGCTTTTATAGTTTATTGGGGAGAATGGTTGTTTTGGGGAGTTTCTATGCTTGCGTTGATATATTTTGTTTTAATGCAAAAATATATTTACGTTATGGCAGTTTCAACCAAGCTCAACGTATTTAAAATGTATAAAAATGCTTTTTTATTGGTTTTAGCGGGATTCAAAAAATCTATGATTATTTTGCTTACTGTTATAGTTTTTACTCTTTTATTACTTCTTAACATTTCAGCTACATTATATGTTAACATTGCTGTTATTCTTACAGGATTATATTTAATGTTGGTCCACTTTTCATTTTCTAGATTGTTTCAAAACTATTATGCTTTTGATGTAATAATTAAATTTGTTGTTGAGCCGTTTTATAGCAAAGACATAAAAGTTGAAAATAACGATATTAAAACACAGCTAAATAGTAAATATACAGATGAAAATGTTGAAAGAGAAAAAAGTGAATATGTATATGAAAACGGTAAACTTGTAAAACGAGAGATTGCTGAAACTGAGAATATATTTACCGATAATAATTAAATAAATATAATAAAAACCCGCTCAATATGTGCTTAATCGCACAGATTGGACGGGTTATTTTTTATTGTTTATCAATATTTTTACTATTAATAGCCGCTAGTGGATTGGATTTTGCTGCATTTTCAACCTGCTTGTCTGAAACGTGGGTATATATTTGAGTAGTGCCAAGATTTTCGTGACCCAAGATGTTTTGAATAACTCTAATATCAACTCCACCTTGTTGATACATTAAGGTTGCGGCGGTGTGCCTAAGTTTATGGGTAGAGTAGCCCATACCACCTAGACCTGCTTTTTCAAAGGTCGTTTTAACAATATATTGTACTGTTTTATTGCTAATTCTGCTTTTTCTACGCGAAAGAAATAGTGCATCTTTATCTTTTGCAAGAACGCCATCGCAAGGTCTGTGTGGTAAATAATTATTGATCGCTTCAAGGCACGCATCGTTTAGATAAATAGTTCTTTCTTTGTTCCCTTTTCCGACTACACGTATCGTGTTGTTGCGAATGTGTGATAAATTTAGGGAGCAGAGCTCTGATAAACGTAATCCACAGTTTAAAAACAATACCATTATACAGAAGTCTCTTTCTTTAAACGGACCATCAACAGCTTTTAAGAAACTAATTGATTCATCTAAATCCAGATACTTAGGTAAAGATTTTTTTAATTTTGGCGTTTCTAATAATTCTGCAGGATTATTTTCAATTAGATTAACATTTGTATGTAGGTATTTAAAAAAGATACGTAATGTAGAACATTTACGCGCTCTGGTTGTTGCAGAGTTATCACGTTCATTTTTACAGTAAATTAAAAATTGATATAAATCATTTAATGTTAATTTTTTAATCATATCTATAGTTACTAAAGATATATCTGCAGATTCAAAATTATCAATATTAACAAGACCGTTAGAATATAAAATATATCTAAAGAAAGTTCTTAGGTCAATATAATATTCATTAATAGATTTTGTGGATTTTCCGCGAACTATTTCATTATAGGTTAAAAAGTCAGAAATAAGCTTTGGGGCGGTTTTTATTGGATTTTCCATATTTTTCACTCCCCTCTATTATACAAAACTTTGATTTTGTATAATAAGATATAGTTTTTTAAGGGCTATAGATTAGTCTCCCCATTTTGAAATTATAGTATCCAAATCTTTTATAAATTGTTTTATTAAAGAAATTGTTGATGATTTGTAAGTGTTAATAATGTTTAATAACTTTTTACCTCTATCAAGTAATTGATTAAATAAATCATTTTGTTTTGGTTCTTTAATAATTTTTTTGTTATTACCAAACGATATGCACTGTACACCTTCGTTGGATAATTTGTACACTGCCCCGTTATATGGCGCGGTTGCATTTAATTTAAGATGTGTAGTTATGCTATTTACAAATTCGTCGCACACAGTATCCTCGCCATGATTTACAAAAACATGCTTTGGAGTCGTTTGAATAGCATTTAGCCAATTTAAAAGCATATCTCTGTCGGCGTGGCCACTAATTCCATTAATGTTTTTAATTTCGGCATTTACTTGGATTTCTTCGCCAAATAGTTTAACAGACTTTGCACCGTCTAATAATAATCTACCTAAAGTGCCTTCGGATTGATAACCAACAAAAAGTATGGTTGAATTTTCTTTCCATAAGTTGTGCTTTAAGTGGTGCCTTATTCTACCTGCTTCGCACATTCCGCTAGATGCAATAATTACCTTTGGAGAGTTATCAAAATTAATTGCCTTTGAGTCGTTTGATGTTACAGAAAACTCCAAGCCCTCAAAAAACATTGTGCTACCGAAAGAATCTAAAACGTATAATGCATCTTCGTCAAGATACTCTCTTAGCGCGGTGTGATAAACGTTGGTAACTTCGGAAGCAAGCGGGCTATCAATATATACCTTAAAATCAGTTTTGTTAATTATTTTGTTTGTTGTTTTTATTTCACGCAATAAATATAGTAATTCTTGCGTTCTACCCACGGCAAAAGAAGGGATTACAACGTTCCCTCCCCTTTCAAACGTTTTAGTAAGAATATCAGTTAGTTGTTTTGTGTAATCTTCTCGTGGTCCGTGAATTCTATCGCCGTAGGTTGATTCTATAATCACATAATCGGCAATTTGGGGTAATGTAGGGTCTTTTATTAGCGGTCTGTTAATGTTTCCTACGTCACCAGAAAACAGTATATTTTGTGTATCATAACCATCGTTAACAGTTATTAAAATACTTGCTGATCCAAGCAGATGGCCTGCATCAATAAACTGAGCGGTAACTCCAGGAAGTATTTTATACGCTTTATTATAATGGCAATTTTTAAATAATTTAACCGTAGATTCAACGTCTTTAGTTGTATATAACGGTTCGTATAAATCTTTTCCTGATCTAGTGGCCTTTCTATTTCGCCACTCGGCTTCAAATTCTTGTATATTTGCCGAGTCTGCAAGCATTAATTTACATAATCTTGCGCAGGCATCGGTTAAAAAAATCTTTCCATTAAAGCCTAATTTTGTAAGCATTGGGATTTTACCGGAGTGGTCTATGTGCGAATGAGTTAATAAAATACAATCAATATCTGCAGGATTAATGGGGATTTCGCAGTTTTCGTAAATATCTTTTCCCTGCTCCATTCCACAGTCAATTAAGATTTTATAATTGTTAACTTTTAAAAGTGTGCATGAACCGGTAACTTCGTGTGCTGCGCCGAGAAAAGATAAACTAATCATCTAATAATATCCCCTAATTCTTGTATAAAGCTCTGGTGCGTTCAATACGCTCTTTAATATTATCTCTCAATTCTTTTGGTGATATTGCCTCAATATCGTTACCAAATTGTAGTAACCAAGAAATTAAACCTTCACTGATGTGTGCTTTTGTAGTAAAGGTAAATGTTCCGTCGGTGTTTGGGCGGAGATAAAGTTTATCTCCAAATCTATCAACAACCTGTTCTAACTGATATGTATTACATTTTAATTCAATTGTTTTTAGTTCTCCGCCAAACATATTGAAACTTTTTCTAGCATAGTCTGCGGTATCAAAAAAGGTCTTATACTCACTAACTTCACTAAAATGACGATTACTAATATTAGTGATTTCAACCTTTCTCATTCTATCTAAGCGGAGATGAATAAGATTGTCATACTTATCAACATTGCCAATTAAATAATAATGATCATTTTCCCATATTAACGCATAAGGACTAACCACCATTTCTTTGTGGTTTTCTGTAATCCTATTGTTTTCACCCAAACAACGACGAATGTATGTGAATTTAATTTTTTTAGAAGTATTTACTGCAGCGTTTATCTTATCAATGTTATAAAAAATTTCCTCATTACTGCACTTGTTTCGGTTTTCAATATAAACATGGCTATTTATATCTTTTGCTTGCCATTTGCTAACCAATGTTTCTAATTTTTCAACAAGTTGTTTTGTTTTTTTAGGTGTAATAAAATCTGCCGCTTCAACAGCATCAATAAGTAAAGAAATTTCAGGGAAATCAAATTCCCTACAACCAATAAAATAGCCTGATTTAGGCACTCTTGTTTTTATAATGTCTATACCATAATCTTCTAGAACACTTATGTCATCATATATACTTTTACGCTCTGCCTCAATTGAGTAAGAGTCTCTCAATTTATCACAAATTTCATTTGCATCAATTGGATGGAATTCGTCTGAATATTCGCGTAAAATATCCAATACACATAATAATTTAATTTTCTGTTTAGGATTACCAGCCATTTATATCTCCTCCAAAATTATAACAAATCTCTTTTAATTCTTCTAAAGTAGTAATATGGTGTAGTATTTTAAGTAAGTTATTTTTAGAAATATTTTTTGGTAAGTTTAGCTTCGTTAAAACTTTACATCGTAATTCTTTACTATTTTGTTTGCCCGTTAAACCAAGATTATATAAATCCAGCGTAGTAATTGTATCTTTAGCTTTAGTAGAGTCTTCTGCATCAATTCCGCATCTGCTAAGTGCGAGTAAAATATGCTCTTTATTGACCCCTTCAACGCCTAGTATTCCTTCAGAAGAGGGGTTGGATTTTCTACGTTCTTTGCCAAGAATTTGAGGTACATAAGCTTGGTATATTATTCCGTGTTTAGCTATTTGTGTTATGCGATTTCTAATAAGCATACCTGCAGAATCGCTATCTGTCATAATGATTATACCACAGGTTGATGCAAGCGTTTTTATTAGTTCAACGGTTTCTTTGTTTTTGAATATTTGAAATCCGTTTACTTCAATGATTAATGCATCAATTATTGATGATAATTTTATCTTATCGTATTTTCCCTCAACTATTACTGCTTGCTTTAATTTTAACACGGCAATGCACCCTTAGTGGATATTAAAACAAGTTTAACTATAAGCATTCTTAACACATCTTCGCTTTTTAAACGAGATTCGCCTTTTATCATTTTGTTTGCCTCGTTAATAGCTTTAAGGCTTAGTTCTAATTGGTTTGAGGAAAGTTTTGCCGCAAAACCGGAACTTGTGTTTAGAACAAATTTTCTATTACCATATTCAAAATCTTCAGCGACGGTTGCTTGATTAACATTTCCGCTTTTAGCGGCATACATTCTGTAAATATCAATATATGATTTTGAAATTTCTCTAACAATGTCGGCGTCCTTGATTTTTTGGTTAAGAAGGCTATTTAATATTTCAATTGATTTTTGTGCATTGTTTGATAAAATCGCTTTTGCCATATCATAAATCACTGCATTTACAGAACGAGTGCACATATTGTTTATGATCTCGCGAGTAATCTCCCCTTCCCCAACGTATGAACAAACCTTTTCAAGTTCACATAGAAGCGACGTTAGATCAAGAGAGCAATATTCAATCATATATCTAGCATTATCGTTAGATAATAAACAACCCCTGCGCCTGGCTCCTGACACGATTGTTTTAATAGTATCTCCCATTGTTAAATGTTCTATATTAACAACCATGCCGCCTGAATTATGAATTGCTTTTGCTACAGATACAAAATTTGCATTATTCTTTTGGGATTTGTTTTTGTTTTCTAAAGAAAATTCAAGAGTAGTGTATTTAAATACCAATACTGCTACATCTGAGGGGTTAGATACAATATTCAATAATTCATCTAATTCGCTTTGGGAAACGGTAGATAAATCATAATCATTTAATACGATACACTTTTTTTGACTTAGCATTGGAACTTGATATAAAATACTGGAGATTTCGTTCACATCAAAGTTAGAATCAAAAGTTCTGAGATTAATTTCTGGCAATGCCGTAACAGCAGAATCTATAATAATATTTGTATAGTGATTAATTAAATAAGCCTCATTGCCGTATAGGAAATATACCGGAGCGTAGGCTCCGCTTTTTAATTTCCTTTTTAGTTCGTCAGTATGAAGTATATTCACGTTAATCACCTAATAATATTTTAAAACATTATTGAAAGAAATTCAACTCTTTATTAATTTTTTGCCTTGCAAAGATGTTGTTGTGTTTATCTATTATAATGGCTTTGGCACCTAAATTGTTTAATGCAATACAATTAAAGCGATTTTTAGCTGATTCACCAGTTATTATATAATTAGGCGAATTTTTATTAATTTTATATGATAGTGATAAATTTTCTGTTAGAAGGTAATCATTTTTATTAGCGCTGGCACCATAATTATCAATAATTATGTTATTTGTGCCGCAATTAAAGTATAAATTATAGCCATTTGCAGATTTTGAAGAAGTCAATTTAATTGCATCCCAAATGTTAACTTTGCAATTATTTAATGATTTTGCATCAGGATAATAAGAATTATCACACAAAAGATAATTATTAATGCCATATTCTTTGAAATACTTAATAGTGTTTTTATAAATGTTCTTGTTTTCTGAGGGCATTATAAGTAAATCTATCTTTGGCGATAGTCTATCATCAAGTTTGTATTTAATTTGTTTCAAGGCGTTATTCTCTGTAGTTGAAACTACAAGCACAAAGTGCTCGTTACTTTCAATAACCATTGCTGTGCCGCTATTTGTACTTGGAAAAAAGTAGTTGATTTTGTTACTATTAAGGTAACCCTGAAAAATTGCGCTTATAGGCAGAAAAATGCATATCACCGATGCAAGAATTAATGTTGTAACATTAGATTGTCCGCATACAAATATCGCAATTAAAGCAGCTAAAATCAAAAATATGAATATATATAACATTATATCATCTGAATAAAAACAATTAAAGTTGAATTCTGCAAAATAATCCACAACAAATTTAAAACATTTCGCTAGTATTTCAACTATAAATAAAAGTATCGTATTAAGTATTGGAACAAAACTGAAAATTACCGCCAATAGTGAAAACAACAAGGAGAAATATACAATTGGCGAAAGAATTAAGTTGACTATTGGAGAAATTGTTGAAACATATCCAAAGGTTAAAATTGAAACTGGTATTATAAATAAATTTGCAGTTAGAGTTACCGAGATACCGTTAGTTAAATATTCGTAAGGTTTACGTAGAAAGTCATCGTAAGGGTATAATTTATTAAGCATATCGCTAAGACTTTTAGAAAATAATAAAATACCTATTGTACCTAAGGCAGAAAGTATTAAAGAAACGCTATATATGTTGTAAGGATTATATAGAAGCAATAGTGTTACGGCAAAACCTAACGAATTTAAGGGGTCGGAACGTTTAGAAAAAAGATTACCGATAAATACCACCAGATACATAATTCCTGCTCTTAAAATAGAACCAGAAAATCCAGCTATTGCGGCCATAATAATTACTACTAAAATACCGATTATTGACGGTATCCAAATACCTAATTTTGCTGTTTTTCTAAGAAAACTAACTATAGATAAACAAATAATGGATATATGTAAACCCGAAACCGCCATAACATGTGTCATACCGACGCGTTTTACGTTTTGGTTAAAACTGTCAGAAATATACTTTCGGTTTCCTGTAAGCATTCCTATTGGAATTCCTGCAACATCATCGTTAATTTTGCCAAGAAAAACAGATTTAATATAATTGCGAAGGTTTATTGCTTTGGAATAAAGCGTACTATCCCCTCTTTTAACTATATTAATTTCCGATGCAGTACCTTTTAAAAACACTTTATCTGAATAATATGACGTATATGTTTGCTCTTGTGGGGTTAATTTTACCTTAATAATGTCGTTGTAGTTTATATTTATATTTTTGTAATAAACAAGAAACCTTGTGCCATCTGCAACTTTCTTATTGTCGTTTGATTTAATAATCATGCTTGAGTAGTCTTCATAAACAGATGGCTCTTCAACTACAATAGCGTTAATAACAAGTTCTTTATTTATATATTTCTTTGTTGGCTCCTCAACTAATTTAGTGTAAATATTAGAATAGCCAAGCATAACTATAAACGATAAAGCTAATGTTATTGCTAGTACTGAATAGGGCGCTTTACTAAATTTTAAATACAGCGTTATGCCAATCACAAGCAAAACACCTGCGAGTAAAAACAATACAGTTAATGAAATATTAAAATTGAGTGAAATAAATGCAGCCGCATAAGCCGCATAAGCAAAAACTAAGAAAAATCTTTTCAATTGACTCCCTCAAAAAAACGCCCCGAACGTAAATACTTATGTCCGAGGCGTATTATTATTTAAAAAATAAAGGTAATTTATGCAAAAAAATTATATCATCTCTATCTGCAGCATCGCCTTCTGCTAAAACCGCACAAGAAGCAACGGTATTTGCTCCTGCAGTATTTGCAAGTTCTCTTATTGCTGCGAGTGATTCGCCCGTACTAATAACATCATCAACAATTAGAACTTTTTTACCCTTTAGAGTTTCGGCGTCATCCGAACCTATGAATAGTTTTTGTTCTTTGTTTGTTGTTATTGACTTAACATTTATACTTATGGGATTGTCCATATATACTTTAACGCCTTTTCTGGCAACGATATAAGGCTTGTTTGATTGGCGTGACATCTCGTATGCCAACGGAATGCTTTTGGCCTCTGGCGTTAAAATACAATCAAATTCAGGTACTTTTTTTAATAATTCCTTGGCAGATGCAATAGTAATTTCAACATCGCCGAATAAAATGAACGCGGCAATATCCAGACTTTCGTTCACAGGGAATTTTTTTAGTTCTCTTTCAAGACCTGCAATTTTCATTGTATAAGTTTCTCTCATAAAAACACCTTCTTAATTAGTTGTAATGCATCAACCGGGAGGCCAATGTAGGCGTCTTCCACCGAGTATATGGAAGTGTATGTGACCAACTGTTTGACCGCCATCGTTACCGCAATTATTAACAACTCTATATCCGTTTGATAAATTATTTTCAGAAGCTATTTTTGAAATGGCTTCAAAAATTTTTGCAATATAATTACTGTTGCCTTCATTAATTTCATTTGCACAAACAATATGAATTTTTGGAACTACAATGACATGAAAAGGTGCTTGTGGTTCAATATCTTTGAAAGCATAAACAAACTCGTCTTCATAAACCTTTGTAGATGGAATTTCCCCTGCGATTATCTTACAGAACAAACAATCCATTTTATTCACTCCTTTATTTAATAAGGGTTTCAACAATACCTTTAACTGCTTTCAATGCTTCGCTAACTTTTGTTGAATCTTTACCGCCTGCCATCGCAATATCAGGTCTACCGCCGCCGTTACCGCCAGTAAGTTTAGCAACTTCTCTAACGATATTTCCGGCGTGTCCACCCACCTTAATAGCATCATTACCACAGCAACATGCGAAGGTTACTTTATCGTTACTAATAGCAGCAAACAAAGCTATTGCATCGGTATATTTTGCTTTTACAGCCTCTGCTAATTTTTTAAGATTATCAGAGTCGGTGTTTTCAACTGCGCTAACGATTAATTTTATGCCGTTAATTTCAATTGCATTTTTGATATAGTCGTCTAATTGTCCAGATGCTAGTTTGGTTTCTAGTGAAGCAACGCGTTTTTCAAGTGCTTTAATTTCATCCAAATTGCCTTTTATTTTAGAAGGTAAATCTAGCACATTACCAACCTTTAATAATTCAGATGATTGTTTAATTACCGTTGAATAGTTATTAATTAAAGCAATGGTGTTTTTACCCGTTACAGCTTCAATTCTTCTAACTCCCGCCGCAACCGATGATTCAGATAAAATGCGGAAACATCCAATTTTAGCTGTGTTATCAATGTGAGTACCACCGCACAATTCTATTGATTTATTTGCAATGTTAACAACTCTAACATTATCTCCGTATTTTTCACCAAATAGCGCCATAGCACCCATTTTCTTTGCTTCTTCTATTGGCATTACGATATTTTGTACGTCAATACCATCTAGAATAATATCATTAATTTCCTCTTCAATTTTTGAAATTTCATCGGTAGTTAATGCTGAAAAGTGAGTAAAGTCAAATCTAACTGTTCTATTGTCAACTAATTGACCGGCTTGCTCTACGTGTGTGCCAAGCAGTTTACGTAATGCGGCTTGAAGCAAGTGAGCAGCAGTATGGTTTCTTCTGATTGCAGTTCTTCTTTGAATGTCAATCTTTAGGTTTACGGTATCACCAACAGAAATAATGCCGCTATTTGCAATACATTTGTGAATAAAAACAGATTTTGAATTTTTTACAGTATCTAAAATTTTAAGTTCAGAATTATCTGCAATTACTAAGCCTACGTCACCAACTTGTCCGCCGCTTTCTGCATAGAAACAAGTGCTATCAAAAACGATTAAGCCTTCTTCTCCGTCTGAAATTGTATCGGTTCTTTCTCCGTCTTTAACTATAGCTATAACTTTTGCTGAACATTCGTTTTTCTCATATCCAACAAAGTCTGTAGCATCAATTCCTGAAAATAAATCCGTCTCGCCTTTCCAAGCGTTAGTATCAGAAGATTTTCTGGCATTACGAGCTCTGTCTTTTTGTTCTTTCATAAGTTCATTGAAACGAGCTTCATCAACGCTAAAGCCGTTTTCTTCAACTATATCTTTAGTAAGATCAAGTGGGAAACCATAAGTGTCATATAATTTAAATGCAGTTTCTCCATCAATAACCTTATTTTGTGCATTATCGGTTATATCGCTTAACATTTTTAAGCCTTGGTCAATTGTTTTACCAAAGTTTTCTTCTTCAATAGTAATAACTTTTTTAATAAAGTCTTGCTTTTCAAGTAATTCTGGATAAGCGCCTTTATTTTCTTCAATAACAGTATTACATAATTCGCTTAAGAATAATTTATTAATATTTAAAAGTTTACCATGGCGTGCTGCTCTACGAAGAAGTCTGCGAAGAACATATCCCCTACCCTCGTTTGAAGGCATTACACCATCTGCAATCATAAATGTTGTTGAGCGAATATGGTCGGTAATAATACGCATAGATACATCTTTAGCGGCATCGGTTTTATACTTAACACCTGAGATTTTTGAAAGGTGTTCCATTATATTTTTAATGGTGTCAACTTCAAAAAGATTATCAACATCTTGGAAAATACAAGCTAGACGCTCAAGACCCATACCTGTATCAATGTTTTTGGTTTTAAGTTCGGTGTAAGTGCCGTCTCCCATATTGTTGAATTGAGAAAAAACGTTATTCCATATTTCCATATAGCGATCGCACTCGCAACCTGGCTTACAATCAGGACTACCACAACCGTATTTTTCGCCACGGTCAAAGTATATCTCAGAGCAAGGGCCGCAAGGACCGGTGCCGTGCTCCCAAAAGTTATCTGCTTTGCCTAATTTAACTATTCGTTCAGCAGGAACGCCGATTTTGTTTAGCCAAATATTATAAGCTTCATCATCTTCTTCGTATACCGAAGGCCAAAGCAACTCTGCAGGTATCTCTAAGCAATCGGTTAAAAATTCCCAAGCCCAAGGAATAGCCTGTTCTTTGAAATAATCGCCGAAAGAAAAGTTACCAAGCATTTCAAAATATGTACCATGACGTGCAGTCTTTCCAACACACTCAAGGTCGGGGGTGCGGATACATTTTTGGCAAGTTGTTACTCTGTTTCTAGGAGGTTTTTCTTCGCCAGTAAAATATTTTTTCATTGGTGCCATGCCAGAGTTTATTAATAAGAGAGATTTATCATTTATTGGAACAAGCGGAAAACTAGGTAAACGAAGGTGCCCTTTGCTCTCAAAAAAACTTAAATATTTTTCCCTTAATTCATTTAGTGAAGTCCATTTCATTTTAATCACCTATTCTATGTTTTACATAAGAATAATTATATATTTTTTGAAAAGTATTGTCAATAGAAAAGCCTTATAAATTATCGCGAATTACATGAGAAACTTTGTATATATCGCCGCCGCCCATGGTTATTACTAAATCGTTAGGCATAGCAATATTATTAATTGCATCAATAGCATCCTCAAAGGTTTCAACACAAACACAATTTTTAATTTGTTTTGCTAACTGTTCAGAAGTAATTCCATAGGTGTTAACCTCTCTGGACCCCATAATGGGAGTTAAAATCACTTTATCTGCTATTGATAAAGCTTTTATAAAATCGTCTTTAAGTAATGCTGTTCTTGAAAAAGTAAATGGTTGGAATACCGCAATTACGTTGTTGTATTCTAACTCTTTTGCAGCGGTTAGTGTTGCAAAGATCTCGGTTGGATGATGCGCATAATCATCTGCATAAGTTACATCATTTTTAGTGCATAAAAACTCAAAACGTCTGCCGGCTCCAGTAAATTTCTCAGTAGCTGATTTTATATCATTAGGCTCAATACCGATGCTGTGTGCTACACTAAATGCCGCAAGTGCGTTTAACATATTGTGTTTTCCGGGGAATTGCAAACATAATCTACACAGCTTACCGTCTTTATTGTTTACATCAAATTCCATACCTCTTTTGCCTGGACAAATATTTGTAGCAAAATAATCGTTAGAATTATCTAAACCGAAAGATATAACCTCAACATCAGTATTTTGCACTGCTTTTTTACAAAGAGGATCGTCGCCATTAATAAAGGTGCTTTTGCCCATGGAAATGAACTTTCTAAAGGAGGCCACTAGGTTATCCATTGTTTTAAAATATTCCATATGGTCGTTGTCAATATTTAGAAGAACTGTAATATCAGGTGATAACTGTAAGAATGTATCAACATACTCACATGCTTCGCAAACCATATGCTCAGATTTTCCTGCCCTGCCGTTAGCCTTAATAACAGGTAGCAGTCCGCCAATTACTGCTGTTGGGTCGTAATTATTAAGAAATAAAATTTGAGTAAGTAATGAAGTGACGGTAGTTTTTCCATGAGTACCGCAAACTCCAATAACGTTATCGTATCTCCGGGTAATTGCGCCAAATAGTTCTGAACGTTCCATTACGTAAATACCGCGCCTGTTTGCTTCAATTAACTCAGGATTATCTTTAGAAATTGCAGCAGAATAAACTAAAAGTTCTGCATCTCCAACGTTATCGGCATTATGACCTAAAGTGACCTTTATGCCCATATTTTTTAGGCGCATAAGAGGGTCGCCTATGTTATTATCAGAACCGGTAATAGTGTATCCTTGACTATATAAAATTTCTGCAAGAGGACACATTCCCGAACCACCTATTCCAACCATATGAATTTTTTTGATTTCGTTTAAAAATTTTTCATTATCTCTAATAATTTTCATTAAAGATGACTCCTTTAACAACTATTAATTACTATTATATTGCTTTTTTAATAAAAAATAAACAGTTATTTTAAAATAAATTAAAATTTAACAATAAAAAAATTAAAGAATATACTGTAATAAACCAACATTAAGGATGATATTTGTGAAAAATAAAACATTTAAAATAGTGGTTGTCGGTGGAGATAACAGACAACTGCTTTTACAAGAAAATCTAATAGAAAAAGGTTATAATTCCTATCAAGAAGGATATAACTGCTGTTGTAATTATGATAATATTTTTAGTTCTGATGTATTAATTTTGCCTATAGTTGCCACAAAAGATGAAACTACATTATACGCTCCGAATTGTAATGAAATTATTGAATTAGACTACTTGATATCCGGATTAACAAACTGCAAGTACATAATTTGTGGTAAGCTTCCTAAAACTTTTGAATTAAAACTTATTAATAAAGATATTAATATATTTAATTACACTAACGATGTAGTGTTTAAATCAATTAACGCGGTCCCTACCGCAGAAGGTGCAGTATCAATTGCTATTAGCAATACTCCAAAAACTTTGTGCGGTGCAAATTGTTTGGTAATTGGTAATGGTTGTATTGGAAAAGAGTTAGTGAAAATATTAAAAGGCATAGGTTCTAATGTTACGGTTTCTGCCCGCAAAGAGTTAGATTTTGCTTGGTTATGGTCAGAAAATATAAATTATATTAACACTAATTCGTTAAATGAACAAGAATTGCGAAGATATAGTATTATATTTAACACTGTACCCAAAAGGATAATATCACATCAAAAAATGCTTGAATTAACTAAAGAACAGTTAGTGATTGATCTTGCTTCTCTTCCCTATGGTTTTGACCACGAAAAAAATATGGATTATAAATGTAAGTTATTGCTTTCATCTTCATTACCTGCAATATATGCACCCGAAACCTCGGCTAATGCAACGATAAAAGTTATAGAAAACTATCTAAAAGAGGTGTTAAATAATGGAAAAGATTAAACTCGGCTATTGTATTTGCGGTTCGTTTTGTACTATAGCAAAATCATTAGAACAAATGAAAATATTAAGTGAAGAATATGAAATAATACCCATTGTTTCTGAGGTAGTAGCCACATATAACACCAGGTTTGGTACTGCTAACGATATTCTTAACGAAATTAAAAATATAAGCGGTAATGAAATAATTAAAGATATTGTAGCTGCAGAACCGATAGGTCCAAAAAACATGACAGATATAATGATAATTGCGCCTTGTACGGGTAACACTATGGCAAAATTAGCCGCTGGAATAGTAGATACGTCGGTTACAATGGCGGCAAAATCACATTTGCGCAACGGAAGACCTTTGATTATTGCTCCATCAACCAATGATGCACTAGGAGCTGCTGCTAAGAATATTGGAACCATTTTAAATTATAGAAACTATTATTTTGTTCCTTTTTGCCAAGACGATAAAAATAAGAAGCCACGCTCAATGGTTGCCAATTTTAATCTTATTCCTCAAACAATTAATGCTGCATTAAACGGAAAACAATTACAACCTATTGTGTTCTAAATTTCTATACATTTTTTTAATTGGAAAGAATAAATAATTTTTTTTGAAACGGGTTTATTAAATATATCTTCTAAAGCCTTAGCATAAAGCGAAAGTTGTTTGGCATATTGCGACTTTAACTTATTTTCATCACTGGTTTTATCGGTTTTAAAATCTACAATTACAATATCATTCTCATTTTCAATAATACAGTCGGCAACACCTTGAACTACAGAATATTCACTATCGTCGCTTATATCGTTTGATATAAGCGATGCTTTTATTTTTGTTAAAAATCTATATTCTTTATAAGTGTTTTGCGCTTTTAATATCAAGAAATATATATAACTATTAAAAAATGACATAACGCTATCCTTATCAATGGATTGCGCTTCCGATAGAGATATATATTGCCATTCATACAAACGCTCTATTTCGCTATCAATATCATTTGCTGCTGAGCCATAATCACAATATTCCATAAACTTATGGGTTGCAGTTCCCTTTTCTGCAGATGTATAACCGCGCTCTTGTAAAAATCCTGGCTTGTTTTTAAACACAAGTTCTGCCGACGAACTCTTGCCTAAAACGTCAGTAACAGAAGTTTTGGCAGGAACTTTATTTAGATTTAAGTATGGATATTTATATTTAAACTTTGAGCCGAAATCAACTATTTTGGAATTGTCATTTTGCTCGCTAACCTTTGTATTAGAAAATATAGATTCATATAACTTAACAGTAAAATCGCAATCATTATTAACTACCGTAACATATGAATCGCCACGTTTAAATTGGTTGCCGTTTTTATGGCAAACAAGTGCGGAAAAAATCCACTCGGCATAAGTAGAACTTTTAAACAATGCGTTTTTATTAAACGGTAATTCAGATCGCGAATTAACGCTTGAAATTTGGGTAACCTTTTCTAAAAATAAGTCAACATTGTTTACCGAGGTAACAAGCACTAATTTCTCACATGCTCTGGTTAAGGCTACATACAATAACCTTAATTCTTCTTTATATGTTTTGTTTATTGTTGCTGTTTTGATTGCTAATTTAGAAATTGGCGCGATCGTGGAGCCTATCTTTAAATCGTTGTAATCAAACGCTATTCCCAGTTTCTCATCATTTACAATTTTATTTCGTGCATCTATTAAATTAAATTTTCCATTTAAATCGCAAATGATACATATTGGAAATTGCAAACCTTTTGAATTGTGTATGCTCATAATTTGAACCGACTTATCAGAAGATGTAATATTTGCCGATAAGGATTTATTACTATCAGATTCAATGTATTTCACAAATTCTGTGATACCATTTTCACCGTAATTAAATGCTGTTGCTTTTTCAATTAAAAGACGTAGGTTTGCTTTACGCATTTCACCGCCGTTTAATGAAGAATAAATCTCTACAAAATTGCACAAAGAAAACAGTTTTGTTAACAGCTTATCTATAGTTAACACGGCACTAAAGCGTGATGCCGAAAGAAGAAAATTATATACTTTTATTGCTTTTGAATTGCCGTTATTTGCAGCCGCTTTTATGTTAAGAAACAAAGGCACGTTTTTATTCTGCATTCTAATCTCAGCAATTTCGTCTTCAGTAAAATTAAATATAGGTGTTTTTAATAACGTTAAAAGTGATAAACTGTCATTAAAATTATTAACTGCCTTTAGCATTGAAAGTGCTGAAATGATTTCGGTAGACTCACTGAATTTTTGCGCAGGTGTGCTTACGGGTATTCCCCTGTTTTTAAATACCTCTGCATAGTCTTTTATTTTGTTTTTAGGAGAACGCATTAATATACAAAAATCATTTAAGGTTGCCTTACGAAGTCCATTGAGATCGTCTTTTAAAAATGGTTCTTTAACTAATGTGGCCTCAATATAATCAGCAATTAAATTTGCTTCTGCTTGTGCATTTGACTGTGCCTCTGATGGCTCGGTAAGATAGATTTCAATTGCTTCTTCGGAATTTTGCGGATAATCACCAAGAGGAACTAACGCTTCTTCGTCATTATAATCCATATCGGCATCGTTTTTAGTCATATACGCTTTAAAAATATAATTAATAAAATTGCATATTTCTTTCCTGCTTCGGAAGTTACCGCTAAGTAAAATTTTGCTTTGAGTAGTTTTGCCGTTATAATCCGAATAATCTTCTTTACGGGATAAAAAATTATCAGGATTAGCATTTCTAAAACCATAAATACTTTGCTTAACGTCGCCAACCATAAATAATTCTTTCTTTTTAGCGCTTAAAATATTAAATATTTCGTCTTGAAGATTATTAGTATCTTGGTATTCGTCAACAAGTATAGCATCGTAATTTAAATTAAAGTTTTCTGTAACAATATCACTATGATTGGTTAATAGTTTTAGAGCCATGTGTTCTATTTGATCAAAAGTGAAAACATTTTTTTGTAAAGAGTTATCATATATTTTTGAAATATATAATTTAACAAGTTCACATATTTTACTTATTATTTTTACAAATTCATTTAATGAATTTATTGCAATTTCTTGACTGCAAACAAAAGAATCACATAGTTTATCATACAATGTTTTTTGAGAGGCTTTTGAGTTAACTATACACGACGATATAATTGGGTCTTTAGTTGAATTCTTTCTTAATGAATCGGGTGTAAAACTTTGTAACGAATCATAAACTTTTTGCCAGTTATAATCATTTAATGCTTCGCATATGTTCTTTGCAAAATCCACCCTCGCTTGTAGCTGATTTTCGTATTTTGAATAAAATACGTCGTCATTAATGGCTTCTGCTTTTAATTCGCAAGCATCACGATATGTAAGTTTTGCTTCATCAATTAGGTTATCACAAATAAAGGTTACCCAATCAGAGTTGTTAAAATCGTTTTTTGAAGATTCGTACTGTTCTGCCAAACTGTTAAGCCACTCTTCTTGATATGGCATAGAGCAACTTTTATTATAAAGGAACTCAACAATTTCTTTTAAATACTTATCATCGTATCCACTCTGTAACGATTCAAGCAAAAAATTAAAATCGGCATCTTTTGAATTGTGTTCTTCTTTAAAAATATTTTCTAGAATTTCTTTATAATCTTCGTTTAACTCAGAAGCATCTGTGGTTTTAAAATCAGCACCTATGTCTAAAAGATTAAAGTATTCTTTAACTAGTGATATACAAAACGAATCAATAGTACAAATTTTGGCACTTTTAATAAGCATACTCTGTCTACGTAGTAATGCGCTTTTTGGATTGTTAGCAAGCTTTTCTTGTAATTTTGATTCAATTTTAATTTTTAATTCTGCTGCTGCAGCATTTGTAAAGGTGACTATTAGCGCTCTGTTGGCCATAAGGGGTGTTTCTTCGTTACAAAAACGCTTCATAACTCTCTCAACAAGTACAGCGGTTTTACCTGAGCCTGCCGCAGCAGATACTAGTACAGTTCCGTTTGCATCAATTGCATTTTGCTGAGGTACGGTTGGTTTAAATGCCATCAGAAACACTCCTTTCAATAATTTCCATAACTTCATCTTTATTCATACTAGGCACTGTTGTAGCATCATCTTCATTTGAGTTGCAAATGTTTTTATATTCGCACCACTTACACACGTTGTGTTGAGAATCTTGATTACAAGGTGTTGGAGCAATTTCTCCGCTCGTAACCCTTCTACACATATCAGTGAACTTTTGTTTAACGTACATAAACACTTTTGAAAATTCATCGGAAGTTAAACAAGATGATGATTTTGCTAATTGACCATCAGATTTGAAAGCAATAGGCATATAACTTCCTGTTGGGTCCATTGCCTTTATTACGTTAATATCCTGTAACACTACTCCTTTAGACTTTGCGGCATTGTTTGATTTTTTATCAATACCACTTAATTTGATGTGATTCAGTGGTTGATATATTATAGCCGCCGGATTTTTACCCAAACCACCATCCTCACAAATTGCGCATAAATATATCAACATTTGCAAGTTCAGTCCATATAATAGGTCCGGAAATTTGAAGTTTTTAACACCTGTTTTATAGTCAACTATTCTAACATAAGCTTGTCCGTCAATTTCTGCAATGTCTACCCTATCCACTATACCGCCTATTTTGGCACTAAAATCATCTTCATTAATTGTTATTGGTGATATCTCGCCTTTTTCACTTATTTTTAATTCAAATCTGTATGGTTTAAAAGAACTTAAAGCGAGTTCTTTTACAACGTATGGCACTAAGTCATAGAGCATTGCAGCGATTCTCTTTAATAGGTATTTGCCTTCTCCGTCAAGCAAATCCACGCTACCTACTGTTGAATTTATATATTCGTCAATATATTTGTCAATTAAAATAATTGTTTGCTCGGCATCATAATTGCTTAATAATTCAAAATTATCAATTAGTATCTTTTCAAGTACATAATGTGCGATTGTTCCTCTTTGCATAAATTTGAAATCTACCTTATCTCTTGAAGAGATGTTAAGTCCATATTTAAAGAAATAAGAATACGGGCATTTATAAAATTGTTCTAATTTACTTGGTGAAATATATAAATTATTGCCATATACTAATTTAGCGGTGTTTTTATTAATATTAGCAGGAACAACAAAGTCCGACTCTAAAATTTGTTTGATTGTAGTTTTAACATCGCTTGACACATCATCATTATGCAACAAATCTTTTAATATTTTAGTGTTTCTATAACGCGATGAAACGTTTACCGCCTGCATAGGTGTTTCAATTAATGAATAAATGTTTTCGGTGTTTGGAAAAGTTTCAACATTTATATCAAACGCTCTAATAATTTCTTTAAATACTGGTGATAAATCTTTGCCACTGCTATAGTCACCGCTGCTTGCAAGTAAACAAACCGAATTGTTTGATGATGTAATGGCTTTATAAGCGATATAATCTTCTTCAATACAATCTGAAATATAATTGCTGTAAAAATTAATGTCAACGCCTTCTAAAAAACCTTTTTCTGTATTATTAAATATACCATTGCTTTTAATTTCAGAAGGAAATGCACCGTAATTTAAACCTAAAATATACGCGTGTTTAACATCAGCAGAAATCAACCTATCTGCAGATATAAAATTAACTTGATCAAGACCTTGAGGGATTCCGCCTAATGTTGTACTTGCGAAACTAAGTTGTAATATATCATAAAACTCTCTAAAACTTAGTGTTTCTTCTTTGTAGCAATCAAAAATATTTTGAAATATATCGTTTAGAGCTTTCCAGCCCAAAATTAAATATTGTTCAAGTCCCTCTTCCCCATAACTGTTTATTTCATTAACATATTCTGTAAGATTTTTAGAAACATTGCAATTATCCAAAAAACTATAAATCGCGCGACAAAATTCCTCTCCACTTGCACTTTTAATTTTGCATAATGGAAGAAGCGGTAAAATGATTTTCTTTCGTAAACTATTTAATCTTTCCAATGAAGAATCAATTGCCTCTTTTGGCGTTTCTTGTAAACCAAATGGGTTTTTAGAAAAATCAGATAGCCAATCTTTAGATTCTATACTCCACAAGTAAACGTAATTGTCAATTTCGTTAATTTCATCATGAGATACATTAGTTAAACCTGTTTTTAAATATTTATATATTTCACTTGTTTTAAAATTTCTTGAAGCCCTTAATGCTGACAAAATTAACGTAGCATAAGGGAGTTCTGAAAAATTCAATTTCTGATCAATATGTATAGGTACGTTTGCTGTTTTAAATACCCCTTCAGCAAAATTAGAATAATTGCTAAGATTACGTGCAATTATTACAAAATCACGATATCTTAATCCTTCTGTTCTAACTCTTTTGTGTATATCTGATGCTACGTACTCCAGCTCGTCATATTTAGTGTCAGCAACAACAGCCTTTATCGCGCCATAATTTTTATTATTAAAGTTGTTGTTTGAAAGTTTGTTCTCAAGTTCGCGAAGTTCGGAACTATTGTATAGTTCATTATTTAGTTGTTCTGTTGTAACATTAACATTTAATTGTTTTGCAATACTTAAGATTTTGGAATAGGTTGAATTAACGTTAGAAAATAGTGAAAATTCATTATTAAAATCACCGTCGGTACATAGTGAAATGTGAACTGAACTACACTCACCTAACGCTTGTTTAATTATTTTATATTGTTGACCAGTAAAATTAGAAAATCCATAAAACAACACATGCTTGTCCTTGAAATAACCATTATCTTTAATTTTATCATAAGCATAATCAAGTTCACTTGCGGGGTCAATAAATGTATTTCCAAGTAAAGCCTCATAGCTATTCATAATTTTACATAAATCGGTAAGCTTCATGCCAAGAGCAGTATTTTCAAAATTCAATGAGGCCTTTTGTAATTGTTTTACTGTGATTGCTGCTTGTTTTAATTCTGTTACAGCGTTACAAATAGTTGATACGGCGCGCAATGAATTTTCTTGAGATTTAAAATAAACTAACTCCCCCGAAAGTGCTTTTATGGCTTTATGCATAAGCATAAGTTTAGCACCATCATCAATGATTTTAGCAGTATTTCCACCATATAAACGCTTGATTTCGGTAGATAAACTTGTAAAGTTAAGCACTAATACTTTTGAAGTTAATGAGGGTTCTAAATAGTTTAGCATATCCCTTTCTGCTTCAAAAGAAAACTGTTCTGGCACAATAAGCAAAACCTCTTCTTTTGCTTTAGCTAAAGTAGAGATTTTATTTAAAATACTGCTTTTTTTACCGGTTTTGTTTTTTCCTATATAAAAGGTCAACATATATCTTCCCACCTAACTACTATATTATAACAGATATAAAGACCGATTAAAAGTACATTAATAAAAAATAAAATTACAAATTAGTAAAAAAACAACTCCTGGTATACCGAGCAATGAGCTAAATATTAATGAATATGAATTAATTGGACAGCTGAAATTAAAATACTTTCCCAATAGATTTATTGAAATTAATCCAATGATGCCAAACAATGCACTATAAAATATTGTTTTAAAAAATTTGCCCGTTCGTTTTGCTAAGAACAAATATATAATTAAGTATAAAGCTGTTGCGATGTTTATTAATAACAAAAAAATACCTCCATTCACTTAAATAGATATGTTTAAGCGAATGGAGGTTATTACTATTTAAAAATTTCAATAATAGTTTTAAATATAATTTTAGCATCCTTAAGTAGGCTAAAAGTTTTAATATATTCCAGATTGTATTGCATTTTTTTAGGTAAGATTTCTTCTATATACGTTTTATCGGCGTCGTCACTATCTTTAAGCAGCTGCGCCTCGTCTTTATATTGTAAACTAGCGTTAGAAGTTACCCCTGCCGGCAAAAGCAAAGTTGCATACATTTCGTCTGTATAAGCACTAACGTACTTTTCAACTTCGGGTCTGGTACCAACAAAACTCATACTTCCAAAAAGTATATTAAATATTTGTGGCAACTCATCTAATCTAAACTTTCTTAAAAACTTGCCTATTTTAGTAACTCTTGAATCATTGTCCACTGTGACGAGACTACCAATTTTATCGGCATTGTTAATCATTGTTCTAAACTTGAAAATTTTAAATTCTTTACAGTTAGTAGTGATTCTTTTTTGTAGATAAAATACAGGCATACCAGAATCAATAATTACTAAAATTGAAATTATTATTAAAAACGGTATAAGTAAAATAGATAAAACAAGCGAAAGCAAAAAATCAATTATTCTTTTAATAGTTAGTTGTATTCGTTTTTTCTTTAAAATATCATAATATTCTTTTACGCTTTCATTTCTAAGTTGTTCCGATAAACAATTCCATTTTGCTAACATTTACATTCCTCCAAAACTTCCTTAAAGGAATTGATTACATAGTTAACCTGTTCGTCGGACATAGAATTAAATAAAGGCAAAGAAATCTCATTTATATAATTGTTATATGCTTGTGGGTAATCATTTATATTGAACCCGAGGTTTTTGTAAGCAGATAATAACGGTAGCGGTTTATAATGCACATTGCAACTTACACCTTTTTCTGCCATCTTGTTTATAAATAAATTTCTATAATTAATATCGTTTTTATTGAATCTTAAAAGATATAAATGACCGCTAGAAGTAAAATTACTATCCGAGTGAATTGGTGTTATTAAATCATATTCTTCAAAAGCTTCATTATATTTATTAATGATTTGATGTCTACGACTAATAAAATTATCATATTTCTTCAACTGGTGAATGCCTACGGAAGCCATAATATCTGTCATATTGCATTTATATAACGGTTCAATAATATCGTATTCCCAAGCACCTCTTTGCATTTTTGAAAGTGCATCCTTAGACTGTCCGTGTAAAGAAAGTAACTGATACTTTTTATATAACTCTATTGAATCAATACCGGCAATAGAATTCCACGTTACAGCGCCGCCCTCGCCTGTTGTAAGATTTTTAACCGCATGAAAAGAAAATGCAGTAAAATCAGAAAACGTACAAGCTTTTTTTGATAAATATTTAGCCCCTATTGAGTGCGCGCCATCAGCTATGATGGCAACTCTGCCTAATTTCTTTTGGATATCATTGTTAGGGATGAAAATATGCGATTTTCTGTTAACGATGCTTGTTATACGATTATAGTCACATGGTATACCCGCAATATCAACAGGGATGATTGCTTTCGTTTTATCGGTAATAGCACTTTCAAGAGCATCATAATCAATAAGAAAATCAGTTTTATTACAATCAACCAAAACAATCTTTGCGCCAACATGATGAATTACCGCGGCTGTTGCAGTATATGTGTATGCAGAGGTGATGACTTCGTCACCCTCACCTATTCCTAACACTCGCAAAGTAAGTTCTAATGCAGCAGTAGCAGAATTAAGACAAACTGTTGAGTCTGTGCCACAATACTCTGTAAGCATATTTTCAAATTTTTTTGTTTTTGGTCCTGTTGTGATCCATCCTGAGCGTAAAGTATCAACAACTTCAGCAATCTCTTCTTCTTGAATTAAAGGCGGCGAAAAAGGTATATCCATAAAAGCACTTCCTAAATTTATTGAATGGATTTGATGAAATCAGATAATTCTTTTGCCATTATTTTATCGTTAGCAACAGTTGGGTGACCATCGCCGCCATCGCGTGATAATGTATATGCAAACGAATATACATTATTTGCTGCACCGCCAAACTCTTCAACAGCTGCGCGAATAGCATTTCGTTCAGTAGTATAAGATGCTGCCATCTTCATAGCACCATAGGAGAAAATAACTTTGCAATATGGATTTTCTTTTCTAAATTCATTAAGGAAATTATACATAGTGTTCTTATAATTAGATAGACTTGAATAACCATTTGTATCCATGTTAACAACAACGATATCAGCAGCACAGCTAGAAGAATATGGTAGACTTTCATCACGACGGAATTGAACTTTGTACCAGTTGTACATTTCTTCTAATTTTTTACCACTAGAACTAAACATTTCCCAATCGTAATCTAAATTTAATGCAGTTAAATAAGCATAAGAGCGCGAACTGTCAGAAAGATATTTAACGTTAGGGTTGGAATTGTATCCCTGACCTAAAAATTCTGTTTCATAAATCAAATCACCGTTTGCTCTGTAGAACTGATGCATTGCAGTAAATTCATCAAAAGAATATGTTGTGGCATTTCCTGCTTCGTCATAGACGGTATAGCAATTTGAATTTGCATTATATCTTGAATAATCAACGTCAAATATATAATAGTTGTCTGGATTTTGTTTTTCAATTATTTTAACACAAACTTTATCAATTTCGCCATCGTGGTCTTCAATAATGGTATTGTTTTTATCGTCAATTAGCTTAATTACATTGCTATTACCACAGGTAATTGAATCGCCAATAAACTTAATTTTTTTGGTTTTGTTTTGCGTGGCATTATATAAAACACCGTTTAATATAAAAGATGAAATGCAAGCTTTTGAGCTTTCATCAGAAGAAAACAATTTAATTTCGTGCAATCCTCTTTCAAGACCGCTTGCAATTTTAATCTTGCCTGATGCCCATTTTATGCCCGATTCTTCACCATCAATATATGCTCTAAATCCGCCAGCGTTTTGAATAATGTTAACATATACGTCACCTTCACAAATAGCGTTAAATTCAACGCCAACTACAGGAAAATATACACCTACGCCGCCTTTAGTTTCATTAGTATCATCAATTTTATACGCTCTACCTTGTACTTTAAACTTATCAAGGTTGTCGTTAATAAAAATTTCTTTGCTACTAAAATCTATATATTCGTTTTGGGAACTATCATAATATAAAATAGAATCTCTCATTTTAAGAACATCACTTACGTTAATAGTTTTATTTCTATCAATATCGCCGCACAAAATTTGTAGTTCGCTAAGCTCTTCACCATTAACAATATTATTCACAGCTAGAACAATATCGTTTACAGTTTCTTTGCCGTTGCCATCAACATCTCCGCTAATACCAATAGTTTTGTTTTCGTACTTTAAACCATTTACCGATAAACAAACTGTATCACCTGTTTTAATTTTGGTATTATAATCTAGTTCGGTATCGCCATCATAAAACTTGATATATGTATTGTTATCAAATAAGTTTATTGCATTAGTTGGAACAGAATTTTGCTTAATACCCACACAGTATTTTCTGTTAACAAATAAACTATCCGACGTTACCAGTAAATCATCTTCTAAAATATCATCGCCGGTGCCAACATTATCAAAATATTTGGCACTTGCAATAAAAGAAGTTGGTAACATACAAAACATAATTGTTGCGATAAGCAATGCTGAGATAAACCTTTTCATATCAATTCTCCTCTTGTCAAATTTGTATAAATAAGTATATATATAAAACCGACTAGTGAAAACACTTGCCGGTTTTTATACTGGAGCGGGTGATGGGAATCGAACCCACGTAACCAGCTTGGAAGGCTGGAATTCTACCATTGAACTACACCCGCAGTTGACGGGGAATATAATAACATAATTCCCCAAAAAAATCAAGTGTTTTTTGAAAATTTTATTTAACTATTAAATTTTCACCTTTTTGTAAAAGTGCAACTGATGTAATATTAGCATTATCTATCAAGAGTTCAACAATTTTATCCTCAACGTTTTTACGGACGAAAGTCCTTAAATCACGAGCACCTCTTTTACCACCGAAAGATTTTTTTGCAATATACTTGCAAACTTCTTCAGACCATTTAAGCGAAATACCTTTTTTAGTTAAAGATAGTTTCAACTCATTTAATGCAATATCTGCAATTTTCTCAAAATTGTCTTCAGTTAAAGAGTTGAAAACAGCAATTTCGTCCACTCTACCTATGAACTCAGGTCTTAAAAACTTTTCAAGTGCAGACATAGCCTTTTCTTTATATGCTTCACCTTGCGTTTTAGCAAATCCCATAGGATTGTTTACACCGTCGCTTCCGGCGTTGGAAGTCATTACAATTATTGTGTTTTCAAAATTAACTGTTCTACCTTGAGCATCGGTTACTCTACCGTCATCAAGTATTTGTAAAAGAATATTTAAAACATCAGGATGCGCTTTTTCTATCTCATCAAATAGAATTACCGAATATGGTTTTCTGCGAACTTTTTCGGTAAGCTGTCCGGCGTCATCATAGCCAACATATCCCGGAGGCGCGCCAATGATTCTGGAAACTGAATGCTTTTCCATAAACTCAGACATATCTAACCTAATTAATGTTTCGGGCGTATGGAATAATTGTTTAGATAAAACCTTAACTAATTCAGTTTTACCAACTCCGGTAGGTCCTACAAAGATGAAAGATGCTGGGCGTGGATGCGGTGTTATTTGTATTCTGGATCTCTTAACTGCAGAAACAACGCTAGTTATTGCATCATCTTGACCGATTATATGTTTTTTTAGTTCATCATCCAGTCCAGATAACTTTTGAAGATCTGTTTCTTTTATTTTTGTGGCAGGGATACCTGTCCACAATTCAATTACCTTTGCTAAATCATCACTATTAACCCGATTGTCTGCGGCAGGTTCATATAATTCTTTAGCTTCTTCTTTGTATTTTGCTAATTCGGATTTTAATGAAGCTATTTTTTCATAATTTGGTGCTTCGGTTTCAAGTTCTAATTGTTCGGTTTCGGCCGATAATTCTGCAATTTTTTTATTAACTAAATAAAGTTTATCAATAGCTGCGTTTCTAAGGCTAGCACAAGCGCATGCCTCGTCCATCAAGTCAATAGCTTTATCAGGTAAAAATCTATCAGTAATATATCTCTCAGACAATTCTACGGCACTTTTAATTATTTCATCGGGTATGACAACGTTGTGGTATCCTTCATAATATCCTCTAACGCCAAATAAAACCTCAACGGTTTGATTTACAGAAGGTTCTTCAATAATTACAGGTTGAAATCTTCTTTCAAGTGCGGAATCTTTTTCAATATATTTCCTATACTCTTTCAGAGTTGTAGCACCAATTACTTGTAACTGACCTCTAGATAAAGCAGGTTTTAAAATATTGCCAGCATTCATAGATCCCTCGGAATCTCCAGCTCCTACTAGATTATGAACCTCATCAATAAATAGAATAACATTTCCTGCATCTTTTATATCATCAATTAAACCTTTTACTCTGCTTTCAAATTGACCGCGGAACTGGGTACCAGCAACTAATGAAGTCATATCAAGCAAGTGAATTTCTTTATCAAGAAGTCTTGCTGGTGCATTACCTGAAGCAATTTTAATGGCAAGACCTTCGGCTATTGCTGTTTTACCAACGCCAGGCTCGCCGATTAAGCAAGGATTGTTTTTTGTTCTACGCGATAAAATTTGTATTGTACGGTACAGTTCGTCTTCCCTGCCAATGATGTTATCAAGCTCACCGTTTTTAGCTCTAGTAGTTAAGTTGGTACAAAATTGATTTAAATATTTACCTTTCTTACTATTAGATTTTTTCTTTTTTTCTTCTTTTTCAGCAGAATTATTTGATTCCTTTTTTTGTGAAACGTCTTCGTTGCCAAAAATATTATTCACAAAAGGAAATGTTGGTGCGCCGCCCATTTCAAAACCATCTAGTTGAAAGTCGCCGTCCATAAATTCCATCATCTGCTCATTTAATCCCTCAATATCTTCATCGCTAAGGTTCATCTTGCTTATCATATCGTTTATGGGTTTAATACCTGCTTCTTTAGCACATACAAGACAATAACCTTTTGGCTCAGAAGAAGTATTTGCACCCATTTCTGAAACAAAAACTATGGCAGGGCGCTCCCCGCACTTAGAACACATTTTTAACATAAAGAACTCCTTAAATTATATCAATCCAAACAAAGTGGATAATTTGCTGAAAATTATTGTTTCCTCAATAATATCGCTATTTAAAAGCACATAAGATGCATCTGAAAAAGCAGCAATATATGATATTATTACACAAGCTAATGATGCAATTACTATGCCTTTAATAACGCCAAGCACTAAACCTAAACCCTTATTAACTTGCTTTAACACAGGGGCTTTAAACAACTTACATATAACCTTAGAAAGTATACGAAAAATTATGGTAAGAATTACAAACAAGATTATATTAACGGCTAAAGAGATTATTGAAATGGCAGCAGGACGAACTACATTATGCGAAAATTGAACTGCTATTGTTTTATTATCTCTATCATCTTTAATAATATTACCAATGTGATCGGTTGTGATGCCTGAATTTTCTGCAGTGCTAGTTATAAACTTTGGCAAACTATTCCAAACTGAGTTTACAACCTCGTCATTTTTTTGATCTTGTTCTTCAAGTTTTTCAACAACAAAATTTTGAACGGGATTATCAATCATACTATCATAAATAAATGTTGAAATTGGATTAGATACAGCAGAAATTATCAACAAAGTTAAAACTAAACTTACTATACCGATTATTGATTTAACAAAGCCGCGTTTCATTGTTAAAAATGTTACTAATAATATAATTGCTACAACTATAACATCTAAAATAATACTCATAAATTACTCCTTGCTGGATATTTTATATTCAACAAAATTATCATTGCTTGCTACAAACAGATTATCGCCAATTAAAGCAAATTCGCGAGCTACGGCACCACAGTCTATAGAATATACCTTGGCACCTTCTTTGTTATAAACATATATTATGTTGCCTTTAGCAGCTGCAAGATACTTATCAGAAAAAACCATCATATCGGGTTCAGAAACTATATTAACATCAAACTTATTTGATCCAAATTTTGAAAAGACTTTTGCGTTACTTTCATTTAAATTGCCTTCGGCACCAAATGATGCAACAAAGCCATTTGGTTGAGTAAACATACTTTGAATAGGCGAATTCAGACACAATTCTTTTTTTACGGCGGACTTTGCGGTTAAAGAATAAATTTTATCGTTTTCAAAAACCACAAATTTACCGCTACCTAAACTTTTAATGGTAAGGATTAAATCATTAACCTCAACATCGTGAATTGGTTTATTAGAATTCACTTTAAATATTTTTACCTTAGAGCGATAGTGACCGTTATCTGCGTTTAAACTTATTGCAGAAATATACTTACCACTATCCGATATTGCTACCGAGCCTAAAAGTTCAGATGATTTATATTTAATTAGTTGTTTGTTATTTTTATTAAATACATTTAGTTGAGACGAGCAGTCTTTTGGTTTAGTAACAACACAAAACGTACCATTTCTACCTATGTTAGCTGATATAATTTTGCTTTCAAACTCTCTTGTGTAAATTAAACCACTAAAATCAAATACAGAAACAAAAAGATTATAACTATCGTATAGCAAAACTCTATTTTCACTAACTGATACAGAAGGATTAGTATGACCATGTTGAAGCGAAACAATCTCTTTACCGCTATCACTATATATCTCAATATATGTGTCGGTAACAACACTCACTGCTCCATTCAATGAAAACACATCAATAACTTTATTTCCATTAATTGATTTAGGATAACCTGTTCCCCCTCCGATTAGCAAGCAAGAATTTCTGATTAAATCAGCAATTCCCGTTGGAGAAAATAATTGAACTGCTAAAATCGCACCAATAATTACAATCGCAGATATAGCAGTTGATAATCTTTTGATGCGCGCAGAAGTTCTGTTGCCTTTGATTATATGTATGCCTGATGAACTATTTAGTTCAGCGGCAGATTTATTTGAATATACAACACGCTTTTCGGGTTTAGATTTATTTAAATATTTTGCTTTTTTCTTTTCAAAGCGTCTTTCTGCTTTAGCATCTTTTGCAGATTTAACCCTAATTTCATCATCAATATCTTTAAAAGGGGTAATTTTGTAGTTTTCAGATACTGCGCTTTTTCTCGGCTTAACTGCTTTAACTTTTTTTACATTGCGCTTCTTATATTCAGCCACATTATCACTCCTTATACTTAACTTCATTTAAATATAGACCGTCGGGACTTACGGTAACTCCGGCATTTTTTCTGTCTAAAGACTTAATTATTTCAATTATTGACATAGGGTCACGTTTGTTTGAGCCAACCTCAATGAGTGTTCCTACAATAATTCTTACCATATTATATAAAAAACCGTTTGCTGTAATTGATACCGTAATAATATCATCGTGTTTTTTAACCGAACAATCTATTACGTGTCTAACTTTACTATCAACTGAGCTACCTGCAGAGCAAAAAGCAGTGAAATCGTACTCTCCGATAAACTGTTTGGCGGCAGCGTTCATTTTGTCCACGTCTAAACTATATTTGTGCCATAAAGCTCTTCCGTTTTCAAACGGATTCGGTTGAGGTGTGTTGCAAATCCTATATATATAATTTTTAGAAATACAACTATACCGAGCGTGAAAATCATTATCAACAATTTTGCAGTTTATAACACTTATATCTTCCGATGTATTGTGATTTATAGCCTCAACAATATTTGAAGGTTTAATATTTGTCTGCGCATCAAAATGGCAACAGAATTGATTTGCATGCACGCCCGAATCGGTTCGGCTACACCCTGTAACAGCAGTGTCTCTGCCTAAAATATTCTTTAAAGCATTACATATTTCAGCTTGCACGGTATTACCATTAGGTTGCACTTGCCAACCACAAAAATTTGTGCCTAAATATGAAATAGTTAGTAAATACCGTGACATTATTCTCACCCCAATAAGTTTAAAATAATAACAAAAGAAAATGCTATGGCTAAAATTAATAATGAAATGACATCAATAGCTTTGAAATGCAACTGTTTCATTCTTGTTCTTACGCCATTTCCACTATAACATCGGCTTTCCATAGCTTCGGCTAATTCGCTTGCGCGCCTAACGGACGATATAAGCAAAGGTATTAGTATTGGAATTAAGGCTTTTATGCGCTTGATAATTCCACCGCTTTCAAAATCAGCACCTCTTGCTTTTTGCGCATTCATAAGTTTATCTGTCTCATCAACAAGCGTTGGTATAAATCTTAAAGCAATAGTCATAATCATTGCTATTGTGTGTACCGCTGTGCCTAAACCTAATAATTTTAAAGGAGAAAGCAAACTTTCTAATGCATCGGTAAGTTCGGTTGGCGTTGTTGTGTATGATAGCATTGCACTAGAAATAATCAAAATAATAATTCTTAGAGCCATAAATATTGCTCTGCTTACCCCATCATCTGTAATTGTTATTAGCCACCATTTAACTAAAACACTACCCTCTGGCACGTACAACATATTTAGTAACGCAGTTAAAATTATTATTGGTAAAATACTTTTGAGGTT
Organism: Acutalibacteraceae bacterium; assembly: GCA_045630515.1. Lineage (GTDB taxonomy): Bacteria > Bacillota > Clostridia > Oscillospirales > Acutalibacteraceae > UMGS1532. The sequence goes on from JAZQTG010000076.1 coordinate 133,623, forward strand.
TCTTAAATACATGCCAAAAGGAACTTTAGTTATTGCAATAAGGGTTAACACAACAAAAACTAAATAACCTAACGAAATAAAACTTTTAGCTAAAAATATAAAGACTATTAAAGATATAAGCGAAATTAGTTTTAATCTAGGATCTAATCGGTGTATAACAGAATTGCTGGGGTAATATTGCCCAATAGTAATATCTTTAATCATCGGCATTTCCCCCATTTTTCAATTTTAAAATTGTACTTACTGCACTATCAACGTCTAAAAAAGTTCCGCTAATGTTAATCCCTTTTTCTTTAACAGCTGCCATAATTTTAGTTATTTGAGGAACATTTAAGCCTATGCTTTCAAGTAAAGAATAATTCTCAAAAACTTTAGAAGTTTTGTCAAACATGACTAGTTCGCCGTGATTCATGACAAGGACTTTATCTGAAATTTTTGCTATATCCTCCATACTATGCGAAACAATAAACACAGTGGCATTGGTGGTGTTTCTATACTCTATTATTCTTGAAATTAGTAATTCTCTACCCGCAGGGTCAAGTCCGGCGGTTGGTTCGTCAAGAATTAATATCTTTGGGCGCATAGCAATTACGCCAGCAATTGCAACACGTCGCATCTCTCCGCCCGAAAGTTCAAGGGGAGATTTTTCAAAAAACTCTTCCCCAATACCAAAAAGTGATGCCGAATATCTAACTGCTTTGTCAATTTCGTTTTCACTTAAATTCATATTTGTAGGGCCGAATGCAATATCTTTATACACAGTTTCGTCAAACAGTTGGTGCTCAGGATATTGAAAAACCATACCAATTTCAAAACGAATTTTATTTATCTCTTTTGGGTTTTCCCAAATGTCTTTTCCGTTAAATATAATTTTTCCTTCGTCAGGTTTAAGCAGACCGTTTAGGTGCTGAATTAATGTAGATTTACCGCTACCTGTATGTCCAATTATACCAATAATTTCACCTTGCTCTGCACAAAATGAAACATTGTTAACGGCATCTGTTTTAAATGGGGTACCTTGATTATAGAAATGAGATAAATTTTTAACCTCTAAAAAAGCCAATTAATTTTCCTCCGAAGCCAAAACATTAATTAATGATTTAGCGCATTTATCTACCGTTAATGCAGGGCCGATATCAACACCTGCACATTTTAACTTATAAGCAAGTTCTGCAGTTTGTGGAACACTCAAACCAGCATTTTTTATAAGTTTAACTTCACTAAAAACAGCCTCTGGTTTATCATCTAAAACAATTTTACCATTGTCCATAACAACTACCCTATCGGCAAGTACAGCTTCATCCATATAATGAGTGATAAGCACAACGGTTATTCCTTTTTCACGATTAAGTTTAATTAAAGTTGAAATAACTTCTTTTCTGCCTAGTGGGTCAAGCATTGCTGTTGGTTCGTCTAAAACAATACACTGTGGTTCCATGGCAAGAATACCGGCTATTGCTATACGTTGCTTTTGTCCACCTGATAATAAATGGGGGGCATTGTTTTTATAATCATACATATCCACAGTTTTAAGTGCTGCATCTACCCTTTTTCTGATTTCAGTTGGTTCAATCCCTAAATTTTCGGGGCCGAAAGCAACATCATCTTCAACTATTGTTGCAATAATTTGATTATCTGGATTTTGAAATACCAAACCTACTTGTTTTTTTATTTCAAAATCATTTTTCTCATCATTGGTTGAAATACCATTAACAGTAACCATACCGGAATTTGGAACCAACAAGCCATTAAGCATTCTTGCAACAGTTGACTTACCTGAGCCGTTATGGCCAAGTATTGCAACAAAACTGCCTCGTTCTATATTAAGATTAAAATCGTTTAAAACTACTTCCCCGTTGTCATCATAATTAAAACAAACGTTTTTAAACTCAATAAAATTATCCATTAAAATTCCTTTGCTTTCCAAATTGTAGTGCTACCACATGGCAATACTACGTTTTTATTAGTAACCTTTAGACCAATCTCATCGGTTTCAACTGTACCATTTCTTCCTTTGTTAAAAACAACATCTGTCATATAATTCATTATGGTTGGAGACATACCTGTTGTATACGAATTAATCAAAAGAAGTAATGCATCTTTGCTAAATATCTGCTCAGTTAACGTAAGCAGTTCGGCTAATTGGTTTTCAAACTTCCATACCTCGCCATCAGGTCCTCTGCCATAAGAGGGAGGATCCATTATAATAATATCGTATTTATTACCTCTACGAATTTCACGCTTTACAAACTTCAAACAGTCATCAACAAGCCATCTGACAGGTCTGTCAGCGATATTGCTGGCAACTGCATTTTCTTTTGCCCATTGAACCATACCTTTTGATGCATCTATGTGAGTAACAGAAGCACCTGCTTCCATACACGCTAAGGTAGCGCCCCCAGTATATGCGAACAGATTTAAAGCCTTAATGGGTCTATTTGCATTAGTAATTGTGCTTTTTAGTAATTTCCAGTTAACTGCCTGTTCCGGAAAAAGACCTGTGTGTTTAAATCCCATTGGTTTTAAACGAAAGGTTAAATTATCATAATTTATACTCCAAACATCAGGAACTCTTTTTAGAGTTTCCCATTTGCCGCCACCCGAATTAGAACGATGATATATAGCATCTGCCTTACCCCAAAGTTTGGGATCCCTATCCCCTTGCCATATTATTTGTGGGTCGGGTCTAATGAGCGTAACGTTACCCCAACGTTCTAATCTTTCGCCATCAACGGCATCAATTAACTCATAATCCTTAAAATCTTCAACAAAACGCATAGAATAAAACCTTTCGTTTAAAAGAGTGTAGTTTTTCCTTTTTCCTTTATACCAAGATGGTCGTAAGCCGCTTTAGTAACACATCTGCCTCTACTGGTTCTTGTTAAAAACCCGATCTGCATTAGATATGGCTCGTAAACATCTTCAATAGTAACCGCTTCTTCTCCAAGTGCGGCGGCTAAAGTATCTAACCCAACAGGACCACCACTGTATTTTTCAATAATTGCACGAAGCAGATTGCGATCAAAATAATCTAAACCAAGTTCATCAATTTCAAACCTATCAAGTGCTAACGATGCAATTTGAGTATCAATAACGCCCTTTCCTAGCACTTGAGCAACATCTCGTACCCGTTTAAGAAGTCTGTTAGCAATACGCGGTGTTCCTCTAGAACGAGAAGCGATTTCTAAAGCACCATCTTTATCTATCTCAATTCCTAATATTCCAGCCGAACGAGTAACAATTTCAGCAAGTTCTTCAGGTGTATACATTTCAAGTCTTAAAAGAACACCGAATCTGTCCCTTAAAGGAGCGGATAATTGGCCCGAACGAGTAGTTGCGCCTACAAGAGTAAAGCGATTTAAATCAAGTCGTATTGAGCGGGCAGAAGGTCCTTGACCAAAAATTATATCAATAACATAATCTTCCATTGCAGGATACAAAACTTCTTCAACGCTGCGTGAAAGACGATGAATTTCATCAATAAACAAAACATCGCCATCATTTAGATTAGTTAAAAGTGCCGCTAAATCTTTTGGCTTTTCAATGGCGGGGCCGCTTGTTACTCTGAAATTAACGCCCATTTCGTTAGCGATAATTCCCGCTAATGTTGTTTTGCCTAGTCCGGGAGGTCCATATAAAAGAACGTGGTCAAGCGGTTCCTTTCTCCCAACTGCTGCTTTGATATATATTTCAAGGTTATCTTTAGCCTTATCTTGACCTATGTATTCGCTAAGCGTTTTTGGACGTAGCGAGAATTCAACGTCACTATCGTTTCCGCTTTCATATTCCGGAGAAACAATTCTATTTTCAAAATCCATATCATTCATTTAATCGTCTCCTAAAGATTTGAAATTGATTTAAGTGAGAGTTTAATTATTTCTTCAACCGAAAGAGTTGGGTCAAATCTAGCAACACATTTTGAAGCATCTGCTTGTGTAAAGCCAATAGCTATTAATGCTTCTATTGCCTCGGCTGCATTGCCGCTTGCCGTTTGCTGAACAATAGCGCCTAAATCGGCAGTGCCGTCTAGCATGCTTCCGGTAATTTTGTCTTTTAATTCTAAAACAATTCTTTGCGCCGTTTTAGCACCAACACCATTTGCCTTTGCTAAAGACTTAGCGTCACCGCTGGTAATATATAATGCAACTTGTTCGGGCGTGAAATCAGATAAGATGGAAATGCCAAGCTTTGGACCAATGCCGTTAACCGAAATTATCATTTTAAAAAATTCTAACTCATTAGTGTCTATAAAGCCGTATAGATCGCAAGCGTCTTCTCTTACCGCCATATAGGTATATAACATAACGTTCTCTTTGATTTTAGGTAATTGTGCAAGGGTTTTATGGGAAGTGAAACAACGAAATCCAACGCCGTTACATTCAATCACAGCACTTTTTTCGTCTGCATAAATTAGTTTTCCATTGAGAGAATAAATCATACCGTCACCTCAAAAATTTAAGTTTAGACATTAAAGACCCTGATGTATGAGCATGGCAAATTGCCATTGCCAAAGCATCGGCGGTATCATCAGGTTTTGGAACCTTTTGTAGCCCAAGCAATGCTTTTGTCATTTCCATAACCTGACGTTTTTCTGCCCTTCCGTATCCTGTGACCGCTTGTTTTACTTGAAGCGGTGTATATTCATAAACAGGCGTGTTTGTGTGTTGTGCCGCTAAAAGTATAACGCCCCTTGCTTGAGCAACATCTATGGCCGTTGTAGTGTTAGTGTTAAAGAAAAGTTTTTCTATTGAAAGTGCTTCAGGATGAAATCTATTGATAATATCCAACAAGTCGTTATAAATTTTATTTAATCTATCACCAAAGGGTGTGTGTGCTTCGGTAGTAACAGCACCATAATTTATGGTTTTGAAACTATTATTTTTATATTCAATTACGCCATAGCCCACTATTGCATACCCAGGGTCAATGCCTAATATAACCATCCACACTACTCCAAATTACAATTTATAATTAATTATATCACATATTTATATAAATAACAATATAATAACATATAAAAAATATTAAAATATAATTTGCGTATAAATCGTTAATTTAAACATAAAAATATATATTATCTGCCAATAATTTTATAAAAATAAAAAATATGTAATTTTTTGAAATTAGTTATTGACAAACCGATATTTTGTTGATATAATAAGCAAGTCGTCTGAAACGATCCATTAGCTCAGTTGGCAGAGCACTTGACTTTTAATCAAGGTGTCCGGAGTTCGAATCTCCGATGGATCACCACATACAACCACCCAATTGGGTGGTTGTTTTTTTATATAAAATTAAGCGCATCTAAAAATAGATGCGCTTTTTTATTACCTTACACCAAATAATAGATCGCCGTATGAAGGATATGGCCAATAACTTTCTGCAGTTAATGTTTCTGCAATATCGCAATCGCTTCTAATTTTCTCCATACGCGGAATTATAACGTCTCTGATATAATATGACTCTTGAACAACATCGGAAAACTCATTTGTTTTTGAAATCTCATTTTGCAAAAGATTAGTATTTTCGGCTACGTTATCAGTTATGGTTGAAAGTTTAGTAATTATATCTTTTTCAAAGTTGCATTTTGCATTAATTACTGTTTGCTTTTTAATAACCGCCTCAGATAAATCTGAAACATAGGCGGTTATAGCAGGAAGTATTTCCTTTCTTGCCATGTCCACCATTGTATTCGCCTCAATAGCAACTGTTTTACAATAGTTTTCTAGAATAATTTCAAGTCGTGAATTTAGTTCTTTTTCAGAAAACACCTTATGTACGACCAAAGCGTCAACATTCTTTTTATCAATTAAATGTGGCATACAATCAGGAGTTGTAGGATAGTTAATAAGTCCCCTATTTTCTGTTGCTTCTTTAATCCATGCATCATCATAACCATTTCCGTTAAAAATAATACGCTTGTGGTCTTTTATGGTTTTTTTAATTAGTGCATGCAATGCTTCGTTAAAATCTTCTGCACTCTCAAGTTTATCAGCATACTGCTTAAGCGACTCGGCAACAGCAGTATTTAACATAATGTTAGCGCAAGCAATGCTATTTGACGATCCAAGCATACGAAATTCAAACTTATTACCGGTAAAAGCAAACGGAGATGTTCTATTACGGTCGGTAGTATCGCGTTGAAATTTAGGTAGCACGTGTACACCGAGTTTCATAATCTCTTTTTCACTGGCACTATAAACGCTATCATTTTCAATAGCGTCTAAAATAGCTGTAAGTTCGTCCCCTAAGAATATAGACACAACAGCGGGTGGTGCCTCGTGAGCACCAAGACGATGGTCGTTACCTGCGGTAGCGACAGAGATTCTAAGTAAGTCTTGATAATCATCAACCGCTTTAATAACTGCACAAAGGAATAGTAAAAATTGTGCATTTTCATAAGGAGTTTCACCTGGCGTTAATAAGTTAATTCCAGTATCAGTGGTCATTGACCAGTTGTTGTGTTTACCGCTACCATTTACGCCTGCAAATGGTTTTTCGTGCAAAAGACAGACCAATCCGTGCTTTGCTGCAACGTTTTGCATAATTTCCATAGTTAACTGATTGTGGTCTGTTGCGATATTAGTTGTAGTATATACAGGAGCTAATTCGTGTTGTGCGGGCGCAACCTCGTTGTGCTCAGTCTTCGCAAGTATTCCAAGCTTCCAAAGTTCATCGTCAAGATCTGCCATAAATGCAGCAACACGAGGTTTTATTGTACCGAAATAATGGTCGTTCATTTCTTGACCTTTTGGGGGTTTAGCGCCAAAAAGTGTTCTGCCTGTATATACCAAATCCTTGCGTTTATCATGCATTTCTTTGTCAACAAGAAAATATTCTTGTTCTGCGCCAACGGAAGTTCTAACTAATTTTACAGAATCATTACCAAATAGCTTTAATATTCTTATAGCTTGTCTGTTAAGGGCTTGCATTGAACGAAGCAAAGGTGTTTTCTTGTCAAGCGCTTCGCCACCAAAAGAGCAGAAAGCGGTAGGTATACACAAAGTTTTATCTTTAATAAAGGCGTATGAAGTAGGGTCCCAAGCGGTATATCCCCTAGCCTCAAAGGTAGCTCTAAGGCCACCGGATGGGAATGAAGAGGCATCAGGTTCTCCAATAATAAGCTCTTTACCTGAAAACTCCATAATAATTCTACCGTCTGATGACGGAGAAATAAAGCTATCATGTTTTTCTGCAGTAATACCGGTCATAGGCTGAAACCAGTGTGTATAATGAGTAGCACCTTTTGAAATAGCCCAATCTTTCATAGCTTCCGCAACAGCATTAGCAACCGAAAGGTCAAGGCGAATGCTTTCATCAATAGTTCGTTTAACCTGCTTATAAACATCCTCAGACAAGCAAGATTTCATAACCTTATCATCAAATACTAATGAGCCAAAATAATCCGTAACGGTTTTCATTTTATACTCCCTTCAAAAGTAAAGAAAGGTGTGCAAAACACACCCAAAAATTATTATAAACATTATACTATTTGTTGCCAAAGCAGTCAAGTACATAAATTTATATTTTTAACTAAATTAATAAGTTGAAATTTATGTTTCTGTTTATTAAATTAAGTTTAAATAAAAAATATTGATATATATATGCTCAATTTACTTGAAACAATAAATATTGTTTGGTATAATTATAAAAAATTAATTTTGAGGTGAACAATGGATACTGATAAAACAACCACTAATTCAGGCAAGAAAACCTGGAAAAATTACTATTGGTTTTATTATAAATGGCATATATTTTTTGTGTTGTTTTTTGGTATAGCAATTGCAATTTGTACCGTGCAATGCGCTAACAAAGTAAATCCTGATTGCTACGTGCTTTTTAATTCAAATATATTTATAAGTGACCAACAACTAGATGAAACGGCCGATGAATTAGAAAAATTTATTAGCGATTTAAACGGCGACGGTGAAGTAGCTATAACTCCAATTAACTGTACATATCCTAAAGGCAACCAAACTAGAATTGCACAGGTTAATCAATTAGCAGTTTTGCAACTACAAAATCCAGATACTCATATTTGGATTGTAGATAAAAAAGGCATTGAACTTTACTTAAATAATCCAGATATTGATATATTTGCAGAATATAAATCTTTTGATAATTATAACAATAAAGCGCTTTCGGTAGAATTAATTGAACCTTTAAAATGGTTAAATAATAATACTGAAAATAATGAATATTTTCTTTTAGCAAGAAAAGAAAGTGACGGAAATATAACTAAAACCGCAAAAGAATTTGTTGATAATTTAATTAAATAAAATAGCTCGTTAAAGACCGATCTCTTTAACGAGCTATTTTTTATTTTAGAATGATATTGTAATTGCCAGCCAATTCTTCAGGATATATTTTAAAATCATTTACAACGCCGTTTTCCCAAGAAATATCAATGGTGGCACCACCGTTTATTTTAATACCTTTAAAGCTGCCACTACTCCATTTCTTAGGTAATGCCGGAAGCAAGCGAATGTCATTTCCATTACATTGAACAAGCATTTCTATTATTGCTGATGCAAAACCAAAGTTACCGTCAATTTGGAAAGGTGGATGTGCACAGAAGAGATTCGGATAGGTTCCGCCACCGGTGAGTTTAATAAAATCAAGTGAACTATCAACTGGTGATAATTGAAAGTCTAAAAGTTTTAAAGCACGTTCGCCATCGTATAACCTCGCCCACATATTCGCCTTCCAAGCAACACACCAACCTGTACCCTCATCACCTCTCGCATCTAAGGTTTTTCTAGCGGCGTCAGCAAGTTCGGGTGTCTCAAATGGCGTAATTTCTCTTAATGGATGTAAAGAATATAGATGTGACACGTGGCGGTGATGAACGTCTTTTTCAACAACATCTCTATCCCACTCTAAAATTCTACCGTCTTTACCGATAAGAAGAGGCATAATTTTTTCTTGAATTTTTTTATATTTATTAGCTTTATCATTTAGGTTTAGTACTTCGGCGCATTCACTCGCCATACGGAAAACATCTCGTGTAATAGAATTAAACATTGCACCGTGCTTGCCAATGCTACAATAAGTTTTATCTGCAATTACATAGTTGTTTTCAGGTGAGGTTGCAGGAGACAAAAACATTTTTCCGTCTTGGTCTTCATATAGCATTTGAATCAAAGTTTCGGCATATTCTTCTAGCAATGGATACAATGTATCTTTTAAAAACTTGTCATCTTTTTCAACTATATATCTTTCGTAAAGACCTTGTAGCAGCCAACCGAATGCAACCGGAAAATATGCAAAAATGCAGCTATTATGTTTTCCTTTGCCAACAGGGTTTGCTTGACGCCAAGCATCAGTTGTATGATTAACAATGATTCCATCCACGCCAAACCATTCTTTAGCAATAGTTCTACCCGTAATTGCAAGCTCTTTAGTTAGATTAACGTATGGGATAAAACATTCATCAAGATTCATTCTTAGGGTTGGCATATAGTTCATTTCTGCATTAATATTTAGATGATAGTCTGAATACCATGGCGCAAATAGTTTCTCATTCCAAAGGCCTTGTAAATTCATTGCAACGCCATCTTCACGAGATGCCGAAATAGTCAAATATTTACCGTAATTAAACATAAGAGTATACAAGGTATTATCATCATTGTGATTTAATAATACATCCGTATCTTCTTGTGAATCATCACTGTTAAGTGAAAGAACTGTTCGGTTGTAAAGTGAAGAAAAATCCTCTATATGTGCATTTTTAAGTTGTTCATAGCTCTTTTTACATGCATCATTAATTGCTTCAACACAGCATTTATATTCATCTTTACCGCTTAAATAGGGGTGTGTTTTATAATCAACGTAAGAAGTTTGCGCTGATATAAATAAGATTATTTCCGTACCGTTGATATGTATATAATTATTTTTTATTTCATAATTTCCGTTAGTAGACACTTTTACGCCAACAATAGCGCGCATACCTTTTTCTTCGTCTATTTCACTATAAATATCGTATTCTTCTTCGGTTTCATAATTAATTAAACCAACAGGAGCAATAGTTCGCATAAATAACATATCATTATTGCTTGTAATATAATTTTGCATTATAGAATCAAAACCAACTTTTATGTTTTGTTCAACATTTGAAGTTAATTTCATAACCATAATTTTATCGGGATGGCTAACAAAAATTTCTCTTGAGAAAGATGCATCATCGCTTTCAAAAATTGTGGTATGTATACCGGTTGACATATCAAGAGTTCTTTTATATTTTTGCACAACTATTTCGTCAGTTTCAATCATAACATTACCGAGCGCCAAATATCTTTGTGCATAGTCCCCGCTAAATTTACAATCAAGGAGTTTTTGCGCTTCGAGGTACTCTTCTTTAAGCGCAAGCTCTTTTGCTTTTTGATATATTTCAGGCGAGCCGTGAATAATATCTTCTTTAGGATTCCCTGCCCAAAATGTTGATTCATTTATTGCAATTTTTTCTAAACTTGTACCGCCATAAACGTGCCCGCCAATAAATCCATTACCAATCGGCAATGCCTCTTGAAAATTTTTAGCTACATAAGAATATCTTAATACATTATTCATAATATAACTCCTTTAACTGCAAATAAGAGATTAATTTTAATATATCATAAATTGATATTTATGCAATACAATAACAAAAATATGTTAATTTACAGCAATAAAATGTTATTAAAATGCAAATAGATCTTGTAAATACTACACTAGCATTAACAAGACCTATTTATCCTATTTAATCATTTCCTTGAATTCATTCAAATCAATTATTTTAATGCCAAGATTTTGTGCTTTAGTGAGCTTACTCCCGGCAGCTTCACCTGCTAAAACATAGTTTGTCTTTTTGGAGACACTTGAAGAAGTTTTACCACCGTATTGCTCAATAATAGCCGAAGCTTCATCTCTAGACATACCATCTAACGTTCCGGTTAAAACAAAGGTTATACCACTAAACCTTGTATCAATCATATTAGATTTAGTCTCTAATGCAAGTCCGCATTCTTTAAAAGAATCAATTAATTTTTTAGTTTCATTTAACCCGAAGAAATTTACTGCAGATAAAGCCAGAGTTTCACCAAAGCCATCAATCTCTAAATAATCTTCATAACTGGCAGAAAGAATATTGTCAATGTCTAAAAATTTATCACAAATTAATTTAGATGCTTTTTGTCCAATATTCCTAATACCCAATGCATAAATAAATCTATACAAATCATTTTCTTTTGAACTATTAATAGAATTAATTAAATTATCGGCAGACTTTTCGGCAAATCGTTCTAACGAAAGCAGATTCTCTTTTGTTAGCTTATAAATATCAACAGTAGTTTTTACAAGCCCGCTATCAACTAACGCTTCAACTACCGCGGGCCCCATGCCCTCAATATCCATAGCATCACGTGAAGCAAAGTGTATTAGGTTTCTAAGCAACTGTGCAGGACAGGCGGGATTAGTGCATCTTGTAACCGCTTCGTCTTCAATTCTAACAACTTCTGCATTACACGAAGGGCATCTATTTGGTATTTTAAATGTGCTAGAAATTGGCATATGTTTAACTACCGAAACAACTTCAGGGATAATATCCCCAGCCTTTCTAACAACAATGGTATCCCCTATAGAAATGCCTTTTTCGTCAATAAAATCTTGATTATGCAAAGTTGCTCTACTTACGCTAGTACCTGCCAATATAACAGAATCAAATACTGCCGTTGGTGTTAATGCACCAGTTCTTCCTACATTAATTTCAATATTTTTAAGAACAGTTTGTTTTTCTTCCGGTGGATATTTATAAGCAATTGCCCATTTTGGAAATTTTGATGTGCTACCTAAAGTCTTGCGCTGAGAAAAACTATCAACCTTAATTACCGCACCGTCAATATCAAAATCTAATGATCCTCTAATATCGCCAATGCGATTAATTTCGTCAATTACCTCTTGAATAGAGTTACATTTTTTATAAAATGGCAATGTATTAAACCCTAATTCTTTCAAATAATCCAACGACTGAATATGTGAAGTTAATTCTTTACCCTCTATCTGTTGTATATTAAACATAAATATATCTAAATTGCGCTTACGAGTGATCTCAGCATCTTTTTGCCTTAAAGATCCAGCAGCAGCGTTACGTGGATTTTTAGGTGGTTGTAGTCCATTTATTTCTTGAAATTTATAAAAGTCCTCAAAACTTTTATGCGACATATAAACTTCGCCACGAACCTCTATGAGTGGTAATTTTTGATTCAATTCTAAAGGTATTGATTTTATTGTTTCAAGATTCTCGGTAACATTTTCACCAACATCACCATCACCTCTGGTTGAGCCAATGTAAAGTATGCCATTTCTATACTCAAGAGAAACCGACAACCCATCAATTTTAGGCTCAACAGAATATACGACATCACTAAAAGTTTGTTTAATGCGTTTATCAAAAGATAATATCTCATTAAACGAAAAGGCATCTTGTAAACTTTCCATTCTAACGGAATGTTTAACCTCAGAAAACTTTTTAGAAACTCCACCGCCAACATTAATAGTCGGTGAATCTTTATGCGCAAACTGCGGATATTTAATTTCAAGTTCTACTAGTTCACGCAACATTAAATCGTACTCTCGGTCTGTAATTTCGGGAGCATCTAACTCATAATAAAGTTTACTATGATGTTTTAATTTTGCGGTTAATTCGTCAATTTTACTTTTGATTTCCTGCATTAATTATCCATCCTTTGCGGTTAATCCATAAATTGTTCCGTAAGCACTAGGAATGTCGCCTACTATAACATTTTCGGCAATAACAAAATCATTATTCACACTTGAAACATGGTCGCCATCATTAAGGACCAAGCAATACTCAATGGTAATATTAACTAGTAAAGTATGACAAGTTTGATTAAGACCTGCTTCTTTAAAAGTACTTTTAAAATCAGCGGTAGTTGAGCAGTATAAATCGTATAAAATATGTATATCCGGTCCCCTGTTAGACAAAATGTTTAAACCACTAAGACTACCTAACTGAACAACTGTTTCAAGGCAACTATATTTTTGAAGAAACTGTTGAGTTTTCAATATAATTTTTGACTTAATAAAATTAACTTTTGGGGTATTTGCAGTTACAGACACAATTTTTCCATTACTATACTCGGTGTTAATAATATCTGAATATTGCAGCTCAAATTCATTTATAACATCTGAAACTGAATTTGAGGCGCATTTTGAAATTTTATCTTCGGCGTTTTTAATTGAAATACCAACTATAATATCAGTAATGGAATTATCGTAATGTAATAAAACAGCTAAAGAAACCATGCAAATTAAGATTAACTTAATTACGCGTTTCAAGGTTTTATTTTGCTTTTTAAACATTTTACGCCTAAATAACATATAAATTCCGCCTTTATATAGGAATATTATATATTACTCAAAACGATTAAATCTTGTTAAAAAGTACAAATACACAAAATGAGGCGGAAAACCGCCCCATTTATTTAGCCAAGCATATTAATCAAAATACCTGCAGCTACTGCCGAGCCAATAACACCAGCTACGTTGGGACCCATAGCATGCATCAATAAAAAGTTGCCTGGATCATACTGTTGACCAATCTTTTGCGATACACGCGCAGCCATCGGAACGGCAGAAACACCCGCCGAGCCAATCAAAGGATTAACTTTACCCCCGGTTACAACATACATAACCTTGCCGAATAAAACGCCACCTGCAGTACCAACACAGAAAGCAGCAAGACCCATTGCTACGATTTTTAACGTATCAAAAGTTAAGAAGGTTGTACCTGTAGTGGTAGCACCAACAGATACACCAAGGAATATTGTAATAATATTCATGAGTTCATTTTGTGCAGTTTTAGAAATTCTATCAACTACTCCAGATTCGCGCATTAAATTACCTAACATCAACATACCTACAAGTGTTGCTGAATCAGGTAATAAAAGAGAAACAATAATAGTTACAAGTATTGGGAAAATAATTTTCTCGGTTTTAGAAACAGGACGTAGTTGCTCCATTCTGACCATGCGCTCTTTTTTTGTGGTAAGCGCTTTCATGATGGGCGGCTGAATAACTGGAATCAACGCCATATACGAATAGGCTGCAACAGCGATAGGGCCTAAATATTCAGGTGCCAATTTTGATGTAACGTAAATTGCAGTAGGACCATCCGCACCGCCAATAATACCTATAGAACCAGCAACGTTTGCAGGCAAACCCAGTGCTAATGCACCCAAAAACGCGGTAAATATACCCAACTGTGCTGCAGCACCGAGTAAGAAACTTTTTGGGTTGCTAATTAGCGGACCGAAATCGGTCATACAACCTATGCCTAAAAAGATAAGCGGTGGATATATACCAAGTTTAACACCTAAATATAATATATCCAACAATCCACCGTGCAGTATTTCAGAATAATTTAAACCATGCTCAAGCGCAGCAGTATCAAAAAACTCGGGATGGAATATTCCGGAAAACGGTAAATTGGCAAGCAACATACCAAAAGCTATAGGCAAAAGCAAAAGGGGTTCAAATTCTTTTTTAATGGCGAGATACAGTAGAACGCAAGCTACGCCAATCATAATCAAATTCAAATATCCGTTGCCTTGAAAAAAGCCTGCAAAACCTGAGTTTGAAAATATTTCAGATATTGTTTGAATAAAAGACATGTCAGTATCCCCTTTCGTTAAAATGCGCGAGTGTTTTGTACAACGCCAGCATTAGCCCAAGCACTTCTTTGTGACTTATTTGTTGAAGGTTTAATTGCACGAATAACCGGCTTAACATTAGAACCGCTATACATATAGCCTACTGCAGCAGCTATTGCAGCGATAACGCTTTCATCGGTATCAGAGGGAATGTTTGCATTATTAATTTGCTGTGCAGGTTTTTCTGCTTTGTTTTTTGGAGGCTTTGGTGATTGAGGTTTAGAAACACCGTTAATATTATCCATTATTTTACCAAATACTGCAATAAACACAACCAACAAAATAAGCATTAAAAACACAACAGTCACACCACAAATTGCAACACTTGAGGCATCACCCCATGTAAAACCACCACCAATAGTTTTATCGGTAATAGAAGCATTAAAACCAATTTTTGACAACATAGAATACATTTAATTTCCTCCGAGAACAAACATAAATTAAAAATATTATATATTATAAAAATATATAATTCAAGCATTTTTTGGAATTTGTTATTTTTTTAACGAATAACCGCCAACAGACCTGATGTTTAAAATATAACAATTACCTTCACCGAATGTAGTTTCTATCATTCGTTTATAATCGTTAAGTAAGTTGTTTGGAACAAAGGCTTGAATAGTTCCTGCAAAACCGCCACCGTGAACACGAACTGCTCCCCTGCCGTTTAAAAATCTTTCGGTTAATGCAATTGCAAGGGATAAGCCTTGTTCATTTGGAAATCTAGTTGAAAATACATTTTGCAAATATTTAAACGAAGAATCTCCGGATTTTTTTACTAATTTTAAAAATTCATCAAAATTTCCACTTTTTAAAGCATCTGCTTCAATAATAGCGCGCTTGTTTTCTGCATAAAAATGTATACCACAAAGCACAGGTTTATCTCCAAATTCCTTACGGAGCGTCGGAATTGCAGCAAAAAAATCATCTTCATTAATCTCTCGTAAAAAGTTTTTTCCAAAATAATTAGCAACCTTCTTACAGCCTACAGTAATATCAGCATAATCGTCGGTTAAATCCGCATGATTACCACCAGTATTAACAATGCACAACGAATGATTTTCCTTGCTTATATCAAAATCAATTTTATTAATTATAGGATTATCCGTATCATTAAAATCAATTGAGGTGAAACCACCTACAGAACTAGCCATCTGATCCATAAGACCGCAAGGTTTACCAAAATAAATATTCTCCGCTTTTTGTGCATACTTAGCAATACTTACAGGATCAACAATGCCATCATTAAATAAATTACTAATAATAACACCAATTAAAACCTCAAATGCCGCCGATGATGATAGACCAGAACCTTTAAGAACATTAGAGGTAGTATATGCATCAAAGCCGCTAATATTATATCCTTGATTTCTCATAACACCAAGCATACCGCGAATTAGCGCAGAAGCTCTTCCGTACTCTTTTTCATCTGGTTCAAGTTCGTTTAACGAAACAACGTCCATATCATAGCCTTCGGATTTAATTCGTACAACATTGTCATCATTTTTAGATACTATTGCTATAACATCAAGATTTACACTTCCTGCAAGAACACAACCGTGCTGATGGTCGGTATGGTTACCGCCCACCTCTGTCCTACCCGGAGCACTAAAAAGGCGCACTTCGTGGTCACCATAAAGTTCTACAAATTTATCACAAGCGTCAATATATCGTTGTTTAGCAAAATTTACCTCATCATATAGCAATATAAAATCAGAATCAAAATATCCTTCGCTAATTTTGATTTTTGTATCGTTTATATTCATTACGTTCTCCTATAAATTATATTTTTTCGCAAATTTCCTTAGTGTCACGCGCAATAACAAGTTCCTCATCAGTAGGAATTACATAAACTGCTACCTTTGAGTCAGCAGTAGAAATTCTAACTTCTTGTCCTCTTGAATTATTTGCTTCTTCGTCGCAAGTAATACCCAAGAAAGCAAGTTTATCACAGATGTTTTTACGGATACGCGAGTTGTTTTCACCTAAACCGCCTGTAAATACAATAGCATCAGTACCGCCCATCGCGGCAATATATGAACCAACATATTTTAAAATTTGATACTCCTGCATTGTTGTAGCAAGCAAGCTACGCTTGTCACCATTATCTGCAGCATCACAAACATCACGACTATCGTTTGAAAGGCCAGAAACACCGAGCAAACCTGATTTTTTATTGCACATATTATTTATATCTTCAAAGCTCATATTCTCTTTTTCGCCAATAAAGGTTAATACTGAAGGATCCATAGAGCCACAACGTGTGCCCATCATAAATCCATCAACAGGCGTAAAGCCCATGCTCGTATCAACACATTTGCCATTTTCTACAGCAGAAATTGAACATCCGTTACCTAAATGGCAAGTGACAATTTTAATGTCTTTTATATCCTTATTAAGCAATTCTGCTAAACGATTACTTACATATTTGTGAGAGGTTCCATGAAAACCGTATTTTCTAACACCATACTTCTCATAGTACTCATATGGAATTGCATATGTATATGCATAATCGGGAATTGAACTATGGAAGGATGTATCAAACACAGCAACCTGTGGAACGTTTTTACCAAGTATATTAATGCATGCTTTAATACCAAGAACTCCAGCAGGGTTATGCAGTGGTGCTAAAACGCTTAGATCACTAATTTGTTGAATAACATCATCATTAATAAGGGTAGATTTGCTGAAAATTTGACCACCATGAACAACACGATGACCGACAGCAGAGATCTCATCCATACTGTTGATAACCGCAAGGTCGCCCTCGGTTAAAGCAGCAACTAAAACATTAAACGCCTCAACGTGTGTAGGCATAGAAATTTCCTTTTTGTAGCTTTCACCCTTCGCTTTGTGATTAATCACACCGGATGTACCAATTCTATCACAATTGCCCTTGGCAAGAACGTTTTCATTTTCCATATCAATTAATTGATATTTTAATGATGAACTACCTGCATTGATAACTAAAATTTTCATAAAATACCTCCATAAAAATATTGAATTATTTATACAATTATTGTATTATAATAACATACATTGTAATTTTACTACATGTTACTACATTTTTCAAGGAGAATTTATGAAAGTTTCGGGAATAATTACAGAATTTAATCCTTTTCATAATGGCCATAAATTTATTGTTGATTGTGCAAAAAAAGAAAGTGATTGTGTAATTGCAGTTATTAGCGGAAATTATGTGCAACGCGGCTACCCTGCGCTATTTAATAAATTTATACGAACAACCGCCGCGATAAATAATGGCGTGGATATCGTAATTGAGCTTCCTTCTCCTTGGTCTGCTTCTTTTGCAGAAAATTTTGCTTTTGGCGGTATTTCAATATTAAAAGAAATGAAGGTCAGCAATCTATTTTTTGGTTGTGAATGTAACGACTTAAATAAACTAACGAAAATTGCTTTAGCAGGCAATATTAGCATTGATAAAAATTATAAAGGTACTTATGCTAAAGCTCGTCAAATTGCCATAAAAAATATGCTTGGCAACGAATATTCAGATATTCTTAATTCGCCTAATAATAATCTTGCTATTGAATATATAAAGGCAGCAAATAAATTTAACTTTTCCCCAAACTTTCATGCAATAAAACGAATTGGGGCTTCACATGACAGTTGCCAAACCGAAGGTGAATTTGCATCTGCTTCGTATATACGAGATAAAATCATTTCAAACGAAAATTATACCAATTTTGTGCCTGAAAATACTTTAGCTTTATATCTAGATGCTATAAAAAAAGAAACATTTATCTCTGACGATAAATTTAGTAATGCAATAATAAGCACATTAAGAAAAAATAGATCTTTAAATAACTTACCCGATTTATCGGAAGGTATAGAAAACAGGCTAAAAAAAGCATTAGTTTCGTCTATTGATTATAACAATTTAACAGATAGCATAAAAACAAAACGTTATACAATGGCCAGAGTTAGAAGATTAATACTTGCTGCTTTTTTAGAACTTGATACCACATGGATAAACGAAGAAGTTCCCTATCTGAATATACTTGGGTTCTCAAAGGTTGGAGAACAATATTTAAAAAGTATTTCAAGCAGTATTTCAAAGCCCTATGTCTTTTCAATGAAGCCTAGTAAAACGCTTGACAAAAAAAGCGAATTGCTTTTAAATAAAGAAAGCGAAAGAAACGACATATATATGTCGTTATTGCATAAAGCATTGCCCTGCAAAAGCGACTACACATATGGATTGATAAAAAGGAAGGATTAGAAATGCATAAAATTATTGAGATTGAAAACTACAAAGACTACGGCAAATGTCTATCAATAAGTAACGATACTATTGAAGCTTTAGTTACATTAGACGTTGGTCCAAGGATTATTTATTTCGGTTTTAAAAACTGCGAAAACGTTTTATTTGATCAACGTGATATGTTTGAACCAATGGGTGGTGAAGCCTTTGATACACATTATTTTAAAGGTGCTGCTTGGGAAAATCTTGGTGGCCATAGACTTTGGATCGCACCAGAATCTCTTCCGGAAACCTACAATCCGGATATTAATCCCGTATCTTATGAAATTTGTGAAAACAGTGTAGTTTTTATACAAGCACCACAGACGCAGAACGGCATACAAATTAAATTACAAATTACTATTGACGAAGAAAAACCTGAGTTAACAGTTAAACATATCGGCATTAACATCTCAAACGAAGATAAAGTATTTTCTTTGTGGCCCATAACCGTTATGGCGCAAAGCGGAATTGAAATTATTCCGCTAAACACTGATGACAATGGGCTACTGCCTAACAGAAATATCACCCTCTGGTCCTACACTAAAATTAACGATCCACGTCTAAATATTACCGATAAATATTTAATTCTAAAACAAGATCCAAACAATCCCGATGCATTTAAAATCGGTGTAGATTGCAACAAAGGGGTTGGATATTACATTTTAGAAGATACCGTATTTTCTAAAATGTATGAGCATGTACTTAATGCAAATTACCCAGACTTTAGCGCATCATATGAAAGTTATACAAATGACACTATTCTTGAATTTGAAACTTTAAGTCCTTTATCAACCGTTAAACCAAATCAAGAAATAGAGCATACGGAAAAATTCGTCCTATATAGAAAACCATGCGAGTTGGATATATCAAATGAAAATAAAATTAAAGAATTTATAAACAAATTAACAAGTGAGAAGTAAATATGAATAATAAAACAAAAATCAGCAATGAAACAATTGAAAAATGCAAAGCATACGGAATAACGGCATTTATTGTAATAGCTGCATCCGTTTTGCTGTATTTTATAATAGATAATCTACCGGGAATTAAAAATTTTATTATGAAATTTTTAAGTGTAATTGCACCAATTCTTGCAGGACTAATAATTGCATTTGTGCTAAACCCCGTATTGCTTTGGCTACAGAAACTGCTTGACCCTATTTTTATTAAATGCATTAAAAATAAAGTAAAAGCATTAAAATTATCTAAGTATTTTTCCATAATTATTTCTATTTTATTTGGCGTTGCCGTCGTCACAGTAATACTTATAATAATTATTCCAAGTATAATTTCAACATTAACTGATCTGACTACTGATTTACCGCAAAAAGTAAAAATTGCATTTGATTGGCTATCTGTAAAAATTCCATCGGATGTTGTTTCGGTTATACAAGACAAATTTACCGATTCTATACAGAAATTTATTTCAGAAGATTTATTCAAATCATTTGAATTTACAGCTGTGTTGTTTGCATCTGGAATGAAAGGACTTTATTCTGTTTTTATAACAATTTTTGTTGGAATCATTACATCTTTTTATGCTCTTAACAGCAAAAACCATTTCAAAAGAATTGCCCAAAAAATTCTATGTGTTTTGTTTAAAAAAGAAACCGTTATAGAGATAGTATCAACGGCAAAACAAAGCCATAAAATTTTCACTAATTTTATTGTTGGTAAACTTCTAGACTCCTTAATAGTTGGAATTATTTGTTTTATTACTATGCTAATATTAGGTCTTCCATATGCACTGCTTATTAGTTTTATTGTTGCAGTTACAAACGTTATCCCCTTCTTTGGACCGTTTATAGGTGCAATTCCAAGCGCAATATTACTATTTTTACACACGCCTATCAAAGCGTTGGTGTTTGTAATTATGATTTTAATTTTACAGCAACTTGATGGCAATGTTATAGGTCCAAGAATCTTGCGCGGAGGACTCGGTATTTCGTCTTTTTGGGTTGTATTTTCAATTATGTTGTTTGGCGGCTTCTTCGGACTATTTGGAATGTTAATTGGCGCGCCGCTATTTGCAATAATTTATAATATTGTAAATAAATTTATAAACAAAAAACTACTACAAAAAGGATTACCGCTTGAAAGTGAAAAATACAATGATATTACTTCATAAATAAATAAAAAAGCGAGGAGAAAATCTCCTCGCTTTTTTTGGTCGAGGTGACAGGATTTGAACCTGCGACCTCTGCGTCCCGAACGCATCTGAAAGCCTCTTGTTTAGCCATCTTTGGCGGTTTGTAAGGCTTTCCGCTCAGCCAAAATATCGTCTTTGAGCATCTTTTCTCCACTGTTTCCGCATGTTCCAATTCGCACTGTGGGATTAAATGTGGTCGTGAAAACAAGATGAATTTTAAAAGATGCCACCTATTACAATGCCAATATTATGTGGTCGTAACACCAAACAACTTCGATTGTGCTGATAGTATACCTTACTTCTGCTGTGAATGCAAGTGTGTAAAATTTACTAAGCATTAACCAAAAAAAAGGCAAAAGGTTGGATATTAGCCATCTTTTAATTCTTTTATCGTTCTTATTTTCTCAACCGGAGTTTCAACATAACGAAGCAAATCATCAAGTTTATCCGTCACATAATATAGTTCTTTACAATTATCACGAATAAAGTTTTTCTTCATAGCTTGTTTCATTGCATAATTTATATCATCGTAATATCCCATTATATTATAAAGAGCAATCGGTTTATTGTGCCGGCATAATTGTTTCAGCGTTAGGATTTCAAAGAACTCTTCATATGTCCCAATACCACCCGGAACTATGATAAAAGCATCTGCGTTATCTTCCATCAACTGCTTACGTTGACGCATTGTGTCTGGCTGTATAAGTTCGTCGCAAAAATCACATATGGCCTCAACTTTTTCTTCATCGAAGAATTTAGGAATAACACCTAAAATGTAACCTCCGCCGGATTTAACACCTCTTGCTGCGGCACCCATCAGACCGTTACCGCCGCCGCCAAACACAAGTGAATGTCCACGGTTTGCCATTTCTTGTCCCATTTTTTCAACCAAATCAATATATTCCTTATCGATAGTTGGTGATGCTGCTCCATATACACATATCCTCATTGGATTACCTCTTTTTTAATCTTTATATTTTTCGCAAAGTTCATGAATTTGTGAAGTTAGTCTTGCGTTTTCTTTATTTGTCATGCCACGGCGTCCTTTAGCAATAGTCAATAGTTTTTCGGCTGTTGCGACAAGCTCATTGAAAATTACATCGGCACGAGTATTGCCTTTGTAGGTTATCACTCGGTCAATGGGTTTACCTTCGGTATAAATTGTCATTCTTCCCGTGGCCAAATCGTATTCAGTTCCGCTGAATGGTGCTTCGGCGCGATAACCCTTTTGAATGAGCAAATCTTTAAAATCCTCGCAGGAATCTTCATTACCGTGATTCACAAAGATAAGTTCGGGCTTTGTTTCGTATCCCTCTATCCAAGAAAGCAAACCTGCTTGATCTGCGTGACCGCTTGTTCCGTGGAGTGAGCAAATTTCTGCATTAACCGAAATTTCTTCACCAAAAAGAGTTACAGATTTTTCACCGTTTAACAGTATGCGACCGAGAGAGCCTTCTGCCTGATAACCAACAAAAAGAATAATATTATTTTCTTTCCATAAGTTGTGCTTTAAATGATGACGGCTCTCCCATCTTCCGTTATGTGTACGGCAAAACACAAAAAGAGCTAACCGAAAAGATGCACCGTAAATTAAATGAGTATCAAGGTGTAGAACTTACCGAGGACAGCAAGATGACTCTCGGAGAGTGGCTGGATGTGTGGCTCGAAAAATATATGCGCAACACAATCCGGCAAAGCACCTTCGATAGTTACAAACATCTGACCGAGGATTATATCAAGCCTAACCTTGGTAATAAAACCATCGCCTTCGTTACAACCAACGATATACAGAAAATGTATGTAAAACTCAAGAAAGAAGGTCGTAAGATTTACCACCCGAAATTCGGTAAAACCTTGTCTGACTCGACTATCGTCCGCACACACAATATGCTTCACAAAGCGATGGACGATGCCGTAAAGGAACATCTTATACCGAAGAACCCGACAACCGGTACGAATCCGCCGAAGAAAAAGAAACCCGAACTTCAGATATTAAATGAAGAACAGCTCGAAAGGTTTATGGATGCCATAGAAAATGATATTATATGGCACGACCTGTTCTACACCGAGCTAACAACGGGACTTCGCAGAGGTGAGTTGTGCGGTCTCAAGTGGACTGACTTCGATGAGCGTGACGGCACATTAAAAATCAACCGAAGTGTATCTCACGATAAGAAAGGCGGTATCGTTGAGGGTGAAACCAAAACAGGTCAAGGAAAGCGTGTAATAATATTAGCACCAAGCACGATAGACGTGTTAAAAGAGCGTAAGCGTAAAAGCCGTAGCGAATGGATATTCGAAAATCCGCTTGATCCGTCAAGACCTGTATCACCCAACTCAGCATACAACAGAATGAAAACCATTCTAAAGAATGCAGGCCTGCCCGATATTCGATTCCATGACCTGCGACACACTTTCGCTACCCACGCACTCACAAGCGGAGTTGATGCCAAAACACTATCGGGAATCCTTGGTCACACCAATGCAAGTTTCACGCTCGATACCTATACGCATGTTACCACAGATATGCAGAAGAGAGCATCCGACATAGTAGAAAACTTTGTCGAGGATATGTTCGGAAAGGAGTTGAATTTAATATGAGCAAAAAGCGAAAGAAAGGCGCGGGTACTCTTCGCAAACGAGCAGACGGTCGTTGGGAAGCGAGAGTGGTTATCGGCTATGATGATAAAGGTCTGCCGCTCACAAAATGTGTCACCGCTCTTGAAAAGACAAAGTGCCTTGAAAAATTAGAAAAACTTAAACAAGAAGTCGGCCCCGTACAACGTGATACCGTAAAAGCGGATATGCCTTTCGGCGAGTGGATTGACTTCTGGTACAGACATTATTGTCAGATGACCATACGGCAATCTACACAAGCCTCTTATGAAAACCGTATCTACAAGCACATTATACCTCAAATTGGTAGCATTAAATTAAACAAACTAACGCAAAATGACCTGCAACAGTTTTATGCAAAGGCAAAGAAAGGCGGTCGGTTGCAATATGCGGAATGTTTCGGTGAAGGCTTATCCGACCGAATGATACGCTCCATCCACGCTGTATGCAGACAGGCCCTCGAAAAGGCTGTAAGCGAAAACCTTATAACCACAAATCCTGCAATTGGTTGCAAACTGCCGCCTAAGAAATCCCGTGAGATGCAGGCGCTGACTCCCGAAGAAATGCAACGATTTCTTATACAAGCTAAGTATGAAGGTTGCTTCGAAATGCTACTCTTGGAACTCACCGCAGGAATGCGCCGAGGTGAACTTCTCGCTCTGCGGTGGGAAGACCTAAACTTCGATACCGGCGAGCTACACATCTGTAGGCAAGTATATCATGTAAAAGGTAGTATGCAGATAACCGAGCCGAAAACCAAAAGCTCGATACGCACCATCATCCTGCCGAAAGTAATATTAAATGTGTTAGCCGAGTATAAAAAGACGGTCAACTCAAGGTGGCTGTTCCCATCGCCGATGATAGAGGATATGCCAAGGAATCCGCAGTCGGTCTATAAAAAGTTCAAAAGCATACTCGAAAGGTCGGGTTGTAAAAATATCCGCTTCCATGATCTACGGCATACCTTCGCTACAACAGCACTTGCCAACGGAATGGATGTGAAAACCTTGTCCTCGATCATAGGTCATGTATCGTCCCAAACCACGCTTGATATATACCTGCACAGCACTCAGGAAATGAGGCGGCAAGCAGCAAAGAAAATTGACAGCGGTATTGCCAAGAATGACGGCGTTAGCACCGAGGACAAGCAAACACCCGACCAAGACACAAACGAGCCGTATAGACAGAAATTTGAAGCGGTACAAGGCAAAATACGAAAGGCAGGTACGGGATGTCTGTATCAAGTGAGTGAAAACCTTTGGGAAGGCAGCTACTTCCCAAGACTTGCCGATGGCAAACGAAAGAAATTTAATGTATATGCCAAAACGAGAGAGGAATGCGAAAGACTCCTCGCAGAGATGATTCCAAAAGTCAAAGCTGAGATTGCAGAAGCAAAGGCAAATCGAAAAGTATCACAGTCGGCATAACTCACACGGCGGTAAGGAACAAAATCCTTACCGCCGCAAATCGATTTTAAATATTACCAATCAAATCTATAATTTGATTTATATTTTTCTTACCGAATGAAACCTTATCATCGTTAATAACAAGACAAGGCACGCTCATCACATTGTATTTGTTTTTGAGTTCTTCAAAATGCTGAAGATCGTATGCTTCGGCACGGATATTGGGATTTTCTGTTGCGATGCGTTGACAGGCAACGACCAGATCGGGACACATTGTACAGGATAATGATACCAATACCTTCATATCCACTGAATTCTTAATATCTTTAATTTCTCGGTAGGTCTGATCGTCGATTTTTTGCCCCGGACCGGAAGCGTTGTAAAGACCAAGAATAAAGGAAGTAAATTCGTGTCCACCGGGAACACCGTGAAACGCAACACCGGTATCCTCGTCGTTTTCAAGACAAACCCTCACACAAGGAGCTCCGTTGCTTGAATCGTTTCTTTTGACTACTGTCATCGTAAGTTTGTCCGATAGAGATGCAAGTTTTGTGGTAAAACTTTCTAACTCGGCTGAAATAGGACGGTTATCAAGAAACAGTTTAAGAATTAGATTACGCTCCATTTTACTGAATACGCCTTCTAACTGCTCTTTCATCTCAGCGGTAAAGGTTTCGCCTGAAGAATCCGTCGGGTGAACACTTTCAGTTACAGCGGCATTATCCAGTTCTTTAGCTACGGGTGGTTTGGGGCGCAAGCCTGTTTTTCTCTGTATGGCTGCAACATATTTTTCAAGTTCTGTAGCTGCCAAAGCGCCATCTCCGGTTGCTGTGACAACCTGCCTAAGTGGTTTAATGCATACGTCACCGGCAGCATACAGTCCATCAATATTGGTTTTTTGCGCCGTGTCGGTGATGACATATCCTTGCTCATTCAACTCGGCAATGCCCTTAATCAGCGCAGTATCGGGAGAATATCCGGCAAACACAAATACACCAAAGGTGTCTCCGGTGTCTGCACGGT
The DNA here is from genome assembly GCA_045630515.1 of Acutalibacteraceae bacterium. Taxonomy (GTDB): domain Bacteria; phylum Bacillota; class Clostridia; order Oscillospirales; family Acutalibacteraceae; genus UMGS1532. Next base: position 159,792 of record JAZQTG010000076.1, read on the forward strand.
ATTCTGTAACTTCACCGGTTTTGGTGTTTTTATAACGGATATAATCGAGTCCGTTTTCGCCCGACACTTCTTCCACGACAGTATTGGTCAAAATGGTGATTTTATCGTGTTTTTTAGCTGGCTCTGCCACTGCTGCCGCACAGGTGAAATCATCGTCGCGGATGAGGATCGTTACATGTCGGGCAAATTTCGTTAAGAATACGCTTTCCTCGGCGGCGGCATAACCGCCGCCGACAACAAAGATCTCTTTTCCGGTAAAAAATTCTCCGTCGCAGGTGGCGCAATACGCCACGCCGCGTCCCTTATGCTCTTCTTCGCCTTTAAAACCGATCGTTCTTGGATGCGCACCGGTTGCGATCAAAATGCCGAAACAGTCATAATCACCGCGGTTGGTATGAACGGTTTTTACATCGCCATCTATATCCAAGCCGGTGGCTTCTGCCAACAGAAACTCGGCTCCAAAGGCTTCTGCCTGACGACGCATCGTTTCGGTGAGTGCTTTGCCGCTTACTTTTCCAAGTCCCGGGTAATTTACTACCTCATGGGTAATGGTGATCTGTCCGCCAAACTGCTCTTTTTCCAGGACTAATACGCGGTATTTTGCCCTCGCCAGATAGAGCGCGGCGGTGAGCCCCGCAGGACCTCCGCCAACCACGACCACATCGTATAAATTATCGGTTGTATAGTTTTTTGTGTTCCCCATTACAACTGGCCCACAAGATCAAGACTGGGTTTTAATGTCTCGGCACCCGGCTTCCAGTTGGCAGGGCACACCTGATCACCGTGCGCATGAACGAATTGGCATGCCTGTACTTTGCGGAAAAGCTCTTCTGCGTTTCTGCCGACGTTTCCCGCCGTTACCTCGTAGCCTACAATTTTGCCTTCGGGATTGATGATAAATGTGCCACGCTCAGCCAAACCGTCTGCCTCAATGAGAACCTCAAAATCCTTCGAGATGGCATGCGTGGGATCGGCAAGCATAGGATAGCCTATCTTTTTAATGCGCTCGGAAGCATCGTGCCATGCTTTATGCACAAAATGGGTGTCGGTGGATACGGAATACACCTCGCAGCCTACGTTTCTAAATTCTTCGTATTTGTTTGCCAGATCTTCAAGCTCTGTAGGACAAACGAAGGTAAAGTCGGCAGGATAGAAAAAGAAAACACTCCATTTACCAAGAATATCTTCTTTGGAAACAGTTTTAAATTCACCTTCGTGAAATGCGTAGGTTTTAAAATCGGAAATCTCTTTGTTAATGATGGACATAGTCATTCTCCTTATTATAATTTATTGTGCCTTCCAAAGGCTGTGTTTGTTGCAAAAAGCGTATGCCGCTTTTATTTTATCCTTTTCGGATATTAAAAATGAAACGCTTGGTGCCATATTCGGCTTTAATTGTTTAAATTGAAGTCCGTCTTCGGTCTCTAAGCAGACCCATTCAATATAATGTTCGGGTGTCATGGGATGCGCAACCTCACCAACGGTAACGGTAACTTTCCCATTCTGCACATCATAAACAGGAACATGCTTTTCATGGGCACCATCACTTGTTCCCGGAATGATTTCCTTCATTTTTTCTCCGCAGCACTGCACAGCAACGCCCTCGTCTCGTACCTTTACGATAATGTTGCCGCAATGCTCACAAATAAAAAAACGTTTTTCCAAAGCAAATCCTCCTTTCTATGGAAAGTATGCCCACAGATGAACAAATAAATACATCATAACAGGTTATACTATCCACAGAACGAGGTGATTTTTTTGAATACAAACAACAGGGCAAACTATTTGTCTGGTTTTGTACCTTTTGCTCTCGCAGCATTTCTTGTTGGCATTATAGGCGGATTTACTACTGTGCTCGGGCCTGCCTTTGTAAAGAACTTAAATCTTGATTATAACAATACGACTTGGACGGCATTGGCAATGGCTATATCGACAGCAACCGGTGCTCCTATACTTGGTAAACTGGGAGATGTTATCGGTCGCAGAACCACATTACTCATCGGGATTGCGGTGTTTTTAATAGGGAATCTTCTGACAGCTGTAGCACCGTCGCTCCTTTTTATGTTGATCGCGCGTTTTATCGTTGGCATCGGCAGTGCCGCAATAGCACCTGTGGTCATGTCCTATATCGTAACGGAATTTCCACCCGAAAAACAGGCAAAGGGATTTTCACTTTATATGCTTATATCAAGCTGCGCCGTCATTTTCGGCCCGACATTAGGTGGTTTGCTGATTGAGTTTTACGGATGGCGCGTTATGATGTGGGTGTGTGTTGGCATCTGTGCCGTCGTCTTTTTGTTATGCCTTTTGATCCCCATAAACGCTTCATCGAAGCAGAATAACCTGAAAGGCTTCGATAAATTGGGTGCGCTGTTTGTTTTTATATTTTTTGGTATTCTTCTTTGTCTGCCATCCTTTGGACAAAACTTTGGTTGGACATCCAATTTGTTTGTTTTGATCTTAGTAGCAGCCGTTCTATCGTTTTTCGGTCTTTTATTTGCTGAAAAAAGGGCGGAAAATCCGATTTTGCAATGGGATTTTATGAAACGCAAGGTGTTCATTTTTTCAGTACTCGCGCTATTTTTGACGCAAGGACTTATGCAGGCGAATATGACGAATATCATTGTGTTTGTTAACTACACGCAACCGGAAAACACCGTTATATCCGGGTACGCTATTTCCATTATGTATATCGGAATGGCTTTGGGCTCTGTTTTGATAGGACCTCTTGCAGATAAATATGAGCCGAAATATGTGCTCGCCGGCTCATTGACTCTTACAGGTATCGGTTGTGCGCTTATGCTGTTATTTACTACGGATTCCTCCGTGGTGTTGCTGGCGGCTGCACTTGGTATTTTAGGATTTGGATTGGGCGGTAATGCTACGATTTTTATGAAGGTAGTTCTTTCGGGTGTGCCAAATGAAATGGCTGGCTCAGGAACGGGCACCTACGGACTTTTCAGGGATCTGGCAGCTCCTCTCGGTGTAGCTGTGTTCGTACCATTGTTTACCAATCGTGTCACGGCTAATGTAGAAAGCGGTTTAACGGAAACCGTCTCCGCTGTGAATTCCATTAAACTTATCAGTTTTATTGAAATTATTTGTGTTGCTATAGGTATATTTATTGTATTTTTATTGCCGAGAATTTACAAAAAGAATAAAGGAGTAAGTATATGAGATTAAAGGATAAAGTCGTTTTGGTTACAGCGTCTACCAGAGGTATCGGTCTTGCTATTGTTAAGGCTTGCTCAAAAGAAGGCGCCTGCGTTTATATGGCGGCGAGGAATTTGGATCTTGCCAAAGAAGAAACAGATAAGCTTATTTCGCAGGGGTATACAGTAAAATACGTTTATAACGATGCCGGAAAGCCGGAATCGTATGCTTCTATGGTGGAAGAAGTCATAAAAAGTGCAGGGCGTATTGATGTGCTTGTCAATAACTTTGGCACATCGAATCCGGGCAAAGATATGGACTTTAGCGCTACAGATACTGAAGTTTTCTTTGACACGGTCAATATCAATCTCAGAAGTGTGTTTATGGGAAGCAAGGAAGCAGTTAAATATATGTCCAAGCAAGGCGGCGGAAGCATCATTAACATTTCTTCCGTGGGTGGACTTGTGCCAGATATTTCGCAGGTAGCATACGGAACAAGTAAAGCGGCTATCAATTATCTCACCAAATTGATCGCGGTGCACGAGGCAAAGAATAACATTCGTTGCAACGCCGTTCTTCCCGGCATGACCGCTACCGATGCAGTTGAAAAGAATCTGACAGAGGAATTTAGAGAACTGTTTTTGCGGCACATCCCCTTAAAAAGAATGGGCAGACCCGAGGAAATTGCCGAGGCTGTCGTTTATTTTGCAAGTGACGAATCTGCCTATACCACCGGACAAATACTCACTGTGTCAGGCGGATTCGGTTTGGCTACGCCTGTATACGGGGATCTGTCGGATAAGAAGAGTCGCAGATAATATCTGTCCTGGTAGCACGTTTTAAGTTTAATCGCAAAAGCAAAGAGAGGAAAGAATTATGTCCGTAATCAGTGTAAATGAAAATAATTTTGATGAAATTAAAAACAGTGAAAAAATCATTTTGCTTGATTTCTATGCCGATTGGTGCGGTCCCTGCCGTATGGTTTCGCCCATTGTAGATGAAATTGCAAAAGAAAATCCAGATTACCTTGTTGGAAAGATCAATGTAGATAACGAACCTAAATTAGCACAGGATTTCGATGTTTCAAGCATTCCGGTGTTGCTCGTAATGAGAGACGGAAAGATCGTCAATCAATCGGTCGGAGCAAAGACAAAACAACAAATTCTTGCTATGATTGAGGATTAAATAGCAATGCACATTTACGATATGATTATTATCGGCGGGGGTCCCGCCGGATACACCGCTGCCTTATATGCCGTACGTGCCGGCCTTGATACCGTTTTGTTTGAAAAACTGTCTGCAGGCGGGCAAATGGCGCTAACCGGTGATATCGATAATTATCCCGGATTTGAGGAAGGGATAGACGGCTTTACCCTTAGTGTGAAAATGCAACAAGGCGCAGAACGGTTTGGAGCCAAAACGGAATATGATGAGGTGTCGAATGTCGACTTTTCTGAACCAATAAAAAGGGTTAGAACTGCTAACGGTATTTTTCACGGAAAAACAGTTGTTATTGCCAGCGGTGCCAATCCGCGTGAACTTGGAGTTGAAGATGAGCAAAAGCTGATCGGCAAAGGCGTTCATTACTGTGCACATTGTGACGGCAGATTTTACAAAGATAAGACCGTGGTTGTTGTGGGAGGAGGAAATTCCGCTGCGACAGATGCACTTTATCTTTCACGGCTTGCCAAAAAGGTATATGTAGTTCACCGCAGAGATACGCTGAGAGCAACCAATGTCTATCATGAGCCTCTTTTAAAAGCAGAAAATGTAGAATTCATCTGGAATAGTACGGTTGAGCAGTTTATCTCTGATACCAGTGTAAAGGGAATAAAGACAAAAAATGTCACAGACAAAACTCTCAAAGAGCTTGCCTGTGATGGTGTTTTTGTCAGCATTGGGAGAAAGCCTGCGACCGAATTTTTGAAAGAAGCGGTTAACCTCGATGAAAACGGTTATGTGGTCGCCGATGAATCAACAAGAACAAATGTGGACGGTGTATATGCGATTGGCGATGTTCGCACAAAGGTTCTTCGTCAGGTTGTGACGGCGGTGTCAGATGGTGCTGTAGCCGTACATTATGCCGAAGAATATCTGTCAAAAAGTTAATACTTGGGTAGTATAAAAATCACTACGCATTAACCAAAGAATAAGGCAAAAAAATCCGTGTCTCCCATAAGGGAGACACGGATTTTTGGTCGAGGCGACAGGATTTGAACCTGCGGCCTCTGCGTCCCGAACGCAGCGCTCTACCAAACTGAGCCACGCCTCGATCTCTATTAAATTTTCACCACAAAATTACGGTTAATTTCGTATCTGTGGGATTATATGTGGTCGTAGCGGTATTTACCGTTATTTTTTATATACTGTGCCACCGATAAAGTGGCTGTTTGTAAGGAGTTGTCGCAGTTCGGCAGATTTTACTCTAACCGTTCGGTATGGTATCCCGAACGCAGCGCTCCACCAAGCTGAGCCACACCTCGCTAAATATTTGACCATATTATTATATATAAAGCCTTTAAAAAAGTCAAGACTCATTATACACTAAAAAATCACAAATATTTCAGTCTTTAAAGCAAAAAAATATTTACTAAATTAATATATATGTTATAATAAATCTTAAGAGTATAGCAAGTCAGCAGATGCTTTTTAGAGGTGTTTAATATGAAAAAATGCTTAATTAGAAACAATTTTACGGATTTATCGTTTACAGAACTTTTAGGTATCAATCTGCTTAAAGGTATTAAACCAATTATTTTAGACGAAAATGATAATATTTTTAATTCTGTTAAATACTCAGGGTTTGTTGATAATTCTGCTTTAGAACTAACAGAAAGATTTAATCCAAGCGCAAATACAGGACATATAGATATTGAATGCCCGTCTGCTACATTAATATATGATTTGGGCGAGATTAAAAAAATTGATAGAATATTCATTTCCGGTTTCTACAATGGTATTAACGACTATTCCTTGCTAGAATATGAACTATACTCAAGCGAAACTATGGATACTCTTTTTAATAAAGATAAAAAAATCATTTCATATAGCAATGCGGATTTATGGGAAAAAGATGTTATGCGCAACCACTGTGACCAAATCTTTGATATTGAAGATTACGACGGCAGATATTTCGCGCTAAAAATTTCAAAAGCAAATGCAACGGACGATATTATACGCCTTTCAACTGTAGCTTTATACAATCACAAAACAACAGAAGAGTATTCTTTTATATCCAAAAATTTTGATTATAACTTTTTAAAAGGTACTATTCCTAATGTCATAGGAAGTTATAATTCTAACTTGTCCTATCTTACAGACGGAGTTTGCTTTAGAGATGATAGAAGAATTAAACTTACTTCAGATACAAAATTTCTTTTTAAATTTGATTTACCGTTATTAGTATCCGAAATTGGTTTCGTAGGTTCATATTCTGCGCTAGACAACTGCAAGATTTATTTTGGCAACGACAAAGAAACCATTTGGAGTGAAGAATGTTACTATCGTCACGACATTCTGCCACGCCCGACTTCTAATCAAGGTATTTCAGCAGCAACATTAATGTTTGAAAATGAAGTAAAAGCAGAATATATCGGTTTTTGTTTTGAAACCAACGACGGATTTATTGACCAATTGATTGTAAATAGCAGAAGCCGAAATTTTAAAATTGATCAAAGTAAAATACTTAATGATGATTTTATCGGTTTTGGTGCTAATTGTTTGCCTATGGCTTTCATGCCGGAAGCACGTAATGCAGGCTATAACGAGGTATATTGGGCATTAGATAAATCAAGAATTATTAAATCAAAACCAAGTGTTGTTAGAATGTGGTTTCAACCCGATTGGTTAATCACCACAAAAGAAAATTACGTAAACGGAAAATACAACTTTGAAAGCGAAAAAATGCAATCTGTATATAAATATCTTGATGCATTTTTAGAAGCAGGTAGCGAAATTGAACTGAATTTTGGCTGGAAAGCCTCAAAAGACATCTGTTCTTGGTTTAATTTAAAAAACGACGTAAAGCCTTGGAATGGAGCACCTGCGGATATTGACAGCTTCGCTAAATGCTGCAGCGCAACTTTAAAAGAATTAATTGTTAATAGAGGCTATTCAAACATTAAATACCTTACATTCTACAATGAATCAAACTATGGTATTTTTCCTGGAAACGACTTCTGTGTTCCTGACGGCGATGCAAAAGGATATTATGTTAAACTGTTTAGAAAAACCATGGAACAACTTATACTTGACGGTATGTATGATTACATAAAACCTTGGGGATCCGAGCAGTCTGGTCCAGACGGTACACAATGGGAGTGGACATCATTAACCGCAGACAAACTTGGCGATTATGTTGATAAAATCACACATCACCGATATGACTATACTTACGACGAATTAACTGCTTTATTTGCTAGACATAACAAAGAAGCCGGTGGCAAAAAAATGTTATTAACAGAGTATGGCGTCCGTTTTCCACAGATGACTTGGGAGTGTAACCATGTTGCACATTCAATGGCGGTACACAATTCTGCATATTCAGGCGCTTTGATATGGACTATGAATGGTATGTTTATTACAGATCCGTGCGGTTTTCTAAATAATAGTCCTATAGATTTATGGGGATTTTTACCATCTGATGTCAATAAGGTTAACAGTCCGTTTTACGAAACTTCTATGCAAATGCGATATATTAAAAATCACTGTAATTCGGTTGCTATCCCCTGCGATTATAACGATGTTAGAGCTGCTGCTTGGAGTTTTGATGAAGACATTACCGTTCTTATTGAATCAAACGAAAATGCAGACGGTCACGTTATAAACATTGATTTAGGCAAGTGGTATAATAAACCTATATACAGACACATATTTAAAAGCAATATTGTATTTGATGGTAACGCTATAATACCTCCTTGTGATAAAATACTTGGCCCGTCAGAAATCATTACGGACGAAATAGACGGTGAATACCAAGCCGTTATGTATACCACTCTAAAACCATATAAGCAAATTGCTTTTGATAACATTAAACAAAAGGTTGAAGCTGGCGGAAGTGTTCAGTTTAACTCTATGTTAATCAACTGTGACGAAAGCGACGAGATAGTTTGGAGTATTGATTGCACAAATGGTGAGGCTGGTGAAATTGATCAAAGCGGCAAATATACATCTGACAAAAAAGCAGCACCAAATACTATGATTGCCATAAGAGCAGAACTAAAAGACGATCCTAAAATTTATTCAATAGCTTTAATAGAAATTATATAAAAATAAAATCACCCATTTTCTTGTGGGTGATTTTATTTTATAAAAACTAATATTATTTTTGAGTACTCATAATTTGCTTGATGTTCGCATTGATATACATTATAAAAGACATTAACATAATGCCAACACAAAAGCCTACAAAAACAAGCGAATACGAACGCGGTATATTAAACCAAATTAGGTGAATCGCAATCATTAAATATAGCGAAACGGTTGTTAATTTACCATGCCAAACCGAACTGTTAACCTTGTTGGTTCGTTTAATAGAGACTAAACAAGTTATTCCTGACGCCACCTCTTTAATTACCATAAGTACAATTGGAATTAACATATAGTTAAATCTAAACAACAAACAACAAAGTAATGCCAATTGGGTTAATTTATCAGCTATAGGGTCAAGGGCTTTACCAAAATCGCTAATCATATTAAATTTTCTTGCAACGAAACCATCAACAATGTCCGTAGCGCCTGAAAGTAAAAGTAAAATCAAAGTCCATAAATAATTATCTTTAACAACATAAAGAACAACAATTATCGGAATTAGTGCTAATCTAAAGAATGACATAATATTTGGGATGGTTAATATCTTTTTTTGATATAGATTACCTTCGCCGCAATTCATTTTAGACACCTCAATAAAATGTTAATATTTACCTTAATATTTTATTTCTAAAACGATAAACTGTCAAGTACTTTTGGCAACAAACTGTCTTATTATGTCAAATTCGCAGTTTTTTAACCTTTAAATAAAATCTTTAACATTGTAATTTGGCACCGCATCATAGTTAGATACAACAAAAGCCGCTATTTTATTCGCATGTTTTATACATTCGGGTATGCTTTTATTTTTAAAATACATACTCAAGAACGCTGCTGAAAAACTATCTCCCGCGCCAACCGTTGAAATTACGTCAGCATTTTCACTTTCGGAAAAGAATTCTTGTTTTTTATCACAATCAAAAGCATATGCTCCTTTATCACCAAGACTAATTATGATACATTTTAAATTAGTATACTTATTAGAAAAGTCCTTAGCAAAATTAGCATAATCGTTATTATAAGACATATTAAGAGATTTACAGACAGTTGGCAACTCCTCATCACTTATTTTAATAATAGTTGCATTATTAAAAGCAAACTCAACAGATTTATTAGAAAAATGCGGTGGTCTAATATTGATATCAACAAAGATTTCATTAAAATTATTATTTAAAACCAATTTACTGATTGATTCAAAATTATATTCACTTCTAAGCGCAAGTGTTCCAAAATACAACACATCGTATTTTTCACAAACAGAATTACAAGAAATATAATCATATGCAACATCATCAAAAAGATCATACGACGGAACAGAGTGCTCATTTAAAGTAACAACGCACTTACCGGTTTCTTTGTTAGATAACCTTAAGACGTGTTTCGTGTCAATGCCAAAACTTTCAACACATTTTAAAGTTCGGGATCCTAAGTCATCATTACCAACCGAAGAAAGCAAACAAACTTCTTCACCATGTTTTGCTGCATGAGCAGCAAAATTAAAAGGCGCACCACCAATAAACTCTTTATCGGGATAGATATCCCACAAAACCTCACCAAACGCTAATACCTTCATTTTTTCACCTAAATTTGTGGATTAATTATGAACTTTCCTTTTGCACGTAATTCTGCATTACTTAAAATTCCTGGAAGCTTTTCTAAACTCTCACAAGCATACACAATAGAACTAACATCAATTTTTCCATTATCAATTAATTCAAGTGCTCGTTTTTGTGTATAGGGGTTGATAAAAGACGCCCTGAGTACAATTTCTTTTTTGAAAATTTCAAAAGGCTTAATACTAATTACATCATCAGGCGCTGTTAAACCAAACATCATAACTACTGAATTTTTTCCAGCAATCTCTATTGCCTGCTCCATGGTTTTAGTTTTACCAACACACTCAATAACACAAGAAATTCGCTCAATTCCATAATTTCTAAGTACATCTTTAACAGACTCATTAATTGGATCAATACAAATATCTGCGCCAAGTTTTTTAGCTATATCTCTTTTTTCAGCCACCGGTTCAATCATTATTAGTTTACCTGCGCCCGATATCTTTGCAAGTTGTAACATAATCATTCCAATCATACCGCCACCGATAACGGCAACAGTATCACCACAAGAAATATTACACATATCAATTCCATGAACACAACACGCGACAGGCTCTGTCATTGCGGCAGCTTCGTATGAAGTTTTCTCTGAAAACTTATATGCCTGTGACTTTGGCACAACACAATACTGCGCAAAACCACCGTTAACTCCTGTACCAATGCCCCTCATTTTTTCGCAAAAATGACCTATTCCGCTTTGGCAATAATAGCATTCACCACAAAGTTGATTTGGATCAACACAAACCTTATCACCTACTTTAAACTCTGTAACACCTTCTCCTACGCCTTCTACGATACCGGCAAATTCATGACCTAATACTGTACCGGAAGGGGTTGGGAAACAACCCTCGTCACCACAAAAAATATGTACGTCTGTTCCACAAACACCACAAGCCATTACTTTGATTAAAACCTCGTTTTCTTTTGGTGTTGGCTTTTCAATATCCTTTACTTTTAAATTGTTTTTGTCAAAAAATACTGCTGCTTTCATTTTATTAATCTCCTTTATATAGTTATTTGATATGTTCTTCTGTTTTTAAAGTAAAAAATATTATTAAATCCAATTTCTTTAAGTACATTGATTGCTTTATTAAAATATGTAGCTTGAATATTGGGAGTATGAGCATCCGATGCTAGAGTGATTAAATATCCGCCCATATCATAATATTTTTTAATGATATTTTTTGATGGCATAAAATCGTTAATACTTTCAAATGACGAAGTGTTAACTTCAAGTGCTATTCCCTTTTCAATTATCTTACGAAGTATATCAGAAATTTTATCATAGTAACATGCTATGTCAATATCAATATTATACTTACCGGTTATATATCTTAAAGGGCATGTTAAATGGGAAAGAACATCAAAATCAATTGTATCAATCATTGTTAACATGTCGTCAAAATATGCATCTAAATATTCACATACGGTCTCGTAAGTTAGTTTTGAAAAATCAATAGCAGAATAAGCGTAGGTTAATTCTTTATACTTGACTAAATGAACAGACCCGAGTATTACATCAAATCCATTAACTTGGCTAATTGAATCATAAACCTCCGTGTGCCAAAATCCTTCGCTAATTTCACAACCCGTCAAAATAGAAGCATTATACTCGCTATTAATCTTTTTAACTTCTTGTTTTGCGTTTAAAATCGGCGTAAAAATATCGTAAGAATTGAACGAATTTGAATCAAAATGATCGGTAACCGCAAATGTTGTTATACCACACTTTTTTTGTTCTTTAAGCATATCCGTTATTTCACAAACAGAATCGTGTGAGTACTTTGAATGGGTATGCATATCAACTATCATACCTTTATTTAAAGGCGGCTTCAATTGTCCGTTGGTTTCAACGATACTCGCGCCTAATTTTTCGGACATTTTTAATTCATTATGATTTGAAATTATCCAAACTCCAAGATTAGCGTATTTTTTTATAAGCGAGGCAAGTTCGTAATCTAAAAATTTAACCTTTACCCAACTGGTGTCTTTATTATAAATCGGCGCCCAAATCGTTAATTGTTCCTTTGGCAATATCTCGCTAAGTTGCATTAACGTTTCAAGAGTTATTTCCCCATCATAGTTAAACTGCATTTTTGGGAAGAATGTATATGCATTTTTTATTTCATCAATATTAGAGCAGGTTAAACAAGCAATATCTTCATAAGGTTTCAGCAATTCAAAAAAAGCGTCTTTTTCAGCATTACTAAAAAGTTGATATCTATTATCAATTTTTAGTTTAACATTATTATCTTTTGCCAACCTTAATACATCATCCAAAAGGGTTATTTTTGTTCCATTGAATTTTTTTGAAAACCAAACACCGAAATCATAATTTAGTGCATCATTGTAATCTATATCAGAAATTTTAATAATATTTTTTATTTCAGTACCATCTAAATTCCTTGCAGTTCTGTTAATTGTAGTATCGTGCAAAAGAACAAACCTATTGTCTTTAGTTATTCTTACATCTAGCTCAATAACTTTATACCCTTGCTCAATAGCTGCTAAAAAAGCAGGCATTGTGTTCTCTGGATACTCAGTACTAACGCCCTTGTGTGCTTGGAAAATCATAATGCAACTCCTAAATTTGACAAAATCAATCTTTAGTGCTATTATAGAGACAAATGTTTAAATGTTCAATGTACGCCGATTTGTTTGAGCATTTAATCATGATTTTGAACACTTTTTACTATTTAGGTGATTAATATGAGCATTGATAGAGAAAAACTAATTTTAGAACATTTATTAAAAACCAAACAAGCAACCGTGAAAGAATTAGCTAGCATTCTATATATTAGTGAACCTTCTGTTAGGCGTGATTTAACGAGTTTAGAAAAACAAAATTTAATTAAACGTATTCACGGCGGTGCAGTATTAGAAGAAACCGCATTATCAAAAAATAAAATACCGTTTCTTATTAGAGAATACGAAGATAGTAGCGCTAAAAACATAATAGCAAAAAAAGCAATAGAATATGTTAATGATAACGACGTGATATTTCTTGATGCATCAACTAGCTGTTACTACCTTATCCCCTTTCTTGCATCAAAAAGAAAAATTACAGTTATTACGAGTGGCGTTAAAGCGTTAATTAAACTTGCTGAATATGGTATTAATACAATTTCTACAGGAGGCAAGCTTATTAATAGCTCGCTGTCGCTGATTGGAGAAGAAGCATATAATACCATTGAGACATTTAATGCAAATGTTGCTTTCTTTTCATGCCGAGGGGTTTCAAGTAATGGTTTATTAACCGATATTTCTCAAGAGGAGAACAACATACGAAAGCTAATGATAAAACATTCAAATAAAGCATATTTACTATGCGCAAGTGAAAAATTCAATAAAGAATATTATCATAATTTGTGTCATAAAAATGATATTGATGGGATAATTAGCGAATAAAAAAAGGATTGCTTTTGCAATCCTTTTTATTATATTACTGTAAGAACTACCTTACCTATATTTTCTCCACGCTCTAAAATAGCATGGGCTTCTACCGCTTGTTCCATCGGTAACACCTTATAAATTGAAGGTTTAATTTCCCCACATTCAATTTTCGGCCAAACTTTTTCAACAAGTTCTGCTAAAAGTTTGGCTTTGAATTGAGGGGGGCGATTGCGAAGCATAGAACCAACAAGATGCAACCCCTTTGTAAGTAATGGTCTTAACTGAACGTTAGTTTCAACACCTGCAAGAGTTGATATAACAACCCAGTAACCACCGCGTGCCATAAAAGGTAAACTTTTGCCAAGCATTTCACCACTTAAGCAGTCCATAGAAACCGAAACAGGTGTTCCATTCTCTTCTTCTTTTTTAAGTATTTCTTCAACAGATTGGGTAGATGAATTAATTATCACATCTGCACCCAGAGGTTTAATTTTTTCAGCAATGTCATCAGACAAAACAGATGTAATTACCTTGGCGCCAAAAGCCTTAGCCATAGGAATAGCAACACTTGCTAAGCCACTAGCACCGGCAGGAATAAAAGCGGTTTGGCCTTCTTCTAAATGTCCTTCAATAAACAAATTAAGATATGAAGTCGCATATGCTTCAGGAAGAGAAGCCGCTTCTACCATTGATAGACCACAAGGTATTGGCATAAGCATATCATCTTTCACTGCAACATATTCTGCATATCCACCGCCACCTAAAAGCGCGCACACCTTATCGCCTAAACTCCAATTTGTAACATTCTTACCAAGTTGAACTATTTCACCCGAAACTTCCAAGCCCATCCATTCAGGGCAACCCACAGGCGAAGGGTATTTACCCTGTCTTTGTAATAAATCGGCCCTATTTAATGCAGCAGCGTGTATCTTAACTAGCACCTCGTCATCATTAATAATTGGATCTGCAACGTCGCTCCAAACAAGATTTTTATTTTCATCAACAAGCATAGCCTTCATAAAACTATCCCCTTTTATATATATTATAAATATTATAGCATCTTTGCTTACTTAATTAAAGTACAACAAAACATGAAATTTGTAAATATAACAAATGATATTTTTAACAGATATGATACTATTTTAAAAAGCACCGAAATATTCGGTGCTTTTTAAACAAAACATAACTTAGGAAATCCCCTCTATATAATTTCATCAATAATTCCTAAGTCCCAACAAAGTCTTGGAAGAACATATTTATCTCTGATATCCTTTGCAGACTTAAAGGTTAACGGTAAAATTGATGGATCTATTCCTATTGCGGTCATGGTTTTGGGGATACCAACCTTATCGTAAAGTGATTCAATTTCATTTAATGAAGGTAATTCTTCACTTAATATACTTAGTATTTCATTCCAATTATTTGTAATTATTTGAAAACGATTTTTATGGCTATCCACATTGTACTTTTGCTCTTTTTCTTCGTTAATAATCATACTCTCAGCGCCTTTACCAAGGAAGTTTCTTAACGTTTGGCTCCAAGCCGTAAAATCAAAATTTTCAACAAATTTATACGCTTTTTGACTTTCAGGGGTTAACTTTTTAATTTTTTCATATAACTTTATAGCAATCAAAGTACCGACAGCACACTGAATGCCATGCAACTCAACTGTAGTGCCAAATTCTAATCCTCGCATGTCCCATATATGAGATAAATAATGCTCAACGCCTGACGCAGGACGCGAAACACCTGCAAATTTCATAGCGGCGCCACAAATTATTAAGCCTTCAAAAACAGCCTCAACAGCATTTTTTTCTCTTTTTAAAAGTCCATCAGCGTTGTCTACACATTTTTTTAGTGAATCCCTAACCAACTGTGCTATATCTTCACAATAATATTCACCATTTATAAGGCTAGAAATTCGCCATTCACAAATTGAAACATACTTGGCTAGCATATCTCCAAGTCCAGATATCATCATTTTTATTGGAGCGTTACATAATATATCGGTATCACCGACAATTACATCAGCGCATTTACTGTTAAGCGATATTTTCAAGCCACCCATTGTTATAGATGATGTTGCCGAAGCGTAACCATCCATAGAAGGAGCCGTTCCAACGATAATATACTTTTTTCCCGAAACATTAGCCACTATCTTGGATATATCGTTTATTACCCCTGATCCAACTCCAATTATAACATCAAATTTAGGATCAAAATTCACAATTGCAAGACCGACTTTTGTCTCATCTGCCTCTAAATCATCGCAGTCAAAAACATACTTTTGTGTTTTAATATCGGCATTTTCTAAAATTTCAATAACCTTTTTTCCCGCAACAAAATATGTATTTTTATCAGCAATAATAAAAGCGCTGTTTGCATTTAAATCCTTTATAATTGGCGGCAATTCATTAATAGCACCATTTCCCACAACTGTTTTGGATGTAAAAACATGTTGTTTGCCACATATGCAATTTGTGTTATTTATTTGATTAAACATTGTGCACCCCATCCCTTATTTTTATTGTGTTCATTATATATCTACCTGTTTTTGCCATAAATATTAATGCTCGGAATAAAGTTCTATGGGAAGATTTTGAAACAAATTCTCGGCTTCAAACGTAAAATCTCCATCAAAACCTGCATTTGCAATATTTAACGGCTTGTTTGTAACCTAATATTCTTCCTAATTTTCCTGTTGATGTTGAAAGTTTCGTGTGTTACTCCAATTATTATATTAAAGTAATTTAAAATAATCAATATTTAAAAATAATGTTGATAATATAATCAAAATTTTGATTATAATTAATCAACCATAATAAACTATTGTTATACATGGCGGCGTATTATTAAAAATATAAAAGGAGTTGTTAACTACAACTCCTTTTAATAATTATGAAGCATTTTTGTTTATATAGTTTTCCAAAACGCTTTGTGCGGTGTTTAACATATTTTCAGCGAAGATACCATACCCTTTTGTTGGTGTATCAACAAAAACATGAGTAACCGCACCAACAAGTTTACCATTTTGAATAATTGGACTACCCGACATGCCTTGAACAATACCACCGGTTTTTGAAATTAACTCATTGTCTGTAATTTCAATTATAAGATTTTTTGTTTGTGTCCCCTGTTTAATTTCATTAATTTGGCAATTATATAATTTTGGATTAGTGCCGTCAATCGTCGCTAAAATCTGAGCATCTCCTTTAATTACTTCAGCATTATGAGCAATTGGTAATGTTTTATATTTAGTATAAACATTATTGCTAATACCATAAATTCCGCAATTTGAATTGGTAATAATATTAGTATATTGCTCATTTTGGAATCTACCACAAAGTTCACCAGAACTAGATTTAGTGCTTTTTTCAACAGAAACTATTTCAGCTGAAACAATATTGCCGTCGCTAACTGTTAGTAATTTTGCTGTATCGCTATCACAAATTCCGTGGCCAAGACCTGCTACGGTTTTATTTTCGTTATCATAAAATGTTAAGGTACCAATTCCAGCCGAACTATCTCGCACCCATATTCCCAAATGGTAGTTATTATCTTTGTCTGAAATTTTTGGGATAACATAAGTTGTGTGTTTTTTACCGTTTCTGCTAAATACTATACTTAAAGTGTTATTGCCTATGCTTTTTACTATTTTTTCAACGTCATTATTTGAATATACTTTAACACCATTAATTGAAATTAAATAGTCACCAGCATTTATTCCACCGTCTTTTGCGGGGCAACACTCGTTACCGTTTGAATTGAAGTTATTAGTGCTTATAACCAATACTCCATTTGTATACAATTTAATTCCAAACGGAGTTCCCAACACATCTACGGTTTTTTCTTCAGTAATATTTACCTTAATATTAGTTAACGGAAATATTTTTAAAACTTTCAATTCAAGATTATAACTTAGCTTCTTATTCTTATTAGACTCCACACTTTTAAATTTTATTGAATTTGTATTATAGTTTATTGGTATGCAACTCGTAATATTAAGATTATTTATATCACTAACATAATACTCTTTTTCAATTTGAGTAGTTGCATAAGCAATAACAGAATATATTGCAATAACACATATAAACGCAGTTATATAAAAACACTTAAATATTTTTTTCATCAAATTCCTCCCTATTATCTTGCTAAAATTATTGTGCTTAAATTTTGCAATAATAGTAAGGAAATTATAAAATTATAATAATAGAAAAATAAGATTAATTTAGTTTATTTTTGGTTGGCACTATCTACCGCTAATTTTATTTAAAAAACCGCCTCTGTGCCTCATTTGAGGTGGATTAATTCCAACAAGAATTGTATCAGGACCAATAACCTTAATCTCGTTCCATGGGATAATTATATCTTCTTCTCTACCAAATAAACCCATACATCTACATCTGCCAAAAACAACAATGGATAAAAGTCTGCCCGATGATGTATCAAATTCAACATCACAAACAGGACCTAAAACACTACCGTTACAAACACAAATTACCTGTTTGTCTCTTAAATCTGAAATTCTGCATCCCATAAACTCACCTCAATATAAATTTAATAAATTATATTGAAAACAATTCATTATTATCACCTATTTTTTATTCGTTCTAATGCAGATTTTTCAAGTCTTGATACCTGTGCTTGACTAATTCCTATTTCTTCCGAAACCTCCATTTGTGTTTTACCTACGAAAAAGCGTAAATTTAAAATTCGTTTTTCTCTATCGCTTAAATTTTTAATTGCTTCTTTAAAAGTGATTTCATCTAGCCAGTTTTTATCATCGTTTTTATCACCAATTTGGTCCAGAACATATATTGTATCACCACTGTCTGAATATACGGGTTCGTATAATGATACTGGGTCAACTACGCTTTCAAACGCAATAACAACATCATGCTTTGGAACGTCAAGTTCCTTTGCGATTTCTTCAACCGTAGGCTCTCGTTGTAGATAAATAGTTAGTTTTTCTTTAACTTGCATTGCTTTATACGCTAAATCTTTTATAGAACGACTAACGCGTATGCTATTATTATCACGAAGATATCTTCTAATTTCACCAATAATCATTGGCATAGATATTATTTTGCGAAAAGCTTATATTAATCAGTTTATCGGTTAAACTATTTATGGTGATATAACATGAAAGACAAAGAAAAACAGAAATGGTCAACTACAGACCCGGAAACAGTTTTTGATTTAATTAATAAATATGGAACTTACGAAATTCAACCAACCGCTGATACCGATAACGCCTTTCCGAAAATTGCACAAGGGCTTCCTAAAAAGAAAAACCGTAGACACGATTAGTGTGTCTACGGTTTATTTTATTACTTATCCGAGAGTTACTTCAACCTTAAAGGTTTCACCCTTAGCATCGGTCTTAATAACATTACCTTCAACTTCTTTGCCATTTATAAGCATTTTAGAAACGCCACAGCACACGTTATTTGGATTCTTAACAGTAATTTCATAAGTATTACCACGGAACTTACGAACAACAGTAAAGCCATTCATATTGTGGTCAATACATGGGTCAATTACAAGGCCGTCGTAATCAGGACGAATACCAAGAATGAATTGAGAAATTGCAACAAAGTTCCAAGCGGCAGTACCGGTTAAGAATGAGTTCTTAGCCTCGCCAGGTTTCTTAGCATAAGCAGGCTTACCACCAACCATTTGAGCGTATACATAAGGCTCTAGGCGGTGAATCTCACTAATCTCCTCAACATACGCAGGCGCAATTCTCTTGTACATTTCAAAAGCATTATCACCACGACGTGCAATAGTCTCTGCACACATTAACCATGGGTTGTTGTGACAGAAAACACCACCGTTTTCTTTATATCCAGGAATAAACGAACCAATTTCGCCAATTTCATGATTATAGGTGCTATATGGTGGATCAAGAACAACAAATCCATATGGTGTTGCGAGATGTTTCCAACAACTATCAAGTGATTTAATGTTCATACCCTCGTCTTTACCAATCTGAGCCATTGAACACCAGCCCTGTGACTCAATAAAGATTTTACCATCATCGCAAGTTTTAGAACCAATAGGTCTTGAGAAGTGGTCATATGCACGGAGGAACCATTCACCATCCCAACCGTCTTTCATAACTGCTTTTTCCATATCAGCAATATGACCCTTAGCCTTATCTGCCTCATCAACTTTACCAAGAATACGACAGATTTGTTCAAAATCACGACCGTAGTATACAAACTGACCTGCGATCATAAGACTTTCAGCGGTCTTACAGTCAGTTTTTTCGGTGCATTGGAAGCTTTCGCCAACAGTATTAGACATACAGTTGAGGTTTAAGCAGTCATTCCAGTCAGCACGACCGATTAGTGGTAGTCCGTGTGGGCCTCTATTATTTACAACATGATAGAAAGAACGCTTTAGATGTTCAAACATTGTATCTGCAAGAGAATCGTCATTCTCAAAAGGTACCATTTCGTTAAGAATATCAATGTCGCCGGATTCTTTGATATAAGCAGCAACAGAAGCAACTAGCCACATTGGGTCATCACCGAAGTTACCACCGATAGCATCATTACCCTTTTTAGTAAGTGGTTGATACTGGTGATATGCACCGCCGTCAACAAGTTGAGTAGCAGCAAGATCAATAACTCTTTGTCTTGCGCGCTCAGGTGCTAAGTGAACAAATCCAAGAACGTCTTGGTTACTGTCACGGAAGCCCATACCTCTACCGATACCACTCTCAAAATAAGATGCACTTCTAGACATATTAAAGGTTATCATTGTCTGATATTGATTCCAAATGTTAACCATTCTGTCAAGTTTATCATCGTCACTCTTAATAGTGTAGATGCTAAGTAGATCATCCCAATAATCTTTTAACTCTTTAAGAGCCTTGTCCGCTTTTTCTGCAGTATTAAACTGCTCCATCATAGGATAAGCGTTTTCCTTATTTATTACATTTAAAGCGGTCCATTTTTTATCATCGTCATTCTCAACATAGCCAAGAATAAATACATATTCTTTGGTTTCACCTGGTTCAAGTGTAACATTTAAGCAATGTGAACCGATAGGTGCCCAACCCACCGCAATAGAATTGGTAGGTTCTGTTTCGCAAACGGTTACAGGGTGATCAAAACCATTATAGATTCCTAAGAAATCTTCACGGTCGGTATCAAAACCGCAGATATCAGCATTTACACTATAGAAAGCAAAGTGATTTCTACGCTCGCGATACTCAGTTTTATGGTAAACAACATTACCCTCAACCTCAACCTCACCTACAGAAAGGTTACGCTGGAAGTTGGTTTGGTCATCAAGGCCATCCCAAAGAGCAAACTCAATAAAAGAATGCAACTTTAGTTCTTTTTTAGCGCTTGTATTATTTGTTAAAGCAACCTTTTGAACCTCACCTGCATAGTTTAGAGGAACAAAAAATGTGCATTCAGCAGTAACGCCATTCTTTTCACCATGGATTATAGAATAGCCCATACCATGACGACACTCATATTTATCAAGTGGTGTACGCATTGGTCTGAAGCCAGGGCTCCATACGGTATCACCATCTTTTATGTAAAAATATCTACCGCCATCATCCATAGGAACATTGTTATAACGGAAACGTGTTACTCTGCGAAGTCTAGCATCTTTGTAAAAGCTATAACCACCGCAAGTATTAGAAATCATAGAGAAAAAAGACTCGTTTCCTAGATAGTTTATCCAAGGATACGGGGTGTTAGGAGTTTCAATAACATACTCCTTTTTGACATCATCAAAATGTCCAAATTTCATCATTCATACCTCCAATTTATAAATCAGCATTACATCTGCCAACTTTTAATAAATCATACCATATCTTGTATTAAATTACAATATTAATTATACAAGAATTTTGAATAATTTTTATGTATTTTGTTAAAAATTAACTGAAAGAAGGTTTAAAATGCAAGTAGAAAGACTAGATAGCAAGGGCAATAAAATTTCAAGAAACGAAATTCACACAATAATACACAATAACAAAACATGCAACGAAATTATTTCAAACACCATGATTGCTATAAAAATAAATAAATATGAAAACAAATAGATTTACTGCTTTATATATTAGGGTTTCAACCGATGCTCAAGCAGAAGAAGGATATTCTATTGAAGCGCAAAAAGAAATGCTTGAAGGTTTTTGTAAAGCAAAACAAGTTAATAATTATAAGTTTTATATAGATGGTGGTTTTTCAGGCAGTAACATTAATAGACCTTACCTAGAAAAATTAATTATTGATATAAAAGACGGACTCGTTAAAACTGTAGTTGTGTATAAACTAGACAGATTATCGCGTAGCCAAAAAGATACTCTTTATTTAATTGAAGATGTTCTTAATCCAAACAACACGGAGTTTGTTTCATTAAACGAAAATCTAGATACCTCAACTTCAATTGGCAGAGCTATGCTTGGAATTATGTCAGCTTTTGCGCAACTGGAACGCGAAACCATAAAAGAACGAACTCGT
Organism: Acutalibacteraceae bacterium; assembly: GCA_045630515.1. Classification (GTDB taxonomy): domain Bacteria; phylum Bacillota; class Clostridia; order Oscillospirales; family Acutalibacteraceae; genus UMGS1532. The sequence continues at coordinate 181,750 of JAZQTG010000076.1, forward strand.
ATGGGCATGAAGAAAAGGGTTGAATCCGGTCTGTGGATGGGCGGCGGTAAGACGCCATTTGGTTTTGATTACGATTCAAACACAGGAAAATTAATCCCAAACAGTGATGCAAAAACCGTAAAGTCAATTTATGAATTATATATAAATGGATATTCTCCAAATTATATTGCTAATGCATTAAATATCAAGTACGATCAATTAGTTGTACAGATATTAAAAAGACATTTAAATTATGGTGCTATTAACTATAAAGGAAAAATATATGAAGACTGTCATGAAGCAATAATCAGCAAAGAAATCTTTCTAACCGCAATGAATGAAATGAAAAGACGTAGTAAAATTAAATCCCCTACGTCTGATTATTTATTAACCGGACTATTATACTGCGGTGTTTGTGGTGCTAAAATACGATATCAAAAGTGGGGTAAGTACCAAACTAAACTTGTTTGTTATTCGCATCAAACTAGTAAAAAATATTTAATTAAAAACAGAAACTGTACTCTTGAACGATTTAACTCAGAAAAAATTGAAAAAGCGGTATTGGAAGATATTTTTACCTTTAAAATGAAAGAGATTTCTTCTGATAATAATAGATCAAATAAAACAATAGAAATATTAAAAGAAAGCGAAAACTCAATAAAAACCAGACTTAAAAGATTATATGAACTATATTCAGTAGGCGGAGATGAAATCTTACTTGAAACAATAAAAGAAACAAAAGAAAATTTACAAGACATTAAAATAAAAATTGCTTCACTAAATGAAAAAAGCGAGGCAATTACAAATAATATAAATAGTCTAAAAAAAATAGAAACGTTAAAATCTTTATGGGATTTTATAAGCAATAAAGAAAAACAGTTGCTGATAAGAAGTGTAATTGATAAGGTTATTATATATAACGAAAAAATTGAGGTTGTTTATAATGTTTAATTTCTCTAAATAATATCCATCGGCACGGCATAGGTAGAAAAACGAACACACTGATTGATATCAAAATTATCAATAGATTTAATTAAACCAATACAGCCAACCTGAAATAAGTCATCAAGATTTTCTCCTCTACCGGTAAACCGCTGAATAACGCTTAAAACCAGTCTCAAATTTCCTTTTATCAATTCTTCTCTAGCGTTCTTATCCCCTTCTTTAACTAATTTCAATAAGCGTTCTTTTTCCTTTTCTTTTAAAACTGGAAGTTTAGCTGTATTTACCCCGCAAATTTCTACCTTATTGTACTGCATTATAATTCCTCCAAAAATATTCTATACTTTAATTATTGCCTTATATCCAATAATGCATACTTAAAAATTAATTTATATTGCTATTGAAATATTTAAACTAATGTGTTAGAATAACCTTGCTACTATTAGTAGACAAATTTTGCTATTTGTTAGAGGAATCCTTATGTGCTTACATCAAAAATTAGGTAATGATGTTGCTATACGCGAGGTCTATAGCGTATCTAATATACCGCACACACATAATGAAATTGAAATAGTTTATTTAAAAGACGGCGAAGCAAAACTTACCATTGACGGCGTTGATTATAAGTTATCGTCTAATTCTATTGCGGTTGTATTTCCTAACCAAGTTCATAAATATACTGATGATTTAAACGAAGTTAACGGTTGTATGATTTATATACCAATAGAAAAATTAGAGGGTATGTATAAAAGTATTGTAAATACCCTACCGACTATACCGATTATAAACCAAATTGATGATGAGTTGATACAAATTATTGATATGGCAGAGCAAGAAGTAACTTATAACACTTGTAATGATATTATTTCTAACCTATTACCTAAGTTACAATGCAAAATCAAATCCGATACCAATCTTTCAACAATACAAATTCTTCTAAATTACTGTTTTAATAACTACAAAGAGCCGTTAAATCTTGACCAACTTTCAAAAGAATTAAGCATAAATAAATTTTACATTTCACATATATTTAATTGCAAGCTTGAAGTAAGCTTTACTGATTATCTTGCCATATTACGAGTTGCAGAAGCAAAAAAACAACTCACACAAACAAATAAAAGTATAACTAACATTGCTTACGATGTTGGATTTTCTACAATTCGTTCATTTAACAGAAGATTTAGAGAATATTGCAACATCTCACCAAAAGAATTTAGAGAGTTACATAATAATTAAAAGCACCCCAAGGGTGCTTTTTTGTTTTATCCGTTTGCAATTTTTTTGTTTTCTTTTGAATGAGTAACAACAGGTGTGCCACCGCAAACAGTATCCTTAGTAATTCTAACCGAAACTATTGATTTATCAGATGGTACTGTAAACATTATAGGATTTAACACCTTTTCAAAAACAGAGCGCAATCCTCTAGCGCCTGTTTTTCTTTCAACCGTTTGGTTTGCAAGTTCTAAAAGCGCGTCATCATCAAATGTAAGTTCTACTCCATCAAATGCAAACATTGCTTGGTATTGTTTAATAATTGAATTTTTAGGTTCAGACATTATTCTTCTTAGCGAGTTAACGTCCATAGCTTCCAGAGCTGTAATTACAGGCAATCTGCCCACGAGTTCAGGAATTAAGCCAAACTTAACTAAATCTTGATGATCGGCCTGTTTTAAAAGTTCTGCAGCATCAGTATCTTTTTTTAAAACAATATCTGCACCAAAGCCAATACCGCCTGACTTGACCCGTTTTTCAATAACCTTTTCTAAGCCGTCAAACGCGCCTGCGCAAATAAAAAGAATATTTGAGGTGTCAATCTGAATAAATTCTTGTTGCGGATGCTTTCTCCCGCCTTGAGGCGGAACATTGGAAACAGTTCCTTCAAGAATTTTCAAAAGTGCTTGCTGAACGCCTTCTCCACTTACATCACGCGTTATTGAAGTGTTCTCAGACTTACGTGCTATTTTATCAATTTCATCAACATAGATGATTCCATGCTCAGCTTTTTCAATATCGTAATCAGCGGCTTGGATTAGTCGCAAAAGTATATTCTCTACGTCTTCACCAACGTAACCCGCCTCGGTTAAAGTAGTAGCATCAGTAATGGCAATAGGCACGTCTATAAATTTAGCAAGAGTTTGTGCTAATAGCGTCTTACCAACGCCTGTTGGGCCTAGCAATAACACATTACTCTTACCTAATTCAACGTCTGTTTGAACATTAGTTATTCGTTTGTAATGGTTATAAACCGCTACTGCTAGTGTAGTTTTTGCTGCATCTTGACCGATAACGTATTGGTCTAAATGATTTTTAATTTCAATAGGTGTAGGAATAAACATATTGGAAAAATCTTGCTTAGACTCATTATCATCAGGTATAAAATCAGCACCGCCCATTAAGGAATGACATAAATCAACACATTCATTACAAATATAAACACCGTTACCGGCAAGTAAACGTTCAACCTCATCTTGCTTTTTTCCGCAAAATGAACACCTTAGGTTTTCATTTTTGTTAGCCAAGTTATAATCTCCTTTAAGTAAGATAGCCAAGTCTTAAGACCTGGCTATCATTAAACTATCTCTTTTGAATTACCTTGTCAATAAGACCGTATTCAGCAGCCGCAGCCGCAGTCATAAAATTATCACGCTCTGTGTCACGTTCAATAACTTCTAACGGTTTACCGGTAGCATCCGCTAAAACCTTATTAATGGTTTCACGAATATGCTTAATATGATTAGCATGGATAAGAATATCACTAGCCTGACCTTCGGCAGAGCCAAGAGGTTGATGTATCATTATCTCACTATTAGGCAATGCATAACGCTTGCCTTTTGCACCAGCCGCGAGCAAAAATGCACCCATGCTTGCTGCCATACCCATACAAATAGTGCTAACATCACACTTGATATAATTCATCGTATCAAAAATAGCCATACCTGCAGATACAGAACCTCCGGGACTATTAATGTAAAAATGAATATCTTTTTCAGGGTCTTGACTTTCAAGATATAACATTTGTGCAATTACAATACTTGCAGAAGCATTATCAACCTGGTCGTATAACATAATAATTCGGTCATTAAGTAAACGCGAAAAAATATCATACGAACGCTCGCCTCTACTAGTCTGCTCAAGAACATAAGGTACAAGATTCATGTCCATTATAAATACCTCCTATACAAGTATAATTATGAACAATATGAAGAAAAAATAATCAAAAATTATTCTTTTGTTTCTGCAGCCTTTTTTGTTGTAGTTTTTTTAGTTGTTGTTTTAGCTGTTGAAGTTTTCGCAGTAGTTTTCTTAGTGGTAGTAGACTTGGCAGTAGAAGTCTTCTTAGCTGTAGTAGAAGTAGTTTTCTTAGTTGTTGTCTTCTTTTCACCATCGTCAGTAGCTTTTTTTGCTGTAGTAGATTTTTTAGTTGTAGTTTTCTTTGCAGCAGGTTTTTCCGCTTTCTCGGTTTTCTTTTCTACATCCTTGATTTTTGCAGACTCTTTAACCAATGCAATAGCTTTAGAAACTGCAACATCTTGAGTTAATTCATTTTCAGGAATCATAGCCTTAATCTTATCAGCTTCCATATTGTACTGCTTAGCAAGTTTCTCAAATTCAGCATCTAAATCTTCTGCAGTAGGAACAATATTTTCAAGCTCTACTATCTTTTCAAGAGCCATTCTTACCTTAACGGACTTTTCTGCTTGTGGGCGGAAATTATCTCTCAAAGCGTTAACATCATTCATACCAAGGTATTGCATATATGTTTCTAAGTCCATACCTTGTGAGCGAAGTCTATAATCAAAATCACGAATACTATCGTCAATTCTGCGCTCAAACATAGCTGCAGGGATATCTGCTTTTAACTCATCAATTAGTTTATCAATTAAAGCATTTTCAACTTCCTCGTCAGAAGCAATAGTCTTTCTCTCAAGAGCTTTTGCTTTAACATCTGCTTTAAGATCTGCTAATGTATCAAACTCACTAACATCTTTTGCAAATTCATCATCAATGCTTGGTAGTTCGCGTTTTTTGATTTCGTGTAGTTTTACCTTAAATACAGCAGGTTTTCCAGCAAGATTTTCTGCGCCGTAATCGCTTGGAAACTCAACATTTACATCAAACTCGTCACCTACATTATGGCCAACGATTTGATCTTCAAAACCAGGGATAAACTGATTTGAACCAAGTGTTAATGCATAGCCTTCAGCTTTGCCACCGTCAAACGGAACTTCATCAACAAAACCTTCAAAATCAATTGTAGTGATATCACCGTTTTCAGCTGCTCTATCTTCAACTGCAACAACACGTGCATTACGGTCTGCCATACGGGAAATTTCTTCATCAACTTCCTCATCAGTTACAACAGGGATAACACGTTCTGCTTCTAAACCTTTATAGCTTTTAAGTTCTACTTCAGGGTATGTAGTGATGGTAGCTTTAAAATGAACACCCTCTGCTTTGCCGATTGAAACTAAATCAAAATCAATTTTGTCGTCAATCATTTTAAGACCGGCTTCATTAACTGCACTCTCTAAAGCATCGGCATAAAGTAGGTTAAGAGCATCTTCAAAGAAAACGCCTTCACCATAATATTTTTCAATTATGCTAAGTGGTGCCTTACCCTTTCTGAATCCTTGAACATTAATCTTGTTACGATTCTTTTTGTAAGCTTCTTTAATTGCATTTTGAAAGCTTTCAGCATCAATAGTAATTTCTAATTCATAACGATTAGCTTCAACTTTCTTTGAACCTTTAAGACTCATTTGTTTTAAACCTCCATAAAAACATCAATATGCACCATATACTATAACACATATAGATGTAAATTTCTACACTTATTTTACAATTTTTTGAAATTTTTTTATTTTATCAACACAGGCGTAAAATCAACACAATCACAAGATATTAAATGGAATGAAATATCTTCAAATTTTGTCGTAATATACTGCTTTCCTGCACCGTGAATATGACCGTGCCAAATATCTTTAATATTATATTTTTTAAGGACTTCAAAAAGTTCTATGCACACTTGTTCATTATAGCAAACGGGATAATGCAAAAACACTAAAGGCGTTTTATTTAAATCAATTGCCGCTTTAATTGATGTATCCAAACGCTGTGCTTCACGTAAAATCACTTTTTTAGAAGCATTTTTATCATCAAAAAACCACCCTCGCGAGCCGCAAATTGCATATTCACCAATTTCATAAGCCGAGTTATGCACAAAGCTAATACTTGAAAACTCGTTTTCTAATAAAAAAGCATTCATTTTATTCATGGTTGACCACCACAAATCATGATTACCTTTAAGAACAATCTTATTTCCCGGTAAATCATTAATAAACTTAAAATCATTGTACGTATCGCTAAGTTTAAGTGCCCAAGAAACATCACCGGGGATAACAACAGTATCGTTCTCGGTTATCATTCGCTTCCAGTTGTTTTCAATCCGTAAAACATAATCATCCCAACCGCGAAATATATCCATAGGCTTATCAGCACCTAGTGGTAAATGCAGGTCAGAAAGTCCGAAAATTGACACTGTTCCCCCTCCTTTTAATTATTATAATAATTATCTTCGGTAACTATAAACGCGTTTTTAATATAATTAATACGAAATTTCCCATTATTATGATAAACTTCGGCAATATCAAACCTCGGCATAAGTTTAGTAGGATTTCGTTTCAAATAAGAATACGCCGTTTTAATTAATCTGTTTTGTTTATAATTGTCAACATATTCGGCAGGACTACCGAAACTATTTTCAGATCGCGTTTTTACCTCAACAAAACAAAGATATCTAAAGTTGCAAGCTATAATATCAAGCTCGCCATAGCTTGTATTATAATTACGTTTAATTATTCTATAAAATCTTCGTTTTAAATAATTTGATACTGCCTTTTCGCCCTTTGCACCAATTTCTTTATTATTCATTTACTTCAATATGTTTTTTAAAAAACTTAAACGATGTATATCACTAGGACCATATTGTTTAATAAGATCAGTATGCTCTTTAGTGCCATAACCTTTATGTTTTTTAAAATTATAAACATTATATTCGCTTGGTAGATTTAACATGTATCTATCACGCGTTACCTTAGCAAGAATTGACGCCGCAGAAATTGAGCAGGAAATAGCGTCTCCTTTTATTATTGTGCTGCTCGGCGCGGGCATATTGGGCGGAGTTCTATTTCCATCAATCAAAATATAGTCAGGTTTAATATCAAGACCTTCGGCTGCTCGGCGCATAGCAAGATAGGTTGCCTCTAAAATATTGATTTCTTCAATCTCTTGCACTGTAGCAAATGCAATTGAATAACTTTTAGCCTTTGAAATAATTTCATCATAAAGAAGTTCACGTTTCTTTTCTGATAGTTTTTTAGAGTCATTTAAACCTTCAATGGAATTATTGGGATCAAGTATAACTGCAGCAGCACAAACAGGACCTGCAAGTGGGCCTCTTCCTGCCTCGTCAATGCCACAAATCAATGTATATCCTCTTTGCATTAAACTCTGCTCATATTCTAAACTTGGCATATTAAGTCCTCCGGTTTTTCAATAGAAATCTTACCGATTTTACCGCCTCTAAATTCATCTAAAAGCATTACTGCGGCGCGTTCGGTATCAATTTCACCGCCGCGCATAACCATACCTCTTGCTTTGCCAATAGAACACAATAGATCATAAGCATCACAATCAAAATTAGTAATCTTATATCGTGCGGCTAGAAGTTCAGGATAGTTATTGCCAAGTAATTCGGCAAGACGCATCGCAAGTAATTCTCTGTCAATAATTTCATCCTTAACTGAACCACAAAAAGCTAAGTGTTCACCAACAAGTTTATCTTCAAATTTAGGCCAAAGCATACCAGGGGTATCTAATAATTCAATTCTTTCGTTTATAGTATACCATTGGTTTCCACGAGTAACACCGGGTCTATCTTCAACCTTTGCACGAGTATTTTTACAAAGTTTATTAATAAACGACGATTTGCCAACATTAGGTATACCGACAATCATAATTCTAAGTTTTTTGCCAACCATACCTTTTTCATTAAACTTATCTAATTTATCAGACAAAACGCTAAATATTGCATTTTGAAAGTTATTTATACCATATCCTTGTTTTGAATCGGTAATAATTGCAGGCGTACCGTTCTTATTAAAATATTCCGCCCACTTTTTTGTAATGTTTTGGTCTGCTAAGTCGCACTTGTTGAGTAATATAATATGTGGCTTTTTATCAATAATACCCGTCAACTCCGGATTACGGCTGCTGACAGGTATTCTTGAATCTACAATTTCAATTACGGCATCAACAAGGTGCAAACTTTCACATATTTTCCTCTTTGTTTTGGCCATATGGCCCGGAAACCATTGAATAGTTTGCATATCTGCCATACTTATAGTCCCCCAATTGAATTAAATGGAAAAATTCTAAATATAGCACGACCCAATACATACCTAGTGTCAACTTGACCTATTTGCTCGTAACGACTATCAAGCGACATTTCGCGATTGTCACCCATAACAAAGATTTTTCCCTCTTCAACGGTGATGGTTTTGGTTTCGGTAGAGCCATCACCCCAAGTGGTAATGGCACCCTCTTTTATATATTTTTCTGAAAGCACCATATCATCAACCATAACTCTGCCGGTTTTAGGATCAATTGTAACATCTTGACCTGCAACCGCAATTACTCGTTTGATTATTGGCGAATCATCCACATTAGTATCACCATTAACATTACCGTAATTACGAGAAATTACTACAATATCACCTTGTTTTGGAGAATAGAAAAGATTTGAAATAACTACATGGTCATTTTCATACAAGGTATTTTCCATAGATTCACCTTTAATTCCGACTGTTCTAAAAATAAAAGTGAACAAAAGGATAACTGCAATTACAGAAATTATAACGGCATCAAGCCACTCAAAAATCTCTTTAAAAGCAGGAGCCTTTTTTGATGAAAAAGTTCTTGCAGAATCAGTATTATTTTCAAAATAATAATCCATAAACTTAACCTCTTAACAGTAAACAAAGGGGCAAACTGAATTGCCCCTTCGTAAAACTAAATAATTTGTTCCTTAAGCTTTGCTGCCTTACCAACTCTATCACGAAGATAATATAGTTTTGCACGACGGATTTTACCAGTGCGAACTACCTCCACCTTAGCAACATTAGGGGAATGTACTGGGAACACACGCTCAACACCAACACCGTACGATACACGACGTACAGTAAATGTTTCAGCAATACCGCCATTGTTACGAGCGATAACTGTGCCCTCAAAAATCTGAATTCTTTCACGTTCGCCTTCGCGAATTTTTACGTGAACTTTAACTGTTTGACCAATTTTAACCTGTGGTGCATCTTCTTTAAGCATACCTGCGGTTAAATTTTTAATTGCGTCCATTAAATTTCCTCCTTAAATTTTACCAGGCATTCATACGTTAATATAACCAGAGGACTGCCCGCTTCAATGCTTATTTACGGCATAGAACCCACTTGTAAGGACAAGTGTAAATCAAATGCTTATCTATTATATCACAACTAATCTAAAAAAGCAATACCTAATTTAAAATTATTTTACATTGTAAAACTTATCATTTTTAGGTATAACGTCGTGTGCGCCGCCCTCAATAATACTTGTTGCAGAAACCAAGGTGATTTTAGCTTTTTGTTGAAGTTCAGGAATGGATAATGCGCCACAGTTACACATTGTAGAACGAACTTTACTTAATGTAAGATTTACGTTGTCTTTAAGTTTTCCTGCATAAGGAACATAAGAATCAACGCCCTCTTCAAACGATAATTTTTTAGCGCCGCCCATATCATAACGTTGCCAGTTTCTAGCTCTGCTAGAACCCTCACCCCAATATTCTTTAACGTAATTACCATTAACGGTTAATTTGTTAGTTGGGCTTTCATCAAAACGAGCAAAGTATCTACCAAGCATAATAAAATCGGCGCCCATAGCTAAAGCTAAAGTTACATGATAGTCTTGAACGATACCGCCATCTGCACAAACAGGAATATATGTACCTGTTTTCTCAAAATATTCATCACGTGCTTTGCAAACGTCAATCAATGCTGTTGCTTGGCCACGGCCAATACCCTTTTGCTCACGTGTGATGCAAATAGAGCCACCACCAATACCAACCTTAATAAAGTCAGCGCCGCATTCTGCCAGATATAAGAATCCGTCGCGATCAACAACATTACCTGCGCCAACCTTAACGCTATCGCCATACTTTTCACGGATAAAATCAATAGTAAGTTTCTGCCATTCGCTAAAGCCTTCAGAAGAGTCAATACATAAAACATCTGCACCGGCTTCAACAAGAGCAGGAACACGCTCAGCATAATCACGTGTGTTAATGCCTGCACCAACAACATATCTCTTATTTTTATCAAGTAGTTCTAACTTATTTTGCTTATGAGAATCATAATCTTTTCTAAAAACTATGTAGCATAGATGATCGTTATCATCAACGATAGGCAATGCATTAAGTTTATTATCCCAGATTATGTTATTAGCTTCTTTTAATGTAACGCCCTCTTTAGCATAAATGAGTTTATCAAACGGAGTCATAAATTGTTTAACCTTTAAAGATGGGTCCATTCTTGAAACGCGATAATCACGGCTTGTAACCAAGCCAACAAGTTTACCATTAGCAGTACCATCATCTGTTACAGCAACAGTTGAAAAACCATTTTGCTCTTTAAGATCTAAAATATCCTGTAAAGTATCGTCCGGACGAATATTAGACGCACTGATTACAAAACCGGCTTTATGGTTTTTAACAGACCTAACCATTGCGGCTTCACTTTCAACAGATTGTGAGCCATAAATGAAGGAAATACCGCCCTCTTTTGCAAGTGCTACTGCCATAGTATCATTAGATACCGATTGCATAATTGCAGATACAAGAGGAATATTCATAGAAAGAGCTGGTTCCTCACCTTTTTTGTACTTTACTACAGGTGTTTTTAAAGAAACGTTTGTAGGAATGCATTCTGATGAAGAATATCCAGGAACTAATAGATATTCATTAAAAGTGTGAGATGCTTCCGGAAAAAAGTATGCCATAATTTTAACTCCTTGATAATATTTTATTTATTATATAAAAAAACAATAAAATTGTCAAGCAACATGCATGACAATTTTAAACCCCAAAAAGATTAAATTTTGGTATATATTTAATATCTGAACTACTTTTTTCTTGAATATAGCCATCTAGTTCTAATTCGCGCATTGCATTTAAAACCTTATTATATTCCCTATCGGTTACTTTTCTATCAATAGGTTTCGGCATATTTGGCATAACAGTATATTGATTCATTAGACTAAAAACTACACTTAAATTATTATCTTTAATCCACCGCATTATATCAATTGCATCATTAGTTGCACTTGGCAATAGTAAATGCCTTAAAATTACACCCTTTTGCATAATTCCTTGTTGGTTATACCTCGGTGAACCAACCAATTCAATTGCCTTAAACACAGCAGATTTTACAATCTCAGGGTAATCTTCAGCACCTGAATATTCTTCAGATGTTTTATAATTTAAATATTTAACATCTAAAAGAAAAACATCAACATAATTTCTTAGAAGTTCCAAAGTTTCTAGACTTTCATATCCACTAGAGTTGTATACGATTGGAACCGGTGGTTTATAAATGTCTAAAGCTTCAATAATTAACGGAACGTACGGAGTAGGACTAACTAAATTAATATTATTAGCACCTTTATCAACTAACTCCTTAAAAATATCAGCCAATCTTTTTGTAGTAATTTGTTTACCATAGTTCAGGTGACTTATTTGTTTATTTTGGCAGAATATACATTTTAATTGGCAACCGGTAAAAAACACCGTACCAGAACCATCCGCGCCACTTATACATGGTTCCTCCCAAAAATGAAGATCAGCAAGTGCTACCGTTATTACATACGGCAAACCGCAAAATCCATTTATGTTTTCTTGCTCAGTTCTTACGGAATTACATTTACGTGGACATAAATTACACAGATACTTCATTTTTATCTGCCTTTACAACAATATTTTTAGCCTTATTTGCAATTGGCATCATTGATTTTTTTACTTTGGTACAATCAAAATATTTTTTAATTCTAACCCTGCCTAAAAATTTGTTCCTACAATGTTTACAGTAAAAAACGTTTGAAAACTGCTTATTAGCCATCTTCCACTCTGATTGTTCTATGGCTTTTTCACCGCATTTTTCGCAAGTAAAAATAAAATCTTCCTTATTAATAAATTCACTGTTAATATCATCTATACAATAAGGTTTGAAAGCAAGTCTTTCATAGAATCCGTTAACCTTAGTGTCTGATATAAACCTATTCACGTCACCCATATTAACGATTCTTTTGAATATTTCAGCAGTAACTGCAGAATCATCTGAAGCACGATGAAGAGCTATATCGTCAAGTGAAATATTAAGCGTTTCAGCAGCCGTCTTTAATGACACTTGGTTGCCATTGTTTGTAGGTATGATTGATTGATAAAATCGTTGAAGATCCAAATATGTTTCAAAACAGTTTTCGGGTAATTTATTATAAAACAATTGGAAATTTTCAATTATTGCATAAAGATCAGAATTACTCCAAGTAACCGTTAAGAAATCTTTACCACACCAATTTAAAAATTGTTTAAAGCCCTCATGAAAAGGTACGCCATCTCGCATTTCTTCGTTGGTAATATTAGTTAAATTCTTAAATCTACCACAAAGTTTATTGGTAATTTGAGACTTAATTATAATATCAATTCTATCAATTTCATTTAATTTTTCATCTAACTTAACAGCACCAATTTCAATTATTTCGTTAACAAATTTTTTGTGAAATTTACTATAAGCATTGTTCCACTCAAGATCTAAAAAAACTATGCTCATTTTTTATTTGCCCTACTTTCAGCCTTTAAGCGAAGCTCTTTTGATAAAATTCTTTTTCTTAATCTAATGTTAGTAGGAGTGATCTCAACTAACTCATCGTTTTTAATGAATTCAAGTGATTGCTCAAGACTTAAATGTGATGGCGGAACCAGCTTTAAAGCCTCGTCTGAACCTGCAGCACGCATATTTGTAACCTGTTTTTTCTTACATACATTACAAACAATATCTTCGTTTTTAGGGTTTTCACCAACAATCATACCTTCATACACAGGCACGCCAGGTCCAATAAACAGTCTACCGCGATTTTGAGTATTAAATAAACCATAACCAGTGGTTTCACCTGTTTCGTGCACAACGATTGAACCCGTGTTTCTATTTTCAATTTCACCTTTAAATTCTTCGTAACTATTAAAAATATGATTCATAATACCATTACCATTAGTATCGGTTAAAAATTGCGAACGATAGCCCAAAAGACCCCTTGCAGGGATAGTGAATTCTAAATGAGTAGAGCCTCCATCTCTTGTACCCATATTTGTAAGTTCAGCTTTACGCGGACCAAGTCTCTCCATAACTGTACCAACATATTCTTCAGGCACCTCAATCATCAAAAGTTCAATCGGCTCTAAAAGTTTACCGTTTTCATCGTGTTTATAAATAACCTCAGGAGGAGATACTTGGAATTCATAACCTTGACGGCGCATAGTTTCAATTAAAATTGAAAGGTGCAACTCTCCCCTGCCCGAAACCTTAAAGGTGTCCGCCGATTCAGTTTCCTCAACCTTAAGGCTAACATTTGTTTCAACCTCTTTGAATAAACGCTCTCTAAGATTTCTTGAAGTTACAAACTTTCCTTCTTTACCAGCAAACGGAGAATTATTGACCATAAAGTTCATAGACAAAGTAGGCTCGTCTATTTTAATAAATGGTAATGGTTCAATGTTTTCGGTATCGCAAGCTGTATCTCCAATGTTTATATCAGCAATACCCGATACTGAAACAAGTTCGCCTAAACCAGCTTCTTCTGTTTCAATGCGTTTTAGTCCGGAAAAAGTATAAAGTTTACCTATCTTAGCGCGTGAGTTACTGCCGTCAGAATGGCACAGAACAACATTTTGACCATTCTTAACGCTACCGCGAACAACACGTCCCACACCTATTCTACCAATATATTCATCATAATCAATATTAGAAAACAAAATTTGAAGCGGTCCAACATCATCGCCTTCGGGAGCAGGTATGGTTTCAATTATAGTTTCAAATAAAGGTCTTAAATCCGTACCCTTTTCTTTTATTGACAAAGAAGCATATCCGTCTCTACCCGAAGCATATACTACAGGGAACTCAATTTGCTCATCATCTGCGCCAAGTTCAATAAATAAATCTAAAACTTCATCAATAACTTCGGTAGGACGAGCAGTAGGTCTATCAATTTTATTAACAACAACAATCGGCTTTTTACCAAGACTAAGAGCTTTCTTTAAAACAAATCTCGTTTGTGGCATACAACCCTCAAAAGCATCAACTAAAAGTAAAACACCGTCAACCATCTGTAAAATACGTTCTACTTCGCCACCAAAATCAGCATGTCCAGGAGTGTCAACTATGTTGATTTTAATATCCTCAAAATTAACACTTGTAGTTTTTGAAAGTATAGTAATGCCACGTTCACGCTCTAGATCGTTTGAATCCATAACCCTTTCGGCAACCTGCTCGTTACTACGAAATGTTCCACTTTGTTTGAGCATTTCATCAACTAAAGTAGTTTTGCCATGGTCAACGTGCGCGATAATTGCAATGTTTCTTAATTTTTGAACTTGAGCCATAAATAAAACCTCTTTATAATAGAAAGAATATTTATAAATTACAAATGCCGCCCCTTGTGGAGACGGCATTTTGTGGCACGCTTGCGGGGATTCGAACCCAGGACCTACTGCTTAGAAGGCAGTTGCTCTATCCAACTGAGCTACAAGCGCATTTGTTTGATTACTTTAACCACGACGCTTATTATAACATAACAATTATAAATAATCAAGCATATTTTTATACTTTTAAAAAAATATATTATTAAATAAAAAACGGCGCAGGATTTACCTGCGCCGAAGTTCTTATTAACCAACCAAACCTGTTCTCTCAATACTCTCTGTAAAGAAACGTTGAGTGAAAACGTAAAGCAATAATGGTGGTAAAACCGATAGTAATGTACCGCCCATCAAGTACATACGCACTTCATAACGGGTTGTGTTTCTATCCCAAACCGAACCAAGTTGCAATGCGTCTTGTAGGTTTTGAAGCATACAAGAAATAGGTTTAACTTCGTTAGTAAAGTAAATTGAAGAACTGTAGAAATCGTTCCAATGCCAAACTATTGAGAATAGTAAAACTGTAACAAATGCTGGTCCGGCTAAAGGAACCATTATACGAACGAAGGTTTTAAATGGTCCGCAACCATCTATACGTGCAGCTTCTTCAAGGTCTTTAGGTTGACCCAAGAAGAACTGTCTGAATATAAATATATACAAACCATTTCTAAGACCTGTACCGAACAAAGCAGGTAAAACAAATACCCAAGCAGTATTTAATATGTTAACAGAATCTATACCGAATAGTTTTAAAATTCCACCAAAGTCAAAAAACCAATAGTTTAGGTATGTAGACATTATAATTGTCTGCACAGGTACAACGATTGTTAAAAGCACAAAGAAGAAGGCTAAGTTTTTAAATGGAAACTTAAATCTTGCAAAACCGTAACCAACCATAGCACAAGAAACAATAGAGCCTGCTGTACCAAACAAGGTAATAACAGTTGTAAGGATAACCGATTCACTGAACTTCAGGAATTTCCAAGCACCAAGAATACCATCCATTGAGAGCACCTTTGGGATCCAAATAACCGAAGGGTCATTTGCGGTTTCTGGGCTTTGGAAAGCAGTTACCAACATATACATAAGTGGAAATAAGAACAAATATGAAAGACCTATAATAAATAGGGTTCTAAACAAGATAAGAACAGCGGATTTAGATTTACGCTTTAATATGTACGGATTCTTATACTGTTTATTATCAATAAAATCGCGAATTGAATCAAACATAATCTAAACCCCTTTCTTATGAAGAATATTTGTCAAGTAGCTTGAATATTAACAATATAACCACAAGTATAAGTCCAATAAGTAGGAAGTATATCCAAGCGAATGACGAAGCCAAACCAAGTTTACTGATACTCTTAGTCATTAAGCCAGTAACCTGTCTCATAACAGAGTTACTCATATCAGTAAAGTTGTCAACAATTGTGTAAACTAAATTAATGAGTATTGTTGGCAATAACATTGGCAATGTGATTTTCCAGAAGTTTTCCCAAGAAGTAGCACCTTCAATGGCTGATGCTTCATAAAGCGCAGGTGAAATACTCTGTAGACCTGCAAGGAAAATAATCATCTGAATACCTGAACGCCATATCATTGAGAACAAACTATTTGCAATAGTGGTTGCAAGTTTAATAATTTCACTACTAAAGCCAGCATTTGTCAATAGTTGGTTAAGAGAGTTCATGCTAGTAATGCCTTCTGCACCAACAACATTACCTGCAATAGCACTTGCAGCAACGTTATCTTGGTTAATCATTGTAAGAGCAACGCCCGATGCAAAAATAACCGGTAAGAAGAACACGGCACGAACAAAAACTCTGCCACGGAACTTTTGATTAATAATAATAGCTAAGAACAAGCTCAAAACTATAACAACCGGAACCTTCCACGCCATCTGAGAAAAAGCTGTTGTAAGGTTTGTAGTAAAGGTACCATCTTCAAGGAATGCAACCCTGTAGTTATCAAGGCCAACCCAAGTGAAAGTATAACCAGTACCGGTTGAAACTGCAACGCTACTAAAACTCATTCTAAGAGATTCAATAAGCGGTGAAAGGAAGAAGAACCAAAATCCCAAGTAGAAAGGTAAAATGAATATTTGAGCTGTCCATGCGCTTCTAGCAGAAAGACTTAACTGTAAGCGTTTCATTATTTACCCTCCTTATAAATAAAGCTTCGTGCAGGAACTTTGGTTCCATCAACAGAATAATCGTTTTCTGAGAAGTTAACGTAAACAACCACGCCGTTATCATACTCTGTAGAGGTTACGTAACTTGTTATCTCTTTATGATCAACGATTTCTTTATCATGAATTTTTTCAAGTAATGGTTGATATTTAGAATATCTATCAGCCGCATCATCAATCCATAATGAATATGTTGAACCGTAAAGTTCATCATAATTTGTATCGCTAACCTTAACTGAATCTTCATAAATACCGGTCCATAATAGTTCAATACCTGATTCAACACATTTCAAGAAAGTTGTATCCGCATCCATTGACTGAACCATTGCATCACCAGTCATTGGTATATAACCGTGTAAAACAATTTGATAGAACGGAACTTCAGAATCAAATATATCATAACCGCTGGAATATATTGGTGTTTTGAATATTTTGCTTAAATGCTTTAACGAATAATCGTTTGCTGATTGACCTACAACTTTTAAACCATTATCAGTAGCAACACCAAGAGAATCCTGAGCAATCTTAGGGAAGTTTGAACGATATACCTGACTATTAGTTTTTAAGTGAGAATAAACCTTTGATGAAAGCGTAGACAATGAAACTCCGTTAACACCAAGATCTTTATAAGATTCAACAAATGTCTTAGTATTTTTGTTAATTAAAGTGGGTATCAGCATTCTCTTAGAGAATCCTTTTAAGTCATACACATAAACCGATCTTAAATACTGATACTCATAGAATGTTTGACCAAAAGCAGTTTTAGCCGCCTGCTTGTTAGAGCCACTGGTAAAGGTAAGTAGATCTGTTTCAGGATAAAGATTAATATTATTATCCTTAGCAAAATCGTTAAGGGCTTGGAAGCCTTTATTACCACCCAAAAGATTGATAGTTTTAGCTTGAGTTACAGCATTTTTATTAGTAATACCATTATTACCCCAACCAAAGTATCTATAATCTATATTGGTAACACCTTTATCATTTAAAGCTTTAGCAATACTAATAGCCTGTTCATAGGTAGTTAAGGAGTTTAGTTTGCTATAAGTGATACCGAAGAAGTTGGCTTTTACATCTATAGCACCATATAAATCAACGTTTAGCTTTGGTGTTGTATCATTTTTAGATAATTGTTCATTATCCAAAAGATATTTTCTATATGTATTTGCCATACCGACATAATCAGCATCTTCACCATCTAAGAAATAATATCTTAAAGAGAACTGTTTAAGATCCTCACTCTTTTTAGATATACGATAAACCTTCTGCATGTTTGAAGATTTAGCGAACATAATCATCATAGAAGTAAGTTTGTCATTAAAACGAACATTAATGGTATTATGTCCTTTGTTAGCATTAGCGGTTGAAGCTTCAATATTAGCGACAGCCGCGCCATCTTCAATAATTGTTACAAAACCATTATCGTTACCATGAACCATACCGTACACAGGCATTTTAATTGTTTCTGCGAAGGTTGTGTTTAATTGTTTTTGCTCTAAAGATTCTTCAGGACCATAAACCATCTGTGAATAAGTTTTAGCAGAGCCTTTAGCGCCGTTAAAGTTGATTAATGCACCACTACCATCAGGAACGAACATATATCCCTCATCAGTCCAGCTACCTGCACCGAAATAAGGTAATACGCTATAATCAACCACAATTATATCTTCTGTATGTTTTGCTTTTTCATTATTTAGAATAGCCTTAAATGAGCCATCTTCTAAAACGAAATCCATAGCAAAAGACGCTTCAACAATTTTAACAACATCTTCTACATCAGAAATAATTAAATCTTCTTGTACAGCTTCATTATTTTCTTCTGCAGTTCCATCTCCATCAACAGTTTCATCGGTAGTAGTATCTGTTTCGGTACTTGCAATGTTTGTAGATAAATCAATATCAAAATTGTAAACAACACTAATACCGTTATCTATTTTAGTAACATCTACACTTTTTGCAGAACCAGTGTCTAGATAGTCAACACGAGCGGTTGACAACTCATCTTCAGCATTAACATATCCGATAATGAGTTGGGACTGACTTTTACGTTTAATATCACCTTTTGAAAAAGAGTCATATTCTGCATTAGTAGGTGTGCTATACCAAACATAACCGTTTTTATTATTTTTGATAGAAAACAAACCTGTTGACATATCTGCACTCAAGGTGATGTTTCCAGAAGTAGCAATTTCTTCATAATTTGCAGGAACTTCCATATAACTATACTTATTACTGTCTGTATTAGAAGTCGTCTCAACCTCGTTGCCGCTTTGTGTAGCGGATACAGGACAAATAGTAATAACGATTAAAAGCATAGACATGAAAATTAATGCAAGATTTCTTTTAGAATTGTTAAAAAATTTCAAAATATTTTCCTCCTTTTAATAATCATGTCATGCTATCGCAATTTAATTTCTGAGATTATAGAAATTATAAACGAGTAACACTGTTGTAATAGTGTAAAGAACAATATTACAAGTAGTGCGATGATTGCCATACCTAATACCGTTAATAAGGTTGAGCCAAGTGTTCCACCGAACGAGTATTGATGTATGGTATATAAGCCGAGCAATAGTACAATGCCTGCCCAAAGCATACCGGCAACATTAATAATTGAAATAAACGACTGCTCATCTAATGTCATAGTGTTGGAAAGTACAACATTGATAAGTGTAGTAATTAGTAATGGCGTTAATGAATATGCAACAACACATAGAATTTCTTTCATTCTGCCCTTACCATTAAGCAATGTACATACAGCCCAGTTCGCAATAACGAAAAGTACGTATAGACCTATGGTAGAGATTACATTTGCAAAGAAGTCATAGTCAATCGCACGGTTGTTATTAAATGCAAAGCCAGTACCGAAGAACTCAACAACCTTTACCAAGAACCATGCAATAACCAAAGCTATAGCAATTGGTATCGATTGAATATTGCGGTTACGGAACTGTTCAAATCCATCAACAGGATGCATTAACACATATATCGGCATGCCCCATTTTGTTTCAAGTGGAGAATAAGCGGAACCGTGTTTAGCAACCATTTTCTTCTTTGCGAACCTTACAAATAAAACTACTGCAACTATCGCAACTATTGCAATAATAGCCATCCAACCAATATTGTCATTCACATAGTCTTTTCTATACTCTTGGAACGATTTTGAATATTCAGGCTTAGCATTAGCCATTTTGAAATATTTCATAGCGTTTTCATAATCGCTCTTCATTTCATAAGCGCGACCCATACCATAATACGGATATTGGCTATTAGTGTTGTATTTCAAAACATCTGTCCATGCAGCTAATGCAGCATCAGAATCACTGCTATCCAAAAGTTTATATGCTTTACGTAATGCATTTGTGTATGCTGTTGGTTTGAAAACAGAAATATCATTACTGAGCTTATCAAGAACATAAATCTTATCGCCAATACTTTCAATGGCAACAGGCTCAGCAAATGTACCGGTTTGGTTAGAATAACCACCGAAAACAGTAATTAAATCACCGTCTTCGCTATATTGAAAGATTTTACCACGTCCGGAATCAACCAAATTAATATAACAATCTGAATCAACATCAACATCAACGAAAGATGTATTTGTATGAGTTGATTGCCTATCCCACTCAAAGTCACCGAAACCTTTAGAGTTACCACTTAATGAGAAAATATCATTACCTTTGAAGTTTAGTTTACGAACCATATCTTCAAATTTGTTATTTCTCTTATTCTGCTCTGTTAAAGTAACTGTATAAATAAATCCATCATTATCTATATCAAAGTTAGTAAGAGCAACCGGAGTAACCTTTTTAAGAGTTTTCAACTGTGCGCGAGTCATAAATTGACGTTTAATATAATTCAAAATAACTTCGGCTGTAGCTTGAACATTGTTACTACCAAAGAAGTTTTTAAAATTACCTTCAAGGTCATATACGAAAGCACCTAAGTTGATACTATCACAAATGATATACAACTGATCTTTTCTATCAAGCAATACCTTTGTTGCTCTGAATGGCGACTCAGTATCCTGCAACTGTTGGTCAGGACGAGTAATAACTATGTCAACATTACCTTTGTTATCAGATAAAATAACGCGATAATTTTCGGTATCTGCAATATAAAAATTCTCATCATTATCAACAGTTAAACCTTGTGCACCATAGAATGTTAAATAACCAAGTTCTTTATTATAGAAACTAGAGAAAATTGAAATCAACTCGGTTAAATCTTTATTTAATTTAAGTACGCGAGAGTTACCGCTGTCAAGAATGTAAACATATTTATCATTTTTATAAACGATATCGTTTGGTGAAGATAGAGTTAAACCAAGTTTATCAACTGTGCTAATATAACCACCAAGTGAGTTATATTCATCAAATTGTTTATTAACAGAATTTAATGCAATAAGTGTATCTGTATCGGTTGCAACTACAATAGATGAATAGTTAAATTTAGCATTTGAGTTTTTAGGAATAGAATTAGAATCAATATACGAAACTTCATCCATGTAAGTATTAATTTTTAAGATCTTGTTACCTAAGTTAACATATGCATATTCATCCATAGAGTCGGTGCACACAGAATTAGCAGTTGAAATATCAACATTAGGATTAATTGTAGTTTCTTCTACTTCTAATCCAGCCAAAACCTCGTTACCATCTGCATCATAATCAGTTACAGGGTTAGCTTTTATCAAAACGTTAGCACCAGCGTCAACAGCAATAAAATTGCCCATATCAATATTAAATGATATAGCACTAATTCTACTACCTAACTTACTAAAACCAATATAATCACCTTTATCGGAATAAATTGAAACTCCATCTTGCTTATCAGCGGTTATTAAAAGCAAGTATGTAGTGTAACTATCAAACCCTGAGGCACCATATGTAGTCATAGAAACGATGCCAGAAGTTTCAATGGTTTTAATAACCTTTGACATAGCAGATACAATATATACGTTATTGCCTTTAGCAACATAAAAATATGAGTTGCTGTAATCATTGGCAATTTGGGTAGCACCTTTAATGTCACAAGGTTTTCCGTTTTCAAAAGTAATATTGTTGTATATACTTCTAACGTTAAGAGATGTATCAGATTTATAAACTGCACCGCCAACGCCATCTAAAATAAATAAAGATGGATAGTCGGGTTCGTGTAGATCTACAGAAATATCGGTAAATCCTTTATAATCAACCGCAAAATCAAAGTCGGAACCAGTGATAACTCCATCGGGAGTATAACCAATAGGTGCAGCTACAGACTCATCATATGAATTATATTCATAACCTAAGTATGGTGCATACGAAGGTGTTACACCATACACCGTAGTAGCAGTAATCATAGAAAGACAGAGTGCTACGATTAAAGAAATTTTTATAAACTTTTTCATAAGCGCTCCCCTTTCTATTTCATACCCGAGTGTGCCATTGTATCCATAACAGAACTTTGGTTAATGATAAAGAATACACATGGCGGAATCATAAGAACAACGGCAACGGCAGCAGTTGCACCCTGTCGTGCGATACCACCTAAAGAAATTGTACTTAAAACGGTTGGAAGTTCTTTTAAACTTTCGTTAAATATGTACTGAGAAGTACCTGCGCTATTCCACATAGCATTAAATGTAAATATAGCGGCAGTTAATAGTGCAGGTTTAATACAAGGAATAACGATAGAAGAGAATATTTTGAATTCGCTTGCACCGTCAATTCTGGCAGCTTCAAGAGTTTCATCAGGTATTGAACTTAAAGCAAACTGCTTGATAAGGAAAACACCCATAGTTGATGCAAGCGGTGGTAATAAAAGTGCCCAATACGAGTCAATAATACCCATCTTTGCAACAATAAAGTAAGCAGGAATTGCAGTTACTTCAGAACGGAACAAAAGTGAAAGTGAAACCGATTGACCGATTGCATTTTTACCTTTGAATTTACCTTTAGCAAGTGAATAACCAGCCATTGCAGATACAACCAAGCAAGCAATAGTACCAATCACTGTTACAAAAATACTGTTAAATAGGTATCTGATGAATGGAACCCACAAACTACCTGCAAGAGAAACAACCTGAACAAAGTTATCAAAGGTTGGATTCTTAACATAGAATCGTGGCGGATACAAGAAAATTTCATCTATAGGTTTAATAGATTGAAGTATAGCGTATACCATAGGTGCAGCCATTATTATGCACATAAAAAGCAAGAACATGAATACGCCAAAATTACCAGCATGAGACCTTGAAAGCATAACTTTCTTTTTAGATCTACGATTAAATTTGACACGTCGCCAAAAAGTCATTTCTTTTTCCATAACTGCACCTCCTAATCTGAGAATTTGCTTACTACTTTATGAACGATTATGTAGAACAGAAGCATCATTGCAAATAATACAACTGCTATCGCCGATGCATAACCCATTTCAAAACGGGTTGTAGCATAGTCGGTCATATGTAGTAATATCGTGTGGGTACAATAATCTGTACTTGGGAAACCGGTAAGAGCACGGTTTACACCACCAACAGCAAACGCACCAGAAATTGACATAACCGCACCGAACATTAACTGTGGACCCATTTGTGGGAATGTAACGTAGTAAAGTTCTTGCCAACGGTTTTTAAGTCCATCAATAGCTGCTGCTTCGTAATAAGTATGATCAAGTCCTTTTAGACCTGCAGCAAATGAAAGGAAGCCGGTACCAAAACTCATCCATATAATAACAAACATAACTATACCGAATGAATATTGGGTATTGGATAACCATTCAATTGGGTCGGATATAAGGCCAAGTTTTAACATTAAGTCATTAAGAAGGCCACGACTATCAGATGAGAAAATGTATAACCAAATAAAGAATATATTACCAACCATAGCAGGGCTATATACAATAAAGGTAACGATTGTACGCACCGTTCTGCCAAGTTCGTTAATAAACCAAGCAACAACGAAGCTTAAGATAAATCCAACTGGACCCGAAACCAATGCATAAATCATAGTATTTTTTAATGCAATGGTAAAAATATCATCTTCCAAGAACAGTCTAATATAATTATCAAAACCAACAAAGTTATTGATTGTAACCATATTAAAGTCGGTAAAACTTAAAACTATAGAAGAAGCGATTGGAAGAATTGTAAACACAAAGAAGAACAAAAGAAAGGGTGAAAGAAGGATAACGAAAGGCATATCACTAGTACGTTTTTGTTGCTTCATCTTTTTGATTTGCATTTTTGTCATTATTCATCACCCTCCTATTCCAATCCAAATTCTTTACGCTTACGCGTGATTTCATCATTAATTGCTGTGTTATAAATTGTAAGAGCGCGGCGAGCAGAGTTCTTATCTGCTATAACATTTCTAAACGCGCTGGTTAGAGAACGTTTTAAAACATAGTTACCAGGAATTTCGTTCATAACCGTAACCGACTCCCACTGCTTTGTAATAACCGCAGCTTCTTCATCTGTCCAAGCAAGGCTCTTAAATGCCTCCATATTAGCTGGATGATAACGAGCAGCAACGCCAAGCGTAGCCTCAAGTTCGCGAGCATATGCAGCTTGTGTTTCAGCACTAGCCCACCAGCTAAGGAATATAGAAGCGGCTTCAGTGATGCCCTTCTTCTCGGCTGCTTTAAGAAGTATACAACCGGTTACAACAGATGTTTCAGAGATATCAATTGTACCGTCTTCTTTTACAGTACCTGGAATTGGAGCTATAGACCACAAACCATTAAGTTCGGGCGCCGCTGTTTTTAATTGGTTATATGCAGGATACAACTGTATAGAAAGTGGCATTTCACCTGTTCTAAAACGGCTATAGAAGTCAAACGATCTGTCAAGACCATATTTCTTGTAAAGTTCTACCCATCTTTCAAAAGATTGATAAGCAACCTCATCAGTAAATCTGGTTTGACTTAAAGTAGAATTATAGTATGTGCCGCCATTTTGAACCAAGAACTTATCAAATGTTCTAATACCAAAAGACACACCTGCATTAGCAGAGTCAACCTCAGGAATACCAATAATCAAGTTGGTGTTTTGTAGAATTTCCATTACTTTATAGAAATCGTCCCAAGTTTCAGGTGGTTCAATACCTAATTCTTTAAAGACATCTGTTCTGTAGAACATAATATCAAATGACTGAGTTTCAGGTAATGCATAATACTCGCCATCGTACCAGAATGGTGTCCATGCTGACTTGTGGAATTGATCTTCAATCTTCGCTTTATACTCAGTTAGCGGTAATAGTGCGCCACGAGCTGCAAGGTTCATTGGAGAGTCTTCACCAATCATAAGCGCGCAATCCGGACCTTTACCGGCAAGGGTTGCACGAATTAGGGTTGCACCTGTATCAACAAGTGCCATATGAATAGAAATCTGTTTACCATCAGATGTAACAAGTTTTTCAGAATCGTCACCAACAAGTCTATTAATAATCTTTGCTTGGTCACGACCGGTGTTAACCCAAACCTGTACAACTTCTGTGTTATCGGTATCAGTTAGAGAATCACTTGCAACGTTATAATCAACAGTGAATGAAGAAATCAACTGATTCCAAGTATATATAACAGCATTAGAAAATCCTTTGCCAACCTTAGGTTCTTCAGTATCAACCGGAAGTACTGCTATATAGTCTAACTCTAATGCAAGTTTACCGATAGTACTAATCAAGTTACCTAAAGTTTCAATAGCATCTTTGAGACGGCTTAAGCGTTCAGGAATGATATATGGATCCTTAGCCAACTCGCCAAGAATCTTAGATACGTAATTAACAGATGATGCTTGTGAGCCATCGGTACCTGTTAATTTGTATATCAATTTAGCGGTTTCATCAACAAAAGCTTTAGATGCCCACAAATCATCTTCTAATGTAGGAATCTGTTGCTCAAGCGAATAATCACGGTAAATATCAGGTTGTGTTGATGTAACAGAAATAATTTGACGATAAATATCGTTCAAATCAAGAACTGCTTGTTGTATGTTGCGAAGCACCTCACTCATCTCACCTGTAGTACAAGTAAGTGATATTAGGTTGTCGCCTTCATTTAAATATATGTAGTAATCCTTTTGCTTCTCACCCTTTTCTTGATTACCAAGGGTTAACATATACCAGTTTTGTTTATATTCAAATCTAATAATCTCGGCCTCTTTAAAAGGCACAACGCCATTAACCTTTAATGTTCTATATGATTTCATACCTGCATTAAAGTTTTGATGAGCGCGCATGGTTAGTTTGTAAAGACCAGCTTTTTTAACATTCATCTTCCAAACAAGTTCGTCACCATTAGTAGCCCAGTTAGCTTGACCGATTGTATTTAAGCGTGTATAAGCAGCATCTGCAGGAGTAACAGATGCATCTGATTTATCTGTAGTTGCATATAGAACAATGTTGTTTTTATAGTAAGTTTCTTCCGCCTGCACAGTAGCGGAAAGATCACCCTCTTCACCGTACGAAACACCATTGTTTTTAACATAATCGTTTTCATTAAACTGACTAATATACTCATCATAAGAAATGTTTTCAGTTTTATTACCAAAACGAATTTCAGAAATAGCAACAGCTTCTCTATCCAAATCAAAGCGGATTACATGCTCGCCTTTAGTAAGATAGAACTGATATGGGTCTTGATACAAACCACGAATATTAATTAATTCACGACTGGTCCAAATTTGAAACTCTTTTTGCGAGGGACGAATATCATCTGAGTCACCATTAGGATTAGTAGTTTCAAAATAATGACCTTCTACAACGTTTTCGGGATCAATATCATCATCCCACAAACGAGGTAAAGCAATTTGTTGAGCCTCGGTATACGGTATCTTTCCATCAATAGAAACAGTAACCTCAATATCCTTTTCTTTATCAGGAAGTTGATAGTAATCTATGACAATACCATACTTTGCACTTTCAGGAACGGTAATCTTGTACTCTACCCATTTATTAGAACTGTCAAGTACAACCGCCTCAACTTCTTCGTACGAGCCAACCTTAGGACTATCAGCCTTAGAAAACTCGGTACCCTTTACCTTGATAAATTCTCTGTAAGTTACAGCATCAAGATAATAGTTGTAGTAATCGTAGTACGAAGTGTACTCGTCGCTATCAATTTGTTCAATGATAGCTACTGTTTCGTCGTTAAGTTCAGTACTGTTATCGGGTTGCACTGCGAACACAGACATAACAGGTCCGCAGAAACACGAAACTGAAAGCAACAAACTTAACGCCAAGCATAATAACTTTTTGTGCATTTTTTTGCCTCCTAAAATAAAACTTGGTATATTATTATAAGCAAAAGGTATAAATCACAAAACAGTTGTTTATTGTGCTACAAAAACAAAAACAATTTTTGTGCATAATTAACAACTAAACTAGTTATTTACATCTTAAGCCAAAATAACTTCAATTCATTTTATCACATTTGCACGAAAAATCAACCTATTTTTTGAAATATTTTTTAAAAATTTGTTGTTTTTTTGTAGAATGTTGACATATATGAATAAAATTATTAATAGAAAATAACGATACGTAAAAAATTAGTCAGTGTCATTTGTGCAAAATACACAGAATGTAACGTTAAGTGTAACATTGAAAAGACTTATGATTTCATTCTTAACAAAGAACCAATTTTAATAGGTGTATCACAAGGTATATAAACTAAACTCATAGGTCTTGGTGCGGAATCTACACTTTCGCCTTTATCGTCAATAATTTTATTAACCGTAAATTTAAACGGAACGGCTTTAGGCTGCAGACAGTCAAATTCTTGCCCTAATAGGAATTTATTTTTAACCCTAGCTTTAATTAAACCGTTTTCATATCCCTCCACTACTGCTGCCACCGAATAATCACGAACGTATCCGGCATTAGCATAAGTTTGAGAATTTTCAGGTTTACCTAAATAAAATCCTGTTGAATAGTTGCGATGACTAATTTTGTTAAGTTCTTCCTTAACCCATTCAGGCGTTTTGTATGTTTCAGGATTATCCAAAAAACAATCTAGAGCACCGCGATACGCATTAGCTGTAACGGCTGTATAATAATGAGATTTTGCTCTGCCCTCAATTTTGAAACTTGAAACACCACTTGCTACCATTTGCGGAATATAATCAACCATACATAAGTCATTGGCATTTAAAATATATGTTCCCTTTTCGGTTTCAGTAATATCAAAATATTGCCCCGGTCGTTTTTGTTCCATTAAAGAATAACTCCAACGACAAGGTTGTGCACAATCTCCCCTATTGGCGTCTCTGCCTGTCATATAGCTTGACAGTAGGCATCTTGCAGAAAAAGACACACACATAGCTCCATGGGTAAAGGCCTCTATTTCTAAGTCTACAGGTGTCTTGGCGCGTATCTGAGCAATCTCATCCAAACTCAACTCACGCGCAACAACAATTCTATTTGCCCCCATATTATAAAATGCACGAGCTGTTTCATAATTAACAATTCCAGATTGAACAGAAATATGCAATTGTACGTTCGGCGCATATTTTTTAACTAATCCAATAGTTCCTAAATCAGACGCTATAAAAGCATCTACACCAATATTTGCGCAATTGGTAATAAAATCAGGTAATCTAATGAGTTCAGCATTATGCGGAATTGTATTGCATGTAACATAAACCTTTACCGAATGCTGATGTGCATACTCAACACCAATTTTTAAATCTTCATAATTAAAGTTTGTGGCGGCGGTACGCATACCAAATTCTTCACCGGCAAGATAAACCGCATCAGCGCCATAATCAACTGCTGCATATAACCTATTTAAATCCCCAGCAGGACAAAGCAATTCGGGACGATTAACAATAACCGACATTTATTAATCTTCACCCCATTTGCCTTGTAATTTCAACGAATAAATAATTGAATTATGTTCTTCTAAATTTTTAGTATAATAAAACTTAAAGTCAATATCGGTAACAAAATAGAAATAAACCTTTTCCATATTTTTATCAGGATTTAATGCTGCTTTTATAGCATTAACACCAGGAGCGCACAAAGGTCCGGGCGGTAAACCTTCAATTCTATTTGTATCATAATTGCCACTACCATATGGATACTCCGCAGTCGGAGACGAGCCTAACATTTTAGGTTGATCTCCCCAATGATTAAGCCTATTGTAAAAGACTGCAGAAACTTTCGGCATCTCATCGTAATAACCACTACACTCCAACTCAATAATTGAAGCCATTGTTGTGATTTCATGCAATGTATAACCTAAATTTGCGGCTTTTTCTCTATACGTAGCATTAAACTTCAAATCGTAATTTTGAAGCATTTTATCTATCGCAAAATGCGCGCCTTCTTGTGAATTCCATACATAAAAATCATAGGTATCGGGGAATAAATATCCTTCTAATCTATAATGCACTTTTTTCTCAGGAATCTCTTTTATAAAATCATATTTAAAACTTCCATATTCAACTTCATTTATAAATTCAGATTTAGTACAAACCTTATTCTTTTCCAGTAGTTTAGCGATATCGTCAATGGTTGCCATTTCCGGAATGGTTATAGTAACCGTTTCCATGGTAAAGCCTTCAACCATTGTAAACTCATGTATAATTCCGCCGTATCCAATATCTGTGTTAAATGTATGTGCACCGGTTGTAAACAACTTATAATAGTCCTTTGCATTAGCATATAACTTAAATACAAACGGAAATCTAATAGCACCTTTTTCTTTTAATTCGTTGGCGATACTATCTAAAGATTCATTCTCTTCAATAGTAATAGTGATTTTACGTGATGAACCTAATCCCATATAATCAATAATACAGAATATTCCGCCAACCGCAATGGCGACGGACACAAGCAGGATGCAACTTACCCAAATTATAGTTCTAACAACTCCGCGCCTTGTTCTTTTAGGCTTTTGAGGTTTGGTTTCAGCATCATTTTCAAGAACTGTATCGTCTATAACAAAACCACTACCAATAACAAACTCATCATTTGCCGTATCATTTCTTTCGGTAGTGTTGTTCAAATCAAAAGGATTGTTATTATCCATATTTATACCCCTTCCCTTTAATTATGCATTTATCGGTTACAACGAAATTGCACCTATAGTCAAGTCTATTACAAAGTAATTTTAAGTAAAGAAAACTATGATAGCAAAGAACCGCCGTAGTCAATTTATGTTTTGCTAAATATCTATCAAAAAACCCTTTGCCATATCCAACGCGATATCCCAACATATCAACAGCCAATGACGGTACCACCATAAACGCGCCGTCAAAATTATCAACGACATCAAGATTTTCTTTTGGTTCCAAAACAGAAAAGTTACCTTTTTCTAATTGATCTATTGAGTCAATATAATAAAACTGCATTTCGGTATCATTTAAGCATTTTGGAACGGCAACCTTTTTACCATTTTCCAAAGCATCAATAATTACCGGCAACGTGTTAATTTCACTTTCTTTAGAAACATAAGTTAAAATAGTCTGTGAATTTCTAAATTCATCTATTTTATATAAATTCTCAAGAATCAATTTATCAAACAGCAACTTATTTTTAAAAGCCATTTTTTTGCGAAAAAATAAAGCTTCTTTTCTAATTTTATCTTTATTTTTTAATACTATTCGCATTGCATTGTTTCCTTAAGCTTTTTAGCAACATCTTTACCCTTTACAAGTTCAGTAATTTTTAACCCAAACTGTAAACTTACACCTGCACCTTTAGCGGTAACAATATTGCCATCTGCAACAACACCGTCCGGCAAAACGTTTGCACCTAAAAGCTTGTCCTCAAAACCCGGAAAACAAGTTGCATTTTTACCTTTTAAAATACCAAGAGACCCTAGCACAGAGGGTGCTGCGCAAATTGCACAAACCGGCTTACTTCTGTTATATGCATCTAAAATGCAATCTAATACTTTTTGATTATGTTGTAGGTTTGTAGTTCCCGGCATACCGCCTGGGAGAATGACTCCGCTAACATCAGCAATATCAAGGTCGGATATTGGCATATCAGCAATAACAGAAATATTATGCGAACCCATTACAATATCTCCGGTAACACCAACCGTTTTAATATCAACGTCTGCTCTTCGCAAAACGTCTAAGGTTGCAAGAGCCTCAGTTTCTTCAAAGCCATCAGCCAAAAACATATAGAACATTTTTATTCTCCTTTAATTAATGCAGAAGCAATAGCAAAAATTTCGTCAGAAATATCTGTAATAGTGCGAATTTCACCATCACGAACACAATCAATGACTTTCCAACCATAATTTTCAGTAGCAAACCCTGCTGCTTCTCTACATAGTTCTTGATATGCTCTATCCTTTTCGTGAATATCCATTTTTTGAGAGTCGCCTTCATAACGTTTTATTAGTAGTTTCTCCGCATAATCTTGAGGCATATTCAAATAAATTACTGCATCAGGTTTTGGAATACCAATTTTATTGTATTCAAAATCAAATAACCACTCACCAAAAGACTTCCACTCTCTTTTAGGTAATTTTGAACATTGGTGAACAAGGTTTGAAGTAACGTATCTTCCACAAATTATTGGATTGCCAAGATTATAATCTTTTTCCCAATTTTCTTTAAAACTAGCAAATCTATCCACAGCATAAAAAGTTGATGCCGCAAAGGCGTTAACATCACTGGGTTTTTTACCAAAATTACCGTTTAAATACATTTTTACCGGCTCACAAGCGGGAGAATCATAATTAGGAAATGGAACTGTTTTAGCATTAACACCCGATTGATTTAATCTACTTACAAGTAATTCAAGTTGTGTAGATTTACCGCATCCATCAAGACCTTCAATAACTATTAACTTGCCCAAAAATATCACCTACAATAAAATTATACATACTATCTCAAATTAAGACATATTTATACATTTGTCATTATATCAAAAAATAGACACAATATCAACAAAAGGTTGATAAATATGACGATTTTTTAATAATTATAAAATTATGCTTTTATATTTACCGATTATGTGTTAAAATATCTACTAGGAACATAAACGGAGGATACAAAATCATGGCAAACAAACACACACCATTTGGCGACCTAGCAGTAATACCCTTAAAAGGTTGCGAAAAATTTGCAGAAAAAGTTGACTATTATCTACTTCAATGGCGCGGTATGCCGGACGAGCACACTTACATAGTTAAACCTGATTGCCCTCGTTTTGGCACAGGTGAAGGCAAGGCTGTTTTTAAACACACTGCACGTGGTCTTGATGCTTATATCGTTGTAGATTGCTTTAACTATGGCGAAACCTACAATATGTATGGTCAACAAGTTCCAATGAGCCCTGATGACCATTTCCAAGATTTAAAGAGGGTTATTTCTGCTTTGGGCGGTAAAGCCAGAAGAATTACAGTTGTAATGCCAATGTTATACGAAGGTAGGCAACACCGTAGAACCGCAAGAGAATCGCTTGACTGTGCAATGGCCTTACAAGAGCTAGAGGCATTAGGTGTTACTAACATTCTTACCTTTGATGCACACGACCCACGAATAGCAAATGCTATTCCACTTGGTGGTTTTGATAATGTTCAACCAACATATCAAATGATCAAAGCTATGCTTAAAAACGTTCCGGATATTAAACTTGACCGCGAACATGCAATGATTATCTCTCCCGACGAAGGCGCTATGTCAAGATGTATTTACTACTCTTCAGTTCTTGGTTTAGAACTTGGTATGTTCTACAAACGCCGTAACTATTCGGTAATTGTTAATGGTAGAAACCCCATTGAAGCTCACGAATTTTTAGGAAACGACGTTGAGGGTAAAGATGTAATTGTTGTTGACGATATGATTGCATCAGGCGATTCAATGCTTGATATTGCAACAAAACTAAAAGGCATGGGTGCAAAACGAATATTTATGTTTTCAACCTTTGGTTTGTTCACAAGCGGTTACGAAAGTTTTGACAAATTCTATAAAGACGGACTTATTGATAAGGTGTTTACAACCAACCTAATATATACAAGACCCGAACAACTTGAAAAAGACTGGTATGTAAGCGTTGATATGTCAAAATATATCGCTTATTTAGTAGATACCCTTAATTACGATAACTCCATAAGCCAACTTCTCAACCCCGTTGAAAGAATTAAAGCTATTCTACAAAAATACAATCAAATCTAAATTTAAAAGCCACGCTAATCAGCGTGGCTTTTGTTTATTCTTTTATAAACCTGTATTCGTCTTGCTCAAAACCGCAAATAACTCTATCACCTTTTTTAATATTCCCCTCAAGCATTAACTCACTTAACTTATCTTCAATTTTACTTTGAATAGCACGTCGCAAAGGTCTAGCACCATATACATCATCAAACCCTGCATTAGCTACTGCTTTAATTGAAGATGCATCAAATGTAATCGTTATACCAAGAGACTGCATTCTGGATTTCAATGTATCAAGCATTTTTTCAGCAATATTATAAATATTTTCTTGAGTGAGTTTATTAAAGACAATTATATCGTCTACCCTATTTAAAAACTCAGGTTTAAAAGTTCTGCGCAGTTCTGCTAACACTTCTGTTTTGGTTTTATCTTCACTATCTGCACTGCTATCAGCCGCAAAACCAAACGAAGCGCGTTTTTCGGTGATAAACCTTGCACCTACGTTTGACGTCATAATAACAACTGTGTTTTTAAAATTAATTTTTCTACCTTGAGAATCTGTCAATGCGCCATCATCTAATATCTGCAAAAGTATATTAAATACATCTGTATGAGCTTTTTCAATTTCATCAAACAGAATTACTGAATAAG
Source organism: Acutalibacteraceae bacterium (assembly GCA_045630515.1). Taxonomy (GTDB): domain Bacteria; phylum Bacillota; class Clostridia; order Oscillospirales; family Acutalibacteraceae; genus UMGS1532. The sequence continues at coordinate 215,380 of JAZQTG010000076.1, forward strand.
GTTTTCTACGAACCAATTCTGTTAATTGGCCACCCTCATCAAACCCAACATATCCTGGCGGCGAGCCAATCATTTTAGATACTGTATGCTGTTCCATATATTCAGACATATCAAGTCTGATCATTGCATTCTCATCACCAAACATAGCTTCAGCTAAAGCTTTACAAAGTTCCGTTTTACCTACACCGGTAGGTCCAAGGAAAATAAACGAACCGATAGGTCTTTTTGGGTCTTTAAGACCTACCCTACCACGTCTGATTGCTTTTGAAACTGCCGATACCGCTTCATCTTGACCAATGATTCTTTTATGCAATACACCTTCCATATTAAGCAAGCGTTTGCTTTCTTCTTCGGTTAATTGCGAAACAGGAACACCGGTCCAATCAGATACTATAGCGGCAATTTCTTCCTCATTAACAATGCCTGAATTATGAGTGTTACGATCTTCCCATTCTTTTTTGGCATTCTCTAACTCTTGTTGCAATTTCTTTTCAGTATCGCGCAAAGTAGCAGCATGCTCAAATTGTTGCGAACGAATTGCTTCATTCTTTTCTTCGCTTATTCGTTTGATTTCGGTCTCTCTGTCTTTTAGGTCAGATGGCGCAGTATAAACCCTTAATCTTACCCTAGACGCCGCCTCATCAATTAAATCAATAGCCTTATCAGGTAAAAATCTGTCGGCAATATATCTTGAAGATAATTTAACTGCTGCTTTAATAGCCTCGTCGGTAATTCTAACCTTATGGTGAGCCTCATATTTATCGCGAAGTCCCTTTAAAATCAACTCTGCATCTTGTTCGTTAGGTTCACCCACAGAAACAGGTTGAAATCTTCTTTCAAGCGCAGCATCTTTTTCAATGTTTTTACGATACTCATCAATAGTAGTTGCACCAATAACCTGTAAATCGCCTCTTGCAAGGGAGGGTTTTAAAATATTTGCAGCATCGGTTGAACCTTCTGCAGAACCCGCACCTATTAGTGTGTGTACTTCGTCAATAAATAAAATTATATCATTTGAGTTCTTAACCTCATCAATAGCAGTTTTTATTCTCTCTTCAAAATCACCACGATATTTAGTACCAGCGACCATTCCGGTAAGATCTAGAGATATAACTTTTTTGTTTCGCAAAATTTCAGGCGAATCATCAGAAGCAATTTTTATAGCCAATCCCTCAGCGATAGCGGTTTTACCAACACCCGGCTCACCTATCAAACAAGGATTATTTTTAGTTCTTCTACAAAGAATTTGTATTACTCTATCTATTTCCTTAGTTCTGCCAATAACGGGGTCCAATTTACCTTCTCTTGCCTCTTTAGTTAAATCTCTACCATATTTTTCTATAGTAGGTGTATTAGCATTTGGATTGCTTTTCGCCTTATTTTTTTTGCTATTATTTGGCTCGCCATATGAAGTTTCAACTGCTTCGGTTAAAATCTCCTGTAAGTTTCCGCCAAGTTCAATAATAAATCTTGTAGCGTAGTTATCGGTATCACTTAAAATACCAATTAATAAATGCTCTGTACCAACATAAGATTTTTGCTCTGCGCCCGCCTCGCGAATCGCAGATTCAATTACACGTTTCGCACGAGGTGTTAAGTGATCAGGAGTCAACAAGGTTGGGTTGCCTCTACCAATAGAACTTAGAATTATAGCAGCAACATTTTCGTCACTCACACCTGCATTTTTTAAAATCATAGCAGCGGCACCGCTACCTTCCTTTAAAAGTCCTAGAAGCAGATGTTCGCTACCAACGTAGGTATGACCAAATCTGCCGGCAGTATCTATGGCGATGTTAAGCGCCATATTAGCTTTTTCTGTAAAACCGTTAAAATTATATTTCATAATTTATCACCATAGCCTTTCTACTTATTTATTTTTAAACTTAATATGTTATGCAAAATATCTTCTTAATTGCTCTGCCCTTTGAGAATTTAAAAGGGTGTCCTTGTTAATTTCATTCTCATCAATCAAATCTGATACTTTTTGTAGAGAAAGTCTACCTACACCCATAGCCGAACATAAACGAAATCTATAAAGCAGATTAATTGCCTTTTTATAACTTAATTCTACTGAATTAAGCAGAAATTTCTTCGTACTTAAATATTCTTGCTCTATGCTATCACTAAGCAACTGCATTCTATAAAAGCGCTCTTTGTCAACAATTTGATTGCAAATTGCTTGTAAATTTCTGATAGCTTCGTCAGAAGTTATTCCCATTGTTATACAATTTGTTAATAAATAAAGTGAATTTTCACTACCTATTTTATCAAGTTTTAAACCTATCTTTGCAACCGACTCACTCATTTCAGAGATTGATGCTGCGGTTTCTAAAGCTGGCAAAAACAAAATAACAGACGATTTCATTCCGGTACCAAGTTCTGTTAAATTTTCGGTTAAAAATCCAAGTTTTTGGTCAAAAGCCAAATTAAATTCACCGCAAATTATATTATCAACTACAGTTAATATATTATTAGCCGATTCTAAATTAGAGCCTTTTAACGATAAATGAATTTGAATATGATTGTTGACGCACAAACTGATTAACACTGAACCATCTTTAGACACTATTAATTTTGTGTTAGATTTATTATTGGCAATGTCCTCCGATATCATTCCATTAATTATTAATTTACGCTTTAAATTGACGTCTAAATCATCTGCTAATGCAATTTCCCAATTATCTTTGGAAAGGTTATCTTCTTTAAAAAGACAATTTATTATTTCTTCGGTTGCTGCATCAATTTGCACATCATCCATTTTGTTTGGAAAAGGATAATATGCAAGGTTTCTAGAGAGCGATATATTGGTTGAAACAACAACGTCTAAATCATTATTAGTATTACTGTAGTACATTTATTCACCCTCAATTTCCTTTATTTTATCGCGCAATTCTGCAGCATGCTCAAAATTTTCGGTTTGAACCGCTTTAGCCATTTCCTCACGCAATTTACTTACTATGCTACTGCAATCCAATCTTGGTGCAGAAGTTTGTGGAATCTTTCCTCTATAATTTGTTCTTCCGTGCAGACGTCTAATCGTAGTACTTAACTCATTGTTAAAGATCTTATAACAATCACCGCATCCTATTAGGCCGCTCTCAACAATGCTTGAAAGTTTAGCACCGCAACTAGAACAAACTTTTTCATTGCTTTTATTATCATGTTCAGTATTTTTTAATAAATCACTAAACATTGAAGTACCACGATTATTTAATCCCTTAATTACCGCACAATTTGTACATAAATTTAAATTTGTAACCTTGCCATTGATTACCGAATGTATATGAGTAGTGGCAATATATTTACCGCATTTATCACATTTCATAATTAACACCTAACCTTTTTATATAAGTGTAAGGAACATTTGCTTTAATATTGCCGCCCTAACATTAGCTCGCAAATGTACAGGTATATCCTTAAAAACAAATCCCGAAATTGCTGCATCTATAAGCGTAGCCGCATCTCTGGAGATTAACCCTGAATGTAAACAGTTTTCAATAATAATACGCGCTGTTGCATTATCTACTTGACTACCCATTGAATTAATAATATGCATTATTGCAGAAGATTTTGAAAGTTGTACTTTTGTTATTTTGACATATCCCCCGCCACCGCGACGGCTTTCTATAATATAACCCTGCTCTGGTGTAAAGCGCGAGGATAATACGTAGTTAATTTGGCTTGGTACACAACCGAACGCCTCGGCTAATTCGTTTCGGCCTATTTCTGCCACGTTGTTTTCAGAGCTTTCTATCATTTCTATAATACGCTGGGTAATAATATCACTTAATCTCATAGTCATCCTCCTGACCTTTTCTGACTTTTATTTTAGCACTAAAGTCAGAGAAAGTCAATAACCTTTTAAAGATTTAATATTTTCTTAATATTTTTTGTATCAGTAACACTTTTCTAAAATTAGCATAGTATGTTGTTGAAGGCAGGAAAGGAGGAAAACATAATGTGTAATAACAATGGTTTTGGCGGCGGTTGCTGCTTATGGATTATCATAATCCTCATTCTACTCTGCTGCTGTGGTGGCTGCGGTAACAATGGCGGTTGCGGTAACAACTGTGGTTGCGACAACAATTGCTGCTGCTAGTATCTAGCACAAAAAAGACTGCTTCGCGTATGCGAAGCAGTCTTTTGCTGTTATTATTTAATTTTAATATTTTTATTTTTACTAAACTTACCGTAAATTTTCTTTCCGTTTACCGTCTTATAACTACGAACTTTTACATAATAAGTCATATTTGATTTTAAGTTTTTTATGGTTTTAGAAGTTGTTTTATTACTTTTTACAGTCACCGTTTTCTTGCCATTTGTAAAATTACTGTTGGTAGCATAAACTATCTGATATCCAGAAACCTTTTTATCTCTAGCCCAAGTAACTTTTGCTTGTTTTTTAATAGTTGATTTAAAAGTTTTTATACTAACTTTTTTTGGTGTAATCTTGAAAGTTTCCTTTATTGTACCAGCGTATTTGCCTATACCTTTAATTGTAATAGTGGCAGTTCCTATGCTCTTATTGTTCTTATAACTAACTGTATAATCACTTTTAGAACTTAAGGTTTTACTGCCTAATTTAACTTTGATGCTTTGTTTTATCTTTTCACCAGTATATGCCTTATTTTTAATTCCTGTAATTTTAGCATTTTTAATATTGATTAGTTTTTTAACTTCAACAGTTTTAATTACGGTATTACACATGGTACAAGAATAGGTCTTAACACCTGCGGAAGAAATTGTTGGTTCTTTGGTTATAACACCATCATTAGAAATATGTTCACCTGTCGCAGCGATTTTTGTATTGGAATTTTTCTTTGCATCACAGCCATTAACAGTACATTCTTGATGCTTTTTACCAGAAGTATTACAGGTTGCGCTTTTATCAATAACCCATTTATATTTATGACCAGATGAATTGTAATGCCAAACAGCCTCGTTTAAAAGGTTGTTTCTAGCACCATAAGTTATTTTTTCTCTATCACTTTGAGAGCCACCATAAAATACATATTTTAGTTCATTGCACTCGCCAAAAGCATCTCTCTTAATTTCTGTGACACTAGCAGGCAAACGTATACTTTTTAAACTAATACAATATTCAAAAGTAAATTTTTGTATAGTAACTACGCCATCAGGTATTTCTATTGATGGCAAAGATGCACAGCCATCAAAAGCGGCTTGACCGATTGAGGTAACAGTACTAGGTATTGCTATATCTTTAAGTTTACGGCAATTTTCAAAAGCAGATCCACCAATTGTTACAAGATTCTTTGATAACTTTACACTTTCAAGAGCAAAACAACCAAAAAACACATCACCCTCAATAGTAGTTACATTGTCATACATCTTGACACTTACAAGTTTCTCTGAACATACAAAAGCGCTTGATTCAACCGTTGTTATATTTTCACACAACTCAACACTCTTTAACGAACTATAATCAAAGGCACTTTCGCCAACTATTGTTACTGGATAGCCACCTAATGTATTTGGAATTTTGAGGTCCGTTTCGCTTCCTGTATAATCGGTTATTGTTGCCTCATTATTTTTAACTGTGTACGTAAATCCATTTTCTGTTGTAGCGAATGCGGTAAAGTTTATTCCGTTTACTACCAATAGCAACACAGCAACTATTAATAAAACGGCCAAAATTCTCTTTTTCATTATTCATACCTCCAATAAAAAAGTGCGTAACCAAAGCTACGCACCGAAAAACACATAGCTTTAATTGCTGCGACACAAATTTCACGTACAATAAGTATGTGAAAAGAGCATATGCATTTTTACCAATAGTTAAAATACACATACTTAATTATTACTATACGTGAACTATCAATTTGTGTCGCATATATATTTTACCATAATTAACGAAATTTTGCAACAACCAATAATAAACGAAAAAAGGCTATGTTTTGCATTAACAAAACATAGCCAAAAATAATTATTTAATTACGCCTTTTTTGATTATGAGGTTAGCGTATATTTCCGTTTCGCCGGTAGCAATTACAGCGTAGGCTTTTTTTGCTCGCTCGTAAAATGCAAAACGTTCAATTTGTCCCATTTTTACATTTTCGCCTTCCGACTCAATTAGTACGTTTTTATACTCATTCCAAATAGGTGTTGGCAAGTTTTCATCGCCATCACAAAGTTGCATTAGCATAGCATTGGGGTCAGAATATGTATCAAGCGGAATAAGGCTGATTACTGCTTTTAGCATATCAACACCGCCGATACCGTCTGCCCTTATTACGCGGTTATTAACCGCGTGGGCGGGAAAGTTTGAGTCGGCAATAACGATTTCGTCGCCGTGCCCCATTTCACAAAGAACCTTTAAAAGCTCGGGCGAAACTATTGGGGAAATATTTTTAAGCATTATACTCTCCCCTTTTATTATTTATAAAGTGGGCCGTAGTGTTTGCAAACATCGTAATCTGCAGCCTCGGCGTTCTCGGTACCAAACGCAGCCCAAGAGTGTGGACGGTAGATTTTATCCTCGTCTACGTTGTGCATAGATACAGGGATACGAAGCATACTTGCAAGAGTAATTAAGTCAGCACCAACGTGGCCGTAAACTGTTACACCGTGGTTAGCGCCCCAGTTAGCCATTACGCTATAAACGTCTTTGAATGCGCCCTTGCCGGTAAGATTTGGTGCAAACCAAGTGGTAGGCCAGGTTGGGTCGGTACGTTTATCAAGCTTCTCGTGAATTTTATCAGGAAGGTTAGCAGTATAACCCTCAGCAATTTGCAAAACAGGGCCAAGACCCTCAACAACGTTAAGTCTTAACATAGTAACAGGCATTTCTGCTTTACATCTGAAGTGGCTTGAGAAGCCGCCGCCTCTGAAATACTCGTAGTCGGCACGGCACCAGTCGGTACCCTCTAAACAAGCATTAACGTCTGCCTCGGTCATTTCCCAGAAAGGCTTCATACAGCCTTTGCCCTTTGCGTCTTTAGCGGCGCCGTTACCGTCAAGTGCGGTTGCACCCGAGTTGATAAGGTGGATAAAGCCGTTTTTAGCAACGCCCTTAGGTTTAGAGCCACTTACACGCTCGCAAGCCTCAGGGCTCCAATATGTACGAACGTCGTGGAAGCAAGGCGCAGAGTTTGATACCAATGTGCCAAGTAGCATTGACATACCATTGCAAACGTCGTTCTCGGTTGCAAGAACGATAGGTGCGCGGGTACCGTTCCAGTCAAATGTAGAAGCAAGAATCGCCTCGGTAAAGTCGGCATTTGGTAGCCAGTCAGTCCACTGTCTTTGACCTTGGAAACCACCAACAACTGCATTCTTACCAAGAGCCTCCTCATGCCAACCCATTTCAGCAAGTTTTGGATTACCGAAGTAAAGGTCTTTGATAATAACCGTCATCTTACAGATAAATTCCCAATCTTTATCAGGTTCTACAACCTTTGACTTTGTAATAATTTCAGGGAAGTTTTTACCGGCATTCTTATCATAGCCTTCTTTACAGTTAGCCTTAACCCAAGCAAGAGCCTTTTGGTACTCCTCCTCGTCGTAAATGCCAAGCTTAATTCTACGTAGAATTTCTACCTCGTCGGTCCATTCGGCGCGAAGACCAAAGTAGTTTTGCATAATATCAGCGTCGCAATAGCTACCTGCGATACCCATACATACAGAGCCGATGTTTAGGTATGCCTTATTACGCATCCATCCAACTGCGGTAGCGCAACGTGCGAAACGAAGAATTTTCTCTGCAACATCTTCAGGAATTGTAGTATCATTAGCATCTTGAACATCATGACCATAAATTGAAAATGCGGGTAATCCCCTTTGAGCATGTGCAGCCATAACTGCAGCAAGATACACAGCGCCAGGACGCTCGGTACCGTTAAAGCCCCAAACCGCCTTAATTGTGGTAGGATCCATATCAAAAGTTTCTGTACCATAACACCAACAAGGTGTAACAGAAAGCGTTGCAACAACATTCTCTTTAGAAAACTGTTCTGCAACCTGTGCTGCCTCAGCACCACCACCGATAGTAGTACAACCAATTACACATTCAACCGGTGTACCGTCAGGATAACGTACATTTTCAGAAATCAATTTTTTGGCACTTTTTGCCATATTCATTGTTTGAATCTCTAAAGACTCACGAACGCCGCCCCAACGACCATCAATCACAGGACGGATACCAATTTTGCATTTCATATTAAACTACCTCTTTCCTAGAAATATTAATAAAGAAAGCACATCTTTACAATATAATATTACATTAATAACACATTAAGAGCAATGCACCATTTTGTTAATTTAACTTAGCAAGATTGTACAATTTTTTTAAATATAGTTGACTAAGTGGCTATATTATTATATAATTAACAAAAAATATATAAAGGATTAGGTATGGATATAATTCACAGATTTGATAGCAAGGATAGGCAACATTACCTATTTCGCGAACATCATTCGTTCAGACTTAAACCACGTCTTCTTTATGTTGGTCAACTTAATAAAAGCGCAGGTTGGACCGAAAAGCCACACACCCACTCTTTTTGTGAAATAATATTTATTTCTTCTGGATGCGGTGTCGCTAATATAAACGGAGTTGAACATAATATCAATAAAGGCGATATTATTATTTACAACGCAAATACCGAACATTTTGAAGCAAGCAGTGATTTTGAACCACTTGAAATGCTTTTCTTTGCGTTTGATAATTTTGAAATTACAGACTTACCAAAGAATCATTTACTTCCACCAAAATACAATCAGATTTATTCTGTTGGTAAATACTATAGCCAGTTTGTTGACTCGTTTAACGAAATAATTTACGAGCACGATTTAAAAAACAGTTTCTTTGCCGAAATATCACAGAACATTGCAAGAAATTTAATTATGCAAATTATACGGATAATTAATAGTACCGACACCGATAGTGAACTATTAAAAAGTCATAAAGTATTATCCATCGCAACCAACTATATACACGCTAATTTTAAAAGCAATTTAACCCTTGAAAATGTTGCAGACAACTGTTATATTAATAAATATTATCTTTCGCACTTATTTACAAAAATCAAAGGAATAAGCGTTGGTAAATATATTTTAGATTTACGTTTGAATGAAGCTAGAAATCTGTTATCAACCACACCTTTTTCGGTAGCAGAAATTGCAGAACTTTCGGGTTTTAATGACACGGGGTATTTTTGCAGAACATTTAAAAAATATCATGCCGTAACACCTATGCAGTACAGAAAGGAGCATTGTAGAATTTAATGAATAATAAAAACTTAGAAAAATTCAGAAACGAACAAAAAGTATCTTTTGCTAAAAATGTTATGATGCTCGCTTTCGCACAAATTGTGGTAAAAGTGCTAGGCTTAATATATAAAATAATAATAGTTAATATTGAAGGTTTCGGTAATACAGGTAGTGGCTATTATTCAACAGGTTATCAAATTTATATGGTACTGTTGGCAATATCCTCTATTGGCATACCTAACGTAGTTTCAAAGTTAGTTTCAGAAAGAATTGCTAAAGGCGACCACAAAGCCGCATACCGAGTATTCTCTGTAACATTTAAAATAGTAACCATTGTAGCATTTTTACTTGCAGCAGCACTATTTATATTTGCTAATCAAATTTCAATTGCATTATTTAAAACCGATGGTGTTGCATATACGTTAATGGCACTTTCTCCTGCTGTATTATTCGTATCATCAAACTCGGTGCTTAGAGGTTATTTTACCGGTCTTGGTAGTTTAAAATCCACCAGTATATCAGAAATTGTTGAGCAATTTTTTAACTGTTTATTATCCATTCTATTTGTTTATTTAGCAGTTGGCAACCCTACACCAATTATGGCAGCGGCAGGAAACGTTTCAACCTCGGTTGCAGCACTAATTTCATTAGGCTATATGATTAGTCACTTTTTACTACGCAAAAAATATATTAAATTAGAGTGTAAAGAACAGTCTATACAAACCGAAAAGATTAACACTATGGCATTAATCAAAACCGTGGTTTATCTTGCAGTACCAGCCGCGTTTGCTTCACTAGTTTCTACTCTTAGCAGTAATATTGATTCTATAACGGTTAACCAATTTACTGGCGATATGGCAGCATACGGACTCATGTCTAAAACCGAAACCATCACTCACCTACCGTTAGCACTAGGCGCAACCCTGTTTACTGCTATGGTGCCGGTTATTTCATCTAAACTAAGCGTTGGAGAAAAAGACTCGGCGTCTAAACATTTAACAGATACACTATTTTTAAGTAATGCTATTATGTTGCCTTGCGCCGCAGGTTTTATAGTTCTTGCAAACCCAATACTTATGCTTTTGTATCCAAACGCTTCAGATGGTGCATTTTTATTACGGTTGCAAACTATAGCTATGATATTTGCATCTATAACCTTTGTTCTAAATGGTGCCTTTTACGGCATGGGTAAGCAAAAATTCCCTGCTGTAATACTTCTTCTAGGCACTATTCTTAAACTATTATTAAATATATTAGCGTTGTCTGTATTTGATTTTGGGGTTGTCGGTGCAGTTATAAGCACAATAGTATATCAATTAGCAGTAACAATAGCCGAATGGTTGATATTAAAACGATATATTACGATTAATGTTGAGTTTAAAAAACAAGTTTTAAAACCGATAGTATCAACGTTGATTATGGCTGTTGTAGTGTTTGTTTGTTATCACCTACTTTTAAAAGTGTGTGGAAATATTCTTAGCACGCTGGTTTCAATTTTAATTGGTGCAATTACCTACTTTATTGTTATATTAAAATTAAAAACCTTTACAAGTGAAGATTTACTTCTTTTGCCTATGGGAAATAAAATTAACACATTGCTATTAAAATTTAAATTAATATAAGATAAAAGCCTTCGCATTATGAATAAGTCCAGTAAAAACGGACAATAGAAAAAATAGACCTCCTATGGTAGAATTAAAACAACTACCATAGGAGGATTTTTTATACCAAGAAGTTATCGCCACATAAAGGAATATGAATCAGAAATATTGGAATTAAAATCGCAAGGAAAAACTAACCGAGAAATATGTGAAAAGTTTGGCTTTGAACTTAAGCAACTCAAGAATTTCATCAACGTATTCAACTTAAAACAAAACTGACACCACTTGAAAAGCGATGTCAGTATGTTGCTTAAAATTTAATTTTAACTACCATAAAGGTCTTTTTTGTACTGTCCGCACAAATTGGGGCAGTTCATTATTTTGCGAAGGCTTTTTATATACCAATTAAAAAATATGTTATTAAAGAAAAAAAGCAAAACAAACTGACAAGTGCTATTAATGATATCTTCAGATACTTGTTGCTTATATTAACTGCGCAACCCAATCCAAACGCGCCTATCGGTATAAGAGGTACTGCATAGCGAATATTTTGAGTGCAGGTAAAAGGATATGCTATACAAAAATAGTAATACATAATAACAATCGTTATAAAAAGTATTAATAGCGAAACTACTATAGGGCTTTTGCGCCATCTTTTAACAAAGACGATAAACAATGCTACAACAGAGAGAATGCACAATAAAACACCTAACCAAAATAAGACCGTAGCACACAACGAAATGGTAGGATAATTTGAATCATTTATCCATTCGCCAAACATAGCGGTTTTTAAAAGTCCAATCGTAGGGTTATACTCAAAATATGGGTCACCCCACATATCAAACACCGATTTAAACTGTGAAGGATTAAAATCAAACAAACGATTTAAAATTGAAACATCGCCCACATACTGTGGATTATCCTGTGCTAGCATTGGAATATAAGTAATTGGTACATTATATAAAACATAATTCCTAATACTCCAAAACATACCGATTGGTACACATATTACTGCAAAAATTAAAAATTGAATAATATATTGTTTAATTTGTATGTTATTATTTTTAGTAATCAAAGCATATAAAAACAAAAACGCAATTCCAGGCGCAACCATCCAAGCAGAAAGTTTAGTGAACATACCCAAGCCCACACAAAGAGCAATTTTTATAATATTTTTACATGTTGAATCCATGTACCAACGAACAGAATAATATATTGCTAATAGCATGAATAAAACAGATAGTGGGTCATTATTGATGCTACCTGAAAATACAATAAATGTCGGATGAAATGTAATAATAGCAAATGCTGATATCAATGAAGTGCCCTTTAAACCAAGAGAAGAAAACAATTTATAACAAACCAGCATAGTTAATGCGGAATATAAAAAAGATAACATCTGCAACGACTCACAAGCTGTTGCATAATTCATTCCGCAAAAGGTTAACACCTTCATAAATGCCGCGCAAATTATATGGTGGAGTGGTGGATGATAAAACTGCCAAACCTCGCGAACATCAAACCGAGGTAACTTAATAAAATTATTAAAATAATACTCAATATATCCGGAATGTCCTATTCCACTTCCAAATAACTCAACATCGTGTTGGCGCTCGGTAACGCCGGTATATAACACGTATACCAAACGCAAAATCAAGCCTACCACAAAAAGAATAATAATCGCTTTTCTGGTGATTATTTTGCTTTTAAAAACAACCATAACTAACGATAATACAAGTATGAACGCCATCAATAAATAGACGGTTACAGATGAATTTAATAAAGGAGTTACAACCGTTAGTAATGCAGTAAGCAGAAAAATTATTATAGACGGAAATCTATTAATTTTTGAAAATGCACAAGCCAACTGCATTTTAACGCCTCCTTTAGTTACTTCTTTTCATGATATTCTTTTTCTACGTTAACATTCCAAATTGAAGATTTATCTTTAATATTGTTATCAATCGTTTCAACAGTACGCATTGCGGTTAACATTGAATGATCCATATTATTATATCTGTGCTGACCGTTTCTGCCAATGCAATAAAGATTATCAATTATATTTAAATAATCAATAACACAATCAATGTTAGCGTAGGTATCAAAATAAGCAGGATATGCCTTCTTAACCCTCTCGCAATGAGAATATAAAACATCAGCTGAATCTATTACGCCCATCTTTTTAAGTTCCGTTGCAGCAAACGAAACTAATTCATCATTGGTTTTATTCCAAAAACTATCATTCTCTTTACAAAAATACTCTAAACCTATCCATACTTTGTTCTGCGGATCGCTTACCATATAGGGTGACCAGTTATTAAATATCTGAATGCGCCCTAGTTTTACGTCTCGGTCTTGAACGTATATCCAACAATCAGGTACAATGTTGCCAAGTGTTTTGATTTTAGTTTTATTTTTTAAATTAAGTTTGTTTACAAGCAGGCCTACAGTAACAAAATCACGGTATGGCAAACCTTTAGCGGTAGCATACACATCTTTTGGTACCTCTTCCCCTTTTATACCTGTAACAAGTTCACTAATAGGCATAGATGAAATAACAATGTCTGCTTCTATTTTTACACGTTTCCCATTGTAGTTACACAAGATATAATCAATTTTATTTTCTGCTTTATGCAGATTCTCAACCTTACAATTAAATATAATTTGTCCGCCCAAAAACTCAATATCATGTGCAACTTCTTCCCATAATTGACCTGGTCCGTATTTGGGATACCAAAACTGTTCTATCAATGAAGTTTCAACCTCTTTTGATTTTGTGAACTTCATAAATATATTTTTAATAAGTGCCTTAATAGATAACCCTTTTACTCGTTGTGCGCCCCACTCGGCAGAAATTTCGCTTGGATGTCTACCCCAAAGTTTTTCGGTATAATCCTCAAAAAACATTGAATATAAAACCTTACCAAAACGATTAATATAAAAGTCTTCTAACGACACTTCGGGTCGCTTATGAACTGTTGCTACGATATATGAAACACCTGCACGAATTGTTGTTATAAATCCCATATTAATTAACGTTGCAGGTTTCATTGTTACAGGATAATCAAAAAATTTATTATTATAATATATACGCGAAACTCTATCGCGAATAAGCATAACTCTATCCTCTGTTTCAGGATTAGCACCATTAGGGTTAAGCTGCTTCTCGCGACCTAAGATTTGGTCATCAAACGATGGGGCTGACTGCAACGGCATACGCGATTTCCACCATTCCATTACTTCGTCACTTTTAGAAAAGAAACGATGACCGCCAATATCCATTCTATTTCCACCGGTTCTAACAGTTTTAGAAATGCCGCCAACAGTATCAGATTCTTCCAAAACTACTACATTATATTTTTCACCAAGTTTTAAAAGTTCATATGCAGCGGTAAGTCCCGCAGGACCTGCACCAACAACAACTATATTCTTCATTTAATTACCTCTAACAATTTGTAAATAGTACTTTAATATTAACATATCATCATAAAATTTTCAATTATTTTGGTTGAGTTTTATAACAATATTTGTTATAATGATACAAAGAAATAAAATTAGGTGAGATTTTTGAAAAGATATAAAAGAAAACGCAAACTGTCCCCAATAGGTAAGTTATGCGTATTTTTACTTATAATACTTTTACTTGTTGCTATATTCTCACGTTGTGCGGTTCACCGCAGACTTCGTGATTCATATAACAGCGTTGTTGAAAGTTCGGTGTCAACAACAAGCAAAAAATCAAATAATAAAACTCAGAAAACCGATAACAAAAGTAAAACAACTAAAGTTAAGTTCGCAAAAAGAACTGAAGAAACCGAAACACTTCAGGTTGAGAGTGAATTTGGCATTTTAATTGACCTAAAGAATAATACTGTTGTTGCAGAAAAAGGCGGAGACACTAAAATATATCCTGCTTCTCTTACTAAAATAATGACCCTTATTGTTGCCGTAGAAGAACTTGAAAACTTTAATCAAAAATACACATTCAAAGCCGATATACTTGACAAATTGTATATTGAAGAAGCATCGGTTGCAGGTTTTATGCCGGGCGAAACCGTTAGCGTACAAGATATATTATATGGTGCAATTCTTCCATCAGGCGCAGATGCAACTATTGCCCTAGCCGAAATCGTTGCAGGAAGTGAAGAAGAGTTTGTAAAATTAATGAATCAAAAAGCAACCGATATGGGTCTTGAACAAACACGATTTATGAATAGTAGCGGTTTGCACCACGAATATCATTATAGTACCCCACACGAAATGGCACTTATAACCAACTATGCAATTAACAATAAAAAGTGTTATGAGGTGCTTTCGGCATTAACCTACACTACCGCTAAAACTGAGCAACACCCAGACGGAATAGAACTATATAGCACAATGTTCTCTAGAATGTACGGTACAGAGGCCGAAACAGTAACAATTAAAGCAGGTAAAACAGGCTACACAAATGAAGGTGGAAACTGCCTTGCGAGTTATGCTGAAACTGAAAAAGGCGGAAAATATGTTCTAGTTACAACCGATGCCGAAGGTACATACCGACCGATATTTGACGCCATTGAAGGATATGCAAAACATGTTGGAAACGGTAAAACAAACATTGTTCCGGAAATACCAACCGATACAACTTATTAAAACAAAAGCAACAAGAATTATCTTGTTGCTTTTTCTTTTACTATATTCAAAAATTCAGCTATGTTTTCTTCTGAAAAGATTGATATATCATTTTCTTTTAGAATATTAGCGGTTATACCTAGCCCATCTACAACAATTCCGTTAAATGATCCGTTATATATATAATTAGCACCACAAGATGGGCTACGCTCTTTTAAAATTGCATACTTGCAGTTGTTTTTTATTGCAGTTTCAAGTGATAACCTCGCGCCAATATTAAACTCATTAGTAACATCTTCACCGGTTTTTAAAAGTACTTTACCGCCGCATATTTCAGCAGGGTCGCGAGGACTTTCAAGACCACCTAAGGTTTCAGGACAAATCGGTATTAAATTATAGTTTTCTTTTAATTCAACTATCTTTTCACAAAAATTATTTCCGCCGTTATACTTACAGTTGATTCCGAGTAAGCAAGCACTTACAAGCACATTTTCCATAAAGCCACCTATGAAATTAGCAAGGCATATATTTTAACATAAGCCTTTTCTTGATTAGCAGCAATTTTTGGTAGGATTTTCAAGGTAATATTTTCGCCTTGAGGATAATAACAAACCCTTTGTGTAGTCCAATGGTATTGCCACTCAATTTGCATATTATCAACGCTATTTACAATAGAACAATTAAAAGTACCGTCTTTATCTTCAACCAATTGGTCGTTAACATAAACCTCAAAGTTACCGCCAACAAAGCCGTTAGAACGAGCAATTTGGAAAAACAAAGTTTTACAGTTATCAATCTCAACTATCATTGGTTTGAAAACGCCAGTATTGTTAGTATGCGCAGCATAACCTAAATATTTTTTATAACAAAATGAGCGTTCTTCACTATCAGGAACGAATGAACCTAAATCGGTAATTCGTACGCCATTTATCTTACCGTTTACTATATCCGTGATTCTTGCAATAAATGAGCCATTATACGCCTCAGCTTCAGTATGATAGGCGTCTCCTCTCAAGGTAAACACACCATCATTTATAGAATCAATTTTAGAATATATTTCGCCGAAATAATGAGTAATAATAAGACTTGAAAGTACATGTCCTACCCTATTTGGATGAACCTTATCGTTAGTCAGGTACTCCCACTTTTCGTGGTTACCAAAAGCATTATAATAAGAAAGGTGCGGTATATTATAATGTAGTGACAACGGCTCATGCATATGTTGTGTTCCGCCATGATATACTTGGTCAAAACTAAACAAAATTACACCGATATCAGCCTTTATCAGTTTTCTGATTAAACTTTCATAAGTACCTTGTTTATGAGGCGAAGTATTATCATTACAACACCAATCCATAATAACCAAATCAGGATTATATGGCAAAACATCTTCTACAATTCTGTGTGTACCATAAGGCGTATCGGTAGCACCTATGCCCGCATTAATCATAGTAATCTTACTACCGTATTTTGAAAATAGATTATCCCACCAAATTTTCAGTTGATCTACGTAATCTGTTGGCTTTAATGAGTGTGTAATATTTGCTTCGGCGATTGGCTCGGCGTTTCTATTACCGCCTGCAGTAATAGAGCCACCAAAACAACACAAAACTATATCTTCACCAAGCATTGCCTTACGCATAACCTCAATTATTTTTGTACGATTTCCAATATTAAAAACACCGTTGTTCAAATTGCTATCGGTTACCTTAACGCCTGTTGATTTTATTATATTTTCTTCTATTGTTTTTAATTCATTAATAAGCATAATATCTACCCTAAAACTATTGCCGCCGAATCATCGGCGGCAATAAATTAATTATTTAGAAAGAAGTAATGCAAACATTCTAATATATTTTTGTGTTGCACCTTCAACCTGAGCACCTAAGTCAGGAAGTATTTCAATAGTTATCTTCTTTGGTGTTTCATTATAGCAAAGTCTATAAGATGCCCAGTGGTTAGCATTTTCGATTTGAATATGGTCGCCAGCTCCATTATTAGAACAGGTAAAGCTATTGTATGGGTCTTCAACTTCAACACCGTCTACCTTGACCTTATAGTTACAGTTATCAATGTTAGAAATTCTTCTTTTTAATATGAATGCAGTCTTAACATCGTCAACCTCAATAACCATTGGGTCATATTCACCTTGTTCGTTTTGTGTAGCAATATAACCGGTATATGTGTGGTTGCACGAAACAATTTTGCCTTTATAGTTGGCATCTGCGTAAGCGTTATTGCCGTAAGTGTAAGAAACAGTATCCTTTACAAAAGAACCAAAATCTTTTATTTCAATTCCATCATACTTACCTTCAGCAATATCGGTTAATTTATAAATACCGGTTTCGCCATAATAATTAGCCTCTGGGTGATAAGTTTCTTCAGGAAGTTCGGGAACTTCGCTACCAATACTATCAATATTATTAAGTATATTGCTGAAATATCTAGTAATTATAGTACCCGCTAATGCATGACCAACACGATTTGGATGTGTACCATCATTAGTTAGCCAAGGATATACCGACAAACCGCCAAATGCATCATTATATGATAGTAGTGGTAAATCATAGAATTTAGCAATAGGCTCTTGTTGTGCTTGACCGCCAACATGTGTACGGGTATCAAAACAGAATATCAAAACTGCAATACCTTCGTCAATAAACTTTCTAATACCATTTTCAAAAGTACCTTGCTTGTAGGTATAGTTACCATCGTTACATGCCCACTCGTAAACAACCATATCAGGTTTTTTATCGTCAATTGCATTAACAACGTCGGTATGCATACGGTGAATAGACATTACAGTATCGGTAGCACCAATACCTGCATTAATTAGTTTAAAGGTTGCACCGTATTTTGAGAAGGTATTCTCAAACCAACGTAACATAATGTCAGAATAACTGTCGGTGCCAAGTGTGGTAACTATTCCACTTTCGCCCTCTTGTTTTTGGTTTTCTCCGTCAGGAGTATCAACCGAGTTACCCTCAGCAGTAATTGAACCACCAAATGCAGCGAGAATAACCTCTTCACCGCGCAATGCTTTGCGAACAACATTTGCTAAAGCTGCTCTATTACCATTATTAAAAATACCATTTTCAAGATTTGTAAAATCAATATCTACGCCTGAGTTAACAATAATCTCTGCCTCAGCCTCGCGTGTATCAACAGTTAAGTCTAAAATGTTATCTCTAATATTTGCAATATCGGTAACGTTTACACTACCATTACCATCAAAGTCGTATAAACCAACGAATTTCTCTTCACCGCCACCATTAACAATTCTATCTACAACGCTGGTAATATCGGAAACGCTAATAATGCCATTTTCGTCAGCATCGCCGGCAAATTTAACAGTAAACTCGTCAGACTTAACGTCACCATATTTGGTATAAACTTTATCACCAACAGATACCTTGTCATTTATAGCAAGTTGAGTTTCTTTATTAACAACAACTAATGAGTCAGTATTAAAGAAATCATTCTTTCCATAACAATCATCAGCAAAGCCGTAAAAGTTTGAGCCATATGGTACGTAAACATCGCTTTCGTTAATAACTGCAGCGCCTTTAAGAACGTTTGTTAAGGTTGAACTTTCAACACTAGTGGTTATCGTTACGTCGCTAGTAATACCATTAACTGTGTATACACCATTTGCATCTGGTTCAACTTCATTACCATTGTATTTAACATCAACTGTAACGAAATCTTTATAATCCAATTTAAAACTCAAATTATCGCCTTTAGCAATCATATATGAGTCTCCTTGTTGTTGTCCATAGACTAAAGGAGTTACGGCAATGTTATCTATTAGAGAATTGAGTTTAAGTGTTCCCGAAGGGTCGTTAATAACTATTTCAGCAGCTTGCATAACAAGATAGTTATCAATATAGGACTCAATGTTAGAACCCCAGCTATTGAGTTTAACATCGGTTTTGTTTGTGGTTGCGTTAAAGCCTATACGAACTTTATGCCACTCACCATCATCATAATATTTAGGGTCGTTTCTGTAATCGTTGGTTTTACCGTTAAACCAAACAAATCTTTCGTGTTTAGGTGAAAAACTAAAAGCAAAATTTTGTTTAGGTGTATCCGTAGGTGTAGAGCGATAATCATAATAGATTAAATATTTCTCATCAATAATTAGTGGTTCTGAGAACAATGTAAATTGTTGACCGTTCCAATTATACTTAGCGGTTATGGGATCTGGTACTGCGGAACCAGTCATAGCAGTGACGTGCATTGCATTACCATAATCGCTATCCCCTGTATTACCAAAGCCGAAATTTGTATTAGTAACGCCGCCGGTTATGTTTTCAAAATCGCAAAAAGACACTGCATACTGCGAATCAAAAATTGGACCGGCGTCACTCATAACATCATCACCTTGACCGTTATTACCGCCATATCCATCTTTGTTAATCTCACTCTCAGCGCATGCCTGCATTGCAAATGAAGCAACAAGCATTGTTAGCACCAAGAAAAATGACAAAACTCTCTTCATAATAATATACCTCCAATATATTATTTATAGTTTAATTATAGCAATTAACTATAATTTTTTCAACGAAATAAACACAAAAAAAGCAATTTCGTAATTATGCTATAAAACGTTTAAGTATTTTTGTGCAAAAAAGCAAAAACAGTTTAATTTTCTCCACTATTAGTAGATGATTTTTGTACTTTTTATTAGTTAAATTAAAGAAAAAGCACCCAATGTTAAAACAAAACATTAGATGCTTTTAATATTAGTTATACTATTAACTTAATTGAATCTTTCAAATTGTTGATTTTAATATGTTTAGAACCTTTTTCGTACTCCCCATCAAGACTCCATTCAACCCTTTTTGGAAGCTCAATTTCAACAGAACTAGAACTTTTAAAAAATAACATTTTATTATCATAATTTTGCGTAGTTAAAGCAACAATACACTCGTTAAGTTCTGCTATGTTTTTGGGTGACTTAATCAGTAAAACCTCAAACATTCCATCGTTCATATCAACGACATTTTTATCCAGATTTAGTACACCGCCTAAAGATGTTGAATTGCAAACTGCACCAAAGATAAAGTCACCTTCTATTTCTTCGCCATCTGAAATTAACTTTAAAGATATTGGTTTAATTTTACCAATTTCAATTATACCGCCCAAAATATACGCCAAGTGCCCTAAAGCGTTTTTAATGTTTTGTGGCGTACTGTAGGAGGTTTTAGTAAAAGCACCAAATGAAGCAACATAGGTAAAAACTCTTCCATTAAACTCGCATGCATCAAATGTTTTAACCTTGCCATTAACAATGTTTTTTGCAGCTTTTAGCATATTTTTAGGCAGTTTTAAACTGTTTGCAAAGTCGTTAGTACTACCCGAAGGAATATATCCAACAGAAATCTGCAGCCTTAAAGATACAACAGCAGAAACTATTTCGTTAAATGTTCCGTCTCCACCAATGCATACTATGGTATCAAACCTATTTCCCCTATCCTCAACAGCCATTTTTGCATCTCCGCATTTTGATGTGATAAAAACCTCACACTCCCACGAAGCTTCACAAAAAATTTGTAATATATCAGATAGATTTTTTTTGCCAAGTTTTTGACCTGAGTTTGGATTTAAAACAATTAGCGCTTTCCTTTTCATTCTATGCACCCTATTATATAATAAAAGTATTTAATTAACTGAATATGAACGCGCCGTTAATATTTATTATTTTATATCTTCAACAATTTTTTCAGGTGGATTATCCAATACCTCAGGATTTTTAAATATGTTTTTAAGATATTTAAATGCAGATGCATAATAATGCCCGTCACATATACGTTCATCAGTTACAACGTTAAAATCAATATATCTGTGTTTAGAAACCGAGCCGTCTTTTTCAATAGAATATTCTTCATATTTAGCACCATACGAAAGGAAAACCGGAAGATTTCCAAAATCGTACAAATGATGGAACACAGGTGGAATACCCAACGAGCCCATTGAGGTTATAAAGAATGAGCCATGGAACGGACTTAGCTTAGTTAAAAAGCGGGGTAACAAACCAAAGTAGTCAAGCGTTTTTAACATATGAACAACAAATTTAAGCAAAACGCCAGGTATAAATCTTAACACTTTTGCGGCAATATCAAAATTGTTTTCAGCATCAGTATTTTTAAAATCATCAACTAATTTGTTGAAAATATGATAAACGTCATCAGCTGTACAATCAGGAGTGTACTCCGCATTAATGCAGGTTTCAGGTGCATCAAGGCGCAATGTTTTCTTGATTGTCATTTGTATTTCAATATTATTACGAGCGTATATCCTCTGCCCTCTTATAAATCTGTTAATACCAGGGCGTTGCGACACAGTTCTAACATACGCGGCTAAAAATAGGTGTAACATTCCAAAGCCTTTTAGCCCTTCTGCACGTTTTTTTAATATGTATTTTTCAGCGGCTGCAATATCTATTCTATCACTGAATAAATTTGAAGCTCCTGAACGATTAACCATTAAAAATGGTGACACCGCATTCATAGGTTCAATAGTTTTAAGCTTGCGTCCTTCCTTAGCCATAATACGCCTCTTTCCATTTTCTTAATAATTTGTTAACATTTTATTTATTATACCCTATAAAAAAAGAAAAATCAATACTGCAAATAACAAGTTGTAGCAAAATACGACAAAATCAACGACTTGAAATTATCGTTATACCCTATTACATATGCTTTCTGACTAATAAAAAATTCAACAAATTTCACCACAATTTCTTTAGAAGTTAAAAAGATTTCAAAAACAATGAAAATTTCTCTTGACAAATCAACAACACTTCTGTATAATAGCAGTGTTGTTTAAAAAAGAAATTACAACGAGGTGTCGCCCAGTTGGTAGGGCGCTAGTTTTGGGAACTAGATGCCGCAGGTTCGAGTCCTGTCACCTCGACCATTACTAATGTTCATAACGGACTTGACCGTTATGAACATTTTTTATTGTTTAAACCCCGCAAAAGTATTTACTCTTTGGCGGGGTTGTTTTTATAGCTCAATATTTATTTTATATTCATCATCAATAAGAATATAGTTTATGTTTTGTTTTTTACATGATTCCAAAATTTGCGAGTTCTCTTTCAACAATCCATCAATATCGCATTCATCATCAATACGGTTTTCAACAATACATGAAAACCTTTTAATATTATCAACGTGATTTCTTATATACTTTTCACTCATAACAAGACAATAGTGTTTAATATCATCAATATACTCACTTGTAAAATCGTCTTGCCAATTAGCTGGTATATAACACCCTTCCACGATAAGATTTTGCTTGTTTTCAATAACGGTTTTAATTATTTCGCGCACTATTGGCCAAAGATATTTGGTTAAATCATTATCATCGCTTAAAGGTGTTAGCTTTGTATTGCCGCTGCGAATTAGACCCATTTTTAAATGGTCAATAGAAAGATACGGATATTTATATTTTTCTAATAGTTTTTGAGCAAGTGCAGTTTTGCCTGTGTGCGAAGCTCCAGATATTAATATAATCACGATACTACTCCTTATTGTTTAAACAGTACATCTCAGAAGTTTCATTATTGCGGTATTCGTGCTTTTCGTAATAACCAATAAGTGTGCCGTTATCATCGCGCAGGGCCACCATATAGACATCCTTGTTTTCTTCGTTATTACGAGAAGTATATACGATATTATTATCTTTACTTTTAGGAATCTCCATTACAACCGCAAACCATTTATTGTTATTGCTATGCCTATAAACAGCATACGTAGGTTGACTTATCCACGGATAGTCAGGACAAATACTATAGCACTGAGTGATAAAATTTTCAAATTCTTCTCTATTCATCTTTACCCTCATAATATTTTTATTTCATTGTATCACAAAACAAATATAATTTTCAATAAATTTAAATATTGAATATAATATTACGAGGTGATCTTTATGAATGAATGTGAGTTAACTGCAGCGATTACCGCTTTAGCAAATGCTATTTCTCAAAATTCATCCAACGATGAAATATTATTGCTGGCATCTGTTTTAGTGCAACTTGGAGATACCCTTGTAACAATAGCTACAAGGCGACAGTTTTGCCAGAATAACACATAAGTATACCACATATTCATTAGGAAACACTACCTACATAGGAGTGAAAATATGGACTTTATAAAATTAATATTAACATCGGTATTATCTGCTCTAAGTCTTTTTATTATAGCAAAATTTATGGGTCACAAACAAATGTCTCAACTAGATATATTTGATTATATTACAGGTATAACAATTGGCTCAATTGCTGCTGAAATGGCAACCGAACTTGAAGAACCTTGGAAACCTCTTATCGCAATGGGCGTATATGGAATTATAACCGTGTTATTAACATTACTCACAAGTAGACTACCAAGAATGAGAAAATATATTAACGGCACGCCAACAATTATTATGAATAACGGAAAGATTTACAGAAAAAATATGCAAAAAGCTAAGATGGATTTAAGTGAATTTATGGTTATGTGTAGGCAAGAAGGTTATTTTAATCTTAACGATATACAAACTGCAATTTTTGAGTATAACGGCAGACTTACTGTTTTACCAAAGGCAACAAAACGTCCTTTAAACCCAACCGATATGAACATTATCCCACCAAAAGAATGCATCAGTACGGAAATAATTATGGATGGTAGAATTTTAGATGATAACTTAAACAGATTGGGTTTAGATATTAATTGGTTAAATAAGGAACTAAAATGTCAAGGTTATAAAAATGCCAAAGAAATACTATTAGGCATTTGCGATCAAAACAATGAACTAACACTATACTCATAATCTGATTTTTTGAATAAATAAGATTAAATTTAAAATAATACTACTAAAGGAGGATGTATATGAATAGTAACAATATTAAAAACACTTTAGACGAAATACCAAATGCTGAACCTTATGCTAAAAGAATTGTAGGTCTAATAAAAGAAGACGGTAAGGTTACCGGTTACAAACTTTCAAATAATGCACTAGTAACAAAAAATCAAGCAATTAACTTAGCAAGACATGGAGAAATTGCAGGCGTTGGTGTAGCACACCGAGGTAATACCGAATACCTCAAAGCAATACCAAACGGAAACCAAAGCGACAACCTAAGTAATTTACCAACAATTATTAAATAAGAAAAACCACATTTGCCTAACATCAAAAATTAGCGCAAATGTGGTTTGTTTTTTAGCTTGCTTTTAAACGTAAGCGAAGTTTATCTGCAATCATAGCAATAAATTCACTATTAGTTGGTTTGCCTCTACCCGTATTCACAGTATAACCGAAATAAGATTCAAGAACGTCAATATCTCCTCTATCCCACGCTACCTCAATTGCGTGTCTAATAGCACGTTCTACTCTAGATGAGGTGGTTTTATACATTTTAGCAACAGTTGGATATAACATTTTAGTTATTGAATTTATGTAGTCAGAATTATTAACTGAAAGAATAATAGCATCACGTAGATAGTGATAACCCTTAATATGTGCAGGCACACCGATTTGATGAATAATTTCAGTAATCATCAACTCTAAATCGTGGTCGCTACTAGCTGAAGTAATACGATTTTCGGGTTGTTTATATTTATTTCCCGATAAAATAATTATACGTTCTGCCATCATATTAAGGTCAAACGGTTTAATAAAATAATATGCTGCGCCATTATCCAATGCTTCTTTTTGCAACTGTGGATTATCAAAACTAGAAATTATCATAATAAGCGGTTTAATTTTAAGGTCAAGATTTTTAACAATTTTTAATACACCTAGCATATCTGTATTTGACATAAATATATCACCAAGCACAACATCGGGTTCTATTTTTTCAATTCCTTCAATTATGCTTTTTCCGTCTTTTTTACATAAAAACACCTCCATACCATATGATTTTAGCACATTAGCGCAATTGTTGGCGAATTCTGTTGAGTCATCGCCGATCAATACTTTTACTTTTGTTTCCATAATTATTACCTCCTAAATGTAGTGAATTAATAATAACATACTATTTTGTAAATTGCAAGGAATTTTCACTTTTATTTGGTAATATTTGTTATTATTACTGTATGAAAATAAAAATATATCATTTGTAGAGGGCAGATTTTGTCATATTTGCGCAGTTTGAATACAAAAAATGTCTGATGATAAATCTTAACAAATTATCATCAGACAATATTTTTAACAAAATCACACTAAATTTCGTCATTAATTATTAAATTTTGAATAGAACGAAATTGATAATCACTGTTTTTAATTATTGAAGGGTTCTTTAATACTCTGTATGCACCTTTTAAAGAGCCGTCGCTATCATCTTCAACCAAGTTAACCTTTACACAAAGATATTCTTCTAGCTTTTTATCCATACCATACAATTTAGCACCACCACCAAGTAGATATATGCCGTTTTTTGAAATATCAGCGACAATATCAGGGTCAGTACTTTCAAGTACGTTTTGACACGCTTTACATATTTGCAAGACCAAATCACTAATAGCGTTATAAACTTCAGAAGCTGAAACCTCAAACACCTGTGGTAATCCGGTAAAAATATTTCTGCCTTTAGCACGCATTGTAATATCAAAATCGCGCTTTATCGCACCACCGATAACCCTTTTAATACGTTCGGCTGTCTGCCCGCCGATAAGCACATTCTTTTCATACCTAAGACATTTAATAATAGCATCATCAAAATCAATTGATCCAAGCCTTAAGGTATCATTTTTAGCGATAGCTCCCATAGAAACAGTTGCTATATTTACAGTGCCGCCGCCAATATCAACAATCATATTACCATTTGGCTTTGAAATATCTATATCCAACCCCACCGCTGAAGCAACAGTACTCTCAATAGTGGAAATGTTACGACAGCCTGCAGCAGAAATAGCGTTAGCAACAGAGTGATGTTGAACAGTAGTAACATCACTGGGAACAACTGCAATAACACGGGGTTTCACAATGCGATTGCCAAAAGTAGATTTAATAAAATGAACTATCATTTCCTCTGCCAAAACATAGTCTGAAACTGCACCGCGCTCTATCGGGAAAATAACAGTCACACTTTCAGGCGTTTTACCAAACATACGCTTAGCCTCATCACCGAAAGCAATCGGCTCCCAAGTGTCAGTATCCACAGCAACAGCAGAGGGTTGTTCTAATACAACCTTGCCCGCAGAATATAAAACAGTTTTATATGTGCCTGCATCTAATACAATATCTGTTGACATCGCGGAACCCTCCCTTGTTTATTTACTTCATTATATATTAATTTATTAAAGATTTCAATAGCATAAAGTTTATAATTATTTACCATTTAAATATTAGCATTTGACATTAGTCCGTATACTCGTTTAGCACCTTTTCGTTTAAGCACTTTAGCGCATTCATTAAAAGTAGCACCAGTTGATAAAATATCATCAATTACCAATAGCGTCTTCCCTTTTATATCAACCTCGTCTGTGCACAGGAAAGCACCCTTAATATTCTCAATCCTATCTTTACCAGACAAAGTATGTTGAGGTATTTTCTTACGAGCTAACTTTAATGGATGTATCAAATCCAATCCGATAGCTTTTGAAACGCTCTTGCCAAGCAATTTAACGTGGTCATATCCCCTCTTAAATGTGCTTTTAAAAGATGAAGGGACACAACATATAAAATCAATATCCTTAGTAATTAGGTACTGATTATAAGTATTAATCATTTCTGCAGATATTATTTTAACTAAATCTTTTCTGCCTCTAAACTTTAAGCTATAAATCATTTTACGACTTCCATCTTCATGATAATATGGCGCCGCAAAACCATCATACATCGGTTTTAAACCCATTCTCATATTAATTTTGGGATTAGAAACCAACATAAGTTGTATATTTTCAGGTATTGGTCTTAATTCCGCATTACACCCGTCACATGCTTCCTTGCCAATATATATAACCTTATCACAAACTTTGCATCTTGAAGGAAATAAAAGATTTATCAACCACTTAGGCATAAACATTACTCCTTCAAAAAAGCCTCTAAGCCGCTATAACGCAAACTTTTACGGTTATTATCAATCATCCTTGTAACAATATCTCTGTCACCAACCAATATTAAATGTTTTTTTGCTCTAGTTACTGCGGTATATAAAAGATTACGATAACAAAGTTTTTCGGGTGTATCATAAAGTGGAATAATAACACAGTCAAATTCACTACCTTGACTTTTATGTACTGTGGCCGCATAAGAAAGGTCAAGTTGGCTTGCATCTTCGCGCGAATAAAAAGCAATTTTATCGTCAAACTCCACCGTGATTTTGCCAGAAACCAAATTGATGTCACGAATAATACCAATATCTCCGTTAAAAACACCAGTTCCGTATTCACTATCACTTCTTGTCCACTCAATATCGTAATTGTTTTTTATCTGCATTACCTTATCACCGACCCGCAAGGTGTAATTTTTAAATACTATCTCTTCGTTGTTTTTGTTTTTTATATTGTTTATTGCAGATTGTAACAAGTTATTTAAAACGCCTGTGCCAACAGCTGTTTTTTTAGATGGACATAAAACCTGTATATCACTTAGAGGATTATAACCATAAGCATTCGGAAGCCTAACTGTACAAAGATTAACAATATATTGTGATATTTTATTTCTATCCATTAAATCAATCATAAACATATCATTATCTTTAACATCTAATTGCGGGTATTTGCCATTTACTATACTGTGGGCATTGGTTACAATCAAACTTGAAAGTGCTTGACGGAACACTTCAGTTAAGGTCACAACGGGAACAATGTTTGAAGCAATAATATCGGCAAGCACATTGCCCGCACCTACGCTTGGTAATTGGTCAGAATCGCCCACCATTATAACTCTACTGCCTATCGGTACTGCGCGCAACAGACTTTCAAAAAGCAGAGAATCTACCATTGACATTTCATCAATAATTATACAATCACAATCAATCGGATTTCGTTCATTCCTTGCAAAAGTTTGTTGGTCATTCTCGTCCCACTCTACTTCTAACAAGCGATGAATCGTCTTTGCTTCCTCTCCTGTGAGTTCACTCATACGCTTTGCAGCGCGACCTGTTGGTGCTGCTAAAAGCACCTGCAAGCCCATATCAGAAAGAATTTTAATAATAGCTTTAAGGGTAGTTGTTTTACCCGTTCCCGGACCACCAGTTAAAACCAGCAAACCTTTATTTATTGCACTGTTTATTGCTTCAATCTGTTTTTCTTGATAACATATGCCAAACTCTTTTTCTAAATCAACAATCGTATCTTTTGTGATTAATAGGTTGTTATTTGAAAAACTTGCCATAATTTTTAATTTAGATGCAATAAATCTTTCGGCTGTGTAATACTTAAGTAAAAAAACAAACTCCTTATCAAAAATAGTTTCTAACCTTATTATCATACTACGTTGCATTTCTGTAATTGCATCTAAAATTGTATCTCTATCCATATCCAAGAACTTCATAGAAATATCAGTTAATTTATTCAAAGGCAAACAAGTATGTCCATTTAATAAGTTGTGTTGTAAAATATGTTTAATTGACGCAAAAATTCTATGTTTACTATTCTTAGGAATATTTAGCATATCCCCAAGTTGACAAACTCGTTCAAAATTAAAGCCTATATCATCATTATATAATATAAACGGATTTTCTTTAATACGCGAAACAGAATCTTTGCCAACCATCTTATATATTCTTGCTGCTTCCTCGGCGTTAATATTAAGTTCGCTTAACTGCATAACAATATCACGATAACCGTTTTGACCTTTATAAGCATCGCTTATTTTTTTAGCCTTAGCTAAAGAAATTCCTTTAATACAGGATAGTCGCTCAAAATCGTTTTCAATAATATCTAATGTTTTATCACCAAATCGTTCTACAATACTTCTTGCGGTTGCTGGTCCAACACCTTTTATCATGCCCGAAGATAAATACCTAAGAATAGCTGCAGTACCTTCGGGTGCGGTTACCTCAAAATAATCAAATTTAAATTGATTACCATATACAGTATGAAATATATATTCGCCTTTAAGAGTTAAATTTTCACCCTCGTTAAGATTGGGCGCAAAACCAACACACACAACTTGCTCATCGCCAGTATTCAAATCAAAAACCGTATAACCATTTGATTTGTTAGAATATACTATATGATCAACTATTCCTGAAAGTGTTAATTTATTTTCCATTTTGCGCCCTCCCTTCTATTATACAACTACAAAATTTCATTTATATTTCGCCTATCAACCAACTCAAAATCGTATGTTGAAATTAAATTTTCACACACATTATCATCACAATCTTCAAGGTCGCATTTAACAAAGTATACCTTGTGAAAATCATTTAAATTAAACCACTTCAAACTTGATAAAGCAAATTTAACATCTGTTTCCAAATCGCTTGATTTGTTGCTGCTAATCTGCCACATGAGTATTGGTTTGCAACATGTGTTTCTTTGACGATAGAGGATTTTAAAAAAAGACTGAATTATGTAAAAAGCTCCGAAAAACGAAAATAACGCCGTTAATATAAATATCAATATCATATTATCACCCATAAGCATTATATGGAGAATTTAACGATAATGTTAAAAAGGCTTTGAAACCAAAGCCTTTTAGTTTTTATTTAGTTAACAATATTTTTCCCTCATAGGTTCCGTATTGCCAAACGTTATCTTTATCATTTGATTTGATAACAACCGAAACCGATTGCTCGCCCTCTGCCTTGCCATCTAAATTAACTTCAGCATACAACTTTGTATCATTAAGTTTATCTATAACCTGTTCTTCACCACACAGTTTTACAGTTATAGGTTGCACAAGTTTTATATTAAACTTATCAGAATTATTTATTCCAACTACGTTTGACACTTTAAAACGTTTAGTGGTAACTGCCGAGGTATCAAGTTTAACCCTAACTGAATCAATTTCATCAACAACAGAAACACCACTAGGTAATACAAAGGTTTTAGAGAACGAATTTTTCTTTTTACTTACACTAAAGAAATCAATTGTCTCTAACTCAACAAAATCCGTTTGGTCAATAATATCAGGTGAACCTTCTATTTTAATTTTATTTATCTCCCTACCCTTAACAGTTAGAGTTGCAACAGGAGTATAATCTATAGGCTTGTTAATATATGCGCACTTTAACGGAACAGTTTTTGTTTTAAGCACCGGAACCGATACATTAATTGTATCAAAACTTAGGTTCAACTTGTCTGTATTAACTTTTTTACCAGACTTGGTATACAGAATAATATCCGCATCGTAGCTCTTAGTAGCAGAAAGTTTCTTAGATTTATCTGCCTGAACCTCGGCATATACGTTTTTAATTGTGCTAACAACAGAACGCGGACCGCTAACCTCTAACGTAGCTTTCTCTGTGTTCGTAAAACGTTCGGTACCAAGGCTTAATCCTTTAGCCGCAACAGCGCCTTTAACCTTTATTTGAACATCATATGAGACCGTATCAATATAATCAAGTTCTAAATCAATAGTTTCGGGTGTGACGGACTCAATGGTAAAGTTCTTTGTACTATTATTTGTTGGCATCAATTTAACGGAATACTGCCCCGCAGAACTGACATCTTCAAATGAGGGGGTTACCAATATATCCTCAGGCGCAATGGAGTTAACCACATATCTAGCACCACTAATTTTAACGCTTACATACTTAAGTTTTTCAGTGTCATTAACAATACTTAAACCTTGTTGACCAACTATTGTTCCTTTTGTATCTAAATACAACTGAACGCCGTTTAGAACCCTCTCAGTATTTGGGTTTTCAATTAGCGTAATAGTAAACCAAAAAACCAATGCAACCAAAAGAGAAATTAATAACGATACTTTTTTATTATCAAAAAAATGTGCTTCTTTATTCTTAGCCATTATTGTTGCCCCCTTTCAAAAAAGAACGGCATTTATCAATAAACTGTCCAATAAAGTTTTTATCTTCATTATTTGTGTCAACAAAGATATTATACAATTCTTGCTGAAGCGACTGAACATTAAAATCCCTAGTAATTTTGCCGTTATATGTTAGTGAAATAATGCCTGTCTCTTCCGAAACAACCACCGTAACAGCATCAGAGTTCTCGCTAATGCCAATAGCAGCTCTATGGCGAGTGCCAAGATCAGATGCGAGGGTGTTTTTTGCAGAAAGAGGCAATATACATCCTGCCGCAGTTATACGATTATCGCGAATTACTATTGCACCATCGTGCAACGGAGATTTTGGGAAGAAAACATTGCTAACCATTTCAGAAGAAACAAAAGCATCTAACTCTGTACCTGTTTTAATTATATCGCCAAGCATAGTTTTATTCTCAAAAACAATTAATGCGCCTGTTTTAGTGTTGCTCATAGAACTAACAGCCTTGCAAACTTGATTAATGCAATTAACTGTAGATTCATCAACACCGCCGTTGTTTCTACCAAATATACCAAAACTACTATGCCCAACCTTTTCAAGTGTATGACGAAGCTCTGGTTGGAAAATAACAACCAACAAAATAATAGCATATCTTACAACCATTTCTAAAATCCAGTTAATACCTGTCATACCAAGCCAACCAGAAACTGCATAGGTTACAACTATTAAAATTATTCCTTTGAGCAATGTACGAGCGCGTGAATCACGCCAAAGTTCAACAACCTTATATACCAAAAATGTTAAAATTAGTATATCAACAATATCAAAAAAGTCTACGCCCGAAAAAACCGAAACAAAGGTGTTGCCAATTGTGTAGAAAAAATCACTGACTTTGTCCATAAAAGCGCCCATTACCCTACTCCTTCACTAAAAAATATATCTATATTTATTTTAACATATTTAAATATATAATCAATAGCTAATTTGCAATTTTTTTAACACAATTTAAAAAATATTCAATATCATTTGCGGTTGTAAATAGGCTTGGGCTTACACGAACCGTACCGCTGTTTAAAGTACCGAGTGTTTTATGTGCGAGTGGCGCACAATGCAGTCCTGCTCTTACAGCAATTCCTAATATATTTAATTGCTCCGCCACTTCTTCTGAATGTTTACCTTTAACATTAAACGAAATTAACGGCACAAAAGAATTAATGCTTATATTTGGAGTATATAAAATAATCTTAGGCATACGGCTTAATTTTTCGTATAAGCGCTTAACAAGCTTTATTTCATGATTGTAAATCTGGTTTATTCCCCTAGTATTAATAAAATCGATTCCTGAGCTTATTGCTGCAACACCTGAAAGATTCAATGTACCGCTTTCAAATTTATCGGGCAATATATCGGGTTGGTTTTCTAATATTGACATTGAGCCTGTTCCGCCCTCTATAATTGTATTTACTATTGGTTTATTTGCAATCAAAATACCTGTGCCCATTGGAGAATACAAGCCTTTATGCGCGGCAACACACAAATAATCAATGTTCATTTTATCAACATTGATAGGAATAACGCCTGCTGATTGTGCAGCATCAACAGCAAAAAGAATACCATATTTTTTACATAGTTCCCCCAATCTTAAAATAGGCATAACAGCACCGCAAACATTGGATGCATGGGTGCAAATTATCATTTTTGTATTATCTTTAATAAGAGCTTCAAAAGCGTGTACAGTTGCCAATGGATTATCAATAAAAGCGTGTGCAACATCAAACTCCACACCTGTTTCTTTAAGTTTATTAAGAGGTCTTACCACTGCATTATGCTCAAAGCATGAACATATTACATGATCTCCGCTTTTTAAAACACCTTTTAACACAAAATTTAAAGCAGTTGTACAATTCAATGTAAAAATAACATTATTAACTTCTTTACAACCAAAAAATTCAGCGCACTTTTTGCGACTGTTAAATACCAATTCCGCCGCCTTTAAAGATAGTGAATGTCCTGCTCTACCGGGGTTAGCAGAATAATATTTTAAACAGTTATTTGCAACATTTATTACCTGAGGAGGCTTTGGAAAAGTAGTTGCAGCATTATCAAGATATCTCATCATCAGCACCCGAATCTATAGATATATATCTAATGCTATAATCGTTAAAAATCTTATTTATTTTTTCTATATTACATTCAGTAGAAACACTATATCCACACCCAACTGCATCCTTTCCGTGTTTTCTGAACATATATGCTTTACAACCGTTGGCACGAAGCGCATCTCTACCCCTTATTGCATTGGTTATCGTTCCTGTGTTTATAATATTTTTATCCATAATATTCAACTCCAAAATAATATATCATTACATATTATGAAGTTGTTATTTTTACTGCCACATTTACTAATTCCATAACTTAATAACCTTATTTTTATGCAAAACCATTAATACCGAAACAGTTATCGGTGCTAATATCAAGCCTATTACTCCAAATATTTTGAGGCCTAAAAACATCGCGAGCAGTGATATTAGCGGATTTACCCCCACTTTTTTACCGATTATACGAGGCTCTAGAAAATATCGCAATACCGAATACACAACATATAGAACTATCAAACCTATACCAATATATAAACTATTGTTTAGTATTTGATACACTGCCCACGGTAACATAATTATTCCTGTACCAAAAACCGGAAAAACATCAATTAAAGCAATAATAATTGCTATTGCAAATGCATTTGTTATACTCAATATTTTTAAACCAACAACCATAAATAACAAAGTAAACAACATTATTATTAAATAACCTTTAAAAAAGCCAAGCAGACTTTCGTTAACGGTTCTTTTAACTCGTATTATTTTTGAAGTCGTGTTTTTAGAAAGCTGACGCTTTACAAATAAAATAAAGTTATCATATTCAAATGCCAAGAAACACGCTGAAACCAATGAAGTTACTACGCTAAATATTATACCAGGTAAACGTTTTATTGTTTCTGCCACAACGCCCATAATATATCCCGATGCACTCTTTACGGTCTCACTAAAAATTGTGCTGCCGCCTCCGAATAATTTTATAATATCCATCGGAATATATTTTTCTGCATTTTTTATTGAATCCATAGCCTTATTAAACCAATTACTTTCACTTAAATCTTTAAAAAATCCAAAGAGATTAGTGATTGAAAAATATATTATTGTAAATAAAGCCCCAACAATAATAATTAAGCAAATCAAGGTTACCACATTTTTGCGAATATTAATTTTATTGCTAATTGCAATTGCCGGTCGTTGTAAAACATACACTAACACAAAACTAATTATAAAAGGCAAAATATATACAGCAAAATATTTGATTACAATATAAATAACTGCAGTAAAAAACAAATAAAATGCTGTATTAATTAAAATTACGGTTTTTTGCTTTGAATTCATACTTATCACCTAATGTGTAGTATATGTAATTTTTATAAAATGAAACAAAGATACCCGATAGAAAAAATCTATCGGGTATAATTTATTTTAGAGTTGCGATTGTTACACCGCTTTCACCTTCACCAAACACACCTAAGCGGAAACTCTTTACATTTTTATTATGTCTTAATGCATCTTGAACACCTTTACGTAACACGCCTGTTCCCTTACCATGAATAATATGCACTGTTTCCATACCGCCCATAACTGCATTATCAATAAATCTCTCAAGCTCAATAATAGCCTCATCACACGCCATACCGCGAAGGTCAATTTCTGTACTAACAACCCTCTCCGCTCTTGATAGGACACCAGCTACCGCCTTGTGTTTTGCAGGTTTTCTATTATTAACTGTAACACTGCCTTCTTGCAAACGAATATTACTTAAGTCGGTTTGCAATTTCATAATACCTGCAATAACAGTAAGTTTACCGTTTTTATCAGGCAGAGTAACAACCTCTGCTTTTTTGTTAATATCCTGCAAAATTACTGTGTCACCAACCAACAAATTACGAGGAAGTACATATTTCTCTTTTGTATTATTACTAAAAGAAACTCCGCTTTCAATCTTTCTAATTGCCGCGCGAGCCGCCTCTTTAGCCTCACTTAAAAGTTTAGATGCATTATCCGAAGTAATTTGTTTTTTAATATCCTCTAATTTATTAAGCAATTCGTTAGACTTACTTCTGGCATTTTCTAAAATATTCTCTGCTTCCTGCCTCGTTTTTTCCATTAGGGTTTCGCGCTCAAGTTTAGCAGTTTCCTGAAGCTTATGATTTTCCGCTTTAGCTTTATCAAGTTCAAGTCTGGTCTTGCGGATTTCTTCGCTATCTCTTTGTGCTCTTTGCTTTGCTTCTTCTAAAGCCGAAACAAGTTCTTCAAAACGTTTATTTTCTTCGGAAACCATTTCTTTAGCAGCAGCAATTATTGACTGATCTATTCCCAGCTTTTGTGAAATGGCAAAAGCATTAGAGCGACCTGGCACACCGATTAGTAATTTATAGGTTGGTTTTAGTGTTTCAACATCAAATTCACAACAAGCATTTTCTACACCTTTAGTATCAAGAGCAAAAGATTTCAACTCAGGATAATGAGTTGTAATAATACTATTAGTGCCGTAAGCCTTAAGTCTCATAATAACCGCTTTTGCCAATGCTGCACCTTCAACAGGGTCTGTTCCGGCACCAAGTTCATCCAAAAGGACCAAACTGTTGTTATCTGCTTTATCAAGAATTTCAACTATGTTTTTTATATGAGAAGAAAAGGTTGAAAGTGATTGTTCAATGCTCTGCTCATCTCCGATATCTGCAAATATTTTTGAATAAACATTAATCTGCGAGCCATCGTCGGCAGGTATCATCATACCGCAAAGTGCCATTAAAGTTAAGAGTCCAACCGTTTTTAATGTTACTGTTTTACCGCCTGTATTAGGTCCTGTTATAACCAATGTATCAAAGTCAATTCCTAAATTAACATTTATTGGTACAGCTGTTTTGAAAAGCAACGGATGTCTGGCATTTTTTAGATTAACTATGCCTTTATTATTTAACTCCGGTATTGTTGCACGCATATCAAAACCAAACTTTGCCTTGCAAAAAATCACCTCTAAAGCAACAGTAGCATCATACGATGCTAAAATTGTTTCAGAAAAACTAGCAATCTCTTCGCTAAGTTCCTTTAAAATCCGCTCAATTTCCTCGCGCTCTCTATTTCTTAACACCCTTAATTCATTATTAACCTCAACTATTGCCATTGGTTCAATAAACAATGTTGCGCCTGAGCCAGAGGTATCATGAATTAGTCCAGGCACCTCATTACGATATTCTGCCTTTACCGGCACAACATATCTGCCGTCGCGCTGGGTTACAATGCTTTCTTGCAAAAACTTTGCATAACTTTGCGACTTAACCATCTTATCTAACTTTTCGCGAATTGACGAGGAAGATGCACGAATTTTACGTCTAATCTCTGCAAGTCTAGGCGAAGCATTATCATTTAATTCTTCTTCGGAATCAATTACAGAATAAATTTTTTCCTCAAAATATTTATTAGGAATAATGGAATCAAAATATCCATTTAGCGACGTTATAGTATTACTACAAAAATGCTCGCGCCACTCAGACACACCGCGAATCACACGTAAAGTTGATCCAATTTTTAAAAATTCAGGCAACGTTAAAACAGAGCCCGCAGCAGCTCTAGCCAATGCATTATTTAAATTACTTGCACCACCAAATGATGGTGAACCAAAACGGGCAATTAAAGAGTATGCATCACTAGTATAATTTAGTTGTTCTTGTGCTTTTTCAAAATTAAATGTAGGTTTAATAGCATTACAAAGCAAAGCAGTATCGCTAATAGAAGCATACTGCGAAAGCATATCTAGTATTTTATCAAGTTCTAGCACCTTTATTTGCCTTTGTAAACTGCTTAATTTCATAACATTATATCCTTATAGAATTAAAATAATCTAACGTTTTAAAGCGTTTTTCAACCATTGTTTCAACATACTTTTCACATAACGATGAAACCGTTTTTAAACTTTTTAGTGATGATGTAAAATTAAAAATTTTATCAAACTCAGAATAAACTATATGACGAATAACAGATAGCTCCGAGAGGGTTAGTTTAATATATAACCCTTGTGTTTGAGGCAAACATTCTGCACAGTAAATTGAAGAATTTAGAACATCAAAAAACACAAAATCATTTTCAAAATTAAGACATTTTTTACAAGCAACCAAATCCGGCATAAAGCCAAGCAAACACATAAGTCGCATTTCAAAAACCGATTTTATTAAATAAATACTTTTTTCATCACCGCACAAAAAATGAAGACAGTTTAATGTTAGCCTTAGCATCTCTTTGCAATCTGTTTCTTCGGGAGCAACCGAATTTATTAATTCACAAAAATACTGTGCTAATGCAAGTTTTTCAATATCTGTTCTTAAATTATAAAAAATCTCTATTTCTTCTGCAGAATTAACTATGTAGAGTTCGCCGCCTTCATGAAGTACAAATTCAGAATAACATAGCGGCGAGGTGGCAGTGAATTTTTTGCTTTTAATATTCTTGGCAGCCTTTGCATAAGCGCGAATAATACCGCTAGCCGTAAGTACGGTAATTACCCTATCGCTTTCGCGGGTTATATTTTCTTTCAGCACTATTCCGCTTATTTTTATGCTCACCTACAAAAAACTCCTTACCTGAATTTTTATAATGAAGATAATCAGAAATTTTACCAGTACAAACAAATTGTTGCCACAATGAATTGTTCTCCATAAATCTACCTCTTAATGCATATTATCATATTAAAATTGTATCCATTAAAAGCAGATCTATAATAGGTAAATTATTCTGTTTGTAAACCAAAATCATGAATTAAAAAGTTACTGTTGCGCCAATTCTCTTTTACCTTAACCCACATTTTCAGCGAAACTTTACAACCAAAGAAATCTTCTATATCACGGCGTGCGCTAGAACCAACTTTTTTAAGCATAGCACCACTTTTGCCAATAATAACGCCTTTATGGCTTTCTTTTTCACAATACACTATAGCGTGCACGTCTATAATAGGCTCTCCGTTTTTATCATCACGTTCTACAAAACGTTCAAGTTCAATGGCGATACCGTGGGGTATCTCCTTATCAAGCAACCTTAAAAGTTTTTCCCTAATAATTTCAGATACTAACACTCGTTCAGGCTGATCTGTAACGGTATCATCATCAAAATAATGTACTGATTCTTTTGAAAACGCCAATGCTTCGCTTAAAAGCGCATCAACACCATCACCTGTTTTTGCACTCAACGGTACAACAGCATTAAAATCATACAACTTTGAATAAGCAAGAATAATACCTAAAAGTTCTTGTTTATCAGTTAATAAATCAATTTTGTTAATAGCAAGTATCGCTGGTAATTTACGCTTTTCCAAACCTTTAATCAATTCCAGTTCTGCAGGTGGCAAATTTTCGGAATCAAACTTGAATTTTGGGCAGGCATCTACAACCAATATTGCGGCATCAACATCATTCATACCGCTACTTACAGCCTTAATCATATTCTCACCGAGTTTGTTGCGGGGCTTATGAAATCCCGGTGTATCAATAAATACCAACTGCTCAGCATCCTTCGTATATACTCCCATTATTCTAGTGCGAGTAGTTTGTGGCTTGTCCGAAACTGCAGCGACCTTATGGGGTAAAATTTTATTTAAAATAGAGGATTTACCAACATTAGGTCTACCTATAATAGCAATAAATGCAGATTTAGTTTTACTCATAATATGTTCCTTATATCAAAATTTTAAGTATAAATTAGTCAACAAAAGACTCATCGCGAGAAAGACCTAATCCGCCCAAAATTGCCTCTTCATGCTCACGCATACGAAGTGCATCTAATCCGCCGTTTACATGGTCAAACCCTAGTAGATGTAGCATTGAATGTACTGTTAAATATGCTAGTTCGCGGTTAAGTGTATGCCCAAACTCCTCGGCTTGCTCAACAGCCCTTTCAACAGAAATTACAACATCGCCAAGCATCTTGAGTTGAGTTTCAGGATTTATATCGTAGACACCGTTTTCGCCCATAGGAAAAGAAAGAACATCGGTTGGTGCATCTTTACTCCTAAACTCTAAATTTAGTCTATGGATTTCAATATCGTCCACAAAGTGAATATTAACCTCAGCATCACCTTCAAAATTTTCATAAATAAGCACAGCTGAGGATGCACGTCTAAGCAACATACGTGTACCTGTAGGCAATTTAACTGTTTTTTGTTTGTCAGAGAAAACAACTTTTAACTTACTCATGCTTTTTACTCCTAGCTTCAAAATATTTTTCATAAGCACGGATGATCTCTTGGACTAGTTTATGTCTAACAACATCCTTGCCGCTTAATTTAATAACCTTTATATCATCAATTCCTTTAAGAATCTTAATTACTTCCCTTAAACCTGATTTTTTACCATCTGGCAAATCAATCTGAGTATCGTCGCCCGTAACAACCGCTTTTGAATTAGCGCCAATTCTAGTTAAGAACATTTTCATTTGCTCTGAAGTAGTGTTTTGGGCTTCGTCCAATATAATAAAACTATCATCTAAAGTTCTTCCGCGCATATAGGCTAGTGGCGCAACCTCAATATCCCCTCTCTCCTGGCACCTTGCAAAGTTCTCTGCACCAAGCATATCAAACAAAGCATCGTAAAGCGGCCTTAAATATGGGTCAACCTTTTGTTGCAAATCCCCCGGCAAAAAGCCTAGTTTTTCACCCGCCTCAACTGCTGGACGGGTTAAAATAATTCTGTTAACCTGTTTAGCACGAAAAGCGGTAACCGCCATTGCAACCGCTAAATAGGTTTTACCCGTACCGGCAGGCCCTGCAGCGATTGTAATTGTATTATCACGAATCGCCTCAATATATTTTTTCTGCCCTAAAGTTTTTGGTTTTATCGGTCTTCCTTTTGAACTGATGCAAATACAATTAACATCGGTTAAACTTTCAATTTTCTCGGCATCACCATCAGCAACAAGTGACATAACATATCTAACATTTTGTTCGCCAATACTCTCACCTTTTTTTATCAGTGAAATTAAACCGTCTATAGACTTTAACGCTAGCGAAACATCATACTCATCCCCACAAACCTTAATTTTTTCATTATGATTGGTTATAGAAACTCCGTATTGCTTTTCCAACATTTTAACGTTTTCATCAAAATTACCGAACAATTCTGAAATATAATTTACATCGCTTAACGTAATAACGTGTTCCGCCATAACAAAACTCCATGATTTAAAATTAATTATGAAAATTGAAACTTAAATTTATAAATAACTATTAATTTTTTAGTCAATAAATTTGGTTACAACTTTATATCTACATTATACCATAATATTTGCCTAATTTACAGTATTAATTTTAATTTTTTCTATTTTTGCTATATTTTCTCTACATACGTATTGTCGCGCAACACTAATTTGATTTTCTTTAAACTCAATATCATCGTTATACGAAAGTATCGTTACTTCTTTTAGTTCGTTTTTTTCATATTCTTTTAATTGCTTTTTAGCCATAGAAAGCATTTCATTATTTGACAGTTTAACCTTTTCATACTTATACTCTTTAAATTTAGTTTGCGTAAGATAGATTGGCACATATGAAGAATTACACATAAGCTTGATTTCGGTTAATTTTTTATCCGCAGTACAATTAATAGGTTTAAAACTTATTGGGATATCCACTCCAAAAAAGCGCAGTTTATATCGCGTTTCGGTCACTCCGGTATATTTCTTTTGTTTTATGTACATTGGAATAGTTATAGTATGGGTGCGTTTTGTTTTTGCAATAACCTTACCGCTACTGTTAACGAAATGTGTAGAGCCGTCAGCGTACTGCATTGTTCCGCTGGCAAG
The DNA here is from genome assembly GCA_045630515.1 of Acutalibacteraceae bacterium. Taxonomy (GTDB): domain Bacteria; phylum Bacillota; class Clostridia; order Oscillospirales; family Acutalibacteraceae; genus UMGS1532. The sequence continues at coordinate 256,602 of JAZQTG010000076.1, forward strand.
TATGTCGCCTTTCAATACTGCTTGGTTAACCTTAACGGTAGGCATACCTCTTTTTATTTCAATCTTTTCTACTATTCCATCACGGATTGCAATTAAGTTAGAAAGCGACGTATCGGTTTTTTCTGCTTTTTTTGTTTCGGAAATATTTACTGTTAAATGAGAACCCTCTATTATAAAAGACGCCCAACAGATATCGCCGTTTTTAAGTATTAGCCTATGCCTTGATTCTTCACAGTTTATGCTTTTTTTATAAACCCCCTCATATACACCTATGCTTTTGCAGTTTCTTAATATTTCATCTTTTGATAAAGATTTATTTCCGTTTATTTCAATACTCCAAATATAATTTGTTAGTACAAAAATTAACAATGAATAAACAAAAAAGCCCACTAACATACCGTATCTTTTATTATACGGTTTAATTTTAGTAGGCAATCCGTGCCGAGATGCTATTTTTAAAGAAACATCGCACCGTCTTTTTATTGGGCGGATATTTAAATAATCGCGGCAATACATTTTGGCATAAAGTTTCTTTCCTTTTTTATTGTAATCCCATAATTTTATTCGGTTAGCGGCACAAACATTAAAGAAACGTTCGGGATAATTGCCCGATATTTCAATATAAAGATACCCTTTTAAGTATTTTAATAATTCAAGCATATCACACCTCAAACCCCACATTAGTAAATACGCCTTTGATTATTGCGCAATTTTCTTGAAATGAATATAAATGCAATTTTGAACCTTCAATAATAATTATACCTTTTTGTACATTAACGCTTATTCTTTCATCGCTATAATCAATAACACCTTTACATCCTTCAATTATAATTTCACGATTAAATCTTAACTCTAATTTACACTCTGTAACATCTAGTTCGGTTAAATCTGAAAATTTTTCACTAAATATAATTTTAGAATTTTTACTTTTTTTGAGTATATTTAATTTTTTTGTTTTTGGCATTTAACCACCTCTAATAATTTATATATTACTTTGCCGTTACATATACATATATTTAAGGGGTGATTACTTGAAAAAACTTATAATTTTAATATTAGTTATTATGTCTTTTCCAATATTAATATACTATTCCAAAGATATTGCATTAGGTATTACTAACGGCGTAGGTATATGCTTCAACACTATACTGCCGTCTTTATACATATTTACGGTTTTGTCTGTGTTTTGTATAAATTCAGAATTATTAACAGGTAACAGATTGTTTAGTAGATTTTTTGCAAAAACATTCAATCTAAGCGAAAGTGCAGGCAGTGCGCTGATTTTATCTCTTTTTTGCGGTTATCCTGTTGGCGCAAAATTAATTAATGAATTATATAAAAGCCAAGCGATATCAAAAGGTAGTGCAGAAATGTTAATTTGTCTTAGCATTAACCCAGGACCTGCTTTTTTAATTTCTGCCATTGGTAGTAGTGTTTATAATAATAAATCCATTGGATATATTTTATTTGTGTCTGCAGTTTTAACCCCTATTTTATTAGCATTTATCTTCCGAAAACGATTTATTTGTTATACTAATAAAACCTCGCAAAAAACCAATTACATAAGCTGTTTTTGTGATGCTATTAATACTGCAAACAAAACACTGGCAATTATTTGTGGCTGGGTTATTATAGGCAGTGCAATAATAAACCTTGCCGAAAAATTTAATATAAGTGATTGGCTTGTTTGTCTACTAGAGATAAGTGTAGGAGTTATAAAAGGCGCAAATATTTCTATTTATTACGTAGCATTTTTAATAGGTTTTGGTGGTTTATCTGTTGTAATGCAAGTACTATCAGCCGCCAAAGACGTAAAACCCAGGTTTATAATAATTATAGCAGTAAAAACGATTTGTGGTATTATAAATGTATTAACTACTTATATTTTGCTAAGGCTTTTTCCGCAAAGCATAACAACCATTAACATTAACAACATAGACTTTAAAGGTTACAATTCAACGCCGCTAGCCTCTATTACCCTAATGCTATTTATACTTACAACACTCACATTTTTACAAAGAAAACTAAAAAACTATGGAAAATGACAACACAATGTGCTACAATGTATATATTAAGATAATACGAGGTGCAATTTATGGCATTAAAGTTATTTAATAAGTCAATCGTAAAACGTTGCGAATACTGCCGTTATGCTACCAAATATCCAGGAAGCGATACGTTATTTTGTAAATACCGCGGTGTTGTTGAAGCAAGTGACAAATGCAGAAAATATCGTTACGATATATTAAAGCGCCAACCGGTAAAACAATCAATTTCAGATGATTATAGTAAAGAAGATTTTGTTCTTTAAAATATGTAATTTAGGTATTGACAAATCTACCACTAGTTGCTATAATAGTTTTTGCGCGGAATAAATGGTGGATATAGCTCAGTTGGTTAGAGTGCCAGGTTGTGGCCCTGGAGGTCGTCGGTTCGAACCCGATTATCCACCCCATAAGAACACCGCGGCATTCTAGTCACGGTGTTCTTTACAAAACTTAATATTGGGGTGTCGTCAAGCGGTAAGACACAGCACTTTGACTGCTGCATTCGTAGGTTCGAATCCTGCCACCCCAGCCAAAAATTCCAAGGACGTTAAGTTCTTGGATTTTTTACTTATTACCTATTATCTATTCACTCTTCACTAAAAAAGTCGTTGGATTTTTAAAGTAATAAGTAAGAAGTTCGGTATCTGCTTCGCAGACGAAATTATAAAATTTCAAAAAATACTGATTATTTTAAAGCAGAGTGAGAACGCATCTCATCTGAAATATAATAAAAACACTCACCATTTTGGTGAGTGTTTTTTTAGCATTTCAATTAGAATGAACGATGTGTACCCAGAGTTGTAATATTATCTTTGTGTACTTTTTGCTCGTTGTTCTGTACTGGTTTTTGCTGTACGAAATTAAATTCCTCGTTAGCCGTTTTGGTAAACAGATAAAGATTATCAGTTTTAGTTTCTACGGTAATGATATTATCTTTAAATAATTCACCATTAAGATAGGCTTTAGACCAAGGGTTTTGTAATTTAAGCGTGTTACCGTGAAGCGATTTTATTGCAACAAATTGTACACAACCATCTTCAATTTGCACCATCATTTCGTATAAGAATTATTAAATATTATAGCATATTGACCTTAATAGGCGCAAGTAATCAATATTAAAAATAAAAGACACGCTAAAAAGCGTGTCTTTTATTGGTGCCGCTGACCGGACTTGAACCGGTACGATATTGCTACCGAGGGATTTTAAGTCCCTTGTGTCTGCCAATTCCACCACAGCGGCGCAACAATGATATTATAAAGGCTTATAATAAATTTGTCAAGTAAAAATTTAAAAATACTCAATAATTTTTAAAGCAAACTCATTGTTGTTTTTAAGTTTAATATTCATATCCTTCCAAATCATTTAAATCCATTATGCATATTGTTCTTTTACCAATATGATTACTATCAAAGGAAATATATCTGCCGGATCTATCAAATCTTGCATGCAGGTCACAACGATACTCTATTGCATTAGCATCAGAATTTAAAGACACATACTCACCTAAAATGTACTCTTTATTGGTTTTTGTATCAATAAAGTGTAGTTTTCTGATACCGCCATAATCATCTCCCATAATATACCTTCTGTTAGGTGAATATAAGCAATGTATGTCACCGGTCGGGTTAGGGTCTGGAAGTTTTACCGCTTTATCCTCGTTATCAGTATACACCCATAAGCCTCTATCTTGATTGTTAACATCATAATATGTATATATTAACAGTTCAGTATCATTTTTCCAATTATAGTGAGAGTGCACGCCAAACTGAGACATACGGTGTATATTGCCATCTATATCACTTGTAATTAATTGTGTTCTCCATATTGGCTGTTCCGGTGTTGTAAAATTTCTAAAGAGCATTACAAATCGTGTGCCCGACGGATTAAAATTAATGTGATTAACCAAAAGTTTATCACGCGAAAACGGTTCTTCAAAATAAGCATCACGAAGTTTTGTATAACTTAAAACAAGTTTTACCTCGCCGCTATCTGTATCCATTAAGAAAACGCCGTCTTCTTCGGGTGCATTAACATTATTGAACTTATCAGGTACACCTGCATAGCCATAGCCTGCCCTAAAATCAAAAATTCTTGAAAAATTAACACACAATGCTTTTGTACAATCACTTGAAAGGTTTGCTATTGCCATTGGCAATATTTTCTTTTCACCGCTTTTAATATTTAATATACATGATCTAAAAATATTATTTTCCCTAACATTAAATATAATATGCTGATCGTCTTTAAACCACTGCAATAGTGATCCTTGTTGAAAATTCCAAGCAGTAGTTTCTGCAAATTTAATAAACCCGTTTGTTTTTAAATCAATTGCACCAATTTCGCTTATATCATCCTCTGTAGGCTGTCTATCATCAAATTTTACACGTTGGCACAAATGATACCTACCGGTTGTATCAAAGGGCTGTAAATCATAATACCCAAAGAAATAATGATAATTATCGTTAGGTGTTATAACCTTTGCGTGTACTCCGCAATTTTCTGTCGCTGTATTTATACTCATTTTAAGCACCTCATAGTTTTTAAAATGCAATGAAAGAATCCGGATCAAAATCTTTAAATATTTCTTTTACATTATTATCAAACTCAATTTCAACAACTGCTGCAATTTTATCTTTGCAAGGTGAATTTAAATTTATGGTTAATACTCCGTCAGATTCTTTAGTAGAGGCTATTCTCTCATCGCTTAAAGTTTTAATATTAACAACTTTAGAATTGCATAGCGGAACTTTAAATGTTTTACAATTTTTATCCTCAATAAAGCAGTATAGTTTGTTGCCCTTATTTGTAAATCCGCCAACACCTGACACGTTTTTTAAAGGGCCACCACGTGTACCATAGATTGCTTCGCTGTATTTAGAGGTCCACTTACCTACTTCTATCAAACGGTCGGCGTGTTCTTTATCAATAGAGCCATCACCTTTAGGGCTAAGATTAAGTAGCAAATTACCACCACCGGTAATGACCTCAATAAGAAGATGAACAACATTTTCTAAACTCATGGTTACTTTATTTGGCTCGTATCCCCAAGATTCAGATAAACACTCACAAGTTTCCCAAGGGTCGTTAACATTAAAGTTACCAACCACTCTCTCTGGCGTAATATAATCACCTGTTCTATGCATACCTAGACGATTATTTACTACAATTTCTGGTTGCATCTCGCGTATTTTTTTATCTATCTCAAACTCTCCCCAGAACTCTTTTACAATTGGTTTTTTACGCCAATCAGTAGGTCTAGGTATGTGAGGAAAACTTAAATCTATACCATACGAAATTATGTAATCGTCTCCATGGTCAAACCACATTATATCTATTTTGCCGTAGTTTTGCATTAACTCGTCAATTTGATCATAGCACTGCTTAATCATTTTATCTGCGCTATTTTTATATAAATACGGCATAAAGAAACCTTTACAACGCCAATCTGCAGGTGAATAATATATGCCAACACCTAAATCTGCATCTCTACATTCCTTGCAAAATTCTGCAACCAAGTCACGTTTGCAAGGAGAATTCATAACGGTATAATTATCAATAGAACTTTTACTATCAAACAAGCAGTATCCTTCGTGATGACGTGCAGTAAACACCATATACTTCATACCTGCGGCTTTTGCAAGATTAACAAGATATTTTGCATCAAACTTTTCTGCAGTAAACTCTTTGGCTAGTTTTGAATATTCATCTACATCATAATGGTTACGTATCAACGACCACTCGCCCTGTCCTTGAATAGAATATAAACCATAATGTATAAACATACCAAATTTAAAGTCACGCCATTTTTCAATTTGAGTTTGCTCTTTTTTCACCTTTGCACTATACTTCATATATTCTAAAATTTCGGAATTAACCCTAGGATCATCTGAAATATTACCTAAAATTTCATCACTCGGAATATTTAAAACTTTTGCAATTTTTTTAATGGTTTCCAAATCGGGCAATGTTTTGTCGTTTTCCCATTTAGAAACCGCCTGTTTTGTTACAAATAGTTTTTTGCCTAACTCAACTTGTGTAAGGCCATTATTTTTCCTATATTTCTTAACAAGAGATGCCATATTGCCCATAGTAAAACCTCCATTTTCTTTTATATAAATTTTATCAAATCTAAAGTTCTATGTCAACAAATAAAGTCAACCAACTAGTATCTCGTCGGTTGACTTTTGTACAACTAATTATTTTGTAAGTTGCCAAGTGACTGTGCTTTTAAATATGCATTTATGAAGCCGTCAATATCACCGTCCATAACGGCGTTAATATTACCGTTTTCAAAGCCGGTTCTATGGTCTTTAGCAAGAGTATATGGCATAAAGACATAGGAACGTATCTGGCTACCCCAAGCTATTTCCTTTTGCACACCCTTAATGTCCTCAATTTTATCTAAGTGCTCACGCTCTTTTATTTCTAACAATTTTGATTTAAGCATTTTCATAGCACGTTCGCGGTTTTGATGTTGGCTTCGTTCATTTTGGCAGGCAACTACAATACCCGACGGAATGTGTGTTAAGCGTACTGCGGAACTGGTTTTATTGATATGCTGACCACCCGCACCGCTTGAACGGAAAACATCCATTTTAATATCTTCTTCTCTTATATCAATTTCAATGTCATCAGAAATTTCCGGCATAACTTCTAAAGAAGCGAAAGATGTATGGCGTCTACCCGATGCATCAAAAGGAGATACGCGAACAAGCCTATGAACACCAATTTCGCTTTTTAAGTAACCATAAGCATTTTCACCTTCAACAACTATTGTTGCGCTCTTAATACCTGCCTCATCACCATCTAAAATATCGGTAACATTGACCTTAAATCCATGGCTATCCGCCCAGCGAGTATACATTCTCAAAAGCATTTCTGCCCAATCCTGCGCCTCTGTACCACCTGCACCGGCGTGAAAGGTTAAAATTGAATTGTTTGCATCGTACTCACCAGTCATTAAAGTATCTAGACGCTGCTTTTCCATACTTTCTTCAATATTTTTTACAGAAACAACGACCTCGTCTAAAAGAGACAAGTCCCCCTCTTCGTCAGCCAATTCTATTATATCAAGAGTGTCGGTATAATCGGTACAAAGTTTCTGATACTTCTCTAATTTTTCGCGTAATCTGCTTATTTGCTGTAGGACTTTTTGTGAACTTTCAGGATCATCCCAAAAATTCTCGGCAGCTGTGAGATTTTGCTTTTCTTCAATGGTGTTTTTTAGTTTTTCTATACCAAGAGCCTCACCTAATTCATCAATACCGCTTTTAAAACCCTCTAATTTAAGTTTTAGTTCTTCAAACTGTAACATTATATCCTCCAATAAATTATATATTAACAGCAAAAGCGTGCCAATTATCCGTGATTTTATGTTCTACTATATTATAACCATTTTCTAACAGAGCGTTTTCAACCTCATCTGCTCTAATATCAATTATTCCTGAGCAGATAAAAACGCCATCATCTTTTAAAAGACCTTTAACTTGGGGTGCTAACGCTATAATAGCATCTGCAACAATATTAGCACAAACTATGTCAAATTTTCCGCTAATCTTGTCAGCAAGGTCGCCCTCAATAAACTTAGCAATATTGTCAACCTTATTGATAACTGCATTTTCATTTGCAATTTTCACAGCTACAGCATCAATATCAACACCAATTACCGCTTTTGCACCCAAAAGCGCAGCACCAATTCCTAAAATACCACTACCACAACCGATGTCAACCATGCTTGCATCCTTGCTATATGACTCTAAAAGTTCCAGGCACAACTTAGTTGTTGCGTGTGTGCCAGTACCAAAGGCAGCACCTGGGTCTATATTAAGCGGGATTCTGCCTTTAAAGTCATTCACCTGTTCCCAACTTGGCACTATTAATAATTTTTCACCTATTTCGGTTACTTTAAAAAACTTTTTCCAGTTGTCTTTCCAATCACTTTCGGATATATTATTGGTTTTTAGGGTAAACTTAATTTTAGCAGCTTTTAACTGTTCCATAAGATATTCCTTTGCCTCAACGAAATTATCTTCTGCATTAAAATATATATGAATTGTAGCAACCGATTTATCTCGTTCTAATAATTCTTCATCAATTAAATCTATATGTGCAATCTCTCTTGCGCCTTGTTCTAAATCTGAATAATCTTCAATATATATACCATACGGAACAGACATATTAGCAATTGCCGCCGCAGTATCAATTTCAGATACGGATATTTCTAAAGATATTTCTAGCCAATCCATTATTATAACCTCATTTTTATCATAGTTATTGACATATTGATTTTATTTTGCTAAAATATACGCAGAAAAAAAGAAAGGAGATATAAATTATGCAAAAATTTATCGTTATGCACGACATTGATATTGCCGATTTTATGAAAACACTTGATGCTTGTAAGGGAGAAGTGTTTTTAGAAACCTCTGAAGGTGATGTGCTAAACTTAAAATCCAAGCTGTGTCAAATGATGGGTGTTGCAAACATAATGAAGGGAGCCGTTATTGGCGAGGCAACACTTCGTTGCGCTAACCCTGAAGATGAATCACTCTTATTTAGATTCAACCTTTATAAAGAGGTTCCTGAAAACAAATAAACACTTACAGCAACAAATCAATGTTGCTGTTTTTATTTGCACATATTTTGAAATTCAGCATCGTTTTCAAGTTTAGATAATAACGATACCAAAGCCTTTGCTCTATGGCTGATTTTATTCTTTTCTTGAGGTGTAATCTGTGCAACAGTTTTATTATACTCAGGCAAAAAGAAAATAGGATCATAACCAAAACCGTTATCACCTTGACGCTCTAAAATAATTTCACCGTGCATGTAGTCTTCAGCACTAAAGGTTTTACCATTTGGTGAAGCCAAAACAATAGCACAGGTATAATGTGCACTTTTATTTGGCTCGTTTGTGAGATTTTCAATAAGAAGGTCATTATTAGCTTCATCATCACCATGATGACCACAGTAACGTGCAGAATATATGCCCGGGGCACCATCTAATGCATCCACACAAAGTCCACTATCATCAGCTATTGAAAAGCAACCCGAAATTTGTGCTATTTCGGTTGCTTTTTTCTTTGCATTTTCTAAAAATGTTTCACCATCTTCTATGGTTTCATGGTCAATACCTGCTTCTTTTAAAGAAAGGATAGTATCAAAATATTTACCTAATATCTGCTTAATTTCAATTATTTTATGTTTATTATTTGATGCAATGATTAGTTTCATATTATCCCCCAAAAACTATTAAAAATCACTAAGTATTATATTAACACAACAATATAGATTTGTAAATAAAAAAAGGTGTTTACTTTACAGTAAACACCTTTTAAAGTTATTTATTGCTTATTTAACAGCAGTAACAACGCCTGAACCAACGGTACGGCCACCCTCACGGATAGCGAAACGAAGGCCTTCTTCAATAGCGATAGGAGTGATAAGCTCAACATCCATCTCTACGTTATCACCAGGCATGCACATCTCTGTGCCAGCAGGAAGAGTAATAACACCGGTAACGTCGGTAGTTCTGAAATAGAACTGAGGACGATAGTTGGTGAAGAAAGGCTTATGACGGCCACCTTCAGCAGCGGTAAGAACGTAAACTTGACCGTGGAACTTGGTTAAAGGTTGAATGGTGTTAGGAGCGCAAAGTACTTGACCACGCTCAATATCTGTTCTCTGAACACCACGGAGAAGAGCACCGATGTTATCGCCAGCCTCTGCATAGTCAAGAAGCTTGTGGAACATCTCAATACCTGTAACAACAGTCTTGCTCTTTTCGTCTTTAAGACCAACGATTTCTACTTCATCGTTAAGTTTTAATTGACCACGCTCAACTCTACCAGTTGCAACAGTACCACGACCAGTGATAGTGAATACGTCTTCAACAGGCATAAGGAATGGTTGGTCAGCTTTACGATCAGGAGTAGGAATGTAAGAGTCAACAGCCTCCATAAGCTCAATAATAGGAGCATATGCAGGATCGCTAAGATCATCAGCAGCTTCAAGAGCTTTGAAAGCAGAACCCTTGATGATAGGAGTATCATCGCCAGGGAATTCGTACTTATCAAGAGTCTCACGGATTTCCATTTCAACTAACTCTAAAAGATCAGCGTCATCAACGAGGTCGCATTTGTTCATAAATACAACGATGTAAGGAACGCCAACCTGACGAGCAAGAAGAAGATGCTCTTTAGTTTGAGCCATAGGACCATCAGTAGCAGCGATAACAAGGATAGCGCCGTCCATCTGAGCAGCACCAGTGATCATGTTTTTGATATAGTCAGCATGTCCAGGGCAGTCAACGTGAGCATAGTGACGATTGTCAGTCTCGTACTCAACGTGTGCAGTATTAATTGTAATACCACGCTCTCTCTCTTCAGGAGCCTTATCAATGTTAGCATAGTCTTCAAACTGTGCTTGACCCTTTAAAGAAAGAGTCTTAGTGATTGCTGCGGTAAGAGTGGTCTTACCATGGTCAACGTGGCCAATAGTACCAATGTTAACATGGGGTTTTGATCTGTTAAATTTTTCTTTTGCCATTGGAATTTCCTCCTTAAAATTAAGAAATTATTAATTAGCTAGAATGCTTAATTGCATTTTATCAAAAATTTTATAAAATTGCAAGCCTTTTTTCAATTTATATTAGTCTTGCTTAGTTCTTGAAGCAATGATTTTTTCAGCAATGCTCTTAGGAACTTCTTTATAACCGTCGGGCTCCATTACGTATTGGCCACGACCCTGAGTTTTTGAACGAAGGTCGGTTGCATAACCGAACATATCGCTAAGAGGAACTCGTGCATTAATCTGTTTAACGCCACCCATTCTGTCTTCAAAACCTTGAATCTCGCCACGACGAGAGTTAAGGTCACCGATAACATCGCCCATATAATCTTCAGGTACAATTACAACAACCTTCATTATAGGCTCTTGAATTGCAGGATCTGCCTTGCGGCAAGCACTCTTGAATGCCATAGAACCGGCAATCTTAAATGCCATTTCAGAAGAGTCAACCTCGTGGTAAGAACCATCATAAAGGGTAACCTTGGTATCAACAACAGGATAGCCTGCAAGAACACCAGCCTGCATAGCGCCGCGGATACCGGCGTCAACAGCAGGAATATACTCCTTAGGAATAGCACCACCAACGATATTGTTGATGAATTCATAACCCTTACCGGTTTCGTTAGGCTCAACGGTAATTTTAACATGACCGTATTGACCTTTACCACCGGACTGACGAGCATATTTCTCATCAACATCTGCTGATTTACGTATGGTTTCTTTGTAAGCAACCTGAGGCTTACCAACGTTTGCTTCTACCTTAAACTCACGAAGAAGTCTATCAACAATAATTTCAAGGTGAAGCTCACCCATACCTGCAATAATTGTTTGACCTGTTTCCTCATCAGTATAGCATCTGAAGGTTGGATCTTCTTCAGCAAGTTTAGCAAGAGCTAAGCCCATCTTTTCTTGACCAGCCTTTGTTTTAGGCTCAATAGCAACACGGATAACAGGATCAGGGAAGTTCATTGATTCAAGCACAACAGGATTCTTTTCGTCGCAAAGGGTATCACCAGTGGTGGTGTTTTTAAGACCAACAGCGGCAGCAATATCACCTGCATAACAAGTTTCAATATCTTCTCTATGATTAGCATGCATCTGCAAGATACGGCCAATTCTTTCTCTATTGTCTTTAACAGAGTTATATACTGAAGTACCAGCATCTACAGAACCCGAATATACACGGAAGAAGCAGATTTTACCAACAAATGGGTCAGTAGCAATTTTGAATGCAAGAGCAGCAAAAGGCTCGTCATCCGAAGAATGTCTAACTTCCTCTTCGTCGGTATCAGGATTTACGCCCTTGATAGCTTCAACATCAGTAGGTGCAGGCATAAAGTCAACGATAGCATCAAGAAGTGGTTGAACACCCTTGTTACGATATGAAGTACCACAACAAATAGGAACCATTTCACCTGCTATTGTTGCTTTACGGATAATCTTTTTGATTTCCTCAACAGTAGGTTCAATACCTTCAAAATACTTCTCCATTAACTCTTCGTCCATTTCAACAACAGACTCAATAAGAGCATTTCTGTATTTTTCGGCAAGTTCTTTCATTTCGTCAGGAATTTCCTCATGACGAACATCTTTACCAAGGTCATCATAATAAACCTCAGCATCATTAGCAATAAGGTCAACGATACCGCAGAATGTGTCCTCAGCACCAATTGGTAGCTGAATGGGAACAGCATTACATTGGAAACGGTCTTTAACCATTTGCAAAACATTATAGAAGTCAGCGCCCATTATGTCCATTTTATTAACATAAATCATACGCGGAACTTTATAATCGTCGGCCTGTCTCCAAACAGTTTCTGACTGGGGCTCAACGCCACCTTTAGCACAAAGAACTGTAACAGAACCGTCAAGAACACGCAAAGAACGTTGTACTTCAACAGTAAAGTCAACGTGTCCGGGAGTGTCAATTATATTGATACGATGGTCCTTCCAAAAGCAAGTAGTAGCAGCGGAGGTAATTGTAATACCTCTCTCCTGCTCTTGATCCATCCAGTCCATAGTAGCGGTACCATCATGTGTTTCACCAATCTTGTGGTTAACACCGGTATAGTAAAGAATACGCTCTGTGGTGGTGGTTTTACCTGCGTCAATGTGGGCCATGATACCAATATTTCTTGTAAATTCAAGAGAAACCTTTCTTGGCATAATGTCCTCCTAATATACTTATAAATTATGATGGAATTACCATCTGTAGTGAGCGAACGCCTTGTTAGCTTCGGCCATCTTATGAGTGTCTTCGCGTTTCTTGAACGCGCCACCCAAGCCGTTAGTTGCGTCAATGATTTCACCGGCTAAACGTTCTTTCATGGTCTCCTCTGAACGAGCGCGGCTATAAGTTGTAAGCCAGCGTAGACCTAATGTTTGCTTTCTCTCAGGACGTACCTCAAATGGTACCTGATAGGTAGCACCACCTTTACGAACAGCCTTAACCTCTAATTGAGGCATAATGTTTTCCATAGCCTGTTCAAAAACCTCAAGGGGTTCCTTACCTGTTTTTTCACTGATAATCTCAAAAGCACCGTAAACGATTTTTTGGGCTACACCCTTTTTACCGTCTAACATTACATTATTGATTAAACGAGTTACAATTTTTGAATTGTATACGGGATCCGGCAAAACATCACGTTTTGCAATAAAGCCTCTTCTTGGCACTTCACTTCCCTCCTTCACATTAATGATATCATAGGTACTCGGTGACAAAATTCCCGTGGCACCAAGCAAAAGGCGTATATATAAACGCCACTGCTTGATAATGCAGTAGAGATTTGTCAATTAAATGAGTTTTGTGCTTATTTAGCAGCACTTGCTTTTGGACGCTTAGCGCCGTACTTAGAACGAGCCTGCATTCTATTTGCAACGCCCTGTGTATCTAAGGTACCACGAATGATGTGATAACGCACACCAGGTAGGTCCTTAACACGACCGCCACGAATTAGAACCACGCTATGTTCTTGAAGGTTGTGGCCGATACCGGGGATATAAGCTGAAACCTCAATACCGTTTGAAAGACGAACCCTGGCAATTTTACGAAGAGCCGAGTTAGGCTTTTTAGGGGTAGAAGTTTTAACCGCGGTACAAACGCCACGCTTCTGTGGTGAGCAATTATCGGTAGGACGCTGTTTCATTGAGTTGAAACCTTTTAATAGCGCCGGGGCCTTAGCCTTTTTCTCAATAGTTGAACGACCACTGCGTACAAGCTGGTTAAAGGTTGGCATATTACACCTCCTAAAATAAAATATGCTATTCAATGCAGACGCAAGTAACCCTGCGCCTGCATAAAATACAAATATTCACACACTTAATGATTGTATCACACAATACATAAGATTGTCAATACCTTTGACAATTATTTTATCCTTGTGCTAAAGTGTCATCTAACTTATCTGAAAACTCTTCATCAAAGTCGTACGAAGTTGACTCAACGTTATCACTTGACTCATAGTTATTAAGGCCTGTACCTGCAGGAACAAGTTTACCAATAATAACATTTTCTTTAAGACCAAATAGTGGGTCAACTTTGCCGTGAATAGCAGCATCGGTAAGAACTCTGGTTGTTTCTTGGAATGAAGCAGCAGATAAGAACGACTCTGTAGCAAGTGAAGCTTTGGTAATACCAAGCAGTGTAGGCTCATAAGTAGCAATTGCTAAGCCTTCTTCACCTGCAGCTATGCGAGTTTCAATCTCATCATTCTGTGCATAAACTTCTCCCCTGTCAACCAATGTTCCCGGTAGGAGATTTGTGCTACCATTATCAAGAATTCTAACCTTACGCATCATTTGACGAACGATAACCTCAATGTGCTTATCGTTGATATCAACACCTTGTAAACGGTATGCACTTTGGATTTGAGCAATGATATAATCCTGAACTGCATCAGGTCCCATAACAGCAAGAATATCCTGTGGGCTTACCGCACCTTCTGTTATTGATTCACCCTTTGTAATTTCAGTACCGTCTACAATATTTGAACGGAGATGATAATCATAAGGAATAACATATTTACGTTCATCTTTATTCTCGTTGTCGGTAACATACACAACGGTATTTCTCTTTTCCTCACCTAAACGAATTGTACCCGAAATTTCGCATACAATACCAGCACGCTTAGGACGACGAGCCTCAAACAACTCTTCAACACGAGGTAGACCCTGTGTAATATCCTCAGCGTTAGCAATACCACCAGTATGGAAGGTTCTCATTGTAAGCTGAGTACCAGGCTCACCAATTGACTGAGCAGCTATAATACCAACTGCCTCGCCAACAGTAACTGCTTTATTGGTAGCAAGGTTAGAACCATAACACTTTTTACATACGCCGTGTCTTGAACGACATGTGAGAATTGAACGAATTTGAATCTTTTCAATACCTGCAGCAACGATTGCTTTAGCACCTGTCTTGGTTACTACGCCACTATTGGCAATCTTATTACCATCTTCATCAAATTGCTCGCTTGCAAGCCAAACAACTTCGCCTGTTTTTGGGTTAATAGCATCATTAAGAAGGAATCTGCCTTCTAAACGGTCTGACAACGGTTCAATTACAGTGTTGCCTTCGTTAATGTCGCTTACTGTTAAACCGTTGGTAGTACCGCAATCATCATCACGAATGATAACATCTTGCGAAACGTCAACAAGACGGCGGGTTAGGTAACCGGAGTCGGCAGTACGAAGCGCGGTATCAGCAAGACCTTTACGAGCACCACGAGAAGAAATAAAGTACTCTAATACGTTTAGACCTTCACGATAGTTAGCACGAATAGGAACTTCAATAACTTGACCTGAAGTATTAGAAATAAGACCACGCATACCTGCAAGCTGTCTAATCTGGTTCATAGAACCACGAGCACCTGAGTCTGCCATCATATAAATTGGGTTGAACTCATCAAGGTTTTCTTTTAGAGCATCAGCAACTTCATCAGTCGTGGTGTTCCAAATAGAAATAACTTGTGCAAGTCTTTCATTGTTGCTAATGAAACCGAAATCATATTGCTCATTAACGGCATCAATCTTATCCTCAGCAGCCTTAATAAGTTCTGCTTTGGCAGGTGGAATTACTGCATCACAAACTGCAACAGTAATAGCACCCTGTGTTGAATATTTAAAGCCTGTAGCCTTAATTTTATCCAAAACAATTGAAGATTCGCTTGTTCCGTGAACATCAATACATTTTTCAACGATTTCGCTTAACTTTTTCTTACCAACCTTATTGGCAACTATGCTGCCATCTTTCTCGGTTTTGTAAGGAGAAATTTCAAGATCAAGTTCGTGACCCTCAACAGAGCGGTCTACATAACCAAGGTCTTGAGGAATAGATTCATTAAATAGCAAGAAACCAACTGTTGCATCAATGATTCTCTTGATGGGCTGACCATTCTTATCATTGCCACTCATTCTAACCTTAATAGGAGAATGTAAGCCAACAGCACCTGCGTTGTAAGCCATAATCGCTTCGTCTTTACTGCTAAACACCTTACCCTTTCCAGGTTCATCGTGTTTAACAAGAGTCAAGTAGTAAGAACCAAGAACCATATCCTGTGTAGGTACACAAACAGGTTTACCGTCAGAAGGTTTTAAAAGGTTATTAGCAGCAAGCATTAAGAATCTTGCTTCTGCTTGAGCCTCAGCAGAAAGAGGAACGTGAACTGCCATCTGGTCACCGTCAAAGTCTGCATTGTATGCAGTACATACAAGTGGATGGAGTTTAAGTGCCCTACCCTCAACTAAAACCGGCTCAAACGCTTGGATACCAAGACGGTGAAGTGTAGGTGCACGGTTTAAAAGAACAGGATGTTCTTTAATAACTGTTTCAAGTGCATCCCAAACCTCGTTGCTAGCACGCTCTACCATTTTACGAGCCGACTTGATATTGCCAACTGCATTTATTTCAACCAAACGCTTCATTACGAATGGTTTAAATAATTCAAGAGCCATCTCTTTTGGCACACCGCATTGATACATTTTAAGTTCAGGACCAACAACGATAACCGAACGACCAGAATAGTCAACACGCTTACCAAGAAGGTTTTGACGGAAACGGCCTTGCTTACCTTTAAGCATATCAGAAAGTGATTTTAATGCACGGTTGTTAGGACCTGTAACAGGTTTGCCACGGCGACCGTTATCAATAAGAGCATCTACAGCCTCTTGCAACATTCTCTTTTCATTACGAACGATAATGTCTGGAGCGCCAAGTTCTAACAAACGCTTTAAGCGATTGTTACGGTTAATAACCCTTCTATAAAGGTCATTAAGGTCGCTAGTTGCAAAACGTCCACCATCTAACTGTACCATAGGACGAAGGTCGGGTGGGATAACAGGAAGTACGTCCATAATCATCCACTCAGGACGGTTGCCAGAATTACGGAATGCCTCTAAAACCTCTAAACGCTTAATGATTCTAGCGCGTTTTTGACCTGTAGCATTTTCTAAATCAAGTTTTAACTGTTCACAAGTTTCATCAAGATCTATTTCTTCAAGAAGTTTTTTAATGGATTCTGCACCCATTCCTGCCTCAAACTCATCATCATACTTTTCGCGAAGTTCACGATATTGAGTTTCGGTTAGAAGTTCTTTCTTCTGAATTTCGGGAACGGTACCCGGATCAATAACAATGTATTGAGAGAAGTAAAGTACTTGTTCTAAGTTTTTAGGTGATACATCAAGTACAAGACCCATTCTTGAAGGAATTGTTTTGAAGTACCAAATGTGTGATACAGGAGCAGCAAGTTCAATGCAACCCATACGCTCACGACGAACCTTAGCGCGTGTAACTTCAACGCCACAACGGTCACATATCTTACCCTTGTATCTGATTCTTTTATACTTACCGCAGTGACATTCCCAGTCCTTAGTAGGTCCAAAGATTTTCTCACAATAAAGACCATCACGTTCTGGTTTTAAAGTACGGTAGTTAATAGTCTCAGGCTTTTTAACTTCGCCATATGACCAACTGCGTATCTGTTCGGGAGACGCCAATCCAATTTGAATAGATTTAAATTCAATGCCTTCCATATTGTCTATCTCCTCCTATATTAATCTTCGTAGGTTTCTGCAGTTTCTTCAACGATGGCGTTACCCTCTTCATCTTCAAAGCCGAAGCCGTCAAATGAACCTTCAACTGCAACTGTCTCGTTTTCAAAAACCTCATCATCTGTAGCGGGTGCAATACCCATATCATCGTCATCTTCATAGGTCTGACGAAGGTCAAGCTCATTGTTATCCGAATCAAGAACCTTAACATCAAGAGACAATGATTGTAATTCTTTAATAAGAACCTTAAATGATTCTGGAACGCCTGCTTTAGGAACATTCAAGCCCTTTACAATAGACTCGTAAGTCTTAACACGTCCAACAATATCGTCAGACTTAATGGTTAAGATTTCCTGCAAGGTGTATGCAGCACCATAAGCTTCAAGTGCCCAAACTTCCATTTCACCGAAACGCTGTCCACCAAACTGTGCTTTACCGCCAAGAGGCTGTTGAGTAACAAGAGAGTACGGACCGGTTGAACGGGCATGGATTTTATCATCAACCAAGTGATGAAGTTTGAGATAATACATATAACCAACGGTTACAGGGTTATCAAACGGTAAGCCTGTACGTCCGTCGTAAAGTTGTGTTTTTGCATCTTCTCTTAAAGGAATATGAGAGAAGTCAATCTTAGCAGAATCTTTATCTGCATAACTATCTGACTTGGTGTTCTCCTCTGCTAATGCAAAGCATTTGCGAATATCACTCTCATGAGCACCGTCAAATACAGGAGTGCAAACCTTCCAACCAAGAGCCTTGGCTGCAAGACCTAAGTGCACTTCTAAAACCTGACCGATGTTCATACGTGAAGGAACGCCCAAAGGATTAAGAACTATATCAAGTGGTGTACCATCTGGTAAGAACGGCATATCTTCACTCTTAAGGATTCTAGAAACAACACCCTTGTTACCGTGACGACCAGCCATTTTGTCACCAACAGAAATCTTACGTTTTTGTGCAATATAGCAACGAACAACAAGATTTACACCAGGATTGAGTTCTGATGAATTTTCACGGTCAAACACCTGAACGTCAACGATAGTACCATATTCACCGTGAGGCACTCTAAGTGAAGTATCACGCACTTCCCTAGCCTTTTCACCGAAGATTGCACGAAGTAATCTTTCCTCGGCGGTGAGTTCGGTTTCACCCTTAGGTGTAACCTTACCAACAAGAATATCACCTGCACGAACCTCAGCACCGATACGGATAATACCGCGCTCATCAAGGTCTTTTAGAGCATCTTCACCAACGTTAGGGATATCTCTTGTGATTTCTTCCGGTCCGAGTTTAGTATCGCGAGCTTCTAATTCATACTCTTCAATATGAACAGAGGTATACATATCTTCGCGAACAAGTTTTTCGTTAATAAGAACAGCGTCCTCATAGTTATAGCCTTCCCAGGTCATAAAGCCGATTAAAGCATTTTTACCAAGACTGATTTCACCATTGCTTGTAGCAGGACCATCGGCAATAACCTCGCCCTTCTCTACATGTTGACCAACCTCAACGATAGGTTTCTGGTTGATACAAGTACCATGGTTAGAACGCATAAACTTAATTAAATTGTAATCAACAATCTCTGCATTATCTTGCATAATTGTTATTTTTTCTGCAGACACAGAAGTAACTGTACCAGCTTCGTTAGCAAGCACAACAACGCCCGAATCTATAGCAGCTTGATATTCCATACCTGTTCCAACAAAAGGATTTTCAGTACGGAGTAGAGGAACGGCTTGCTTCTGCATGTTTGAACCCATGAGCGCACGGTTAGTATCGTCATTCTCAAGGAACGGAATCATAGCAGTAGCAACCGAAACAACCATCTTAGGCGAAACATCCATATAATCTACTTTAGAATTTTCAATCTCAAGGAAGTTATCGCGATGACGGGCATTAACTTTAGCATTTATAAACTTACCATTTTCATCCAACGGCTCATTAGCCTGAGCAACAATAAACTCGTCCTCGGTATCGGCTGTCATATACTCAACCTCGTTAAGTACACAGCCAGTAGCTTTATCAACCTTACGGAAAGGAGCTTCAATAAAGCCGTACTTATTAATCTTTGCATAGGTAGCAAGATAAGAAATCAAACCGATGTTAGGACCTTCAGGAGTTTCAATAGGACACATACGTCCATAGTGACTGTAGTGAACGTCACGAACCTCAAATCCTGCACGATCTCTAGAAAGACCACCAGGACCAAGAGCAGATAGACGACGTTTGTGTGTTAACTCTGAAAGTGGGTTGGTTTGGTCCATAAATTGTGATAATGGAGAAGAACCAAAGAACTCTTTAATTGCAGCAGTAACAGGACGGTTATTAATAAGAGACTGTGGAGTCATAGTATCAAGGTCTTGTGACTGCAAGGTCATTTTTTCACGAATAACCCTTTCCATACGAGCAAAGCCAATACGGAATTGATTTTGTAAAAGTTCACCAACGCAACGGATACGACGGTTGCCAAGATGGTCAATATCATCTGTGCTACCTGTATTCTCGTAATTTAGGTTAATTAAATAGTTAACCGTAGCAAAAATATCTTCAGGGGTGATGTAGTTAGAAACCAACATACCATGAGATTTGATTTCATCATCAGGGTCGGTTTCAATTGACATATTAATCTTAATTGCTTCAATAAGATCTTCGTCATTATCACAGCAATCTTTTAAATATTGAAGCACACGGAAAGAAACCTTATCATAAATAAGATCTTTTACTGCCTCGTAAACCTCTGCAGATACATGGTCGCGAAGTTCAACCATACCATTAGAAAGTATTTTAATTTCGTGTTGCTCGCCTTCGTTGTCAATAACATTAACATAGAATTGAGAGATACCTTGTGCCTCAAAATTCTGTGCCATTTCTTTGGTCACACGAACGCCTGCATCAGCAACTACCTCTCCAGTTGCGGTGTTAACAACAGGGCGCGAAAGCACCTTGCCGTTAAGACGAGAAACAGCAGAAAGCTTTTTATTATATTTGTATCTACCAACTTTTGAAAGATCATAATGACGCTCGTCAAAAAGAAGGTTAGACAAATGCGACATTGCACCATCTACGGTAGCAGGCTCGCCAGGACGAAGTTTTCTGTAGATTTCTATAAGAGCATCCTCAACACCAAGAATTGTATCTTTTTCTAGTGTAAGAAGAAGTCTTGCATCTTCACCCAAAAGGTCAATAATATCCTGATTGGTTTTAGTAGAGAAACCTAAATTGAATTTCTGACAAGCAAAATCCAAAGCTCTAACAAAGGTAGTGATTAAAAGTTTGCGATTTTTATCAATCCTAACAACATAACTATCGCTTTGCTCGGTAGCATACTCAAGCCAAGCACCGCGGTTAGGAATTACGGTTGTGTTAAATAATTTTTTACCTGTTTTGTCTATCTCCAAATCATAATAAACACCAGGCGAACGAACTAACTGCGAAACAACTACACGCTCTGCGCCGTTGATAACAAAAGTACCAGACTCGGTCATAAGCGGGAAATCGCCCATAAATACTTCGTTTTCTTTAATTTCACCAGTTTCTTTATTAAGAAGTTGCGCACGCACACGTAGAGGTGCAGCATAAGTTGCATCTCTCTCTTTGCACTCCTTAACAGTATACTTTGGCTTATCATCCAATCTATAACTGATAAAGTTAAGAACTAGATTACCAGTATAGTCTGTGATGGATGACATATCACGGAAGACTTCTGACAAACCGGTATTTAAAAACCAATTATAAGAATCCTTTTGAATTTCAATAAGGTTTGGCATTTTTATAACCTCATTGATTTTTGAAAAAGTCATTCTCTCGTTGCTTCCAAGAGTTACCGGCTTAACCTGTACCGTTGATGCCATAAACATTGATCACTCCTTCATAGATTAACAACCTGCATTTTGTAGGGATAATAGGCTATTTTTTTGCTTAAATAAAATGCATAAAGCGACAAAATAGCATATTATCGCAGATTAACCCATACTTATCGTATTCTACAAGTATATACCCAAAATAATCAATAGTCAAGTATTTTTTTAAAAATTTTTCCATTTTTTTATTTTATGTATAATACCTTTTTTATCGCAAAATAATTTATAAAATTCCACTCAAAGTAGATTGAACTATTATTTGAAGTGTGCTAATATTAAGTTACTAAATCTTGGAGATGGTTATATGAGATACAAACATTTTAAAAATTCTAATGTTGATGTTTCAAGTTTGGCTATTGGTACATGGGCTATAGGCGGTGCGCGTTACGGTGAAACGAACGAAAAAGATTCAATCAATGCTATACATACTATGATTGATAACGGCGTAAACCTAATTGACACTGCCCCGGCATACAATTGCGGCGTATCTGAAGAAATTGTAGGGCGTGCTATAAAAGGCGGATATAGAAATAAAATTTACATCTCCACAAAATTCGGAATTGGCGACGGAATGGACAAAGCAGGTGTTATTCCCCGCGACGCCTCAAGAAGTGCATGTTTCAAAGAATGTGAAGATTCCCTTAAACGCTTACAAGTAGATCATATTGATTTTTATTTTGTACATTGGCCTGACGCTAACACACCAATTGCTGAAACAATGGATGCTATGTTAGAACTTAAAAAGCAAGGCAAGATAAGGTTCATAGGTGTTTCAAACTTTACAAAAGAAATGATTGAAGAGTGTTTACAAACCACTATGATAGATGCAATTCAACCACCATATTCTATGGTGAATGAAAGCCAAAAAGAGCTTATGCAGTGGTGCAATACTAACGGCATTGCATCTTTCTCTTATGGTAGCCTCGGCTCTGGCATATTAACCGGTGCAATACGAAAGGCACCAAACTGGTCCCCAGATGATTTTAGATTTACATTCTATGATTTTTATAAAGAACCCAAATTTTCAAAATGCATGCAGTTATTAAACGTACTTGATGGGGTATCTGCCCAAAACGGTCATACTCTTGCTCAAATAGCATTAAATTGGTCAACCCAAAAAGATTATGTTGGAACTGCACTTTGTGGGGTTCGTAACTCTGAAGAAGCATTAGAAAATTGTGCGGCTTTTGATTGGCAACTTACAAACGATGAAATTGAGTTTATTGATAATAAACTAAAACACATAAACATATAAAAAATACAGGCTACTTCACTTACACAGTAGCCTGTATTTTTATTTAGGAAAAACTATTTAACAAAATAATTTGCAGCATTTATTCTAGCACCGCCACTAATAAGTTCTAAATGCAAATGATTACAATCGGCATCACCTGTTGCGCCGACAAAAGCAATAACCTCGCCTCTTGCAACTTCATCACCAACAGAAACATTTAGTTCGCTACAATGGGCATATCTGGTTTTCATGCCGTTACCATGGTCAACAACAACATAGTTGCCCCAACCGTAATACGAATATTGTGCTTCTACAACAGTACCACCAGCACAGGCTAATATCTCAGTGCCATAGGGTGCTACAATATCAACGCCTTGGTGATAATAATAGCCACGAAAATCCCCATAAGGTGATGTAATTGCATATTCGTAAGAAAACGGATACGAAAGAGTAAAAGATTTTTCACCAGTGCCAACAACTATAATTTCATCTTGCGGTTCTTTGGTCACATTATTGCTTAGCACCTTAATATTAACCACTTTACCTTTGTTATAATATATCTCGCGCTTAATGGTGCTTACACCTTTTTCACCTTTTTGAACGATAACTTTTTCACCTTTGTTATACTTATTGCTAATTTTTGTTTTTGTTTCAAAAGGCAATTCCTCTTTTACAGTATCGGTCTTAATGCCACAAATTGCAAAATTACTCTTCTTAAGTTTTTTATAAAGTTCGTCGCTATCAATGATAGTGTCGTAGGTGCGATATTCTTTTTTTGTTTCAAAATTATCGGCAAAAATTACAGAGTTTAAACCGTTAGCCTTTTTAGTTAAATACTTATTTAAAGCGTCATCAATTTCAGAATCAGTCTTACAAACAGCAAAAGGTTTTGAATTACAATATAACACATAGCAAGTATCTACGGAATCAATGCTATCAACAATAGCTTTCTCAATTCCCTCTTTATCCATGAGTTTTGTACCCGCAGTAATGCTACCTTTTGCATCAACAGTCTTTAGTTCTTCTTTGGCTTTAGCATCCATATCAGATTCAATCTTTTGGATAGCTTCAGTATAAACTGCCTCTGAGGAAACATAGCCAATAGTTTTGCCATTATAACTAACTGCTGTTACAACAGTTACATTAAAGGTAAACATAAAAATTAAAACAAATACAAAGGATATCGCTGCAGGCAAAAGAACTACTGCACGTTTACCAAGTTTACTATTTATTAAATAATGTTTGATGTATGATACCGCTTTTTGCATAAAGCTAAAAGCTGCTCGTTTCATCAAATATCATTCCTTTCATGTTGAATGTTACAAAGTTGTTACCAACACGAACTATTATACTCAAAAAGTAACAAAGTTGCAACCTTTTATTTAAAAAAGTTACAAGTTTTGTTATATTTTACTATGAAAGTCGCATTTATTATGTTTTAATTGTGCAATATTAACTAAAATCAAATATATTGTTCATAAATTATGCCAAACAAAAAAATAAGCCATAAGGCAAAAGTCCTTAAGGCTTATTTTATTTATTCATCATCTGATTCCAGTAATGTTTCTTCTTCGTCTATTTGAATGCCATCCGCTTCATCTTCATTAATTTCTTCATCAATTAAAGATTCTTCGTCGTGTACTTCTTCGGTGTCGGTATTCGGTTGGGCATCAATTAAATTTTGATAGTCTTGATCAGTAATACTAAACACATATATATCATGAGCGTTACCTTTACAATATACACCATTTCTCAAAAGACCATCGCACTGCATACCAACGGCAGAAGCAATGCGTACAGAAGCAACATTCTCTTTCATAATCTTTGCAGTAATACAAATAAGACCAATAGTACAAAAGCCAAACTCCATAATAGCTTTAATAGCTTCACTGGCATATCCATTGCCCCAGAAAGAATCAATTATCCCATAGCCTATTTCTGCAGTTTTATAGAACTTATCCATCTCTGTGAAACTTACCGTGCCGATTAGCTTGCCACTTTCTTTTAGTTCTATACCCCACGTCATATACTCACCACGTTTTTGAGAGCGTAACAGCCAAGAAATATACTGACGCGTAACGCCAATATCCTCATGCGGATCCCACAATGAATATTTTGCAGAAATTGGATTTGAACAATATTCATACAAATCTTTAGCATCATTTCTTTTGATTTTTCTGAGTATCAATCTTTCGGTTTCAATACGTGGGAACGGATTAAAAAATTGTGAATACATTTATTATACCTGCTTTTTAAAATAATGAAATTTGGTTGGTGTCAGGAAGTGAGTCTAACGCACCAACACTATTTAGAGTTTCTATTACGGCTTTAGATACTCCTGCTTCCATCTGGAAATCTTCCTTAGAAAGATATTTACCAGCTTGTGCAGCCTCATAAAGCGACACCGCAGCATTTATACCAACGCCTGAGAGTGCACAGAAAGGCAAGCGCATTTTACCGTCTTCGGGCAAATATTTTGTAGCATGCGATTTCTTAAGGTCAACCGGTAAAATTTCTATACCTCTTGCCATAATTTCATTAAAGATTAAAAGGTTGTTATATACTGCATTTTCCTTTGCAGATGCTTCTCTACCCTTTTCTTTAATCTCGCGCATATAGTTACGAACGGCATCTCTGCCTCGCATTAAAACATTAACCTCAACATCTTCAGGTCTTGCCGTAAAGTACGCGCAGTAGAACTCTAATGGACGGTGTACCTTATACCAAGCAACACGTAGTGCAGAAATAACATAAGCCGCTGCGTGCGCTTTTGGGAACATGTACTTAATTTTCATACAAGAATCAATATACCATTCAGGTACATTGTGCTCTCGCATAGTGTTAAGATGTTCTTCTGTCAAAAGTTTAGTTGCCTTACCTTTACGAACAATTTCGGTTATTTTAAACGCCATTGAAGGATCTACGCCTTGATGCATTAGATAAACCATAATGTTATCACGCGTACCAATAACGTTAGAAATGGTACATGTGCCATTGTCTATAAGGTCTTTAGCATTACCCAACCAAACGTCAGTACCATGTGATAAACCTGATATTTGCAGTAGGTCGGAGAAGTTTTTAGGTCTTGCATCAAGTAACATTTCACGAACAAAGTTTGTACCAAATTCAGGTAGACAGAAAGTTCCGTTTTTGGAATCAATGTCATCCGGTGAAACGCCAAGTGCCTCTGTAGAAGTAAACAAACTGTAAACCTCGGGGTCACTCATAGTAACCTCACTTACAGGTATACCACTATACTCCTCTAAATATTTGTATGTTGTAGGAATAACGTGACCAAGTTCATCAAGTTTTAAAATAGTATCATGAATAGAATGGAAGTCAAAGTGGGTTGTAATAATATCAGTATTGATATCATCGGCAGGATGCTGAACAGGACAGAAATCATAAATTTCTTTGTCGTTTGGCACAACTATCATACCTGCAGGGTGCTGACCTGTTGTGGTTTTAATCTTAGCTTTTTCTACAATACCTGCCAACCTATTCATCTCGGCACGGCTTAGCGTAATTTCCTTCTTTTCACAATACGCTTTTACAAAACCATATGCCGTTTTTTCGGCGATAGTAGATACAGTTCCCGCCTTGAAAACGTTTTGCGCACCAAATAAAGATTTTGTATATTCCTGAACACTGTTTTGGAATTCATTAGAAAAGTTAAGGTCAATATCAGGCACCTTATCACCATTGAATCCCAAAAATGTTTCAAATGGGATATCGTGACCGTCACGAATATAAGGTGTTCCACATTTAGTACAGTTCTTTTGGGGTAGGTCAAAACCAGAGCCAACGCTACCATCTTCAAAGAACTCGCTATGCTTACACTTTGGACATACATAATGTGGTGGCAATGGGTTAACCTCTGAAATGCCTGCCATTGTTGCGGCAAAAGACGAACCAACCGAGCCACGCGAACCAACGAGATAACCATTCTCTTCACTGTAAGCAACTAGTTTTTGAGCCGCCATATACATAATGGAAAAGCCGTTTTTAATAATTGATGAAACCTCTTTGTCCAACCTATTTGAAACTACTTCAGGGATAACACCGTTTTCACCATAGGTATTCATAGCCCTCTCCCAACAAATTCTATGTAGATCCTCGTCAGAGCCCTCAATAACAGGAGGATAGTTGCCGTTTGGCACAGGGATAACATCATCGTCAACCATATCAGCAATCTTGTTAGGGTTATCAATAACAAATTCCTTTGCACGCTCACCAAAATAGCTAAAGTCGTTTAACATTTCCTCAGTTGTTTTAAGATATAATGGTGCTTGCAAATCAAAATCGTCATAACCTTGTCCAGCCATAAGAATTTTTCTTACGATCTCATCTTCTTTTCTAAGAAAATGCACATCACCCGTAGCAACAACAGGAATTCCTAATTCATCTCCAAGGCTAACAACAGTACGGTTGAATTCTCTAATAACCTCAGAGTCAACAACGTGACGGAAACGATTAGGAATAGGTTGTCCCGTCTTTTTATCTATTCTGTCAGGCTTTATAGAATCTCTAATCATAAATTCGTTATTGCCAATAGGTTGAATTTCAAGGTAATCGTAATACTTAGCAATCTCTAACAGTTCCTCTCTTGGTTTACCGTCAATGATTGCGGCATAAAGTTCACCAGCTTCACAAGCACTACCAACAATTAAGCCTTCTCTATATTTATCAAGATTAGTTTTTCTGGTAATCGGTCTTCCTTTAAAATCATTTAAATGCGCGAAAGAAATAAGTTTATAAAGATTTTTTAAACCAACTAAATTTTTAACCAATATTATTTGGTGATAACTAGGTATCTGTCTTGCATTTAGGTTATCAATATCAACTACTTCATCGTTAACAAAGTATGCTTCAACACCGTAGATAACTTTAAAGTCACCGCCAGATTTACGTATATCTTTAACTGCAGTTGCCGCAGCAGGATATGCCTGCACAACACCGTGGTCGGTTATAGCAACCGCCTTATGCCCCCATTTAAATGCCTGATTTACAATTTTGCCTGCATCAGCAACCGCATCCTTTGAGGACATATTTGTATGACAATGTAACTCAACACGCTTAGTTCCCTCATAATTATCGCGTTCTTCATACTTTTGAATTTCTGCTATTGCTTTAACATCAACAATAAATTCGTTAAGCCATTTATCAAATTTATATACGCCATTTATAATCACACACATACCGTTTTTAAGGCATGAAAGTTGCTCAAACTTTTCAGGACTTAAAAACATTTTTGCATTAACCGAGTTAGTGTAGTCACTAAAACTAAAGTTAAGGCCCTTCATTTGTCCGCGTTTAGTATTAATATCACGTGATTCTAAACCGAAAATTTCGCCCCAACCTACAAATTCAGCAGTAGCATTTATATCATCGGGAGGAATAATATCAATAAGCGGTTTTACATTTGGATTGATATAATTGCCATAGATTACGTTTGCTGTATCTAAATATACTGGAAGATTATCTTCAGGCGGCACCTTGCAATCGTGCACTATCTTAGGCTTGTCCTCAGGTAATTTATCAATTTTATTTTGAGGTGGCGCTTTTTTCTCCACAACTTTTTTTTCAGGTTGAGGCTCTACATTAGGCGCAACTATTGGTGCGGGTGGTTCGTAATGAATATACGCCTCTTCAATTTCAAGTTTTTCTGTGATACCTGAAAATTCAACCGTTACCTCTCTACCAAAACGCTGATAAACATATTTTGAAAAACGCTTACCAAAATCGCCTTTATTAAGAGTTTCTAATCCACCGTGTTTAAGTTCAATATTTAAAACGTTATCATTAAGAGCATATTTTGCGCTTTCTAAAAAACCATTAAATTGAAACGATTCATTTTTAAGCGTTTCAGAAATATCCATACATGCTGCAGGACAAAAAGATTCTTTTGGAAAGCGTGGCTCAAAAACAACTTTCGCTAACATAATTTGATTTTTAATATCTCTGCTTGCGGCATCAAGCACCTTTTTATGTACGTATTGAGTAAAATCAACAATAACGGTAAGTATTCTTGTTTCACTGTTAAGATCACAAGAGGTTACCTTACCGTTCATTAATTTAGTATCAGTAAATGTTATGTATCCGCCGAAGAGTTCGGCAAATGTTGTTTCAGCCATTCCCATATTCCTTTATTATTACATTTTATCAATTTCATTAAGTAGCTCTGCAAGTAGTTGTTCTTCAGGTAATTTCTTTATTATTTCACCTTTTTTGAAAAGCAAGCCACAACCATCTCCGCCGGCAATACCTATATCTGCTTCTCGCGCCTCTCCAGGACCATTTACAACGCACCCCATAACTGCAACCGTAATGTTTTTGTTGCAATTTTCAAGTGCTTTCTCTACCCTGTTGGCAAGGCCTATTAGATCAATTTTTGTTCTGCCACAGGTTGGACAGGACACAAAGGTTACACCACTTGATCTAAGACCTACAGCTTTTAATAAATCTATGCCAGCCTTTACCTCTTCTGTGGGTTCATCTGTTAACGATACACGAATTGTATCTCCTATACCATCTAACAATAATCCGCCTATTCCTGCCGCAGATTTTATAATTCCCATTCTGCGAGTTCCTGCCTCGGTTACGCCTAGATGTAGCGGATAATCACAATTATTTGCGGCATACTTATATGCCTCGTACATCTTTTGCGTGCTAGATGCCTTTAAAGAAAGCACCGTATCATAGAAATCAAATTTTTCCAAAAGTTTGATATGATACATACCGCTTTCAAATAAAGCTTCTGAAGTAGGTGCACCGTATTTTTCTAAAATACTTTTTTCAAGCGAGCCGGAATTAACCCCTACCCTTATTGGTATGTTGTTACTCTTGCATTTTAAAGCAACCTCGCGCACCCTGTTTTCATCACCGATATTGCCAGGATTAATACGTATTTTATCAACACCCGCCTCAACGCTTTCAAGTGCTAATTTGTAATCAAAATGTATATCGGCTACAACAGGTATTGAAATATTCTTTTTAAGTTCATATATTAAATTAACTGCATTCATATCAGGAACCGCAGCGCGAATAATATCACATCCTACAGCCTCTAGCTCCTTGGCTTGCTTTATGCTATTATCAATATCGCTTGCAGGTACGCTTAACATGGACTGAACAGTAATAGGAGCACCACCACCTATTTGTACACCGCCGACATTAACCGCCCTTGATACTCGTTTGCCCAAAATGTTACACCTCTTTTACTAGAAAAAACCAAATATATCTTTCAAAGTAACAAATGCAATAAACAACATTAAAATTGCGAAGCCAATTCCGTGTACAACAGCTTCGTACTTTTGTGGCACAGGCTTACGAAAAATCATTTCATAAAGGATAAACACAAGTCTACCACCATCCAATGCAGGTATCGGCAAAAGATTAAATATGCCAAGATTGATTGTAATTAAACAAAGCATTGGCAGTAGTGCATCTATTCCTATTTTGGTTGCTTGACCCAAAGCAGATGCAACACCAACAGGTCCTGACACAGCATTTAGCGAATATCTACCACTAATTAAATCCACCAAAGAAAACCAAACTGTACGACCATATGATACAGTATATTTTAGGGATTGTGTTAGAAAAGTTTTAAAGTTGTTTTTTGCATACTTATACGCAAAGTCGCGCTTTAAAAATTTAACTCCTTCTATTTCATCAATTTGAAACTCTACATTTTTAAGGAGTAGTTTTTCACCGTTTCTTTTAACTAAAAGATCAATTCTATTATCAGTTACCGCAGTAAATGCATAATCTATTTCGGTTGCAGTCAAGCAACTGCGGCCATCAACCTTTAGTATCGTGTCCCCTTCTTTAAGGCCACTAACAACACTAGTCGCATTTTCTCCAAAATAATCTACGGTAGTAGTTGCAATTCCGCTGGCAGGTGCAAAATAAATCATTATTAACACAAGACCTAAAATTATATTAAATATAGCACCCGCTGCCACAATTATAAATCTACGCCAAGCGGATTTATTACAAAAAGCGCGCTCGTCGTGGCTTTCTTCATCCTCTCCCTCCATAGCGCAATAGCCGCCAAAGGGTATAAGTTTTATTAAATATTTAGTTTCCTTGCCTTGCCACTTAAAGAGGGTTGGACCAAAGCCAACCGAAAATTCATTAACACGGACGCCTAAGAATTTTGCCGATATAAAATGTCCGAATTCATGGACAACAATTATAAGCAAAAACAAAAGCACAGCAACAGCATAAGGCCATATATTATTTAGCACTTGCAATAAACTTAACAAAAGGAGAGCACCACCAAATTATTTAATCTTATTAAGCACAAATTCACGTGCTGATTTATCGGCATAAAATACTTCGTCAATGGTATAACTTACCGCTTTGTGCACCGATTCAGCTGCAGATGCAACAAGTTCGCCAATATCTAAAAAACCTATTTTACCTTCTAAAAACTTTGCTACACAAAGTTCGTTAGCACCATTGGCAGCCGCAGGTTGCAATCCGCCATTTCGTGCAGCATCAAGGCAAGCACTAAGACACTTAAACGCCTCATAATCTGGTTTATAAAAGGTTAACTTTGCTATATCGGTAAGACTGAGTTTAGGGGCTGGACAATCGTACCTATTAGGGTATGTTAATGCATACTGAATAGGAAGTCTCATATCAGGTGTGCCAAGTTGAGCGATAACTGCCCCATCACGCGTTTCAACTGCTGAATGTACGATACTTTCACGATGAACAACCACCTCTATATCGTCAGCGCTTACACCGAATAAATGCATAGCTTCAATAACCTCAAGACCTTTATTCATCATAGTAGCTGAGTCTATAGTGATTTTTGCGCCCATATCCCAATTAGGATGTTTCAATGCCATTTGAGGCGTAACCAACCTTAATTCATCTTTTGTTTTATTGAAGAAAGGTCCACCGGATGCGGTTAAAAGTATTTTAGAAATTGCACCATCAGGTACGCCTTGCATTGACTGAAAGATAGCAGAATGTTCACTATCAACGGGTAATATTTTTACATTAGCCTTTTTTGCCATTTGCATAACTATACTGCCGGCAGCAACCAAAGTTTCCTTATTAGCAAGAGCAATATCGTTACCGACTTCAATAGCGGCAATGGTAGGTCTTAAACCTGCAATACCAACTATTGCATTCAATACGATATCGCAATTAACCCTTGCCACTTCACATATAGCATCGGTACCACCAATAACTTTAATATTGGTGTCCGAAAGTGCAATCTTTAACTTTTTTGCGGCAACCTCATCAGCAACCGCAACAAGTATAGGATTAAACTCTCTCGCTTGGTTCTCAAGCAAATCAATATTTCTGCCCGCCGCAAGTCCTACAACGCGATAACCATGCATTCTTGCAACGTCTAAAGCCTGAACGCCTATTGAACCTGTTGAGCCTAAAAGTGAAATTGTTTTATGCATAATAATATTCCTTATGTTACTAAAAAATTCGCTAGTGTTGTTACGCTATTTTAAGTATACGCAAAATTAAGTAAAATAATGGGCTAATAAGTAAAACACTATCAAACCTATCTAAAACGCCACCATGACCAGGCATTAGATTCCCGTAATCTTTAATACCGCAACTACGCTTTATTAAGGAGGCAAACAAATCGCCTATCATGCCAACGACAGCAAAGACTATTGCGCACGAATTAAGTGTTACCCATTTAATATTTACAGCTAATGCAGAACTGTAAATACAACAAACAATTACGGTTACAAGCACGCTGCCAAGTATACCAAAAGCAGCACCTTCAACAGTTTTCTTTGGACTTACGGTTGGTGCTAATTTATGTTTTCCGAAAAATGTGCCGCCAAAATAAGCACCGCTATCTGCACCCCAAGAAAAAGCGAATATAAGAATAAAAAACAAATGTTTAGTATCGGGCACAGTAAACAGTTTGTATATGCTTACAAATGCAAACGATAACATTATAGGTGCAGTTAAGGTTGAAAATAAAGACTGCATATCAATTAAATTGTGGTAAATAATTGATGTTAAAATAATTGAAAAAGCGAATAAACAAATAATTACAATGTTAGTCAAGGTAGACCCATAACAAAACGTGAATGGCATTATTGCGCCGAAAATCAATGCAATAAAAATTTGAGGGAGACATTTACAAAGCGAGGTGTTTCTCAAAAATTCATAAATAGCAATAACATTTAATGCCGCTAGTGCAATTAATAAAATTGGCGCAAAATACAAACTAACATAAAGCACTGTAAAAAATAGCAGTATACCCACCGCTGCAGAAATTACACGAGTTTTCATAATTCTTCTCCAAAACAGTTTGCTTTTTAAACACCGCCAAAACGACGATTTCTACTCTTAAATTCTTCAATAGCGCGGTCTAAATCACGCGGTTTAAAATCAGGCCACAAAACATCAGAAAACCAAAATTCAGAATATGCTGACTGCCAAATAAGATAATTTGAAAGCCTGAATTCTCCACTTGGTCGTATGATGAAATCAGGGTCAGGTTGACCATTGGTATATAAACGATCGGAAATTGTTTCCTCTGTTATATCGTCTACTTTAATTTCACCTGATTTAACACTTTCACTAATTAACTTTATAGCAGTAACAAGTTCATCCCTACCGCCATAGTTAAGTGCAATGTTAAGATGCATACCTGTAGCATTTTGCGACTCGCGCTCGGCATCGTTTATAAGTTCTTTAATATCATCATCTAAAACAGATATGTTGCCTATAAACTTTACCTTGATGTTTTCATCTTTAAAATTCTTCGCTTCTTTTAGATAATCACGAAGAATGTTCATTATATTATTGACCTCTTCTTTAGGGCGTTTCCAGTTTTCTGTTGAGAAAGCATACACCGTCATATACTCAAGGCCAATTTTATTTCCGTATCTAGCAATCGCTTTAAATGTTGATGCACCTGCGGCATGGCCAGCAGTTCTAGGTAGTTTGCGTTTCTTTGCCCATCTACCGTTACCATCCATTATTATAGCGATATGCCGGGGCATAGGCCCCGGCGTTTTATTTTGCTTTTTATTAAAAAGTGCCAATACTGACATCCTTTCTTAAATAGCCAAAATTTCTTTTTCTTTTTCGGCAAACATACTATCAATTTCGGCAATAAACTTATCTGTGCTTTTTTGTACTAGTTTTTCACCATCTGCTTGCTCGTCTTCAGTAATCTCGTTGTTTTTCTTCATAGCCTTAATAGCATCAATACCATCGCGGCGGCAATTACGAACTGCAATTTTTGCATCCTCAGACATCTTTTTAACGTCTTTAGCAAGTTCGCGACGACGCTCTTCAGTAAGAGGTGGGAAGTTAAGACGAATAACATTACCATCATTTTGAGGGTTAATGCCAAGGTCTGACATAAGTATGGCCTTTTCAATTTCTTTTAATGTGGTTTTATCCCAAGGTTGAATTTGCAAAGTTCTTGGGTCTGGTGTAGAAATTGCTGCCATTTGATTTATAGGTGTTGGAGTACCGTAATACTCAACCTGTATCTTATCTAAAACAGATGCATTAGCTCTGCCTGCGCGAACCGTTTTAAAGTTTCTATCAAGTGCTTCTAGGCACTTGTTCATACGCTCTTCCATATTTGATATTACTGATTTCATATTATCTCTACCTTTCTTGGTTTATTTAACTATTGTGCCTATAACTTCGCCGGATACTGCACGAACAATATTTTCGGGGTCATTAAGATTAAATACCAATATTGGTAACTGATTATCCATACAAAGCGATGCGGCAGTGCTATCCATAACGTGTAAGCCCTTGCTTAATACATCCATAAACGAAATGGTATCGTATTTCTTTGCGTTTAGATTTTGTTTTGGGTCACTATCGTAAACACCATCAACGTTAGTTGCTTTAAAGATAATGTCTGCATCTATTTCAACAGCTCTGAGCGCGGCACCCGTATCGGTTGAAAAGAAAGGATTACCTGTACCACAACCAAAAATAACTACCCTGCCCTTTTCCATATGGCGTACTGCCTTATTACGAATATAAGGCTCAGCAATTTGGCGCATTTCAATAGCAGTTTGAACGCGAACGTTAAGACCAACCTTTTCAAGACCATCTGCAAGTCCAAGTGAATTGATTACGGTTGCAAGCATACCCATATGGTCTGCACGTGTTCGGTCCATTTCACCGCTGGAACGACCACGCCAGAAGTTACCACCACCAACAACGATAGCAACCTGAACGCCCATATCTACAACCTTTTTAATGCTTTTTGAAATGGTCATTACAGTATCAAAATCAATACCTGTTTTGTTTTTACCGGCAAGTACCTCGCCACTTAATTTTAATAAGATGCGATTATAAATTGGTTTCATACATATACCCCCAAATTAGTTATATTCATTTTAACCTATTATCAAGAATATGTCAACGAAAATAGCCAATAAATCTAATTACAAATATGTAAAAAATTAAAGGTGTAACACCACACTTTCGTTACACCTTTAATCAGAATATATTTTTTATTTAAAATACCTTTCAAGAAGACCTTTTAAAGCCTTACCGTGACGAGCTTCGTCGCGTGCCATTTCGTGAACGGTATCGTGAATAGCATCAAGGCCTAATTCCTTAGCAAGCTTTGCAAGTTCGGTTTTGCCAGCGGTTGCGCCGTTCTCAGCGTCAACACGTGCTTTAAGGTTTTCTTTGGTGCTATCTGTTAGCACTTCACCCAAAAGCTCGGCAAATTTTGCTGCATGCTCAGCCTCTTCTAAAGCTGCCTTTTCCCAATAAAGACCAATTTCGGGGTAGCCTTCTCTATGTGCTACTCTTGCCATTGCAAGATACATACCAACCTCACAGCACTCGCCGTTGAAGTTCTCACGAAGACCTTCTATAATTCTCTCGTCAACACCCTTTGCTACACCAACAACGTGTTCTGCAGCCCAGGTCATATCTCCACTTTGCTCTTGGAATTTTGCGGCAGGTGCCTTACAAATTGGGCACTCTGCAGGTGCATTATCTCCCTCGTGAACATATCCACAAATTGTGCAAACGAATTTTTTCATAACTAATTTCCTCCTTAAATACGCAAGGTTTTCCTTGCATAAAAATAATAGCACAAACAAACCTTTTCGTCAATAAAAATTACCAAAATTTTACATATTTTTTAATGGCAAAAATTAAGTTAATCTTTAGAAAATTTGGGTCTAAATTGTGAACAAAAAAGGCCGTAAATTTATACGTCAATAATTATTTTTTCTTGCTCTTTTTGTTGTTTGTAAATAGCCACATTAAGCGTATCTGCAATAACCTCTGCCATCTTGAACATACCCACATCGTTAGGATGGCACTTATCAACAGTGTGGTCCCAATAGTTATTACCTGCAAAGAAGGAATATCCGTCTATATAGTATAGATTTTTATCGCCGTTTTCAATACCGTAATGATAAGTTTTTTGAATGATAATTCTATATTCAATTTCACTTTTGTTGCATATATCTAAATCGGGTCTTGTAACCAAAACGATGGGAAGGTCGGGGTTGGCTTTACGTATGATTTTGTAACCTCTTAAATGGCTTTCCTCCAAATGCTCTACAGTAGGTGTGTTGTGGTCATAATCGTAAACAAAAGCAGACATAGGGATAGCTGCAATATATTCCATAAGTTCCTTTTCAGCTCGGCACGAGCCCGAGAAACCAAGGTTAATAAAATCTGCATCCAAATCTCTTGAAATTAAAGCCTGATACTGAAGACCGGGTCTTTGTGCACAGCCGCCTTGTGTGATAGACGAGCCTAAGAAAACTATAGGCTTATCGATAGAATAATCGGTAGGTGCTAACACTTTGGCACCCTCGGGGAAGCCTATTTCTAAAGAATAAATGTTGCCATAGCAAGGCATATAAAGAGTATATTCTTGCATACCTCCACTAAGCTCTCTTGACTCTAAAAAGTCTCCCATAATTGAATTTGCAGAATAGTGAACAAAAGTAGTTTCAAACACTACTCTGTTGCCTTGCTTTTTATATAAATCAAAATTTCTTCTTAAAAGAACGTTGGAATTTCCGCTATAATCTGCACGGTCTAATTTAGCACGAATGGTGATACTTTTAGCATCGGTGCGAAAACGCACCCTACCACCTGCCGTGTTTTTGTGAAGCTGTTGTTCTTTAAAAAGGGGCGCTTCCAGACAATCTGCCACACTCTGCGGAATTCTGATAAAACCGTTTTCCGCACTCGGCTTATAAAGACCATAGATTTTAAAGGGCTCATCAAAGCAACTGTAAAATTTTATATCGTTTTGCGTATACAACACTTCTTTCGTGTAAATTACGATTATAGTTTAGCATATAATTATAAAATGTCAACTTAAAAGTTGGGGTGTAAACTTAAAAAAGCAGCCCCTTTTGGTCTGTTTTCTTAATTTGGTGCGAGTGACGGGTGAGTTTGCGAGCGCTGCCTGTGGCAGATGAAGTGAGCAAAACGAAGCGCCGCGGACGATAAATGCGCCACGCCCCAAGTGTGCGCAGTTGTCGGGCACCGCAAGAGGGATAATAACCCGTAGGTTTCAAGTCCGTATACATTGGCATAAATAAAAACAAAGCACCCAACTCTAACCGAGTTAGGTGCTAACATGGTGCGAGTGACGGGACTTGAACCCGTACGCCAAAGACACACGCCCCTCAAACGTGCCTGTCTGCCGATTCCAGCACACTCGCATTTGCAACGTTAGTTATTATAGCACCAGATTATTTAGTTGTCAATACTTAATTTTAAATATTTCATCCTCTATTTAACTATTTTCAAAAGCAACACCCCACAAAACTGTGGGGTGTTAATTGCTAATTATTCTTTGCTAAACTCTTCTAGTTCTAAACCTTCATTCTTTTCAAGCGCCCAACGTATATTCCAATCGCTTGTGAATATAAGCAAATTATTATCCTTCATATCCTGCACCCATTTTGTATCTGAAGTAAGATTAAGTTTTTTTATATCAATTTCTTTATTCTTAACCCAACGGATAAACTGATACGGAAGTGGTGAACGCCTTACATCAACATTATATTCATTTTTTAAACGGTGCTCTAAAACTTCAAATTGAAGCACACCAACAACGCCAACGATTACCCTTTCAAAGCCGCTTGATGGCTCGTGGAAAATCTGTATTGCACCCTCTTGCGCTATCTGAGTTATGCCCTTTACGAACTGCTTACGCTTTAGTGTATCAATCTGTTCAATTTCCGCAAAATGCTCAGGAGCAAAGGTTGGTATACCTTCAAATTGAATTTTCATTTTGTCGTCACACACGGTATCACCTATAGAGAATATACCGGGATCAAACACACCAATTATATCACCTGCATACGCCTCATCAATAACCTCGCGTTCTTGAGCCATCATTTGCTGAGGTTGTGAAAGTTTAATCCTTCTGCCACCTTGCACATGCAGATACTCAGTGCCTCTTGTAAACTTACCAGAACATATACGCATAAAGGCTATTCTATCTCTATGCGCTTTATTCATATTAGCCTGTATTTTAAACACGAACGCAGAGAAGCGTGGGTCAAATGGATCAACTACATCTGTCGCAGTAGTGCGGCTTAATGGTGAAGTGGTCATATTTAAAAAGTTTTCCAAAAACGGTTCTACGCCAAAATTTGTTAATGCCGAGCCAAAGAATACCGGCGTTAATTTTCCGTATCGTACTTTTTCTAAATCAAACTCATAACTCGCGCCGTCTAATAGTTCTAATTGGTCAACCAAATCTTTACGCTGATAAGGACCTATAAGCTCGTCTAATTTTTCGGTATCGGTTATATCACACTCAATAGCATTAAGTTTATTTTGCCCTTTATGGAACTCGTTAAAGGTGATAATTCTACGTTTATCACGGTCAAACACACCCTTAAAATCCACGCCACAACCTATAGGCCAGTTTACAGGATAAGTACCAATGCCGAACTCTTTTTCTAGTTCATCTAAAAGTTCAAATGGGTCTCTAGCCTCACGGTCTAATTTGTTTATAAAGGTGAATATAGGAATATTGCGCATAGCGCAAACCTTAAAAAGTTTACGAGTCTGAGGCTCTATACCTTTTGCGGCGTCTATAACCATAACGGCACTATCTGCAGCCATTAAGGTTCTATACGTGTCTTCAGAGAAGTCCTGATGTCCTGGAGTATCAAGAATATTTATACAGTAACCGTCGTACTCAAACTGCATAACGGATGAGGTAATTGAAATACCACGTTGTTTTTCAAGTTCCATCCAGTCAGATACCGCGTGGCGAGCCGTTGCCTTACCTTTTACCGAACCGGCTAATTGTATTGCGCCGCCGTATAGCAAAAACTTTTCGGTTAATGTTGTTTTACCCGCGTCGGGATGAGAAATAATAGCAAAGGTTCGGCGCCTTTGAATTTCATTTTTTAGTTCTGCCACAAGAATTTGCTCCTTAAAATCTTAATACTTGCTAATTTTAGCATAAGTCAGCAAATTATTCAAGCACTAACTAATAATAACTATGTTTAGCTTTGTCCCAGCCCTAAACTTACGCTTAAAGCCTGATTAACCATACTCATCTCAATTCCATCTAACGAGCCCATTCTTTCCTTTAATCTTTGTTTATCTATAGTCCTAACCTGTTCCAGAAGTATAATAGAATCTTTAGAAAGCCCGCATCCCTCCGCGTTAACCTTTATATGTGTAGGCAGATTGGTTTTTTCGCGTTGGCTTGTTATTGCAGCCGCTATTACAGTTGGACTATATCTGTTACCTATGTCATTTTGAACTATTAAAACAGGCCGCATTCCACCCTGTTCAGAGCCAATCACAGGACTCAGGTCGGCATAATATATTTCCCCTCGTTTTATTGTCATTATTTTTCACTCACTTATTATATAGACTTGCCGGCAGTCTATAAGTATTTAACGCGTCTAAATATATTTTTACCCTTTGTTTAAATTTTAATCACAAAGATAAAAAAATAATGCCGGCATAACATTTTATGCCAAGCGTTAAAATAAAGTGAAAAACGGGCAGTTACGAATAACCACCCGTTTAAATTAATTATTTTAGGCCAAGAGATGTTAAATACATATAACTTTTCTCTAAACAAACAAAAGGATCTTCGCCATAGCAATTATCTTGTTCTACACAGATAAACTCTGTACCTGCATATTCGCAAGCTTCAATAACTTCTTTGAAATCAATATTACCATAACCACAAGGCGCCATATGAATTTGGCTATTTTCGTCACTAATTGCAATGGCGTAATCTTTAAAATGCACAACTGGGCATCTACCCTTTAGTTTTCTTATAAAACTAGCAGGATTAGCACCGCCATACTGCACCCAATATGTATCTACCGTAAATCCCATAAGTTCAGGATCAATTTCATTAACAAGTCTATCCATCATAAGTCTGCCGCTTTGGGCATCGCGCTCAAATTCAAACTGATGATTATGGTACATAAAATATTTATCTGCATCTTTTATTTTTTTTGCAACAGACATAAAATTTTTAAAAAAATTATCAAAAACCTTATCGCGAGAAAGGTCTTTTAACCATATATCAGGCATAGCACCTATACCTACATATTTACAATCTAAAATATTATGTTCTTCAATAACACGATCGGTTTCGTTAATAAGTCTATTAGGAGAAATATGGGTAATACAACATTTGAGACCATATTTCTTTAACTTATCTTTAAGCCACTCTGCTTCATAATCACAGGTGCCCGAAACCTGAACATATTTATATCCTATCTTGGCAATTCTTTTTAAAGATAATTCAAGATCTTCAAGATTTTTTGTGTAATCATGAACAGTAAACATTTGTGCAGCCAGTTTCATAAAACACATCCTCTCTTTTTTATCTAGTTTTATCACAAAAAGCAATATAATTAAATAGAAAAATTTAAGATTATATCCTAGCAACTCCGCTTTCTTTTGCAGCAATAGAAACTGCTTCAGCAACAGCCTTTCCAACGCGCTTATCAAACGCTTTAGGGATTATGTACTCTTCACTTAATTCGTTGTCACTTATAAGAGATGCGATTGCAAACGAAGCCGCTAATTTCATATCATCATTAATATCTTTAGCTCTAACATCAAGCGCGCCTCTAAAAATGCCCGGAAAAGCTAAAACATTATTAATTTGATTGCTGAAATCAGAACGCCCTGTTCCAACCACCCTAGCACCTGCAAGTAATGCTTTATCCGGCATAATTTCAGGCACAGGGTTTGCCATTGGAAATACAATAGAATCCTTTGCCATGCTTTTTATCATATCTTCGGTTACAATATTAGGCGCAGAAACGCCGATAAAAACATCTGCCCCAACAAGCGCATCACTTAATGTTCCGCAAAGTTCTTCATTATTTGTAACCATGCTAATTTCTGCTTGAGCGGGGTTAAGTTGTTTATCCCCTTTTCTTATAATACCAAACCTATCAACCATTATGATGTTTTTAACACCTAAGAGCAATAAATGCTTGCAAATAGCAATACCAGCCGAACCTGCGCCATTTATAACACATTTAACATTTGA
Source organism: Acutalibacteraceae bacterium (assembly GCA_045630515.1). Lineage (GTDB taxonomy): Bacteria > Bacillota > Clostridia > Oscillospirales > Acutalibacteraceae > UMGS1532. Next base: position 297,874 of record JAZQTG010000076.1, read on the forward strand.
AAGTTCTTTCTTTACAAGTTTAACGGCATTTATTAGTGCAGCACCTACCACAATAGCGGTTCCGTGTTGGTCATCATGAAAAACAGGTATATCACATACTTCTTTTAGTTTGCGTTCTATTTCAAAGCATCTAGGCGCTGAAATATCTTCTAAATTTATTCCGCCAAAACTCCCTGAAAGCAAATACACTGTCCTAACAATCTCATCCACATCTTGCGACTTAATACAAAGTGGAAATGCATCTACCCCTGCAAACTCTTTAAAGAGGCAACATTTACCCTCCATAACAGGCATACCCGCTTCAGGTCCAATATCACCAAGACCCAGCACAGCTGAGCCATCAGTAACTACTGCAACTAAGTTATGGCGGCGTGTTAGTTCGTATGATTTGTTCACATCGTCTTTAATAACCAAACACGGCTCTGCTACACCCGGAGTATATGCAGTTGAAAGTTGCTCACTATTTTCAATAGGTGTGCGAGAAACGACCTCAATCTTGCCTTGCCACTCATAATGAGCGTTTAACGCTTTTTGTTTATCCATTTTATCAGTTCCTTAAAAGTTAAATAAATCGGTGCTAAAATATCTCTCACCTGTATCGGGCAAAACGGTTACAACGGTTTTACCGCTACCTAACTCTTTTGCAAGTTTTAACGCGGCGGTAACATTTGTTCCGCTGGAAATACCGCAGAGTATACCCTCCTCCCTAATTAAACGGCGAGAGGTTTCCAAAGCTTCCTCGTCGGTTACAATAACCACCTTTTCATATATATCGGTGTTAAGATTATCAGGTATAATGCCATCACCTATACCCATTTGCAAATGGGTACCAATGCTACCTCCCGATAAAATCGCGGCATTTTGAGGCTCTGCCGCCCATATTTTAATATTTGGATTTTTCTCTTTTAACGCTTCACCGATTCCTGTAAGCGTACCGCCTGTACCAACACCAGAGCAAAAACCGTGTATTTCTTTATTTGCACTTTGCATAATTTCAATAGCAGTAGCACGACGGTGCGCAAGTGGGTTATCAGGGTTTTCAAACTGTTGTGGTACCCACACTTTACTATCCTTTTTAGCCATATTTAAAGCGGTGTTTAAGCATTGCTCTATACACTCACCAATATCTCCGTTATCATGTATAAGTATCAATTCTGCACCATAAGCATTTACCAACTTTCTGCGCTCTTCGCTAACAGAATCAGGCATAATTATTCTAACCTTATAACCCTTAACCGCACCTATTAGCGCAAGACCTATACCCTGATTACCACTAGTTGGCTCAACTATAATGGTATCTTTATTAATAATTCCTTTTTTCTCCGCTTCGGTTATCATACTATAAGCGGTACGCGTTTTTATAGAGCCGCCTACATTTAACCCTTCATATTTAACAAGTATTTCCGCCGCACCCTCGGGTACGATTTTTGAAAGGCGTATCAATGGTGTATTACCGATAGCCTCTAAAACATTTGAGTAAATCAAAATTATCCCCCATAACATATAGATAAACTGCAAAACATTTTACCATATTTTATGATAGAAATCAATACAAATAGAATTAGTAATAAAAAATAAAAGGCACTTTTGTGCCTTTTATCATATATGTAACAAAAACTCTTTTTTTAAGTTTCTGATTATTCGTTTTTCAAGCCTTGAAATATACGACTGAGAAATACCCAACATATCCGCCACCTGTTTTTGTGTATGCTCGCTTTTCCCATTAAGTCCAAACCTTAACTCCATAATTTGTTTTTCTCTTTTATTTAGTCTTTCTACTAAGGATAGCAATAACTTGTTTTCCGCCTCTTGCTCTACCCCCCTGCCAACCTCATCCCCTTCGCTTCCAAGCACATCGGAAAGCAGCAACTCGTTACCATCCCAATCAACATTTAAAGGTTCGTCTATAGATATTTCCCCCCTTAGAACAGAGGTTTTTCTAAGATACATTAATATTTCATTTTCAATGCATCTTGAGGCATAGGTAGCAAGTTTTATATTTTTTTCGGGTCTAAAAGTGTTAACCGCTTTTATTAAACCTATTGTACCAATTGAAATCAAATCCTCAACATTAGCACCTACGGCATCAAATTTTTTTGCTATATAAACTACCAATCGCAAATTATGAATTATTAATTTTTCCCGCACATTTTTTGCATCATCATTAAGGTGTGAAAGCATTTCATTTTCTTCCTCTGTGGTAAAGGGTGGCGGTAGTGTTTCGGGTCCGTGAATATAATGGCAATATTTTGTTTTTAAAAAAATTTTAAGCCATATATTTTTTAAACGGTTAAGAATATTCATTCTACTAACTCCTTTTTATAACGCTTCTGCAGAGATTATTGCACCATATCCGCTTTTTATAGGATGTGGACTAAATGCAATGTACATATCAAGTCTTTCTCCTGTTGAAATCAAATTAATACTTTCTGGACAGAAACCGTACAAAACACCTTCCCCTCCGATTGTAGCGTATGGTATAACTCGCTTTGGCGATTTCGTATTTTGAAATAAGTTTTCATACTGCGAATCTAAAAGCATTACCCATTTTTCAGAAAAAGGTTCTTGCAATCTGTTTCCGCTATCTACCAACGCAATAACGTCTATTTTAACATTATCCTGACGTATTGATAATCTTTCGGTGGGTTCATTATTTCTCCTCGTATATCTACATATAAGCGAAATTATAAAATATGTAAACACAGCAAATGCAACCAATAATACAGCGGACAAATTATAATAAACTACACCGTTTCTAACTATTAATGATTGATTATTCAATAATCTTGAAAGAGCCGCCATCAAACCGGAAAAGACAAACGACGCTAAGTAAAAGCAGGAAAGCCTACGAATAAACAGTTTAAAGCTACCCATGCCAAAAGATGCAATTACCGTAATTGCTGATGTACCTAGCATAACAATTAGTGATAGTAATAAATTTAGCTTTGGAATTAAAATAGTTAATGAACATAAGGCGCCTACCCCTGCACCAAATAATTGGCGTTTGAAACTACAAACAGATTTCAAAACCTTAGCCGTTAATCCTAAAAGAAAATAGTCAATTATAAAATTAACACAAAAAAGCACATCGGCGTATACGGTCAATATTTTCACCTTCTTAATTTTATAAATTTATATTAACATAAAACATATTAGAATTATGTCATTTTCGGTTGTCAAATATAGATATAAAAACAAAAATAACCAATGCAAAAATTGCATTGGTTATTTAACTTAACTTTAATCCTCGTCCTCTTTTTCATCTTTTTTAGAAGAGGTCTTTTTAGAAGTTGTATCGTCTTTATCCTTCTTGCTTTTCTTTTTACTATGCTTATCGCAAGACTCAGGAATGTTGTCGGAACGATACCAACCTTTACTTGTTTTAGGACAACCGCTTTTAGCAAGCAAGCCTGTCTCGGTACAATATTTTAGTTTCTCAGCATATTCACTATCAACGAACTCTTTTTTTGGTAGGTCTTCATGAACCTCACTCATTACCTCTTTCCAAATTCTTAATGCTGCACCAGAAACCGATGAACCATCACTAAAATAACCACTCATACCATTTGGTGAATATTTAAGCGGCTCATCAAAACCATACCAACAAGCAGCAACATAATGGGGTGTTCCGCCAACAAACCATAGGTCCTGAGAATCAGAGGTGGTACCGGTTTTTGCAAACACGTCAAAACCTTTGATATCCGCACCTGCACCTGTACCTTTTTTTACTACCTGTTGCAATAAATGATTCATAACCGTTGCAGTATCCTCACTTATTGCCATGGTTGGTTTTTCTTTAGTATAATCGTAAATAACGTTATCAAACTGGTCATAAATTGCAGTAAAGGTAGTAGGTTTATAATAGTAACCTAAATTACCGAAAACGGCATAAGCACCCGCCATTTCCTCTGTGGTTGCGCCATATACACAACCACCTAAGCAAAGAGAAGAAAAGGTTTTATCCTCTTCGGTTAAGTGTTTTAATCCAAGTTTTGAAGTCAGGAAATTGTAACTAATTTCCAATCCGTTGTTTGGTGTAGAGTAGTTATCAGAACCATTACCAATCATATTTCTTAAAACATAAACAGGGGTACAGTTAACAGAGTGATAAATAGCGTACTCTGTACTTACCTTACCGCGATAAGAAAAATCATAGTTATTAGGCCAACCGCCCTCTATATTAGGGTCACCCCAAGACATTTGCTTATCCTGCAATAGTGATGAATAGGTGATCTCATTATACTCTGTAGCAAGCGCATAAACACCAATAGGTTTCATTGAGGAACCCACCTGTCTAGGTGAAGAAGTGGCGCGGTTAAGTATACGAGACCCTTCACGCTCGCCTTTACCACCGATAATACCAACTATATGTCCTTCGTAATCCATAACGGTCATAGCCGATTGAGGCGTAGTTTCACCGTCTGTAGCGCTAACAGGTGCAGAAAAATAAGACTCGGTTTTGTAAACCTTTTCTAGAGTTTTTTGAACATTTGGGTCAAGGGTAGAATATATTTTATAGCCACCACTATAAACCTCTTGCTCGGCAACATCTTTGTCATAACCTTTTTTGGTTACAAGCATTTCAACAACATCGTCAATAAGAGCATCAACAAAGTACGAATTGTTATTTGTATCGGCATTTAAAACCTTACTATCGGCAACCACCTTTAGTTCGGTGTTAATTGCTTCATCATATTGCTCTTTGTTTATGTGTTTTTGGCTAAGCATTTCCTTTAAAACTGTATTTCTACGTTTTAAATGCTCAGGCTCGTTATCCTTAATATCAGGTCGTAAATACTCAGGATTTTTGGTAATTGAAGCAAGTGATGCACATTCGGCAATGGTTAAATCATTAACCGTTTTACCAAAATAGTAGTTAGCGGCAACCTCTACACCGTAAATACCATTACCCATAGGGATAGTGTTTAAATACCATTCTAATATTGAGTCTTTTGAATAGTTGTTTTCTAGGTATCTAGCACGCATTATCTCACGCACTTTACGCATAGCACTAACATCATTGTCGGAAGTTATATTCTTAACCAACTGTTGTGTAATTGTAGAACCGCCCTGACGCTCACCATAAATATTAATAAAGGAGTTAATGAATGCAGACACTGTACGTTTCCAGTCAACACCTGCATGAGTTTTGAAGCGCTTATCTTCAATAGCAACGAAGGCATTTTCTAAGGTATCAGGCATATCTTCATCATATACCCAAATACGATTATACATACCATGAAGACGTTGATATTCCTCATACTCACCTTTTTTGTTTTTTACGTAAATGGTTGAGGTAAAATCAAGCGCACTATCAAGGTCGTAACCTTCCATTTCAAAGGTGCCTTTAGCATCCTCACTGGAAAGCCAAGCAACAACTGTACCTATACCTATACCACAAGTAATTATACCAACTAATAAAACTGTTACAGCAATTCTACCTAATCTGCGCCACACAACATTTATATTTTTTTCTGTGTGTAACGATTGCTTACGTGAAAATCGGCCAAATACATTAACAACTTTTTTTATAGCATTTTCTTCCTTTTTTGTTTCAGGTTGCAGAAAACTGCTCAAACTTATTTGACCTTCTTGTTGCTCGTTACCGGCAGTATATAAATTAATATCATTTTGATTACTGCTAGATGGTAAATAATCACTATCATCGGTATTTAAGAAGTTGTTATTGTTACCATTATTCAAAGCCTATTTCCTCCTTGCTATGATAATTTATATCTGAATTACTACAATATTATAACACAAATAATTATAATTGTAATCACATTTAATCAATTACATTTTGCATACTAAAACTACTTGAGGGGCAATATAATAATAGTTTACCAATATTGTAGGAGATTAGTATGAAAAAAGTTTTTGTTATCCCTGCCGCAATTTTTGCAATTGTGTTTTTAATTACAGCAGTAAGAATAAGTAAAAGCCCTAGCAATACAGACGAGCAACCAAGCAGCCAAAATTATTCAACCACTTCGGAACCTATGTATATATTAAAAGAACACCAAGGCATTGCTGCAGTTTTTACACCAAATAGTCCAGAGCCTAAAAGAAAGCTTAAAGATATTGTAATAGAGTCCTTACCTGAATATGATAAAAGTTTACTAAAAACGGGAATAAAAGTATATTCAGAAAAAGAACTGCAACGTTTAATAGAAGATTATGATAGTTGATTAACTGCAGCATTTAGCATACTGTCATTTTCTACATTCATAAAATAATACTCATAATCACTATTATAATCAGGAACAAGTTCAATATCTGGATTCAATCCGTAACCGTTATAACTCTCTTGTTTGGAATTAACATACTCACCTACTGTTAGTTTTACCATACTTCCATCACTTAAAACATAGGTTCGTTGAATTAATGACTTACCAAAAGTCTTTGTGCCCATAACGGTTGCCGCACCGAAATCTTTCATAGCAGAAATCATTATTTCTGAAGCACTTGCCGACTTATTATCTGCCAAAATTACAATCTTTGCATTTAGATAATTTTTATCCGAACGGTTGCGAACAGTAACATCACCGCTTTTATTTTTAACGTGAATTATCTCCCCTTCCGGTAACAGATAATCAAGAATTTTTGCAGCAGAGTCAACCGTTCCGCCGCTATTATGCCTTAAATCAAATATATATTTCTTAACCTTTTGCTTTTTTAGTTCTTCAATAGCAGTTTTAAATTGAAGATAAGTTTTGCTATTAAAGTCGGTTATCTGCACATAACCAATTTTATCATCTATTACATTGTAAAAAACACTTTGTGCATCATAATTACCAAACGTAACATTGGCAGTATGGCTTATGCCATCTCTTACATAGGTAAGTTCTGTTGTCTTACCTGTTTTCCCCTGAAGTTTTTTAACTGCCTTTGAATAACCCATTTGAGAAACGCTTTTACCGTTAATATATGTTATTATATCACCATTAATTAATCCAGCGCTCTGTGCAGAACTGCCGTTATATACGCGCCATACATATATTTCCAAATTTTTTGTGTTTACACAAAGCATGCCTATACCATGGGCATTGCCTTTATATTTATCTTTTACAACTGTTGCATTATCCTTGCTATAATATGCAGCATATTTATCACCAATCCCAGATATGTAACCAGATGAAATGCCATCCATGACATTTTCCTCAATAGTTTCAAAATAATAATCTGCATCAATAATCTGTTTTATTTGGGATATTTTTACTGCAAGTTTTGGTGAAATAGAGCCATATATATCTTTTAACAAATATACAGTTATAACCGAAACCGAAACGCAAAACGATAGCACCAAGGCAACAATTGCCCTAAGCGGCATCTTTATATTCACCAAATCACCAACTTAAAATAAAACTCTAAAATGGGCTACAGGTTAACTGTAGCCCTTTTAATTAATAACTTACATAATTAAACGGATTTACCGGCGTATTATCAACCCTGACCTCAAAGTGTAGGTGATATCCAGTAGATGCACCTGTTGTACCAACATAGCCAATAACATCACCTTGATTTACCGTTTGACCTTGAGAAACAGTGAAGTTCATCATATGAGCATAGTGGGTTGTAACAAGTTGACCATTTATGAATCCGTGACTAATTATTACATATTCACCATAACCACCGCTTGAAGCAGTCGGCATAGTTGCAATTACAGTACCATTGGCAGATGCAACAATAGGTTTTCCTGCAATGCCAGCACCTGAAACGTCTATACCGTTATGTCCACGATAGCACATGTAATAAGGGTCATAACGCATACCGAAGCCAGATGTTATCATTGAATAACCTGGGATAGGCCATGCAAAGCCTTCGCCGTTATACTTAATCTGACTGTTGAGTGCCGCTTGACGAGCCGCTTCATAAGCCGCTTGAATTCTAGATTCAAGTGCTGCGATATCTGCATCAACACGCTCAAGCTCTGCTTGAAGTTCCTCTTTTGATTTTTTAACATCATTCAAAGCAGTGGCTGCTTCACCGCGTTTTTCTTGCAAATCTGCTCGATCGTTAGCTAAAGTGCTTTTTACAGCCTCTTGTTCAGCGATTGCTTCATTTTTCTTTTTAATTTGCTTATTAATCTTTTTAACAGAAATGTTTATTTTCTTCATCAAAGCCTTGTCGTAATTAGCAAGACCTTCAGTAAATTGAGACATTGAAAGATAATCTGCAAACTGGTCAGAACCCAATAAAAGTGCCATGGAAGTATTTGAGCCTGACATATATACTGAGCGAATGCGTCGTTTAAATAGTTCTTTATTCTCTTTTAATTCATCTTGCTTTGCCGCAATATTATCGTTACACTCATCTATTTGAGATTGATAGGTTGCAAGCAAATTTTCACATGTAATGATTTTATTTTCAACAGTTGAAATATATGAATTTACAGAGTCTAAATAGGCTTGCTTTTGCTCAACGTCGCCCTTTAATTCTTCAATCTTACCTTTTAAATTTGATTTTTTATTTTCAAGACCACTTATCTGGTCTTTCATATCACTTATAGATTCAGCCCTTGCTTCTAATTGTTTGGGTTGAGTTGCAAAGCAACCGATTATTAGTGCGCAGGCCATTAGAAAAGATAATACTTTTTTAATTGTTTTATAACAACGCACTAAATTCGCTTCCTTCCTTTTTTAGATATTTATTTATCATAAACACGCTTCCAACCAAACCGAAGAAAACGCCAACACCTGCAAAGATTTCAATAAATAAAACAAAATGATCCATAAAATCTACAGGATTTTGCAAAGTAGTAGCCATTGCATTTAAAACTGCAGAATAACCAACATACAAAATACCCAAAGTTAATGCAGCAGAAATCAAGCCTATTACAATACCTTCTACAACGAATGGCAGACGAATAAACGCGTCTGTTGCACCAACCGCCTTCATAATGCTGATTTCTAATTTTCTATTAAACATTGTTACTCTGATTGTATTACATACAATTACAAGCGCAATTACCATTAACATACCAATAATTACATAACTTGCGGTATTAATAGCACCCTTTATTGAGGTAACCTTTTTAGCAACATCTAATTGGCTGGATACCGCATCAACGCCGTCAACCTGTTGGATCTTGTTAATAGTTTGCTCAATAAGAGATAAGTCCTCTAAAGTGATTTGGGCAGCACATGAAAGTGGATTTTCGCCTTCGCTTTCAAGTTGCTTAATATACTCTGCTTGGTCTTTGCTTATCATATTTGTAACACGCTCTATACCCTCTTCGGCAGAAATATATTCAACCGCTTTAACGTTAGGTATATGCTTAATCTCTTCACAAACCGCAAGAGCCTCTTCTTCATTATGAACAAGATATTTATCCTCAGGAACATCGCTACGTACCGTCTCTTTATCCGAGCCGGATGCAGTTGTGGCGGTGTTAACATATTCTTCAGAATATTTAACCGAGTTATAATCGTTTAAATATGCCATAATAACATTTTGTTCTTCTATGCTGGAGACTGCTCTATCAACATTAAAAGAAACCAGAATAACTGCACCGATAAGCACCATACACGAAATTAAAACGCCTATGGAAGCTAGCGACATTAATCTGTTATCCCAAACATTCTTAAAACCTTCTTTTACAAGATGGCGTACACTGCCTACCTTCATCTTAAACCTCCGTTAGCATTATCAGCAACAATTCTGCCCTGCTCTAACATAATAACCCTACGTTTAAAATCGCGAACCAACTGATGTTCATGAGTAACCATAAGTACAGTAGTACCCATTTTGTTAATCTCGGTAAGCATTTCTACTATTTCGTAAGACATATTTGGGTCAACGTTACCCGTAGGCTCGTCCGCTATAATCAGTGACGGATTATTAACAAGGGCACGCGCAAGGCCTACACGTTGTTGCTCACCGCCCGATAGTTCGGCAGGCTTAGAACGGGCTTTACCACTAAGACCAACAACCGAAAGAACGTGAGAAACCTTTTTGCGAATTTGTTGTTTAGATGCACCAACAACGTGCATTGAAAAGGCAACATTGTCAAATACATTCATATTAGGTATCAATCTAAAATCTTGGAACACAATACCCATAGTTCTTCTAAGTATAGGTATTTGTCTATGGCGAAGTTTGTTAAGTTTAAAACCGTTAACAATTATTTCACCTGCTGATGGTTTTTCTTCACGCATAAGTAATTTCATAAATGTACTTTTACCTGCGCCTGAAGAGCCAACAACAAACACGAACTCGCCTTTATGAACAGTTAAATTTACATCATTAAGAGCGTGTGTGCCGGTAGGATAGGTTTTTGATACGCCCTTTAACTCAATAATAACATCATTATCGTTTTGCAGATTCACAGGAAATTACCGCCTTAATTAATATTTAATAGGATTTGCTTTAAGATATTTCTTAACCATCAATGCAATCTTAAACACAATAGCGTGGTCAAATTCACGTAGGTCAAGACCTGTAATTTTCTTGATTTTTTCAAGACGATATACCAAAGTGTTTCTATGAACAAACAATTTTCTTGAAGTTTCAGAAACATTAAGGTTGTTTTCAAAGAATTTTTGAATTGTAAATAAAGTTTCTTGATCAAGACTTTCTATAGAACCTCGCTTAAACACCTCACGCAAGAAGGTTTCACAAAGTGTAGTTGGAAGTTGATATATAAGCCTTGCAATACCAAGATTATCATAGCTGATTATAGTTTTCTCGGTATCAAAAACCTTACCAACCTCTAAAGAAATTTGAGCTTCTTTGAAAGACTTAGCCAATTCTTTTAAGGTATCAACGGTTGAGCCAATACCAACCACCGCGTGAATATAGAACTCACTAGATAATGTATCAACAATGCTTCTTGCAAGGTTTTCTAAATCTTTAGAATCAATATCCTGCTGAGTTTCTTTTACAAGTGCAATATCGTTTTCACTAATATTGATGATGAAATCTTTGTTCTTATTAGGAAATAAGTTTTGAATGATGTCAAAAATAGGAACATCATTCTTAGAAACTATGCGGATTAATATAACTGCGCGTGAAACTTCGCTATTAAAATGCAATTCGCGTGCTTTAAGATATATATCACCGGGAAGTATATTATCAAGAATAATATTCTTAATAAAGTTACCCCTATCATATTTCTCGTCATAATAATGTTTTATATTAGTTAAAGCAACTGCTAGCAAAGAAGCATATCTAGCAGCAGAAGCATCATTACCCTCTACAAAGAGAACATATTCAGGATACTGTGCAGAGCCAAAAGGTTTATAGGTATACTGACCTTTTACAAATGCATCACTACCCGAAGTTAGATTTGCAAGTTTAACCTCATGCACATCTCCAATTTTACTAAGTTCGCTACATGCAATAACTGTTGACTTTTCATCAATAACACCGATTACTCTGTCAATTGCATCTTTCATCTGGTGGACAACGCCTTGAAATAATCTGTTAGACATTTTACTTACCCCTTTTTTTGTGCGAAATTTGTTAAGGTTTCACATAAAATTTCATCATTACTTATATATAATACACAATTCTAAAACAATTTTCAAGGGTTTTTACGAAAAAAATAGCCTAAAGTTACAAATAAGTTACAATTATATAAACATTTGTGGTAATAATGGCAAATCGTATTAAATTTTACTTATAAATTTATCCAGTTAGTCAACTTGACATAATGCGACAAAGATATTATTATATTGTAGGTAATAATATTATATAATACAAGACTAATATAGGAGGGATATTGTATGAAAAAAGCAATAGTTGCAATGAGCGGCGGCGTTGATAGTTCTGTAACTGCAAAATTACTTATTGATAGTGGTTATGATTGTCTTGGTATTACAATGCAATTAAACGAGAACGGCGATAAATACGCAACCGACGATGCTAAAAGCGTTGCTTTAAAATTAGGTATCCCCTTTACTGTTTTAGATTTTACTAAAGAATTTACTAAGGAAGTAATTCAAAGATTTATTGAAAGCTACGAATGTGGTGATACACCTAATCCTTGTATTGATTGCAATAAATATATTAAATGGGACCTCCTTATGAAATATATGAAGGATAGTGGTTATGATTTTGTTGCTACAGGGCATTATGCAAGAATTGAGTTTGATTCAAACACTGGCTTATATAAATTAAAAAAAGGTTTAGATGAAAGCAAAGACCAAAGTTATGTACTATATAACATGACCCAAGATATACTCTCGCACACTTTATTACCGCTTGGTAGTTTAAGTAAAGCTGAAACCAGAGAGATTGCAATAGCAAACGGTTTTTGCAATGCAGAAAAGCAAGATAGTCAAGACATTTGTTTTATTCCCGACGGCGATTATGCAAAGTTTATTGAAAGTTATACTGGCAGAAAATACGAAAAAGGTAATTTTGTTTTTAAAGATGGCACCTTTTTGGGCACACATAACGGAATAATACGATACACAATAGGTCAACGCAAAGGCTTAGGATTAGCACTGAAATCTCCTGCTTATGTTTGTAGAAAGTGTTTGGAAACCAACAGTGTTATTCTTGGTGACAACGATGACCTATTCACCAAAACACTTGTTGCAGAACAGTTTAATTGGATTAGCGGAATAGCACCCAAAGAAGAAATATTTATTAAGGCAAAAACTCGTTACAAGCATAAAGAACAACCTGCTACTGCAAAAGTGCTTGATAATGGTAAGGTTGAGATTGTTTTCAATGAGCCTCAGCGCGCTATCACTACAGGTCAATCGGTAGTATTATATGACGGTGATACAGTTTTGGGTGGCGGCAAGATATGTCAAGTGGAGTGTAACGTATAATGAATGAAATAAACAGTTTTAAAAAAGGGATAATTGACGGACTGCCTATTTGCCTTGGATATCTCTCGGTGGCGTTTGCTTTTGGAATATTTGCAGTTGAAGGTGGGTTAACCATTCTTCAAGCTCTACTTGTATCAATGACAAATGTTACCTCTGCAGGTCAATTAGCGGGCGTTCCAATAATGCTCGGTGGCGGTATGTTAACCGAACTTGCTGTAACTCAGTTTATTATTAACCTAAGATATGCGCTAATGTCTGTTTCGTTATCACAAAAACTTAGCAAAAGCGTTTCTCCTTTACATAGATTTATAATTTCTTTTGTTAATACAGACGAGGTTTTTGCGGTTGCTTCAGGCAATAAAGAAAATGTAGGTAAGCGCTACTTGTACGGTCTTATACTTACCCCTTACCTTGGTTGGAGTATAGGCACTTTACTTGGTGCTATTGCAGGTAACATTCTGCCCGCAATTGTAACTTCATCATTAGGTATAGCCATATACGGTATGTTTATTGCGATTGTAGTACCAGTTGCAAAAAATAACAAGCCTACCGCTTTATGCGCTTTGCTTGCAATTGTTTTAAGTTGCATGTTTAATTATATTCCTACACTTAAGGTTGTTCCAAGCGGTTTTGTTATAATAATTTGCGCTGTTGTAGCAAGTGTTATTTTCGCTTTACTCTACCCCATTCAACAAGCCGAATCGGAGGTGCAGTAATGGATTACACTAAATTCTTTATGTACCTTTTTGTAATGGCCGGCGTAACATATCTAATTAGAATGTTACCACTAGTTCTAGTTAAAAAGAAGATTGAAAATAAATTCATACTTTCTTTTCTCTATTATGTCCCTTATGCAGTATTAAGTGTTATGACAATTCCTGCAATTTTTTACTGCACATCATACATAGTATCCGCTATAATCGGTCTCGTTGCCGCACTAATTATGGCATTAAATAAAAAAAGTTTACTAACCGTTGCGGCGGTTGCTTGTGGAACCGTGTTGATTTGCGAGTTAATAATTGAATATTTACTTTAAAATTAAAACTACCGTGTAGTGCCAATGCATTACACGGTAGTTTTTTATAATGATGGAAGTTTTATTTTATAGGTGTTCCCAAACCTCTGGATGTGGGTTTGCAAGAACTGATGTGCCATGAAGAAGACCTTGCTCGCTAGCATATCTTGCACCAGCTTCAACAGCGGCAGTAACATCACTAACCTGACCGGTTATAATTACAACACCTTTACCGCCTTGACCGCGTGATATACGAAGGTCATAAATCTCAACATCAGATGTTTTAACTGCTGTATCGGCAGCCTTTACTGCGCTTGCGGCAGAAAAAGTTTCAATAACACCGATTGCGCCTTTACGTTCGGTAGCATGTGTACCTAATAGAGCGTGAATTACAGCCTCATCAATACGGCCTAACATAACGCCATCTATAACGCTATCACTAAAGCCGGTTTTGATGCGGTCAACTGCAGTTTGAACATCGGCAAGTTCACCAGTTAGTACAATCTCATACTTACCGGGGCAGGCAGTATGGGATGTAATTAGCCTGATACCTGCAGATTTTAAGGCATCATCGCTAGCCTGAATACCCTTGGCTATACTTTTAAGTTCAATAACGCCAACTGAATATATCATAAATTATCCCCCTAATTTCCTATAACAATTTCTCTATCATTAGCAACCAAAACCTTGCCGTCAATAGAAGAATGAATATTTGCTGAAATTCCGCTTGCCGCCTCGCCAATAATATCGGTAGCACAAACAAAATCACCGATTTTAACTTTAGCAGTAGCAGGTGCGCCTACATGCTGTTTTAATCCTAAAACAGTTTTGCTAGGCATTAACTCAAAATCTTTTAAGAATTCAGGCACAGTTTTATCAAACTTAGTAACCCCTAAAAGTTGCATAAATCTATCAGACGGTAGCATACGATACTCACGATTAATGTTAGGTGTTACCGCAGGTCCCGAATGTGTGTATCTGATTTTATTCTTTGCCATAAGTGCCTTGATTTCTGCATATACGCGTTTCGGACTTAACTCGTGGCAACAGGATACAATTTCACACACACCGCACGCACAACAAAGTTGCGCATTGGTATAAAGTTGTGGGTCAATCTCACCTGCCGCTGCGGCACGAATAGCCTTATGCGGCTCAAGTGGGAAGCCGAGCAAACGTCTTGGACAAAGGTCGGTACAACGCGAACAGGAACAACAAGCCGACGCCGCCCTTTTAAGACTTAATTTATTATCACCAAGTTTTGTACGAACCGCAGGAATCTCACGCGGTAGAATTAACAACGACTTAGTAGTTTTTGTAATAACAGCAGTGGCCTCACTTATAATGTTGCCCATAGCAGGACCGCCGTCAATAACAACATTTCCCTCTGGTACTTTGATATTTAAAGCCTCAAAAAGTTCTGAAACCGGTGTACCAATAAGAACTTTAAGAACAACCGGTTTTTCAACGTTACCACCGATAGTTACCCATTTTTCAGTAACAGGCAAGCCACCATAAACAGCGTTGTAAATGTTATAAAGTGTTTCTACATTATTAACAACAACGCCTGCAGAAATAGGTAGCGCACCAGGTTCAATAACCCTATGTACAGTTTCGTAAATAAGAACTATTTCATCACCCATTGGGTATACATTAGGAAGCACCTTAACAAATAATTTGTTGCTAATTTGTTGCCCTTCCGAAAGGCCTAAGCGCTCTGCAGTGTGCTCCTTTAAAGAAAGGTAGCCTTTTTGCATATTGCACGCGTCCATAACAAGTTCGGCCGCGGCAGAAACCTTAGACATTTCGCGCTTTAATATATAATAATCGGTATAAATAAGAGGTTCACATTCGGCGGCATTAATAACTAATGTATCTGCCGCATCGGTATATTTAAATGCAGTTGGAAAACCTGCACCGCCCGCGCCAACTATACCTGCAGACGCTATTACCTCTTTAAGTTCTGCCAATGTCATGGCAAAGCCCCTTCCTTAAAATTTAAAATTAATCAATAATACCAACAACAACTGCATCAACAGGAGTTGAATGGTCACCAAGGGCTAGTCTTGCCCCGCTTCCAACCGTAACTAAAACACGTTCACCGATACCAGCACCTATGCCGTTATCAACAGCAACGATGAATTTATCGGTATCCTTTCCATTTTCAATTACGCGGATTTCAAGAATTTTTGATCCTACTATGCCTTCGTGCTTACGGGTAGAAACTATGTTTCCAATAACTTGACCCATTAACATAAAAACTTACTCCTTACTATTTTATAATTACTGCCTTGTCGCCGTTTTTAACACCAGCAGCATTTGCATCGTCTGTATCTATGTGCATTTCAAGTCTGAAATCTTTATGCACCCTTATTTGAACATCATAAAATGTTGTTCTACGTTCACCATTTAGTTCAACCGTAACATAATCACAGTCCTTAACGCCGAAGCGTGCGCCATCCTCTAAACTCATATGTATATGGCGGTTAGCGATTATACAACCCTCGTTAATAGTTACAACACCTTTTGGACCAACTATTGTAACAGGTGCAGAACCTGTAATTTTGCCCGACTCACGAACAGGCGGTTTTACCTTTAAAGTAAAGGAATCTGTACGAGAAATCTCTACTTGTGTTTGCGGTCTTACAGGACCTAAAACCCTAACGCCTTCAATAGAGCGCATAGATGGACCGATAATTGTAACGGTTTCCTTACATGCATATTGACCTGGTTGTGAAAGGTCTTTTAACTTCTGAAGTTCGTAACCTTTACCAAACAAAATTTCAACATGTTCTTGTGTTAGATGAAGGTGGCGGTTAGAAATGCCGATAGGTGCAGTTAATTCATTAGAACTACCATTTGCTGCAACAACCTGCCTTACAATGCTTTCAATTAATTGAGGTGAAATTTCCATTAAAAATACCTCCTGTTATTTTACTTTTAATATTAATGCATGCATACGAAAAAATTTATATGTATGCATTAATATTAAATTGGCTTGTTGCCGCGCCGATTTTACGGCGCGGCATACCATTAATACTTATTGCTTATTTTAAAGTGGGTAAAAGTTTTTCAACGTCTGCGTGGGGACGAGGAATTACGTGTGTAGCAACTACTTCGCCTAATGCGGAGGCTGCTGCGCCGCCTGCCTCTACTGCTGCTTTAACAGCACCAACATCGCCACGAACCATAACGCTTACTAATCCGCTACCGATTTTTTCAGAGCCGATAAGTACTACATTTGCAGCTTTAACCATAGCATCGGATGCTTCAATTGCAGCTACAAGACCTCTGGTTTCTACCATGCCTAATGCTTCCATTACGATAACCTCCTTATTTTAATGTAGGTAAAAGTTTTTCAACGTCTGCGTGGGGACGAGGAATTACGTGTGTAGCAACAACTTCACCAAGTGAAGATGCAGCTGCGCCGCCTGCCTCTACTGCTGCTTTAACAGCACCAACATCGCCACGAACCATAACGCTTACTAAGCCGCTACCAATTTTTTCAGAACCGATAAGTACTACGTTTGCAGCTTTAACCATTGCATCGGATGCCTCAATTGCAGCTACAAGACCTCTGGTTTCTACCATACCTAATGCTTCCATCATAACTTTGTTCTCCTTTACGGTGTTTTGCACCTTTTTAGGTGCTTCTGTTTTTTGTGCTTCTGCTACAGGTGTCTGCTTTGGCTCAGTTTTTGGTGCCTGAGCCTTAGTAGCCGGCTTACTTGCAGCAGATTTTTTTGCTTGAGAGTTTGTTGATTTATTAGTTGCCATGGTTTTATAACCTCACTAATCTAATTTGTCTGTATAAAGAAATTTGGTAATTTCGGGGTGTGGACGCGCAATTACCTCGCACAGTTTAACGTTACCAACACTCTCTGCAACTACTCTACCTGCTTCGGTTGCAGCAGTTACATCAGAAACAGTACCGTCAATAACCAATGTTACCAGTCTACCGCCAAGTCTTTTTTCTACGTGAATTAGACGAACATCTGCCGCTTTGCACATAGCATCAAGAGCCGCTATAGCAGTAACCATTGCCTGTACCTCTAATAGACCTATTGCTTTTTCCATGCCACACTTCCCCTTTCCTAAAAATTAAACTATGCTGTGTTTATTTTAAAGTAGGAAGTAGCTTTTCAACATCTGCATGAGGACGGGGAATTACGTGTGTTGCAACTACTTCGCCAAGTGAAGATGCTGCTGCGCCGCCTGCTTCAACTGCTGCTTTAACTGCGCCAACGTCACCACGAACCATAACGCTTACTAAACCGCTACCGATTTTCTCAGAGCCAACTAGTACTACGTTTGCAGCCTTAACCATCGCATCAGATGCCTCAATTGCTGCTACTAAACCTCTTGTTTCTACCATACCTAATGCTTCCATCATTTTAAAAAACTCCTTTTAAAAAATTTATAAATTTATTTTAAGGTTGTATTAACCTATTTTAACTTATCTCTACCGAGGGCATTTAAGTTTGCCATATACTCGGTGTCGGGTGCTACACGACTTATTATCTTTGAAGTTATGTAAAGGTCGCGATCTTTAGCTTCCTTTATTCCCGCTTCAAGTCCTGCCTCCACCGCTGCTACACTACCTGTAAACTTAACTGTCATTAGTAGTGGAACTTTAGCGGCATCACCGTTTGCGGGTTTATTACGGTCCAAACCGAGAATTTTAACGTCGCCAGCTTTTGCAATTGCATCTGCTGCAACAACCGCGGTTGTAAAACCCATAACCTCTAACATTCCCAAAGCGTCCATATTTGCCACCTACTATTCTGCTACGTAGCAAACCTTGATGCCTTGTTGTGCAATGTTAACTTCCATAGCCTCGTTAAGTTTATCAAGTGGGAATGAGTGAGTGATTAAATCTTCAATCGGAATCTTCATTTCCCTTGCTTGTTTTAAGAATGCTACGGTTGTTGGATAATCGTCTGCACTGTAATCCCAAGAACCAACAATGTGAATTTCTTTATTACACATAGCGATATGAGGATTGATAGTGTAAGTACCATTATCTACGAAGAAGCCCATCTCACAAAGTCCGCCGCCACGACGAATGTACTGATAAATATCAGCAGCCGCTGCAGGAACACCTGTGCATTGATATGCAAAATCAACACCGATGCCTGTTGCTTCTTTAACTAATGCTACACGCTTTTCAACTGTATCAGCATTAGAGTTTTTAAAGTTAATTGTTGTTTTTGCACCGAGTTTCTTAGCCATTTCCAAACGCTTTTCAGAACCGTCTACAGCAATGATGTGGTTAACACCTGCTGCACGAAGAACTGCAAGCATCATTAGACCAACAGGACCACAACCCTGTAATAGAACCTTGCTACCAAAATTGATAAGACCGGTTGAATTACCTTGCTTTAATGCGTGAACGCAAACTGCAGCAAGTTCCAAAAGCATACGCTCTTTTACATTAAGGTCGTTAACAACAAAGTATGTTGCTCCTTTACCTGTAATGTGCAAGTGGGTACCAAACCAACCTGCAAAATGATGTGCCTCTGTGTCTTGGATTAATCCAAAAATACCTTGTTTATCACAAAGGTTTGTGTTAGCAGGATGCATACGACAGATTGGGCACTCACCACAACTGATAACAGAAGTAACAAGTTTATCGCCAACCTTTATAGGATTACCTGCGGTATCACACTTAACGTTTTTACCAAGTGCTACAACCTCACCTGTACCCTCGTGACCAAGTGTTACAGGACAAAGACCGAATGGGTCGCCCTTCCACTCATGAACGTCAGTACCGCAAACGCCGCAACCCTCAACCTTAACAAGAATATCATCGTCGCCGATAGCTGGGATTGGGTATTCTTTAACAACAATGTTTTTAGGCTCTACAAGTGTTGCTACTTTACCGGTCGCGGGCACGCCTGCAGAGGTTTTTGTAGCCGCGCCGTTTCCACTCATCTCAGATAGGACCTGACGCACAATGCTTTCAACCTGTGCTGAACTTAAATCCATATTTCTTTTCTCCTTTACAGTTTTAAATTATTCTAAAGCTGTCTGCCATAACGCAACGGCGCTGACGGGTAAAGCTTTTAGCTGATGTAATTCCCTCACCTGTTGGTCCTGCAATAGTAAAGGTTGTGTGACCCTCGCCACCAAAACCTATACCTGCAAAAGAGGGAGCGTTTTTAACAAATATTGTAGTTTCAACCGCGCGTGCAAATCTTGTAAGATTATCAATATTCTTGGAATGCATGTGTGCGGTGTGACGGTTGCCATGCTCTGCTTTTACCGCAAGGTCAATAGCCTCGTCAATATTTGAAACTCTAACGATTGGTAGAATAGGCATCATAAGTTCTTCTTGAACGAACTCATGCATAAAGTCGGTTTCGCAAATAATGCAACGAACTTCAGGTCCTACATTAATACCAATTTTTGAAAGAAGTACTGCGGCATCTCTACCAACACAGTGGCGGTTAACAACCTTGATTGTTTTTCCGTCTTTTGTCTGCTTCTCATCAAGTACAACCGATGCAAGCTTATTTGCTTGTTGGGTATTGATTTTATATGCACCATTTTTAAGCATTTCTGCAATAAGTGCATCAGCAACATTTTTAAATACAAACACTTCTTTTTCTGCAATACAAGGTAGGTTATTATCAAATGTACAACCGTCAATAATGTCCTTACCTGCTTTTTTGATATCTGCAGTATCGTCAACAATAACGGGTGGATTACCTGCACCTGCGCCGATAGCCTTTTTACCAGACGAAAGTACTGCCCTAACAACACCGGGACCACCTGTACATACAAGTAACTTAATAAGTGGGTGTGTTTGCATAATTTTAGCAGTATCTAAAGTAGGTTTATCCATTGAGCAAACCAAAACATCAGGACCGCCTGCAAGTCTGCTAGCACGGTTTACTAAGTCTACCGCGTAGTTTGAAGTTGCAATTGCATTTGGGTGTGGATTAAACACAACACCATTACCTGCTGCTATCATACCGATACTGTTACAAATAACAGTTTCGCTTGGGTTTGTACTTGGTGTTATTGCACCAACAACACCAAACGGTGCCATTTCAATTAAGGTTAATCCATCATCACCTGTTTTGGCGTTTGACTGGATATCTTCTGTACCAGGTGTTTTGTTAGCAACTAATAGGTGTTTTGCTTTTTTATGGTCGGGTCTGCCCATACCGGTTTCAGCAACACCTAAAATACCCATTGTTTCAGCCTCTTCGCGAGTTAGACGACGAATTTCGGTAATTATTTTTTCTCTCTGTTCAACCGACATTGCGCGAACTGCTTTATATCCTGCCGCAGCAGCGATAATTGCTTCGTTCATATCGCTATAAACACCGATAAGTTTGCGGCCTTTATATTGGGTTGAATCCCAATCTTTTATAGGAGCAGACTGACTAGTCTTAGCATCGGGCATTGTACTTAAAACACTTTGCACAATTTTAGCGATATCCGCTTCACTTATGTTAAGAGCCATTTTTACATCTCCTTTTCAAAATATTTAGTGCCATATTCGGCAAAATCAGTATCTTGTTCAGCAGTACCACCGCTTACGCCTAGCGCACCAACGATAACTCCGTTTTTAACAAGAGGCTCACCGCCACCGAATATAACGATTTTACCGCCATTAGTAAATTGTATTCCATAAAGAGAGGCACCTGGTTTTGCAAGCTCGCCAACCTCTTTAGTAGACATTTTTAAAGATGCAGAGGTGAATGCTTTATTTATTGCAATATCAATGCTTGCAACAAATGCATCTTCCTCGCGTTGAAATGCGATTAAATTACCGCCCGCATCACAAACGGCAACTACAACGCTTACGCCTTGTGATTTAGCATATCTGCGAATTTCACTACAAAGTTTATTTGCAGTGTCACAAAAGCCGTTAACTATGCCGCTTGTTTCTACCTTTTTGCCGGTATGTTCTGCACCGTCAACCAACCTTGCCATAACATATAGTAGGTCAGACAAACGGTTTAACCATGCCAAAAGTTCTTTAGTAATTCCGCCGCGTTGTTGAGCCGCTACTGCAGCACGTTCTGCCCTGCGAGCTATCGTTCTTGCAACATCTAAAAGCGCGCCACCCTCGGTTTTGCCCGACAGTGTAAAACCTTTAAAACCTTTTATAGCCGATTCAATTGAATCAATACAATGTTCTAGCTTTTCGGTTTCGGTTTTAGTGGCAAATTTTTTGTGCCCCGCCACCTCACCGCTAAGGCTTATTAAATCGCTTTGTAGTTGCTCAATAATTTCTGCAACGCCACTATTACATTTATTTTTAGCAAGCCCTAATGTGCTACCTAGTTCATCTAAATCACCTAATAGCACAAACACAGGACTGTTTTTCGGAAGAGAGGTACGTGTTAATGTACTACTCTTACCGCTATCGCCGGCCTTTGTATATATTTTCGTACCGCATCTTCCTTTCTTTAAAAATCAGTTATCCGCCTACTTGGCATTTAAGACCGCTTTTTTCAGCTTCGTTAAGAAGTTCTAAAATATGTTCGGCGGTTGGTGGTGTAATATCAGGCAAGGCATATTCCCTACCTAGCCACCTGTATTTATCTTGACCTAGCCTATGATATGGAAGCAAATGTAATTCTTCAACACCCTGAAGTTTTGCCGCAAATTCGGCTATTGCACGAATTTCCTCTTTAGTGTCGTTAAAAGAAGGAACAACCGGTACGCGAACTACCATGCGACGAGCTAAAGGTGCAATCTTTTTTGCATTTTCAAGTATCAGTTCATTAGACTGCGAGGTAAAGAATTTATGTTTCATTGGGTCAATATGCTTTATATCCATAAGGTAGTTATCAATATAAGGCAATACGCTTTCAATAACCGAGAACTGAGCAAATGAGGTTGTTTCAACCGCGGTTGTAATACCCTCATCAATAGAGGTCTTTAATAACGCTTTAGCAAAATCAGGTTGAAAGAGGAATTCACCGCCTGATAGAGTTATTCCTCCGCCTGAACGACGATAATAGTTGCGGTCTTTCATAACCGTTTCCATAACCTCGCCTGCGGTTACATCCCTTCCCCAAACCGTTACTTTTCCATTATCATCAGTCATTGATTCTATTTCATAATGTTGTGATTCAGGGTTGCAACACCACTTACATCTAAGGGCGCAGCCCTTAAAGAAAACTATTGTACGGATACCAGGGCCATCATGAATTGAAAAGCGTTGTATATCAAATATACGACCCTTAACATTAGCCAAATTGTCTGCCAAAGATAGCCCCTCCTTAAATAGTTTAGAATCCGCTTTGTTCTGTACGGTTAATTATGTCGTCTTGCAGTGAACGCGAAAGTGTTGTAAACAATGCACTATAACCAGCAACCCTAACAACAAGTGACTTATAGTTTTCAGGATGCTTTTGTGCATCAAGCAAGGTTTCGCGACTTACAACATTAAACTGCATATGACTGCCCTTTTGGTCAAAGTATGAACGAATAAGTGCAACAAAACTATTTAAGCCTTGTTTACCTGCAAGAGCAGACGGATGGAATTTCATATTATATAATGTACCGTTAGATGCAATATAATGGTCTAACTTAGATACCGAGTTAGCCGCAGCGGTAGGTCCGTTCTTATCGGCACCGGCGGTTGGTGAAACGCCATCAGCAACAGGAGTATATGCCAATCTACCATCAGGAGTAGCACCTGTTTGTGCACCAAGAGGAACGTTTGCGGAAACAGGATACAAACCTGCTTGATAAACACCTCCACGTGGGTTTTTATATTTTTCTAATGGTCTTGTGTAAGAGTAAGCCATCTCACGAGCAAGCACGTCAACATCTGCGTTATCATTACCAAACTTTTCAAGTTCTAGAATGTCTTCGCGTATTTTTGCATGTTTACTTGTGTTGCCTACATTTAATCCACCTGCCACTGTGCGACATATTGTTTCTATATCCTTTGCATCAGGTGTAATTCCGTTTTCTTTAAGTTTAGAAACGATTAGTTCAACCACCTTGCCAACATCGGCACCGTTGCCAAAGTTGCTTTGTAGTGCTTCTTTAATTTCAGCAAGTGTGTATTTCTTTTGTTTGAACACTAGTTCACGTATTGCATACATTGCATCTGCTACGTTGGCAACACCGAAACCTTGTGGTCCAGTAAAGTTATAGTGTGCGCCACCCTCTTGTGCAGATTTACCGCGAGCAATACAATCATCAAGCATTGATGAAAGGAATGGTAGTGGGCAACGTTCGGCGTGAGCGTAGTCAATAGCGTTATCGGCGTTAACCATTAAGTTTATAAAGTAGTTCATTTGAGTTTGATATGCATCTACAAACTGTTCAAATGTTGTGAACTTGGTAACATCGCCTGTGTTTGGTCCAACCTGTTCGCCATTATCACGACCGCTTGAGAAAACAAGTTCTAGCGGACGGCACATATTGAAGAATGCGGCATCATGCCAACCATCAGTTTTACCTGGTTTTTGAGGCTCAACACAACCGATTATGCAATAACCTCTAGCATCTTCTATAGTAAGTCCACGATTTACAAGCGCAGGAACGATAACCTCATCGTTGTAATAAGCAGGCAATCCGATACCTGTTTTGGTTACCTCCGCCGCCTTTAACATAAACTCATGTGGGCTCTTATTCCAAACCCTAATAGATAGTGATGGGCCAGGCAAAAGAGTATGTAACGATGCTTGTAAACACATAAACGAAATATCGTTTGTAGCATCTACACCCTCTGCGGTTTGACCGCCTGCAATAAGGTTTTGGAACATGCTGTAACCTGCAAAGCCTTTGGCTGATGCTAAGTCACGGCATTTGCTTAGGTCGTTAAGTTTTACCCAAATACAATCAATTAATTCCTGTGCGAACTCAGGTGTGATTTTACCACTTTCTAAATCCTTTTTAAAGTAGGGATACATATATTGGTCAAATCTACCTGGTGAAATTGAATGTCCGCTAGATTCAATCTGAATTAACTGTTGCACAAACCAGAACGACTGGCAAGCCTCATAAAAACTTTTTGCACCATTAGCAGGAACGTTTTTACAGTTTTCTGCAATAACCAAAAGTTCGGCTTTGCGAGTAGGATTGCTACATTTTTGTGCCTCTTGCATCGCAAGTTCTGCATAGCGGTTTGCATAGGTTATAGCCGCTTCGCAACTTATAATTACTGCATTTAGGAAATGACTCTTTTTAGGATACTCAGGGTCCCAAGGGTCAAATTTTGCAAGTTGCTCTTTAGCCTCTGCAATAATCCCTTTATAACCTATTTTTAAAACCTTACCATAGTCAACGCTAACGTGACCTATACCGTTGTAAAAATAGTTACCAACAGTAAATATATTGTGCTTAATTGCAAGCAATGCCTCATCAGTCATATAAGAAGTTGCAAGTTCGCAAGTTGTCTTGCCCTTCCAATACTTATATGCCTCATGCAATTTTGCTTTTGTGTCTTCCGATATGTAAAATGGATCCGCCTCACGAGTTGCAAGTGTATCAAACTCTTCCTCAAGCCATTCGTACGAATACTCAGGGAAAACTTGACAACTACGTGGACGAACAGTAGAACTACCGACAACAAGTTCTAGCGGTCTTATAGTTATTGGAATATTTTTAAGTATGTGTGCGAAAGCCTTAGCCCTTCTGGTAATAATCGGCTCGCCTTCTGTAGCACGATAAGACTCTGTTAAAAGCACACCACGGTCTGCCTCTATTTGAGGTTTTTCAGCAAGCATATTATCAATAAGGGTTGCAATACGCGGCGACTTTTCACAGTTGTAATCTTTATATGCCATTGTCGGTTCTCCTTTACTAGATTTTAAAAGCAATTATTTATTTAGTTCTGCAAGCACCTTTTTAGTTATTGCAGCGATAACATCTTCTTTGTTACCGGTAGAGTGGCTGCCGCATGAGCAAGAACCACCGTTCTCCTTGCACTTACATTTTTCTGTGCCAAGGTTAGGACAGGTTTTGCAACCTGGGTGACGGCCTGGAAGTTGGAATTTTTTGCGAAGTTCCATTAACTTCTCAAGTTGTTCACAAGAAATTTCTTCAATGCTTGAATTGCCAAGACCACTAAGTTGTTTTGCGGCCATGCAGATTTTTGCATTAAACTCAACCTCTTCCATAGTGAAGAAAGCGCGAGTTAAAGTATTACCAACGGTCAATGCACCGTGGTTCTTTAAAAGGAATGCATCGTGTTTTTGAATATAAGGCATTAATGAATCAGGAATTTCCTCAGTAGAAGGGGTACCGTAATCACAAGTAGGAACAGCACCGATAGTAAGAACTGCCTCAGGAAGTATGTACTGGTTAAGCTCTAAGCCTGCAACTGTGAAAGCGGTAGCAATAGGAGGATGAGCGTGAACAACAGCGTTAACGTCAGGACGCTCTTTGTAAACTCTTAAGTGCATTTTGATTTCAGAAGAAGGATTTAGTTTACCCTCAATCTTTTTACCTGTACCATCAATACGGATAATCATATCAGGTGTAATGAAACCTTTAGATACACCTGTAGGTGTGCAATAAAACTCATTATCGTTTACCTTTACAGAAATGTTACCATCGTTAGCGGCAACGAAACCATCGTTATATATTCTTCTGGCAATTTCGCATATTTCTTTTTTAATTTCATAAGGTGACATAATTTTTTACTCCTTTGTTATAAATTATACTAACGACGCAGTATCCTGCGCGATCATATACTCTTCGTCGGTGCAGATAACAAACACCTTAACCTTTGATTCAGGTTTAGAAAGTAGTGCATCGGTTCCGCGTTTGGTAGAATTGTTTACATCTACATCAAACTGAATTCCCAAATATTCCATATTCTCGCAAACCTTTTCGCGAAGAAGTGGGTCGTTCTCACCAATACCTGCAGTGAAAACTACTGCATCAAGTCCGTTCATAGCGGCAGTAAATGCACCAATGTATTTCTTAATTCCGTAATACTGAATATTTAAAGCCAATTGTGAACGATAATCACCAGCAGCTGCCATATCATTAACATTACGTGAATCCGATGACTGACCCGAAACACCTAAAAGGCCCGATTTTTTATTAATTAAATTCTCAGCCTCATCAATGGTGTAGCCTAAAGACTTCACCAAGTAAGGAACTATTGTTGGGTCAAGGTCGCCAGAGCGTGTGCCCATTTCAATACCGCCTTGTGGTGTAAAGCCCATTGTTGTATCAACCGCAACGCCACCGTCAACCGCGGAAATTGAAGAACCGTTGCCCAAGTGACAGGTAACAATCTTAAGGTCTTTAATATCCTTGCCCATCATTTCAGCACACTTGTTAGCAACATATCTGTGGGAAGTACCGTGGAAACCATATTTACGAATCTTATGTTCTGAATATAGTTCGTAAGGTAGCGGATATACGTAAGCGTAATCTTTAAAGTCCGAATAGAAAGACGTATCAAACGAGGCAGTCATAGTAACGTTTGGCATTAACTTACGGCAAGCCTTGATACCAGTAATTGCTGGTGGTCCGTGTAGTGGGTTTATGTTAACGATTGATTCAAGATACTTAATCATCTCATCATCAACAACCGACGACTTTTTATATTTCTCGCCACCGTGTGCAACCCTGTGACCTACTGCACTGATTTCATCAATGCTGGTAATTACACCGTACTCATCACTGCAAAGAAGTTCAATTACAACCTCCATAGCAGCATCGTGGTTTGGCAGTGCAACATCTGCTTTATATGGTTCGGCATCTGGTCTTTTGTGAGTAACCCTACCGTCAACCCCAATACGCTCGCAAAGGCCTTTGGCTACAACCTTACCTTCGGGCATATCAAAAAGCTGATATTTAAGCGAAGAACTACCTGCGTTAAGTATCAAAATTTTCATACGCTTATCTCCTTTAACCTAGAAAATTACACATTGACTTATTGTGATTATTTTTGTATACTAATTATAGCGCATTTGTGCTTATTTGTAAACATATGGCGTAAAAATAGATAAAAAAACAATGATTTTGCATCAAAAAAGCACAAATAATCAAATATAATCATTTTCGGAGGGGTAATTATGCTTCCACTTGAACGACAGGATAAAATATTAGAAATTTTGAGCACAAGAAAGGCCGTTACGGTAGATGAATTGTGTGCCGAATTATACTCTAGCGGTGCTACCATAAGACGTGATTTAAAACTTTTAGAGAACAACAGACTTATACATAGAACACACGGCGGTGCGGTATACATTGAAGGTAATGCAAGCGACTTCCCTCTTACCCTTCGTGAAAGTGAAAACATGGTACAAAAAGAAAAGTTGGCAAAAAAGGCGCTTCCGCTAATTCACGACGGCATGACAATATTTATGGATGCCAGCAGCACCGTTGCCGCCCTAGCCGCCAAGCTTAATGGTTTTAAACAACTTAGAGTTGTTACCAATGGAATTAAAACCTGTAATATACTTTCAGAAAAAAGCGGTGTTGAGGTTTACTGCACAGGCGGTAAATTGAGAGAGAATGCTAAATCGTTAACAGGGGCTGCAGCACTACACGCCATTAGTGGTTTTTACGCCGATCTTGCCTTCTTCTCTTGCAGAGGCATAGACCCTGTAGCCGGATATAGTGATAGTAACGAAGAAGAGGCTGAACTTAAGCGTGCATATATGCAACACGCAAGTAAGGTTGTTCTGCTTTGTGACAGCAGTAAATTTCAAAAGAAGTATTTTTGTAAAATCGGTGATAATGAAAGCTTATGGAAAATAATTTCCGATATTGATCTTCCGCCTGAATATATTAAATAACAAAAACACCCGACAATGATCGGGTGTTTTTTTATTATCAATACTTTTATGTACGCTTAAACTGAACTCAATGCAGTTAAATCATCACCTTGAGTTAGCACGTGGTCGCTATCCCAACGAACACCACGGCTAATATGTAATAGCACGTCGTTTACGTTATTGATTACAGATGATAATTTATCGGTTACTGTTTCGGTTGGATGATAGTGGCCGGTATCCATATATACTTTTACAAATAAATAATAATTGTATTTTTCTATCTTAAAATTATACAATACTATCTTTTTTGTGCAATAAAAAAGTGCATAACTCTTTGTTGGAGTTACGCACTTTTTGTATTTCAATTATTCTTCGGTTGCTTCTGTTGTTTCTTCAGCAACTACTTCAACCTCTGCAGGAGCCTCAACTACTTCCTCTACGGGAGTTTCTGTTGCCTCTTCTACAGGTTCCTCTACAACCTCTTCTTCAGGAAGAAGTGCACGAATAGAAAGACTTACACGCTTTGCCTCAAAGTCAATATTAGTAATCTGTGCATCAACCTCTTCACCAACGGTAAGAACGTCTTGAGGCTTTTGTATGCGACGGTTAGAAATTTGAGAGATGTGAATAAGACCGTCTATACCAGGAATAACCCTAGCAAAAGCACCATAACTGGTCATGCTAATTACGGTTACCTTAACTACATCGCCAACCGAGTACTTTTTAATAAGTTCCCAAGGATTATCTTCTGCTTTTTTGTAGCCTAAAGAAATCTTGCGTTTTTCAGTATCAATTGCCTTTACATAAACTTCAACGGTGTCGCCAACGTTAACGATTTCTGAAGGATGCTTAATACGTGTCCAAGCAAGTTCGGAAACGTGAATCATACCATCAACGCCACCGAGGTCTACGAATGCGCCGTAACTTGTAAGCGATTTAACAACGCCTGTGTAAACTTTGCCTTCTTCAACCGACTCCCAGAACTTGTCTTGAAGTTCTTTCTTTTGGTCACGAAGAACAGAACGGATAGAACCGATTACTCGGCGACCACGGCCAATTTCAATAATACGGAAAGAAGCGGTGGTGTCTTTAAGTTCTTCTAAAGATTCATCACGGGTAAGAGTTGCTTGAGAAGCGGGAATGAATACGCGCACGCCTTCGTATGTAGCAACAACGCCGCCCTTAACGATTTCGCTGATTTTACCTTCAACGATATCGCCATTTTCCTTAGCGGTAACTATCTTGTCCCATCCTGCTATAGAATCAAAACGACGTTTAGAAAGCATTATTGTACCCTCTTGGTCGTTTGTACGCATGATAATTAAATCAAGCACATCGCCAGGCTTTACTTCCTCCTCCATATTAACGTTGGAATCGTAGGAATACTCATCAGCCTTTACGATACCTGTGTACTTTCTTCCGATGTCTACCTTAATCTCCTGTGAATCAACAGAAAGAACGATACCCTTTACCTTCTGGTCGTTATTGAGGGAATTTAAAGAAACTTCTAATGCCTCTTCAAATGACATATCCTCGGAAATTACTGTGTTGTCTGCGACAGAGTTCTTAATCTCAGTCATGGTTTGTTGGACCTCCTTTATTATACCCGCAGGTGTAGAAGCACCTGCTACAATTCCGACAGTTGAAGCACCGTTAAACATTGATGGCAAAAGCTCTCTTGCAGTTTCTACAAGATAGGTTTTGCTACAAGATTTAAGGCATACTTCATAAAGCTTTTTAGTGTTGGAACTATGCCTGCCACCAACGACAATCATAACATCACTGGTACTTGCAAGTTCTGCCGCCTCAAGCTGCCTTGCGGAAGTTGCATTACATATTGTATCAAAAATTATTCCGTTTGTACATACCTTTTTGAAAATTTTTTGACATTTTATCCATAATTCCGCGTTAAAAGTTGTCTGAGCAACCAAAACAGGTGGTTTTTCTGCATCATTATTAATATTTTCCAATAAATTTTCAAGTTCTTCCACACTAGAAAATACATAAGATACGCCCTTACAATGCCCCCTGATACCAATAACCTCAGAGTGCTTTTCATCACCTGCAATAAGCACGGTCTTGCCCTCTTTTGCAGCACGCGACACAATTTTATGTATTTTTGAAACAAACGGACAAGTTGCATCTGTTACGCTTTGGCAACACTTTTTAGCCTCAGTTTCTATATCTTCCGACACCCCGTGCGAACGTATAACCAAAACTTCATCATTATTTGCTTCACAAGGTTCTGAAATTATTCTAACACCTTTTTCGCGCAGTTCTTCAACTAGTTGATTATTGTGAATTATAGGACCTAGTGTACAAACCTTTTTACCCTGCTTTGTAAGATCTAATACGGTTTCAACAGCCCTGTTCACACCAAAGCAAAAGCCTGCGGTTTTAGCAATTTTAATTAACAAGAACCTTCCTCCCACTGAGCTATTATTGAATCCATAATAATTGAAGATACACGCCTTAACTCTGCGCGGTCGGTATCCTTTAATGCTAGCTGCTCGTTTGGAATGAGTTTACCTATTCTTAATGTTACCTTTTTAAATAATTTAAGTTTCCCACTATAGTAAATTGAAACAGGCAGTACGGGTCTATTTGCTTGTGAGGCAATTATTGCAACACCGCTTTTTGCTTTTTTAGGTTTGCCGTCTTTGCTTCTTGTCCCTTCGGGAAATATGCCAGCCACATCACCATTAAGCAAAACGTCTTCTGCTTTTTTTATAGCGGATGCCGCACCTGTACCACTCCCCCTTACCACAGGGAATGCGCCCATTTTTGTTAAGAACCAGTTAGCAAGTTTATTATGAAAAAGTTCCTCTTTGGCCATAAAGCAAATTGTGTGAGGAACACTAACGATTAAAAAAGCGACATCCATAAAATGTGTATGGTTACAACAAAGTATATATCCGCTTTCTTTTGGTATGTTTTCCGTACCAACCACCGTAGTTTTAAAAAGCATCTTCATAAGCGGCCTGCCTATAGCCCTTATTGTTTTATAAAATTTTTTGCTTTTCATCAAAACACCTATTTTATATTCTCTTTTATGATATTTGAAAGCAATTCAACCGATTGCTCTAAAGTATTGCCTGTGGTATTAACAACTATGGCTTTCTCGGCTGGCTTTAGTGGTGCAACTGCACGATGAGAATCATTATAATCACGAGTTTTGATATCCTCTAAAACCTCGTTATAATCGGCAGGTTGACCTTTTTCTAACATTTCTTCGTATCTACGACGTGCCCTATCCTCAGGGTCTGCGGTTAAGAATATTTTTACTGTAGCATTCGGTAATACGACTGTGCCAATATCCCTACCATCCATAATAACATTATTTTCTTCTGCCATGCGTCGTTGTAAACCTAAAAGATATTCACGCACCTCAGGTATAGCAGAGAATGCAGAAGCAAGCATTGAAATTTCTGGTGTACGAATAAGAGATGAAACGTCTTTATCGTCAACAGTAACGTGTTGTTCACCTTCAATAAAAACAATATTAATCTTTGTGTTACTGAGTTTTTCTTTAACCTTATCAATTTCATCGGTTTTTATGCCATCGCTATTTAGTGCATAAGCAATTGAACGGTATAACGCGCCCGTATCTATATAGATATAGCCAAGCATTTCGCTTACCTTTCTTGAAATTGTACTTTTACCTGCACCTGCAGGTCCGTCAATAGCAACTGAGATCATTTAATATTCCTCCATAATTGATTTTCCGGCGAGATAACCGGTTGAAAAAGCTATTTGCAAATTAAAGCCGCCGGTATATGCATCTACATCAATAACCTCACCGGCAAAGTAAAGTCCTCTACAAAGTTTTGATTCCATTGTAGCAGGATTTATCTCAGAAGTTTTTACACCGCCTGAGGTTATAATTGCCTCTTCTACAGGGCGTTTGCCCGTTATATGCATTTTAAAATTCTTTAATACATATAAAAGTTTTTGCCTTTCGGCTTTAGTAATTTCGTTAACCCTTTTGTGAGGTGAAATACCGCTAAGATTTACTATAACAGAAATTAAACTCTTTGGCAATAAATCTGATAAAGAATTTATAAAATCGCGATTTGAATATTTTAAGAAATCCTTAAGCAAACGCGCATCTAACATTTCATCAGTTAGTGCAGGTTTTAAATCAATAGTAAAGGTATACTTACCACTCTCGGCATCGGGTAGGTGTGCAGATGCACTTAAAACTACCGGACCCGACAAACCAAAATGGGTAAATACAAGTTCACCAAAGTCGCTATACACTGGTTTTTTTGCCCCTTCTTTATGTACTGTAATAGCAACATTTTTTAGGGATAATCCTTGTAATACAGAGCAAAAGCCTTCGTGCATTTCCAGTGGCACCAGTGAGCCTGTAAGGTTAGTTACGGTGTGCCCTGCTTTTTTAGCAAATTTATATCCATCACCTGTTGAACCGGTAGCAGGATATGAAAGGCCACCTGTTGCAACCACTACTTTATTAGCATAAATTCTTTCTCCGTTATCAAGAACAACGCCTAAGACCTCACCATTATCAACAATTAAATCCTTTACTTCAGAATTAATTATTGTTGTACCCTTGACGTATTTTTGCAAAGCGTCAACTATGTCAACAGCCTTTTCAGATTTAGGAAAAACACGGTTACCGCGTTCTGTCATTAGTGGAACACCTAAATTCTCAAATAGTGCCATAGTGTCCTCAGACGAAAACTGAGAAAAAGCAGAATATAAAAATCTACCACCGTTAGCAACCGATGAAATAAGACATTGCAAATTTGTGTTATTGGTAAGGTTACATCTACCTTTCCCTGTAATTAACACCTTTCGTGCAACACGCTTGTTTTTTTCAACAATTATTACATCGGCGCCTAACTCTTTGGCAGTACCAGCAGCAATTAAACCTGCCGCACCACCACCAATTACAATAACATCGGGCATTTAACGCCCTCCTCAAAACAATTTTGAAACTCGCGGATGCAGCCTTACTATGTAGGCGGTTATCACGCGGGTTAAGCCAATATCATACAAACAGAACACCATATTACCCATAACTAACAGTATAGTTATAAATATTTGCGGTGAAATGCTACCATCAAAAAATGGTATACCAAAAACAAAAATTATTACCAAATAGGATATTAAGGCAGATACATTAAAGATTGCAAATTTTATTAACCACGCCACAGACGTTTTTAAATATTGTTCCAAAATCCCCTTAACTATTGGGTAATACCCAAATAAACCTACAAACAATGTAGCCGCTTCTTTTTCACATATAAACAAAACAATTAAAGCAGATGCAATGTACGCGCCAACCGCCCACCGTCTACCAACCTCAATGCAAATAACAAACATCAATGCGCCGGCAAAAGCAGGTATAGCATAGGTAAAATACGGAAAATACGCTAATAGCATTGCAACAACGCTTAAAGCAGTTATCAGACCGCTAAAAGCAGTTTTCTTACTATTTTTCAAAACCATCACCTAACAACAACGAATGAAGTCGCCACCCATACATTCACAACAACAGTCGGCGCACCACAACGCTTGGCAAACATCACAAGCGTCGCATCCGCCACTTCCGTAATTTGTCTGACGGTAGCCACCATAGTTATTAAATCCACCATTCCGTTGCCTTTGTAAACGTTCAAAAGCCGCTCTATACTCAGCATTGTTAGGATCCATTCTGCAAGCAGTAGCAAGACTAGAATATGCGTTATCAAACCAACCGCGTTTATATAGCACCGAGCCATTCAAAAAATACCACTCTGCATCACGATTACTTAGTGGTACTCCGTCTAAAAGTTCCTGTGCTTCATCGTATCTGCCATTGATAATATAATTACGAATGTCGGCATGTTGCGACGACGGATTGCTCTGTGGATTCCAACCCGATTCGGAATTGTTGCCACCACCCTGTTTTCGCTCTGCCATTATAGCATCGTAAGCGGCATTAATTTCCTGCATTTTTTCTGCTGCCAAATCTGCTAGCGGATTGTCTGCATATGCATCAGGATGATATTTACGCGCTAGTTCGCGATAAGCCTTTTTCACCTCATCATCAGATGCATTTTTTGAAATGCCAAGTATTGAATATGGGTCTGACATTTACATTTTCTCCTTTTCAAAGACTGCATTTTGGGTTTTCTTTAAGCCAAGGTACAGTATATTCTCAAGTATTCCTTTATATTTTTTTATGTCCAGCAACTCAAAACTCAAAGTAGCGTTGCTTATGCATGTGTTAAGTATCGGCAATAGAGTTTCTTTAGCGTATGTTTTTGGGTTGCAACCATTCGGCAAAGTATACTTTAACACGTTATAACTATTGCTCTTTATATCACTTTCTATGTCATTGGCACAATCAACTAAATATATCCACTTGCCAATACAATAGCCAAGATTATTAAGTATACGTTTTTGTTCTAAATCATCACTGCACAATTGGAATATGCTACCTAACGCTTTAGAAGTTGGCTCACATATCTCATCAATATTAGTACAGTTGTTGTTTTCAAGTAGACTTTGAGCATTTATATACTCTTTGACAATGTTATTAATGTTTGGATATAGCCTCTCTGCTTTTCTGCGCTTGCCCTTTAGAAAAGATACCGAGATTTTATAAATTAGTTTTTTTATACCTCTACTATCATTTACATTATCTAAGGCTTTGTAGTACAACATTATCATTGCAGCAGCAGAACTTAAATTTAATCCTTTTGTGTTATCCGAGCATTGTTTACACTTCTTTATTGGATTGAAAGGACACCGCATATTTTTAAAATTATCGCATCCATTTTCTAAAGAATGTGAAAGCAATGCCAAAAACACAAAATCATAACTAAGGGTGAAGCGTGAGAGTACACCGTATGTTTTGCCGAGGTTACGGCAAAGCGAACAGTAAACGGCTTTATAGGTTTCAAGTTCCCAAACGCGAAGTTCAGGTTTATGAGCCTTTACATATCCAAACACGCTTATCCCCCCCTAATTTTGCTAAAAACAATTATATTTCAAAAAAATTATACATTGGTTAATAATGTGTAAATTTAAAGTAATTTTTTAAGAAATCTTCCGGTATGAGACTTTTCACAATCCGCAACCTTTTCAGGTGTACCGCAAACAACAACCGTACCGCCTTTATCTCCACCCTCAGGGCCTAAATCAATTATATAATCTGCAGTTTTAATAACATCAAGATTATGCTCAATAACAACTATAGAGTTGCCTGCATCTACAAGGCGGTTAAGAACGTCTAAAAGTTTTTGAACATCGGCAGTATGCAATCCTGTTGTTGGCTCGTCTAAAATATAAATGGTTTTACCTGTTGGTCGTTTTGAAAGTTCGGTAGCAAGTTTCACACGTTGTGCTTCTCCGCCTGACAAGGTGGTAGCTGGCTGACCAAGTTTAACATACCCCAAACCAACGTCATAAAGTGTCTGAAGTTTTCTGCTTATTTTAGGCAGACTTGAGAAGAAATTAACACCCTCTTCAATGGTCATATCAAGCACGTCGTGAATATTTTTGCCTTTATACTTAACTTCTAATGTTTCACGGTTATAGCGTTTACCTGCACAAACTTCGCAAGGCACATAAACATCGGGCAAAAAGTGCATTTCTATTTTAATAATGCCATCACCCTGACAAGCCTCACACCTGCCGCCCTTTACATTAAAGGAAAATCTACCACTATTGTAACCGCGCATTTTTGCATCTGCGGTACTGGCATATAATTCGCGGATATCGGTAAATACGCCTGTATAAGTAGCGGGGTTTGAACGTGGTGTCCTGCCGATTGGTGATTGGTTAATCTCAATAACCTTATCAAGATTTTCTACGCCTTCTATCCCTTTATGCTCACCCCAAACGGTACGTGCACCGTTAAGTTCGTGCGAGAGACGTTTATAAATAATCTCGTTAACCAAGGTTGATTTGCCCGAGCCCGAAACTCCTGTTACACAAACAAACTGTCCTAAAGGTATATCCACTTTTTTGATTTTTAAATTATTTTGAGCAGCACCTAGTACAGTTAATGTTTTTCCATTACCTTTTCTACGTTTTTCCGGTACAGGTATTTTGCGCCTTCCCGAAAGGTAATCGCCCGTGATTGATTCTTTACAGTTCATAACTTCTTTAGGCGTACCTGCACACACAACGTTACCGCCATGTATACCGGCGCCAGGACCTATATCAACAATATAATCAGCAGTTAACATAGTATCCTCATCATGCTCAACCACAATAAGTGTATTACCTAAATCGCGAAGATGACATAGAGTTTTTAATAATTTTTCATTATCGCGTTGGTGCAGACCAATACTTGGCTCGTCTAAAATATAAAGCACGCCCATCAAAGATGACCCTATTTGAGTAGCCAAACGTATACGTTGACTCTCGCCACCAGAAAGGCTTCCTGCACTTCTGCTTAAAGTAAGATATTCTAATCCAACACTTTTTAAAAAGTCAAGCCTCGCTTTAACCTCTTTTACTATAGGTTTAGAAATAAGCAATTCTCGGTTAGTAAACTGCAAACCGTCAATAAATTCTATTGCATTTGAAACCGACAAATCACAAAGCTCTTTAATATTTAGTCCGCCTACCGTAACACTTAATGATGCTTTATTAAGTCTTGCACCCTTACATTCAGGACAGTCGCAAGCGGTCATATACGCTTCTATTTCACTTCTAGCGCTATCGCTTTGGGTTTCCTTATACCTACGCTCTAGATTGGGTATAACTCCCTCAAAGGTGGAGTTATACACTCCTCCGCCCCACTCGCTTTTACGAGTGAACTGAATTTTTTCGTCGCCCGTGCCATAAAGTATGGCATTTTGCGCTTCTTCAGATAACGAGCCAAACGGAGCGTTAATATCAAACCCAAACTTATTTGCAAGACCTTGATAGTACATAACAGCAAAGGAAGCCAAGTTTGGATTGTTCCAAGAACCGCCACCGTTCCAACCACTTGCCCTTATTGCACCTTCTAGTAATGATTTGGATTTATCAGGCACCACAAGTTTCTCGTTAACCTTCATAAACATACCAAGACCGGAACATTTTTCGCATGCGCCAAACGGATTGTTAAAAGAAAACATATTAGGCTCTAATTCAGGTACGCTTATATCGTGGTCAGGACATGCGTAACTCTCAGAAAACTGTAGTTCTTCGCCACCAATAACATCAACGATGGTAAGTCCGCCACTTAAAGACGAAGCAGTTTCTAAACTATCAGCAAGCCTACCTTTAATTGCGTCTTTAATAACCAATCGGTCAACAATGATTTCTATATTATGTTTTTTATTTTTTTCTAAATTAATCTCTTCTGTAAGGTCATAGACAATACCATCTGCACGTACCCTTGCATAGCCCGACTTGCGAGCTAATTCAAACTCTTTTTCGTGCGTGCCTTTTCTACCGCGAACAACAGGTGCTAATAGTTGTATTTTTGTACCCTCGCTTAAAGACATAACCTTATCAACAATTTGGTCAACAGTCTGCCTTAGAATTTCCTTACCGCAAACAGGACAATGCGGTATGCCGATACGAGCATACATAAGCCTTAAATAATCATAAATCTCGGTTACGGTACCTACTGTTGAGCGTGGGTTTTTGGAGGTGGTTTTTTGGTCAATAGATATTGCCGGAGAAAGACCTTCAATACTTTCAACCTTCGGTTTTTCCATTTGCCCTAAAAACATTCTCGCATAAGAGGAAAGCGACTCCACATATCTACGTTGACCTTCGGCGTAAATAGTATCAAAGGCAAGAGACGATTTGCCAGAGCCTGAAAGACCAGTTAAAACCACTAGTTTATCTCTTGGTATTTTTACATCTATATTCTTTAAATTATGCTCAGTAGCGCCTTTAATAACTATTTCACTAATGGCCAATTTAACATCCCCCAAAATGCATGTCTATATTCTTAATTATTATACTACAAACAACTCTTAATGTAAACCTTTTTAAATCAAAAAAGTTCCCTTTTTATAGGTTTATTATACCCAATTAAAAGAAAACTTTTTTAAATAATATTAATTTAAATTAACAACTTATTACATAAAAATATGTATTATTAGTGTTTTTTTGCGCACACTTGCTATTTAGAAACATATTTTTGGAGGAGTAAAATGAGCATTATACAGTGCGCAGAAAATTGCAAACATCAAAAAGAAGGCTATTGCCACTTAGATAAGATCAGTGTTATTACAAACTCTACAGGCGGCTGTCCTCATTTTTTAGCAAAAAGCGGCGGCAACCGCCTCTTTGAGACTACGAACACTGATAAGATTAATGCTGTAGGAAGAAGCGTCAATCTGCTTTAAGCAACTATATGGAAAAATACACTTCTTAAAGCCTAGACGTTCCGCTTCTCTTATTCGTTCTGCCGCGTGCGGAACTGAGCGCAACTCACCAGAAAGACCTACCTCACCAAAAGCGGTTATTCCATCTTCTATTGGCAAATCTTTTAAACCCGACACTAGCGTAAGCGCAACCGAAAGGTCGGTAGCAGGCTCGTCCAGTCGTAAGCCGCCTACTACATTAAGATAAACGTCTTGATTTGAAAAATAAAATCCCAAGCGTTTTTCAAGCACCGCTAAAATCAAGTTCATACGGTTATAATCAAAGCCTGTTGACATACGTCGCGGTGTACCAAAGCCGGTTACACTAACAAGGCCTTGAATTTCCGCAAGAATCGGACGGGTGCCTTCCATTGTGCAAGCTATACAGTTGCCTGATACATTTGCTATTCTTCCGGAAAGCAACATTTCTGATGGATTAGGAACTTCGCATAGACCTGTATCGCGCATTTCAAACACGCCAATTTCGTTGGTGGAACCAAAGCGGTTTTTAGTAGCACGTAAAATTCTGTATGCATAGTTTCTGTCGCCCTCAAAATATAATACCGCATCAACTATATGCTCCATTACTTTTGGGCCTGCAATACCGCCATCTTTGTTAACATGTCCAACGATAAAAACTGGAATATCTAGTTGCTTTGCAGTGCGCATAAATAGATTTGTACATTCCCTAACCTGTGAAATACTGCCAGCCGATGTATTAAGTTCAGAAATACACATGGTTTGTATTGAATCTATCATAACGATATCAGGCTTATTGTTATTAATAAACTCACAGATAGCTTCCGCCTCGTTCTCAGCCATAACTAATAAATTACTATTATTTACGTTAAGTCTGGCCGCGCGAAGTTTAAGTTGACGCGAAGATTCCTCACCCGATACATAAAGTATATTGTAGTTGCCAGCAATTTTGCCGCACATTTGCAAAAGTATTGTTGACTTACCAATACCAGGCTCACCACTTAAAAGCACTACCGAGCCTTTTACAATTCCTCCGCCTAATACCCTATCAAGCTCGGCAATTCCACTAATATACCTATGCTCATTTTCTATACATATTTCGGTTACCGGCGATGCGGTAAGTGACGCTATTGAATGGTGCAAAGGCGAAGAAGTAGTTGGTGTGCTAACTTGCTCTTGCATAGTATTCCAACTTTCACATTCAGGACATTTGCCTGACCATTTTGGGCTCTCATATCCACACTCGCTACAAACATAAACTGTTTTTAATCTTGCTGACATTTTTAATCTTCCTTTAATTTGTTTTTTCTTGGCAACTACTAATATATCTAATTATTCCATCTGCTACAGCATAAGCTAACAACATTTGGTAACTTTGGTTTTTTAGTTGCTGTAATTCCTCTTGATTACTCAAAAATCCACACTCAACTATAACAGCAGGTACTATTATTTTTTCCATAATGTATACCTTTCTGGTATCTACCTTGACAGGTCTTTGGTTATCAGGTTGCGCATAGTTTTTTGCAGAAGCTTGTATGGATTCAGCCAATAGTTTTGAGTTTTCATTATTCTTACTGTAAAAGGTTTGAAAACCGTGTACAGACGACATTGCAAATTTATTTTGATGTATGCTAACAAAAATTGAGTTCTTGTATTTTGTAGTGTATTCCACGCGTTTTTTAAGGTCTTGACGTTTTGTGGTTTCACTACTTTTATCCATTGAAAGAGCATAATCACCACTTCTGGTTAACAAGGTTTTATAGCCATAGGTAACCAGTACTTCATTAAGCGCGGTTGCAATTTTAAGGTTAATATCTTTTTCTAATGTGCCATCATTAGCAGATGCGCCCGCATCAAAACCGCCGTGCCCTGCATCTATAATTATAACTTGCTCGGTGTCCGAATAAACGGTGTTTGCTTTAACATTTTTATTATATACACAAGAAAAGATAATTGCAAGCGCAAGAAAAATTGACACTGTCGGTTTAAATGCTCGCATTCTACTTCACCAAAGAACGAGATCCGGATGAGTTAATACCTGTAATTCCACCAATCATGCCCATTAGAATATTAATTACTGCTCGCAAAGGCGTTAACGCGGTAAAAGGCAAGCCATTAACAATCATAGCAACAATAGTTGAAATCAAAAATAAAAAGAATCCTATTATCAAACCGCAAAGATATCCCTTTTCCTTTTGTTTTTTTGCTGCATATCTAGCGCCCATAAAACTGCCTACTCCAAGTGCTACCGATGCTAGCGGAAAAGCATAGGCTTTTTGTATATTCACAAACGTCATAATCAGCGCAAACAAGAGTAGCATTAATACTGAAACCCCTAGCGCAATAGCAGTACCCACCGCATAAATTGTAGTTTTAGAATACTTAGTCGCTACAGGAAAACCTTTTTTCATAAAAAACACTTCCCAAAAATAATGATTACTAAATCATATTCTTAGGAAGTGATTTTAATTACATATTATTTTTTAGCAGGTTTACCGTTAACCTTTGCCTCTTCGTCGTGCACGGTATTGTTAGTTTGAATAGCAGCCCTTAAAAGTTTAATTTTTGAATGGTCTGCAGGAGACTCAAGAACAATGCTATCGTCTTTAATAGAAACAACTCTACCTACGATGCCGCCGATAGAAGTAACCTCGTCACCAATTTGGAGACTGTTGCGCATTTTTTCTTCTTCCTTTTGGCGTTTTTTCTGCGGGCGAATCATAAAGAAATAAAATACTACGATGATAATTGCAAACATAACAATTGTCATAATAGGATTTGAGCCGGTAGTGTTACCGCTTGTGCTGCTTGTAAGTGTTAAGAAATCCATTATATATACCTCCGTTTTTTAAGGCATATGCCTTAATTTAAA
The DNA here is from genome assembly GCA_045630515.1 of Acutalibacteraceae bacterium. GTDB lineage: Bacteria > Bacillota > Clostridia > Oscillospirales > Acutalibacteraceae > UMGS1532. The sequence continues at coordinate 339,567 of JAZQTG010000076.1, forward strand.
GCCATTATACAACATACGCCTTTTGTTTTCAAGTAATTTTTGCTAATTTAAAGAACTGTTAATAATTAAATTCTTTTACCTATGCGCTCTATTGCATCTTTTTTGAAACTACTAAAGCAATCATTATCTAAAGCGTTTCTTATATCTTCCATTAATTTGTTGTAAAAATACAGATTATGAAGCACCAACATTCTCATACCAAGCATTTCGCCTGCCTTTAAAAGATGCTTTAAATACGCCCTTGAATATCTGCGGCAAGCAGGACAGTTGCAGTTAGGGTCAATGGGTAGTGGGTCAGTAGCGTACTTACTATTATTAAGATTTATAATTCCCATAGACGTAAATAAATGTCCGTGTCTAGCATTTCTACTTGGCATAACACAGTCAAATAAATCTACACCGCGTTCTACTGCTTCTAAAATATTAACAGGGGTACCTACGCCCATTAAATATCTAGGCTTATCTTTTGGCATATAAGGCTCAACCGCTTCAATAATATCATACATTTCCTCAGCAGTTTCCCCTACCGCAAGACCGCCTATTGCATAACCAGGTAAATCAAGTTCTGCAATGCGCTTCATGTGGTCAGCGCGAATATCCGCATAGGTAGAGCCTTGGTTAATACCGAAAAGCATTTGATTTGGATTAACCGTACCCTCTAAACTGTTAAGCCTTTGCATCTCTTTTTTGCAACGCTCTAGCCACCTAAATGTTCTATTGCAAGAATCGGTTACATACCTGCGAGGCGCAGGATTCTCAATACACTCATCAAACGCCATAGCAATTGTTGAGCCAAGGTTAGACTGGATTTGCATACTTTCTTCAGGTCCCATAAATATACGATGACCGTCTATATGAGAATTAAAGGTTACACCCTCTTCTTCTATCTTTCTTAAGGATGCAAGTGAAAAAACCTGAAAGCCGCCGCTATCGGTCAAGATAGGTCTATCCCATACGGCAAATTTATGAAGACCGCCCATTTGACGCACAATTTTATCATTAGGACGAAGGTGCAAATGATAGGTATTACAAAGCATAACCTGACAGTTTACATCTTCTAAATCTTTAGTACTTACACCGCCCTTAATTGCCGCCGCCGTTGCAACGTTCATAAAAGCAGGGGTCTGTACTGTACCGTGCACCGTAGTAAACTCACCTCTACGTGCCGTACCGTTTGTTTTGATTAATTTAAACATTTTATACTCCACATTAAACAAATAGTTGGGAACCATTCAATATGATTCCCACCCATTTATAATTAGATTAACTTAGAACAGTCCTGTAATTTTACCATTATTATCAACATCAATGCGCTCTGCAGCAGGAACTTTAGGAAGACCTGGCATAGTTAGTATATCACCGGTTAGCACAACTATAAAGCCTGCGCCTGCAGAGATTTTAACATTTTTAATTGTTACTGTAAAGTCCTCAGGTGCACCAAGTTTTGTTGGGTCATCAGAGAAGCTGTACTGTGTTTTTGCAATACATACAGGGCAGTTTTGGAAACCAAGTTTTGTTAACTGCTCAATTTGTTTTTTAGCATTAGGTGTTAAGGTAATACCATTACCACCGTATACCTTTTTAACAACAGCTTCAATTTTTTCTTCAATAGTGGTATCAAGTTCATAACTAAAGGTAAAGTCGCATTTTTCTTCCTCACAAAGACGTACAACCTCGCGAGCAAGTTCTTCGCCGCCTTTACCACCATCTGCCCAAACAGTTGAAAGAACGGTGTTAACACCTAGTTCGCGACATTTATCAATAATAAACTCTATTTCCTTGTCTGTATCGGTTGGGAAACGGTTAACCGCAACAACACAAGGAAGTTTGTAAACGTTTTTAATATTAGAAACGTGGCGAAGAAGATTAGGTACACCCTTTTCCAGAGCCTCTAAATCTTCAGTACCTAGTTCTGTTTTAAGTTTTCCGCCGTGCATTTTAAGAGCACGAACGGTTGCAACCATTACAACTGCACTAGGTGTAAGACCTGCCATACGGCACTTAATATCCAAGAATTTTTCTGCACCCAAATCCGCACCAAAGCCTGCTTCTGTGATAGCATAATCACCCATTTTAAGTGCGAGTTTTGTAGCGGTTACAGAGTTACAACCGTGTGCAATGTTTGCAAAAGGACCACCGTGAACAAATGCAGGTGTACCCTCTAGTGTTTGAACAAGGTTTGGTTTCAATGCATCTTTTAAAAGAGCAGCCATAGCGCCTGCTGCTTTAAGCTCGCCACAGGTTACAGGCTTATCATCATAAGTATATCCAACAATAATTCTTGAAAGACGCTCTTTTAAATCTTGAATTGAACCGGAAAGACAAAGCACTGCCATAATCTCACTGGCTACGGTGATATCAAAACCATCCTCACGAGGCACGCCATTTGCTTTACCGCCCATACCGTCAACAACAAAGCGAAGTTGACGGTCGTTCATATCAACACAACGTTTCCAAGTAATTTTTCTAACGTCAATATTTAAAGAGTTGCCTTGTTGAATGTGGTTATCAAGCATTGCAGCAAGTAGGTTATTGGCCGCACCGATAGCATGGAAGTCGCCCGTAAAGTGAAGGTTAATATCCTCCATAGGAACAACCTGAGCATAACCGCCACCTGCGGCACCGCCCTTAACGCCAAAAACAGGGCCCAAAGAAGGCTCACGCAAGGCAACAGTTACATTTTTACCAATTCTTCTAAGACCGTCTGCAAGACCAATAGTTGTGGTTGTTTTACCCTCACCTGCAGGTGTAGGAGTAATAGCGGTAACCAATACTAACTTACCATCTTTATCAGATGTTTCATCAAGCAATGAAAGGTCAATCTTTGCCTTGTAGTTGCCGTACTGTTCAATATACTTTTCATCAACATTTGCAACCTTAGCAATCTCACGAATGTGTTTCATTTCGCACTGTTGAGCAATTTCAATATCTGATAAATAAGCCATCTTTACTCTCCTCTTTATTAATAGATTGGGAATTTTTTACAAAGGTCAACAACCTCTGCAGTAATTCTTTCTTTATTACCATCAAAATCATTGATTATATCGGTTATCCAACCTGCGATAAGTTTCATTTCAGGCTCTTTAAAACCACGAGAAGTAACTGCAGGTGTACCGATTCTAAGACCGCTTGTTACAAAAGGACTTGCAGGGTCGTTAGGTATTGTGTTTTTATTAGCAGTAATATGAACCTCATCTAAACGATGCTCAAGTTCTTTACCTGTAATGCCCTTATTTATTAGATTTAAAAGCATTAAGTGATTATCGGTACCGCCTGATACTATTTCAATGCCGTTATCCATTAAATGTCCGCAAAGTGCGGCAGCATTTTTGACGATTTGTTGTTGATATGCCTTAAACTCGTCGGTTAAAGCCTCACCCAATGCTACTGCTTTAGCAGCAATAATGTGCATTAAAGGACCACCTTGAGTGCCAGGGAACACCGCTTTATCAATTTGCTTGCCAAGTTCTTCGCGGCAAAGAATCATACCGCCTCTTGGGCCACGCAAGGTTTTGTGTGTTGTGGTTGTTACAACATCGGCATACGGAACGGGTGAAGGATGCACACCTGCTGCAATAAGACCTGCGATATGTGGCACATCAACCATTAAATATGCGCCAACCTTATCGGCAATTTCACGGCAACGCGCAAAATCTATTACTCGTGAATATGCACTAGCACCAACAACGATTAACTTAGGCTTACACTCTAGTGCAATTTTCTCCATATCATCATAATCAATCATTTCAGTAGTTTCATTAACGCCGTAAGGAACGATATTAAAGTACTTACCAGAAATATTTACAGGTGAACCGTGTGATAAGTGTCCACCTTGTTGAAGGTTCATACCCATAACGGTATCACCAGGATTTAGAAGTGCAAAGAACACAGCAAGGTTTGCATTTGCACCACTATGAGGTTGAACGTTAGCATACTCAGCGCCAAAAAGTTTCTTTGCTCGCTCTCTTGCAATATCCTCAACGATATCTACACACTGGCAACCGCCATAATAACGTTTGCCTGGATAACCTTCGGCATATTTATTTGTTAAAACGCCACCTGCGGCAAGCAAAACCGCTTTAGAAACAATGTTTTCTGATGCGATAAGTTCAATGTTATTTTGTTGACGCTCTAGCTCCTTTTGGCAGGCAGCAGCAACATCGCTATCATAGTTTTTTAAATCCTCAAAAAAGTTCATTATACATCCTCCAAAAAAATATATAGTTATATTATAACTATAATTAATTATTTTGTAAAGTGTTTTAAACACAAAAAGGGCACATTTACCCAAAGAATAGATAAATGTGCCCAGACGGTCGGCAAAAGTTTTACACATCCCCTGCTCCACAATGGTTAACCATTTATTCCGTCAGTTACAGAGGAACAATATCATTTTAACATATTTTCAAAAAGTGTCAAGATTTCTTTTTACATTTGTTCTATTAAACGAATATAAAATTCAACAGAACGCCACAAGGTTTCTAGCCTTATATGTTCATTATTTCCATGAATAGTACCGCGTTCTTCTTTTGTTAAATCCAATGCCGAAAAGCGATATACTTTATCCGATATTTTACCCCAATGGCGAGAATCAGAACACTGCATCATAAGATACGGAGAAACAATTACACCCTTCCAAGTTGATTTAAGGGCATTAACTAATTTCTGATAGCCCTCGCAATCGGTACGTGAAATACGGCTAGGTTCGGTTGAATGCATTATGGAAAGTTCAATGCTATCATCCGCAATTGTTTTTCTAATATATTCTGTAGCGGTCGCTACACTATCGTACGGATTTAATCGGATATTAGAAACCATTGTAGCCTCGGGCGGAATAACATTTGAAGCACTGGACCCACTCATTTGTGTAAAAGCAATGGTTGTGCGTAATAGTGCATTTAGTTCACCACCCGATTTTTTGCAAATGACATTTAAAATTGGTTTGAACAACCATAGGTTTGCAAAGATAAGTCTATACAAAAATGTTGAATGTCTGCCTAGTGTTAGGAACATCTGTTTAACAGGCGGTGTTATATGTGCTTTAAAAGGTTTTTTAATTAATCCGCAGCAAGCTTTAGCTAAACTGTCTACAGGGGTTTTAGGCTTTGGTGCAGATGCATGACCACCGTTTGAAACCGATTTATAGCATAGGTCTATCATACCCTTTTCGGCAATTCCGATTAAACCACATGCGCTCTTAACGCCTGGGAAAACATCCTCAACTACGGCGCCGCCTTCATCTAAAACTATAGACGGTGTTAACTTGTTTTCATAAAAATACTCAACAATATGTTTTGCGCCATTACCATTAACCTCTTCGCCACCTGAAAATGCAAAATAAACATCATTCGTGGGAACGAAACCCAAGGCTATTAAATGGTCGGCGGCACTTAAAATTGCATTAAAGGTAACCTTAGTATCAAGGGTGCCTCTGCCATAAAGTTTACCATCTTCTATTATCGCGTCAAAAGGAGGTTTATCCCACCCATCCTCATTTACAGGGACAACATCGTAATGGGACATAAAAACAGCAGGGTCGCCACTTGTTTTGCCTTTCCAAATAAATAGTAGCCCTCTATCTTCAAACTCTTTTAGTTCACAGACTTTATAGACATTCGGAAAAAGTGCTGGCAATAGATTTATAAGTTTAGTGAACTCACCCTCGTCTTCTAAGTTTTTATCCTTAAAAGAAATGGTTTTGCACTTAATAATTTCTTGTAAATTGCTTGTTGCTTTCTCTTTATCAAAACTAATCTCTTTATATTGCGCGCTTACGATTGTTTTAGGGGTAAACATAAGCGCACGAATTACGATAAAGGCTAAGAATAATATCAGTGCTACTAGTATATACCACATTTATAGCATCCCCTTTTTATACATAATTCTTGCGACAATTAAGGTAAATACTACACCGACAGGTACCATAATACCCACCGTACCCGCATTAAGTGCAGGCACAAAAATAAATAGCGCAAGCATAAGTATTATGGGTGCTATTGAAAGTTTAACGTTTTTAGAAATAAACACCACCGCAAGACCACCGAAAAGTGCAGGCAAAATCATATCAAAAGCCGGAACCAATACAGGTGATTCCAAAATAGGTGTCAAAGGAACTATTAGTATAACACCGATAATAATAATCAATGTTGTTACAATACTTGAAACCGCAATTGCGATTGTTGATATAACCTCTCCCTCTTCACTAGACGCCTTAACCTTTGCTCTTTCCATAGCATCAATTGCGCAGGGCAGTTTTAGGTTAGATATATTACCTGTTATAAACGAAAGATATGTACCGCCTGCACCAAGCATTGGCACGTAAGTAAATATTTCAACAATACCAACCGCCCAATACATAGGTGCAGTTGCTAGCAGACCTTTTATTAAGACAGGATAGTTAGGCTCGGTGCCAAATATTAGCGATACTGCAAAAGGTATACCCAATAATATAATGCCGATAATTATACCCCAGATGCGACCATCACGGTGCACCCTTAACATATAGTTACTCATTTTATATACCCCCTATCCTAACCAAGCAGTGAATGGTATTGCCGAAGCCATACCGCAAACCAGGCTTAAAGGTAGCGCATAGTCGGTTAACCAACGCAGATTAAGTTTGGTTGCTAAGATGCCGCATATAGCCATTACTACTGCCGAAACAAACATAACACAAACGGGGATAAGACCTGATACATCACCGGAAAATACATTAGTTACATCACAAAATACATAACCTAAAAAGGCGGAAATCATACCAAGGAACATAGCGTTATTAAAAATCTCGCCCCATTTTTTATCCTTCATACCCATTTTGGTTAAACCGCTTTGTATTTTTTTGGTAACAAACGGAACAAAAACAATACCTACTGCTATACCAAAGGTCATAACCCAAAGCACTGTTACGTATAAAGATGGGTCGGTAATTGTTGTACCTGCGCCAATACCTGCCGCTTCTAAAGCATTTCCTGCGGCAACAGTTTCATAAGTAATTGAACCAATAACCGAAAGTCTTAACCAAGGTAATGCTACACCCAGGCTTTTTGAAAGTGCCACAACGCCTACTAGTACCGCAATGGCAGGTGCTACCGTAAACACTGCCGCAGATGAAATTGTTTTTTTAACCGTACTGCTAGCAATACCGAGTTCTTTAGCACGCCTAACCGCGCGTACTAAAAAGTAAACCGACTGTGCAAGAACCAAAGCAATAACCGCCGCAACTATTATAAATAGTATCGGACTATTAACGCTAAATTGCATATTCATACCCTCCTTAAATTACATAAATAATTTAACATAAAATCAAAACGTTGTCAATAAAAGAGAAAGCCGAACAGCGTTATACTGTTCGGCTAAAAACTTATTTTAAAACTTCATCTTGCATAAACTTAGTAAGTTTTTCTGCATAGTATGCATGTTCATCAACTGTTGGGTGACTATCAAATCTTTTACCGTTTTCAAGTACGCCTAGATTTAGATTTCCGCACCATTCCATTTTAATTGAATAGAAACCGCTTTCCTTACCACCAAGGTCGCTTGCAACCACTGGGAACACTGCATCGTTAAATTCATCGTTATTATTCATCATACCATATACAAATACAATTTTTGTATCCTCGCCGTGAATATCCCTTAGATGATTTGCAAAGTCTTTAAGTCCTTGTTTTAAAGGCTCAATATTATCATTAGTTCTTTTGTCGTTTTGACCTAGTGCCAAAAAGATAACATCAGCATCACGTTGGTTTGAATGATTATACGGTTTATAAACAGTTTCTCCGTCTTTTGCACTTTTCCACTTATTTTGGTAATCGTACACCAAAGCAGGCAAAGATTCCTTATCATCATAAACCAATGTTGATTTACCTGAAGAAGCAACTGTGCGTAGGTCGGCATTTAGGTTTTGGGCGGTTAGATATGCAAAACTCTCAGCCGCCTGACCATAAGCCATTTGTCCTTGTAGATAAGGCCAGTTTCTGCCTGCAAGACCGCAAGAGATAGAGTCGCCTATAACCTCAATCATAATTTCTCCATCTTTTGGTGCTTTTAATAAGGTACCTTTTAAAGATATTGAATTAAGATCAACAAAGGAACTCATAACCTCGGTGTTACGAACAAGTTTAATATTGTGATAACCGCGTGGTAGGTCTTTAGCAACAGTAATAGTGCTATCACCTTGACCTGTAATCTTAATTAAATCTTCCTGCTCATAACTACGCTGACCATCAACAATTGGAACAATATAAACAGGGTAACTAAAAATTCTGTGCGATATATCTAGTGTTACATCGCCTTCACAGAAAAGATTAAATTCAATAGACGAACCCGTCCAGTCAAAAGTAACTCCTTTAACCGAGTCTTCATATCTGCCTAATAGTTTGTAATAACCCTTTTTTTCTAAAAGATTATAAGTGTTTTGCTGATATGCTGATGAGTTACCATCTATACTATCAATACCATTCAAAATAATCTGCCTCGCCTTTAAAATATCAGTTACGTTTGTTATGCCGTTGCAATCGGTATCGGTTGCAATACCATAAGCACCTTCAAGTTCTTTTTCAACAATATGGGTTGCTATACCAACCATATCAACAACATTAATATTTCCATCACCATTAACATCGCCCGATACAGCAGCAACTGCAGTATCACAAAGTTCATCGTCATAATATTGTTTTATAACGGTTCCTGTTTTGATAGTTTCATCAGGCTGCAATTCTACACCATTTCGTTCCATTACGATACCAAGAGGAAAATCAAAATTAGTACCCGCAAAACCAGAGGCTGTATTTACAGAGATGCCGCTTACTATTCCATTTTTTACCGTATATACGTTGGAGTTCACCTCAACATCAACTAGCTTATCCTCGTCGTTGTTATTATTATCAAAATAAGGTGAATCTGCTAATGTAAAAAAACCACAAGATAATATAACTAGAGATAAAATCAATGATAATACTTTTTTCATAAGGAACTCCCCCATTGACTTTTATTTTATTTCTTTTAAAAACTCGCCTATTTTATTAAGCGCAATTTTTATATGCTCGGTAGAATAGCAATACGACGCCCTAATAAACCCTTCACCACTTTCGCCGAAAGCAGTACCTGGCACCAAAGCAACCTGTTTAGAATATAACAGTTTTTCACAAAATTCCTCACTACTTAATCCTGTAGATTTAATTGATGGGAAGGCATAAAATGCACCTTTAGGGTCATGACAAGTAAGACCTAATTTATTAAACCCATCTACCATTAATCTACGGCGAACATCATATTCCTCCAGCATTTCCTCAACAACTGCATCGCACTCAGTCATAGCGGCAATAGCAGCATACTGTGATGTTGTAGGTGCGCACATTATGGCAAACTGATGTATCTTGGTTATTTGTGAAAGTATTTCTTTTGGACCACAAGCATAACCCAAGCGCCAACCAGTCATAGAAAAGGCTTTTGAAAAACCGTTAATAACTATGGTACGCTCTCGCATATCTTCTAAAGTTGAAATTGAAACGTGTTTACTTCCACCATATGTAAGTTCTGAATATATTTCATCCGAAACAACCATAATATTAGTTCCGCGCAACACCTTTGCAATTTCCTCTAAATCTTCTTTTCTCATAATCGCTCCGGTTGGATTACAAGGGTATGGCAAAATTAACACTTTGGTTTTATCTGTTATTTTTTCCTTTAATTCTTCGGCAGTAAGTTTAAATTCATTTTCTGCTTTGGTATTAATTATTACAGGCACACCGCCTGCAATGGTTGTTATAGGCTCATAACAAACGTAACTGGGTTGAGGAATTATTACCTCGTCCCCTTTATTAACCAAAGCACGAATTGTCATATCTATAGCCTCGCTACCGCCGACGGTAACAAGTATCTCACTTAATGCATCGTACTTAAGGTCATATTTACGCTTGACGTATTTGGAAATAGTCTCGCGTAAGGATAATAAACCGCTATTTGAAGTATAACGTGTCTTACTATCTTCTAAAGCTTTTATACCTGCTTTTCTGACTTGCCACGGTGTGGGGAAATCAGGCTCTCCAACACCCAAAGAAATAACATTTTCCATTGTTTCGGCAATATCAAAAAACTTTCGTATACCTGATGGCTTTATTTCTTTAACCGAAGAATTTAAAATTTCATCGTAGTTAATCAAAACGAAAAGCTCCCCCTATCGTCACTTGTATCGTCAAGTAACTCAACATCAAGTTCTTTGTATCTACGGAGCACAAAATGGGTTGCAGTAGAAGTTACGTTCTCTAACGTAGAAAGTTCTTTAGCAACAAACAATGCAACCTCTTGGAAAGTTTTGCCCTTAACAACAACATTAAGGTCATAACCGCCCGACATAAGATATACGCTTTCCACCTCAGGATATTTCATAACCTTTTTTGCAACATCTTCAAAGCCAATGCCTGCTTTAGGCGACACTTTAAGTTCTATAATAGCGGAAACATAGGTATTATCTAACCTCTCCCAGTCTATAACTGCTTTATAACCACGGATAATACCGCTGTCTTCCATTGATTTAATTTCTTTGTTAATTTCGTCCTCAGTTCTGCCTGTCATAACGGCAAGATCCTGATTGGTTTGACGCGAATTTTTGTTTAAAAGTTTTAATAGTTTAAGGTTCATATCAATTCTCCTTATTACAAAATTTTTATCTGTGATAAATATTGATTAACTAAAAATTTTATAAAGGATACTACTGTAATTGTAGCATTTTTACAATTTTAAATCAACCAACAAAAACAAACTAATTTTACGACAAAACAAACTTATTTTGACAATTCCTTTGTTCTGTTATAAGCCGCATTAATACATTTTTCTACGCTTTCTGTGAAGCATGCATTTTCTAACACCTTTACTCCCTCTATTGTGCTACCACCCGGACTACACACGTTTTTACAGAGTTTATCTGGTGCAACACCGCTTTTTAAAACCATTTCTGCTGCACCTTTTACGGTTAGTGCCGCAAGTTTTAATCCTTGGTCATACGGCAGGTTGCATTGTTCACCACCCTTTGCAATGGCATCTATAAACATATATGTATACGCAGGGCTACATCCTGAAACTGCGGTAGAAGCATCAATTATTTCTTCATTTATCAACACCAGACTACCAGATTTTTCCATAAGGTTTAAAAACAACTCTACATCTTCATTTCTAGCATAATTGTCGGTATAAAGAATTACTCCCATTCCAACCGCTGCAGGTGTGTTTGGCATAATTCGTATTACCGAATTATCTCCTATTTGATCAGCTATGCTTTTTGCATTAACGCCTGCCGCCATAGTAACCAGTACGGCGTTACTTTTTAAGTGTGGTGCAATCTCACTTACAACATCCGGCAAAACATTTGGCTTTACTGCCAGAAATATAAAATCGCATTCCTCTGCAATTGAAATATTATCACTTACCCTGCCGCCAGTTTCGCAAGAAAGTGCATTAGCACTTGGATTATTAGCGTCGGATAAAAACAAATTACATTGAACATCTGATTTGTTTACTGCCATGGCAATAATTGAACCCATATTGCCACAGCCTATAAAACCTATATTAATCATAAACTACCTCTTTATCTTACTTGGCCATTACCGTGTACTATGTACTTATATGTGTTTAATTCCGATAGTCCCATAGGACCCCTTGCATGAAGTTTTTGGGTAGATATACCCATTTCACATCCAAGCCCAAATTCACCACCGTCGGTAAATCTGGTTGAAGCATTTATGTAAACCGCTGCGCTATCGGTACCTTTAACAAAAACATTAGCGTTCTTAGCACTATTTGTAATTATTGCCTCGCTATGACCTGTAGAATGTTCAAGTATATGGCTTACCGCCTCATTAACATCGTCAACAATTTTTACTGCAAGTATATAATCTAAAAACTCGGTATCAAAATCGGTAATACCTGCTTTAGTACCTTCGGTTATCTTTGAAGATTCTTCGCAAAGTCGTAATTCTACTACCTGTTTTCCATCTTGTTTACGGTTATCCACCAAACGCTCTTTAAGGCGTGGCAAAAACTCTTTTGCAATATCACGGTTAATCAAACAAACCTCGGCTGCATTGCAAACAGATGGGCGCGAAGTTTTGGCATTATCAATTATTTCAAGTGCCATATCTAAATTTGCTTCACTGTCTATATAAATATGGCAAATGCCGGTGCCTGTTTGTATACAAGGCACGGTTGCATTTTCTACACACGCCTTAATAAGTCCTGCGCCGCCTCGTGGTATAAGCAAATCTACAAAGCCCACAGCTTGCATTAGTTCGGTTGCGCTTAATCTTGTGGTATCCTCCACAAGTTGTATTAAATTTTCAGGCAAATTGCTTTCCTTTAAAGCATATCGCATGGCAGTTACAATCGCTTTAGAACTTCTATAAGCCTCTTTACCGCCGCGAAGCACACAAACATTACCGCTTTTAAATGCAAGCGCTGCTGCATCCGAAGTTACGTTTGGTCTGCTTTCATAAATAATTGCGACAACACCAACAGCCACAGATATCTTTTGAATTTTAAGTCCGTTTTCGCGCACGGTTTCACTAATAACCCTACCAACCGGATCGGGCAACTCGGCAACTGTACAAATACCCTTTGCCATATCCTTTATTCTTTCGGGGGTTAAGGTTAATCTATCAAGCATAACCTCGCTTACAGTTCCCCTAGCCGCCTCTATATCAAGACTATTAGCCTCAAGTATTTCACTAGTGTTTGCAACCAACGCCTCTGCCATTTTTTTAAGGACTTTGTTTTTACACTCTGTGCTTATATTCGTTAACGCATGCTTTTGCGCAACAGCATTTGTTAATATTTCGCGTGTTGTCATTTACATTTACCTATAAACCTAGTACCAATCTGCGCACCCTCAATAATATCATACAATACTTCAGGGTCATCACCGTTGGCAATAACTACGTCTGTTCCTTTTTCCATACAAATTTCTGCAGCATTTAATTTGGTAGCCATACCACCTGTGCCAAGACTTGTTCCCTTGCCACCTGCTGCCAGTTTTATTTCTTCATTAATTTCCTTAACAATTGGTATTAATTTAGCCGCTTTATCATTCCTTGGGTCAGAAGTGTACAACCCATTTATATCGGTCAGTAAAACCAACAGTTCCGCGCCTACATTAACCGAAACAATAGCCGCCAGCGTATCATTATCACCAACCGAAATTTCGTCGGTTGCAACGGTGTCGTTCTCGTTTATGATGGGTAATGCGCCTAATTCTAACAGTCTATTAATGGTTAGTTTAAAATTATTAAGTCTTTCGTTATGCTGCATATCAACACCTGTTAATAACAACTGCGCAACTGTATGGTTATATTCCGAAAAAAGTTTATCATAAACATACATAAGTTCGCACTGACCTACTGCAGCGGCGGCTTGTTTTGTTGGCATATCTGTAGGACGCGAATCAAGTTGAAGTTTACCAACGCCCATTCCAATAGCACCCGACGATACCAAAACAACCTCATGCCCTGCGTTTTTAAGATCACTTAAAACTTTGCTTAGTTTCTCAATATGTCTGATATTAATATGACCTGTACTGTAAGCTAACGTAGAGGTACCTACCTTTACGACTATCCTCATTTATCTTCACCACTTAATATTTTATTTAACGATTTATTAGATACAATAAATTTAATTGCAATTACACCAAACACCGTACCGAACACCGCCTGTGCAATATTAAAAGGTACTGCAAACGCGGCAGTGCCAACTCCATATAAAAGAGCCTCAAACAAAAAGTAGCCTAGCACCATAATGATTTCTGCCAAAGAAGCAACCAAAAGATTCTTTACAAAAAGTCCTTTACTTTTCTGCTTTAAAATAACAAACAGACACGAAGCAATTAACGCGATTACCGCCTTTATTATAAAGGTTGCAGGAATATATATAGCATATCCGCTAAATAAATCAGCTAGCGCAGAACCAACGCCTGCCGCTATTGCCGCGTAAAAAGGATTAAGTATAAATGCCGCAACTATAATTAGCGCATCACCTAAATGTATGTATCCGCCATTAGCAATGGGCACGGGGAGTTTTGGAAATATGGTTAATACACAAATCAATGCGGTCATAACCGCTGTAAGAATTATTTTTTTAACTTTTATGGACTTAACTATAGACAAATTTAATCCGACCCTTCGCGTGAAAATTATAATAATTTATATTATATCATATGATACAGCATTTTTCAACATATCAAGCCTTAAAAATCACTATTTTGATAATGTTAACTTTTTTGATTTTAGGGGTTGACATTTTAAAGAGTATGACATATAATATCATTTGTTCGGAATGCTGCTATGGCTCAGGTGGTAGAGCACGTCCTTGGTAAGGACGAGGTCACCGGTTCAAATCCGGTTAGCAGCTCCAAAACAAAGGGCTACGTTTTGTAGTCCTTTTATTTTTTAATTTACTCAGTTCTTTAATATTACACCACAAAAAAGGAGGTTAGGTTTTGAAACGAACACTATGTTTTGCTATAATATTTGTCGTGATTTTTTGTAGTGGTTGCCGCGATAAAAACCCTTTTAAAAATTATAGTATTGATATTAGTGAATTTAGCAGTAGTGAACTTTCTATAATTAAAGAAATAGAAAGCGAACTCACCTACACTCCCTCTCAAGAAGTTATTACCAACCAAGCGTTTCTTGTTCATTTTACCGATACTGTTAAAAGAGGCTGCAAAGCCGAAATATCAGTAAAGGCTAAACCTAACACTTATTATTCCATTAAAGTTACCTACTCTTCTGGTGTTAGCAAATCAAAATCACTATTTGCTCAAAATTCCGACAATAACGGGTTCGTTTCTTGGTGTTGGACTGTTGGCGCTAAAACAAAGGTTGGAGAATACCCAGTTGAAATATTTGATAAAGACAATATAATAATTAAAACAACCTTAATGGTTACTGATAAATAAAAGCGGTGCTTTAAGAACAACTTAAAACACCGCTTTTTTATATTATCTTAAAAATCACACCTAATGACACTCCAACTATAGCAACCGTTACTATTATTGAACATATAATTTTTTTATTTAATTTCAACTTCCTTTTTTGTTTTTTTAATTGGAAATTTGTTATTAATTGCTTTTCGCTTTCTATATCTTTTAAAAACTCATTTGCTTTATCTCGTAATTTTATTTCAGAAGCCTCTGCAAACTCAGGTCTTACAAAAAGAATTGCCTTTTCAAAATAACAATTATCTGTACTGTTAATTTCAATTATCTGCTTGTTTACACCACGAAGCATACTATCACTCCAATCACAGATATTTTGGGACTTTGGCAAATCTTTTATACAAGTATATTTTTATTTTATGTAGATGCATACGGTTTTGATAACACAGTTTACTTTATACAATAGTTATGTTAAAATATAAATGGTGATAATATGGACTTTGTAATTGAGAATATTACTTGTTTAGACTTAGGCGAAACCTTAGACTGCGGACAGGCTTTTAGATGGAAACCTATAGATAACAATAAATGGTATGGTATCGCATTTGGTAAGGAATTAACCCTTTCTTTGCAAGATGGCAAACTTACTTTTTATGATACTTCCAAAGAAGATTTCAATAAATACTGGAAAGATTATTTTGATTTAAATCGCGACTATAATAGCATAGAAGCCTTTATGAAAAAAGATGATATGCTTAATAAAATGTGTGAAACTTCAAGCGGAGTGCGAGTGCTTAATCAAGAGCCTTGGGAAACTCTGTGCTCTTTTATTATTTCTCAGAACAATAATATAAAGCGAATTAAAGGTATTGTTGAGCGACTTTGCGAACAGTATGGTAAAAAACTAACAAACGGCTACGCCTTCCCCACTGCCCAAACTATTGCAAATTTAACTTTAGATGACCTGGCACCCTTGCGAGCAGGCTTCCGTGCAAAATATATACTTGATGCCGCAAAAAAGGTTTCAAGCGGAGAAATTGATTTCCGAAAAATAAGAACACTATCTCTGGAAGAAGCCGAAAAAGAACTCACAAAAATACACGGTGTTGGTTTGAAGGTTGCCGACTGTACTCTATTATTTTCACTAGGCTTTGCCAATGCTTTTCCAAAAGACGTTTGGATAAAGCGCGCTATGCCGATACTTTTTCCAAACGGATTACCGAAAGGCAGTGAAGGTATTGAAGGTATCCTACAACAATATATATTTTCTTTCGCCAGAAAAACAAAACTTGAAATATAAAAAGACCGCTATTGCGGTCTTTTTTTGCTAATCTAATTGCCAATCTATCGGTGTTAAACCTGCAGTTGCCAATATCTCATTGGTTTTTGAAAAATGCTTACAACCGAAGAAGCCGCTATATGCCGAAAGTGGACTGGGATGTGGTGCCTCAAGTTTTTTATGAATAGGGTTAGTAATCAGTTGTGCTTTTGTTTTAGCGTTAGCACCCCATAAAAGAAACACTACAGGGGTTTCTTTGTTGTTAAGTTCCGATATAACCCTATCGGTAAACTTTTCCCAACCTTTTCCCTTGTGGCTATTTGGCGTATGCTCGCGTACGGTTAATACATTGTTAAGCATAAGTACACCTTGTTTAGCCCATTTTGTAAGTTCTCCGTGACCACTTGATTCAAAACCCACATCACTTTGCAATTCTTTAAAAATATTTTTTAGTGATGGTGGTGGCTCAACACCTTTTTGCACAGAAAAACAAAGTCCGTGCGCTTGCCCCTCGCCGTGATATGGATCTTGACCTATAATTACAACCTTAGTATCAGCAAAAGAAGTATACCTTAGCGCATTAAAAATATCATCCATTTTAGGATAAATTGTGTACTTGGTATATTCCGCTCGCAAAAACTCGCGCAACAATATGTAATAAGGCTTTTGAAATTCATCTTTTAAAATTTCGGTCCAGTCGTTACCTAAATTAACCATACAACAAATCCTTTATGTTTTTTATAACTACAGTATAACAGAAAAATTAATTTTTTCAACTTTATATTGAATGTAGCTACATTGTGTAGTATAATCAAATAAAGACTTTTAGGGGGAATTTTCTGTGAACTTTACTTCTATTGGCGGCGAATTTGTAGAAGGCTACTGCCTAATAAAATCTGCCGATGTTAAAACAACCGCTAAAGGTATGAAATACCTTGACCTTACCGTCGCTGACAGTAGCGGTGAAATTATTGCTAAGTATTGGAATCTGAATGATAAAGAGCAAGACCTGTATAAATCGGGCGACGTTGTTAAAATTCGCGGCTCTATTGCTCCATACAATAACGTTAACCAACTAAAGATTGACAGAATCAGACATACAACAGCAGAAGATAATATTGATATAAACGACTTTGTTCCTAGTGCCGATTACAATCCCGAAGATATGTACAACGAACTTTTTAGAATTGCAAATGATTTTGAGGACGAGGATTTAAGGCGTTTGGTTACTACTATTTATGAGCGCAACCGCGAAGTAATGCTATATGTACCTGCCGCTTTTAAATTGCATCACGCTATACGCGGCGGTCTACTGTACCACGTACTTTCAATCGTAAGGCTTTGTGAAAAGGTATGCGATGTATACCCCTTTGTTGATAGAGAACTGCTTATTTCGGGTGCTATGCTTCACGATATAGCAAAGATTTCTGAGTTTAGTCTTAACTCCACAGGTCTTGTTGAGGAATATTCAACAAAAGGTAACCTACTTGGACATATTCCAATGGGTGCTATGATTATTGATGGCATTGCTAAAGAGTTAGGTATAAACGAAGAAACCGCCATGCTTATAGAACATATGATTTTATCTCACCACGGCAACCCAGAATTTGGTGCCGCTGTAAGACCTATGTTCCTAGAGGCAGAACTTTTAAGCGAACTTGACCTTATGGACTCTCGCGTTTATGAAATTGCGAGCGCAACTAAAGATTTAGACAAAGGCAAATTCTCCTCTCGTCAATGGGCGCTTGATAATGTTAAACTTTATAATCATAAAAGAAAGAATATAATAGCAAGTGCAAAATTATTTTAAAACTAAAAGCGTTGGTATTTCTACCAACGCTTTCCTTTTTTAATAGTTCTGTTTTCTTACTTCAAAGTAGCTTTGTGGATGGTTACATACAGGGCAAACTTCCGGTGCCTTTGTACCAACAACAATATGTCCACAATTACGGCACTCCCAAACTGTTACGCCGCTCTTCTCAAACACCTGTTTAGTTTCAACATTGTTAAGAAGTGCACGATATCTTTCCTCATGCTCTTTTTCAATGGCGGCAACACCGCGAAAACGAGCTGCTAAATCATGGAAGCCTTCTTCATCCGCTTCTTTAGCCATACGCTCATACATATCGGTCCATTCTGCATTTTCACCTTCAGCAGCATGCGCTAAGTTTTGAGCAGTATCACCTAACTCGCCAAGCTCTTTAAACCAAAGTTTAGCATGTTCTTTTTCATTGTCTGCTGTTTTTAAGAAAAGTTCTGCAATTTGCTCGTAGCCTGCTTTTTTAGCAACAGAAGCAAAATAGGTATATTTGTTTCTAGCTTGAGATTCGCCTGCAAAAGCCTCCCATAAATTTTTCTCTGTTTTTGTTCCTGCGTATTTGTTAGTTGCCATTACTTTTTCCTCCTTAAATTTTGATGCCGGTACATGACATATTGGACATTCTTGTGGTGCGGCGGTTCCTTCGTGAACATAACCGCATACTGTACAAATAAATTTACTCATAAATTTTCCTCCTCATAAATTAACTGACATTTAGGACAAATCCCTTCAAAAACGGTACGATGTCGCGATACCTTAAAACCGGTTGTGCTTGCGGCAGTTTCATCCAGTTTTTCGGCATAAGGTGATGGTACGTCAAACACCTTATCACAACAAGTGCATATTATATGATAATGTTTATCCTGCCTTAAATCAAACCTGTCGGCAGTTGGTACCTTAATATGCAATATCTCACCATTTTCGGAAAGTACATTCAAGTTTCTGTATACCGTACCGCGACTTATGTGATTATCAACCTGACGCACATCTAAATAAATTTCATCTGCTGTGGGGTGATCCATACGCTCGCGTACAGCATCTAAAACAATTTGCCTTTGCCGGGTATTTCGTTGTTGCATCGTATCGCCTCCTTATCACTATTAGGATTTGATACTATCATAACCTATCTTTTTTATTTTGTCAAGATTATTTTTATAAATTTTTTAAAAAAATATTCGCATTGACAAGTTTTTATCCGTGATATATAATAGAATTGTTAAAAAACTTGCTACGGCAAGTCAAAATGGAGAAATTAAAATGAAGAAGTTTTTAAAAGATTTTAAAGAGTTTGCAATGAAAGGCAATGTACTTGATATGGCAGTCGGTGTTGTTATCGGCTCTGCTTTCGGTAAAATTGTTTCTTCCTTTGTTGCAGATGTAGTTACTCCCCTTTTAGGTTTACTACTTGGCAAAATTAAGTTCACCGATTTACGTTGGGTTATTAAAGCTGCCGGTGCAGACCCTACACTTGAGCCTGAGGTTGCACTTACATACGGTAACTTTTTACAAAGTGTTATTGACTTTTTGATTATTGCGCTTGCTATATTTATTGTTTTACGCGTAATGATGAACCTTAAAGACCGCTTTGCAAAGAAAGAAGAGGAAGTTGTTGAGGAGGCTCCTGCAGAACCAGAGCAATCTGAAGAACTTAAAACTCTTATTGAAATCCGCGATTTACTTAAAAAGGATAAATAATAAAATAAAACACCTACCAAGTTTGGTAGGTGTTTTTTGGTGAAGACGAGTGGACTTGAACCACCGACCCCCTGCATGTCAAGCAGGTACTCTAACCAACTGAGCTACGCCTTCATTTTTATTGCTTGCATATTTTAACATATCGCCTTTAAAAAATCAAGGTGTTATTAGAAAAAAGCGTGCTAATGCTTATTTGCTATAGCACGCTTTAAATTTTAGAGTTCTAAAGTTATATTTTTATTGCCCATCTCATACTTACGGAATGTTACTCCGGCAGATTTCATCATCATTTTTGAAGCAATAACAGAATCGGTGCTGGAATATTTATCCTCCATATAAATAATTTCTGAAATGCCGCTTTGGATAAGTGCCTTTGCACACTCGTTACAGGGGAACAATGTTGTGTAAATTCTGCAACCCTCTAATGTACCGCCGCGGAAATTAAGTATTGCATTTAGTTCAGCGTGGCAAACGTAAAGATACTTTGTATTAAGTGCATCTCCATCTCTATCCCATGGATAAGAATCGTCAGAACAACCAGACGGCATACCGTTATAGCCAACCGACATTATACGGTTTGTTTTACTTACTATACATGCACCAACCTGTGTACCGGGGTCTTTACTGCGACCTGCAGAAAGCATAGCAACCCCCATGAAATATTCGTCCCAATTAAGATAACCGCTACGTTTCAAAATAGTTCATTCCTTTACATTTTTATTATTTATATTTGAAAATAGTATTGCTACAACAGTTATAAGTGGGAAAATCGTGCCCACCAAAAAGCCCAATTTAATTGCCACTTGCTCACAAGGGACATTCAACCTTGCGCTTAATTCGTAAATCTTTTGGCTTTTTTCTGCAAAGTCTGACACTACACCTGTAAGCCAAGGGCCAACAGAACAACCAATATCACCACAAAGTGCCAATATACCAAACATTGCGGTACCACCACCTTTAAAGGTAGTACCTGCCATGCTATAAGTACCAGGCCACATAATTCCTACCGCAAAACCGCTCAGTGCTAATGCAACAAAAGATATTACGGGGTTTAACGAAACACCTGCCGCAAAATAACACACAACACATAATACTCCGCAAAACAACATAGCCAAACGCATTGGTATTTGTTTTTCAAAAATACCATAAAGAATACGCGCTACACCCATAAAGGCTGCAAACAAACACGGACCTAATATATCGCCGATTAGTTTTGGTACGCCTAATCCTTTCTCTGCAAAAAATGACGCCCATTGAGACATAGCAAGTTCTGACGATCCTGCAGAAAGCATTAAAAATATAAATACAATAAAGGTGCCTTGTTTAAAAATTTGCTTAATTGGAGTACGCTCTTCTTTTTTTAGCATTGGCGGAAGTTCGGCTTTAAAAAACGCCACCATATTTGCTAAGGGCACTAATGACCACAAAACAGGTAAAACATACCAATACTCTTTGCCAAAAGCAAATACAAACAATGTTGTTAGCAACACTACAAGCATTTGACCCCAACAATAAAAGGAGTGCAGAAAACTCATTGCTGCGCCTTTACCCTCTTGCACCATTCCGTCTAGTAGTGGGCTAACCATTACCTCTATCATACCGCCACCTATGGCAAAAAACAAGGTGGAAATTAAAAGCGCAATATAAATATCCGTAAACGCCAAAGGTAAAACGGTAATAAATATAAGACCTATTCCCGCACAACCGTGCGATAGAATCATTGCCCTTCTATAACCCAGCCTGTCACCGTAACGCGTAGCCAAAATATCAACCGACATTTGAATTAAAAAATTAATAAGAATAAGGCTACCAAGTTTTTGGTTGTTTAAGCCAAACTCCTCACGGAAAATAACAAAAAACAAGGGCAGCAAATTGTTTACAACCGCCTGCACTATGTATCCAACATAACAATTCCAAACGGTCTTTTTATATCTATTCATGCAGGTCTATAATCCTTAAAATTTCGTCGGCCTCTTTTACTATATAATTTGCACCTGCGTTTTTAAGTTCTTCCTCGGTTCTAAATCCCCAAAGAACACCACAAGACACAGCACCGCTATTCTTTGCGGTTTCCATATCAACCGAAGTATCACCAACAAACAAGCACTCTTCAGGAGAGAGGTCTAACTCTTTTAATGCCTTTAAAGTTAGCAACGGGTCGGGTTTATTAGGCACACCGTCAACTTGACCGTATACTACATCCATACCACCAAAAAAGTGATTAATAATATTTTTAGCAATAGGCTCTACCTTATTTGTAATACAACCAACCTTCATACCTTTTTGTTTTAATGCGGCTACTAATTCTGCAACTCCGCTATACACAGTGGTATGCACAGTGCAGTGGTCTTTATAATAATCAAAGAAAATATCGCGAATTTGCTTTAAAGTATCAGGGTCAACCTTGTTGGGCTCTAAAGCGCGTTCAATCATAACATATATGCCATTGCCGGCATAATAAGCGTAGTTCTCTATCGGCTTTTCGGGGTAGCCAAACTCACCCATAGCGTAATTAGTGGCAACAGCAAGGTCGTTCATAGAATTAACCAAAGTGCCGTCCATATCAAAAAATACTGCCTTAATTTTCATAAATCATTCACCTAAATTAACGTAATTTTATATCCAAATTCGTGTGTTTCCCCTGCAGGTAGCATAATCATACCCTTGCGGTTTTCCAAAAGTCTGCTTTCGTGGGTATATGAACCTGGCGAAGTCCATGGTTCTATGCATAAAAAGTTACCGTTTTTCATTTGCCAAAGCGCAAGATTTTGGAAACCTTCAAAATCCATTCTAATACCCCTGCCGCTATTTTTAGACAAAAGTTCTACACCGCGGCTTTTAAGCGTTTCTAAAACAAGAACACCTTTTTGGAAGAGTTCGTGATTTAGTTGTAAATATTGGGTATCGTTAAGTACGGGTATATAATTTTCAGCATCTGCCATGGCATCGCGAATTAAATGGGGCGCACTACAGTTTTCAGAATAATCAAATTTCAAGTAATAATCTTCAAACTGCTCATCATCTTCCATAGGCACGTTAAAACCCGGATGACCGCCTACCGCATACGGCATATCCTTTTCGCCTGTGTTGGTTATTTTAAACCTTACATACATAGAATCTTGCGAAAGTTCATAACAAACATCAAAACAGAAATTAAAAGGATAACGCTCTAGTGTGTACTTGTTCTGCTCAAGGCGTAAAATAAGTTTGTCTGAATATTTTTCGTGCACTCTAAAATTACAAGCTGCGGCAAAGCCGTGGTCTTCAATAAAATACTCTTTACCTTCATATAGATATGTATTATCCTTTTGCCTGCCGACTATTGGAAATATAGTTGGCGATTGCCCTGCCCAAACATCTGCATCACCCTGCCACAAATACTCTGTTCCGTGCACATCGCAAAGTGAACGAAGTTCGGCACCAAGACTATCAACCGAAATATATATATTACCATTGTTAATTTTATGAATCATAGTTATATAACAACCTTTCTTGCTCTAAAACATTTTACCATAAGCAGCACAATATAACAACAATTTTAATAAATTTTAAAATATTTTAAAAAAACACTTGCATTTTCATTTTATATCTGTTATTATAATCTTCGCTATGTAATCAATATCAAGGAGGTGCAGATCATGGCAAAGTGTGATATCTGCAGTAAAGAAATTAGCTTCGGTATTAAGGTTTCCCACTCACACAGACGTTCTAACAGAACCTGGAAGCCTAACGTACAGCGCGTTAAGGCTATTGTTGACGGTTCTCCCCGTCGTATAAATGCCTGCACCCGTTGCTTGCGTTCAGGTAAAGTTACCCGCGCTATCTAATTATTAGCAGAATAAAAACTGGCGGAGCTTTTCTTTTTTAAGAAAGGCTCCGTTTTTTTATGTAATATTATCGGTAACACAAAAATAAAATTATTATATGCAACATAGCAAGTAACGGAAAACTTATCATAAACTTTGGTTTTAGCGTTTTATGGTGCACTAATTTCATAGAAAGAAACATTAAAAATGCACCACCGAATATTCCAAAAAAAAATAATGTAGCCTCGCTTATTCTGTTAAACGAATGAATTGCATTATATTTGTCTATAACAACCATTATTGCACCGGTTAACGACATAGCAATAAAAATATAAAGTACGGTTAAAAACAGTTGTGGCATTTCTCTACTCCTTTAAAATAAGCGAGCCTTTACCGTTGAGTAGGTCGTCGCCCATTTCTTTAGACACTTGATACTTATTTTTACATTCTGTGCAAATTGCTGTGTATTTGCGATTGTGTTGAATATACTTTACAGCTACCGTAATACCTGTTTTAAAAACCTTGACTTCACATGGTTTCATGCACCTAGGGCAGAGGGCAAAAAATGTATATGGTCCCTCAAATAGCGGATTAACTATAGACATTATACCCCTACCTTTCAATAAAAAATTACATATATTATCTTACCATATTATAGAAAATATGCAAGTTATTATTGACCTTTTGGGGTATTAAATATAAAATAAAGTAGGCCTGTGTATGAAAAAACTTTTATGTATTGTTTTGCTTTTATCAATAACCCTTACATCCTGTGTGTTAATGCCGCAAGAAAATGGCAACCATTCAAGTTTAAATAATTACGTAATCACTGATATAAAAGAAACCGACACTAGTGAGATGGGTTTTTTAGCGGTGTGGTTTTCTTACATAGAACTTGATTTTATTGGATTAAGTGAAAACGATTTTAAAGCAAAGATACACGAAATGTTTACAAAGGTTAGCGAATTAGGGTTTACTGCGGTTATCTGCCAAGTCAGGTCAAATTGCGATGCCATTTATCCGTCCAATTATTTTCCGTTTAGTGCGGCATTTACAGGCACGGCAGGTGTTGCGCCCGACTTTGATCCGTTAGAAATAATGATAGATACCGCACATAACCTAGACCTCCAGTTTCACGCATGGATTAATCCCTACAGAATCTCCGCAAAAAGCAAGGACTATGAAAGTCTACCAACCGACTCACCTGCTTATAAATATCTAGCCGACGAGGACAGTAGTAACGACCAAAATGTTCTGTTTACCGACGAGGGTATGTACTTAAACCCTGCAAGTAGTGAAGTGCGCACTCTGATAACCCAAGGCATTAACGAAATACTGCAAAACTACACGGTTGATGGGATACAGTTTGACGACTATTTTTATCCTACCACAGACCCATCTTTTGATGAGGTTTCTTATAACGAATATAAAGATAGCGTTAGCAAATCCCTTACACTTGATGACTGGCGCAGAACAAACGTAAACCTGTTGCTTTCACAAGTGTATGATATTGTTCATAAAAATAGCGATTGTGTTTTTGGCATCTCACCCGCTGCCGATATTAGTGACGATAAAAGCGATAACAACTACACTAAACATTACGCCGACATATACCATTGGTGCAGTACGACAGGTTACATAGATTATATTGCACCTCAACTTTATTTTGGCTATAATTACCCTGACAATAACTTCAGGTTTGAACATCTGCTAAAAAAATGGTGTGATATACCACGAGCTAAAAACATTAATATATATATTGGCCTTGCAGCATACAAGGTCGGCGTGCTTGATGCAGATAGCAACGAGTGGATAACAAATGACAATATGCTTTCAACCCAAGTGAAAGATTTATATAAAGCAAAGGTTAATGGTGTACTTTTATATTCATACAGTTACCTGTTTTCAAGGAACGAGCACAACCAAAAAGAACTCAGTAATTTAATAAAGGAATTGAAATAAATGAAAATTAATGGTGCAAAAACTAATAGCAATTGCCTACGTCATATCGCGCTAGGCTTGGTTTTTGCGCTCATTTTAATTATAATTACTGGTTGCGAAATTAATACTAAAACCTCTAGCGAAACCTTAAAGTCTTACGAAGTTATTGACGAAATTGGCGACAACAAGGGCGTGCTTAATATAACTTCTCCTACACAAAAAGACTTAACTGTAAATAGCGATATTATACTTTTTAGCGGCAGTTGCAATAAAGAATATCCTCTTTTAATTAACGGCGAAGAAATTAAGGTTTCAAGTGACGGATTTTTTAGTTACGAGGCCAAATTAACTATTGGTAAAAATAAGTTTTCTATATCAAACGGCAGAGCGAAAAACACCTACACCATAACATATAATTTGCCTATGATTAAAAGTTGTACCCCTAACACTAAAAACTTGACCTTGGAAAGTGAGGCGCGTTTTTCCATAACCGCATACGCTTTTATAGGTAGCACGGTTTCTGCAACATTTGGCGGCAAGTCGGTTACACTTGAGCCTGATAGCACAGGTCAATACGATGGCAAAACCTATACTCGTTTTTCTGGAATAATGGAATTACCTAAAAAGAACAAAAACAGTAAGGGCGACACACTTGAATTTACCGCAAAGCACGATAGCGATACCTACACCCTAACTGCTAGTAAAATTAAAATAATTACACCGGAAGCCGCTAAATACACAAACCCTTCGCCTTTACTTGAATTTGCTACAGATAAAAACGGATTTGCAAATGTCGGCACTGAGTACGTTGCCAGAATCATTTCTCCTATGGCAGAAACATTTGATGCAAATACGGTTGACGATACTTCTCGCCCAACCAATAGTTACCTCCCCACTGGCACGGTAGATTACTGCAACCCTACTACGATATTTGACTCCGAGTCGGGCAAGAAATACTACCTTTTAAAGAGCAATAAACGTATTTATGCAGATGATGAAAATGTTAAAATATATAAAGGCAAACTTCCCAATGAAAATAAGCTTAGCTTTGCTTCGCAATCAAACGAGGGCAATCGCTTTGCTTTTGAACTAATAACCGAATGGCGCGCACCGTTTTATGTTAATTACGGTAACCAAAGTTATAGCGATACTAAATCCCCTAACTATAAGATTAACGGACAAACTTTCACATATATAGATATTGTTTTTGCTTATAGCAACGAAATTTCGGGCACACTTAATTTGCAAGATAATAAAATATTCTCAAAATATGAAATAATTAAAAGCAATTTTGGTTGCACATTAAGGCTGCACCTTAAAAAAGCAGGCGCATTTTATGGTTGGGATGCTCGTTATGATAATAACGGCAGAGTTAAATTCACCTTTTTAAATCCCGCAAAAGTCACTCCGACCAGAGAAAACAAATACGGTTATTCGTTACAAGGAATCAAGGTGCTTGTTGACGCTGGACACGGCGGAGAAGAATCAGGAACATATAACGCGCTTGGTACCAAAACTTACGAAAAAGAATACAACCTCAATTACGGAATAGAGTTGGCTTTGGCATTAAAACGTATCGGTGCCACCGCTACTATGACGCGCACTAAAGATGTAACAAGAACTCTGCAAAGCCGCTATAACTGTATAAGAACCGCAAATGCAAATCTCGTTGTTTCGGTGCATTTTAATGGGTCGTCCTCTCCTAGTGCTTCGGGTTATTTCGTTGGGTATTTTTATCCCTTTACTTATAATGCAGCACGCGAAATACAAAGCTCACTAAACACAACAGGACTTATGAACACGGTTGATAGCGGTCTTAAATGGCATTATTTTAATCTTAGCCGTTGCGCCTTTTGTCCTGTTGTTTTAACCGAAAACGGATACCTAACTAATCCAAAAGATTTTAGTTTGATAAAAGATCCTACCTTTAGGCGTCAGTATATTGATGCTATTGTGTGCGGAATAGTTAATTACTTTTTACAGCAATCCGACCTATAAATATTTTGTGGTTGTTTGACAAGCATTAAGTATTGAAATAAAACACTTAATATGATAATATATATTTTAGAAATTTTTGGAGGTGATACCGGTGGCTGATACAAAACAAATCGCAACCAATCGTAAAGTATTTCACGATTATTTTATAATTGAATCAATAGAAGCCGGTATTGAACTCTGCGGCACCGAGGTTAAAGCAATTCGTTCAGGCGGTGTAAATTTAAAAGATGCTTGGTGTTCTATTGATGATGGCGAAATCTTTGTTAAAGGCATGCATATTAGCCCTTATGAAAAAGGCAATATATTTAATCGCGACCCGTTAAGAGTTCGCAAACTTCTAATGCACAAGCGAGAAATTTTAAGATTGTTCGGTTTACTAAAACAACAAGGCTTAACCTTAATTCCACTCTCACTTTACTACAAAGGGTCTAGAGTTAAGGTGCAGGTCGGTCTTTGCAAGGGCAAGAAACTTTACGATAAACGCGCAGATATAGCAAAGAAAACAGCCGATATGGATATTAGGCGTGCCATAAAGGAGCAAAATAGATAATGTTTAAAACTGTACACTTAAAGGATATATACCCACAAATAAAGAGCACTAGCAATCCGACATTAGAATTAATGATACAGGACGAGCCTCGCGAACAATTTATAGGTAGAGATAAAATCAAATCTCGCCCTGCTGTATTAATACTTCCCGGTGGCGCGTATAGTTTAACTTGGATTGGTGAAGGCAAACCGGTTGCTTACGGTTTTATGGCAGATGGATGCAACTGTTTCGTTTTGCATTATTCGGTTAAACCTGACACCTACCCAAAACAACTTTTTGAGGTTGCATTGGCACTTGATTATATTTATACAAACGCCAAAGAGTTTAATGTTGATACTAGCAAAATTGCTATTATGGGCTTTTCTGCAGGTGGACACCTTGCCGCAAGTTACTGCACATTAAGGAACGAAGATGCTCTTAATAATTTAATTTCTGATCCTAAGCCTGTAAATGCAGCTATTCTCTGCTATCCGGTTATCTCTGCAGAAAACTTTGGCCATATTGACTCATTAAATAATCTAATGGGTAAAGAACGACTGACGGACGACGAAAAAAATCTGCTCTCATTAGAAAAACATGTTGATAAAAATGTTACGCCTCCAACATTTATTTGGACCACAGCCGAGGATAATTCAGTTAACCCAAAAAACACCTTGGCATATGCAACTGCTTTGGCAGAAGCAGGCGTTAGTTACGAGCTGCATATATTTCCAAAAGGTGCACACGGATTATCAACCGCTAAATTAGGCGTGGTTGATAATGCTACCCACAAAGACATTAAATATATGTCAGTTTGGCAAGATTTGGCAAAAAACTGGTTACGAAATCTATTTGATTTTTAAACGTTTTTGCGGTATAATAATATTCCCTTAAGCCGTTCGCGGCTTAATATATGGGGATGCAATGGTTTCGACAGGAGCGTTGAAGCAAGGGAAGCGAGTAGCGGTGCGGTACCGCTTAAAAAGCCGCAAATTTTTAAAAAATAAACGACAACAATAAAGTTGCTCTTGCTGCTTAATTTATAGCAGCCGTCCTTATTAGAAGTACCGCGGTCTTTTAAGGGCGCCGATTAGCGGTGAACGTGCGCATCGGACCGTTTCAACCGATGCCATGAATCAGAAACTACCGTAACTGCGAGCCTGACATTCGGCGTGCAGTGAGGGGAATCTTAATAGACTGTCTGCACTCGGAGAAGCCTTTCGGAAATACTTTTGGACGCGGGTTCAATTCCCGCCATCTCCACCAAACGTTAAAAAAGCTACCTTAATTGGTGGCTTTTTTGTTTTCTATTATAATTTTCTTTAATAGATACTTGCCAGATAGATTTCGGTGTGCTAAAATATAAAGGAATTTCGTTTGTCTTATTTTTGAAAGGTGATTTTATATGGGTGAGCAAATTAGAATTGGAATTATGGGTTACGGTAATCTTGGTAAAGGTGTTGAACTTGCTGTTCGCGCAAACAAAGATATGAAACTTGTTGCGTTTTTTACTAGGCGCGACCCTAAAACCCTTAAAACATTAACTCCTAATGTTCCTGTTTATAACATTAGCGAGGCTACTTCTTTAAAAGATGAGATTGATGTTTTAATTCTTTGCGGTGGTAGTGCAACCGACCTGCCAACACAAAGCCCTCAGTTCGCTGAACATTTTAATATTGTTGATAGTTTTGATACCCACGCTAAAATCCCGGAACACTTTAATAACTGCGATAACGCCGCAAAAAAAGGTAATAAAATTGCTCTGATTTCTGTGGGTTGGGATCCTGGTATGTTCAGTTTACAGCGTCTACTTGGCAACTGCATTTTGCCTAACGGTAATGATTATACCTTTTGGGGAAAGGGCGTTAGTCAAGGGCACTCTGATGCCATACGCCGCATAGATGGTGTTATTGATGCAAGGCAATATACCTGCCCTAAAGAAGATGCTTTGATAAAAGTAAGAAATGGCGAGAACCCTACCCTTTCTACCAGAGATAAACATACTCGTCTTTGCTTTGTTGTTGCCGAAGACGGTGCCAATAAAAAACGCATTGAGCAAGAAATTGTTAACATGCCAAACTATTTTGCCGATTACGACACCACTGTTAATTTTATTACAATGGACGAAATGAAACGCGACCATAGTACCCTACCACATGGCGGTTTTGTTATCAGAAGCGGCGTAACCGGTGAAAACGGTGAAACTAACCAAATGATAGAATATTCTCTTAAACTTGACTCTAATCCGGAATTTACCGCAAGCGTAATTGCTTGCTATGCCAGAGCGGCATATAGAATGAATAAAGAAGGTTTCAGCGGCGCAAAAACTGTATTTGATATACCACCCGCCTATCTTTCGGATAAATCGGCAGAAGAGTTGCGTAAACAATTATTATAATGTGAATAGAAGCACACCAAAATTTATCGGTGCGCTTCTATTTTTTGTAAAAAAGTGCTTGACAAAAGCAACAAATGATGTATAATATTATCGTTGCTCGTAGATAATAAGCGGGTAATTAAAATTTCATAAATAGCGGAATTGTGTAACGGTAGCACGACAGACTCTGACTCTGTTTGTTGGGGTTCGAATCCCTATTCCGCTGCCAAAAAGAAACGACAATTTTCGACAGAAGATTGTCGTTTCTTTTTGTTCTTTTCACTTTTCTCTTTTCATTCTTCTCTCTTCTCTCAAATTGTCGTTTCCAGAGAAAAGATAAGAGAGAAGAGATAAAAGAAAAGGTAGCTTTGCTCCGCAAAGCATTGAATTAAGTCGTACAATATGGTATAATGCATTCAGAGGTGATGATGAATGAACAGTCCTTTACTCGATAAATCTCTCGTTTTCGCAACACAAATCGTATTATTTTATGAAGAATTTTCAAAAGCAAAAAAAGATACCACAATTGCCAAACAACTGCTTCGCTCTGCTACAAGTGTTGGTGCAAATATAAACGAAGCCATATACGGTAACAGCAAAGCCGATTTTATATCCAAACTCCATATTTCTCTTAAGGAAACGGGAGAAAGTATTTATTGGCTTACGCTTTTAAAAAGAACAAATCTGATAGAGTATAACTTTGATGAACTCCTTTCTCTTGCAGAAGAAATCAAGCGAATGCTGATTGCATCACTTAATACCGCAAAGGAGAATTCAAAATGATATACATATGTAACGAATCCGTTTCCGTAAATGATTTAGCAGATTTACGTGAATCAGTCGGTTGGAGCAGAATGGAGAAAGAGTATAATAACCCTTTGCTAACTTCTTATTATCATATCGCAGTTTATGAAAAAGAAGCACTCATCGGATATATTGATTGCGTATCAAACGGTGTTACTGATGCGTATATACAAGACTTGATGGTTCATCCTGATTATCAAGGCAGAGGGATAGGGACTGATTTGATGAAAAAGATGATCGATTATTTAAAGAAAAAACACATATATATGATTTCTGTCGTTTTTGAAGAAAAGCTAAAACCTTTCTATGAAAAGTTTGGTTTCTTTAGTATGCTTTGCGGACAAATGGAAACGTATGATTGCATTTAAAATTGCAAGAGTTCGAATTCATACGAAAAAACAGAAAAAATATTTTTTTTGTAGCCCTTACACAGCAAAAAAGCATCGGCATTTAGGTTGGTGCTTTTTTGTTGTTATATATAAGGATTTAAACATATATTTAAAAAATTAAAGAAATTGGATTTGTGCAAAATTTTATGTCTTTTTCCTCATTAATTTAAATCTTTTTTTGTTATTAAAAAACATTGAAATTGTAGATGTATTATGATATTATTTAAGTAGATGAACAAAGGAGGCTGAGTTATGAAAAAACATGGTAAAAAGATTATTGCACCTATTGTAGTTACCATAATTTTGATAATCTACTTTTTTGTTTATTTTGCTTTTCTAATTTCACTATTAGATGGTTTCTTAAAATACATATTGGCTATTATACCAATTGCTATGGCGTTTGTTGCAATCTATGTGTGTATTGAAAGATTAAAAGAAATAAGGAGTGGTGAGGAAGATGATCTTAGTAACTACTGATTACATCTCCGGCAAACAATTTGAAATGCTAGGACTAGTGCGCGGATGTACTATTCAAAGCAAAAACATTGGAAAAGACCTTATGCAAAGTTTTAAAACCCTCGTTGGTGGCGAACTAAAAGACTATACCGAAATGATGAACGAGGCTCGCGCTCTCGCAACTAAGCGCATGGTTGAAGAAGCAGAGGCACTTGGTGCAGATGCTGTTGTTAATATTCGCTATGCTTCATCTGCAGTTATGCAGGGTGCGGCTGAGGTTATTGCATACGGAACTGCAGTAAAATTCATTTAATTTTGGAGGCAAAATTATGAAAATCAAACTGTTATTTCAAGGCGACAGTATTACTGATTGTTTTAGAGGTCGTGAGGACACTAACTACATAGGTTTGGGATACCCAAAATATGCTGTTGAGTTACTAAAAAACAAATATCCCGATGTTGAATTTGAATTTGTAAACCGTGGTGTTGGCGGAAATCAAACTATGCATTTAATAAACCGCTTACAAGAAGATTTGGTTGATGTTAATCCTGATATTGTTTCAATTCTTATCGGCATAAATGATGTTTGGCACCATGCAGATGGTAAAAACTGGCTACCTGACGATGTGTTTGAAGAGCGTTACCGCAAAATATTAGATACAGTTAAAGAAAAAACACACGCCAAACTTATGATGATGGAGCCTTTCTTAATTCCTGTTCCTGATAAACTTTTCTTTAGAGAAGACCTTGCACCAAAGATTGAAATTATACGTAAACTTGCACGCGAATATGCGGATGTTTACCTACCAACCGATGGACTTTTGGCATCAGCATTTATTGGCGACGAACCCACCTCATTTAGTAATGATGGTGTTCATCCTAACGACAAAGGCTCTGAGTTTATTGGCAAACTATATGTAGATTATATTTCTAAAATTATTGATGATATGATTAAATAAAACAAAAGCATCGCACATACTTATTTGTGCGATGCTTTTTTATCCAAAAATTCTAGTTGAGTGATCTTTTAAAAGTATTAATCTATTTTTTAAAGTTGTGCAACAATGCAAAAATTCATCTTCTTTATTTGAAAGGAACGGAAGCGAAGAAACCTCAACACTAATTGT
Organism: Acutalibacteraceae bacterium; assembly: GCA_045630515.1. GTDB lineage: Bacteria > Bacillota > Clostridia > Oscillospirales > Acutalibacteraceae > UMGS1532. The sequence continues at coordinate 372,707 of JAZQTG010000076.1, forward strand.
ATCCAGTTCACTATCTGCATAAAATAAGCATAGTATTTTTTCTTTCTTTTCCCAAAACTTTTTAAAGTTTGTTGCAGTTGTTTTTACTTTCTTTATATTATTATTTTCACATTCATCAGCCATTTGGCTTATATATTTTTTAGAATCTGCTATTATTGCATTTACCTCAATGCGTTCTACAATACATAACGAAATTATAATAACCGAAATTAGTATTGATGCAACTATCCTACTCATCACCCTTTTTCTCCTTTTTTATTATTACAGCATTTTTAAACCTATCAACCGTCATAATAAAAACATCTTTTTCGCTTAAATGTTTACCATTCAATATCTTTTTAATATCTGCAGAAGTCATCTCAATATCATCCATTCCGCGTTTCAGGAGTTTACCATCACTAATAACAAGCGACGGGTATGAATCAGGCTCTGTAACCTTAGCACAATCCATTACACGTGCCGGTCTATATTGTGGTTTTTGCAAAACATTTAATGTACCATTAGTTTCAATTACAGCATAAGAAACTTCATTCAAATCAAATATATTTTGACCGCGTAATAATTCCATAAGGTCGGCAACGGTTAGTCGCATTTTTCTTAACTGCGACTGTAAAACCTTACCCTCTTTAATAATAAGCGCTGATTTACCATTTGTAATGTTGTTTAGCACATTAGATTTTAAGGTTATTACTGTCAAAGCAATTTCAAATGCAACCAAAGCAAAAATTGAAACAATTGACACTATTATCGGTTGTGATGTATCTTGTATAGGTACTGATGCTATTTCAGAAATTAATATTGTTACTACTAATTCTGCCGGTTGCATATCACCGATTTGGCGTTTGCCCATAAGTCTCATTGCAACCATTACTAGTATATATAAAATTAATGTTCTTAAAACGGTAGTAAACACTTATATCACCGTTATTATTTTACCAACAAAAGAACTATATATACACAAAAACTCCGCCTATTACGGCGGAGTTTCTGCAGTATAGAAAAAAGGAGATTCAAAATCTTAATTGTTGTTTTTAATACCAAAAGTTAATTCATTATTTAACTTTTCTACATAGTTGAATTCAACTTCTCTTGAAAATAGACCGTTGCACTCAAAAACCTTTATAATGGCCAAATATGTATCCCAACCCATTGGTGCGGTTTTACGCTCAATATCCGAAATGGTTTGACGGCTTTTGCCTATCTTTTCAGCAAGTTCTGATTGAGATATATGTGCTAGTTTTCTAAATAAAGGTAAGTGTGCTACTAATTCGTCTATAAGTGTTTGGCGCCCGGTGCTAATTTTGAACTCAGGCATAAATAATTCACCCTCTAAACTTACACAAATTTATAAATACTTTGTAATAATTATACAAAATATTGAGATAGTTGTCAATTAAAATCAGTACAAATTGTGTATTTCGGCAGTTTTAACAATATCTTGACAAATTACTTTTCATATAAAATCTTAATTTTAGTTATTATATATAACTAATTAATTATTTGTAAATATTTACTAAATTGCACTATGTTTTTTTGGTACATAAGACCTGTCGTGTTACTATAAAATCAAGATTATTAAAGGAAAACGGTAGCAAGTTTTATTTGCTACCGTTTTATACTTTTTATTTAAAGTCGTCTATTTTGAAGCGCCACTCTTCCCTTTTTCTAAACGGAGTTTTAAACTTCTTTTGTAGTTTACCTTGCTCTTCCAAATGAATATAGCAAGCCACATCGCATGCCCTACCACAAATTGAGCACTGATAAGCGTGCTGTGCCGGTGGATAGAAATAAATATTATCTAAAATTTTCCTAGCCGTTTCAGGATCCACCTTTGCCTCGCCGCTGATAATTTTCAAGCGATTCTCAAAATCTTCAAATGCTTCGGGAGGCATAAATGGGTTTTTTGTACCGTTTGCACCATTATAATAAACGGTACATTGCCAAGGGTCAACCTCTCCGTTAGTGTTTATAGCCTTGCCCGGACAAGCGTTAGCACACTTACCACAACCATCGCAAAGATGAGGTTCTACCATATCTGTTGGCTCAATTTCTGCATCTGTTAATATAAAGCAATACCTTACCATAGGACCAAAATCATCAGTTAAAAGGGTGTTATGAAAACCTTTTTCACCAAGTCCGCATTTAATAGCAGCATCCAAAAAGTCCATTTGTACTTCTTGTGATTTGTCTCTATATACCGAATCGTATGCAACTTCAGGATTATTACTGTTTTTCTCTGCCATTATTTGTTGATGGCGACGTTGCGGCAACGCAATAAACCCCTCTTCTTCAATTAAGTTTGCAACCCTGATACTTGCCATTGGCATAATAGTTTCTTCCATATTTTCAACGCCCATGGTGGTATATTGATAATATGTACTACCTTCTTCTATACCACGATAAGCACCGCGAAGCACACGAAAGCCCAGTCCGATAACGGTTTTAGTTTCGGGCATTATTTTAAATATAGCATCATCTTTAGAAAAACGTGAAGCGGGTGCAAAACCTACTATATCTGCGCTGCATTTTTTTGCTAGTTCAATTATTCTATTTTTCATTTTATAGCTCTCCTATCAAATGCTTATAGCAGGCAATATCGCACTTTTTACCGCAAAGGCAAGGCGAATAACCCCACTGGGTGTTAGGTAAAAAATTCAATTGTTTATAGATTTCTCTAGCACTCGCACTGTCAAAACGCTTTTCGCCGTTTAAAATCTGCTCACGTTCGGGGTGCCCTTTTAAAAACTCATCAGTAATGAAAGGATTAGATTTATGCGCACCCTTATAGTATACACTACACTGCCAGGTATCAAGCCCATTATCACTAATAGCGTTACCTGGGCAAGCCGTTTTGCATAAACCGCATTTATCGCAAATAGGTTCTTTTATAGGCTCATCATACTCTAATTCGGCATCTGTAATAATAAAGCAATAGCGCATAAACGGACCATATTTTTTGTTTATGATTTTACCGTTAAGACCTGCCTCACCAAGACCGCAAGCCTTAGCCGCTTTTGAAAAATCAATAATAACATCGGGTGTAGGTTTACCCTCGGCAACAGGCACAGCGTGTATAAGTTCGTATGTATCAACAACTTCTGGATTAGTTTCTTTATCGCCTTTTATTCTAAGGTTTGGAACCGATTTTTGAAGGCAAGCATCATAACCAAAATTCTCAATAAATCCACCTATTTTAAGAAGAAAGATTTCTGCTAATTCTTCATCTTCATACTTAACGCCAAGACTGGTATATGCATAATACTGATTTCCGTTATCCATAGCCTTATATAAGCCTTTTGGCACGGCAAATCCAAAACCTATAATGCTTTTTGCTTTTGGCAAAATCATTTTTGGGTCGCGACCTTTATTGTCTTCTTCGTAAACTCTACCAATGCCGCAAAGTGTAGCACCTAGTTCACGTGCTTTGTTTTTAATCAATTCACTTGTTAACACCTTTGCTGCCCCCTATCTGTCAAGTTTCCAAGGCTTGCCTGTGCGAAGTGGGTTTTTAAACCTATCTTCCATACAGCCGCCTTTTTTCTCTAGCATTGAAACACAGCCTCGGATACAACCGCCGCATTTTGCCATGTTATAACCAACCCAACTTGGAAAATACTTCTGCAATGCGGTGTAGACCTTAACAACCTCAGTTTCGTCGGCAACATCTGTTACGCCTTCTAACAAATCAAGGGATCCGTTTTCGTTCTTATCAAAAACATCCTTTGGAACGAACGGATTATAGTATCTGCCCGCATGGGTATAAAAAGCATAACAGCGCCACATATCTATATCGCCCCACTCACAAATCTTGCCTGCTAAATCAACAGTAAGTTTTTTATCAGAATTAATTGGAGGAATGCATCCGCCAGGGCACTCACGAACACAAGCGCCACATTTACGGCAAAGAGGCTCGCCATTATACATCTCATCGTACTCAAGCTCTGCATCGGTAAATAAGAACGCTACCCTTTGCAACGGTCCAAAATCTTTAGTAAGTAGCATCTTACTCCAACCGATTTCACCAAGACCGCAAGCGACTGCTGCTAATCTGAACTGAAACTGCAAGTCAGGTGCAACGTTTATGTCTCTGGTTGCTCTGGTAAACTCAACACTGCGGTGATGAGCAGTTGCATTTTTAACCTGGTCGTTTGCCTCTATTTGCTCTTCGGGAGAAAGCGTACTTCCCTCTCTACCATCCATATCCGAAACAGAACCACGCGCACCGGTGTTACGGTATACAAATGCTTCGTAACCTTCGTCCTCAATAAGTTTACCTACGTTATATAAAACTGCAGGTGCAAAAATTTCGTTAATACCGCCATATGCCATGGAAGGATATTGGAAGAACTGCGTACCCTCTTCAATACCCCGTTGAACACCACGTGGAATTCTGAAGACAAATCCAATTACACTTTTCGCCTCAGGGAAAAGGAACTGTGGATTCATATCATCAGGCGCACCGTCAAAACGTGACATTGGACCGATGCCACACATATCAGCACCCGCCGCTAAGGCTGCCTCTTTAATCATTTTTGATGTTAACATATTATTATCCCCTTTTTAAGTGTAGAACTATGACCACTTTTCTTCAATATTAACAAGCGTTAATGGTTCACCATTTTGCAAAGCATACGGATATATGCTATGCTGCGGCTCTAAAATATCTAATATATTACCCGAAAATTTGCCTCTTACATAACTTTCTACTACTGCAATAGGATTTCTATGTACCCTTGTTGCAAGTTTTATAGCTTTATATATGCCATTATATTTTTCGGTATCTTCAGGTCTTATGAAATTTGTGTAGTTAATAAGTTTATTGTAATTTTTTGGATTGCTTAAAAACTCTTTACACATACCGCTAAAGTTATAAGCATTATCCATTTTTGAAATTTCGTCTTCGTGGGCTACCAGATTATCGTGAAAAATGTGTGCAGAGCAATAGTTCAGACAACCGCTATTTCCAAGACCATAAAGTTCTTTTCCATTATCTTCTGCCCAGTTTTTTAAATTTAGAAGAGCGTTAATATCCCTATTAAGTTCGCGTCTTACATAAAAACTATCAAAATATTCAGCCAAATACTCCATGCCCTCTATGGTCCCAATCTCCATATTTACAGAGGCGCGCACCTCAATATCACTAAAGTTGTTTTTTGTGAATTTAGCAATAAGTGGAGACGTTGTTGTTATAGAATTAAGATTATAATTTGTTCTTACATAATCCATAGCCATACCAACGCTATTAAAGAAACTGCGAGATTGAGCATCCTTGCCATAGCAATTTGCATTAAATAATATATTGAAAGCAATTCCGCCTTGGTTAAGTTTTTTTAGCGTTTCTAACTGTTTTGCCTGCATTTCCCAAGGAGTTATATTCTCATTAAGCAGTTGATTACTTCTACCATTAGCAAAACTACTAAAAGAAAAATAAACCTCGTATATGCTATCGGCATTATTTAAAATACAATCAGTTAAACGATTATTGTTAAAATTCAAACCTACCATATATTTCATGCTATCACCCCACATAACTTTATATATTGATTTTATCACTTTCTTCTGCTATTATTAAGAGAGAAATCAAACATAAAATATAACAAAACAAACATTTTAGGGGTTGTAGTATGACTATTGCTGAAATCAATCCATTTATTAGGTTTGCAGACCTTGTAAAATACCAAACCAGTAGTGGTAAGGTTTATGTTCGCGACTGCAGAATCTTCTATATATCTGCAGGTTGTGCCGAAATAACTATTGATAACCAACATTACAAGCTATCGGAAGACAGTATGTTTTATTGTCAAAATGGTAGCGTTTATGAAATTTCATCAACCAATGGCGCTGACATCCTTGCAATCAACTTTGACCTAACGCAAGAAAACAAAGACCAAAAAGATAGTTTTCTTCCTCAAATGTACAACGATTCAACAGCTAAAATGTTGCAACACGATATATCCGACAGTCCTTTTTTAAAAGGCTTTTTATACATACCTAACGGTAGTTTTTATAAATCAAAAATAAAGGCAATTATTACTGAGTTTCAGTCTTTAAGAATTTTAAGCAGAGAAAAAACCAGTAGCATGTTAAAAACCCTTATCTGCGAAATACACCAAAACTCAGGCAAAAAGTTTTCAACGGCTTACAAAACGATTAATAAAATTTTAGACTACATAAATCACAACCTTAATTTGCCTATTACCAATAACGAACTGGCAATTTTAGCAAACTACCATGAATATCACCTTAATAGGTTATTTTTACAAACTACAGGATTAAGTATACACCAATACATCATTAAGCAACGAATTGAAGAAGCAAAACGATTACTGCAAAGCACCGAATTATCAGTTAGCGAAATATCAGAACAGGTTGGTTTCCAAACAAATGCATACTTTTCCAGATACTTTAAAGAATCTACTAACTACACCCCATTACAATACAGAAAAACCTTTAAATCTTTTATTTAACACCCATTATTTTATTTGAAAGTATATACTCTTAAGTATTTATGGCATTAAATTTAGCCCTTGACTTAGTTCATTGTATGTAATAAAATTTTTACAGTAATTGTAAAGGAGTTTAATAATGAACACTTCTGCGAAACTTCAAAGTTTAATTGATAATCTTAATGACGGAGAAATTCTAAACCTTAACGGTGAAGACTTTTATTTAGATAAACAGATTACAATAGCGAACAAAAAAGGAATTGTTATTGACGGTGGCGGTACACAGATTATAACAAAATTTGTAAATTCTGCCGAATATTCTAAAAGTGTTGATGCATTTTTAATTGTGGGTTGCGAAGATATAACTCTTAAAAATATATATTTAGATACTGATGTTCCTACAAATGTTACCGCAACAGTTAAAGAAATTTTAACCGAGCAAAAGGCATTAATTTTAGAAGTAGACGACGTCTACAAAATAAACGGTAATGAAATACTAATGTCTTTTAACGCCATTGACGAAGAAGGCACCCCTTATCGTTTTGGATACTACCAAAAACATCCCGATAAAAATATAATCACAGTTGTTCAAAACGAAGTTTTAGCGGCAAACACATATTGGACCGCTAAATACGACTATCTTGGTAACAACTGCTTTAAAGTTTACTTTGAACTGGATTCTTTCGGCAAATTAGAGATTGGCGATAGAATTTGTATTCGCCACACAATGTATGGTCCTAGCACTATTGTTATTAGAGATAGTAACAACACTACCCTTAAAGATATCACAATGTATGCTACTCCCGGTATGGGTATAATGGTATTTCCCAGATGCAGAAATTTAACCTTTGATGGAATTAAAATGGTTAAAAAAGATGGTAGTCATTCCCTAATGGCGTGCAACTGCGACGGAATACATTTAACAGGTGCAATGGGCAAGTTAATTATGAAAAACTGCGAGTTTGACGGTATGGGCGATGATGCGCTAAATATACACACTATAGCTGCCACTTGTACTGATGTTGATTCGGTTAATAAAAAGATTAAATGTAACTACTGCAAGAAAAGTCCCGATGGCCCTTTGAAAGAAAACTGGTGCATAAAGGGTGATACTATTAAGGTTTTTGACCCATTATCAATGCAACATATGGGAACATTCCAAGTAGTTGATTACAAAGACGGACATATAATTTACGAGAATTTACAAGGTGTCTTGGAACCTTCTTACATTATGCAAAACTACACCTTAACTGTTTCTTGCGAGATAACTGATTGCGAAATAAAAAACACACGTTCACGCGGTTTTGTTATTCAAACCGACAATGTAGAGATTAAAAACTCAAGATTCTTCGGTTTGTCAAACTGCGCCGTTAAGGTTGCTTGTTGCTTTAGTTATTGGTACGAAGTTGGCCCTGCAACAAACTTTTATATGCACGACAATATTATTGAAAAATGCGCTTATATTGATGTTAATTCCCCTGGAATTGGCGTTTTTACAAGGCATGATGGTAACAATGAAAAGGTTACCGGATTACACAAAAACATAAAAATAATAAACAATACCTTTAAGCGTATGAAAAACAATATGATTACAATTTCTTCCTCTGATAATGTTGAAGTTTGCGGTAATAAATTTATTTCCAGAGATGAAAAAGAAATACCTCCTGTTAAATTTATTAGTTGCAACAACATTACTCAAAAGGACAACCAAGATATTTAAAGCAAAACACCCTTGTAATTACAAGGGTGTTTCTTTTTGTAGTTTTATTTAAAGAATAATTTTTTCTGTTTTTCAAACAGTTCTTTTTTTCGCCTTTCTGTTTCATCATCATTAACGTAATAACCTTGTTCGTCTTCAACCAAAACACAGCCTTCTTTAACAGCACCACGTATGCTGCTAAGAGGGATATCTACAAAACAATCCCCTATTTCGCAAACGGCAAAGCCATTTTCTATTCTATCAACAATAATCATACTGCCCACCTATCTACGCTTCTTACCATCCCATTTGCCGCCCATACGGCTTTTTGGTTTGGCTTTTACATTTTTAGTGTTATTGGCTTTACCCACAACCAAACAATTTTTACCGGTTCCTATAAGGTCGGTTCTTCCGGCCTTGCGCAACGCTTTTACTATCAGTTCGCGGTTTTCAGGCTTATAATACTGCAATAATGCTCGTTGTAGTTGCTTTTCTTCTTGTGTTTTTGGAACGAATACCGCCTTCATAGTATGTGGGTCTAACCCTGTATAATACATAGCAGTTGATAACGTTCCCGGTGTTGGATAAAAATCTTGCACCTGCTCAGGTCTAATCTTTTCACGTTTTAAAAATAATGCCAATTCTATAGCATCGCGCAGAGTACTACCAGGGTGGCTAGACATAAGATATGGCACTAAATACTGCTCTTTACCCATGCCCTTGGTAACGTTATAAAACTCGTCCGCAAATTGCTTATAAACCTCTATGTGCGGCTTACCCATTTTATCTAAAACCGCCGCTGAGCAATGCTCAGGTGCAACTTTAAGTTGACCGCTTACATGGTGCCTTACCAATGTTTTTAAAAACTCGCGGCTTTTATCTTCCAAAAGATAATCAAACCTAACACCAGAACGAATAAATACCTTTTTTATTTTGGGTATGTTTCGCATTTCATTTAGTATATCAATATACTCACTATGGTCAACATCTAAGTTTTTACAAGGAGTCGGCGCCAAACATTTTTTGCCTTTGCAAAGTCCACACTTTAGTTGGTTTTGGCACGATGGTTTTCTAAAATTGGCTGTTGGACCGCCAACATCGTGGATATAACCCTTAAAGTGTGGGTTTTTAGTTAGCATTTCTGCTTCTTTTAAAACAGATTCTTTACTGCGAACCGCAATCTGTCTGCCCTGATGAAAGGCTATGGAACAGAAATTGCACGCGCCAAAACAACCGCGATTGTGTGTAATAGAAAATTCAACCTCTTCAATCGCAGGTACACCGCCTACCTTTTCGTATATTGGGTGATAATATCTTTCATATGGCAGTTCGTATACTTTATCCAACTCACCGGTTGTAAGGGGTGGCATAGGTGGATTTTGTATTAAATACTGTTTGCCGTGTTGCTGAATTAATCTTTTACCGCGCACAGCATCTTGCTCGTCATACTCTATACGACAAGCCTCGGCATACTTTTCTTTAGAATTTTTACAAGAATCATAAGAAGGTAGCGTTATACCACGAATTCCCTCTGCATTATCTGTAACGTAACATACACCACGTATCTCATATAGGCTATTTATACCATTCTTGCTACTAAGTGCTTCTGCAATTTGCAAGGTCTGTTTTTCACTCATGCCAAACGACAAAATATCGGCCTTACTATCAATCAACACCGACGGCATAACCGAATCTGACCAATAATCATAATGAGCAAAGCGGCGCAAAGATGCCTCTAATCCACCTATGATAATAGGTATATCACCAAAAATTTCACGAAGTCTATTAGAGTAAACCGTTACAGCTCTATCAGGGCGCAAACCCATTTTATTTCCCGGTGAATATGCATCGGTACTGCGCTTACGCTTTGCGGCGGTATAGTGCGCTACCATAGAATCAATATTACCCGCATTAACCATAAAAGCATACTTCGGAGTACCAAGTTTTAAAAAGTCGGCATCACTTTTCCAATTAGGTTGGGAAATAATACCGACTTTGTAACCCGCACTCTCTAATACTCTAGATATAATTGCGGTACCAAAGGTTGGGTGGTCAACATACGCGTCGCCCGTAACGATAATAAAATCGCACTGCTCCCAACCTCTACTATCCATATCTTTTTTTGAAATAGGTAAAAACATAATTATTCTTCCGTATTTGCGGTTTCTTCACCGCGTGCCTGCATTTCCAATAGTTGTGCCTTTGTTATTAGTACTGCACGAGGTTTTGCACCTTCGTATGGACCTATAATTCCACGTTCTGCCATTTGGTCCATAATACGAGCCGCTCTTGCATAGCCGAGTTTTAACCTACGTTGCAAAAGTGAAGTTGATGCCTGTCCGTTATCAACAACGCACTCAATTGCGGCGCCGAGCATTGCATCGGCATCACCGTCAACATCACCACTATCCGAGCCTTTAGATTTCTTGTTATCAGCGGCAGCTGCTTGACGTTCAATCTCTTCCATAATTCCGTCATCATACTCGCCTTTTCTAACGCCTTTAATAAACTCAACTACGCTTTCTACCTCTTCATCACTAACGAAACAACCTTGAATTCTGCGAGGTTTTATTGCGCCTACGGGATTGAATAACATATCACCTCTACCGAGTAGTTTTTCTGCACCACCTGTATCAAGGATAGTTCTACTGTCAATTGCTGACGATACCATGAAGGCAACACGCGATGGAATGTTTGCTTTGATTATACCTGTAATAACATCAACAGATGGGCGTTGGGTAGCGATAAGTAAATGCATACCTGCCGCACGTGCCTTTTGCGCTATACGACAAATTGAATCTTCAACCTCGTGAGGAGCAGACATCATAAGGTCGGCAAGCTCGTCAATAATAATAACGATTTGAGGCATTTTAATTAAGTTTTCGGATTTTTCAGCCAGTTTGTTATACCCCTCAAGATTTCTTACATCGTTTTCTGCAAACAGTTTATAACGATTTTCCATCTCTGAAACCGCCCAACCAAGTGCGCCTGATGCTTTTCTTGGGTCTGTAACAACAGGTACTAAAAGGTGTGGTATACCATTATAAACGCCTAATTCAACAACCTTAGGGTCAATCATCAAAAGTTTAACTTCATCTGGGTCGGCGTTGTAAAGCAAACTTACAATAAACGAGTTAATACAAACCGATTTACCTGAACCGGTTGCACCTGCAATAAGTCCGTGTGGCATCTTTGCAATGTCGGTAACGACAGGTGCACCTGCGATATCTCTACCAAGCGCTACGGTTAGTTTTGATTTTGTTGATGTAAACGCTTTAGAATCAATAATTTCGCGCACAGTAACCATACCTGCACTTTTGTTTGGAACCTCAATACCAACTGCAGGTTTATTTGGAATAGGTGCTTCTATACGTACACCTGCGGCAGCAAGATTCATAGCAATATCATTAGCAAGACCTGTAATTTTGCTAATCTTAACACCTGCGGCAGGTTGAAGTTCGTACCTTGTTACAGAAGGACCTACACTTATATTAATAATCTTAGTTTCTACACCAAAACTGCGGAGAATATTTACAAGTTGTTCGCCCACTGCTTCATGGTCACTTACGGCATTGCCCATACCTGTTGGTTCTTGTAAAAGAGATAGTGGTGGGAAACGATATGCATCCTCGTCTTCGGGTATATCTTCTAGCGAAACACCATTAGAAATACCGTCTAGTTTTGGTGAATCGGTTGTTTCGGTTTCCTCTTTGTTCTCTGTTTCTTTAGCAGTTTCTACCGCAATTTTAACCTGCTTTTCTAGGGGTGATGACTGTTTTTCCTCTTGCTCAGGCTCTTTTTCAACGTCAATTTGAGGCTCAGAATTATATTCTTCACCGCGATAGGTAGCTATAACCTTACGACGCTTTTCCTCAACATTTAGAGGTTGTTCTGTAGCATCTTCAACGGATTTACCACGTTCTTCGCCAGCAACAGGAACATCTAATTGGAACTTTGCCTTTTGTTCTTCGCGACGTTTTTCGTGTTCTTCTAATCTATTCTCAATAGCAGTACCTGCTTTTTTTATTGGTTTTGCAAGCATACCATATGCACTTATCAAAGTAGTGCCGGTTATAAACATTAGGATAACAATAATTAAAATTATGATTGTTATTTTAGCATATTCGCCAAACATAGAATACAACGGATGCCCAAGAATTGCGCCAAATGCACCACCATAAACATCGGTATAATCAAACGCGGTTACTATATGCGAGAAGAAATCCAAATCTTTTGCAATGCCTGAAAAAATATCCATAGCACCACATATAAACCAGACAAGCAACCCACCCTCTAAAAGCGTTGTGGTAAATTTACCGGTATACTTGTCCATAGCACCCGCAACAGCTATTGCGCCTAAAATTATGGGCATTATGTATGCACATATGCCAAATAAACCAAACATTGTGTTATGAAGAAAACTCCACACATTTTCTTCTTTAGGTGCGGTTATTGCAACAAACATCAAAAGCACTGCAGTTGCAAACATTATAATCGCACTAACCTGCCTTTTATTAGATGGTTGCGGCACATTTTCTGCTTGAATTATACTTGTAGCAGTTGCGCTTGCAGGGCGTTTTTTCTTTGTTGTTTTCTTACCCTTTTTAGTTGCCATTTATGTAACTCCCCTACTATGTATTGGGTAGCTTTGCCACCCTTATTTAATAAGCATACCAGGTGTTAAATCACCTGATAAATAATCCTTTAGATTGGTTGAATTTATTGAACTTATCATAAACCCTTGTGGTGTTTTTTCGCACCCAATATATCCGTGTTTCAGTTTATAATACTTAATATCACTATACTTTGGCGGAAATATCATTTCAGGGTCAGCTACCGTGTGTAGAAGCATTTTCACCGCACCCTTCTATCAAAGAATAAAGACAGTCTATAGCATCTCTCAAACCGCCGAGGTTATCAATCAAGCCCTCATTTACCGCCGCTTCACCTTCTAAAACTGTTCCCATATCGGTAACCAATTCGCCAACGTTTAGCATTAGGCTTTTAAACCTATCACCAGAAATTTTAGAATTTTCGGTAATGAAACGAATTATCCTATCCTGCATTTTATCAAAATAATTCAGCATTTGCGGAACACCTAGCACAAGTCCTGAGGTTCTAACAGGGTGCAATGTCATTGTAGCGGATGGTGCTATAAAAGAGCATTTTGCCGAAACGGCTAACGGGACACCTATTGAATGACCGCCGCCAAGCACTAAAGATACTGTTGGTTTCTTCATACCTGCAATAAGTTCGGCAATAGCAAGTCCAGCCTCTACATCTCCGCCAACTGTGTTTAATATAATTAACAGCCCTTCTATTTCTCTATCCTCTTCAATAGCAACAAGTTGCGGAATAACGTGTTCATACTTAGTTGTTTTGTTTTGTGACGGAAGTATATAATGCCCCTCAATTTGACCGACAATAGTTAAACAGTGTATAACGTGTTTGCCGTGTGTAGAGGTAACAGAGCCTAACTTTTCTATCTGTTCCAACTGAGGATTTTGACAGTCATCAGAATTATTGCATTGACCCTCTGTTTCGTTATCATTATTATTCAATTCTTCATTGCGCATAATAAACCCGCCTTTCTGCTGATTTATTATTTGCAATATATAGTTAATTATACCATTTATTATATATATTTGCAAGTGTTATAAAAAGCAAAAAACTTTGCAAAATGCAAAGTTTTTTAATACTTTATAATAGGTTTATTCTTTTCTGGGACCAGGTTGAATATATGGCATTACGCCCTTAAATTCAATCTCGCCAAATATACCCTTTACAAAGGCCTCCTGCGCCTCTTGACTTAAGGTATATGCATGTACAAACATATCTAGATTACTATAAAAATCATAGTACACATAAGGCGAGCCTAGTGAAATTCCAACCGATTTTTCTTTACCCTTTGTAAAAGCATAGAAGAAGGTTGCACATTCGTCGCCATAGAAACTTGATGCTCCCATTGGGGCGTGTGTATAAAGATAGCCGGCGTATACAATTAAATCGCTCTCCCTATCAATTCTATCCATATCCTCTTGGTCCTTAACACGCCTTTGCATTTTTACATTCATACCGCGTTGTTCAAAGGCAGCCTTCATATATTTAAGGGACTCATAAGCCCTATCAACATGAGCAGAACAAACTATGGTAACGTTTTTGATTTTAGATGCATCTAGAGGCAACTGATTATTTTTATCACACTCTAAAGTTACTGCAAGGTCTGAAACTCTGCGATTAAAGTCACCTATTTCGGTACGCAATTCGTCATTCATAATAATTGGTTCTTCCTTAGTGTCTGAGAATAAACCAATTTTTTCCTTCATATCAAGAACGCGAGAACAAGCATCGTTAATTCTTTCTTCACTTACTCTGCCTTCAAGAACTGCCTTTTCAATAATATCTATATATCTATAATCTCTTACGCCTAAAAGTATATCATTACCCGCATTTAGCAGTGCAACAAACAAGTCTGCAGGGTCTGGGTAAGCCGCATTTAACGCCGCCATATCAATACCATCTGTAATAACTACACCCTTAAAGCCCATTTTCTTTTTAAGGAGTCCCATTATAATCTTATCTGAAAGAGTAGCAGGTAAATAGTTAGAGCCAAGTTTTCTATCGTCTACTGCCGGGAAAGATTCGTGTGTAACCATAACCGACATAACGCCTATATCAAACATATTTTTAAAGGCTTTGCCCTGAAGCTTTTTCCATTCTTTGAAGCTAGAGCCAATCATAGCAGGCGAGAAATGCGCATCTCTATACTCTGTTTGGTCACTTCCCGGAAAATGCTTTGCAGTTGCCACAACGCCGTTATCTTGAAGGCCTTTTATCATACCTTCAGAAAGTTCTTTTAATTTTTTAGGTTCGTCAGACATAGCGCGCATAATTGCAACTGCGCAAAATCTTGAAGGAATGTCCATAACGGGAGCCCAATAGTAGTTACATCCGCCGCTTTTTGCCATTTTTGCTTGTAACACTCCGTACTCGTATGCTAGTTCTTTTGAGTTTGCCGCAGCAACGGTAGGTGCAGTTACTATCTCTTTAAAGTTAGTAGCAAAGGTTTCGCCTAATGGGTCGGTTGCAGCAAGTACGGGAATAGGCAACATAGTATTAACCTTTTCAATCCAATTACGATAGTACTCACTATCCTGTAAGTTTTCACCTACTATACCTGTAAGATTAACTATAGTCATAGCAAGATTGCCGCAGTTCCAAATATTACCAATAGGATTATCCTTAAGATACTCTTCTATATTATCGTGATTAATAAAATCTGCTAACTGCATAACCGCAGTTTGACCAATTTTTTCGCGCAAAGTTAACTCGGAAAGTTTTGGTTTTGCAGTAAATTTTCTCATACTCAGTTCCCCTTTTAATATATAAGATTACAATATAATATTATCACGAAGATATATCTATTTCAATGATACAAAATTGTTTTTTATTGACATTAAATTGTTATAAAAAAATAACGGCATCTATATTTAGATGCCGTTAAATCTTTTATTAATACATTCCGCCTTGTGCAGCGGCAGCAGCTGCGGCTGCATTTGCAGCGGCTGCATCCTCTTTCTTTTCGGCTACCAATGTTTCAGTAGTTAGAACCATTGAAGCAACAGATGCCGCATTAAGAAGAGCCGAACGTGTAACTTTAGTTGGGTCAACAATACCTGCTTTAATCATATCGGTATATTCCTCTTTATATGCATCAAAGCCATAGTTTGTTTTGCCCGAAGCTACGATTTTATCAATGATAACAGAACCTTCAAGGCCTGCATTTGAAGATATTTGGCGAATAGGTGCTTCTAATGCTTTTAGCACTATGCATACGCCTGTTTTCTCATCACCGTTAGTATTCTCTACAAGAGCCTTAACTGCACCCATAGCGTTGATTAGTGCAACACCGCCGCCTGCTACGATGCCTTCTTCAACTGCGGCTTTAGTAGCAGCTAGTGCATCCTCTATGCGAAGTTTGTTTTCTTTCATTTCAATTTCGGTAGCGGCGCCCACCTTAATAACTGCAACACCGCCTGAAAGTTTTGCAAGTCTTTCTTGAAGTTTTTCACGGTCAAACTCAGAAGTAGTGGTCTCAATTTGTGCTTTTATTTGGCCGATTCTAGCCTTAATTGCATCACTATCACCTGCACCGTCAACAATAATTGTATCCTCTTTACCAACCTTTACCTGACGAGCGGTGCCAAGTTGTGCAAGTGTAGTATCCTTAAGTTCAAAACCAAGTTCTTCTGTGATAACTGTACCGCCTGTAAGGATAGCAATATCTTGAAGCATTTCTTTTCTTCTGTCACCAAAACCTGGTGCCTTAACACCAACACAGGTAAAGGTGCCGCGAAGTTTATTCATAATAATTGTAGAAAGTGCCTCGCCTTCAATATCCTCAGCAACGATTAAAAGTTTTTTACCTGATTGAACTATCTGCTCTAAAAGAGGTAAAATTTCTTGAATATTGGTTATTTTCTTATCAGTAATAAGAATTAATGGTTCTTCTAAAACTGCCTCCATCTTTTCGGCATCGGTAGCCATATAAGGTGTAATATAACCTCTATCAAACTGCATACCCTCAACAACCTCTGAATAGGTTTCGGCAGTTTTTGATTCTTCAACGGTAATAACACCGTCGGCAGAAACTTTCTCCATAGCCTCGGCAATTAGTTTACCGATAAACTCATCACCTGCAGATACGGTTGCAACACGAGCAATATCTTCGCTGCCTTGTACCTTTTGTGAGTTAGCTTTAACAGCCTCAACTGCGGTATCAACAGCAAGTTTTATACCTTTTTTAACAACCATTGGGTTTGCACCGGCAGCAACATTTTTCATACCCTCGCAAATAAGTGCTTGTGCTAAAACGGTAGCGGTAGTAGTACCATCACCTGCAACATCGTTTGTTTTGGTAGCAACCTCTTTAACAAGTTGTGCGCCCATATTTTCAAACGGATCGTCTAATTCTACCTCTTTTGCAATTGTAACACCATCGTTAGTAATGAGTGGTGCACCGTATCTTTTATCTAAAACTGCATTTCTGCCTTTAGGACCCAAAGTAACCTTAACGGCATTTGCTAGCTTATCAACGCCTGCTTGTAATGCTTTTCTGGCTTCTTCACCAAAGATAATATCCTTTGCCATAATACGTTCCTCCTATTATTCTACTATTGCAAGTACGTCCGATTGACGAACGATGCTATACTCAACACCGTCAACCTTAACCTCTGTACCTGCATATTTACTAATAAGCACTTTATCGCCTATTTTAAGTGTCATTTCAACCTCATTACCGTCAACAATACCACCTGGACCAACTGCTACAACTTCGGCAATTTCCGGTTTTTCCTGTGCGGCAGCGGCAAGAATTATACCGCTTTTGGTTTTCTCTTCAGCAGCGACCATTTTTATTACAATTCGGTCTGCTAATGGTTTAATAGTCATTACTATTCCTCCGTTTTATAATAATTATCTCAGAGAATTAGCACTCTAACTCTCCGAGTGCTAATATATATAATATACCTTTTTCCAAAAAAATCAAGTATTATTTGGAATTTATTTGAAAATTTTTTGTTAACACCAATTAATTATATGATTTTATTACTGTTCTTATGCTTTTATTGTCGTTTCTTGCGCTAATTTTAGGTGCTCCCCGAAAGCAGCTAAAGCTTTTTGCGGTACCGATAGTACCAAAGCATTTTTAACAATTTCGCATTTAACCTCGTCAAAATGATAAACCTCACCATCAATATTAAAAGCAACAGGTGTACTACATTTATATATCATACTGCTACACTCACCGTTTAAACAATACGGCAAACTGATGTGTGTACCTTTGCGGTATTTACCTAGAATTGATAAGGTTTTAAACCTTGAACGTGTTGATATAATACTATAATTCAAGGTGTTGTTTGAAGGGTTGGCATTTGGCGCACACTTGTATCCACCGCCATAATACGGAGCGTTAGCACACACTGCAAACAGACTTGGTATATACTTATGTTCTTTACCGTCTATTATAAAATCTATCTTTTTACCAAACGGCAAAAAGAAGGTTTGAACAACGCCAAGCATATATGCCATTTTACCACTAACACCGCGTATTTTTTTGAATTTATCAGCATTTTCGCAAACCATAGCATCCATTCCTGCAGAGCAAGAGTTAATGCCATAATAAGTTTCTCCGTTTGCTGTAACCTTAATTAAATCAACATAACAGAGTTTGCCCGAAAGTTGCGCATCTAAATCATTAAATGGTGTTTTATCGCCAAAAAACTTTAAGAAATCGTTACCGCTTCCACAAGGAACAACGCCCATACTTACATTAGGAAAACCAACTATTCCGTTAATAACTTCATAGTTAGTGCCTTCCCCACCGCAAGAAAAGATGCGTATTAATTCTCCGCTTTCTGCTAATTTTTTAGCAATCTCGGTTGCTTCCCCTCTGTATGTAGTTTGATAATATTCAATACCGCGCTCATTCAAAAGGGTTATAAGTTGTTTTTGAATTTCACCCTTGCCTGCATTGGGATTAATGATAAAAACATTTTTCATTTTCTTACCCTACTTTTTACTTAAAATACATATAAAGTTGGCATTTAATCATACCATTATAAAGTTTTCTGCGCTTGTCTGCAGGTCTACCAAAAATCTTCTCAAACTCATCATGCGGACTTATTACATAATATTTCTTACCCTCGCACTTATTAAAAACAGCGCCCATAGTTCTATATAGTTCTTCTGCCGCTTTAATATCCAAAAGCCTTTCACCATAAGGCGGATTGGTTATAACAAGGCTTCTACCCTCTGGTAGTTTAAAGTTTTTTACATCTGCAACAGATGCCCTTACGTATTTTTCTACGCCCGCTTTTTTAGCATTAGCCAAGGTTAATTCTACTGCAGCAGGGTCAATATCAAAACCTGTTGCAATGAAATCAATATTATGGCGCACTAAATCTTGCGCACGTGTTCTTTCTCTACTAAAACTGCCGCTATCAACAAACGGAAAACGTTCTGATGCAAAAGAACGGCGTAAACCGGGTGCTATATTTGTAGCCTTTAGTGCCGCTTCAATAAGGATAGTGCCAGAGCCACAAAATGTATCATACAAATTAGTATCAGGGTAAATTCTGGCAATATCACACATAGCAGCGCCAAGCGTTTCTTTAAGTGGCGCATCGTTTGATTTACGCCTGTATCCGCGTTTATGCAATCCCTCTCCCGAAGTATCAATAGTAACCGCAACGGTATCCTTTAAAATTGAAAACCGCACCGGTATAATAGCACCTGTTTCTTGGAACCAACTGATTCCGTATTTTTTAGAAAGTCTTGTAACTATTGCTTTTTTAATTATTGACTGACAATCAGGAATGCTATGCAAAGACGAATCAATACTCCAACCTTTAACAGGAAAAGCGTTGTCTTTACCGATAAAGTTTTCCCAATCAAGCGCGGCAACGCCATCAAAAAGTTCGGTAAAGGTTGTAGCCTTAAACTCGCCAACCTTAATTAATATACGCTCGGCATAACGCGAGCAAATATTAGCACGAGCAAGCATATCCATATTGCCCTTAAAGTCAACCCTACCGTTATTAACCGTTACTTCTTGCATTTCCAAACGTTTTAATTCATCGCCCAAAACACCCTCAATACCAAACAAACAGGGTGCGCTAAAATTTAAAAGTTCCATTTTTTCTCCATTATTCTATAACTATTGTTTTGTGCCTTGTAACATGGCAACCTATGTTTATCGCAAGCGGTAAACCGGCAATATGTGTTGGATACTGTTCTATCGCCACCGCCAATGCAGTTGTACTGCCACCAAAACCTTGCGGACCGATGCCTGTTTTATTCACCGCCGATAAAATCTCTTTTTCTAACTCGGCGTAAAACGGATCAGAATTAGAGATTGATATTGGTCTGCATAAAGCTTTTTTTGATAGATATGAGCAATACTCAAAATCCCCACCAATACCAACACCTATTACCATTGGCGGACAAGGATTGCCACCAGCCGATTTTACTGTTTCTACAACCTTTTCTATAATGGTTTGCTTATCTGCAGCGGGAGTAAGCATATAAACCTTACTCATGTTTTCACTACCAAAGCCTTTTGGTGCAACAGTGAGAGTTATTTTATCACCCTCAACTATTTCTGTATGTATAATTGCAGGCGTGTTATCATCGGTATTTACCCTTAAGAGTGGGTCGTTAACAACCGACTTGCGCAAAAGTCCTTGGCAATAACCTTGCTTTACGCCGTTATTGATAGCATCTTTAAGCGGAGTACCAACCAAGTGAACATCCTGCCCTATTTCAACAAACACAACCGCCATACCGGTATCTTGGCATACAGGTATATCTAACGCCTTAGCCGCATCAATATTGTTTTTCAGGTCGTTAAGAATATCCTTACCAAGTGCCGAGCACTCACTACAGCTCGCACTACATATAGCATCACACAAATCTTGTGGCAATATTTTATTGGTTTCAATACAGAGTTTTGCAACCGCTTGTTCAATAACTTTTGTATTAATTTCTTTAACCATATTACTACCTTTCTAAACCCCTTAAAATATAAATACGGAGCAATAATTGCCCCGTATTATGTAACTAATTAGAAATTATCGCCAGAGCCGCGACGGGGACGGCGTGTTTCAAAATTCTTGCGCTTAAGGTCTGAAAACTTTTCATCACTTGTTTGCTTGAATTTATTCATCATATCCTCAAAACTTGATGGCTCGCTCTTTTTAGAGGTCCAAACATAAGACATGTCCGGTTTTTGAGGAGCAGGTTTTCTTTGTGGTTTTCTTTCTCTAGGTGAGCGTTCGCCCTGTTCTTTTTGTGGCTCTTGCGCTTTTTTTATAGAAAGACTAATCTTACCCTCTTCGGACACGGTTAATACCTTTGCCTTAACAACATCGCCAACCTTAACATGATCGCTAATTTGGTTAACATAGGTTTGTGCTACTTCTGAAATGTGCACCATACCTGTTTTACCCTCGCCAATTTCAAGAAAAACACCAAAATTGGTTATACCGGTAACTTTACCCTCAACAATATCGCCTACAACTAATTGCATAAACTAAGGTTATCCTCCTTAAATTAAACCGTTAGGACTAATTGCCCGTAACGCTCTTATAAACTTCTTCATTTGGGAAAACAAAGCCTAATCTTTCCCTTGCGGCGTCCTCAATAAAATCCGCATCGTCGCCATTATCTATTAAATTATTAAGTCTATCTATCTCTAATTGAATTTCAGCATTTTGCTGTTGCTGTTCGCGAAGCAGCTGTTTTTCATTAACAAGGTCTACCTGCAATTTTATACAATTGCACACAAGATAGATAGCAAATCCCAATAGCGCAAATCTAAACAAATAACTTTTCATTTAAACACCTTTAAAATATGTATATTCCTTTAGAGATTATACAACAATATTGCACTATCTTTCAAGGCTTTTTTACAACTTTTTATTTAATTTTTTCATTTTTTTGAACTTTTTTATAGATTTTTTCATTTTAGATAAGAATTGTATTGCTTTTTCTTTCATAGCTATAATCTTTTTATCTAAAATTAACATTGGCTTTTTTATCAAAGCAATCATTCTTTTTAATAAATCTTGGGCAGTTTTCAAGATAAACATAAACAATTTAGAGATGGTTATTCTACAAACAAAAAAACCAAGTGCAAAACCAATAAAAGCATAAAATCTAATAACACCTTTAGAAAACAACATAAAAAAGCTAAAGGTTACAACTGCCGCGTATATCCAATACAAAACATCTACAAACGCCAGCACAACGACATTTGGTTTAATTATTAGATTGAAAAACCGAATTACATCATACGAAAGGCATAGCAATACACCAACCAATACCGCATAGCCGAGCGTTTGCAACTGCCAAAAGTTTGAAAAATCTAACCGCATTATCTGAATACCCTTTTTATAAAGCCACTTGGCTTAGTAGATTTAGTGTATACAAGTGCATATATATACCCTTCTATGCACATATCCCCTGCGGTTGTATCAAAGGTAACGATACGCATATTCTCTCCCCTTATTTCAAGCCTGCCTAACTCAGTATCTAAACTAATTGCAGTACCATCAAACCCGATAATATCATTAACGCCCGAAAGTACTAGGCGTTTACAATCTTCCAAAATTGCATTTTGCGGATGCACCACCTGTTTTTCTTGCATAAAAAATAACCCCCTACATATTAGTTTTACTACTGTAAACTATATGAAAAGGAGTTTTTTTATATTCGCGAAAAATTATTCTATAATTTTATACATAGTTGGAGCTTGTTCTTTTGTGGCGTGTTCGCTAACGCTTAAAACCTCCGCCTTAATGGTATGTGTACCAAAAGCAATTTCAATTATATCTCCAACCTTTACGCTATACGATGCGCGAACAGGTTTACCGCCAACAGACACCCTGCCGTTATCACACGCCTCATTAGCAACCGTGCGGCGTTTAATTATGCGCGACACCTTAAGATATTTATCTAACCTCATAACATTTCCTCAAAAGAAAACCGCCTTATAAAAAGGCGGTTTTTAAAGCTTTAATTATTTTATAGCGTTTTTAAAGCCAGCGCCAGCCTTGAAAGCAGGAGCTTTAGAAGCAGGGATTTGAATGGTTTCTTTTGTCTGTGGGTTTCTACCAGTTCTTGCAGGACGGTTCTTTACTTCAAAAGTACCGAAGCCAACCATTTGAACTTTGCCACCTTTTTTAAGTTCTTCTGTTACGGTGTCAATAAAAGCAGCAACTGCTTTCTCTGCATCTTTTTTGCTGATTGCAGCTTTCTCTGCAACTGAAGCGATAAATTCTGTCTTGTTCATTTTAATAGTCCTCCTAAATTTTACGTAACGCGTTATAAACGCGCCGTTTGTTGCTTTTCAAGCACAATATATTTGTACCACAAAACCCCAATAAAATCAAGTGTTTGCGAAAATCTTTTATTGTTACGACGAAAATAAGTTGCTTGATTTGTGCAAATTGCACAACACTTTTCCTCAAAATCTTTATTGGCAACTAAAAGTCCGCATAGTTAAGGGTTTTTAATGTGTCAAAAACTATTTTCATAAGATTGCTATCTGCTAGGCTATTCATCTCTCTATAATCATTTATTGCGGTATCTCCAGCATCATCAGATACACGGCGAACCGAAACAAACGGAACTCCATTAGCACTAGCACAATAAGCAATAGCTGCCGTTTCCATATCGCAAGCAATCGCATTAAACCTTTCGCATAGCATATCACGAACTTTTGGGTCACAGATAAAACTATCACCAGTCACTACTGTTCCAATCTTTATACCTTTATAAGATTCTTCAAACGCCTTTACCAATCTTTCATCTGCAGTATATATGTAATCTTGATTTGGTTTTTCGCCAACGCTATAGCCTAGTGCAGTTAGGTCAAAATCGTGCTCTAAAAATTTAGAAGCAACTATGGTTTGACCCCTGCTTACACCATTTATACCGCCAGACAAACCAAAATTAACCAGTATATCCACACCCTCTTCAATTAAAAGAGTAGCGGCAACGGCAGCGTTAACCTTACCAATACCACAAAGTACCGTGCGAATTATAGCGTTACCAAAAGGTATTTCATGCCCTTTAAGGAATTTTAATGATCTTTCTGTACCGCCAACCTCATTTGTATATTCAACAATAGGGGCATATTCATCATTATCGGCAACCACTATGCCTATCTTAAACAAAGTGTCCATTTAAAAATTAAAATTCCTTTCCGCATTTTTTACAATACTGCGATGCACCATCATTTGTTTCACCGCAATCACATAGTTTTCCGCCTTTTGAAAGCGCAATTTCTTTTGCAAGCTCATTAATTTCATTTTTTTGTGCTTTAATTACTTCAATTAAAGCAGATATTGCCTCACCGTTATCGTCATTATTTTCTTTTTCGTTATAAACATATTGACCCAACAATTCAAAATTCTTGCGCAATTCGTTTTTTACTGAAATATGTTTAAGTTTGAGTTTTTGGGTTGCTATAACATCTTCTGCAACCTCACCTGTTTTAGTGGCTAGTTCTTTTGCTTTTGTAATAGTTTCTTCAAAAAATCCCATAGTACATTTCCTTTCTTTTACTGCCCTATAAACTCTTGTAACAGTGAGTTTTTTGGAACATTATTTTGGTTTATTTCAACTGCATTTTTCATTGCAGCTATAATCTTTTGTACCCTATCATAGTTTTCAACATTATTAGATAAAGTTAGCAACTTATCATACAAAAGGGGTTTAAATAAACATATCTCATAATCGTGGAACGAGCACATCTCAATCTCTGCCGTATTTCTGAACGGGCAAAGATATTTATCCTCCCCCCTTACAACACTTGAAAAGAGTTTAAGACAACTTTCAGGTGTTGATGAGCGATACAAAATATCGCGCGACATTCTGCGCATCAAACGGATATTACGGCTTTCTAACAGTTCTGCACCATTATCCTCTAAATAAGAGGCAACCACACTTATATATAGTTTTAAAACCTTTTCACGATCCAAACAATCGGCAATAAGTGGATTAAGAGCGTGCAAACCTTCAACTATAACAACGCCGTTTTCACCAACGTCTATCGCTCTGGTTTTTTTCTCTCGTTTTTTTGTTGTAAAACTGAAAACAGGAAGATTTGTTCTGCCAAAGTTATTAATTTCGTTCAATGCATTAATAATACCCTCGGTGTCTAAAGAATGTACCGATTCAAAATCAATAATTCCATGCTCATCATATGGCATTTGATTTTGCTCTAAATAAAAATCGTCTAAAGAGATAATCTCTGTATGAACACCCGCATCCTTTAAATATTCACAAAGCAGGTGTGCGGTTGTAGTTTTACCTGAAGCCGACGGCCCTGCAAGCAAAACAATTCGCTTATGGGTCTTCAAAACCCTATCTGCTGCAATTTTAATTCTTTTATGATATTCGTCCTCAACCTTTTCAATATATCCTTTAATGTCCCCTAAAACAAGGCCGTTAATTCTAGATATTTTGTTCTCCATAAAAGTTATATATCCGCTCCTTCCTTTGAAGTTGTTCTTGGAATCTATTGATATATTCATACGGATACTTAAAGTTATATATGCGCTCAATAACAGTATCGTTATACCTGCGCAGTTTTGTTACTGCAGTTGCACCGCAAGCAAGAATTGAATGGGTTTCATCCATAATATAAACATTATAAAGTCCTTCATAACCCCTTTTAGAATAACCCACATTCTCTAAATTACCCACCATTTTACTTTGGCGGTACATATAGTATGGATAATACAAGTTATTCTCTAAAGTTGTCTTTGCATAGTCAACCATATCTGCCGCGACATCGCCCTCTTTTAGCCAAGAAAGGTCACCGTTGTTTAAAGTAGCAGAACGCTTTAAGCAAAGAGTGTGCACGGTTATACTTTCAGGGTCCATATCAATAACCTTGTTTACCGTTTCTTTAAAACTTTCCAAACTGTCGTTAGGAAGACCTGCAATAAGGTCCATATTAACATTCTTAAACTTAACTTCTTTGGCCATATTCATAGCCTCAATGGTTTGCTTAACAGTATGCTTGCGACCTATAGCGTTTAAGATATCCCCATTCATAGTCTGCGGATTGATACTAATTCTATCCGCGCCGCCTGCTTTTATAGCCTGCAACTTTTCTATAGTTACCGTATCGGGTCTGCCCGCTTCTACAGTATATTCACGTAAATAATTTAGGTTAAAACTTTTTTTAATGGCATTCATAATTTTAGTTAGTTGCTCTGCCGACAAAGAGGTAGGTGTGCCACCACCAATATAAATAGTTTCAAGCCTTAAATCTAAATCTTTTGCAATTTTTCCTGTATATTCTATTTCCTCGCAAAGATATTCTACATATTGCGGAATTAACTTTTTAGCCTGCTCTACCGAATGAGAAACGAAAGAACAGTAACTACACCTGCTAGGACAAAAAGGTATGCCAATATAAAGGCTAAACGATTTTTCTTTTGATAGTTCAGTAATTGCCGCCTCGCCCTTATTACAAGACTTTGCTAAATCTAATTTCTGTTCGCTAACCAATAGTTTTTCTAAAAAATATTCGTCTGCACTTTTCGTACCGTTCTGCCTTTGTAACGCCGAATAAAGTTTTGCAGGTCGCACGCCTGTTAGTATGCCCCATTTAGATTTATACCCAGTAAGTTCGCAAAAACACTTATATAAAAGTACAGCTAGTTCGCGCTCGCACTCTTTTTCACTTATAGGCGCCGTTGTTTTTTGCTTTTTGCTTTCCTTGCCAAAAAGCTTTAAAAAAGTTTGAAACTCATACTCTTCGCCCTTATTAAGTATAACACCAATATCGCACCCTTCTGGGTCTTCACTTACAAACTGGAACTTTTGGAAGGGTAAAAATATTCTACATAGTTTCTCGGTTTCGTAGTTAAAACCGTGCCCCTTAATAAATATCTTCATAGTTTATAAAAAAGTTATGTATCCTTTCATGCTCTAGGGTTGTTGTCTCACCGTGACCTGTATAAACCTTGCTGACACCTTTTAAAGTAATTAGTTTTTTCAATGAAGTTTGCAGTTGTTTACTGTCGCCGGTTACGAAATCGGTTCTGCCAACACTTTCAAAAAACAAGGTATCACCGCTAAACAAAATATCGTCTATTAGATAGCAAACACATCCATCGGTATGACCGGGTGTATGAATAACCTTTATAGTTTTATCACCAAGCGGTAACGTTTCTCCGCCCAATAAGGTAATATCTGCAGCTATTGTAGGTTGGCGCAGACCCGCCATTTCGCAAAGACTAAATGAACTATCAGTAAGTCCCGATGCATCGTTTTTATGTATGCAAACCTTAGCGTTACAGTATTTTAACACCTCTTCAACCCCACCTATATGGTCAAAATGGTCATGGGTTAAAAGGATATACTTTATGCTATTGCTGTTTTTCTTTGCAAACTCAATAATCTCGCTAGTAGCGGTACCAACATCAATTAAAGCAATCTCTTCGCCACAGGTTACAGCATAACAGTTAGCTGAAAATCCGCAAGGCATAAACTCTTTTATTTGCATAACTACCTTCTCCAAGTAACAGTATCTAGAATTATAGTAACAGGACCGTTGTTGTTAATATTGCAAAGCATATCTGCACCAAAACTGCCGTGCCCTATATTTTTAACACCGTTTTCTTTTAGTTTGTCCATATACAAATGATACAATCTATCTGCCTCTATTGGCTCTTTCGCTTTTATAAACGATGGACGATTCCCCTTTTTAGTATCAGCACTAAGGGTAAACTGCGAAACAACAAGAATTTCACCATTTATATCCTTAACAGAAAGATTCATCTTACCATCAGCATCTTCAAAGATTCTTAAATCTGCAGTTTTCTTAGCCAAGATTTCGGCATCACCATCATTATCCTCTTCGCTTACGCCAAGCAATACAAACAATCCCTCAGGAATTTTAGAAATCTCTTGCCCGTCTACAGTAACAGAAGCAGAGGTAACACGTTGAATTACTGCTTTCATATTTATACTCCTATACTAGTTTTAATGCAAATTATCAAGCATTGGTTCTATCAACACTAATAACACTGCTGATTTTTTCAAGTCTTTTAATAATATTATTAAGATGCTCAACGCCCTCTGCAGAAATGCTAATATCAATAATGGCGTTTCCATTTTGACTCTGCCTTGCATTAACAGCATGCAATGGTATGCGCATACCCGCAACTGCTATTGAAATATCAGCAAGCAAGGTAGGTCTGTCAATAGCATTAATCTGAAGATGGCACTTAAAGATATTACGAGTATTATTTGCCCAACGAGCGTTTATCCAACGTTCAGGATGCTCACAAGAATCTATATTCTTAGGAACATTATTACAATCGCGCTTGTGGATTGAAACACCGTGTCCTCTAGTAATAAAACCTATGATATCATCGCCTGGGAGTGGGTCACAACAACGCGAGAGTTTAATTAAGCAATTATCAATACCCTCAACAATAACTCCCTCTGCTGAGGTTGTTTTCTCGGCAGAAATAATATTGTTGATATCTAGCGGAGTGCTAGATTTTTGAGAACGATTGTAATCCTCTTTAATGCGAGGCATTATTTTTGAAAGGTGCAAACCGCCAAAACCTATAGCAGCATAGAAATCGTCTAACGTTGAAAACTTTTGACGTTTAGCAACCTCTAAAAGAAGTTCTTCTTGTTGCTCGTCGTTTAGTTTAATACCAGCGCGCAGAAATTCTTTTTCAAGTTCTTGCTTACCTGTTTCAATATTTTCTTCCCTACGTTCTTTTTTAAACCAAGAACGAATTTTACTTCTTGCCTGACTGGTTTTTGCAAGGTTAAGCCAATCTCTGCTAGGACCGTGGTTTGGGTTGTTGGTTGTAAGTATTTCAACTATTTCGCCCATGCTTATTACATGACTTAAGGGTACAATTTTACCATCAACCTTTGCACCTACCATCTTTTGACCAACTGCGGTATGAATAGCAAAAGCAAAGTCAATTACCGTTGAGCCTACAGGCAGATTAATTACATCGCCCTTTGGAGTAACGGCAAAAACGTCCTCTTGCGATAGGTCGGTTTTAATCGTTTGAACGATATCCTCTGCATCGTCTGACTCGCGTTGAGCATCAAGAATTTGACGAATCCAACCAAGCCTATCCTCAAGACGCTTATCGCTACCCTCTATGCCCTCTTTATATTTCCAATGCGCCGCGATACCGTATTCTGCCGTATGATGCATATCCCAAGTGCGAATTTGCACTTCAAACGGCAAGGCATCTCTACCAACAACCGTAGTATGAAGCGACTGATACATATTGGGTTTTGGCATAGATATATAATCTTTAAACCTACCCGGTATTGGTTGGAACATATCGTGTATAACGCCAAGAATATTGTAACAGTTTGCAACCGTATCTGTTATAATGCGCACTGCATATATATCATAAATTTCATCAAAATTTTTACCTTGAATGTACATTTTGCGATATATTCCGTGAATAGATTTTACGCGTCCAGTCAAGGTAATGTTAGGAACATATTGCTTAACACGTTCTTCAATCTTAAGACTAATACTTTCTAAAAATTGTTGGCGATATTTCTTTCTGGAATCAAGCATTTGCTCAATTTCCCTATAAGCAATTGGGTCAAGGTGAGCAATAGATATATCCTCAAGCTCTTCTTTAACCGCACTAATACCAAGCCTATGTGCAATAGGCGCATAAATTTCTAATGTTTCTAATGCCTTTTCGCGTTGTTTGTAATCGCTTTGAGCATCTATAGTACGCATGTTGTGCAGTCTATCTGCTAGTTTTATAATGATAACCCTGATGTCCTCAGCCATAGCCATCATCATTTTTCGCACGTTTTCGTTTAACTGTTGCTCATGTGTAACAAGTGGCATTTTTCCAAGTTTCGTTACACCATCAACCAGTTCTGCCACTCCTGCGCCGAACTCTTTTTTTATTTGGTCTAAAGTTACCTCAGTATCTTCAACGACGTCGTGCAAAAGTGCCGCCTCAACACACTCTGAGTCCATACCGAGTTTAACAAGAATCAAGGCAACGGAGTAAGGATGCATATAAAAGGGTTCTCCGGATAGACGCTTTTGATCGCCGTGTGCGGAAACGCAAAAATCTAATGCGCGACGTATACCTTCCAAGTCATGCTTGGATTTTTGTTCACCCATAAAATCTATAAGTTTATTATATAACTCCACTACCTATCACCTGCCTTTATATACTTAGATAATTGTTTTATGATTGGTGCTTCAAATATCTCTACCTTGTTTTTTGATTCAGTTACGGTGTATATTCCTTCTTTTTCTTCAATTAAACCAAGAGAACTTAAAGCGTTTAAAATAACCTTTAGTTTACCTGCACCCATGTAATGATGTTTAAATATTACTTTATCACTAGATGCCATGTTGCATTTTAAAAAACGAAACACTACCGCAAAATCATCACGCGTGGGATAAATACTACAAGCATCTTTTGGTTGGTTTTCTAAAAGCAACTGTTCATACATAGAGAGTGACGAAAAATAATTATCCTCATCTATTTCGTGTGGGCGCAATTCTTTTGCCATTAAATTTACTGCACCTTTGCCCAAAAAATCGTTGCTTTCTAAATTAAATGCAATGTCAATTTTATCGCCTTTATTAAATGGAAAACTCTGCTCACTATACATAAAACAAAGCACATTAAAATTATAACCATCGCGACCCACATTTAAGCGGATATATTTGCCGTTTTTTAATGGAACTATATTATTAATAACGGCGCCAATTAAAGCAAACAAGGGTTGCGGATTGCCAGCACCACAAGGTTCAAATCTTTTAAGTTCGCGTAATAAATCTTCACCGATTATCTGCGGTTTTAAGCGGCAATCTATAGTTATTTTTGGAAATACAACTGGTACAGTTTTTGCATATTCTAAAAGTGCATTATAAAATGTGTTTAACATATCTGCCTTTAGAGTTACACCTGCCGCTAATTCGTGACCACCAAAATATTCAACACTTTCTTTGGCGCTATTAATAGCCAAGAAAAGATTTAACCCCTCTATGCTTCTGCCCGAACCATGTAATAACTCATCGTCACCGCCAAGTAATATACATGGCTTGCCGTACATCTGCACTATTTTTGAAGCAACTATTCCGATAACTCCTAAGTGCCAGCCCTTTTTTGCCACAACAATTATTGGATTGTTTTGAAGCCCATTACTTTCAATTAATTCTACCGCCTGATTATAAATATCCTCGCAAACCTTTTGCCTTAATTGATTATCGCGGTCTAATTCGTTTGCAAGTTGACTAGCACGAATTGGGTCGGTGGTTAAAAGCAGTTCTACTGCTCGCATACTGCTACCCATTCTGCCTGCGGCGTTAATTCTGGGCACCAAAGAAAAAGATATAGCACTCGCATTAAGGGGCTTATTTTCAACCCCTGCCACCGATTTTAAAGCAGAAATTCCAACAAGTGCAAAATTATTTATCTGCTCTATGCCAACCTTACACATAACGCGGTTTTCGTCTAAAAGAGGTACAACGTCACCTATAGTACCAAGTGTAATTAATGGCGCATATTCAAGCAATAATTTTTCAGAAGGGGTATCCCTTTCCATAGCGCAAATAAGTTTAAATGCAACACCAACGCCACAAAGATTCTCACATCCGCTACTATCATCTTCTCTATGTGGGTCAACAATTGCAACCGCCTCAGGCAACGCCTCCGAAGGCAAATGATGATCGGTTACAACAACATCTATGCCTAATTCACTTGCTAAATTAATCTCTTGTATTGCACTTATTCCATTGTCAACCGTTACAATTAAGGTTACGCCCAAATCATAAAGTTTTTTTACGGCATTTAAATTCATACCGTAACCCTCGCTAATACGGTCAGGAATATAATAAATTACGTCTGCATTTTTACTTTGTAAATAGGAGTACATTAAAGCGGTTGCAGTAACGCCATCGCAATCATAATCGCCAAATACCGCAATCTTTTCGCCTGTAATTATTGCGGCAGATATACGCTCTACTGCCTTTTCCATATCGCATAGTAAAAATGGGTCGTTAAGTTCGGGTGTGTCGCTTAAAAATACGTCTAAATCATATCCATCTACAATACCCCTGTTTACAGCAAGCATTGCTGTAAAAGAACTTGTTTCGCACTCTCGCGCCAAAATTTTAGCAAGTGCAAAATCGTTTTCTTTTATATGCCATTTTTTAAGGCCCATCTTTACCACCCCCTAATATGAAAAAACATTACTCCAATATACAACTATACATTATATATTTTAGCATATTTTATTCTAATTTACAACAAAAAACACAAAAAATCTGCGCGACAACTAACAATTATCACGCAGATTCATGTTTATCTTAAAATTTCTTTTAATTCATCGGCTTTATCCATTCTTTCCCAAGGCAAATCCAAATCGGTTCTGCCAAGATGTCCGTATGCCGAAAGCGGTGTATAAATAGGACGGCGAAGGTCTAGTTTTTTAATTATTGCGGCAGGACGTAAATCAAACACCTTTTGTACCGCATCTGAAAGCTCTTCGTCATTAAACTTACCAGTACCAAATGTATCAACCATAACCGATACAGGTTTAGCAACACCTATAGCGTATGCTAACTGCACCTCGCATTTATCGGCAAGACCTGCGGCAACAATATTCTTTGCTACATATCTTGCGGCATAAGCGGCAGAACGGTCAACTTTTGTTGGGTCTTTACCGGAGAATGCACCGCCACCGTGACGAGCAAAACCACCGTATGTGTCTACTATAATTTTTCTACCTGTAAGTCCTGTATCCCCTTGTGGTCCGCCAACAACAAAACGGCCTGTAGGATTAATAAAAATTTTAGTTTCATTATCTATTAATTCGCTAGGGATTATAGGTTTAATAACCTCTTTTAAAATATCCTCGCGGAGTGTTGAAAGTTCAACCTTATCGCTATGTTGAGAGGATATAACTACCGCCTCTACCCTTTTAGGTTTATCATCAACATATTCAATGGTTACCTGACTTTTACCATCCGGACGAAGATATGAAAGTGTGCCATTTTTACGCACCTCTGTTAACCTTAAAGAAAGTTTGTGTGCCAGAGAAATCGGCAGAGGCATAAGTTCTTCGGTTTCGTTGCAAGCAAAGCCAAACATCATGCCTTGGTCGCCTGCACCGTTTTCGTTTTCGGTATCATCCGCGCCATCTTTAGCCTCTAACGACTTGTCCACGCCCAAAGCAATATCAGGCGACTGACCATCTAACGCTACCATAACTGCACAGGTGTTACCGTTAAAGCCCTGTTCTTCACTATCATATCCTATTTCGGTTACTGCTTTACGCGCAATCTTTGCAACGTCTACGTCGGCAGTGGTTGTGATTTCACCCATTACCGTTACCATACCTGTTGTAACAAAGGTTTCACAAGCAACGCGAGCGTTGGGGTCACTTGCCAAAATTGCATCCAATACAGAGTCAGAAACGCGGTCGCAAACCTTATCGGGATGTCCCTCTGTTACCGACTCAGAAGTAAATAATTTTTTAATCATATTTTCACCCATATTTATTATTTACAAAAAAACAACCCGCCGAAAGAAAGCGGGTTGAAAACTATCCTCATCTTTCGGATTAACCGCAGGATTTGGCACCTTGCTAAAAAGCAGGTTGCCGGGCGTCTTAGGGCCTGTTCCCTCAGCCACTCTTGATAAGCGGATTATTTAATTTGCATTTATTATATTAACACATTTTATTGATTTGTCAAGCGGAAAAATTTACACAAGTTCAAGCACTCCACCTAAAACCAAAGTTAAGAAGATTATGGCAACAGCAACAACTATAACCGAGCAAACAATTGTTATAACGGTTCTCTTATTTAGTTTATACTCCGAACCTTCGCGGTGTTCTACCAATTTTGCCATGCGTAAAGCGTTAACAAAAGGCTTATAAATAAGCATTGTTAATGCACTGTTGAGCACCGCTTTTGTAAAGTTAAACGGTAGTAGCAACGGCAATAATAAACCTTTAACCGCAGAAATATCTACGCCCATATAATAAGGTGTAATTAACAGATTTGCCACCAGCATTACCGCAGTCATACAAAAAGTTCCTACCAAAAGTCCAAATACCGCACCAATCGTAGATTTTTTTAACTTATAAATAACCGAAGCGGGTACAACTAGCGAGAGGGTTGAAAGTATATTCATTATAAGTCCGTAAACGCCCGTATCACTTACCGTTAAGAACTCCAAAAAAGATACCGCCACAGAAACAATTATGCCAGAAATTGGACCGTAAAGGAAAGCACCTACCGCAATAATTGCATCCTTAGCATCAAAGGTTAAAAACGAAACCTTTATTCTAAAAACAAAGACACATACAAAACTAAGCGCACAAAACAGTGCAGTAATAACAAGCCTTTTTGTATTATATTTTTTCATATTGCACCTCGCAAAAAAATAAAGCCCCACAAAAACAGTGGGGCTAAAATACTACAAAATGTTAATACCATCCGGACTGTACCGTCGGCTTTGGAATTACACCAAATCAACCACCAAAAGTGGCTCGCGGGCTTGTCTTGAAACTTCAAGATTCACCGCCGGTTAGGGAATTGCACCCTACCCCAAAACAATATTTAATTACAAAAACATTATACTACCGATATTTAATTTGTCAACCATGAACTTTCATGCTCGGCTTTGCAAGGTCTGTTCATTAAAGATTTTACCATATCCTCAACTCTGTAGCCTTTATAAAGCACCGCATAAACTCCCTCAATTATAGGCATTTCTACGACCTTATCTTTAGCAAGTTTGTAAGCAGTTTTTACGGCGTGGTAACCTTCAACCGTGCCAACTATTTTTAACGCCTCGTCAACACTAACGCCTCTGCCAACAAGTTTACCAAATCGGTAGTTACGGCTATGCACAGAAGTGCAAGTAACAATAAGGTCGCCAAGACCTGTAAGACCTGTAAAGGTTTCCGACTTTGCGCCAAGCGTTGCACCCAGTCTTGCTATCTCTGCAAGGCCTCTTGTAATCAAAGCGGCTTTAGGATTATCACCTAAAGTTAAACCGTCACCAATACCTGATGCTACCGCAATGATGTTTTTAAATGCACCGCCTAATTCAACACCTATCAAATCGCTGCCGGTATAAATGCGCAATGTTTCACACATTAAAGTTTCTTGCACATAACGAGCGGCATCAAAATCGTGCGATGCGGCTACTAGTGAAGTCGGCTCTTTTCTTGCAACCTCTTCGGCGTGCGACGGTCCTGATAACACAACAATTTTAGCATTAGGCAATCTTTCAGAAATCACCTCAGAAAGTCGTTTACCTGTGCCATCTTCAAGACCTTTTGCCACATTTACAACGATGCCAAAATTATTTACCTTGCTTAGTTTTTCTGCAGTTTCACATACTGCGAAAGACGGTGTAGCAATAATGGTTATATCGCTACCTTCTGCCACATTAATATCGGTTGTAACACCAATCTCTTCCGGTATGGTAATACCCTTTAAGAGTTTCTCACTTGCTCTGGTTTCTAAAAGGCAATTAGCCTCCTCAATAAATGGAGTCCACAAAGTTACATCGTTACCGCAACTATATGCAGTAATAGCCAATGCTATACCCCATCCGCCTGAGCCAAGAACGGTTATTTTTGCCATAAACTTACCTCCTATTTGGTTTTACCGTCACCACGTTCGCGAATTACAAAGCGAACCGGTGTACCCTCTAAACCGAATGTAGAACGTATTTGGTTTTCTAAATATCGTTGATATGAGAAATGAAACAACTCTGCCCTGTTGCAGAAACAAACAAATGTTGGCGGTCTTGTAGAAGCTTGAGTCATATAATATATCTTAAGGCGTTTACCCTTATCGGTAGGCGGTTGAGTTCTTGCAGTAGCATCTGCTAAAACATCGTTAAGCATACCTGTTGAAATTCGCATAGAGTTTTGCGCGTTTACATATTTTATTAGTTCAAATAAGCGGTCAATACGCTGACCTGTTTTTGCCGAAATGAATATGATTGGCGCAAAGGTCATAAACGAGAAATCTTGCATAAGTTTTTTGCGATACTTATCCATCGTTTCACCGTTTTTCTCAACGATATCCCATTTATTTACAACGATAATACAAGCCTTGCCCTGTTCTAACGCGATGCCTGCAACCTTTGAATCTTGCTCGGTAAAGCCCTCGGTACCATCTATCATAATAACACATACCTGAGCACGCTCTACAGCCATTTGCGCACGCATTACGCTATATTTTTCAATGCGGTCGTCCACCTTGCTTTTGCGACGGAGACCTGCAGTATCTATAAAGTTAAAGCGTCCGTGTTTGTTTTCAACCAATGTATCAATAGCATCCCTTGTTGTACCTGCTATATCGGATACTATTGAACGCTCTTGACCTGAGATTTTATTAACAAGTGATGATTTGCCGGCATTTGGTTTGCCTATAACCGCAACCTCAATGACATCATCATCTTCGCCCTCTTCATCATTCTTTGGCAAATATTCAAAAACCGCATCAAGCAAATCACCTGTGCCGTGTCCATGAACCGAGGATACAGGGATTGGGTCACCAATGCCGAGATTATAAAACTCGTATACCTCCATTGGCATTTCACCAACGCTATCACATTTGTTAACACAAAGTATTATTGGTTTACCGCTCTTTTGTAGCATAGCCGCAACCTCGTAATCGGTTGCAGTAACACCTGTGCGAAGGTCAACAACAAATATAATAACCTGAGCCATATCAATAGCCAAGTTTGCTTGCTCGCGCATTTTGGATAAAATTATATCATCACCGCTTGGCTCTATACCGCCTGTATCTATAAGCAAAAAACTAGTGTTTTGCCACTCGGCAGTACCGTAAATACGATCTCTGGTAACGCCAGGGGTATCATCAACTATTGATAAACGTTTGCCGCAAATCTTATTAAAAAGGGTTGATTTACCAACGTTTGGTCTGCCAACAATTGCAACTACCGGTTTTGCCATATTTTATCCTCCTAACTAATTTTCTGTGCCACAAATGGCATCTATCAAATCATACCCGCTATTAGAAACGGTTTTTACTTTTACATTAAGTTTTTCTTCTAATTCTTTTAAGGTAACATCGTCTAAAAAAACATCTTCTCCTTGACGGAGCATAGAATTAGGGATTAACAAAGTATCACCTAAAGGTTTATCTTTTAACTGTGCGATTATATCTCCACCTGTTATAAGCCCTGCAACTGTAATACTATCACCAAAGAAATTATTTATTATTGCATAAACATTACAATTAAAATTATGCCACTTTGCTTTACACATATCAGCAATCTTTTTAAGCAGCGGATAAGCAAGTGTGCCTGTTGCTATAGAAATGTTTACATTAGCATTCAAGGTAGCATCTTCTAACGCCTTTTCACATTCGTCAAGCAATAATGCCCAAAGACCTACACCGTTTTCTAACTGCAAAAAGTCGCCATAATATAAAGCCGGCGGAATTTCTCTTTCTGCCAAAAGATAGAATTCATCTGATGGGTAGCAGATACGCTCGCCCCTATCTTTTTCGCAAATATCACCAAACTCGTTAATAATATCTATTACTTCATTAGCGGTTTCTTTCGTAAAAGGTTTTAAAGGCACAAGACCATCTCTGTGCTTTGTTAATCCTACAGGAACACAAGCAATGCTGCTAACACTTTTATAACTCAAAAGGTCAGAAAGCGACCTGCGAAGTTCATCACCATCGTTATATTCGGGGCATAAAACCAACTGAAAATTAAGTGAAATACCCGACTGCGAAAGTTTATCTATAACCTTTAATGCTTCACCTGCAAATCGGTTCTTCATCATTTCAACGCGCAACTGAGGGTTGGTGGTGTGCACCGATATATTTACAGGACTTATATGCATTTTTATAATTCGCTCAACCTCATGGTCGGTAAGATTTGTTAACGTTATATAGTTACCGAAAAGGAAGGATAACCTTGAGTCATCATCTTTAAAATACAGACTCTCGCGCATACCCTTTGGCAACTGGTCAATAAAACAAAAAATGCAATTATTCTTGCAATGATGTTGCTTATCCATTAAATAGGTGGCAAACTCCATGCCGATTTCTTGAAACTCGTCTTTCTTAATCTTAACCTTTATACGCTTTCCATCGCGCAAAAGCACTAGTTTTAAACGTTTTTCGTTTTGGTAAAAGCGATAATCAAGCACATCAACAATATCATTTCCGTTAATAGAAACAAGTTCGTCACCTGCTACTATACCTACACTTTCGGCAAACGAACCTTCCGTTACGCCAGTAACGATAACCGACACAAAAATCCACCTCCTGCAACCATTAGAATAAGTACCGTAGTGGTTTATGCAGAGAGAAATGAGATTTGTTGCAGATAGATTTTTGTGCAAACAAAATTGTCATCCCTCAAATCACTTAAAACCGCCACACGTAATGGTTTAAGGTATTCTAAGCGAGGTTTATTGCTAATTGGTTTTTGTTTGTGCAAAGCATAAAGCACAGCGAATACTTTGTGTATTCGCGAGCATTTAGGCAAAGCACAGGCGAAAAACAATAGTAAGAAAACCGTTTCGCATACCTTAAGCCACTACTAAACATAAACCGCCTGATGCAGTTTAACTGTACCAGGCGGTCATTGGATGTAAATTAGTCCTCAACCTTTACTACCTCGCGGCCATTGTAATATCCGCAGGAAGGACAAACTCTGTGAGGTCTTTTAAACTCGCCGCAGCGTGAACATTTTACAAGTGTGGGAGCAGAAAGCTTCCATACGTTTGAACGCCTTTTATCACGTCTTGCTTTAGAAGTTTTTCTCTTTGGTACTGCCATTTACGGCACCTCCTTTTTATCCTTTATCAAATATTCCGACGGGCTTGGTAGAATCACTCGTCATTTAACAACTGTTGCAATATTTCTAAACGAGGGTCTATTTCTTTATGGTTGCAACCGCAACTGCCTTCGTTTAAATTCTTGCCGCATTTTTGGCAAACCCCTTTACAATCCTCGCGACAAAGGTGCTTTGAGGGAATGCAGAGAACAACCTCTTCCCTTGCTAGTTCTAAAAGATTAAGCTGCATGTCGGGTAGTTCTAGCATATCGTCATTCTCATTGCCGTTTGCAAGTTCTGTTACAAGTGTTTTTTGCAACTTGAAAGAATATTTGTTGGTAGCATTTGTACCACAACGGTCGCAATCGGCAGTATACTCGGCCTCTATTTTAGCCTCTAGAGAAACAATTCCGGTTTTGCTTAAAATCTCGCCAGTGATTTTAACAGGAGTTATTATCGGGAATACCCCTGAGAATTCAATGTCGCTAAAATTGAATTCAGCATTGATAGAAATGGACCCATCACCAGAAAAAAGTTTTCGTAAATCAAGTACCATTTATATCACCCCAAACTGCTACGACAAACATTATATAAAAAATACTCCCCAATGTCAAGTGTAATTTACCATAATTTTTATTTTTTTATTTATAATACCTTTTTAATATAAAAATTAACAAATTATTAATTTTTTGTTGACTTAGTTTGATATCGGTGTTATACTTAACACAAATCTTGATAGAGGCGCGTTGTGTATAAGTAACGGCAGATTTATGCGGTAACGGTTTGCCAAGAAAGGACACATCGCCGAAACTTTAGTGCTACCCCGCAGTTGCACTTTGGTTGGGACGGTGCAAAACATGTACCGTACTGTCACGCAATGTGGAGGGCTATCGCATATCTCACCTTTTTAGCATGGTAACCACCAGATTGTGTGTTATCATGCTTTTAATATTTTTTGGAGGTAAAAAACATGCAAGCAAAAAAACTTATCCCTAAAGTACTTATAATTGCTTTCGTTGTTGGTTTTGGTGTTCTTTGTGCTTTCACAGGCTCTATCACCAACCCCGTTGGCACATTATGGTCCTTGTTCCCACCGGTAATCGCTATCGGTTTGGCACTACTCACTAAAGAAGTTTATTCTTCTTTGTTTGTAGGTATTTTGATGGGTGGACTACTTTCTACAAATTTCCAACCCATACATACCGTTGACTCAATGGTTAGCGACGGTTTTATTTCCGCCGTATCAGGTAGTGCAGGTATCTTTGCATTCTTGGTAATGCTCGGTATCATCGTTGCCCTTCTTAACAAAGCAGGCGGCTCGCGTGCTTTTGGCGAATGGGCAGCAAAACACGTTAAAGGTAAAATCGGCGCTTCTATCGCAACATTCCTTTTTGGTGTTTTAATTTTCATTGATGACTATTTTAACTGTCTAACAGTTGGTGCAGTTATGCGCCCTGTTACCGACAAAGCAAAGATTTCTCGTGCAAAACTATCATACTTAATAGATGCTACTGCTGCACCTGTTTGTATGATTGCCCCTATCTCTTCTTGGGCTGCTGCAGTTGCTAGCTACGCCCCTGATGGACAAGGTATTTCTCTTTTCGTTAAAGCAATCCCCTACAACTTCTATTCACTAATGACCTTCGTGTTCATCATTGCTATCACACTTATGAAGTTTGATTACGGCCCAATGAAACTGCACGAAAAGAATGCAGAAAACGGTGATTTATTCACCTTTGGCGGTCAGATTGGCAACGACGAGGACGAGGCTCCCGCCACCAACAAAGCACGTGTTATTGACCTAGTATTCCCAATTATCATACTTATTGCTATCTGCGTATTTTCACTATTCTACGTTGGTAGATGCATGGGTGAAGAATGGGTATTTGCTTCCAGCAACTACGACCCATCTTTAAGCTTTATTGATGCTTTCTCTAACACAGATGCAACTGTTGGTCTACCTTGGGGCGGTCTTGTAGCACTTATATTCACAATTATCTACTTCGTTGCAAGAAAACTTGTTTCCTTTAAAGAGGCTATGGCGTGCATACCCAAAGGCTTTATCGCTATGGTTCCAGCAATTCTTATTCTTACCATGGCAACAACCCTTAAAAACATGACCTCTCTGCTTGAATCCGACACTTTCGTTGAAGGTGCTTTGGCTTCTGCAGGTAGCCTTGATAAACTCTTACCCGCTATCATCTTCTTGGTAGCTTGCGGTATTGCTTTCTCAACAGGTACATCATGGGGTACTTTTGGTATTCTTATTCCTATCGTACTTGCTATATTCCCTGTTGGTAGCGAACTTGGTATTATGGCTATGTCTGCATGTCTTGCAGGTGCTGTTTGTGGCGACCATTGTTCACCTATTTCTGATACAACAATTATGTCTTCTGCAGGCGCTCAGTGCAACCACATCAACCACGTTTCCACACAGTTACCATACGCTATAACCGTTGCAGCAATTTCGTTTGTATGCTTCGTAATAGCAGCTTTTGTTCAAAACGTTTACGTTTCGCTAGGCATTGCGCTTGTTCTTACCATTGCAACACTCTTTGTTATTAAAGCTATTACTAACAAGAAAACTGCATAAAAAATAAACGATTAACCCCTTGCTAAATCTTAGCAAGGGGTTATTTTTTTATAACAATATTTTTAATATATCGCTTGGAGTTTTTGCTATATAGGTAGCACCTGCTTCTTCTAATTCATTAGGTTCTGCAAAACCGTACTTAACACCTATTGAGTCTAATAAAAACATTTTAGCACCGCTAATATCTTGCTCGCGATCACCAATCATAATAGCAGAAGTTCTATCTGTTATATTAAACCTTTTTATTACCTCATTAATAACCTGATGTTTATGTATTATGGTTCCGCCTATCTCGGCACCTACCATATCACTAAAATACTTGTCCAAAGAAAAATGCGTAATAACCTTTTTTGCGAAAACAAGGGGTTTGGCGGTTGCTAGTATTATGGTTTTATTCGCCTCTTTCAAGGATTTTAACATATCCTCTATGCCATCATACAGACTACATTCATAAACGCCTATATCTTTATATCTTTCTCTATAATAGGCGGTTGCTTGCTCAGCCAACCCTTTATCCATGCCGCAATATTCCATAAATGCATCTACAAGCGGTGGACCTATAAAACGGTGTAACACATTTAACGATGGTTGTTGCCATTCTAATTTATTTAATGCATATTTAACACAGTTGATAATTCCTTCAGCAGAGTTGGTTATTGTACCGTCTAAATCAAACAATATATACTGCTTATCCATTTTTGTTTTTTCTCCTCCTAAATTTAAAGACTTCCTTTTGATTTATTTGCGCACCAATAAAGAAGATATACATAAGTATATAAAGCCAAATCATTAAAAGCACAATAGCCGTAAGACTACCATAGACGTAAGAAACGTTTGAAAAGTTCTCAATATAAACAGAATATCCAAAAGAAAAGCCGTACCAGCAGGTAGCAGATATTACCGCACCCGGTAACTCCTTAATAAAATTAGAACGCCTGTTTGGTATAAAAGTATACATTAAATCTATAAATAGAAGAATAACCAGGTATGTTACAATTCCCCTTACTATATCAATTATATTACTAAACTCACTTAAAAAAGGTAATTTTACATAAATTAGTGCTAAAATACCGCCACCAAAAACCATTAAAACAAGTAATACCAGCAACGATAAAACAAACAAAATCGTATACAAAAGAGAAAGTCCGCGCAAGAGAAAATATCCTCGCGTTTCTGAGTGTCCATAAATTGCATTAAGTCCGCGAGTTATGGAATAAATGCTTGCCGATGCTGACCATAAAAGAGTTAAAGCAGAGATAGATAACGCCAAGCTTCCCGACCTTGCATATACCTCTCTAATAGCAGTATTTAAAGTGTTATTTGCAGTGCCGAGCGGTATACCCGCGACCAACTCTAAAACCTCATTTTCAGAAAAAGGCATATATTTTACAGATGCCAATAAAAGCATTAATAGCGGAAAAAAGGATATAATTATAAAGAGGGCTGAATGGCCTGCAAATGCATAAACCGAATTTTGCGAAGCGCATGACAATACTTCTTTTATGGTATGGTAGCATTTTATTATTTTTTCTTTCACGCTAATCACCTTTTTTATTATAACTTATATAATGTTTTTTATCAATCGTTTTTATTCTTTACCGTATCTAAAGTTATGTAATTATATTGAAATTCGGTGTGTTTTATGTTAAAATATCAGTAACAAAATTAAGGGGGTCTTTTTTATGCCTTATGCAATTATAGCTTTAGTTCTTATTATTCTTTTTTGTAACATCCGCATTGTACCACAAGCAACCGAATATGTTATTGAGAGGCTTGGTAAATATCAAAAAACTTGGAGTGCCGGCATACACGTTAAAATACCTTTAATAGATAAAATGGCACAGAAAATCACATTAAAAGAACAGGTAATAGATTCACCACCACAACCAGTTATTACTAAAGATAACGTTACTATGCAGATAGATACCGTTGTGTTCTTCAGAATTTTTGATGCGAAAACCTACACCTACGGTGTTGTTAATCCTATAAATGCGTTATCTAATCTTACCGCTACTACCCTTCGTAATATAGTTGGTGAATTAGAACTTGACGCTACACTAACCTCTCGTGATATGATTAACAATCGTATGACCGCGATACTTGACGAGGCCACAGACCAATGGGGTATCAAGGTTAGCCGCGTAGAACTTAAAAACATTATTCCGCCCTCTGAAATTCAGAATGCGATGGAAAAACAAATGAAGGCAGAGCGCGACCGCCGTGAAACGTTATTACAAGCAGAGGGGCACAAGGCTGCCGCAATAACACGCGCCGAGGGTGATAAGCAGGCTATGATTCTTGCCGCTGAGGGTGAACGCGATGCCCAAATTGCCAGAGCCGAAGGTGAAGCAAAAGCAATCTTCTTAGCAAAACAAGCAGAGGCAGACGGCTTAAAACTCTTAAAAGAAGCAGGCGTTGATGCCGCAGTTATTGAACTTAAAAAATACGAAGCACTCGTAGAGATGGCAAACGGTACCGCATCAAAATTAATTATCCCTACAGATGCAGTAAACGCCGTTACCAACAACACAATCTTTTCAGAAACAACAGGTCTTGGCAATACAACATCTGCCTCACCTAAAAAGGCAAAAGAGAAAAAAGACGACCCATGTTGCGAATAACATTATAAATAACTAAATAAAAACCAACTAAGTTTGCAAAATGCTCTTAGTTGGTTTTTTGTTTTAAAGTTATTAAATTTGGAACTCACCGCTTAAACGAATGTCTTTTGAAGAAGAACCTACAAAGACAGTAAACATACCTTTTTCAAGTTTCCAATCGTCCCTAATTTCATCAAAGAACGAAAGGTCTTGCTTACTTATATCTAAGGTTATTTTTACACTTTCATTAGGTTTTAGCTGGACCTTTTTAAAGTTCCTCATTTCCTTTGGCGGACGGCTTACACTACATACTGGGTCACCAATATAAACCTGTGCTATTTCTTTTGCAGTTACATTACCAATATTCTTTACTACAAATGATACAACCGCACTATCTTCTTTTGCGATAACGGACAAATTGGAATATTCAAACGAACTATAAGAAAGTCCGTGTCCGAACGGGAACATTGGCTCAATATTATCGTTATCGTATGCGCGGTATCCAACCAAAATATCCTCGTTATATTTACAGTTACCAGCTTTATATTCGCCATATCTTGCCACAGGTGTATCGGCATAGTCTTT
This sequence comes from Acutalibacteraceae bacterium, assembly GCA_045630515.1. Lineage (GTDB taxonomy): Bacteria > Bacillota > Clostridia > Oscillospirales > Acutalibacteraceae > UMGS1532. The sequence goes on from JAZQTG010000076.1 coordinate 417,028, forward strand.
TGGAAGAGTGAAAGGCATCTTACCTGATGGGCAAATATCTCCAGTTAGTATATCGCCCAGTACGTTTCCGCCTTCCATTCCTGCATACCAAGTCCAAATTACCGCATTTGCTTTATCTATCCACGGCATAGCAACAGGAGAGCCTGCAGTTATTGTTACTATTGTGTTTGGGTTTGCATCTATTAACTTTGGAATGATTGCATCTTGCCCCGAAGGTAGCATCATATCCGGTTTATCACATGACTCGGTATCATAGCTATGGTCAAGGCCGCCACAATAAATAACGTAATCGGCGTCTGCTACTTTCTCTAACAGTTTGGCTTCAGAATTTGAGCCTTCAAAATCTTTTTGTATTAGCCACTCTACCGAGAAATCCAATTTCCTATGCTCGCCTTTTTGGGCGCGGCAACTAAATGAAACGATTTGACCTTTTTTGCAATCAATACTACATTCCCCTACCGTTTCTGCGCCATCCGGATTGTAGCCAAGTGTTAGAGTTTTGCTTCTGTTTGCCGTTATTTTTGCACTTCCTGTTGTAGCAAACTTAAATGAATAAGTACCATCTTTAGGTATGCAAACCGATAGTTCTAATTCGTAAAAATCACACTCGCCACCCTTAATACTTGCGGTGTTTGAAATTATCGTTTCTGCTTTTCCGTTTTGATAACTTGTTATTTTACAACCTCGGCAACCTGCTTGCTGATCGGCAATGTTCATATCCTGCATTGGTATTGCACTATACTGCAAACCAAAAGCTCCGCTTTCGTACTCTATTTCACAACTATCACCCAATCGGTTTTTAATACCCTCAAGCAAGGTTACCTCGTAAAGTGCATTTATACCACTGCTACATCCGCCACGTGAGTGCTTAACATCTGCATTTGGGCCAATAACAAGTATCTTTTTAATTTTAGTTTTATCAAGCGGCAATAAATTGTTCTCGTTCTTTAGCAGAACCATTCCCTCAGCGGCAATATCGTATGCAACCTGCTGATGTTCTTTTGTATTAAACTCACCTTTTTTCCTTTCTGGACTCATTTTGTTTATGCTGAACATTAGCCTTAAAATACGCCTAACCTTATCGTCTAGTAAATCGCGTACTTCTTGGCTATTTTTTGCTTTTTCTAAAAATGCATCTGCCAAATAATACTCGTTATATGGCTTGCCTGTGCCCATTTCTATATCCATACCATTTGCGATTGCTTCATCCGTATCGTGAACGCCTGCCCAATCGCTCAAAAATACACCTTTAAATCCCCATTTATCTTTTAGAATTTTATTAACAAGATAATCGTTGTGGCAACAATGTTGATTTAAATAGCGGTTATAGGCACCCATAACCGAAGAAGCGCCACCCTCAATAATAGCGGCATAAAAACCTTTTAAGTAAATTTCGTGCAAGGCTCTGCGGCTTACCTCTACATTAACAGTCATACGGTCTAATTCTTGGTTGTTAAGTGCATAGTGCTTAACGCAAGCCGCCGTATCTTGAGATTCTATACCTTTTACCAAATCAGGTGCCATTTTCTCTATAAGGCACGGGTCCTCGCTCATATATTCAAAATTTCTGCCACACAAAGGGGTGCGGATAATATTAACACCCGGTCCTAAAATTATATCTTTGTTGCGGTATCTTGCCTCACTACCCAAAGTTTCACCAAAGGCTCTTCCAAGGTCTTGATTCCAGGTGGCTGCCAAGGCTGTGGCGGTAGGCAAATAGGTACAATCATCCTCGGGTTTGTTGAGACATAACCAACTATTTCTTTCATAATCAGGACGAACCCCATGAGGACCATCGGACATTGTAAGTTCGTCTATGCCAAAGCGGTCTACTCCAGCAGAAGTAAACTTAGAGTTTGCATGGCAAAATGATACCTTTTCCTCTAAGGTCATAGATGAAACCAGTTGTTCTATTTTGTTTTCAAAGTCAGGTGATATTCTCATAATAAATTCCCTCTTCTTATGTTGTTTCTTGAGTGCATTATACCATTACAAAAGCTAAAATTCAACAGTTTATTTTAAAACAAAAAAGCCAAATTAAACGATACCGCTTAATTTGACTTTTTACGCAAATAAAATTATAAATTTGTTAGTTTTTGGGGGTAAAATCAATGTTAGATGGTGGGGTTATAATTGCTATTGGCCACTGTGGGTGAGGTTTACGGTTCATACGCTCTATCGCACAGAATTCAGGTCCGTTTTCGTTGCCAACATGGGTTACCCAGTGGTAGCCGTTTTTCTTACCTGCATAAATACAAATGTGTGAGCACCAGTCCGAACGGTTATACCAATCGCAAAGAACGATAAGTGATCCTATAGGGATTTCCTCGTCAAGCGTAAGTTTGATATCATTGTTGATGCTGCCACCATCATTTGCGGTGAAATCAATGTATCGCGAATAACCTGCCTCTATCCACTTTTTGCCTGCAATATAACAGTCATTAGCAAGCACCGACTTTTCGGGGCGAGCAAGCATTGAAGTATCAATTCCTGCAACATTTGGCAGATAATTAAAATAAACATATGTAACATAACTTGCACAAACAAGACCTGTATTTTCAAAATACGAAATGTGCGGTTTTCCGTTTTCATCGGTTTCGTATCCGCTTGCGCGACCATAATCATCATAAGTTATGTTTGAAAGCCAGCCGAGGCCCTTCTTTTGTGAACAAAGAATATAGTTATCGTATGAACCCCACATCATTCCGCTATTTCGTTGTACGTCAAGATGATATCCTGTATATTCAAGTGCGTCAAGAAAAACGTTGCTATCGGGAGTCATTTTAGAATGGTCGTAGGTAGTTTTTTCTGATGACTTGCTTGAGGTTTTTTCGGTTTTACTTTGGGTAGGTTTTTTGTTGCTTGAAACGTTCTCTTTACTTACAGTTGAAGTAATCTTGCTTGAAGTAGTTTCTTTACTTGCAACAGAAGTAACCTTGCTTGAAGTGGTTTCTTTACTTGCAGTAGAAGCAACCTTGCTTGAAGTAGTTTCTTTACTTGCAGCAGAAGTAACCTTGCTTGAAGTGGTTTCTTTACTTGCAGTAGAAACAACCTTGCTTGAAGTGGTTTCTTTACTTGGAGTAGAAGCAACCTTACTTGTTTCTACCGTGGTAACATTATTTTTGCTTGAAACGGTTTCGGTTTTAGTGTTGGTTGCCGATGAATTGGGCAAAACCATTGCGCCAACAACAATTACTGCTACTAACAATACGCAAACTAAAGATATAACATAGTGTCTTAACACAAAAGCAACAGTACTGTAAAATGCATCTAAAAAGCTTGAATTGGATTTTTTCATACCCCAGCCTCTTTCTTATAACTAATAAGCGTTTTTGATTTTATAACAAAAAGCAAAAAATGTCAAGTTTTGACAAAAAACTAACCCAGTGCTTGATATACATATAAAAACAAAGAACCGCAAAGCCTATTGACTCTACGGTTCTTTACATTTGGTGGAGATGAGGGGGATCGCCGTACGCTTCGCGTACTACTAGGCTTGCCGACCATCGCAAAGCGACGGTGCCCGACTGCGCCGTTTTTGGCTAAAAAACTTGCCATCGGCAACTTTTTTGACGCCAAAACCCTCTCGGGTTCGCTCCCTTTGTACAAAAAAACAAAGAACCGCAAAGCCTATTGACTCTACGGTTCTTTACATTTGGTGGAGATGAGGGGGATCGAACCCCTTACCTCTTGAATGCCATTCAAGCGCTCTCCCAAGTGAGCTACACCCCCAAGACAAAATGTATTATATCAAATGGTGGGTTGTTTGTCAACCATAAATAAATTATTTTGTCTTAATATAAAATTCATTAATTATCTTCTGCAATTTGATTGTTAGTGGAAGATACTTTGCTGGTATCGTTTATATCATTTTTAATTATGCGATATATTGCTGCGGCAAGAGGAACACCCAAAAGCATACCACCAATACCCATTACACCGCCACCTATTGTAATTGCAGCAAGCACCCAAATTCCAGGCAGACCAATTGATGCCCCTACAACACGCGGGTAAACAAGATTACCCTCTAACTGTTGTAAAACCACAATAAAAATCAGGAACACTAATGCCTTTATTGGAGATACCATCACTATCATAAACGCGCCCACGCCCGCGCCAATGTAAGCGCCTGCTATAGGTATTAAAGCGGTAAACGCTATGAATGCGCCTATCATAGTTGCATACGGTAGACCGAATATTAGCATACCTATTGTACAAAGCACGCCCAAAATCACCGCCTCGGTACACTGCCCTATTATATATTGTCTAAAACAATCATTTAAAATATTTAGTACATACATTACCTTTTCAACTATATTATTTTTGAAATAGTGAGCCATTAACCTTGTAATTTGTTTAGCCAAGGTTTCTTTTTGTATGAGCAAATAAGCGGCAAATATAACACCTATAAAGGTTGTAACAATAATTGAAAAGACCGAAGTTATGGTTGTAACCACAACGTCAACCACACTACCTATTCCAGAAAATAAAGTTTCAGCAATTTCGCCTATTTTTGATTTCCAATCTATACCCGATAGTGATGCAACAAAATCTTCAGAAATATATTGAGATTTTTCTAAAGCGTTTATTATATTTATTATTGCTTTAGGTAAGGTTGCAACAACAAGTTTAACACACGAAACCAATTGTGGCAGCACCAACGATATTACCAAAACAATTATTGCAAGTAATGTTACTATTGCAAGGGCTAAGCAGACAGGTCGGCGTGTTTTTGCTACTATTGGTTTTGTAGACTTTTTAAAATAATGTCGCTCATAAAAGCCCATAAGGATATTTAGTACAAAAGCAATTATGCAACCAATAATTAGCGGAGATGCGGCACCTATTACCGTACGAATAAAAGCACAAGCCGAAGACCAATGATAAACACACAGAAAAAGCACAAAAGCACTTATACCAATTTTAAAAATGGTTTTGTAGTTTAGCTTCATAATGTATCTCCTCTTTATATTTATATATTAATTATACGGCAATTTTTTGCTTTTAGCAACGCCTTTTTTATTTTAACAAAAAACCTACCCAATAGGGTGTGAGGTTTTTCTTAGTTTCAAGGTAGAGATTAGCATTTACGCTGTTAGGGTTATAAGACCGAAAAGAATGTTTAACAGTCTTTCGGTCAACCAACTAGCGACTTTTTTGGAAAAATTAAATTGCATATTGCGCGTGGGTTTTATATAATGGAATTAAAGGAGGATGGTTATGGTAACTACAAACTTTAACAAGACTTTGGGCGATTTTGATATTGCTTGGCCCCAGCGTGTTTCGAGGCATGACTTGGTTTACAAAGCGCCCCCTACCGACCCTATGCAATATGGTATGCCGATAGGCAACGGAGATATTGGCGCTATTCTTTGGTGCGATGACCAAAAACTTTATCTTGCGCTTAATAAATCTGACCTTTGGGATGATGGTCCTGAAGGCGTATTTGACGTGGGTGGGCACGAGGAAAACGCCACCACGCTTCGTCACGGATGCCGTATTATTATAGATTTTAGCAGACCCATTTTCGACTCTTTTTACCTGACAGATTTTAACGGCAGGCTACACCTAAAAAATGGTTGTATTGAACTTAATTTAAGTGGTCCTTTCGGCTCGCTTTCTGCAAGGTTTTTTATTCACTATAACAAAAACGTTCTCTGTGGCGAAATTAACACCGATTTTGTAGAAGACGATGAGATTAAAATTTCCTTAGAACGCTACGGCTCACGAACATTCTCTCGCTGGTATGCACAGGTTAAGCGTGATGCTACCATCGGTCTTAGCGGCACAGAAGCCTCTACTGACGGCACTAATCTTTACATAAAACACACACTTACAACGGGCGATTTTGTTTGCGCGCTAAAGCCTATCGGTTACGACTTTAGTTTCTCGCGCAAAAACTCGCACACCTCTATAGCTAGTGGTAACGCGAAAAATTTCTCCTTCTTTGCGACCGTTACAAGTCCGTTTGACGCGAAGCACGATGAGAACGCGGCAAACGATACAATAGCCTTAGCCGAAAAGACAGGATTCCAAACCCTTTTAGCAGAAAATGAAGCCTGTTGGAAAGAGTTTTGGGAGACATCCTTTATTGAGACCGATGACGATTACTTGGATAATCTATGGCATCTTGTTATGTACTACTCCTGCTCTGGTCAGCGTGGCAAATATCCAGGCAGATTTATAAACTCTATTTGGAACTGGAACCGTGACGTTCAGCCTTGGACAAACTATTTCCACTGGAACCAACAACAAGCCTATTGGGGTCTTAATGCGGCAGGTCATCATAATCTATGCGACTCCTATCTTAATTTCCGTTTTAATAGTTTTGATATTGCAAAAGATAACGCGAAAACCATATATAACGTTGACGATGCCCTCTTTATTTCGGACGTTGCCAACCGCCGCGGTTACAACACTAACGGCGGTGTAGAAAAACACAACCACACACCTGTTGGCGAAATTGCGCTTGATTTTTGGCGCCAATACCTATACACCTGCGATATGGATTTTCTAAAGCAGAAGGCACTACCTTTTATGGTAGGCGCGGCGCGTTTTATTGCCTCTTGCTTCATTAAAGAGGATGACGGTAAATACCACGCAAAAGGCGGTTCTGCTTATGAGGGTTGGGAAGTGTTTTACGACGTTATAACCGACCACGCTATGCTTCGCTCTTTGTTAAAATCAACCCTAAAAGCGCTAGAGATAGCAGGCGAAACCGACAAGGACGCTGCAAAATGGAAAGATATGCTTGAAAACGTTGTGGATTACCCGACCATTCCCGCAGACCCAAGAATTTTGAAAGACAACGGTGATGGCAGTTACACCATTCTTTTGGGCAAATTTAAGGGCAAAACGCTTAATAGCAACAATGTTTTCTCTATTGGTAAATATGACGGTGTAACCCGCAAAGGCAAAACCGAACCAATTATATACGACGATTACGCAAACCAATACGCTCCGCATTTTGCGGCTAACAAGTTGCCAGACGAAAACTTGGGAAGTATAGACCTTATGCGCAGCAGTTTGCGCGACCACCGCATACCAAACAACTGCCCCGAAGAAATAACACGCACCTTTAGTGGTCATCCACAGGCTACCATTGCGCCAATGTTCCCTATGCACGCCATTGGTATTAAAGACAAGGGCACACCTCTTTACGATGCCGCGGTTACTACCGCCCTTACCATCCGTAATGAAAACTTTGCAGGTTTTGACCCTATCCCCTTGGCACTTGCAAGGCTTGGCGTTACAGATGCGGTTGACGAATACATCTACGAATTCCCGCGTATGTGGCAGTATTACAACAACGGCTTTGGACATTACGGACCCAACCCTGTTTTTGTGCCTGATGCGAATATGATTTTCCGCCTTGATACTGCAAAAGACAGCGACACCGGGAAGCCTATGCTTTTTGAAGCATTCCGCTTCAGACACATGGGTCTGGAGCCTCACGGCGTATTCTCTGCTACAATGAACGAGCGTCTATTGCAAAGTTACGACGGAGTTATTCGCATAGCCCCTGCTTACGACAAAGAAACCGCAAAATTCAAGTTGCACGCTGTAGGTGGCTTCGTAGTTATGGCGCAAATTGAAGGCGGCAAATTACAGTTTGTTGCAATAAAATCGCTTCACGGCAACACGCTAAAGTTAGAAAATCCTTGGGGCAAAGCATTCTTAGATAACGAAGTTTTCGTGGACGAAACAATCACTCTTGAAACAAAACCTAACGAGGTTTATATCTTTACAAGTGATGCCGATGTAGTGTTTAACTTTACAAAAGAAACTCCGAAAGAAAACACCGAACCGAAGGTACACACAGACGGTATTACAACGCTCGGTACACACCGCTCATTCTAATTTTAATATCCAACAAAAAAACCACCCGAAGTGCTTTCGGGTGGTTTTCGCTTTATTTTTTGTACGGGATAATTTTTACAGGGCCTTCTAGTCCGTAGTCTTCAAAACGCCCTTTGTTTTCAATGCCGTGCTTGTTGCAATAATTAATAACAGCGTTTAAAAGGGTTGAATAAACTGTGAATTTAACCGTGTTTTTGCCCTTTTTAAGATGCTCGCCAATATCCACTAGTGGCTCTACCTGATTTGCAGGTACGTCGGCACCGTTTACTTCTATCTTGTAACAGTCCTCAATTTTTTCGGCACTAATGTATGCACCGCAGTTCTCTAGGTTGAAATCGAACTCTGCTGTATAAACACCTATGCCAGAGACCGATTTGAGCCCCTCTAATTTGGTAAAGAATATTGGGGTGTCCAAGGTCGTTTTTTCTACGATTTCTTTATTTATCTCAACTGCAGTTTTACCCTCTGTCCAACTTTCTACCTCTAGCGTCCAGTCTTTGATTTCAAAGCTATTATCGTAATCCGGTTCTTTGGGCGCTTTAAGAATATTTTCAAGTTGAGAACACGGCTCTTTTGCAATAACGAGCATAACGCTATCGTTAGGCGCAAGCTCTATCTCAACCGACGTTTTGTCATCGCTTTTAATAACTTTAGGCGACGTAACGGATGCGGTCCATGGGTCTAAAAGATATGCCTTTCCAACCGCATTTATATTTGCTATAAACTTTGCTTTTTCTGCATTAGCAAGTTCGGGATATGTATCTGCATCGGCATAGTTATAGAAGTAAATATACTCCTTATCTTCGGTGGTTCTGTGAACGTTTAGCACCTTTTGAGGCTTTTCGTAAGATACAAAAGGCATAACCGAGATTTCTTTTAATAGCGCAGGCAAATCCTCAATATCATCGCAGAAATGAACGTTTTTATGCATCTTGATTTTAGAAATAAAATCATCAATTGCATCCTCGCCAAAGAACGTTACTTGCGAAGGGGTTTTACCAACAAAGACAATTGGCAAGCCTTTTTCAGAAAGTTCTAAAAGTTTTTTAGAGAACGCATGCGGCAAATCTATTTGATTATTAAAAATCAATGCTTTATAGTTTGGGCCTTCTGGGAACAAGCCCCCGTCAAAATCTGCGCCATCTAAAAAATGAGTGGGGCTTACAAAATCATAACTATAACCCGAACTTTCAAGACAGGTAGATTTTAAGTATTTTTCTGCGCCACAGACGTCCAAAGTTTCCTGATAAGAGTGCCTATAAATTGCAAGGTCAACCTCTTGTCTTCCCTCTTGCAAAACCTGTTGCATTCTGGAAAGAGCATCGTTCAACTGACTCAAACCATAATAGTTTGGTTGCCTATCATCCCAAGAGTTAGACCAACCGCCGATAACACCCATCGGCTCATATCCCGGCCAATGAACGTCTGGCAACACGCCGTTTTGGTTGCCAACGCCGTAATAATGGCCTTTATATCTGCATCCATGGAAATACGCCTGATTTACACCGCCCGCATACGCCCTTTGCAGATGCCACAAATGATTTTTAAAGGTTTGTGCATAGTTACCGCTGTTCTCTGTGCCGTTTCCTCTGCCCGGTTTTTCGGCAGAAGCCTCAATGGAATATATGTCCTTACCAGTAATATGCACCGAACCCGCTTGCGCGCGATAAAAGTCGATTATATCTTTGCCATACAGAGTTTCGGTATCGGGAACGTCTACAAAATTTGCGGTGTTTTGCATCTCAAAAAAGCAACCATACGCGGTTTGGTAGCGTAAAGTAATGCCGTTTTTGTTGCAAAACTCTTTTAACGGAACTATATGATTTTCTATGTACAATGAAGTAATAACTTCGCCGTAAGAATTCATAAGACTACGACTATGCTTTTCAAACTTGAACTCGGGGCAAGGCATACGATAACAACCGCCATACCCTTTTTCATAAATAGCGGGCAAGTATTTGGTGATATCAAAACCCTGCTTTCTTATAAAGGTTTCGCGGAAATTTTGCGGTACGTTTAAGTGGTTGCACCACTCTATTGAGTCAACGAAATACGAAGTTATATAGTCTTTAAGTTCGCCAAGGCTTGGTAAAAACTCTTTTTCGTGGTACTCTATAAAACGTTTTGTGCCGTATTCACCAATGAAATCGAACTGCGGTACGCCATCTCTATTCATACCCGAAGGGTGCGACCACCAAGCAAACAGAACATACTCGCCATCGTCCTCAGGTACAAATTTAGCCTTATAAGAAACAGGGTCGGCCCAGGTTTTTTCTACACATTCGTTAAGGTCTAATTCCCTTGCAGAATCAAAAGAGAGAATGCGTTTTTCTTTATCTATATATTTTGCAACAGTTACCGCATAAAGCACACAGTGTCCTTTTACAAACTCAGAGTTTCTCAATGCCCAGTTGTTAAGCGGAAGGGCGCCATAATATGGGTTATCCTTGGTTATTCCGTCTATAAATGCGCCGTCGATTTCCCAACGAGCACCCTCTTTTATGTCGTTAGGATTACCTGTTACACCCAAAAGCATAGAGCTGGATGGTATAATCATTAAATCTATCTCAAAATCCAACTCTTTTGCCGCTTTAATGATATTCTTAACAGTTTCACCCCAACGCTCACTGCCCCAACCATATTCACTTTGGGCAGTTTCAGGGTTCGTTATATATCTAGGCGCGACCTCTGCACCGCAGAAGCCTGCCTCTTTCATCATTTTAATCTCACGCGCCGCCTCTTTTTCGTCGGTTAAAGTTGATGGCACCCACCAACGAATTTTTGGACGGTTAACTTGGGATACGTTTTTGAAATTTTCAGCGAAACTCATTTTGCCTCACCTTTTTTCTTGTTTTCTTTAATGTAAACACATTTTAAAGTAAAAGTCAATTAGAATATTGCTTTTGTATGCTCCTATCTTGCGATTTATAAAAAAGCAACGAGGTATAGAAACCTTTGCGGTGATGTTTAATATACTCTAAGTGGCGTTGACCCCATATGCCGATTTCTACTTGTTCCTCATCGGGCAGTTTTATGCAGGGGATGTAATAATCGCCTTGAAGTTCGTACCATAAATCATTGTTTTCATCGTAGATATACTTTGCCATAATCAAACCTCCTTCAACAAATCCTGAAAAGGAGCGTTTTCATTCACAAAAGTATCGTAGGTGAATTTGGCACCGAGTCTGAATCCCATAATAAAATTCTTCAATAAAGTTAGTCGTTTTTGTAATCCTCCTTATGATTTGAATTATCCTTACAATTCAATCAATCTGACTGATTACAAAAGCCAAAGGGAGACAACTTCCTTACGGAGTGTCTCCCTTTCTGGCATGCGCCAATTTAAATATGTCTTATTTAAGAGCAAAGTTAATACATGCAGTAACCTGATCTTTATGGTCTTGGATAGTCTTGGTAACCTCAGCACCTTTACGGATAGCTGTTGTAACGTTGTAACCAATGAGATTAGTGGTGTTCTCAGTATCAGCAAATGATGCAGGCTCGCAAGCAATGTTACCGAGAAGCATATCATCAGTATACTCTTTATCTGCTTTACTCATAGCATTAGGATCTTGAACAGGATCGTCATACTTAGAACGGAATACATCCCAAGCAATAGAAACCTTAGGATCTTTACCTAAACCACAAGCAACAGCGGTTAACCAACCGGTAGGATATCTATCCTTGTTGGTGCCTGCAAGAGGCATTTCAACAATACCAATGTTGTTCTTATCGCGGTTGAATGCAGAAGAAGTTTTAACCTCTTGAGCGATATCAAGATACTTAGAAGTTTCCTCAGTCCACATAAATGCGGTACCCTTCATCATGGTCTCGCTAGAGTTATATGGGTGAGCAGTATCTTCTGGCTCAGTGATAGCATTGTTACCCAAGCATAATTGTTGGATAAACTTGTTAGCATTTATGTAGCCTTCAGAAGTTATATTCTGTTTAAAGCCACCTTTACCATCAGTCACAACTATAGGAGCACCATAGCAAAGCTGAACAGCACGACCGGCAGAGAAAGAGTTTGAAAGGAAGTAGACACCAGAGCCGATATCGGTAACCTTTCTACCCATCTGACGAATAACGTTCCAAGTCCATTTATCCTTACCTCTTTCTGCTAAAGAACGAGGATCGGGAAGACCGTTATCTTGCATCATCTTCTTATTGTAGTAAATAACATATGGGAACACTGAGTTAAAGTTACAAGTACCATAGATTTTATCTTTGAATACAAAGTATGAAGTTTTGTTAAGGTCAATACCGCCGGAAGCAGAGTCTGTTTGAACGTCGCCTGAACGAAGATAATCGTTTAAAGGCTCATAAAGACCGTCAATAGCGCAAGCTGGGAACATTGAACCGTGAACATAGCAGATATCATAGATATTACCAGCAGATTTAGCTTGAGCAACCTGTTGATTGTAGGTGCTAAACTTAAGAGTTTTAAGTTCAACTTTACAATTATACTCGGTTTCAAAAGCAGCAACGGTACGTTTGAAGGAAGCAGTATTATACTGACCTTCTTCAGTAATTGCCATTGTGATTTTCTTACCGTTTAGGTTGATACCTTGTGAAACAGATGCGCCTTTAGTTACCTTAAGGTTAGTAACTGCGGTAATGTTTTTACCAGTGTTCTCAACCTGAACATCAACATTATCGTTACCACTTGTAACAGGTTTGTCTACAGTTACACGAGAAGGTGTGCCTGTGCTAGCTGTATTATTGTTAGATGATACAGCATTAGAAGTTGTAGTAGATGCTACAGGTTTAGAAGTTGTAGTAGATGCTACAGGCTTAGATACTGTGGGTTGTGATTCACCCTGTGTTGAAGCAGTTGAGTTTGTATCACTTGGTGTTGAATCAACCTGTGATTCTGTTTCTGATGTGGCTTCATCTTTACTCTCAACATTTGTGTCTTTCGCAGTTTCTGAAGCAACTGACTCAACTTCTGAAACAACTTGCTCATTTTGGGCGGTGCTTGAAAGAGATCCTTTTTCGCCGCCGCAAGCTGCAAGTGAGAAGGTGAACACAGCAACTAACAGTAATGCTAAAATTCTTTTTGCCATTATTATATTCCTCCTTTTAGAATATGTTTATATTTTACAATATTTTTAGCGCAAGTCAATATCTAATATTAAATATAGCAATAAAAGACCACAAAAGAACAAAAAATTGTATTTTGTTGCTATGCGATCATTATGCCTTAAACCTATACTTAATATCCAACAAAGACGGCGCAATTGTAACAATAGTTAACAAAAAACTTAGGCTGTTTTTGTTTTGATTTTTTAACCACAATATAATTATTGAAATATGCGCTAATTCCAATAAATTCTACTTATATTTTACAATTTTCTTACCATAATGTCAATGAAAGTTTTTTGAATTTTTGGTAAATTTTAGTCAATTATACTTTTTATAAAAACTCTATTTTCATTGCAAATTAATTCAAGCAAACCTTTGCGTTGCATACAAGACACATACGAGCGTAATGCGCTTCCAATTAAAGAATATTGCGCAATGTTAAACGGCAAACTGCTATTTGAAAAAAAGTAATCAATAATATCGTCATAACTATGGGGTTCTTTACAGTAGTTATAAAGCAAATCTATGGTACCAATAACATCTTTCCTGTTAGCCTCAACTATTTCTTTTAAATCGGTAGTGGCAGGAACATGCGATGGCAAATAAAGTTTACCTTTAAGTGTATCAAGATAATCAAGCGTATCCAAATAATCATAAACCGAAATTAAATAGGTGGTTGGATATTTTTCCAAAACGTCTAGTGAAACCAAACTGTCTGCCAAAAAATAAACATCATCACTTGTCTTAAAGCCTACCATACCCATTGTGTGTCCCTTAAGATTTATCACCTCTAGACCCTTTGGCAAAGCATCTGGTGTTAACACCTCAGCGTTACAACCTTCGGCTAGATACATTCTACGGTCAAGTTCTTTTAAAGGGTAACAACCGCTTAACATAATTTGATTTAATACTGTATTGCGCACTGCACCCAAATCTATTTCAGAACAATATATTTTGCATCCTGTTTTCTGTTGAATAATTGCATTACCGCCAACGTGGTCGGCGTGGCAATGAGTGTTAAATATTGCGGTGATTTTAAAGCCCTTTGCCTCACATAATTTTAAAATACGAGCACCCATTTTTTCATCACTACCTGTGTCTATCAAGCACACCGTATCTTCCCCTGTTTTGTAAATGCCAACCCTTGTTGGAAAATCTATATAAAAAGTATTTTCGCCCGCTTTTTTGATTTCAAACATAAATCTTGCTTATCCTTTCAATTTGCAAAACGCAGTAATATACTATTATTCTACACCAAAACTTAAAAAAAAACAACCGATTGGTTAAACCAATCGGTTGATATTTTTGCTTTAATATTTTTCTGCTATTTCAAAGATATGTGCAGGTAGATCTTCTTCATCACAAGAAACTGTAAACACGTAGTTTGTATTTGTTTCTTCGCTTAAAGCAGAAACCCTATCAAAGAACTCTGCAAGTTGCTCATAATCACGACCAACTATTCTCAAAGTAGCGTCTACAAACACGTCGGTTACATCATAGTTACCTGCGCATACGCCACAGAGCATACCATAAAATGCATCATAACCTGTTATACCATAAGTTTCGGTGTTAATTAAACGAGCTTTATGAGTAACACTAAAGTTAAGTGTTTCACCCTTCTCAATACAAACCACATTGCCCTGTGACTGCTCGGTAGTAGTGTTAACAGCATCTACTAAGCGTTTTGTTTTACCAGAGCCTTTGCGACCGATAATAAGTTTTATCATATTTACCAACTCCTATTATATTTTCCGCCTAAAAGACGGTTTTCTAACAATTATTTTAAGCGGGCTTCCAATTCGGCTTTTTGAGCCTCGTACCCAGGTTTGCCAAGAAGTGCAAACATATTCTTTTTATAACTTTCTACACCAGGTTGATCAAACGGATTAACGCCTAAAATGTAACCTGAAATTGCACAAGCCTTTTCAAAGAAATATATTAATCTGCCAAGGTGTTCTTCATCAGCTTTATCAATAGATATTACAAGATTTGGAACGCCACCATCAGTATGAGCAAGCACTGTACCTTCAAACGCTTTTTTGTTTACGAAGGACATAGGTTTGCCCGATAAGAAGTTAAGACCATCGGAATTATCTTGTTCTTCATTTATGATAATATCACTACCGTTGTCCTTAATATCAATAACGGTTTCAAAAAGCATACGCCTTCCGTCTTGCACGTACTGACCCATTGAATGTAGGTCGGTAGAGAATATTACAGATGCAGGGAATAAACCTTTTTGGTCTTTGCCCTCGCTTTCACCGTACAGTTGCTTTAACCATTCGTTCATTAAAGTAAAGCGTGGCTCGTAGCAAACATAAAGTTCAATTTCCTTGCCCTTGCGATAAAGCGCATTTCTGATTGCGGCATACTGATAACAATCGTTATCCTCGCTTGCATACTCGTTCATAGCCGCCTCGGCACCTTGCATAAGTTTATCAATATCTGCGCCACTTGCTGCAATTGGTAAAAGACCAACTGCTGTTAGCACAGAGAAGCGACCGCCAACATCATCAGGTATAACAAAACATTCATAGCCCTTTTCGTCTGCCAACTGTTTTAGAGTGCCGCGAGCTTTATCGGTAGTACAGTAGATACGCTTAGCTGCCTCTTCTTCGCCATACCTTTCTTCAAGCAAGTTGCGGAAAACCCTAAATGCAATAGCAGGCTCTGTCGTAGTGCCTGATTTAGAAATTATATTAACCGATACCCTTTTACCCTCGCACAATTTTAGAAGTTCGGACAAATACGAACCGCTAATACTATTACCTGCGAAATATATTTCAGGAGCATCTTTTTTTAGATTGTTATAAAACTGTGAATGTAAAAATTCTATAGCTGCTCTGGCGCCCAAGTATGAACCGCCGATGCCGATTACTATTAGTACATCACTATCATTTCTAATTTTCTGAGCAGCCGCTTTGATGCGAGCAAACTCTTGCTTATCATAATTTTTTGGTAGGTCTACCCAACCTAAAAAATCGTTACCTAAGCCGGTTTTCTCTTCTACCATTTTGTGTGCGGCTAAAACCTGAGATTTTATACCGCTAAGTTCGTTTTCGCCAATAAAATCTTTGGCATAATTTGCGCTAAAACTAAGTGCCATTTACATTAAACCTCCATTAAAGGCAGGCCACACCCTACCTCTTGCATACATTATACAATATCTTTTGCTTTTTTGCAACCGATATTTATGCTATAGAACAGAATTTTTATATTTTATTAATTTTTTGTATTTACAAGGTTAATAGAGCAGACAATATCCTATCAAATGCTACTAAAAATGTAAACTTTTTCACCTCTTCTTTAGCCACCAGATCTATGCTTCCGAGTTTTTCTTTACCAAGCATAACATCTACACTACCGATTTTTTGACCTTTAGCGAGAGGCGCTTGCACCTTATCATTTACATTAGGTACAAGTTTTATCTTTTCAGCATTTTCTTTATTAAGCAAATATTTACCCACCCCTGCCGCTTCTAACTCCAAAAGATTTTCGCAACCTTTTTCAACCGTTACGGTGGGGATTTCTTTTTTATTAACCTTTACCTCGGTTATTTTCCAATTAGCAAAACCGTAATTAAGAAGTTTCTTTGCATTGCCGAATCTGCCGTCATTGTTTTTTGCTCCCATAATAACAGCGCACAATTCCATTCCGTCACGTTCCGCGCTACCGCTTACACAAAAGCCTGCGCTTGAAGTAGTACCTGTTTTAAGACCTGTTGTGCCCGAATAAAAACGAACCAGTTTATTTGTGTTAACTAATTCCGATTCACCATTCCTTAGTGAATCCATCCACACGGTTGTATATTTTTTAATTAGTTCGTGCTTTAAAAGTTCCAAAGACATAACCGCAATATCATAAGCAGAACTATAATGGTTCTCCGCATCCAAACCAGAGCAATTAACGAAGTTAGTATCTTTTAGTTTTAGTTCTTTAGCCTTGCTATTCATCTTTTTCACAAACGATTCTTCACTTCCCGAAACCGCCTCTGCCAAAGCAACAGTAGCATCGTTAGCCGAAGCTATTACGGTGGCGCGCAACAGTTCATCAACCGTCATTGTTTCGCCTGGTTCTAACCATATTTGAGAGCCGCCCATACTCGCAGCATATTCGCTTGCAGTAACTTGATCATCTAATTTTAGTTTGCCGTTATCTATAGCTTCGCATATAAGTAATAGCGACATAATTTTGGTTATTGATGCAGGCGCAAGTCGTTCGTGCGGATTACTTTCATATAGCACCTTGCCCGTCTCCTTTTCCATAAGCACTGCAGATTTATAATCTCCTTCTATAGTTGCAGATGTTTCAGCAACATCGGTATCCGCCATTAAATCATCTGAATAATATTCCGTTACAATCTCGGCGGATGTTATCTGTCCTGCACAGAAAATCAACAGTGTTAGCAAAAACGCTACAATTTTTTTCATAAAAAAGCCCCCAACATAAGTATTTAATATATACTTATGCAGGGGTTGGCTAAAGCAGTATTATTTTTTAATAACCTAATTCCTCGTCAACTATTATTACCTTTATTCTGCCCTTGTTTCTTTGCATTGAGGTTACGGTTGCAGTTGCACAAATTCTATCAGGACTATCACAACCGCATAGCATACCGTACTTATCCCCCACCTTTAGAGAAACACATTCACCGTTTTTAGCACAATATGTGTTAAGACCCAAACGAACCGTGTTTTTTGGTGCGGCAACGGTTTTAACACGAAGCACCGCATCTTTAAGAGTCGGCACGATTTTGTTTTTACCTACCACAACTATTACACTTTTAGGTCCAAAGGTTAAAGCGGCAATTCGGTTACAGTTACCGTCAACGTTATAAAGTTCACCTTTTTCGGTTATAGCGTTTGCAGAACACAAAAAGCAATCTGCCGCAAAGGTATCGGTAAACACCTTTCTTATTTCTTCTTGTGTAAGTCCTTTTTTGTATCTGTCCAAAAAGGTATAGTTGCCGTTAGAAAGAAGATCCAAAACACCTATCTCATTTAAAGTAACCGAGCCACCAACACTAACAGTATCATCTTTATTTAAAAGGCTTTCTACTGTTTTTAGTGCCTCTACTTTATCCTTTACAAAATACGCTTCCATATTGTTTTTTTGCAGATTTTCTAAAACTTTTTTCAAGGTGTTATCCATAGCACATCTTCCTTTTTAACGATTATTGGGATACCTTTGCACATCACTATCGCTTATCTCATTACCAATTTGCACCTCAATAAACTGAAGGTCGGTAATAGCCGAAATGGTGTGCTTTTGACCGCGCATGATATATGCAATATCACCACGGCGCACCGGTCTGGAATGTCCATCCACCTCAAGTATACCACTACCGTTAATAAAAGTCCATATCTCATCGCGATTATTATGGCTTTGGTAGGAATTTTGCTTACCGCTTAACATATGTATTTTCTTAATTAAGCATTGTTCACCATCAGGCAGGGTTGAATACTCCATTATTTTATATTCTCCCCAACGCCTTTCTTCGTACATTGGACGTTTATCAATTTTATCAACGATAGGCTTAATATACGAACTCTTGTTTTTGTCCGAAACTAAAATACCATCGGGTGATGCCGCAATAACTACGTCCTTTAGTCCCATTGCGACCAACGGGATATCAAGTTCGTTTATAATATGGGTACCCTCGCTTTCGTGAAGGCTAACCTCACCTATGCTTTCGGTTTGCATTTGCTCGGTAACTGTGTTCCACGTACCAAGGTCTTTCCATTCGCCATGATAAGAAAGCATTGAAATGCTTTTTTCTTTTTCCAGTACAGCATAGTCAAAACTGATTTTTGTTAGTTTAGAGTAGTTTTCTCTGAGTTCTTTGTAAGAAGTGTAGCCAGTTAAGTTTTTACAAACATTTACAAGATACCCAACCTTAAAAGCAAAGACGCCGCCGTTCCAAACGGCACCTTTGTTAATTATTTCGGCGGCAGTTTCCTCACTCGGTTTTTCAACAAAGCTTAAAACCTTTTTAGGCTCCTCACCTTCATCACACATAATGTAACCATATTTTTCAGAAGGATAAGTGGGCTTTATACCCATTAAAACAACATCCGAAACACCGCTTTGTACCGCCTTGTCCATTTGGTTTAGCAAGTTAAAATACTCACTTTGGGCATACGGGTCAACCGGTAAAACTATTACCGTTTCATCAAGTGATGCACCAACCTCGTTATACAGATACATTACGGATAATGCTATTGCAGGAAATGTATCTCTGCGGCAAGGCTCGGTTATTATGGAAACATCTTTAGGCAACTGATTGCGAATTGAATCAACCTGAGAGTTACTGGTTGCTACAAAAACTTCTGAATCATTACAGTTGCTTTTAATTTGCCCGTACACCCTTTGCACCATTGACTGCCTTACGCCGTCTTTATTAGGTAAAAGTTTTAAAAACTGTTTTGAACGCGCCTCGTTAGAAAGCGGCCATAAACGCTTTCCTGAACCGCCCGAAAGAAGAACTATTTTCATAATTCTAGCCCCTTTCAGTTCTCATGTTTTCATAATTAGCAAGAAAATCTTTGTAGGTTTCGCGAATTCCATCTTCAAGTTCTGTACTATAATTCCAACCAAGTGAAGATAGTTTGTTTACATTTAAAAGTTTTCTGGGTGTTCCATCGGGTTTGGTTGTATCAAATAGCAGTTCACCCTCAAAACCAACTACACGTTTTACTGTTTCTGCAAGTTCTTTGATGCTTACTTCTTTGCCTGTACCAATATTAACAGTTTCATTACCGCTATAATTATTAAGCAAATATACACAAGCATCCGCTAAATCATCAACATACAAAAACTCGCGCAAAGCTTTACCTGTGCCCCAAACCGTAACGCTTTTATCCCCATTAAGTTTAGCCTCGTGAAAACGGCGAATTAAGGCGGGCAAAACGTGGCTGTTTTCTTTATGGTAGTTATCGTTTTTACCATAAAGGTTGGTTGGCATGCAACTTATATAATCTGTGCTATATTGACGATTAAAAAACTCGCACATTTTAAGGCCACTGATTTTTGCAAGCGCATAGGCCTCGTTAGTTTTTTCAAGAGAGCCGGTAAGTAGCACGTCCTCACTCATTGGTTGAGGTGCTAAGCGCGGATAGATACATGACGAGCCGAGGAAAAGCAACTTTTTAACTCCGTTATCGTACGCCGCTTTTATAACATTTAGCTCTATTGCTAAGTTTTCATAAATAAAATCTGCCGGATATGTATCGTTAGCGAATATTCCACCAACCTTTGCGGCGGCAAGTACAACAACACTAGGTTTCTCTACTTTAAAAAATTCCTCTACGTCAGCCTGTCTTGTAAGATTTAGTTCGTTTCTGTTTTTAGTTAAAATATTGGTATATCCTTTACTTTTTAAGCATCTCACTATTGCAGAGCCAACCATACCGTTATGACCGGCTACATATATCTTTTCGTTAGTTGCAATCATTTTATTCCTTAGCCACCTTTTTAATATCGTTTTCTACCATGATTCTAACTAAATCTTTAA
This sequence comes from Acutalibacteraceae bacterium, assembly GCA_045630515.1. GTDB lineage: Bacteria > Bacillota > Clostridia > Oscillospirales > Acutalibacteraceae > UMGS1532. The sequence continues at coordinate 437,486 of JAZQTG010000076.1, forward strand.
ACGAAGTTTTTCTGGGATTCCAGCCTAATGTATTAATCGCTTTTGTTGGGTCACCTAAAAGCAGGTCAACTTCTGCAGGGCGGAAAAATCTTTCATCAACCGCTACGACCACTTTGCCTGTTTTTGAATCTATACCGACTTCGTCTACACCACTGCCCTGCCAAGTAAGTTCAATGCCTGCAGTTTTAAAGGCTTCGTAACAGAACTCACGTACAGTTCTGGTTTCACCAGTCGCAATAACAAAATCGTCAGGCTTGTCGTTTTGTAGAATAAGCCACATACATTCAACATAATCTCTGGCATAACCCCAGTCACGTTTAGCATCCATGTTGCCAAGTAACAACTTTTCTTGTTTGCCTGCGGCTATACGTGCTGCTGCCAAGGTGATTTTTCTGGTAACGAAATTTTCGCCCCTACGTTCTGACTCGTGATTAAAAAGAATTCCGTTAGAAGCAAACATTCCGTATGCTTCGCGGTAGTGTTTTGTTATCCAAAAACCATACATTTTAGCAACTGCATATGGCGAGCGAGGATGAAACGGTGTAGTTTCTTTTTGTGGTATTTCTTGAACCTTACCATAAAGTTCTGAAGTAGATGCTTGATATACACGGGTTTTATTTTGTAGGTCTGCAATTCTTACGGCTTCTAATATTCTTAAAGTTCCAACTGCATCAACGTCGGCAGTATATTCAGGCTCTTCAAAAGAAATTGCAACATGGCTTTGCGCCGCTAGATTATATATTTCATCAGGTTTAATTTCACCGATTATTCTAACCAAGTTCATTGAATCGGTTATATCGCCCCACAAAAGTTTAAATCTTCCGTCTTCACTTTGTTTACGCTCGTGCTTTTCAGATAACAAATGCAATATTCTTTCGTTGTTGTCAACCGAACTACGACGAATGATGCCGTAAACCTGATAACCTTTTTCTAATAAAAATTCCGCAAGATACGAGCCGTCCTGACCGTTAATACCTGTTATAAGTGCTGTTTTCATAATTACAATTATCCTTTCTTTCTCTAGGCGAGCAATATAATACATTATTTTGCAATATTTTACTATTATTTTAATTATAGTAAAAAATATATAGATTGCAAAACGCCGAAATATATGCTATTATAATAGAAAATACAGCACTTTTAAATATATTATATTGCACAATATAGGTATAATATTGCTAATTCAATATTTTGCTAATAGGAGGTTTTATGGAATATTTCGGATATTTTGACAACTACGACGGCGCAACCTTTAAAAGAAGGATACACACGCCTTCTATTGAAGCGAAAAAAAGTCTAATCTATCTACAAGAAGCCGGTGAGCTTGAAAGTATAGCAAAACATAAAGGCGAACGAGCAAAGCTTGACTCCTATTTATTTTTTATAGTTTTAAATGGTAGTGGTAGTATCACCTACGGTGGAAGGCAAACCAATCTAAAAAAACACGACTGTGTGTTTATTGATTGTAATATTCCTTATAGTCATTGCAGTAGCGAACAAGATCAATGGAAATTAGGTTGGGTGCATTTTCATGGCAAACCTGCAGAATATTATTACAACAATTTTAAACAATATAACCAACTCCCCTATTTCCACTCAGACCATCCTATTGATTTTATAAATATATTGCAACAGTTGATGGTCAGCAGTGGTAATCTTAAAGCACAAGATATACTAAACGCCAAACTTTTAACCGACCTTTGCACAATCTGTATTGATTCAATCTTACCTAAACTGCGTGAAAGTAATATGCTTGCAGTTGCTCAATATATTGATGCAAACTATTTCAAAAAACTTTCTTTAGAAGATATTGCTAATAATTTTTATATAAGCAAGTTCGCACTCGCACATAAGTTTAAAGAACAATTCGGTATTACGGTTGGAGAATATATAACAAAAAAACGTGTTACGGTTGCAAAAGAACTACTGAGGTATTCTAACAAAAGCACTTCTGAAATATCTATTGACTGTGGCGTTGACGATCCAAACTATTTTACTAAAATATTTAAAAAAAGCGAGGGCTGTAGCCCTCGCGATTATCGCAACAAGTGGTAAAAAAAGACCTCGGTGGTTTCACCGAGGTCTTAGTATTTTTAATTATTCAGCATCGTCTTCCGATTTTTCGCCCGAAAGAATAACATTTACTATGATGCCAAGTATAAGTGCGCAAGCGATAGAGGTAATTGTAACCTGACCGAAGGTTAAGGTTAAACCACCGATACCTGCAATGAGAATTGCGGATGCAACGAATAGGTTGCGGTTTTCGTTAAGGTCAACCTTTTGTACCATTTTAAGACCGCTAACCGCGATAAAGCCATAAAGTGCCATACATACGCCGCCCATTACACAAGCAGGAATTGAGTTAACAAGTGCAACGAATGGATTAATAAAGGAAATTAAGATAGCACCGATAGCAGCAGTAACGATTGTTGCAACAGAAGCGTTACGAGTAATAGCAACACAAGCAACAGACTCGCCGTATGTGGTATTAGGACAACCGCCAAAGAATGCACCGAACATTGAACCAACACCGTCACCTAAAAGGGTTCTGTGTAAGCCGGGTTCTTCAAGAAGGTCGCGCTCAATAATAGACGAAATGTTTTTGTGGTCTGCAATGTGCTCAGCAAAAACAACGAAAGCAACAGGAATATATGCTGCAGCAATTGTGCCTATATATGCACCGTTAATTTCTTTAACACCGCCAATAGCAGTAAGGAATGTAAATTCAGGAACTGCAAAGAAAGTGTTTATAGTAACGCCACCATCAACCAAAGCGGTAAAATGACCAAAGTTGATAATCTGTAATGCTTCAATACCTGCTGCATTGCCGATAACTGTGAAGATTGCAGCAACTACATAGCCTGAAAGTATACCAATGATAAATGGAATCAATTTAGCCATCTTCTTACCATAGGTAGAGCAAAGAGTTACAACAATAAGTGTGATAACACCAACTAAAACACAAATTAATGGATTAGCTACAGATGCTCCTTCTGTGTTTAAAACGCCACCTTTTTGTAGGTCGCCAACCGCATTGCCTGCCAAAGATAGACCGATAATAGCAACTGTAGGGCCAATAACTACTGCAGGCATAAGTTTATTAATCCAATTAACGCCAACAAATTTAACAACGATAGCGATAACCACATAAACAAGACCTGCAAAAGCAGCGCCAAAGATAAGGCCTAAATAACCTAGAGCCATAGACACGCCGCCTGCAAATGCTGCAAACATTGAACCTATAAATGCAAAGGAAGAACCAAGGAAAACAGGGCTTTTAAACTTGGTGAAAAGTACATATACAATTGTACCTACACCTGCACCAAAAAGTGCTGCAGCGGAACTCATTCCGTTGCCAATGATTACGGGAACAACTAATGTTGCAGCCATAATTGCCAGTAACTGTTGAATTGCAAATACAATTAACTGGCCAAACTTGGGTTTGCTTTCTACATCGTAGATAAGTTTCATTATTTTCATCCTCCAATTTTATATTTTAACAGTTCTGAATTTTACCTCAGACTGCAAAATACTATCTGTTATAAAGTTTTACGTTAGTTTCGGCATCAAATGGTGGCACCGAAACCACAACAACCTCGTTTTTAGAGGTAGGCATATTTTTACCAACGTAATCTGCCCTGATTGGAAGCTCGCGGTGCCCCCTATCAACCAATGCGGCAAGTTGAATTTTGGCAGGTCTACCAAGCGCAATCAAAGCATCCATAGCCGCCCTTGCAGTGCGCCCAGTATAAAGCACATCGTCAACCATAATAACGGTGGCACCATTAATATCAAAACCAATTTCGGTTTTGTTTAAGGTTGGCATATCTTGATTGTTTGTAGACAAATCATCACGATACAGCGAGATATCAAGTTTGCCTGTTTTTACATTTACGCCTAACTTCTTTAAATTTTGCGATAAGATTTCTGCTAATGCCACGCCTCGCCTAACAATGCCGATAATACAAATCTCATTAACCTCATCATTACGCTCTACTATCTCGTGGGCAATTCTTACCAATGCGCGACCAACCGCGCCTTCATCCATAATGGTTGACTTAAATTCCATAAAAAACCTCAAAAAAATAACTTGCCTTGCGGCAAGTTATGGGTTGCGCTTTATAAACCTTGCCGACCTCTCTGTGCCGCATTAAAGATTACAAATATATGATACCACCTTACCTAAAAATTGTAAAGCGATTTTTATGAATATTACTAAACTGTAATCTTAAAACTATACTTTGAAAGGATGATTTATTTGAGCAAGATTTTTAATGTCAACTTATTTGTAATTTTTGGTCTAGGTGCAGTTTGTTATGGTTTAATAGAGGTAATTACGAGAGGTTACACACACCCCAGTATGCTTTTAGCGGGTGGCATTTGTTTTATTAGCATGTGGTACATTGATAAGATGAAAATTAACTTTATTATAAAATGCATTTTAAGTGCAACGGTAATTACAACCGTTGAACTAATATTCGGATGTGTTTTTAATATTGTCTTAAAATATGATGTTTGGGATTATAGCCACGAGCCTTTTAATCTTTTAGGACAAATCTGTTTAAAGTTTTTTGTTATTTGGTGTTTTTTATCAGCAGGTGGAATACTACTTTCGCGACTAATAAAAAACTCGTTAACTTAAAACGGTTACTATGAACAATTTTGTTACACAATAACTTAGTAAAGCGCATAAAGGAAATGTTAACATCCACGCCAACACCATACTACCAAATGGTTTTATATTAACCGAGCTTTTCCTTACCGCACCACCAACGCCTATAATTGATGCGGTTTTTACGTGGGTGGTTGAAACGGGACAACCCATAACAGTACAAACCATTAACGATACCGTTGCCGCCATATCTGATGAAAATGCTTGAAATTTTTGAAGTCTAACCATGTCAACACCGACTGTTTTTATTATTTTTCTACCACCGCACAAAGTTCCCAACCCTAAAGTTACGGCACAAAGCAGTATTATCCACAAAGGGACATCTATGCCGTTTGACACCTTTTTACCCTTTGATATAAACATTGTTAGGATGATTACACCCATAAATTTTTGCCCGTCCTGTGCGCCGTGCATAAAGCTAGTTAATGCGGCTGATATTATTCCTGCATATTTAAAGAATATATCGCCACTGTGCTTTTTTATATTTTTAAATAGTAACATCACAAATTTACAGATATAAAAACCAACAATAAATCCTAAAGCAACCGATAATACCAAACCTACTATAACCTTTGTCCATTCACCAATATTGACACCGCTTTGAACACCGCGCAATGCTATTGCACTTCCTGTTAATCCTGAAATCAAAGCGTGACTTTCGCTTGTAGGTATTGCAAACGCCCACGCTATTACACCATACGAAACAACCGAAAAAAGTGCAGAAGCAAGGGTTACCAACCCCCATTTTGATTCTTGTCCCAAGTTAACAATATTGCTTATTGATTCTGCTACCGAAGAATTAAGCAAGGTCATCACAAGTACACCTAAAAAATTAAAGACGCCTGCCATAAGTATTGCTGAATTCAATCCAATACACCTAGAACATACCGCAGTAGCAATGGCGTTTGGTGCATCGGTAAAGCCGTTAACAAATATAACACCGAGCGTTAGCAATATATTAATTAATAATAGATTATTGCCTTTAATGGCATTAACGAACTCAAATATACCTATATCCAAAATTTTGCCTCCCATATAAATTTACTTATTTATACGAAAAAGGCAATAAAAAAATGATAAACCGCAGCCATAATGACTGCGGTTTATAAATTCAATTAACTATTTATAATACTTAACTGCGGCTTTAAACATACCAATATCATAATTACCGGGTACGTTTTTATATAGACCGTTACCGATACGCTCGCTGTGTCCCATTTTACCAAATACTCTGCCATCAGGTGAAGTGATACCCTCAATAGCATACATTGAATTGTTGGGATTGAAATGAACGTCGGTAGTTGCATTGCCGTTAAGGTCAACATACTGTGTTGCTATCTGACCGTTTTCGGCAAGTTTCATAATCAACTCTTCGCTTGCTAAGAATCTGCCTTCGCCGTGTGAAATCGGCACAGTGTAAACATCGCCAACCTCGGTTTCGCTAAGCCAAGGAGATTTGTTAGAAGCAATCCTTGTATGAACAATGCGCGACTGATGTCGTGAAATTGTATTAAAGGTTAGAGTTGGGCAGTTTTCATCGGTATCAATTATCTTACCGTAAGGCACCAAGCCAAGTTTAATAAGTGCTTGGAAGCCATTACAAATACCGCACATAAGTCCATCGCGGTTATCTAATAGGTCGGTAACGCCCTCTTTAATAGCGGCATTGCGGAAGAATGCAGTTATAAACTTACCGCTTCCGTCAGGCTCGTCACCGCCTGAGAAACCACCGGGTATGAATATAATTTGAGAATTTTTAATCTCGCTAGCAAATTTGTTAATGCTTTCGCTGATGCCTGCAGGAGTAAGGTTATTAATAACAATAATCTCAGGTTCTGCACCTGCATCGCGAAGTGCTTTTGCAGTATCATACTCACAGTTAGTGCCTGGGAATGCAGGAATAAGCACGCGTGGTTTTGCCACCTTAATTGCAGGTGCTTTGCGCTCAGATTGTGGATAACTAAAGTTCTTTACAGGCTCTTTAGTATCAGCAATGTTACAAGAATAAACACTCTCAAGTTTACCCTCGTAAACATTAAGAAGTTCATCTAAATCTACTGTTTCGCCACCGTAGGTTATTTCTGCCTTTTCGGTTACTACACCAATCTCTTTAGCGTCAATATCTTTAGTTGCCTCAATTACGAAGCTAGCATAGTTATAACCAAACATATCGTTTAAGCTAAGGGCATTATTAAGGCTTACGCCTAGACCGTTACCGAATGCCATCTTCATTATAGCCTCTGCAATACCGCCCATGCCCATAGTGTAACAAGATACAACCGCGCCATCGCGCATAAGTTTTGTAATCTTATTATAAACTTCTAGCAATGAATCGGTTTTTGGCAAACCGTTTTCATCAATCTCAGGTGAAACTAAATAGAGTTTATTACCTGCTTTTTTAAGTTCAGGAGAAACAATATTCTGCACTTTATCAGTAGTAACAGCAAAAGATACCAATGTAGGTGGTACATCAATATTTTCAAAACTACCACTCATTGAGTCTTTACCACCGATAGAGCCAATGCCAAGTTCTTTTTGTGCTTTAAAGGCACCCAAAAGTGCGGCAAGAGGTTTGCCCCAACGCTTAGCATCCTTCTTGGGCGACTCAAAATACTCTTGGAATGTTAGATATACATCTTTAAACTCGGCACCTGAAGCGATAAGTTTTGATACAGATTCAACAACTGCTAAATATGCACCGTGGTATGGGCTCTTTTCGGTTATGAATGGGTTGTAGCCGAACGCCATAAGAGAACAATCGTCGGTATGCTTTTTCTCAACCGAGATTTTTTGTACCATACTTTGAATTGGTGTTAACTGATTTTTACCACCAAAAGGCATCAAAACAGTACCCGCGCCTATAGTTGAGTCAAAACGCTCAGAAAGTCCACGCTTTGAGCATATATTAAGGTCGCCTGCAATCTTAGTAAGATTTTCTGCAAAGCCGCCATTAACCTCTTTATTGTAGGCCTGTGGCTTTTCGGGTGCTATGGAAATGTGTTTGTCTGCACCGTTAGAATTTAAGAACTCGCGGCTAATATCAACAATTTTCTTACCATTCCAATTCATAACAAGCCTTGGCTCTGCACGAACAACAGCAACAACCTTTGCTTGTAGGTTTTCTTCAGAAGCAAGCTCAATAAACCTATCAACATTGTGTGGCTCAACAACAACCGCCATACGCTCTTGTGATTCACTGATAGCAAGTTCGGTACCGTCAAGGCCCTCATACTTTTTAGGAACTGCATTAAGGTCAATTTCAAGACCATCTGCAAGTTCGCCAATAGCAACCGAAACGCCGCCTGCACCGAAGTCGTTACAACGTTTTATCATTCTGCAAGCTTCTTTATTTCTAAAGAGCCTTTGTAGTTTTCTTTCTTCAGGGGCATTACCTTTTTGTACTTCTGCACCACAAGTTTCAACCGAGTGAGAATCGTGTGCCTTTGAAGAACCTGTTGCACCGCCTATACCATCGCGGCCTGTGCTACCACCTAATAGAATAACAACATCATTTGGATCGGGACGTTCACGACGAACATTTTCTTGAGGAGCCGCTGCAATAACTGCACCAATTTCCATACGTTTTGCGGCATAACCATCGTGAAAAATTTCATCAACGATGCCTGTAGCAAGACCGATTTGGTTACCGTATGAAGAATAACCTGCAGCGGCAGTTGTAACAATCTTACGTTGTGGAAGTTTGCCCTTAATGGTTTCACTAACAGGTTTTAGTGGGTCTGCTGCACCAGTTACACGCATAGCGCCATACACGTAGGAACGGCCTGAAAGCGGGTCACGAATTGCACCACCTATACAAGTAGCAGCGCCGCCAAATGGCTCAATTTCGGTTGGGTGGTTGTGTGTTTCGTTTTTAAATAGAAGTAACCAAGGCTCAACCACGCCATCAACCTCAACATCAATCTTAACAGTACAAGCGTTAATTTCCTCAGACTCATCAAGTTTATCAAGCTTACCGTTTACTTTTAAATATTTAACCGCAACAGTTGCAAGGTCCATTAAACATATAGGTTTTGTGCGGTTTAGTTCTTTACGAACTGCAATATACTCATCATAAGCCGACTGCAAAAGTTCGTCTTCAAACTTAACGTCGTCAATAACGGTTAAGAATGTGGTATGACGACAGTGGTCTGACCAATATGTATCTATCATACGAATTTCTGTGATGGTTGGGTCACGTTTCTCACTTAAGAAATACTGTTGACAGAATGCAATATCGTCGGCATCCATAGCAAGACCATAGTCTTTAACAAATTTTTCAAGTCCTGCCCTATCTAATTTCAAGAAGCCATCTAAAGTAGCAACCTCTGTTGGAATTTGGAAATCCATTTTTAAAGTTTCGGGCTTTTCTAGTGTAGCAAGCCTTGACTCAACAGGGTTGATAACATATTTTTTAATCTCATCTATATCGGCATCAGTTAAATTGCCCTCTAGAATATATACCTTAGCGGTACGAATAAGAGGTCTTTCACCTTGAGAGATGATTTGTATACATTGTGCGGCAGAATCAGCACGTTGGTCAAACTGACCAGGCAAAAATTCAACCGCAAACATATATCCACCGTTTGCCTCAATATTATCGGTTACTATATCTAACTGTGGCTCAGAAAATACTGTACCCTTTGCATACTCAAAAAGTTCTTCACTAATATTTTCTGCATCATATCTGTTTATAACACGAACGCCTTTTAAGTTGCTAATGCCAAGTAACGAAGTGGCATCACTAAACAAGGCTTTTGCTTCGTGCGCTAGTTCTGTTTTCTTTTCAACAAATACTCTAAATACCATTTTATTTATCCTCCGAGGTTAAAGCGTTTAATGCACGTTTGCCAATATCGTTGCGGTAATAAGCATTATCAAAATTAATGGTTTTTACCATTTTATACGCTTCATTAATCGCTTCATTTAAACTGTTTGCCACAGCAGTAGCACCTAGTACGCGACCGCCGGCAGTAACAAGTTTACCATCCTTTAGTTCTGCACCTGCCACATAAACCATGTTATCTATTTCACTAGGAATTGTAATCTCAAAACCCTTGTCATAACTTTGTGGATAACCATTTGAAGCCATTACAACACAACAAGCGTGTGCATCCTTAAACTTAACCTCTGTATCATTAAGTTTTTCATCGGTAACTGCCTGCATAACGGTTAAAAGGTCACTCTCTAATAGTGGAAGCACAACCTGTGTTTCGGGGTCACCAAAACGACAGTTATACTCTATGACCTTTGGACCGTTTTTAGTGATCATAAGTCCAAAATATAAGCAACCTTTAAAGGTTCTACCCTCACTATTCATAGCGTTAACTGTAGGAAGAAAAATCTTTTCCATACATTCTTTGGCTATGTCATTTGTGTAATAGGGGTTAGGTGCTACGGTACCCATACCGCCGGTATTAAGGCCTGTATCGTTATCCCCTGCACGTTTATGGTCCATAGAAGAAACCATTGGTGACACAGTTTTACCATCTGTAAATGCAAGAACAGAAACCTCAGGTCCCTCTAAAAACTCTTCAATAACAATATTATCGCCACTGCTACCGAACATTTTATCCTGCATCATTGATACAACGGCAGACTTTGCATCCTCTCTGGTTTCGGCAATAATTACACCCTTACCAAGCGCCAAGCCATCTGCTTTAATAACGGTAGGAATAGGTGCGGTATCAAGGTAATTCAATGCCTTTTGCATATCATTAAATACCTCATACTCTGCAGTGGGTATGCCATACTTTTTCATAAGGTTTTTAGAGAAAACCTTACTACCCTCAATAATAGCCGCTTTAGCGTTAGGACCAAAACATTTTATACCTACTTGTTCTAAAGCGTCAACACAACCCAGAACAAGTGGGTCGTCTGGTGCCACAATGGCATAATCAATTTTTTGTTCTAGGGCAAATTTCACGATATTATCAATATCTTTTGCACCAATATTAACTAATGTAGCATCCTTAGCCATACCACCGTTACCTGGTAATGCAAAGATTTCTTCTACACTTTTATTCTCTTTTATTTTCTTTATAATGGCGTGCTCTCTACCGCCGCCGCCAACAACTAATACCTTCATATTTTGCTCCTTAAGTTTAATGGTTCAAATGCAAATATTATTAGTGGTGGAATAGGCGCATACCTGTAAATGCCATTGCCATACCATATTTGTTGCAACACTCAATTACAACATCATCGCGGATAGAACCACCTGGTTCTGCAATGTATTTTACACCGCTGCGCTTTGCCCTTTCAATATTATCACTGAATGGGAAGAATGCATCTGAGCCTAAGGCAACGCCATCAATACTGCTTAAATATTCTTTAATGTCATTCTCGGTCAAAGGCTCTGGCTGAGTGGTGAAGTATTTCTGCCAATTTCCGTCGGCACAAACATCCTCTTCGTTTTTATTAATATAACCGTCAATAACATTATCACGGTCGGGTCTGCCAAGGGTATCCTTGAAAGGTAGATTTAAAACCTTATCGTGCTGACGCAAGAACCAAGTATCCGCCTTAGTGCCTGCCAAACGTGTACAATGTATACGCGACTGTTGGCCTGCACCTACACCGATTGCCTGACCGTCTACTGCATAGCAAACAGAGTTAGACTGTGTGTATTTTAAAGTGATAAGCGAAATTATAAGGTCGCGCACTGCACTTTCAGGTAAATCTTTATTATCGGTTACTATGTTTGAAAGCAACTCGCGGTCAATTTTAAAGTTGTTTCTGCCCTGCTCAAAGGTGATGCCGTAAACCTGTTTACGCTCTATCTCCTCAGGTACAAAATCAGGGTCAATTTTAACTATGTTGTAGTTACCGCCGCGTTTTGATTTTAAAATCTCTAAAGCTTCGTCGGTATAACCAGGAGCAATGATACCATCGGATACTTCGCGCTTAATCATTTTTGCTGTAGTAACATCGCAAACGTCTGAAAGTGCAACCCAATCACCGAAAGAGCACATTCTATCGGTACCTCTTGCTCTGGCATAAGCACAGGCTAGTGGTGAATCATCCAAGCCCTCAATATCATCAACAAAGCAAGCCTTTTTAAGTTTATCAGATAGCGGAATTCCAACCGCCGCAGATGTAGGACTTACGTGTTTAAAAGAGGTAACAGCAGGAAGACCTAAAGCCTCTTTTAACTCCTTAACAAGTTGCCAACTGTTAAAAGCGTCTAGGAAGTTAATGTAACCGGGTCTACCACATAAGATTTCAATAGGTAGTTCACTGCCGTCTGCCATGTATATTTTGGAAGGTTTTTGGTTGGGGTTACAACCATATTTCAATAAGAACTCTTTCATTTTAATTACCTCTTATTATTTATTTTTGTTAACGATTCTGGAATCGTATTTACCGGTTTTTAAATCAATGTATCTAACAAATAGCGATACCTTGTTATCCTCGTTTAAGTTTGTCCAGATAAGGTCTGTAAGGCTATCAATATCCATATCGGGTAGTTCTAAGGTTTTAGGCTCGCCCTCAAAACTTGGTAGCGGATTACCATCGCATTTATATGTATGGATAAACTTTGCCTTTGCAGGTAGCGGATTAGAATATGCAAATGTGTATCTTTGGCAAGAACTACCGTCACCATCGGCAGATTTTAGAATTGACATAGCATAATTCATATCACCGTTTTCAAGACGTATTATACCCGAAATACGTGGTGTGTAGTTAGGAACATCGTCCTCAAATTCGCGAGTACGTAATGCCTGTTCAAAGGTCATTTGCTTGTCCATTAATTCATAAATTGTATCGGTTTGGTCACCGTTAGTAACAATTGTTTTGTTACCAAGAACACGAACAGGTGCATAGATAATTAGGTGAGGGTCGGTCATTTTGCTTTCATCAAAAGCCTGTGTTCTAATGCCCTCGCCATCCTCAACAAAAACGCGGTTACGACTGTTTTCACTTCTACCCATAATAAAGTATGCGGTAATAGCTTTAGTGCCGTCTGCACTTTTGCCGATAATTATACCTCTGCCGTGATATGCCAATGAATTAAGTTCGCTTACGATTGATTTGATTTCCATAACTACACTTTCTTTCTTAATTATTCTGAAATAATTGTCTTGCCGTTTTCTACTTTGATTTTACCCTCGCAGAAAAGTTTTGCGGCTTTGGGTAAAATTTTCCACTCTGCCTCTTCCATTATTCTTCTTTGCAGGGTTTCTGGTGTATCCCCTTCTAAAACATTAACTGCTTTTTGAAGAATAATTGGACCTGCATCACACTCTGCAGTAACAAAGTGAACCGTTGCGCCAGATACCTTTACACCTTTTTTTAGTGCCTCTTCGTGAACATGCAAGCCATAATATCCCTTGCCACAAAAAGACGGAATAAGCGCAGGGTGAACATTTATCATTTTATACTCAAATGCATCACAAACATTTTCATCAAGTATTGTCATAAACCCTGCATACACAACAAGGTCTGCTTTTTCTTCTATTAGTAGGTCACGCATTGCTTTGCTATAAGAAGCAATATCACTATAATCTTTTCTAATAAGTGTTCTTGTTTTAATACCTGCTTTTTTAGCACGCTCTAATGCGAAAGCATCGGATTTTGATGCGATAACACAGGTGATTTTACCGCAACCTAATTCACCTTTAGCCTCTGCATCTATTAACGCTTGAAGATTTGTTCCGCCGCCCGATACCAAAACAACAATGTTTTTTGTATCTATCATAGAATTACACCCTCTGATGAAGAAACAACTTCACCGATTATGTAAGCATCTTCACCGTTAGCATTAAGAATCTCCAACGCCTTTTGAGCATCTTGAGGAGCAACAGTAACGCTCATACCAACGCCCATATTAAAGGTGTTGAACATATCACGCTCAGGGATATTGCCAACCTTTGCAATATACTCAAAGATAGGAAGTATTTTAAGTGCAGATTTATCAACCTTAACACTTTTTCCCTCTGGTAATGCACGCGGAATATTCTCATAAAAACCGCCGCCTGTGATATGCGATACAGCCTTAACCTTAACCTCTTTAAAGAGTGCTAGCATTGATTTAACATACATTTTAGTTGGGGTTAAAAGTGTTTCGCCAAGAGATTTGCCGCCAAGTTCTGCAACAGGGCTTACTAGGTCAGCATTCTCTATATCAAACACTTTACGAACTAATGAGAAACCGTTTGAATGAACACCTGTTGAAGCAAGAGCAATAACCACATCACCTTCTGCAACTGTGTTTTTATCAAGAATTTTTGATTTATCCACAACGCCTGTGCAGTAGCCTGCAAGGTCGTAATCGTCTTCCGGCATAAGACCCGGATGCTCTGCAGTTTCACCGCCGATTAAAGCACAACCTGCCTGAACACAACCCTCGGCAACACCGCCTACGATATCAGCAATCTTTTCAGGATAGTTTTTGCCACAAGCAATATAATCTAAAAAGAAAAGGGGTTTTGCACCACAACAAATTATATCATTTGCACACATAGCAACACAGTCAATACCGATTGTATCGTGCTTGTCTAAAAGCATTGCTAGTTTAATTTTTGTTCCAACGCCGTCAGTACCTGAAACCAAAACAGGCTCTTTAATGTCGGTTAGGTCTAAGCCAAAGCAACCGCCAAAACCACCAACATCATCTAAACAACCTTCATTTTTAGTACGTAAGATGTGTTTTTTCATTAGTTCAACAGATTTATAACCTGCAGTAATATCAACGCCTGCAGCTGCGTAACTATCAGATTTAGAAATGTTATGCATAATATTCACCTTTTCTTTAATTATTCTTTACCTGTCCAACAATATGTGCAAAGGCAATCTTCCGGAAGTCCTATTGCCTTAATTATACCGTCTAATGTTTGGAACTCAAGAGAGTCAAAGTTAAGTTGTTTACATATCTCTGTTCTTAGTGCCTTACCGCGTTCGGTATCACCATTAGAGTACTCTTCAATATGCTTTAAGCCCTCTTCACCCTCAAGGTCATTTATAACCCTTCTTGCAATCAGTTCCATTTCATTGGTTGCCCTTGTAAAGTTGAGGTACTTACAACTAAACATTATTGGTGGACAAGCCGAGCGCATATGAACCGCTTTTGCGCCATTAGCATAAAGGAAATCAACAGTTTCTTTTAACTGAGTTCCGCGTACTATTGAATCATCCACAAACAACAATTTTTTATGCGCAATCAGTTCGTGAACGGGAATCTGTTTCATTTTAGCAATTCTCTCACGTTCAACCTGTGTGGGCGGAATAAAGCTACGCGCCCAAGTTGGTGTGTATTTAATAAAGGCTCTGGCAAAAGGCTTTCCGCTTTCATTTGAATAGCCAATCGCGTGTGGTGTTCCTGAGTCTGGCACACCGCCTACATAATCAACATCATCAGCATTATGGCTTATCTTATCCTGCATAGCCATAAGTCTACCATTTATATAGCGCATTACCTCAACGTTAACGCCCTCATAAGTAGAGGTTGGGAAACCATAATAACTCCAAAGGAATGAGCAAACGCGCATTTTCTTGCCCGGTTCTGCCAATCTTGTATATCCATCTGCCGTAATCTCAACAATTTCTCCGGGACCTAGTTCTTTTTCATCTTCATAGCCTAACTTTTTATAAGCAAAAGATTCAAAGGTAACACAGTAACCATGCTCACTTTTACCTAAGACCATAGGAATTCTGCCTACCTTATCGCGCGCAGCTATGATTTTACCTTCTTCGGTTAATATTAATATTGATGCTGTTCCGTCAATAACCTCGCTAGCAAACTTAATACCATCTACAAAACTATCTTTTTGGTTTATTAGTGATGCGGTTAGTTCGGTAGCGTTTATGTTATTACCGGTCATAGCGTTAAAGTGACCGCCATTTTTAATAAGATATTTTTCTATTAAATCTTTTGCATTATTAATTACACCGATAACGCATATTGCATATGTGCCGAGTTTTGAGCAGATTAGCAATGGTTGTGGGTCATAATCACTTATGCAACCTATCGCGGCAACACCTTTCATTTCGGTAAACACATCTGAGAACTTTGTTCTAAAAGGTGAATTTTCAATATTATGTATTTCCCTTTGTAGTCCAAGTTCTTTGTCATACGCCGCAATACCTGCACGGCGTGTACCTAGGTGAGAATGGTAATCGGTACCGAAATATACATCTTCTATGGCACTGCTTTTACAAACAGCTCCAAAATAGCCTCCCATAATTTGACTCCTTATTTATCTATTCTTAGCCGTTTAGTTCGGCGCTTATTTTCTTATCTTTCTCTAAAACAATATTTGCATCGCTTACACGTTTTGCATCTAGTTTTGCGGCAAGTTCTTTATCTTCAACTGCGATAATCTGTGCAGCAAGTAAAGCAGCATTTGCACCGCCATTAATAGCTACTGTGGCAACAGGGATACCTGTCGGCATTTGAACGGTAGAAAGCAAAGCATCCATACCATCTAAATTAGATGATTTGCAAGGGATACCAATAACAGGAAGTGTTGTGTTAGCGGCAATAGCACCTGCTAAATGTGCAGCCATACCTGCTGCGGCAATAAGCACGCCAAAACCGTTAGCCCTTGCAGAGAGGGCAAAATCGCGAGCCTCAACAGGTGTACGGTGTGCAGAATAAACATGCACGTCATGTGGAATACCCAATGTTTTAAGCATATCGGTAGCCTTAGTGATGATTGGTAGGTCGCTATCGCTACCCATAATAATACCAACTTTTTTCATAAAAACTCTCCTTTTTATCAGTAATAAATTGCAAAAGGACACACCTAACCTGCGTTAATGGTTAAGCGTGCCCAGACGGTCGGCAGATGTAGGAAAAACCTAAACATTTCCTGTTCCTCCGTGGTGCTCCACTAAATATCCGTCAGTTGCAGGAAACGGTATTTTTTATTAAATATTAAACAAATATAGTATACCATTTTTGACATTTTGTGTCAAGGCGAAAAGGCTTATAAAAAGCCAACCTAAACACTATGCTTTTTTATCTATTTTGCCTTTGTTTCGCAATATATGCAGCGGTAAACTTTATTCTCTTTTTCGGTTAATTTAAAAATGTGATCAAGCCCTAGTTCAACCGAAGTTATGCATCTTGGGTTTTTGCACTTAATTACGTTTGTAAGTTTTTCCGGCATGCTGATACCAAGTTTTTCTGTAAGCTTACCGTCTTTTATAACGTTAACTGTAGCCTTTGGGTCAACATAACCAATTACATCAAAGTTAATTGGAATATCCGCATCTATTTTAATGATGTCCTTCTTGCCCATTTTTTTACTGCTAACATTTTTTATAATAGCAACCGAGCAATCAAGATCCCCTAAACCTAAAAGTTTATAAAGCATCATACCGCTACCTGCGGTAATGTGGTCAATAACCACTCCGTTTTGGATTGAATCTATATTCATCTTTCTGCCTCCTCTAACAATTTTAGAATAAGAGCCATGCGAATATATTTACCATTAAGCACCTGTTTAAAATAACAAGCTCTTGGGTCGCTATCAATCTCGGTACTAATCTCGTTAACGCGTGGTAGTGGATGCATAATTGAAAGCGTAGATTTTGCATCCTTAAGTTTTGGTAAATCTAAAATATAACTGTCTTTAAGTCTTAAGTAATCTTCCTCGTTGAAGAAGCGTTCGCGTTGAACCCTTGTCATATAAAGAATATCCAAACTAGGCATTACCGAAACCAAATCTGTAGTTTGGGTGTAAGGAATGCCATTCTTTTTAAGGATATCATTTTTAACATAACTTGGTAGTTTTAGTTCTTCAGGAGAAATTAACACAACATTTATACCGCTGTATCTTGAAAGTGCGGCAATTAGCGAGTGCACAGTTCTGCCAAACTTTAAGTCGCCGCAAAAGCCTACGGTAAGACCTGAAAAATCACCTTTTTCCCTATAGATTGTAAGTAAATCGGCAAGGGTTTGGGTTGGGTGGTTATGTCCGCCGTCACCTGCATTTATAACAGGGATAGTAGCATTGGTTGCGGCAACATAAGGCGCACCCTCTTTTGGGTGGCGCATAGCAATTATATCAGCATAGCAACTAATAGTTTTCGCAGTATCGGCAATACTTTCACCCTTTGCAGATGAAGAACTGTTAGCCTCTGAAAAGCCCAACACACTACCGCCAAGTTCTAGCATAGCCGCCTCAAAACTAAGCCTTGTTCTAGTAGAAGGCTCGTAAAAAAGGGTGGCTAACTTTTTACCGCGACATTTTTCATTATACTTTTTAGGATCAGCAATAATGTCATTAGCGGTAGAAATAAGCTCCATAATTTCTTCTGTGGAAAAATCTAAAATATCAATAAGACTTCTCATATTATTTTGCACCTATCCAGCTTTCATCTGATGGGTTGTTGCGGAAAGCAATTAATTTTTTGATGTCTTCTGTTTTAATGTATCCTTCCTCGGCGGCAACCTCGGCGATAACATCAAAGTTTGTTAGGGATATATTCTTAACCTCTGCGGCATTTAGACGGTCAATACCCTTTTGCATACCGTAGGTGAAGATGCTTACTATACCAAGCACCTCTGCACCTGCTTCGCGAAGTACGTTTACAACCTCAATAACGCTACCGCCTGTTGAGATTAAATCTTCAACAACTACAACCTTTTGGCCTTTTTCAAGTTTGCCTTCTATTTGATTTTGTCTGCCGTGGTCTTTCGCGCCAGAGCGTACATAACCCATAGGCATATCAAGAATATGTGCAGTGATAGCGGCGTGTGCTATGCCTGCAGTAGATGTACCCATAAGCACCTCTGCTTCAGGGTAGTTCTCTTTAATAAGTTTTGCAAGTCCCTGCTCAACATCGGTACGAACCTTTGGTGCAGTGAGAGTTAAGCGGTTATCACAATAAACTGGGCTTTTAATTCCACTTGCCCAAGTGAATGGTTCTTCCGGACGGAAGAAAACAGCCTTGATTGAAAGAAGGTCTTTTGCGATTAATTTTTGCATAACAATTCTCCTTTATATTAAATGTTTAACCAACAAACTCTGCAATGCAACGCTCGTATGCGGCAACTGGATCTTCGGCAGCTGTTATAGGTCTGCCTACAACTATATAGTCTGAGCCGATTTTTTTAGCCTCAGCAGGTGTCATAACACGCTTTTGGTCACCGATATCACCATCTGCAAAGCGCACACCGGGGGTAACGGTAAGAAAATCGTTACCGCAAACTTCATGCACCTTTTTAGCCTCTAAAGGTGAACAAACAACACCGTCTAAGCCTGCTTTTTCTGCATTAGCAGCATAGTGCATAACAACCTTATCAATAGGCTCATTAATTAGCAAGTCGTTCTCCATACTCTCTTGGTCGGTAGAAGTTAGTTGGGTTACGGCTATAAGCAAAGGTCTTGTACCGTCAGGTCTTGTTAAACCTTCAAGCGCTGCCTCCATCATACGAACAGTACCTGCGGCGTGTAAGTTACAAAGATCAACGTCAAGACGTGATAAAACCGACATTGATTTTTTAACAGTATTAGGGATATCGTGTAATTTTAAATCCAAGAAAATCTTATGTCCGCGTTTTTTGATTTCGCGCACGATCTCAGGTCCCTCGGCATAAAATAGTTCCATACCGATTTTTACAAAAGGCTTTCTGCCTGTGAATTTATCCAAGAAATCAAAAACCTGTTCTTTGCTAGAGAAATCGCAAGCAACAATAACGTCTTTACCCATTATTAACTCCTCCAATTATATCGCTTAAAGCGTTTATATTATATTTAGCCATAGCAATTGGCAACTGCTCAATCATATTTTTGCAAGCATAGGGGTCAACAAGATTGGCGGCACCAACCTCTACTGCCGTTGCACCTGCAAGCATCATTTCAATTACGTCCTCTGCAGTGCTTACGCCACCCATACCGATAACCGGAATTTTAACCGCATTGGCTACCTGATATACCATGCGAACTGCAACAGGAAAAATTGCAGGACCTGAAAAGCCACCCATTGTATTAGCAATAATCGGCTTTTTAGTTTTTAGATTTATTCGCATACCAAGCATAGTGTTTATAAGGCTAATACCGTCTGCACCCGCTTCCTCACATGCTTTGGCAATAGAAACAATATCGGTAACATTTGGTGATAATTTGATAATAACAGGCTTGGTTGTAACCTTTTTAACAGCCGCCGTTACCTCTGCCGCGGCTTTAGGGTCGGTACCAAAACTCATACCACCACCGTGAACATTAGGGCAACTAACATTAACTTCAAGCCAACCCACCTGCTCACATTTTTCAATTTTTTCGCAAGTATAAGCATAATCTTCTACAGAAAAGCCGCTTATGTTTGCCATTACCTTTTTACTAAAAACTTTAGAAAGCTTTGGCAGTTCTTCACTAATAACCTTTTCAACACCTGGATTTTGCAAACCAACCGCATTGATCATACCCGAACTACACTCGGCGATTCTTGGAGTAGGATTTCCAAAACGTGCATCTTTTGTGGTGCCTTTAAAAGAAAAGGTGCCTAGTATATTTATATCATAAAGTTCTGCGAACTCGTAGCCAAAGCCAAAGGTACCGCTTGCGGGGATTATAGGGTTATCAAGTTCTATTCCGCAAAGGTTAACACTTAATTTTCCCATATAATATCCTCCTTTTGTAACACAGGGCCTTCTTTGCAAATACGCTTATTACCTGTAATTGTTTTGCAACTGCAACCCATACAAGCACCGAAACCACAACCCATACGCTCTTCAAAGCTAAACTGACCAGAAGTGGTAAGAGATTTATAAACCGCTTTTAACATTGGTTCAGGACCACAGGTGTAAAAATAGGTATAATCTAAATCTTTTACGGCATCGGTTACAAAACCTTTTATGCCATAACTACCGTCTGCGGTGGTAACAAAAACCTTTGTGCCAAGAGTTGCGAATTCATTTTCATAAAACACATCGCATTTAGAGTTAAAGCCAAGTATTACGGTTACTTCTTTACCCTCTGCAATTAGTTTTTTTGCAAGGTTATAAAGAGGCGGAACACCTACACCACCGCCCAAAAGCAATGGTTTATTACCGCTTAAAGTTAGGTCGTAACCGTTTCCAAGACCGGTTAGTATATCCAGCATTTCGCCTGCTTTCATATCGCGCATTATTTCGGTGCCCTTGCCAACCACTTTGTAAATTAGGGTTAGTTTATTATCCTCAACATCGCACACAGAAATTGGGCGGCGAAGGTATAATCCGTCAATTTTAATATTTACAAACTGACCCGAAGCGGTTATATCGGAAGTATCCCCTTCTAAAACCATTTTAAGAACATCGTTGGCTATGGGGGTATTAGAAATTATTTTGAATAATTCTTGTTTCATAATATGCTCCCTTTAAGCATCAATAGTTGAAATACCAAGTGTAGTTTCCTCTAAAACGTCTAGTAGAACCCTTACGGTATCAAGTGCGGTAAAGATAGAAACATTGTTTTGGGTTGCACACTGACGAATAGCGTGTCCGTCAGATAAAATATCAACCGAGTTAACATCACGAGTATTGATAACATAGGTTACATAACCCTGACGGATAGCGTTTGTGATATCGTCCGGATCGTCACTAATCTTTTTGCGTACCCTTGTGCGAATGCCGTGCTCTTTTAGATAAGCCGCTGTACCGCTTGTTGCCTCAATATTAAAGCCAAGGTTATAGAATCTGCGAATAAGTGGTAGTGCTTCTGCCTTATCACAATCGGCAACGGTTACTAAAACAGTACCGTAGTTCATAATATTCATACCCGAAGCCTGCAAAGCCTTATAAAGCGCACGATTAAGTCTATCATCATAACCGATTGCTTCACCTGTTGACTTCATTTCGGGTGATAGATATGCATCAAGACCGCTAAGTTTTGAGAATGAGAATGCAGGTACCTTTACATAGTAACGTTTCTTTTCTTCGGGCATACCATCCATAATACCTTGCTCGCGCAATGATTTTCCGAGAATTACGTAGGTTGCAATATCTGCAAGGCTATATCCGGTTGATTTTGAAAGGAAAGGAACGGTTCTTGAAGACCTTGGGTTAACCTCAATGATATATACATTATCATCGTTATCAACGATGAACTGAATGTTGTAAAGACCTACAATGCCGATGCCAATACCAAGCCTCTTGGTATAGTCTAATATAGTATCCTTAACCTTTTGCGAAATGCTGAAGGTTGGGTATACGCTTATAGAGTCACCTGAGTGGATACCTGTTCTCTCAACAAGTTCCATAATACCTGGAATGAACACATCTGTACCGTCGCAAACAGCGTCAACCTCTACCTCTTTGCCTTGAATATATTTATCAACAAGAACAGGCTTGTCCTCATCAATTTCAACGGCAGTCTTTAGGTAGTGGCGAAGTTGTTCTTCATCGGCAACAATCTGCATTGCCCTACCACCAAGAACGAAACTTGGACGAACAAGCACAGGATAACCAATTTCTCTAGCGGCGTTAACACCATCTTCAATCTTTGTAACCGCTTTACCTTTTGGTTGCGGAATGTTAAGAGATAACAAAAGTTTTTCAAACGAATCGCGGTTTTCGGCGCGCTCAATAGCATCGCAGTCTGTACCGATAATTTTAACACCGCGAGCGCGCAAAGGCTCGGCTAGGTTAATTGCGGTTTGACCACCTAAGGATGCGATAACACCATCAGGTTTTTCGTGCAAAATGATGTTCATAACATCTTCTGTGCAAAGCGGCTCAAAATAAAGTTTATCAGAAGTAGTATAGTCGGTTGAAACGGTTTCGGGGTTGTTGTTTATAATAATTGCCTCGTAACCTGCTTTTTTAATTGTTGTAACAGCGTGTACTGTTGAATAGTCAAACTCTACGCCTTGACCTATACGAATAGGTCCTGAACCTAAAACGATAATCTTCTTTTTATCTGTAACGATAGACTCGTTTTCGTCCTCATAGGTTGAGTATAGATAGTTAACATCAGAAGGAAGCACCGCACCACAGGTATCAATCTTTTTATATACAGGCATAATGTCGGATTCTACACGATAGTTAAATACCTCAATCTCGGTAACGCCCCACATATCTGCAATTGCTTTATCGCAGAAGCCCATACGCTTTGCTTCTACTAATACGTCTTTATCCCATTTAGCAGAACGAAGGACATTTTCCAT
Source organism: Acutalibacteraceae bacterium (assembly GCA_045630515.1). Taxonomy (GTDB): domain Bacteria; phylum Bacillota; class Clostridia; order Oscillospirales; family Acutalibacteraceae; genus UMGS1532. The sequence continues at coordinate 460,251 of JAZQTG010000076.1, forward strand.
ATTGATAATGTTATTTAAACACTCTATAAACAGGATATCAACTCCTGTTGCTGCGGCAATTTTTTCCATATCGGTTTTAAGGCGCAATAATTCTGCAATAGCGTAATATCTATCATCGGTAGCATCCTTAATGTACTCTAACAGCCACTCTGCATTCATACCGTCAAACTTTTTGCTATGTAGGTGATAAACGCCTATTTCAAGTGAACGGATTGCTTTAAGCAAACTTTCCTCAACCGTTCTACCAATGCTCATAACTTCGCCGGTTGCCTTCATCTGTGTGCCGAGTTTATTGTTAGCATCGGCAAACTTATCAAACGGGAATCGTGGCATTTTTGAAACAACATAATCTATGCTAGGCTCAAACGATGCAGGAGTGTTTGCAATTTTGATTTCATCTAAATGCATACCAACCGCGATTTTAGCAGTAACCCTTGCAATAGGGAAACCGCTAGCCTTAGAAGCAAGAGCTGACGAACGTGAAACTCTTGGGTTAACCTCAATAAGATAATATTGGAAAGATTTTGGGTCAAGCGCAAACTGAACGTTACAGCCACCCTCAATTTTAAGCGCACGGATAATTCTAAGTGCACTTTCTTTTAGCATGTGACACTCTTTATATGTTAGAGTTTGGGTTGGACAAACAACAACCGAGTCGCCTGTGTGAACGCCAACTGGGTCAATGTTTTCCATATTACATATGGCAATTGCGGTATCATTAGCATCGCGCATTACCTCGTACTCAATTTCCTTATAACCCTTTATGCTCTTTTCAATAAGCACCTGACCAACAGGTGAAAGGTTAAGTGCGTTTTTCATTATTTCTAAAAACTCTTCTTCGTCGTTAGCGAAACCGCCACCTGTACCGCCAAGGGTAAATGCAGGGCGCAAAACAACAGGATAGCCGATTTCTTCTGCTACCTTTAATCCCTCTTCAATAGAGGTTGCGATATCAGATGGAAGAACAGGCTCACCCAATTCTTCGCAAAGTTGTTTAAACAGTTCGCGGTCCTCTGCACGCTCAATACTTTCACTTCTTGTGCCAAGTAATTCAACATGGCACTCTTTTAGTACACCCTTCTTTTCAAGTTGCATTGCAAGGTTAAGACCTGTTTGACCGCCAATGCCCGGAACTATTGCATCAGGGCGCTCGTAACGAAGTATCTTTGCGATATACTCTAAAGTAAGCGGTTCCATATAAACCTTATCTGCAATGGTAGTATCGGTCATTATAGTAGCAGGGTTAGAGTTGCAAAGCACAACCTCATATCCCTCTTCTTTTAGGGCTAAGCAAGCCTGTGTGCCTGCATAGTCAAACTCGGCTGCCTGACCTATAACAATAGGACCTGAGCCAATTACAAGTATCTTCTTTATATCGGTTCTCTTAGGCATTGCACTTGCCCTCCTTCATAAGTTTTTGGAATCTATCAATAACGCTTGTTCTACCGTTAGGACCCTCTGAATCGTCAAGATAATACTGGGTGCCTATTACGCTATCTTTTTCACACTCAACCGCTTCAACGCTACCGTCTAAAATGTTTTTATAGGTAACAACCAAATCGGTACCTTTTAGGCTTTCCTCGGATACAGCGTAGTCGTGGTTTTGAACAGTGATTTCCACCTCGCCGTTTTGGGTGTTCTTTATAGGATAGTTGCCACCGTGATGGCCAACCTTTAACCTATATGTTTTAGCACCGTAAGAAAGACATAGTATTTGCATACCGAGGCCAACCGCAACTATTGGATATTTACCGCGAAGTTCTTTTATAAGATTAGAAATTTCAGCAAAGTCCAGAGGATTACCGGGGCCGCTTGAAATATAAACTCCGTCGGGTTTCATTTTTTCTATTTCGCTAAATGTTATGTTATAGGGCACAACCGAAACGTTACAGCCACGCTCGTTAAGTAAACGAACTGCACCGTATGTAATGCCACAATCTATAGCAACTACATTATACTTAGGGTTAGGTGTTCTGGAATACCAACATTTTTTGCAACTAACCTCGCTTAAATCAACTACCGCGTTGTGATTTTTAATCGCTGTCAGCGCTTCTTTAGTATCTGTGTTTATATCGGTAATGATTGCTTTGCAACTACCATTATCGCGCAAGAAAGCGGTAAGTTTTCTTGTATCAACACCATAGATACCTGCTATACCGTTCTCCTCCATAATCTCTGATAGTGTTTTAGTATAGCGGAAGTTTGAAGGTGAGTTATTATATTCTCTTACAACAAAACCACCAATCATTGGTGCTTTTGTGACAAGGTCTTCTTCTGCTATGCCATAGTTACCGATTAATGGATATGTCATAACAACTGTCTGGCCCAGATATGCAGGGTCAGAAACAACCTCTTCATAACCTATCATTGATGTATCAAAAACCAACTCTGTTACCTTGTTATTGATAACGCCGAAACCGTAACCTAAATACTCTGTTCCGTTTTCAAGCACTAGTTTTCTGTTATACTTCTTTACCATACTATTTCTCCTCCGTATACTGTTTTTACACACTCACCGCTAAAGGTCATATTTTCAAACGGTGTTGCCTTTCCTAATGAAATGAATTTTTGTGGGTCAACCACATACTCTTTGTTTAAATCCCAAATACTGAAATCAGCACCTAGCGGTATATTAAACCGTTCTCTTGGGTTTATTGCCATAAGGTCTATAAGTTTTTCCAAGGTTATAACCTTTGTTTTAACCAAGTGGGTATATAACGATGCAAATGCAGTTTCAAGACCTACAACACCAAATGCGCTTTTTTGAAGGCCTTTGCTCTTTTCTTCTAAAGAGTGTGGTGCATGGTCGGTAGCAATCATATCAATCGTGCCATCTACTATACCCTCAATGAGTGCCAACTTATCCTCTTTACTTCTAAGCGGCGGATTCATTTTAAACCTGCCGTGCTCTTCCAAGTTACTATCATCCAAAATAAGATAATGCGGTGCCGTTTCGCAGGTAACATCTACCCCATCGGCTTTTGCTCTTCTTATAAGTTCTACACTTTCTTTAGTAGAAATGTGGCAGACGTGGTATTTACAACCTGTTTCCTTTGCAAGTTTTAAGTCGCGCGCTATGGGGCCCCACTCACTTTCACTGCAGATACCTTTATGTCCGTTACTTCTTGCATACTCGCCATCGTGTATATATCCACCGAAAAGCAAGGCGTTATCTTCACAGTGCGCAACTATTATTTTACCTAGTTCTTTAGCCTTTAGCATAGCGCTTCGCATTAGTTCTTCCGACTGTACGCCTCTACCATCGTCTGAAAAGGCTATTGCATTTTCGCACATACCCTGCATATCCGAAAGTTGCTCACCTTTTTGAGCCACCGTGATTGCACCGTATGGGTAAACCGCAATTTTTGCAGATGTATCTATTATATCGGTTTGGGCTTTAAGATTTTCACAAGAGTCGGGCACAGGGGTTAAGTTTGGCATTGTGCAAACCGCGGTGTATCCGCCTGCTGCTGCCGCGCTACTACCCGACAAAACCGTCTCTTTATAAGAAAAACCCGGCTCACGAAAATGCACATGCACATCGCAAAAACCGGGAAAAATAGTATATTTATCAACACCGTATGGGGACAATTGAGCCTTAGCATTAATAATATCATTAACAGTATTGGAAAAACCAACAACACCTTTAGTGCCTGTAATAACCTTTGCCATTGCCTTCTCCCCCTAAAAATAAAATAAACCTTGCTTATTCTGCAAGGCTTAGCACACAAAAACAAGGGAACGCAAACGCTTGCATTCCTACACTTCATATACCAACCTTGCCGACATCTCTGTATCGTGCTTAAAGATTGACTACATTATACCACTTATTAAATATTCTGTCAACGATTTATTAGCGGTTTTTATCATATTTTTTTATTTTCAGTAATATATACATTTTAATTGCAAGATTACAGGGTAAGTATTGTGTATTTTTTAAAATTTATTAAAAGCATATTGACAATAACCGCTTGTTATTTTATAATAATTGTACCAAATGATACAGTTTTGAGGTGCTTATGGATAAACGTCAGAAACAGATAATTGCCCTCTCACAACTTTTTTTAGGATTAGAGCAAGAACATATTGACCTGCTTTTAAACCATCCAAAAACAAAGTTGCTGAACTTTATTAAGGGCGAAACTATTTTTCCTTGTGAAAGCGGTTATGGTCTTTGTATTTTGCTTTCGGGTACTGCCGAATGTTATAACGGCACTACACTGCTCAACCGATACAAAGAGGGCGATTGTTTTGGAGCCGCTTCATTATTTTATAACGAAGCCTATCCAACGGTTATTACCGCAAAAACTACGGGCAGTGCCTTTTACGTTAGTCGCGAGGCGGCAGAATTTTTAATAGACCAATGCCCTAAATTTGCAGTTAATTATCTGAATTTCTTATCACAAAAAATCCATTTGCTAAACCGTAAGATTGATTCATTTACGGCAGACAATTCGCTTAAAAAGGTTGCCAAGTATATTCTTAGTAACGCAAGTGGTGATGTTGCTTTAATAACTCTCAGTTTATCACGACTTGCGCTGGCTTTGGATATTGGACGTGCATCGCTTTACCGCTCGCTTGATACTTTAGAAGCAGAGGGCGTTATAAAACGTGATGGGCGTAAAATTACCATTCTTAACGCGAACAAATTAAAAACATTATAAAAGGAAGGTTCTAATTATGAAAACAATTAAAAGAATTTTGGCAGTAGTTTTAATGCTTGCTATTGCGGTTATCGGCACCGCTTGCAACACGGTCAAGCCCGACGGTACTTCAAGCACCACAAGTGATGCTATAGTAGAAAAAGCCAAGGTTTCTGCCCTTGCACTTAAAGGTCCTACGGGTATTGGTATGGTTAAACTTATGGCAGACAATGATAAAGGCGAAGCACTTAATGACTATAATATAAGTATTGCATCTGCACCTGAAGATATTGCCGCCTCGGTTATAAAAGGTGAAGTTGATATTGCCGCAGTTCCCGTAAACCTAGCCGCTACACTTTACAACAAAACAGAAGGCAAATATGTTGTTTGCGGAATTAACACCCTAGGTGTTCTTTATATGCTTGATACCACAAACACGATTACCAACGTTGAGGACCTTCGCGGTAAAAAGATTTATGCAACAGGTCAAGGCTCTACCCCTGAATATATTCTACGCTACGTTTTAAGCAAGAACAACATTGACCCAGACAAAGATGTTACAATTGAATTTATTGCAGAACATGCAGAACTTGTTTCGCTTATGGCGGCAGGCAAAGCAGATATTGCTCTTTTACCTGAGCCTAACGCTACCACAACACTTATGCAAAACACCAATGCAAAAAGGGTTCTTAATATGACAGAGGAATGGAATAAGGTTGCTACCGACGGCAGTAAGATTGCCCAAGGTTGTATTATTGCAAAAAAAGAGTTTTTGGATAACAACGAGCAAGCATACAAAAACTTTATTAAAGAATACGAACTAAGCGTTAAATACGTTAACGAGCAAACCGAAGAGGCCTCCGTTATTGTTGAGCAGTACGGAATTGTACCAAAAGCCGCCGTTGCCAAAAGTGCTATTCCAAACTGCAACATAACGCTTATTACAGGCGAAGAAATGAAGAATGCGCTTAGCCCATTCTTAAAAGTTTTATTTGATTATAACATTAAATCTGTTGGAGGAAAATTACCTGATGACAGTTTCTACTACATCGGCAAATAAAATTTTCACATTAATAAAAAAAGCCGCCGCTATAATTATTCTTATAGCGGTATGGCATTTTGTGGCAACATTTATTGCTAACGCTACAGTATTGCCTACCCCTATTGCCGTTTTTACAAGACTCTGGGCAATAGTTAAGGATACTGATTTTTGGAAGATAATATCTATCTCCTGTGTAAGAATAATACTAGGTTTTTTGCTTGGTAGTATTATTGGTGCAGGATTCGGTGCGCTTTCTCATATTAGCAAAACCGCAAAGTATTTACTTGACCCTTTACTTATACTTGTTAAAGCTACACCGGTTGCCTCATTTATAATACTATTATTCTTTTGGTTCCCTAATAACACCATTCCCTCAATTACCAGTATACTTATTGTTATACCACTTGTAGCTTCAAACGTATACGAGGGTTTTCGCGCTGTTGACGGTGGACTTATTGAGGCAGCAAATCTATATAGCATAAAAGGATTTACACGCTTTCGCGCCCTATATCTGCCCACCCTTAAAAGTTACTTTTTAGCGGCTTTTTCAACCTCGCTTGGCCTTAGTTTTAAAGCAGGTATTGCGGCAGAAATTCTTTGTACTCCAAAGGTTGCCATTGGTAGTGAAATTTATAACGGCAAGGTTTATTTGGAAACAGAAAACGTTTTTGCTTGGACCTTTGTTGTTATTGTATTAAGCCTACTCTTTGAGGTGCTTTTTAAAAAGTTACTGGAACGAGGTGGCAATAATGATTAAAATTAAAAATCTCTCCGTTTCTTTTGATGGTGCAAAAGCAATAGAAAAATTTAACGCCGAAATACCCTTAGGTATTACCGCTTTGTGCGGTGCTTCAGGTGGTGGTAAAACAACCCTTTTACGAGCAATCGCAGGTCTGCAAAATCACGATGGTGAAATACTTGGTACCGAGGGTAAAAAAATAGCAATTGCCTTTCAAGATTATAGGCTATTCCCAAGCCTTACCGCTAAAGAAAATATTTCTATTTGTCTTTCTCCTGATATTAATTTGGAAAAATTGCTGGACGATATGAAGGTTTCCGACTTTGCAGATAAAAAACCTCACGAACTTTCGGGCGGTATGAAGGCAAGGGTTTCCTTAGCGCGCGCCATTGGGTATGATGCAGACATCATTCTCTTAGACGAACCTTTTTCTGCGCTAAACCAAAAATTAAAACAACAACTCGCAGAAAACATATTGCCATATCTTAATGGTAAAACCGTAATTATTGTTAGCCACAACAAAAACGATTTTGCGCTTTTACCCATCAACAACACTATAAATATTTAAAAATAGCGCACATAACTAAACTTTTGTTGTGTGCGCTATTTTATTGACTACTTAAAACAATTATGATAAAATAACTAAAGAATTTGTTTGAAAGGCAGAATATATATGTATACTTATAATGTCCCTACAGGCGAGCAACCGCTTAACGCTTGGATTATTGTTTTAATTATTGTTGCAGGGCTTCTTCTGTTGGCTTCTGTAATTTACCCATATTTACCAAAAATTTGCGATTATTTTAAAAATAAGTTTTGTACTAAAAAGGAAGATATAAGTGAGAATTCTAACTAGTTTTACAATAATAATTTGCCGACTTGTTCGTTTTGCTCTTAGGTGTTTAGGGCGAGGCGGCACCAATTTACCGGGAACAATAGCACTAAAATTATGCCCATCTATTATTGGCAAACTTTCTCGCGGTGTTACAGTTATTTTAGTTACAGGCACAAACGGTAAAACCACCATTACACGAATGATTGAACAATGCCTGATTGAAAGCGGTAAAGATTATTTTACCAATAAATCGGGTGCTAATATGGATACAGGCATTGCCGCAGAATTTATCTACAACAGTACACTTTTCGGTAAGTGCAAATACAACTATGCTTTAATTGAGTGTGATGAGCTTGCTTTTAAAAATGTTAGCCGTTATGCCGAAATTCACTACGTTGTAGTTTCTAACGTTTTCCGTGACCAGTTAGATAGATATGGTGAAATTACACACACCATTACAGGTATTTACGAGGGTATTAAAAATATACCCAATGCTATAGTTTGCCTTAATGCCGACTGCTCGCTATCAACCTCTCTTAAAGAGCGCATTAGCAATAACGTTATTTTTTACGGTCTTAACTGCCCAATATACAAAGATAGAGTTAAAGAGGTTTCAGATGCTCCATACTGTATAAACTGCGGTACTGAATATAGTTACGATTATATTACCTACGGACACCTTGGTAGTTATTCTTGCAAAAACTGTGGTTATTCTCGTCCTACTCCCTCTATATTTGTTGAAAGCATTTTAGAAAGCGACGTTGATTCTACAACCGTTTCACTTAACATAAACGGTGAAGCAGATAATGTTAAAATAAATCTACCGGGCGGTTACAACATTTATAACGCTACTGCCGCAGCTTCGGTTGGATTTGCTATGGGTCTTGATTTTGCAACAATAAAAACCGCTTTGGAAGGTTTTGCGTGTGGTTTTGGCAGAATGGAAAAGTTTAATATTAACGGCAACGATATTAGAATGATTCTTGTTAAGAACCCTGCAGGCGCAAACCAAGTTCTTAACTTTGTTTACAATGTAAAAGAGCCCTCTGTTTTTGTGGTAGGACTTAACGACAGATATGCCGATGGTACCGATATCAGTTGGATATGGGATGCCGACTTTGAAAAGTTTTCGCTTATGGGTGACAAGCTTAAAAAAGTTTTAGTAACAGGTATTAGAGCCGACGAAATGGCATTAAGGTTTAAATATGCAGGCATACCTTTAGAAAAAATTGTTGTTGAACAAAGTTATGAAGCTATGCTAGAGGATATTACCAATCAAGATTCACCTGCTTTTATAATGCCAACATATACCGCTATGCTTGAAATACACAGTTTGCTAAGCAAAAAATATTCAGTTAAGGAGTTTTGGAAATAATGGAAAATATAACCTTAAAAATTTGCCATTTGTACCCTGACACCCTTAACCTATACGGCGATAGCGGTAATATTACTTGTATGCAAAAGCGTTTAGAGTGGCGTGGTATTAATTCAGAAATTCACGATGTTTCACTTGGTCAAAACTTTAACCCCAATGACTACGATATTTTCTTTATTGGCGGTGGGCAAGACTTTGAGCAGTCGGTTTTATTGAAAGACATTAAAGGTGAAAAAGGCAAAAATATTATTAAAGCCGTAGAGGATGAAAAGGTATTTTTAGCAATCTGCGGAGGCTACCAAATGCTTGGACAATACTACAAAACTTGGGACGGAAAACAGTGCGATTTCTTGGGCGCTCTAAACCTTTACACCATTGGCGAAAAAAAGCGTATGATTGGTGACTTTAGTTTCAAACTAGACGAGCAAGACGGTGGACACGCGGTAATCGGTTTTGAAAATCACTCAGGCAAAACCTACTTGGGTGACGGTGTAAGACCGCTAGGCACAATTATTAAAGGTCACGGCAACAATGCTAGTGACGGCGGAGAGGGTGCACGATATAAAAACGTTTTTGCCTCTTACAGCCACGGTCCCCTACTACCTAAAAACCCTAAACTTTGCGACATTATTTTAAAAACCGCCATTGAAAGAAAACACCCTAACATTGAACTTTCAAAATTAGACGATACCTTTGAAAACAATGCATTTAATTATATGGAAAGAAGATTAAATAGTGCGAAATAAACTTTATATATTCGCCGTTTTAAGAGCACTGCTTGCATCTTTTATTGCGGCAGTGCTAATTTTAATTACCTGCGGCGATTTTGCTTTTTTAATAAAGGAATATTACACCGCAGCCGACTTTAATATTACCGAAGAAAAAAGCCAATACGATGCCGACGGCGACGGTATTGATGATAGAACAGATTTGCTATTAAGTGCCAGAAATTACATAGAAACTAAAAAGCCTAAGTACAAAAGCAAATACTACGTTGGCGGTTACCCTAACGACAAATACGGCGTTTGCACCGATGTTGTTGCTTTTGCCAGTCTTGATACAGGGTATGATTTAAGAAAACTTGTAGCAGAAGATATTGCGGCAAGGCGCAAGGCATATAAAATAAAATATCCTGACGATAACATTGACTTTAGGCGTGTTACTAACCTTACAGCCTACTACAAAAAACATGCCATCACACTCACCACCGATATTAGAGATATTTCGGCTTGGCAGAGCGGAGATATAGTTGTCTTTCATGAGCATATTGGCATAGTGTCTGACCGACGAAACGCTAGAGGTATACCTTTTGTTATTCATCATTCCGGCTCACCACAACTTTGGTATGAAGAGGATATACTTGAGGCTCGCGAAAAAAATAAAGATATTCTTCACCACTTTAGGCTTAAGTAAGCAATATAATGTTATTTTTTAAGCAACATATTAATTGACTATATTACATTTGATTTTTACAATTATTACAAAAAGCATCGGAGGTATAGAATGAATATTCCAAAAAAAAGAATTGAATTTTTAGATTGGGAATTCGGTGTGTTTTTCCACTTTGGCATTCGCACCTATTTTGAGGGCGCTAAAGACTGGGAAGTTATAGATATGCCTGCTTCCAGTTTTAATCCAACCGAACTTAACTGCGACCAATGGATTAGTACTATTAAACAAGCAGGTGCCAAATATGCCGTTTTAGTCTGTAAACACCACGATGGATTTGCCCTTTGGCCCTCTAAATACACCGACTATTCTGTTGCTTCATCTCCTTGGAAAGACGGAACAGGCGACGTAGTAAAAGAGTTCTGTGATGCTTGTAATAAATACGATATTAAGGTTGGTATATACTATTCTCCTGCACAGTTTGGCTCTGTTAATATCGCAGGCAAAGAGTATGATGATTACTTCATTAATCAGATAAGCGAACTACTTACAGGATACGGCAAAATTGATTATCTTTGGTTTGATGGTTGTGGTAGTGAAAACCATAAATACGATACCAAAAGAATAATTAACGCCATAAGAAACATGCAACCTGAAATTCTCATTTTCAATATGTGGGACCCCGATACTCGTTGGGTTGGAAACGAAACAGGTCTTGCAGGCATTAACGATAGACCCGAAGTTGACAGCCTTGCTTTTTCAGTGCAGACCGATAAAAGCGACTCTTTAGGAGAATTAGACTTTTTACCCGCAGAGTGTGATTGTAGAATTCGCAAGTGTTGGTTCTATCAAGAAAGCGATAAGGATACACTAAAATCGTTAGATACACTTTTTGGTTTTTATTTAAACACTGTTGGACATGGTACGAATTTACTACTAAACATCGGTCCCGACCGCCGCGGTTTGCTTATGCAAGAAGATGTAGAAAGAATTTTAGAACTTGGTGAAAAGATAACTACAGAATTCTCAAAGCCTCAAAAAACACTTAGTGATTTTACCATTGACGGTGATGTGATTTCTGCAAGATACGATGATACCGTACTTAAATATCTTGTAATTCAAGAGGACCTAACCGAAGGTTCTGCCGTAACCGATTTTGACGTAGAGATTTACCCTGCAGAATATGGTGTACCGAAAGTGGTTTACAGAGGTTACAATATTGGACATAAGTTAATCTGTCCGTTAAATTTTGTAAGTTCAAACGGCATACGGATAATTATAAAGGCAAAGCGTAAAGAATTAAAAATCAAAGATATAAAACTTTACTAAATTATAAAAAGGCTATCGGATGATAGCCTTTTGTAATTTTATGCTCTTCTACCGCATATCTATTATTGATTTTTCGGAAATCTTTTTATATAATACCTACAGGAGTTGATTTTATGAGTTTCAAAGAAATTACAGCCGACGCGATAAAAGGCAACGCGGTTAAAATGATACGTGATGAGTGGATGCTTATTTCTGTGGGCGATGAAAAAGAGCATAATATGATGACTGCTAGTTGGGGTTTTATTGGTGAAATGTGGAGTAAAGACTGTGCTATTGCCGCAATTCGCCCAACACGGCACACATATTCTATTATTGAAAATTGTGATACATTCGCGTTATGCTTTATGGGTGATAACCGCGAAGTGCATAGTATTTGCGGCAGTAAATCGGGAAGAGATATAGACAAGGTTTTGAAAACAGGTCTTACACCAATTTTTGATAACGATACTATGTATTTTGAAGAGGCACGCCTGGTTTTGATTTGCAAAAAAATATACGCCGCAGACCTTGACCCACAAATGTTTATTGATAAAACAAATGCTCTAAAATGGTACAACAATGATTTTCATAAGCTTTATTTCGGTGAAATAGTAAAAGTTTTAGAAAAATAAATAAATGCCGTAGATAACAACTTGCTATCTACGGCATTTTCGTATTATTTGTGAACTATTCAGTTTCTGTTGAAGTTTCTACATCAATCTTTTTGATTTTAACGCGATTAGTTGCAGTTTTGTTTTTCTCTAATTTCAAAGATTCTGCAAACTTCTCAAAGCTCTTATCAAACTCTTCGTCCTTAAGTTGATGCAATACGCTCTCGCGATATGACTCATAATACTTTTCTTCATCTGATTTAATATCTAATTTTTGAACAAGTATTACTTCGCTCTCATCGTCAGAAACAAGAATTTTAATATCGCCTTTTTTAAGTTTATAGACATCGGCAAAATATTCTGATGCACTATTAGTATCTTCTGAGCCATATACTATAGCAGAATCAGATGTGCCTGAAGAAGTATCCTCATCCTCTTCATCAGACTTACTATGTTCTTCGTAAACGCTCTTAAAACTCTCACCGTTTTCAAGGCGTGTTTTATAAGATTTTAAGGTTTTCTTTGCTTTGCTTAAAGTAGGAAGATCGCTATCTTCATCGTCGTCTGTTTTTACAGAAATGCTAATTGTATCTGCTAAACAATAACTATTATAAAATGTTTTTGAAACTGTTTTTTCAGCCACTTCATCAGTACCGTCTTTATCATAAATAGACAGGAAATACTCATTCTCATAATAACTTGCAGTAAACATTTTCTTGTATGTTTCCATACCTACACCGTTCTTTTCAAAAACAGGTTGGTAATAATACTGCCAATACATTTGTGAGTAACTGTCAATAGTGGATTGTGTAGTATCATCAATTTTTATTTTTAATGCCTTTTGCTTAATCTCTGCTGCAGCGTGCTTACGCATTAATTCTTCTGCATGGTTATTAACCCACTTCTCATACTCGGTTTTTACTTCCTTACCTTTTTCGTTGGTTTCGGTTACCTTGTATTTTGTGTAATCGGTAATTTCTTTATCATCGTCTTTTTTGTTTTCGTCTATGTTACTGTTAGCCTCTAAAATGGCATTTGTGTAAGCGTAGATATATTGTGCGGTAGTCAGGGTTGTAGAAATACCTGACTTTTCGTCGGTTACGGTAACTGCAACCTCATCTTTTGGATGGCAAGCAGATAGAGATAGCACTACTGCTACTGCTAATAGCACTGCCATACTTCTTTTAAAAATTCTCATAAAATGAGCCTCCTTAAATTCAAAACATAAATATAGATTGATTATACACTATTTTTAAATAAAAGTCTACACTTTTTTGATTATTTTTCCATAACATCTAAAATCTCGGCTAGATTCTCTAAAACGGATTTACCTTTCTCTTTACGGACTGCTATATAAGGCTTGCTACTTGCATTAAGCATTGCCCTGCCGCGAAAGCCTGAGCATACATTTGCAACCGCTTTGGAAGCAACCGAACTAACATATATTAGCATGCTTCCCTCGCGTTCGGATACCTCTTTTATTCCAAGCATCGCCGCGCGCATTCGCAACAGAGATATGTCGCAAAGAGCAATTACAGATTTTGGCGGTTCACCAAAGCGGTCTATGAGTTCATCTATAACGTCCTCTTTATCGCTCTCGTTGGTAATGCTTGCTATTCTGCGATATATCCCAAGTCGTTGTGATGTTGATTCTATATATTTTTCGGGTATATGCGCAGGAATGGAAAGGTCCACCAAACATTCCTCAGTTTTCTTTTGCGGTGTAATACCTTTTTCCTCATCTACCGCTTCGCTTAAAAGTTTAAGGTACATATCATAGCCAACCGCTTCCATATGTCCATGCTGCTCGCCGCCCAAGATACTGCCTGCGCCTCTTATTTCAAGGTCGCGCATAGCAATTTTAAATCCACTTCCAAACTCAGTAAATTCACGTATTGCAGAAAGCCGCTTTGTTGCAATATCACTTATTGCCTTCCCCCTTCTAAAACAAAGGTATGCATACGCCCTTCTTGCTGACCTTCCGACCCTACCTCTTAATTGATGCAGTTGAGAAAGCCCCATTCTATCCGCATCCTCAATAATAAGTGTGTTTGCATTAGGAACGTCAACACCTGTTTCAATAATTGTTGTACATACAAGTATATCTATTTCGTGTTCTAATAAGCGTTGCCACACCCTTGAGAGTGTTGCTTCGTCCATTTTTCCGTGTGCAGTTTCAACTATAGCATCAGGAAAGCGCATCTTTATACGAAGTGCTTGTGCCTCAATGCTCTCTACCCTATTATGCAGATAATAAACCTGACCGCCCCTACGAAGTTCACGGTTTATTGCCTCACTTAAAACACCGTCGTCGTGTTCTAAAACATAGGTTTGCACGGGGTGTCTATCACCAGGTGCCTCCTCTATAACCGACATATCGCGAAGTCCTGTCATGGCCATATTTAAGGTACGCGGAATTGGTGTTGCGCTTAGTGTCAGCACATCAACTTGCGGGAAAAGTTCTTTTAGCTTTTCTTTTTGCTCTACGCCAAATCGTTGCTCTTCATCTACTATAACTAAACCTAAATCGTGAAATTCAACATCCTTTGAAATAAGGCGGTGTGTGCCAATGATGATATCAATTTCACCATTCTTTAAACGCCTTAAAATATCAGTTTGTTGTTTTTTCGTACGAAAGCGCGAAAGCATTTCTACATTGACCGGCAAATTACCTAGTCGGTTTATGGTTGTGTTGTAGTGTTGCCAAGCAAGAATGGTTGTGGGCACTAATATTGCACACTGTTTAGAATCTAATATGCTCTTAAACGCGGCACGCAAAGCCACCTCGGTCTTACCAAAGCCAACATCTCCACAAAGCAGTCTATCCATAGGTACTGCTCTTTCCATATCCGCCTTAATTTCGTTAGTGCAACGAAGTTGGTCTTCGGTTTCCTCATATTCAAATCTACACTCAAAATCAGACTGCAGGTCGTTATCAGGACTAAACGGATAACCCTTTTGTTGCATACGCTTAGCATATAGCAAGGTTAACTGCTTTGCCATATCCTTAACCGCTTTTTTTACACGGCTTCTGGTTTTTGTCCATTCACTTCCGCCTAGTTTGTGAAGTTTTACGCCACTATCCTCCCTAGGACCGATGTATTTTGAAACCAAATCAAGTTGGGTTACAGGTACGTAAAGCACCGAATGACCGGCATAAAGAATCTTAATATAATCTTTTTTCACGCCTGCCGCATTCATAGAAACAATGCCGTCAAAAATGCCTATTCCGTGTGCTACGTGCACAACATAATCTCCCTTTTGTAGTTGGTCTAAAGAGCCGTATGGTGCAGCATTTTTGTTTTGTTTTACAGGTTTCTTTTTCTTGCTATTACTTTTGCCTTGGGTGATTACCGTAAGATTTATTGACGGTATATAAAAACCAGCAGAAAGTCCACCGCTTGCAACCGTTACTCCTTTTAAATCGGTTGGATTTTCATTATAAACCGCCTTGACACCGTGCTCACCTAAATCATCACACAGAACCTTAGCCGCACGCTCGGTTCCTGCAAGCACAAAGAAATTAACACCTTTCGGTGCAGACGAAATATCATCTGCCAACGACTCTATAGAGCCGCCCCAAAAACTTGACTGTTGAAAATTAAAACTAAAAAGAGATTTTATTTTTGTTTCATAACTGCTTCTTACAAAACTTTCTAGATAAATTGCGCCCATCTTTTCAAAACTTAAATTAAGTTCGGCAGGCTCAATACAAAGTTTACAGTTTTGAGAAATCAAAACACCCTCTTCTAAAAGTTGTTTTTGGTCCTCTGATAACTGCCAAAAGAAAGTGCGCAATCTTTCGCTAACCTTAATGCTTTCACTTACAAATAAGGCACTACCCTGCATATAATCAAGCAAGGTTTCAGGTTCTTTATACAAAAGCGGCAAATATCTATCAAGTGGTATAAAACCACCGCCTCGCATTACGTCTATATCATTTTGAAGTTTAACCTTTGCGTTTTCGCTAATTCGTTTTGCGGTTGCTTTTTGGTTTTCTAACTTATCCAAAAAAGCCTCTTTATCTGCACAAAAAACCTCTACCGCAGGGCATAATGATACTTCGTTTATTTCCTCTTTACTGCGTTGAGTTTTAACGTCTATATACGATAACTTATCAACCTCGTCACCCCAAAAGTCCACCCTTATCGGAGCATAACAATTCGGCGGAAACACATCTATAATGCCTCCGCGTACCGAAAACTGACCAACACCCTCTACAATATCGCTTCTGGTGTAGCCACAACCTATTAACCGATTTATAAGCGCCTCTGTTTGCAATTGGTCGCCCGCCTTTATTACGAACGAATTTTCTTTTAACAAACCGAGTGGAATGGTGTATTGCACCACAGCATCTACCGAGGCAAGAACAACACTAAAATCACCTGTAATTATTCTTTGTAGTGCCGCGATTCGCTTGTGCTCATACTCCCTTGAATAAACACTTACATCGCGTAACGTGTAATCTCTTGCAGGGAAATGTACTGCGCTAATCCCTAGTGCAGCAAGGTCTTCAAAAAGCCTTGCACACTCGCCTTCGTCTGCAGTTACCAATAACGCTTTACCGTTTAATTCACTACAATATGCGCTTAGCACTAACGCTTTGTGGATATGTGAAACGCCATTGACTGCTGCCGGTAATTCGTTAGATTTAATTGCCGCTTTTAAACGCTTATATTCGGGTGTAGTGGAAAAGATTTTGCCTAAATAATTCATAGCCAATCCCTTTCGAATTTTTACCCGTTATACATATTCATCGCCTTATCAACGCCATTTTTAATCATACACTCAATAGCATCTGAGGCTTTTTTTATAGCCTCGCCTATTTTTGCGGTATCATCTTTAGAAAAACGACCTAGTACAAAATCTGCTAAATCATAATCAGGGTGTGGTTTTTTACCAACGCCAACCTTTATACGAGGGATGTTATCACTACCCATAAGCCCAATAATGCTTTTTAGTCCGTTATGACCGCCGTTACTACCCTTGCGACGTATGCGAATTGCACCAACGTCAAGCGAAACATCATCAGAAATAACTATAATATTTTCTGGTAATATTTTATAAAAACGTGCAATGTCGCGCACCGCCTCGCCAGAGTTGTTCATAAAAGTTTGAGGCTTTATAAACAGCACTTTATAAGCACCAACTTTACCCTCAAAGATTTCTGCCTTATATTTAATTTTAGCCTTACCGCAACCTAGATTTGCCGTTATAGTATCAATTACCATAAAGCCAACATTATGCCTTGTGTTTGCATATTTTGAGCCTGGGTTACCAAGACCCACCACCAAAAAATCATAAACACCTTTTTTAGAAAAACCAAACATAATTAATTTTTCCTCCGTGCTAAATTTACTTATAATATTATAGCCTTATTTTAATATTTTCGCAATAGCGTTTTTTGTATTTTTAAGCAAGTCTTGCAAAAAAATTAGATAATAATAAAATTTACAGTAGCAATTTAATAATAT
The DNA here is from genome assembly GCA_045630515.1 of Acutalibacteraceae bacterium. Classification (GTDB taxonomy): domain Bacteria; phylum Bacillota; class Clostridia; order Oscillospirales; family Acutalibacteraceae; genus UMGS1532. The sequence continues at coordinate 477,667 of JAZQTG010000076.1, forward strand.
ATGTGTTATTATATATAAGTAATAGATTTATTATATATTTTTTAAAGGGGTTTTTACATGCGTGTTATTGCCGGCATTGCAAAAGGTAAGCCACTGCAAACCTTACCGGGCGGCGATACTGTGCGCCCCACTACAGACAGGGTTAAAGAGGCTATTTTTAGCGCAATTCATTTTGATTTACCCGGTGCTTACGTAATTGATATGTTTGCAGGGTCAGGTCAACTCGGTATAGAAGCATTAAGCAGAGGCGCTGGGTCTGCCGTGTTTTTAGATAGTTCTCAAAATGCTGCAAAAATAACCGCAAAAAATTTAGAATATTGCAATTTTTCAAACAAATCAATCGTGTGTTGCACCGACTATAAAACATACCTTAGCCGTTGCACCGAAGGGTTTGATATTGCTTTTATTGACCCACCGTACATGCTAAATATTTTTAACGATGCAATATCACTAATAGCACCGTATATTAAGGATAACGGAATTATCGTTTGCGAACATCCGATAGATGCTACAATTTTGGATATACCGCTTTTTTCAAGACGTGATTATAAGTATGGCAAAATTGCAGTAACCGTTTTTAGAAAAGAGGCAGAGTAATGAAAAATACTATTGCAGTTTGCCCAGGTAGTTTTGACCCCATAACCGTTGGTCATCTGGATATCATACACCGCGCCGCAAGGATGTTCTCTAAGGTTATAGTGGTGGTTATGCCGAACCACTCTAAAACCCCACTTTTCTCACCTCAAGAGCGTGTGGAAATGATTAAACTTACCACTAACGATTTAGAGAATATTGAAGTTGATTTTTACGACGGCTTACTTGCTGACTATTGCAAGCAGAAATCTGCCGGCGCAATTATAAAGGGTCTACGCGCTATGTCTGATTTTGAATATGAATTTCAGATGGCGCTTACCAATAAAAAGCTTAACCCTAATACCGAAACGGTGTTCTTAACCACCGCGGCGGAAAATATGTATTTAAGTTCTAGCATGGTTAAGCAAATCGGCTCAATGAACGGTGATATCTCCGACTTTGTGCCACAAGAAATTCATCAAAAAATTAAAAATCGTTTACTTGGAAAGGATGTATAAAAATGAATATTGAAGAATTACTAGACCAATTAGATGAAACTCTTGACAAGGGTATTAAATTCCCAGGCAAAAAAACTATGCTTGACGTTGAGGCTATTCACATTATCGTGGATGAAATACGTCTCAATATGCCTACCGAAATCAAGCAGGCTCGCGGCATCGTTGCTGACAGAGCACAGATTATTACAGATGCTAAACGCGAAGCAGATAAGATTATCCACAACGCAGAAACCAGAGCAGAATCATTATGTGCTCAAGAAGAAATTACCCGTATGGCACAACAAAAGGCTAGCGAGATTATTTCTACTGCTCAAGCTAGAAGCAAAGAAATGCGCAAAGCAGCACAAGATTTTGTTGACGATATTATGCGTCGTTCGGACGAAAGTCTTACCGCTACCCTTACCGAAGTACGTCGTACTCGCGCAGCATTAAAGCAACAAGTTCCTCCTTCTGCAAAAGAAGAAGCATAATTTCTGATTAAGTTTAAATGTTTTATTGCCGACCGTGATTCTTGTTTGTTATGGTCGGCTATATTTACTTTTGGCGGTGATTTTTTTGAACATCAACTATAAAAAACACGCTTGGGTTGAAATAGATTTAGATGCTTTGAGTCTTAATCTTGACACCATAAAGAAGACCCTTAACGGTGCTACACCTATTGCGGTTGTTAAAGCCGATGGATATGGTCACGGTGCTATACAAATTGCGAAACATTTACAAAGCATAGGGGTTAACAATTTTGCGGTTTCTTGCATACGCGAAGCCATTGAATTAAGGCAAAACGGCATCAATGGGTTTGTTTTAATTTTGGGTTACACCGACCCTGATGAGATAGAACTAGTTTCAGATAATGCTATTAGCCAAGCAGTATATTCATACGAGTATGCAAAGCTTCTATCAGACAAACTTGTAAGCCTTAACAAAAGCGTTAACATACACATTAAACTTAATACGGGTATGAATAGGCTTGGTTTTAACTGTACAAACGGTACCCCTATAGACGAGTTAATAAAAGCCATTAGTTTGCCGCGCCTTAATTTTGAGGGGCTATTCACCCACTTTGCCGCCTGCGACCGCGACGGAGACCCATTTGGCGAATTCACAAACGCTCAATTTGAACGTTTTAATAATGCTAAATATGCATTGGAACAAAAAGGGTTTATCCCCTCTTTCTGTCATACCTGTAATTCGGCTGGTACACTTTTGGAAAAGGATAAACACTTATCAATGGTAAGAACAGGCATTATACTTTACGGTTTAACACCTGACAGTAATTTAAAATTGCCGTGTACCCTTGCACCCGTTCTAAGCCTTAAGGCAACGGTATCTTCAATAAACAAAATCGGCAAAGGCCAAGGCGTTAGTTACGGCCTTACCTTTAAAACCGACAAAGATATATTAGCCGCTACTGTAACCATTGGCTATGCAGACGGTTATCCGCGCTTCCTTTCAAACCGCGGTGAAGTATTAATAGGCGGCAAACGTTGTAAAATTCTTGGCAGAGTTTGTATGGATCAAATTGTTGTTGATATTAGCGATGCAGACAATACAAAAATCGGCGACGAGGTTGTTCTTATCGGCAAAAGCGGTTCGGAAACTATTTCTGCCGATGAAATTGCTCAACTCGGCAACACAATAAACTACGAAATTGTATGTGGGATATCAAGACGTGTACCAAGATATTACATTAAAGATAACAAAACAGTATCACAAGTTGACTATATTGCAGGTAGCAAAACATAAAGGAGATTACACATGACTTACGAAAGATGTCACGAAAGTTTACAAAGACTACACTTAGGTTGTATGCCAAATCGTGCATATTATATACCTTTCCACGATGCCAGAACTGCGCTTATTGGTGGCAGAGAGAACTCTAATAGATTTAAACTTCTATCCGGTGACGATTGGTCATTCAAGTATTTTTCATCCTACGACGATATCCCTGAAATGCTTTTATACCACGATGCCGATACATCCGATTGGGATACTGTGCCTGTTCCATCTTGTATGGAGATTTTAGGTTACGGTAAGCCACAATATATTAATGTTCGCTACCCTATTCCTATGGCATTCCCAAAAGTTCCTGCAGAAAACCCTGCAGGCGTTTATGTTAAGGAATTTGAAAACACTGCAAAATGTGAAAGTTTTAGGCAGTATTTAGTCTTTGAGGGCGTTGACTCTTGCTTTTATCTATACGTAAACGGTGAGTTTGTAGGATATAGCCAAGTATCACACTGCACCTCTGAGTTTGACGTTACCGATTACCTCTTTGAAGGTACAAACCGCATAACTGTGGTTGTACTAAAATGGTGCGATGGTACATATTTAGAGTGCCAGGATAAGTGGCGTATGTCAGGCATATTCAGAGATGTATACTTGCTCTCGCGCCCTGAAGGACATATAAAGGACATTGAGGTTAAGACCACTATTTCAGACGATATGGCCTCTGCAGAAATTACCTGCAACCTTTTAGGTTTTGGCGGTCTAGATACCTATATTACCCTTTTTAACCCAGAAGGTGAAAAGTTAGCAACCTCTATACCTATGGATAACGGCAATGCAATTTTCAATATTGACGACCCTTATTTATGGACCGCCGAAACACCAGACCTATATACCCTGCTTGTTGAAAGTTTTGATGAGTATATTCCCATTAAGGTTGGCGTTCGCAAGGTAGAAATACAAGACGGAGCAATTACCATTAACAACAAACAGGTTAAGTTTAAGGGCGTTAACCGACACGACTTTAACAATAAAAACGGTTACGTTTGCAGTATTGAAAATATGACAAACGACCTAATTTTAATGAAGCAACATAACATTAACACCGTTCGCACTAGCCACTACCCTAACGACCCACGCTTTTACGAACTTTGCGACCAAATAGGTATGTACGTTATGGACGAAACCGACCTTGAGTGCCATGCAATATGTTATGCCGAATCAAAATACAACATTACTAACAATCCTGAATGGGAAGGCGCCTACCTTGACCGCGTAATGCGTATGGTTGAAAGGGATAAAAACCACCCTTGCATATTCGCGTGGTCTATGGGTAACGAATCAAGTTACGGTTGCAACATTAGTTCTATGTTCGCTTGGACTAAGGACCGAGACCCCTCGCGTCTTACCCACTACGAAGGTGCAAGAATTGGCAACGTTGATGATGTTATTAAAACCTGCAAAGACTGGAACTTTGCAGACGACCCAGACATGAATAGTTGGATGTATCCCAGTCTTGACCTGATTAAAGATTACATTGAAAACGAAGAAAAGCCTTTGTTTTTGTGTGAATATTCACACGCTATGGGTAATGGCCCAGGTGATACAAAAGATTATTGGGATTTGATTTATAGCAATCAAAAACTTGCAGGCGGTTGTGTTTGGGAATGGTTTAGCCACGGTCTTTATGATGGCACCGATGAAAATGGTGTAGAGCATTACTTATATGGTGGAGATTATGGCGAAACCTACCACGATGGTAACTTCTGCGTTGACGGAGTGCTTCATCCAAACGGTGAACCCACGCCAGGTCTTTTGGAATATAAGCAAACCATTGCACCTATAAAGGTTACCGAAATTGATGCCGAAACAGGTGTATTTAACATAACAAATCTTTATGATTTTATTTACCTTTCCAGACTCGTTGGACACTATGAAATAACTGAAAATGGCAATGTTACAGAACAAGGTAGTTTTGAATTACCGCCTATAAAACCGCACGCAAGCGAGGATATACAGATATTTTATAAAGACGAGCTTCGCGGTCTTTCACACGTTAGGCTATATTTCACCTACGAAAGCGAAAGTCAAGGCATACCTTTTGGAACTACGGTTTACTCAAAACAGTTTTTAATTAAAAACGAATTAAAACTAAACTCTCGTCACGGCTATTCAAAGGTTGAACTGTATAACGAAAAGAACGAATTGCATATTATTGGCAAAGGTTTTAGTTATGTGTTTTCTAAAAAACTTGGTGCTTTCACCTCTATCTTCTTTGGCGGAAAAGAGTTGCTAATTAAACCTATGCTCTTAGATACAGGTCGCGCACCTATTGACAACGATATGTTTATCTACAAAGATATTATTGAAGCTACTGGTGTTAATGACGCAAAACTTTGCCCTATGAACATTGAGTACGAAAGTGGCGAAACTGCAAAAATCTCGGTAGATTACATGCTTTGCGCACCTGCTCATCAACCAATATTAAACGGCAAATGCGTTTATACCATTGATGGTTTCGGCGGAATTAATGTTGAGTGTAGCGCAAATGTGGATGAACATATTGAATACCTGCCACGCTTTGGTTTTAGAATATTTATGCAAAAAGAATATTCGCAAGTAGAGTTTTTAGGCAAAGGACCTATGCAAAGTTATATTGATATGAACGCTGATTCTTCTGTTGGTCACTACAAAACAACTACAGACGAACAGTATATACACTTTACAAAACCGCAAGAATGCGGCAGCCATATAAACACCTACTGGTGCGCCCTTTGTAACGACTTTGGTAGCGGCTTTATTGTAAGAAATCTTGATGGTTTTACGTTCTCTGCTTTGCCTTATAGTCGTGAGGATATTGAAAATGCTAAGCACGATTACGAGTTACCTAAAAAATACGAAAGTGTTCTCTGCATTGACTATATGGCAACAGGTCTTGGTTCTAATTCTTGCGGTCCTAAAATACAACAAAAATACACCCTTTGCGAAAAACATTTAAGACTACAGTTTAAACTACAGCCGATTTACAAATGCAAAAACATTGAACTAGAAGCATACACAGAATAAATAAAAGCGCCTTGTAAGGATATACCCTACAAGGCGTTTTTTATTTTATTTCCTTTACTATCGGTGCAGATAAAATTCCCATTGGCCTTAACATATATTCATAACACCACAAAGAGTCATCGGTATGCCAACACTCAGGTCCAATCCATCTATACTCTTTATCGGCGTTGTGCAAATGCCCAAAGGTGTTAAATCGGTTACCATAAAGGGTTATATCTAATATGTTTTTTCCACTTTGTAAATCAAGAGTTGCTTTATAAGGCGGATAAATAATTGCCTCTTTTATATTGCCACACTCTACTGTAACAAGTCCGCCTTTATAATGCATGGTTGATATTTCTACCTTACCACCCTTAAAATCTATTGGTAAATGATAGGTTATATCCCCGCCGTAAAATGCTAACCCTTGGTTAGTTACATCACCAAAGCAAATGGTTTTCGGCATTTCGGTTATGACCTTTTTGCGACCCGATACGCGCACTCCAAAATCACCAAGCAAATAACACCACTCTGTATTTGTATTAATGCCAAACGGTAATTTTAGTTCTAATATGTTTTTACCTTTTTTAAGTTTTCCTAAACGTACTGTTTTAATATCCTTATCAACATAATAACCAATAGGCTGATTTTTTATTTTCTTGCCATTAAAGATTATAGATGTTTCTTCAGGGTCTTCAAGCGCCAACATTACATTATTATTTACGATTTCGCTTTCTATAGTAAAGCGCAAATACAACGTTTTAGTGGGGGGATTTTTAGGCAACACCCACGGTTGAACAACAGGGTCGCTTCTTTTATTAATACCTAACTCTGCCCTTAAAATATTATCCAGTTTTAAAATTTCTTCCTCGTCCCTTAATTCACCGCTATCCAAAGCATATTCGGCTATATCCAGCAAGCAAACATTTGGCTCGGACAAACTAAACGACACTTCGTATGGAGTGGGTATTATCTCTTTTTCTCCCTCTATAATATCGGTAGCAAAAGGTTCACATACACCTTTTGTATATTTTATAAGCAGACTATCACACTCATACATATCGTACGTAAACACCGTGCAACCATTTTTATATTCGCAACAAATAGGCTCTGTTTTGCCGGTTTGTGTATCATAAAGAGTTGGTACATATTCGCCCTTTACACTAACCTTAATAGCCTCATAATAACTGATATCTTTTTTAGTTGGCTCTATTGCCTGTGCTAAGAACAACCACATACCGTCATTGTCTATACGTAATTGGTGGCAAAAACGATTTGTAACCGCTCCGTCTTTATAACGTATATCAACAATTCTTTCACTCTCTAGCACATTAACAAGTTCCTCACAAGTGTAACCAATATTAATGCTTGCATCATATAGGTCTTTACCTTTTGCTGATGGCTTTGCATCTATTAAGGTTGGCGGCGTACCCATAAATATAAGTTTGCCGCCCGCCTTTCTAAACTCCTCTAAACGCTCTAAGGTTGTAGTTCTCAAGGTTTCGCACTGCGGTACTACAATAATATTATATTCCATCTCTCCAACCTTTAGCGGTGCTGAGCCTTTCAGGCAAAGATTTGGTAATAATGATTCGCTTATAAAATCAAAATCTATGGTTCTTTTAACAAGCCAATCGGTTAAGTTTAAAAAGTTATTATTCTTTTCGTCTAACCTTGCGCTTGACTGACTTTGTGGACCAAAATGCAACCAAAAACTTTCAACAGGGTGAATTACACCTATCTTTACTACAGGCTTACCGCGAGTAAGTGCGGTGTTAACTCTGGCAAAATGGTTCTCTACCCTGCTATATTCTTTATGCCAAGACGATTGATAACTTATTGACGCGGGGTAATCGCGCTTTGCTTCACCCTTCATAGAAACCCACGAAAGATGCGGTACACGAACAGTTACACCCAAAGCCGCCTGCCAATCTCCATGCACCTTATGACCTCTAAAATCAAAGTCCCATCCCGTTACACCGTAAAGTTCGGAAAGCATTGCCTCGCAACCAAACTGATGAACGACAGACTGTGCCTGTTTCGCCGTAACAAATTCTCTAGCACCGCAAAGCATATCAATACCAGGCATATCAAACCCTCTATAATGGCGCATAGCCTCGCCTACGCCGATTGTTTGCGAGTACAAATCATGCTCCATCATCATATGTCCTGTTAACATAAGTCCGTGCTCGCGACACCATTTACCACAGTTATCCGCAAAAGCAACCGCAAAACGCTCTGCTACATGGTCGTGGTAATGATAGCGTATAGTAGAAATTTCGCCTTGTGGTAAATTCCAAAAAAGCTCTGGAATGCCTGCAATTAAATCTTCACCATATGCTTCTTTGAAAGTGTCGGCTAGATCTGTTGTCCAAGGTAAAGTTACGTCTTCAATATCGGTTGGATATTCTATTCGTTTTTTATGGCTAAACTGAGGCTCGTCTGTAAATATTGAAGGAACAGTTTTACCAAATTCTTTACCACAATGCTTTAAATAGGTTTCGTATGTAATTTCTATAAACCTATCCATTGCATCTTTATTAAGGGTATCTATATAGGATTGATTATTAAACCATGTTGTTTTTGGTGCTTTATCTAAATAGGCATACCACTTAGTACCAACCGCCTCATCATTAACACCTATTTTGTTATAAGACTGCAAACAACCGTCGTTATCAAGCACTATATCAAAACAGGTTATTAAGGTCCCCTCTTCGGTACGTTGGTTAGAACCCTCGTAACCCGCAACAACCACGTCGTTTGATTCAGTATACGGTATGGTTGTAATACGTAACATACGCTGACGGTACTCATCATTTTCTTTCGTCACCAAACCGCCAGCACAACCTGAAGGCCACCTATCCTCATCATAAAGATAGGCTAGCATATCATTTTCTCTTGCCTTTTCTATACATGCTTTTATGCAACCCATAAACTCATCACCAAGATATTCGGTTTCAAGTCCTGTGCGAACATGCATATGAAAACCGCCCAAACCCATTTCTTTAAAAATATCTATTTGACGTAAAAGTTCATCTTTTTCCAGTTTACAGTTCCACGCCCAAAAAGGCGTTGCGCGGTATTCTGAGGTAGGATTATTGAAAAGGTTTAAGGATAACTTATCTTCTTTGTTTTTGGAATAGAACAAAACATACCAATCCTTTCATACTACGAATAAATTATACTGGATATGTTTATATTTTGCAATATTTCATGAGGAAAGATATGTAGAAAAAACAAACATCTTTTTAGAAGTTATACCTAATACTATACGTTTTTGTATTTTTTTAAGATAAGGAAAATAGCCGCACTTTACAGCACGGCTATTCCCTAAGAGAGTGTTTATTAAGCGAATAAAAGAAAAAAGCGAATTAATAAATTTAAAACAAAACATTTCTGCTTTGAATTTTAATATGTAATTTTACAATTTCTGCTAAATTACAATAAATATCTTATACTATAAAGGCTAAATAAACAATTCATTATTCTGCTAAATATATGGACAAAACTGCTATTGTGTGATATAATAATGGCATAATCTACAAAATTAATTATTGTGTGGAGTGATTTTTATGAAAACAACCTATCGCGGAAATATAGGTGATATAAACAACCAACTATCAGATAAGTTTTTAGAGGTTAATCACTGCGGTATTTCAAACTATAAATTAGGTGATTACACAACTATTCGCGAACAAGGCCGCCTTGACTACCAGTTGATATACATTCGCAGAGGTAAGATATATTTGCAGTTAGGAGATGAAACAGTTGCCGTAAACCAAGGTAATATGATTCTTTATCACCCTTCAGACCCACAAAAATACTCATACCAAAAGAAAGATAAATACGAAAGTGTATATGTGCATTTTTCAGGTATTTCTGCCAAGCAAATATTAGATGAACTTGGCATAGAAAATAAACAAATAATGCCTATTTCGGCAACCGATGAAATGGACCTACTTGTTGAAAAACTACTGCCTGAACATAGATTAGCCAAAAAAGGCTACAAACTTTTGGAGAGTTCAATTCTTATTAATATGCTGTGTCTTGCAGCTAGAGGAAACGAAGAAAATACAGACTACACAACCACCAAACAAAAAATTGAAAAGATATTATTAAAGATGGAAAGCAATATAACAAATAATTTCACAATTAAAGATTATGCCGATGAACTGTTTTTAAGTGTTGACCGCTTTTCCCACCTGTTCACAGAAACCGTAGGCGTTCCACCCCATCGCTATATGTTATCTTTAAAAATGACCAGAGCTAAGCAACTACTTATGCAAACAGAGCACTCAATATCCGAAATATCAAAGTTTATCGGTTTTCAAGACCCACTATATTTCTCACGTATATTTAAAAAGCATTGCGGTGTAACACCAATGCAATATAGAAAATCTGCGAAGCAGAACACTCCAACACAAATTTCTTTATCTTTTTATGATGAATAGATATAAAAAACCGCCCAAAAATTTGGGCGGTTAATTTATTTAATATTATCTTTTAGCGTAGTTAGCTTCTTTTTTAAGTTTTAAGTTACGGCAGAATTCATGCCATTTAACCCATAGTGGACCAGATAGGCAAATTGATGAGTAACTACCCGAAACCATACCAACGGCCATTGGAATAGCAAAACTGCGAAGTGTGGTTAAACCAAAGAACTCAGCAACTACTGCAACAACTACAACCGCAATAAAGGTTGTGGTTGATGTAATAATTGTACGGGTTAAGGTTTGGTTGATACTTAAATTTACAACCTCAGCCAATTCAGCACCACGATTTCTGTTGCGGTTTTCACGAACACGGTCATAAATAATGATAGTATCGTTAAGTGAATAACCAAGTATAGTAAGCACAACCGCGATAAAGTTAGCATCAATGGATAAACGGAAAATAACACAAAGCATAAATGCAACTATTACGTCGTGGATAAGTGCAACCCAAGCAAAAATCGCAGCAGACACACCACCAATTTTGCGGAAACGGATACCAACATAAACAATAACGAGAAGAGCCGAAAGCAAGATTGCTACCAAACTTTTGGTATAGAAACCACGTGCAATAGATGCCTCAACAACATTTGACTCAGCAAAAGCAATTTTATTTTTAGAAAACTCTTTTTGTAAAGCTTTTTCTAAAAGTTCATGAGTACCTTTGCCTTCATCGTCCTTATCGGTTTCAACCTTAACATCTTCGGCGTTAACTACATCAGCAACCGAGATAATAATTTTAGAAGAACCTGCAGCAACCGCACTGTCAGAACCTGAAACAGATGCGTTTTTGCCTAAAGTTTCATCTGCAACCTTTTCTACTTTTGCCAGGTCAAGTTCACCTTCATAGGTGTATGTGAAACGGCTACCGCCTTTAAAGTTGATATCCATTTCAACACCCATTACTGCAAAAGCAATAACGCCTGCTAAGATAATTGCCAAGGATACGATTATATACTTTTTGATATTGCCAACAAAATCAATATTAAACTCTTTAAACTTTTTCATTCTTAGCACCTCCGTATAACCAAGGTTTACGTAGTACCTTGAATTGTGATATACCCATTGTAAGTACTCTTGTAGCGAATACGCCCATTACAAAGTTTACTATTACACCAACGAGTAAGGTGTAACCGAAGGAGTAAATAGAACCTGTAATTGAGGTTGAGAACCACTGTAGTACCCAAGAGAATATTTTGTAGAAGAAACCTTCGGTAGTACCGAAAGCACCCATAAGAACAATAGCAACCAAAACGTTAGTAACGTTACCGTCAACAATGGAACTAAGTGCAGTACTAAAGCCTTTGTTGATTGCACCGTCAATAGTTCTGCCGTTCTTAAATTCATCGCGTATACGCTCAAAACTAATAACGTTAGCGTCAACACCCATACCGATTGAAAGAATCATACCGGCAATACCGGGAACTGTAAGGGTGAATGAATTAATGCCATCAAAGAAACCAGATACACAAGCAATCATACCTGCTGCCTGACCTGCAAGAGTGATGGCAGAAATAACACCGCATAGGCGGTAACGCGAAATCATAATAATACAGATAACGGCAAATGCAATTACTGCCGCAATAACCATAACGCGAAGTGCCTCGTTACCAAGTGTTGGTGAAACGATTTGTAGCATATCGTTATCGGTAGTAAGTGCGAAAGGCAAAGCACCTGCATTTATTTTGTTAGCAAGGTCTGTTGCTTCTTCACTATCTGCCATACCTTCAATCTGACAGGTTTTAGAAGTAATCTGCTCATTAACTTTTGGGTTAGAAACCTGAGTGTCGTCCATCCAAATAGAAATGGTACCAGTACCAGCAAGTTCTTTAGTTGCTGCAGAGAACTTTGACACACCTGAAGATTTTAGGGTTAGGCTAACTACATAACCTGTACCATCTATGTAACCAGGTTGAGCGTTTGCAACATCCTCACCTGTTAAAATAACGTCCTCTGTGTCATCATTCTTACAGAATTTAAGTTGTGCAGTTTCGCCAAGTTCGTTAACAACCTCTTGTGCATCAAACTCTTCTTCACCACTTGATTGTGGGAAACGAACAACAACCTGATGCTTATCATAATCTACATAAACCTCATAATCGGTAATATTATGGTTCACTAGACGAGTTTCAATAATTTCTTTTGCAGCATCCATATTTTCGTCGGTTATCTTTGCATCCTCAATATCGGGTGAAAAAACAGCCTCTACACCACCGCTGATATCAATACCCCAACGGATATCGCTAGCGCTTTTTATACCAAAGTGGAAAGTATTGGTATCACCGTAATAGTTATCAATTGAAATGCCGAAGAATGCTGCATAAATAAATGCAAGCAACAACGCCAAAACAACAAAAAACTTTACTTTGCCTTTTCTTTTCATTGGCTTTGCCTCCTAATATTTTACACGCCCACGCACTACGTACCAATGCCTAAATGCGCGTATATAAAATTACTAAATAATTATACTATTTATTTTAGTGAAAGTCAACAATAATTGACTTTTTTATTTGCTTAACCTAATAACTTTTCAAGCACGGCATATTTTACTGCAATACATAAAAGTTCACTAGCATCATCTAATTCTGCCGAAGAAGGAAATGTGGGTGCTATTCTTATGTTGCTGTCATCTTCATCTATGCCATAAGGATAGGTAGCGCCTGCAGGTGTTAGTATAACGCCTGCCTCACGGCAAAGTTCTACTACCCTTTTTGCGCAACCGTTCATAACATTAAGGCTAATAAAATATCCACCCTCTGGATTGGTCCAAGAAGCGATACCTAATCCGCCAAGTTCTTTTTGAAGCCTTAAAAGAACCGCTTTGAATTTAGGTGCAACTATTTGCGCATGCTTTCTCATATGCGCTCTAATATCATCAATGCTCTTAAACATGCGCGCATGGCGAAGCTGATTTAGTTTATCAGGACCAATGGTCTGAAAACTCATTCTCTTTTTAAGGAATGCAACGTTTCTGGCACTTGCCGCAACGGCAGCAACGCCTGCACCCGGGAAGGTGATTTTTGAGGTGGAAGCAAATTTAATTACCATATCCTCATTACCGTATTTTTCGCACTCTTCAATAAGATTAGGAATTACGCGCTCGTTTTCTGTTAGGTGATGCACGCAGTATGCATTATCCCACATAATGCGGAAATCATCTGCAGCAGGTTTTAGTCTTGCAATTTGGTCTATTATCTCATCGCTGTACACAACACCTGTTGGGTTTGAATATTTAGGCACACACCACATACCTTTAACGGTTGGGTCGGAAATCAATTCACGAACTTTATCCATATCAGGACCATCGTTATTAAGAGGAACATTAAGCATTTTAATACCAAAATGCTCACAAATCTTAAAATGCCTGTCATATCCCGGTACCACGCAAATGAATTTAATATCTTTTTGGGCAGCCCAAGGGGTTGCTCCCTCGTAAGAACCATGTGTCATAAACTGAGCAATGGTATCAAACATCATATTAAGTGATGAGTTACCGCCAACTATTACCTGACTTGCCTCAACATCCATCATATCGGCAAAAATTCTTTTAAGTTCTGGCAGACCGTCAAGACCGCCGTAATTACGGCAATCAATACCTGTTTCGTTTGTAAAATCGCCATCAGCCGTTACCATGTTAAACATCTCACGACTTAGGTTCATCTGTTGAAGGCTTGGGTTACCCCTAGCCATATTTAAAGTTACATCGCGTAGACAAAACTCTTCATATCTTGCCTTGCAAAGTTCAAACGCAGACTGCAATTCAGCCTTGTTCATTTCACCGTAACTTTTCATAATGTGCAACATCTCCTTTATATCTATAGTATTATACTACATTTATGTTGATTTTTCAACCAATATTATTTCAACTTTTAGTATAAAAAATCCAGTTACCCACAATTCACAACATTTTGCGAAATTTATGTGCTAATTCACTTGACATATCTAATATATAGTATTAAAATATATATGATATTGGCTATTCTAATCTGGTGTTGTATGCACACGGCACACATAACACTCGGTTGTTTATATGTATCAGGGCTTTCCCGCGGCCCTTTCTAACGCGGTTATTATATATATGGAGGTGCATTTTTATGGAAATGCCAACTGCAATTATTATTATTGCGGCTGTAGCCGTTGTTGCTATAATTATCGGTTTTGTTTCCGGTATAGCATATAGGCGCCGCACTGCCGAAGCAAAAATCGGCTCGGCCGAAAAAGAAGCAAACCGCATGAAAAGCGAAGCAATTAACCAAGCAGAAGCACTAAAAAAAGAATCTCGCATAGAGGCTAAAGAAGAAGCACAACACATTCGTGCCGAAGCCGATAAAGAGATTCGCGAAAGACGTAGCGAGATTCAACGTCAAGAACGTAGACTTCAACAAAAAGAAGAAAATCTTGACAAAAAGATGGACAACCTTGAAGCTAAAGAAGAAAAAATTCAACTTCGCGCTAAAGAGGTTGAGGATAGGCTAATTGAAGTTGAACAAATGAAAAAGAGTCAGTTTGAACTTCTTGAGCGTATTTCAGGCTTCACTGTAGAACAAGCAAAAGCAAGACTTTTGCAAGATCTTGACGGAGAACTTGCACACGAAAAAGCATTAAAAATTAAAGACTACGAACAACAGACCAAAGATGAATCGGACAAAATCGCACGCGAACTTATTGCACATGCAATTCAACGCTGTGCAGCAGACCATTCTTCTGAGGCTACCGTTTCGGTTGTATCTCTCCCTAACGACGAAATGAAGGGTAGAATCATCGGTCGTGAAGGTAGAAATATTCGTACCTTTGAAACCGCTACAGGTGTTGACTTGATTATTGACGATACACCAGAAGCAATTACCCTTTCCTGCTTTGATCCCGTTCGTCGCGAGGTTGCAAAGGTTGCTTTGGAAAAACTTATTTTAGACGGCAGAATTCATCCTGCTCGCATTGAGGAAATGGTTGCCAAAGCACAAGCAGAGATTGACCGTGTTATTAAACAAGAGGGTGAACAAGCAGCACTTAGCGCAGGCATTCATAACCTTAACCCTGAACTTGTTAAACTTATCGGTAAATTACACTACCGCACAAGTTACGGTCAAAACGTACTTAACCACTCACTTGAGGTTTCCCATCTTGCCGGCATTATGGCAGCAGAAATGGGCGAAAATGTAACACTTGCACGTAGAGCAGGTCTTTTACACGACATCGGTAAAGCACTTGACCACGAACAAGAGGGTTCACATATTCAACTTGGTGTTGAAGCCGCAAAGAAATACAAAGAAAACGATGCCGTTGTTCATGCAATCCATGCACATCATGGCGATGTTGAGGCTAAAACAATAATAGCATGTTTGGTACAAGCTGCGGATGCAATTTCTGCCGCCAGACCAGGTGCTCGCCGTGAAAATATTGAAAGCTACATCAAACGCCTTGAGAAACTTGAGGAAATTGCAAATTCATTTAATGGCGTTGAAGGTTCTTTCGCAATACAAGCCGGTCGTGAAATCAGAATTATGGTTAAACCTGAAATGGTTAACGATGATGAGATGGTTCTTCTTTCGCACGAGATTGTTAAGAAGATTGAAAGCGACCTTGAATATCCTGGTCAAATCAAGGTTCATCTTATTAGAGAAAACCGCGCTATTGACTACGCTAAATAATAAACAAAAAACTAAAAGCTTGAGGTTTTTCCTCAAGCTTTTTTGTTATGCAAAAAATGGTATTTGATAAAGTAGGATAGGTAAAAATATTGCAGGTATCATATTCATAATTTTTATATCCGTAAGTTTTAACATATTAAGAGATAGCGCAACAATTAGCACCGAACCTACAGCAGACATTTCCCCTATAATTATTTCGGACAGTAAGGGTGAAAGCACACCTGCCAAAAGGGTTATTCCACCTTGATAAATAAAAAGCGGTACAAATGAAAACAGCACACCATATCCCATTGACGATGCAAGAATTGTTGAGGTAATAAGGTCTAGCACTGCTTTAGAAAACTGCACGGTATGGTCGCACGAAAGACCACTGTTTAATGCCCCTACAACCGTCATTCCGCCTGTACAAAAAAGAAGCGTTGACGAAACAAAGCCTGACGCAAAGCCTTCCTTTTTAGAAAACTTGTTTTCTATTTTTAGTGCAAGTCTGTTTATTAAACCGTCTAAATTTATAAGGGTGCCAACCACTGTACCTATAACCATAGAAAGTATTAGTACCATAGTATTGTTACTGTCACTAAAACCTTTTATACCAATAAACAGCACACTTAACGCAACCGCCTGCATTATTACCTTTTGCAAGCGTTCGGGAATTCCTTTTTTCAGAAGCAAACCCATTGTTGCACCCATAATTACCGTGCCAACATTAACTAGGCTACCTACAAGTGAAAATAAAATTTGCATAAAATCAATCACCTTCAAACATATTGAATAATAAAACCTTTTGTCTGTTTTGTCAAGGTAGAAACTTACAAATCATTAATAATATTAAGTCTTGTGTGCCGACTATCGCTTGACATAATGCTATTTTTATAATATTATAATACAAAGAGCAATAAAAAGTTTAATTTATTAAATAAGGATACTATTATGGATAAGATTGATTACAAATTAATTTCACTTCTACAGCAAAATGGCAGAATGCCTTTAAAACAGTTAGCAGAAGAGGTTTATCTTTCCTCCCCTGCAACCGCCGCCAGAATTGAAAGGCTTGAAAAAGAAGGCATAATTACAGGCTACACCGTATGTATTGATAATAAAAAACTAGGGTTACCTATAATTGCATTTATTCACCTGGAACTTCACCCAAGTCAAAAGCCTACCTTTTACCCGTTCATAAGTGAGCATCCAAATGTGCTTGAATGTAACTGTGTAACAGGGCACTATTCAATGATGATTAAGGTTGCTTTCCAAAGTACCGAGATGCTTGATGCTTTCATTGGCCAACTAGGTCAGTTTGGCGCAACCGAAACTCAGATTGTTTTCTCAACCGCGGTTGAGCGCAGAAACGTTGACCTTTCAAAATTTGATAGTGAAGAATAGCAATAAAAAACCTCGGTACTAACCGAGGTTTTCTTTTTATTTTTTGTGTTTAATTAATCCGACTACTTTTGATAGTTCCATTACAACCGTGGGAACCAGTATTAAACCTAGTGCAATAAGATATAATTTCCAAGGCAAAAGGATTAACGAGAAGGCTATTCTTACAGGTGTGAATAGCACAACTGCCATTAGTAGAACAGAAATAAGAACTGCTTTGTTTAATGTCTTATTTGAAAACAAGCCTATCTTGAATATTGACCTATCACTTCGCATATTGAACGCCTGAACTACTTGAGAGAGCGCAAGTACCATAAACGCCATCGTTTGTCCGCCGTTTTCTCCCAAGGCGTTAAAGCCAACCTTAAATGCAATTAACGAAAGAATTGCAAACATTAAGCCTTGCAATACAACACGAACACCAAGCCCTCCTGCAAATATACCTTCGCTTTTTGGTTTTGGTTTATGGGTCATTATATCAGGCTCAACATCTTCCATACCAAGCGCAATCGCAGGTAGTGAATCGGTTACGAGATTTATCCACAACAGTTGCATGGAAAGTAGCGGTGTTTTGTGCCACAAAAGCATTGCAACAAACACACATATTACCTCGCCAATGTTGGTGCCAAGCAAAAAGCTTACTACCTTTTTAATATTAGCGTATATACCCCTGCCCTCGCGAACCGCATCCACAATGGTTGCAAAGTTATCATCAGTAAGGGTCATATCCGCAGCACCTTTTGCAACGTCTGTACCTGTTATGCCCATAGCACAACCGATATCTGCCGCCTTTAGTGCTGGTGCATCGTTAACGCCGTCACCCGTCATAGATACAACCTTACCTTTTCTCTGCCAAGCTTTAACTATACGGATTTTATTTTCGGGTGAAACTCTGGCATAAACCGATATATTTTCAACCGCATCATCTAATTCATTATCGGTCATATTATCAAGTTCAACACCTGTAATTGCACGGTCTCCATCTAAATAAATACCTAAATCTTTTGCAATTGCAGTAGCAGTTACAACATGGTCACCCGTAATCATAACAGGTTTTATACCTGCTTCACGGCAAACGGCGACAGCATCGCGCGCCTCTTCACGCGGTGGGTCAATCATACCAACAAGACCTAAAAATACTAGGTTGGTTTCTAATGTTTCGGTTGTGATTTCTTTTGGCAATTCATCAATTTCTTTATAACCAATTGCCAAAACACGTAACGCTTGCTCACTCATTTCCTCTGTAACCTTGCGAGCAGTTTCAATATCACCTTTAGTGCAACGCTCTGCCATAACGTCAAACGCGCCTTTGACAATAACGGTTAGTTTGCCGTTTATATTATTAACGGTTGACATAAGTTTTCTGTCCGAATCAAACGGCAAAGATGCAACACGCGGACACTCTTTATTGATGTTATCCTTAGGCATTCCGTTTTTATGCGCCGCAAATACTATCGCAGTTTCGGTGGGGTCGCCAATGTGTTGTTCTTTATCGCTAAGAAAAACAACCGAGCCATCTGAGCATAGCGCACCGAGTTTTAAAAGATATTTAACGCTATCGCTACAGTTGTCAGTTATATTTTCTATTTTGCCACCGTCGTAATAACTCTTTGTAAGGGTCATACGGTTTTGGGTAAGCGTTCCTGTTTTATCCGAACAGATTACCGATGCGCTGCCCAAGGTTTCAACCGCCGGCAAACGGCGGATTAGTGCATTACGCTTTACCATACGTTGCACACCTATTGAAAGAACTATTGTAACTATTGCAGGTAGTCCCTCAGGAATTGCCGATACCGCCAAAGAAACCGCAGTCATAAATATTTCCAGCACAGGTATTTTGTTTAACACGCCTACTATAAATATAACAAAACAAGCGGCAAGTGCCATAAAGCCAAGGTATTTTCCAAGTTTGCTAAGTTTCTTTTGCAAGGGTGTACTTGTATCACCAGCGTCCTCTAGCAGTCCTGCTATTTTACCCATTTCTGTGTTCATACCTGTTGCAGTAACAACCGCCAGTGCATTACCATAGGTTACACTACAACCCGAAAACACCATATTTGTTCTATCACCAAGAGGTGCATTTTCTTTTACAGTTACAGTTGCATCCTTTTCGCTTGGAACAGACTCGCCTGTAAGCGCCGATTCTTCACTCTTAAGACTAACACTTTCAATAAGTCTTGCATCGGCAGGAATAAAATCGCCTGCCTCTAACTTAATTATATCACCAGGTACCAACTGCACCGCATCTATAACGGTTTCAGTGCCGTCTCTGATTACCCGTGCATGTGGTGCCGACATATTTTTTAGTGCATCTAATGCCTTTTCTGCTTTGCTTTCTTGCATAACACCCATAATAGCATTAAGCACTACTATAAGCAGAATAAGAGCAGGCTCAAAAAGTTCGCCCCAATTCTTTTCAATAATAACCACTGTAAAAGAAACAATTGCCGCTATTATGAGAATTATAATCATAGCATCTCGGAATTGGTCAAAGAAGCGTGCTAAAAAACTTTTCTTTTTCTTTTCGGTTAATTTATTCTCTCCATACTTTGCCAAAAGAGTTTCTACGGTGTTGCTACGTAAACCGCCTTCTTTATTGGTAGATAAATTACTTAATACCTCTTGCCAATCCAAATTGTGATATGACAATATTTACTCCTCCTAAAAAACATTTTCATTCATTATAACACAAAACATTATATATTTGTTAAATTTTGTTAAAATAAAATTTAATTTTATAAAAACAAACGCCAAAGCCATTAATAACGGCTATGGCGTCATTTATTTATTTATCTAAAATGCTTTTATACAGTTTGATATATTGGTTAGCAGATGCACCCCAACTATTATCGCATTTCATTGCGCGTTCTACCAATATGCGCCATCCATCGCGGTTTTTATAGCCTTCAACCGCACGCCAAACTGCATGAGCCATCTCGTGTGCATTGTAACTAGCAAAGGTGAAGCCGTTACCTATGCCGTGTTCGGAATCGGTTATGGTGTCTTTAAGTCCGCCAGTTTCACGAACAATGGGGATTGTTCCATATCGTAATGCCACCATCTGTGCCAAACCGCAAGGTTCTGATTTAGAAGGCATTAAGAATATATCCGAGCCTGCATAAATTTTATGCGCAAGCGATGGTATAAAGCCTGTTGTAAAAGCAAACTTATCAGGATATTTTTGTTGCATTTCGTGGAAGAAGTTTTCAAATTCTTCTTCACCTGAACCTAATATACAAACCTGAATATCTTGCGCTACAACTTCTTCAAACACACGCTTTACAAGGTCAAGACCTTTATGTGAAACAAGCCTTGTTACCATACTTATAAGTGGTACATCATCGCGTACAGGAAGATGCATTTCGTCTTGAAGTTTTGCTTTATTAACCGCCTTTGCAGAAAAATCATTTGCGGAATAGTTTTTGTAAATCAAAGCATCTGTTTCGGGATTGTAAACCTCTACATCAATACCATTTACTATACCGTGAAGTTTCCACTCGCGCTCTTTCAATATTGAGTCCAACCCATGTGCATACCACGGTGTTAGTATTTCTTTTGCATAGGTTTGGCTTACCGTATTAACGGCGTTTGCACACTCAATTCCGCCTTTCATAAGGTTAACGCAACCATCATATTCAACGTATTGTGTGTTTTCACCGTCTAAGCCCAAAATATCACCAACAACTTCTTGACCATATCTACCTTGGTATTGAATATTGTGAATGGTAAAAAGAGTTTTTATACCACTATAAAACGGGTCTTGACTATAATATACTGTTTGAAAAACAGGAGTCATAGCAGTCTGCCAGTCGTTACAATGTATAATGTCGGGTTTAAAATCAATGTGTTTTAAAATTTCCAAGATAGCGCGCGAGAAAAAGGTGAATCTTTCTGCATCATCATAAAAACCGTACAAAGCACCGCGTTTAAAATAATATTCGTTATCAATTAAATAATAAACGACCTTACCTACACGTGCTTCAAAAATACCACAATACTGATTTCGCCAAGCAACAGGTACGGTTATACTTTTGATGAAACGCATACCTTCGCGAAGCTCTTTTGGTATTGTATCATAAAGCGGCATTACCACACGGCAACCTACCAAACGGTTACGAAGTGCCTTAGGTAGCGCACCCGCAACATCAGCAAGTCCGCCAGACATAGCAAACGGATAAGCCTCCGAAGAAGCAAAAAGTACTCTCATGTTAAATTCCTTTCAACCTTTATATTGTTGTTCCCTTTTTTATTACATAATGATTGGTGTTTGCACCGCAGAGGTTTACACCATCGGATATCGTTACATCTTTATCGGCAGTAACGTAATTAAGATTACAATTATCGCCAATAACTGCATTCTGCATTATTATACAATTTTGGAGTTTTGTGCCCTTGCCAACCTTTACTCCCCTAAATAGAATGCAATTTGTAACCTCCCCTTCTATTATACAACCTTCACCCAAAATTGAGTTTTTAACACAACTGTTAAGGCCGTAACGCGTAGGCATATCATCACGTGTTTTTGTATATATTGGGCGTTCTGTATTAAATAAATCTTTGCGAACTTCACTTTTTAGCAACGCCATATTTGCATCGGTATACGATTTAATACCATCAATAGTTGCCACAAAGTTTTCAACCTTGTATCCATATATTTTATCACTATTATGCAAGCCTAGTTGTATTGCCCTATTGATACTGTGTATGCCTTTTTCTGAAGCCTCTCTAGCCATCTTTAGAAGCAAATCGCGACGGAAAATACCGATGCTTATGCCATAGTTACATTCTTTACCTGCATCTTCAGAAATAAACACTTCGTTTATCTTACCGCTTGTTTCCACACCATAATTTGTATGTCCCGATTCAAAGGCAGGCAATGCACCTTCTTTGTATGCAACGGTGATATCGGCACCGTTCTTTTTATGTTGCTTAAACATAGCTCTTAAATCAATATTTAATATAGTATTTGCATCACAAAGCACAACATATTCGTGCTGACCTTTAGAGATATACGAGCGCAGGTTATTTATAGCATCTATATGCCCTTTATACACACCTGCATTACCATCAATAAATGGTGGCAAGAAAGATATACCGCCCATTTTCCTATCCAAATCCCAAGGTCTGCCCGAACCTATGTGATCCATTAAAGAACGGTAGTTTGCACGTGGAACCAAACCGATTTTACTAATGCCTGCATTAACTATGTTTGACAAATGAAAATCTATTATTCTATATCTGCCACCAAAAGGAACCGAAGCCATAGAGCGAACTCCTGTTAAACCTTCAATCAAATTATCGCTTGTGTTTGTAAACACCAAAGCCAAAGCATTGTTTGCTCTCATTACTTCATCTCCTTTTCGCTAGCATAAATCATTTCTTGTGGTTTTACTATGCCGTCTTGTTCAATCACAACGTTTGGACCCACAACTGCAACGCCCCATTCACCCTCATACTCCTCAGGGCTTGAGCCAATTACAGCATTCTCACCGACAACTGCATTCTCACCGACAACTGCATATTTCACCTTGGCTCCCTTTTTGATTACCGCGCCTGGCATTATAAGTGAATCTATAATTTTTGCATCCTCTTCTATTTTTACGTTTTCAAAAAGTATTGAAAATTCTAACTCGCCGTCAACCTCACAGCCATCGGTTACAAAAGAATTTTGAACCTGTGCTTTATCCGAAATATATTGAGGTGGTGAGGACGCAGGGCGAGAATAAATACGCCATTTATCGTCAGAAAGATTAAGCTCTACTTTTGGATTAAGTAAATCTAGGTTTGCTTCCCACAAAGAGTCAATAGTGCCAACATCTTTCCAATAATCATTAAAGTGGTACACCACCATCTTTTCATCATTTTCAAGCATTAGAGGAATTATGTTTTTACCGAAGTCGTTTGAAGATTCGGGGTTTTGTTCATCTAAAGTTAGATAATGCTTCATCTTATCCCAAGAGAAGATATATATACCCATTGATGCTAGATTGCTTTTTGGGTTTTTAGGTTTCTCTTCAAACTCATATATAGTTCCATCAGGATTGGTGTTCATTATACCAAAACGTGTCGCCTCTTCATAAGATACCTCTAAAACCGCAATGGTACAAGCGGCGTTCTGCTCTTTGTGATAATCAAGCATTTTTGCATAGTCCATTTTATAGATATGGTCGCCCGACAGCACCAAAACATATTCAGGATTATAACGCTCAATAAACGGAAAGTTTTGAAATATTGCATTTGCTGTGCCCTTATACCAATCAGCACTTTGCGACTTTTGGTAAGGTGGTAAAACATGAACACCGCCTTGCGACCTATCAAGATCCCATGGCTTACCTGAGCCAATATAATCATTAAGCTCAAGGGGTTGGTATTGCGTAAGTACGCCAACCGTTGTTATGCCTGAGTTTGTACAGTTAGATAGCGGAAAATCAATTATTCTGTATTTACCGCCATATGGTACTGCAGGCTTAGCTATGTTTTGGGTAAGTACACCTAGCCTACTGCCTTGACCACCTGCAAGAAGCATTGCTACACATTCTGTTCTTTTCAATGTAATTCACTCCGTTTAAGTTAATTTAAGCATCTTAATAGTTATTTATACCGTTTTTGCGGTGCGCTTTTGAGGTTTTCTTTCTAAATACATTACCGAAAGTGGCGGTAAGCTGAGATTTATGGAATGCTCGTACCCATGCATTGGAATTTTTTCGCTTTTAATTACCTTTTGGTTAAAGGTACCAAAGCCACCAAACTGCTCGTCATCAGTATTAAAAACAATTTCATAGTTTCCGGCCTGCTCTACACCTATGCGATATTCCTGCCTTGCAACAGGCACAAAGTTGCAAACAACAACCGTCTTTTTGGTTTTCTTATTGCTTCTGTAAAAAGAAATTACACTTTGCTCATAATCATCATTAGCTATCCACTTAAAGCCCTCCCAAGAGGTATCCTCCTCAAAAAAGGACTTATTACTTTTGTAAAACTTATTAAGAGTTTTTACAAAGTCCTGCATTTTCTTATGCATATCATACTCTAGCAACACCCAGTCTAACTCTTTTTTATAATTCCATTCAATGAACTGTGCAAACTCTTGCCCCATAAACAAGAGTTTTTTCCCAGGATACGCCATCATATAAGCGTAAAATGCCCTGAGTAATGCAAACTTATCATTATACTCGCCTGGCATTTTAGAAATTAGCGAGCATTTACCGTGCACCACCTCATCGTGCGAAATGGATAACACGTAGTTTTCGGAAAACGCATAAACCAGCGAGAAGGTTAACGAATCGTGATTATGTTTACGGAACAGTGGATCAAGCGATATATAACGGAGCATATCGTTCATCCAGCCCATATTCCATTTATAGTTAAAACCTAGTCCACCATCGTAATCAGGTTTTGTTACCAAAGGCCAAGCGGTAGACTCCTCGGCAATCATCAAAATATTTGGATTTATCTTGAACATTGCATTATTAAGGTTTCGCAAGAATTCAACCGCTTCTAAATTTTCGTTGCCACCGTACTTATTGGCAATCCATTCGCCGTGGTTACGGTTGTAATCAAGATAAAGCATTGCCGCAACGGCATCAACCCTAAGTCCATCTATATGATATTCTTTTGCCCAGTATACTGCATTGGAAATCAAAAAAGACTGCACCTCAGGTCTGCCATAATCAAACACGGCAGTTCCCCACTCTTTATGTTCTCCTTTTCTTTCGTCGCTATATTCGTAGCAATGTGTTCCATCAAAATTCCACAAACCAAAATTGTCTTTAGGAAAATGGGCAGGTACCCAATCAAAAATAACACCTATTCCGTTTTGGTGCATAATGTCTACAAATTGCATAAAATCGTGCGGCGTTCCATAACGAGAGGTAGGCGCATAATAGCCCGATACCTGATATCCCCAAGAGCCATCAAAAGGATGCTCGCAGACAGGTAAAAGTTCTATATGCGTATAACCCATCTCTTTAACATAGGCAGAAAGTTCTTTAGCTAACGTAACGTAATCAAGCACGCTACCGTCCTTGTTACGACGCCACGAACCCAAGTGCACTTCATAAATATTAACAGGTGTGTTGTATGAAGGTTTTCTGCTTTTAATATATGCCGCATCGCCCCATTTATAGCCGCTTATGTCATAAATTTTTGAGGCGTTTGCAGGAGGCGTTTCTGCATGGAAAGCATACGGATCTGCCTTTAGTAAAATCTCTCCGCTATGTGTTTCAATAGCGTATTTATAAATAGTGTATACCGGCAGTTTAGGCATAATACATTCCCAAACTCCACCGTCTACATAAAAACAAGAGTTAACGCCGTGTTGCCACTCGTTAAAATCGCCCACCACACTAACACTTTTAGCATTAGGCGCCCACACGCGAAAATAGGTTTCTTCACCTATGGTATGCGAGCCCAAAAACTCACAAGCATT
The DNA here is from genome assembly GCA_045630515.1 of Acutalibacteraceae bacterium. GTDB lineage: Bacteria > Bacillota > Clostridia > Oscillospirales > Acutalibacteraceae > UMGS1532. Next base: position 503,474 of record JAZQTG010000076.1, read on the forward strand.
TGTTGCCTTTCCGCTCAAAAAGTTTTTAATAAATTCATGCATAACTAAAAATCTTCCTCACTCGCATAATATATATTTATTTTATCAAACTTATAAGTTATTTTCAAGGGTTTTTGTTCAACATTAAATAGTTGAACTAGTATTTTTATGTAGAAATTTGTAAAAAATAGACAAATTTATCGCCAAAATGTATATTGCAATGAAAATTCTTAAAAATATTTATGGAGGCGGTATAATGGAAATACTTAAAAATTGCGCATTAGCGTTCGTTTTTGGCGGCGGTCTTTGTGTGATTGGACAGTTATTTATAGACTACACAAAACTAACACCCGCAAAAATACTTGTAGGTTATGTAACGGTAGGCGTTATTCTTGGAGGAATTGGTATCTATAAACCACTTGTTGAAATATTTGGTTGTGGTGCAACAGTACCTCTTACAGGGTTTGGATACAACCTTGCCAAAGGGGTAAAGGACGCAATATCAAGTGATGGCTTAATTGGTATAATATCAGGCGGTATTACAGGCGCCGCTGCAGGCATTACGGCGGCAATGGTATCGGGTTTTATAATAGCCCTTATCTCCAAGCCTAAAATAAAATAATTTAATATTAAATAGTTTGTAAAAACTGTGGAAATATTTAAATTTGTGTGTTATAATATTGTTTATGAAATTATTTCCTTAAAGGTGATGAACTTTATGAACATTATTACCCTACGTGAGTTGCACAAAAACTCAGGCGATTTTTGTGGCACCGAAATAGAGGTTTGCGGTTGGGTTCGCTCGGTTCGCGCTTCTAAAAACTTTGGTTTTATTACCGTTAGCGACGGTACATTTTTTAAGCCTTTACAAATTGTTTATGGGCAAGAGTTAGATAATTTTGATGCTATCTCTAAAATGAACGTTGGTACTGCAATTATCGCTCGCGGTAAACTTGTACTTACTCCAGATGCACCACAACCATTTGAGTTACAGGCTTTAGAGGTTACTGTTGAGGGTGCTTCTACGCCAGACTATCCTTTACAAAAGAAACGCCACTCACTTGAATATTTAAGAACAATAACACATCTCCGCCCACGTACAAACACCTTCCAAGCGGTGTTCCGTGTGCGCTCGCTTGCGGCTTATGCTATACACAAATTCTTTCAGGAGCGCGATTTCGTTTACACACATACACCTATAATCACAGGTAGCGACTGCGAGGGTGCAGGCGAAATGTTCCAAGTAACCACACTTGACCTTAATAACCTACCCAAAAACGAAGACGGTAGCATTAACTTCTCGGAGGACTTCTTTAATAAGCCTACCAATCTTACAGTTAGCGGTCAGTTAAATGGTGAAACCTTTGCAATGGCATTCCGCAACATCTACACTTTTGGACCAACCTTCCGTGCAGAAAATAGCAACACTACAAGACACGCTGCAGAATTTTGGATGATTGAGCCTGAGATTGCCTTTGCTGATAATAACGATAACATGGCACTTGCCGAGGATATGATTAAGTTTATAATTAAGTATGTTCTTGACAATGCGCCCGAAGAAATGGAATTCTTTAATAACTTTGTTGATAAGGGTCTATTAGACAGACTTAACCTTGTTGTTAATTCAGAATTTGGTCATATCACCTACACCGATGCCATTAAAGAACTTGAAAAACACAACGACAAGTTTGATTATAAGGTATTTTGGGGTTGTGATTTACAGACCGAGCATGAAAGATATCTTACCGAAGAGATCTTTAAACGTCCTGTTTTTGTTACCGATTATCCAAAAGAGATTAAGGCTTTTTATATGAAACTTAACCCAGACGGAAAAACTGTTGCCGCTATGGACTGCTTAGTTCCCGGCATTGGTGAAATTATCGGCGGCAGCCAACGTGAAGACGACATTGAAAAACTAACCGCCAGAATGAAAGAGTTAAATCTTAACGAAGAAGATTACAAGTTCTATCTTGACCTTCGCCGTTACGGTTCTGCAAGACATGCAGGCTTCGGCCTTGGCTTTGAAAGATGCATTATGTATCTTACCGGTATTAGTAATATTCGCGATGTACTGCCCTTCCCAAGAACAGTTAACAACTGCGATATCTAATTAAAAGGGCGATTATTCGCCCTTTTATTTTTTGAGGTGATACTGTGATTAAATTAAATCGCAATCAATATAAAGACAAAATTTATGCCTGTTGGCTTGGCAAAAACATTGGCGGTACCATGGGCGGTCCATACGAAGGCAAACGCGAGTTACTTAACGTAACAGGTTTTAGCACGCCTAAAGATACGGTTTTGCCTAACGACGACCTTGATTTACAACTAGTATGGCTTGCTGCACTAGAACGCACAGGTGCTAAAAACTTAAACACTAAAATTCTGGGTGAATATTGGTTAAACTACATAACGCCACACTGGAACGAATATGGCATTTGCAAAGCAAATATGCTAGCTGGCATGCTACCTCCTCTTTGTGGGGACTATAAAAACGAGTGGAAACACTCAAACGGTGCTTGGATTCGTACAGAGATTTGGGCTTGTCTAGCACCTGCCTGCCCAGATATTGCCGTAAAATACGCCTACCAAGACGCTATTGTTGACCATGGCAACGGTGAGGGCACCATAGCAGCAATTTTTATTGCCGCCATTGAAAGTGCCGCGTTTATTGAAACCGATATACTTAAACTTATTGATATTGGTCTTTCAAAAATTCCCAAAAATAGCCGTGTTGCCAAAAGCATCACACTACTACTTGACCTATACAAAAAAGGCACCACTTGGCAAGATGCAAGAAATGCTATACTTAATCAAAATATGGATATTGGTGACGGCTGGTTTGAAGCACCATCAAATGTAGCCTACGCTATTTTAGGACTATTGTATGGCAATGGTGATTTTAAACAAACCATGCTATACGCCATTAATTGTGGTGATGATACCGACTGCACCGCTGCAACCGTTGGCTCTATTTTAGGTATTATGCACGGCACCTCTATAATACCTAACGATTGGAAAGCCCATGTTGGTGATACTATAGTTACAATTTCAATTGCCAAAGGTGTGCTGTTCGGGCTCCCCGAAACCTGTAGCGAACTTACCGAAAGAATTATAAACGCTATGCCTGATATGATTTATAGCAACACAGAAATCGGCAAGCCTTTGCCAATTGTTTTGTGCGATGATGAAGCCGAAATACCAAATGAATACAGTGACACCCTTTTAAACGGTGAATTCAGGAAAAACTTATGCAATGCACCTGAGTATTCATTTACCCAAGATCTTAATTTTGCAACGAGTGTAACTGTTGTATTTAAAGAAGAACCACTAATCAAACCAACCCAAAGTTTAAAGATAGATATTATACTAAGCAACAATTCTGATTACGGTTTGGTTCCATACAACGCAGAACTTTCTTGGATACTCCCCAAAGGATTTAGCGTGGTAGGTCAAAAATCTGTTACCGTTCCCCACCTTACTATACGTGCAAAAAAACCAAAAGTTTCCTTAAGTTACACAATTACTGCAGGTGAAAAGGTTGATACTATAAACGAGCTTGCACTTAAAATAAAATTAAACGGTAATGGAACATACTACATACCAATTAATATTATGGGATAAAAAAACACCCGATATGCCAAATGCATATCGGGTGTTTTGTTAGTTTTATATTATGAATTGCGTTCTTTTTCCGCTTTTCTTGCGGCTCTGGCAGCCTTTAGAGTTTCTTTAGCAGTACGCTCTATTTCCTCTTTTATGGCCTTCTCACGAGCTTTAAGTGTTTTACGTGCGGCTGCATTTTCAAACACACTTGTAAAACCAAACAATGGTTTAGTGAATGTAATTAAAATAAAGTCAATACCGCCAAAAATTGCAAGCCAAAGAAAATTCTTAGCAACGGTTGAAACATATTCTACCTTAGTATCAGCACCAAGTATGTTTACAACATAATACAATGAAAGTACAGATAAAATTGCGATAACAACAATATCAACAATCTTAATAATTTTACGGTTGTTGCCTTTATCTAAAAAAGCATTAATTTTTTGTGACACCAAGAACACTTCCGTTTCAAACTATTTTTAAATATTATAACTCAAAAAATTACCACTGTCAATACTATTTACTATATGGAGGATAGGTCTTACAAAATTTATAAAGTTCACCTATATCACACAAAAAATCATCACGATAATCTTTATCATAACTAAAACTTGTAGGGTGAAAAGTACCCATAAACATAATCTTTCCCTTGTTAATAGGCTTACCATGATTTTGCTCTAAATTAAAGTTTTTATCAATAAGAGTTTTGCAAGCAAGCGAACCAAGGCATAGAATAATTTCGGGTTTAACTAAACTAAACTGTTTTCTTAAACATTTAATACACGCGTCTAAATCCGCCTTCTTAATGTGTTGATACAAAGGTGCTGCACAATTAACAAGGTTAGTAATGTATACACTGTTTGGCTCAAAGTTAAACAATGCCAAAGTATCTTCTACATATTTTAGCGCATCGTCAGAAAGCACTACTGCCTCGCCCTTGCTATTAATTGTGGGTTTGTCCCCTACTATCATAATTCTGGCAGATCTATTGCCGTAATCCAGCACCCTTTGACTACTGCTAAAATTACAGCCGTTGCAACGTTTAACCTCTTCTTTTAAGGTTATCCATTCACCATAATTATCCATACTATTTACCTACGCAGAACTTACTAAACACTTCATCAACAACGGCGTTAGTAACCCTCTCGCCTGTTAATGACAAAAGTTCTGTTAAAGCATCGTCAATAGCCACCGAAACGGCGTCTAAAGTAACACCGCTTTTAAGTAATGATAGTGCCTCTGCTACAAAATCTTTAGCACTTGCACAACAATTACGTTGCCTTTCGGAACATAAAAGTGTTTCACTTCCGTCTAACATATGGGTACCGCAAACCTCGGCTACCAATCTTGAAAGTTCATCAACACAAGATGTATCCTCTGCGGAAATAGTGGCGGTAGGTATGTCTTTTAAAAGTGACTTGTCAAAATTAAATTGGAGGTCACTCTTGTTTAGTACGGCAATAGCAGGACGGTTGCGACAGAGTTCAATTAAGTTTAAATCCTCATCATTAGCTTTAACGCTACCATCAAAAACAGCAATAATAAGACCTGCCGTTTCAATTTTATTACGAGATATGCCGACGCCTATTTTTTCAATCTCGTCGTCGGTTTCGCGCAAGCCTGCGGTATCACTAAGATTTAGTTTTATATCGCCAAGCATAACAGTTTCTTCAACAACATCACGCGTTGTACCTGCAATAGACGTAACTATTGAGCGACGGCAACCTGCAAGCGCATTCATTAGAGTAGACTTACCAACGTTTGGACGGCCTGCAATTACTGCATTCACACCCTCACGCAAAATCTTGCCCGTATCATAGTTTTTAAGCATGTTATAAAGTTCATCTTTAGCCGAGCTTAAAGCATTTTCAAGCGTTTCGTTGCTGAATTCGGGCAGTTCATCATCTGGGTAGTCAGAATATACCGCAAGTCCTGCCGCGGCAGTTAAAAGATTCGCTTTTATTTTTTCTACCTGTTTTGAAGCGGCACCCTCACGCAATGAAAGTGCGGCACGTTGAGTCTTTTCGCCATTAGCAGAAATAATACCCATTACCGCCTCTGCCTCAATCAAATCAAGTTTACCATTTAAGAACGCCCTTCGTGTAAATTCACCGCGTTCTGCCGGTTTTGCACCTGCAACCAAAACTGCGCGCAATGTTTCTTTTAAAACATAACTGCCACCATGCACCGAAAGCTCTACAACATCTTCACCTGTATAACTTTTAGGGGCACGAAAAACCAGTGCAACAGCCTCGTCAATATCCCCTTTTTCACCCTTTACTTTTCCATATAAGGCGGTATAACCTTTGGCGTCTTGCAAGGTTTTGCCATTAACAGATGCAAAAACTTTATCTGCAACACTTATTGCTTGCTTACCTGAAATTCTTATTACGCCAATACCACCCTCACCACTAGGAGTTGAGATTGCCGCTATTGTATGTGAGTTCATTTTTTATCCTCTTTTTGATTAAAACCCACAAATCTGTGGGTTTTAATTTTTATAATTTATTTGCTAAGTCTTTTATATATTCGCGCAAATCGTCCTTAATTTCGGGATGATTTAAGCCGACCTCAATGTTTGCTTGGAGTATGCCGAGTTTATTACCCATATCATATCTAACTCCTGTAAAATCAACACCAACCATACCATCACGTACCGCCAATGTTTTCATAGCATCGGTAAGTTGCAGTTCACCACCGGCACCGTTTGGTGTGTTTTCCAAAATATCAAATATTTCGGGTGTTAAAACGCATCTACCAAGTATGGAGTAAAGTGACAACACCTTTTCGGGAGTGTCGGGTTTTTCAATCATATCAGTTACACTAAATAAATTGTCTTTTAAGTTGTTAACCTTTAAAGAGCTGTAACGCGAAATCATATGAGGTGCAACCTCTTTTATACCTACAACACCCTTACCGTACTCTTCGTAAGCACGGCAAAGTTGACCGATTGCAGGGTCTTCACCGATAATAACATCATCACCATAAAGCACCGCAAAAGGCTCGTCCCCAACAAACTCCTTAGCACAAAGCACAGCATGGCCTAAGCCTTTTGCTTGTTTTTGGCGAATGTAATAAAGGTTGGCAAGATTAGCAGTTGCCGCCACCTCGTTAGCAATATCCTCTTTTCCGCGACGGCGTAGCATATCCTCCAACTCGTATGCATGGTCAAAATGATCTTCAATAACACCTTTGCCACGGTTAGTGATAATTAAAATATCGGTTATGCCCGCCTTTACAGCCTCCTCTACTATATACTGTATGGCAGGTTTATCAACTATTGGTAACATTTCTTTTGGGCAAGCTTTTGAAGCTGGCAAAACCCTTGTGCCAAGACCTGCTGCAGGTATAATCGCCTTTGTGATTTTCATATTCATACTCCTCATAACAATAGTAGCCACATTATTTTTTCCATATCAGCGCCCGCCATAATCAAAGAAATTGCAGGTGCTGCAGAAATTATCATTTCAACAAATCTTATCCCTATCGGTATTAATATTGCTGCCGCTGCGGAAGGCATACCAGCCAGTTGATAAAACTCATTATTGTTTGGAAAATTTGAAAGTTCTAACCGCTTTATATTTTTTAGTGATTGTTTATAATATATATTCCACGCCGTGCTTGCAAGTAACACAGTTAAAACAAACTTAATAATTGCATCCGCGGTTTTAGCAGTAGATGTTGTTGGAATCGCATCTGATTCATACTGTAAGAACTCTTCTGCAGTATAGTTTTCAACCTTGTTATACTCATTCTTTATGTATTCGGCATTCTTTGAAAAATCAATAGCGGTTACCGCAACTGTCAAAGCAATGCTAATCGCACATAGAATTGCGCCGACTTTATACATTTTTCTATAAAAGAACCAAGAAGATACGAAAGGGAATGCCAGTAAAGCACCCGTAATAAAAACAATCCAATTATAACCTGTAACCATTTTACCGGTACGGAAAGCCATAATAAATTTTTGCATTATGCGATCGCAATTTTTAGGACCTACATAGGCTTGAATTTTCTTGGTATCCACGCCGTTAATTTCCGGCTCAATTTCCGAGTAGTCGGTAATAGTGCTATTGGGCACGGTGTTATAATTAATTGGGGTATAATTAATGTTTGGCGTATTGGTTTCCTTTTCTGTTTCTAGTGCTGTACCACAGTTTTTGCAATAAACATACTCTTGCTCGTTTAGGGTACCGCATCGTGAACAGCGCTTATTAGATTCCATACATATCACTCCAATCTACATACAAATCAACCGAACAAAAATTGGCTAATTAATGTTGGCAAAACTCCACTAAAATAGGTTGACGCTATAAGCAAAAGCATTGATAAAAATGGGCGTACGCCACCTTTTTTACGCAACTTTTCCTCTTCTTCGCCTTTATTGTCTTTACGAATTTCTTTTATAGTATCAACCGAGTGGCGCATATAGTGCCAATCGTTAAATAACCCTGCATATATTCTTATACCTATAAGCAACAAAAATCCTAGTGTTGCCATTATTATTGCCGCAGGATTAATAAGTTTGTCTGCATTATTGGCAATATACTCTGATAGTTGTGCAGTAGTATAATTAATAGGCAAATTCGCACTTAAAAACAGATTATAAAAAGGTGTAATAAGCACATAAGCCGTTAACTCTAAAAGCAAATAAGCAAACACTGCACCATTCATTTTACGAAAAAGTGCATGACTGTAGGGTGATACAAAACCCATCCAATTCCAAGAAACTCTCTTACCTGTTTCATAAAACCTTTTAAATTTAGGCAAAATACGATTAGGCGTAAAGGCAACAAATCTAGCCAGATCTTTAGCTGTTACACCGTCAATCACAGTGTTTTTATCCATACCACCATAGATATCAATTACAATACCACCTGTGCCGAAACTTACAAAATCCCTCTCATCATCGCTTGGTGTGTATCTCATTGTATTTCTGCCACAAAATGGACAATATTTTGAATTTTGCGGCAACTCCTTGCCGCAACTTGCGCAACGGGGTTTTGCCTCTTCTTGATTTTGCTTTGCACTATACTGCTTGTCGGTGTCATGAAACTCTTGCATACCGCAGTGCCCCACTGTTTGATAGCAATCTCTATGATGCGGTGCACCACACTTTGGGCAATGCACAATGTCATCATCACTAAAAAGATAACCGCCACAAATAGCGCATTTTTCGTTTAACTGCTCGCTCAAAGGGTAACTTCCTCCGTTGTTAATTTCTTTAGTGTGTTGGTAACGAGTTCAAAATACTCTCTACCATAATTATGGTACCTACCTTGTTTAACAAGATATTTTAGTTGGTTACCACCAATCCAACGAACCGCACTAACCTCTTCGCGTTGCAGGTTTAAGGTTTCTATATCAACATCAACCTTAATAAACCATATATCCAAAAAAGAGTTTTTGCGTTTCATACGTCTGGCAAACTGCAGATTATCGGCAGGAAGATCTATTCCCAACTCCTCCGAAAGTTCTCGGTGTGCAGCAGTTCTTGAATCCTCACCCAATACTGCCGAGCCACCTGTAGCAGCCCATTCGCCAGGCATCAATTTTCTTTTTAAAGAGCGCCTTTGTATAAGCAAGCGCCCATTACTATCATACGGCCAAATATGAACTACCAAATGGTATTCATTTGGGTTAAGCCTACGTGCGCCGCGAACGACTGTTTTGCCGGTAGACCTACCCGAGTGGTCCAAAATATCCCACAATTCCATAGCCGTACCCCCTTTGCTGATTTCTAAATATCAGCGTTTTTCAACAACCTCACCCTGTTTTTTATAAATACTCGCAGGCGGCACGGTGCCACGCACCAACGAAAGAGGATAAATATTTGTGTTTCTGCCGATTATGGTACCGGGGCAAAGCACTGCACCACAGCCAACCTCTACATAATCGCCCACCATTGCGCCAAACTTTTTAAGCCCAGTTTCAATAGCGGTGTCGTTTATTTTTACGCTTACTAATGATTTATCCGACTTTACATTTGAGGTAATTGAACCTGCGCCGAGATGTGACCTATACCCAAGCACAGAATCGCCAACGTAGTTGTAGTGGGGCACCTGAACATTGTCAAAAATTACAACGTTTTTAAGTTCTGTAGAATTACCCACAACCGAGTCTTTACCAACTATTGCATTACCTCTTATAAAAGCGCAATGTCTAATCTCTGCCCCGCTATCAATTATACATGGGCCTTCAATATATGCGCTTTTGGCAACCTTGGCAGTTTTTGAAATCCAAACATTATCATAAGGATTATCAAACTCGGTTTCAGGTAACGAAGCACCAAACTTTATTATAAACTCGCTAATCCTTGGCAAAACCTGCCAAGGATACTCTACACCGCAAAACAGTTCGCTTGCTATTGTATGTTGCAAATCAAAAAGTTTAGTTACACCGAACATAAAATGTTACCACTCCAACTTTGATATTTACATATATTATAACAAATATTAGCACGTATTACAACCACTAGTTATGCAAAAACATTTTCTAAATTGTAAATTTAAAGTAAACAAAAAGCACCTATTGCAATTATTACAACTGCAAAGGTGCTTTAATTTATGATTTTTTAACCTTTTCGGGTCGCTTAATTTCGTTCCATTTTAAATAGGCTTCTTTACTTTCCTCAATGGTTTGCAAAAGTTGTTCGCTATCTTCATTAACCATATAGATTTTATAACTGCCATTATCATAATCAAACCTGTAATTTTTGCCACCCGTTGAGCACTCGCCCAAAGTAAAAACTATGCTTGACATTTGGTTATCCCCCATTGTTAACAGTTTTTAAAATAATATCTGAAACCTCGCCTATATCAACATTCAGTGCTTCTGCCAATTCGCTTTCAATAATACGTTTGGCTTGCTCTAAAAAGCGTTCCTCTGTAGATGTGAGTTTTTTACCTAGAGTGCGCTTGATTTCACCATTTTCAATAATATGCTTAATAAGGCTTATAATTTTTTGTGAATCGTACGATTGCAATGTTTCGCGGTATACACGCCCTGCATCTCTAACACTTACATTTGCGAACTCGCCGGTTTTAATGGTCGGTATACTTTTTATAAGACGCTCTGCTTCGCTTTTAGACATAACCGGACGCATATACACCTTACTGTCTGTTGGCACATACGCAACTCCGTTTGTCTGTTTGTTCTTAAGAATATAGTAAAGCCTGTCATCTACACCGTTTTCAAGCGGTGCTACTGCCGTTACTTCGCAAACACCATTATTACCGTATACAATTAAATCGCCGATTTGGAACACTTTTTTACCTCTTGTTTACCGAACAGCAGTATAAATACTGCATGACGAGATTTTTATTACTTACCTTAATTATAGTTAAATTATACCATTTTTATTCAGTTTTGTCAAAGGTTAAACGACAATTTTTTATTTTTTTAGATTAATATTAATAATAATTTACAATAAGACCTCTCTGTTAGTACCGTAAAAAATATCGTCTTTAAAGGCAATTGTGTTTAATTTTACCACAGTATTTAAAGTATTTCAATTTTTATTAACATTAGTAAAATCTAAAATAAATCTATTGACAGTGTTTTCCGCAATGATATAATTATATTAGAAAATTTGTTTGTGGAGGTATATTTATGAACCCTATTTTAGAGCAAGTGCGTAACGTTGGCCTAATGCCTGTTATAAAACTCACCGACCCTACAAAAGCAGTAGACCTAGGCCGTGCATTAACACGCGGCGGCATTCCCGTTGCAGAGGTTACATTCCGCGCAGCAGGTGCCGAAAAAGCCATTGCAGCTATTGCCAAAGAATTACCCGATATGTTGGTTGGCGCAGGCACGGTTATTAATACTGAACAAGCGGCTTTAGCAATAGATTCAGGTGCCAAATACATTGTTTCCCCTGGTTTTGTGCCTGAGGTTGTTAAGTATTGTATTGAAAGAAATGTACCAGTAATTCCGGGTTGCACCAACGCAAGTGAGGTTAGCGAGGCAGCAAATCTAGGATTAGAGGTTGTTAAATTCTTCCCTGCAGAAGCTATGGGTGGTCTTAAGGTTCTTAAGGCTTTATCCGGTCCTTTCGCGGCTATGAAGTTTATCCCTACAGGCGGAATTGGTCCTGATAACTTGGGTGAATATTTAGCATTTAAAAAGATTATTGCTTGTGGCGGCAGTTGGATGGTGCCTACAAAGTTAGTTGACAATAACGATTGGGATGGTATTACTGCACTCGCAAGAGAGGCGGTTACTGCTATGCTTAATGTTAAACTAATGCATATTGGTATTAACAGTGAAAATGAAACAGTTTCTTCAGACACTGCAAAAACCTTTAGCGGATTATTAAACCTTTCTGCAAACGAAGGCGAGGTTTCATATTTTGTAGGTAAATCTATTGAGGTTATGAAAATGAATGGTCGCGGTAAAATGGGCCACATTGCTTTAGGTGTTTCCGACGTTAGCCGTGCGATTCGCTACTACGAATCTCAAGGTGCAGAATTTGATTATGACACCTTAAAACTTGGTGACGATGGATACGCTAAATTCATTTACTTTAAAAACGACATCGGCGGTTTCGGTGTTCACTTGGTTAAAAACTAGGAGGTATTTATAATGTTTAAAGCAGTTACTTTTGGAGAACTTATGTTAAGGCTCGCACCCGAAGGATACAACAGATTTGTTCAATCTGAGAATTTTCTTGCTACTTTCGGCGGTGGCGAAGCCAACGTTGCAGTATCTTTAGCAAACTACGGTATTGATGCAGCCTTTGTTACAAAACTACCCGAACATGATATTGGTCAAATGGCAGTTAATTCACTTCGTAAATTTGGTGTTGATACCTCTTTAATAACAAGAGGCGGCGACCGAGTAGGTATATACTTCTGTGAAAAAGGTGCTTCGCAACGTCCATCTAAAGTTATTTATGACAGAGCAGGATCTTCTATTGCTACTGCTACCAAAGAAGACTTTGATTGGAACAAAATTTTTGATGGTGTTAATTGGTTCCATTTTACAGGCATTACCCCAGCGTTAGGCGATAACGTTGCAGAAATTTGTATGGAGGCTTGCAAAGCCGCTAAAGAACGTGGCATAACGGTTAGTTGCGACCTTAACTACCGCAAAAAACTTTGGTCTCGCGAAAAGGCAGGCAAGGTTATGGCGGAGCTTATGCCTTATGTTGACGTTTGCATTGCAAACGAAGAAGACGCTTCCGACGTGTTTGGCATTAAAGCAGAAGATACAGACCTTTATGCAGGCAAGGTTAACCACGAAGGTTACAAAGAGGTTGCTAAAAAATTAGCAGACCGCTTTAACTTTAAAAAGGTTGCCATCACACTTCGCAGTTCAATCTCTGCAAACGATAACGATTGGGCTGCTATGCTATACGATGGAAACGATTACTACTTCAGCAAAAGTTACCATATGCATATCGTTGACCGCGTTGGCGGTGGCGACAGTTTTGGTGGCGGTCTTATCTATTCGCAACTTAACGGCTACTCTGCACAGGAAAGCATTGAGTTTGCGGTTGCAGCTTCTTGCTTAAAGCACTCTATTGAAGGCGACTATAACATGGTTAGCGTCGCTGAAGTTAAAACCCTTGCAGGCGGCGACGGTTCAGGTAGAGTTCAAAGATAATTTACTAAATATAAAAACCACCCATCAGGGTGGTTTTTTGTTGTTTATTATAGAATTACTACCTTTATATCAGTAGTTGTTTTAAGGATTTCTGCAAAACATTCTATTTCTGATTTATTTAAAAATTTCGTGTTTTGATACATCTGCTTTATTCCCAACTGTTCTGCTTTTGAAATTCCAAGCGGATGATAGGTTTCTAAATCCACCTCTACGATATTTTTATAACTATTAGCAATGCGTGACAACTCCTTAAAATGTTGTTCGTGCATATTAACGTTAGGAATTATCGGGCAACGAAGAACAATTTTAGCGTTTAGTTTATCTAGCAAATCAAGATTCTTTAATATTATTTTATTAGAAACTCCTGTGTATTTCTTATGTTCCCCATCATCTACAAGTTTAATATCGTACAACCACAAATCTACATATTCTGCAAGTTCTTGCAAATTATTTTGGGTGTATCCACAGGTTTCTATACAGGTATGTAAGCCGTTTTGTTTTGCTAGTTTTAAAACCTCTAAAGCAAAATCAAATTGCATAAGAGGTTCACCACCTGAAAGGGTGATTCCCCCGCCTGATTCTTCGTAAAAAGGTTTATCGCGCAAGGCAGTTTCAACCACTTCAATAGCAGATGTTTCCTTGCCACAAAGTTCCAAAGCTTTGGTTGCACACACCTCGGCACACTTACCGCAAAGTTTACAGTTTTCACGGTTTAAAGAGTGCTCTTTTGAGGAAAAGTTATGCCCATTATTATCACAAACATTTGCACATGCGCCGCAGCCAATACATAAATCTGATTTATAAAAAACATCTTTTTTTATGTATTTAGATTCTGGATTGTGACACCAAGAACAGTTCAATGGGCAACCTTTAAAGAACACAACCGTTCTTATTCCCGGTCCGTCTGAAGTGCTAAAGCGTTGAATGTTAAATATTGTTCCTTTTTTATTAAGCATTGTGTGTAGTCCTTAATATAACTTCGGCTTGCATTTGGGGAGATAACCTTACAAAATAATCACTGTATCCACCAATACGAACAATTAAATCTTTGTACTGTTCAGGATTTTTCTGTGCCTTAATCAATGTATCGTTATCCACTACGTTAATTTGTGTTTCAAAACCGCCGCGTTTTAAATAAGTTTTGATAATAGCCAACATAGTTCCTATTGAATCTTTGCCAAGCGAAGCCTTAGAAAATTTAAGATTAACCGCAACGCCGCCGATAAACTTAGAGTGATCCCATTTTGTTGACGAAAGCACAGACGCGGTTGGTCCATTCATCTCTCTGCCTTGGCAAGGACCTGACCCGTCACCCAACGGAAAACCTTCAAGCCTTCCGTCCGGAGTAGCAATGGTTTCTCTGCCAAACATCTCGTGTTTTATCCAACAGAAAACACTTGGAATTAAGTTACCGTTGCTATAAGGTCCACCGTGTTTTTTACATTCCTCTACAATATGTTCGGTTAGTAAAGTAAAATAGTTATCAATTTCGTCAATATCATTACCATATTTGGCAATATTGTTTAGAATGTGTTGCCTTAGTGCTTCGTTACCTTCAAAGTTTTGCTCAAGTATATTTTTATATTCCTTTATGGTAAGTTTGCCTTCCTCAAAAACTAATTTTTTGATTGCAAAAAGCGAGTCAACAAGGTTTGCCATACCCACAAAGGAAGGCATGGTCCAGTTATATCTTGCGCCGCCTGCATCTATATCCAATCCACGCTCTAAACAATCGTTAACAAGGCTGGATAACAAGGGGTTAATGGTACTTTTTTTGCGAAGAACACGCCCCTCGTTTTCCTTATCAATATTATTCTTTATACGCTCATCTAGTAAGGCAAGCAAGGTGTCCATTAGTTCTTCAAAACTATCATATTCTCTGTCCATAATATCTAGCAATAATTGTGCCATATTTGTATACGGACTTGCCACCCATACATTAGACGCCGCTATTGGTGTAATTTCAACACAGGTGCTATGAATATAGTTGTTTGCTTCTTCTTGAGGAATACCGTAATGAATAAGTCCTTTTCGGATAACATCGTCGTTAAAAATAGCAGGATGGGAATGACCTTTAGATAAAATCTCACAAGCAATTTTTAGATATTTATCTGGCATACCTTCGGTATAGCATAAACCTACTGCGGGATATACTAAGCGTATATTATCAACCACCCTCATTAACATTTCTGTTAAATCGTTTGCTACAATATTACCCTCGCTATCGCGACCACCAACCATATATCCGCTGGAAACTCCGCTCGGAACACGGGTATTAATCTTTATTCCGAAACAGTCAAGTAAAAGTTGTGCAAATTCTTTTGTAATTTTACCGCTTTTAATATCCTTTTCGTAATAAGGTAAAAGATACCTGTCAGGTCTACCAAGTTGGAATTGCTGAGTGTATCTACGAAGTGGATTATATGTAATACAATGGGTTATAAAATGGGTTGACTGCACCGCCTCATAAAAACTCTCAGCAGGATTTGCAGGCACTTTTTTGCATATTTCGGAAATTACTTCTAACTCTGCTTTGGTTTGTGGGTCGTCAACCGTTTTGCTCATTTCCAGTGCAGCGACAGAATAGTTTTCGGCGTGCTTTATTACGGCTTGTAGACAACGTTTGCAAGCCTTATAATACGATAACTTTTCTTTATCTGTGCAGAATTTAATATACTCTTCTACCCTTGCAATTATTCCATTTACGCCCTCTTTCAAAACAAGGTCGTAATCTATTGCCATGTGTGAGTCCATGCCCATATCGGTTGCTAGAAAATATTCCTCAGCTATAGCCTCATATTTTTCATCCCACTCTTTTTTCTGTTCGGGCACTAGAGGTATTGTTGACCTACCAACAATAAGTTCACCCTCGGTAATACGAGGCGCCATCTCACAAAATGCGGTATAAAAGGCTTCTGCATACTGCTCTATTTGGGGCAGGTGAGATAATTTTTCTTTTGCCCTAAAAAACAAATAATGCAATTCGTGGTCTTGTTTTTTGTAATGGTAATCCAACGCTTCTAAACGTAATTTTTCTATTCTTTCCATAAAAAACACCCCATTTTTTACTTTTATACTTGAATTATACTAGAAAATATGTAACAATAATAGTACAATCAAATCAAAAGTATGTATAATCGTCTCAAAAAGAAGGTGTTATAATGAATGTTGATATTAAATTCCACTGTGAAGAAGGACCTCAGTTTGATAGTGGCTCACCCATTCGCGCTTTTATTTATAAAGATTACTCTATTGAAATGCACAACCATGATTTTTTTGAACTCAATATTGTTATGTCGGGCACGGGCACTCACTGTATTGAAGACAAAAAATTTAAGGTACAACAAGGTGATGTTTTTATGATTTCACCTATGCTTGCACATGCATATACCAACACCGAAAATCTTGATGTGTATCATATACTTCTGCAAAAGAATTTTGTTTATCAAAATGCCGATGAGACTAAGCGGGTTAAAGGCTTTTTGCAGTTTATGGAAATTGAGCCTTTTTTGCGTACTAACTATTCTGACTCTTGTTTTTTGCACCTTAATCAAACACAGTTGTTGCAACTAAAGGCAGATTTAGATATAGTTTCAGATAAGGGTGATTACCCTTGGGATATATATTCTTCTATGAAAACACATACCATTTGGAAAATACTTTACTGGTTTTCGGGACTTTTAAATATACAACTTGAGACTAGCAAAAATTCTAAAATTAAATACGAACACCAAATTTTTAACGCTCTAGAATACATACACGAGCATTACGAGGAAAAGATATCAATAGACAGTCTTTGTACCAAATTTTATATGACACGCTCAACTTTTTTACGTAGTTTTAATGAAATATGCGGTGTTTCGCCCATTGTATATCTTAATCGTTACAGATGCAAGCAAGCGCTTTTGCTACTTGATACATCAGTATTTTCAAAAACAGAAATCGCCCACAAGTGCGGTTTTTACGACCTGTCACATATGGAACGAATACTTAAAAATAAAACCTATTCAACAAGCATTATTTAAACCCTAGCGAAAGGATAAAACTCATGAGAAAAACTAAAATTGTATGCACAATGGGACCCTCAACAAAAAGCAAAGAAACATTGAAAGAACTTATGTTGGGCGGTATGAATGTTGCAAGGCTTAACATGTCGCACGAAACCCATAAATCGCATAAAGAAATGATTGAACTTATTAAAGAGGTGCGTGAAGAACTTAACGTTCCTGTTGCAATTCTACTAGATACAAAGGGTCCCGAATATAGAATTAAAACATTCAAAGACGGCAAGATAACTCTAAAAGATGGTGATATTTTTAAGTTTACTACCGACGAAATTGAGGGTGATAACACCATAGTTTCGGTTAATTACAAAGGGCTTATTGGAGAACTTGATATTGGCGACCAAATTTTGCTTAACAACGGACTTTTAACATTTGAAGTTCAATCTTTAAGTGATACCACCGCCATCTGTAAAGTATTAGTAGGCGGTGAACTTTCAAACCGCAAAAGCATGAGTTTTCCAAACAAGGTTTTAAAGCAAAAATATCTAAGCGAGCAGGATAAAAAAGATATTGCATTTGGTATAGAAAACGATGTTGATTTTATTGCTTGCTCGTTTGTTTCTTCTAAGCAAGACCTTATTGATGTAAAAAACTATCTTAAAACCCTTGATGCCCAAAACGTAGATATAATTGCTAAAATTGAAAACCGTTCAGGTGTGGATAATATTGAAGAAATATGCAGTGAGTGTGACGGAATAATGATAGCGCGTGGTGATATGGGTGTAGAAATCCCATTCCCTGAACTACCTTATATACAAAAAAGGCTTATAACCACCTGCAGACTATTAGGTAAACGAGTTATAACCGCAACCGAAATGTTAGAATCTATGATCGCAAACCCTAGACCAACAAGAGCGGAAATATCCGATGTTGCCAACGCGGTTTACGATGGCACAAGTGCATTAATGCTATCAGGCGAAACCGCCGCAGGAAAATATCCTGTGCAAGCACTCAAAGCCATGTCAGAAATTGCCGAGCAAACCGAAAGCGTTATTCATTATACAAAAAGATTTTTGCGCAACGAATTTAAAATTAAAAATACCGCCGATGCAATTTCTCACGCTACCTGTGGTATTGCAATTGACGTTGACGCAAGCGCGATTGCCGTTTGCACCCTTTCGGGAATTACTGCCAGAATGGTATCACGCTTTAGACCCCCTATGGAGATTATTGGCATTACAACCAGTGAAAAATGTTGGCGCAAACTTGCACTTTCTTTCGGTGTTACGCCTGTTATTAGCGAGGAATTTAATTCTACAGATGTCCTTTTTTATACAGCAAAAAAACTTACTAAAGAAATTTTACACCTTAAAGAAGGTTCGCGCATAGTTATAACCGGCGGTGCTACCGGTAAAAAAGGCAACACCAATCTTATAAAGATTGAGGACTGCTAAATTTGTTTTAATTATGGCAAAAACGTAAAAAATAAAAAAGTGCTGGTATTTTCAAGTATATAGTAGTATAATGTATGTAATAAGTTTTGAACTTTCCTTTTGTGGCAAATGCCACGTACATATATAATAACTTTTATGGATGGTATTTTTATATGGAAAAGCCTATTCGTGTGCTAATGTTTAGCCTTAGTGAAAGCATTGGCGGTATAGAAACTTTTTTGCGCAACCTTTATAAACAATTTAATCACGATGAAATTCAGTTTGATTTTGTTACTACTTACGATGTGCCTGTATATAGATCAGAGTTTTTAGCAGGTGGTGCAAAGATATACAGAGTCCCCTCTCCTAAAAATTTTATCGGATATTACCTAGCCATTAAGCGCATTGTTTTGGAAAATGGTTACAAGGTAGTTCACATAAATAAAAACTCAGGTGCCGACCTAGTGCCATTCTTGGTTTGCAAAAAACTTGGTGTACCCCTAGTTATTGCGCAAGCACATAACACAAAATCAACGGTTGGTAAACTTGCAGATATTTTAAGTTGCATAAACCGTTCACGTATGGATAAATATGCCACCCATTTTTTTGCAAGTTCTGAAGAAGCAGCTCATTGGATGTTTGGTAAAAAGTTCTGTGAACAAAACAACGTGCCCATACTAAGAAACGCTATTTGCCTTTCTGATTTTACATATCAACCTGACAAACGCAACGAGGTACGGCATCGCTTATCGGTTATTGATAAATTTGTGGTGGGTCATGTTGGTAAATTTTCGGGTCGTAAAAACCACGATTTTTTGTTAGAAATTTTTAAAGAAATACATATACGAAAACCTAACTCTGTATTATTGCTTGCAGGCTCTGGTCCGCTAGTGGCACACATTCAGAAAAAAGCACAATCTCTTGGTATTAATGATTCGGTTATGTTTATGGGCGCGCAAAATAATATTAACGACTATTATGCCGCAATGGACGCCTTTGTTATGCCATCGCTTATAGAAGATTTGCCAGTAGCCGCAATAGAAGCACAAGCTTCGGGGTTACCGGTATTCTTGTCTGATACAATAGATAGAGCGGCAGAAATAACCAATAACGTAAAATGGTTAAGTTTACAACAAACCCCTGCAATTTGGGCAGAAATGATTCTCAATATTTGCGAGGTTATAGAGCGTACCGAACAAGATGAGGCTATAAAGGCCGCCGGATACGATATGGCAGAAATTGCCGAACAACTAAAAGAGGTTTACTACTCTGTAAAATAATTAAAAGGGCTTGGAAACATCCAAGCCCTTTATTTTTGTGTTTTTATTTAGTTTCAAAGAACCCTTGCAATAGTTCTTTCATTGTACCCTCATAGCATGCTTCAGCCAAAAACTCTATGCCTCGCTGTGAACCCCACGAATAGTACATAATTGTTCTGCCACCGAATTCGCACATTTCAAGGTCGCTGTTGTTAATATTTAAAGCCCTGTCTATACGTGCTCTTTCGTGCTCGGTTAACAGTGGGTTTGCGATAACTTTATCCTTATCATCTTCATACATAAGCACAGGGTTAATAGGACTATACTCCCACTTTATAAGGTCCTTACTTCTTGCAATGGAGTTAGTAAAAGTCCACTCTGGACCTTTTTCTAAATACAGCACGTAGTAATATGGGTCGCCCTCAATAGTATAAATTGCAGGTCCGCCCGCGTAACGTGGGTTTTCGTGGAAACGATGCTCTTCCGATAGCAATTCCCAATTTTTCATATCGCGCGACTGTGCAAAACGGAACCTAAAACTAATAGGTTTGTTTACCTCTATTAGCATGGTATAAACGCCATCTTTTTTACAGATACCTGTATTAAATGTGCGGGTATCCTCAGGAAATACAACCTCGCCAATTATCTCCCAATTCTCAAGGTCGGCAGAGCGAAAAACTTTAATTATGTTACTGGTTGCATAACCCTCGGTAGCATCGGGTGCACGACCTGTTGTGCCTGTAACATACATATAATCGCCCTCAGTATATGCCGCACCAAAATGATAGTTAAAGCCGAAAGCCTTTGTTGCTTTATTAGTGTTAACGTCTACAAACTGAAAATAAGATTGACCCACAGTATTAGCCTCGTTTTGATATTTATCACGCACCGACTCAAAACGATATAAAACGCCTTTAAAAACAATCGGTGTGGTTTCAACCATATCGCACATTATGGTACCAATTTTACGAATTTGAGGCTTTTTTGGTGCAGTATAATTATAACCTTCGGGGTTTCTTTCTTCAACGTAAGACTTGCTCATAAAACTACCTCCAAAATCTTTATAGGTTTATTGTATATACACCGCAATTTTTAGTCAACAACGATATTGCTGTAAATTGACAATATATTGTTAAATAAGATTGAAATATCCAGGTCTTTCATTTCCAATATTTTATTTGATTTTTAATTTAATCGGTGATATAATAAGGTTACCACATAACATTTTAATATTTGGCAATAACTAAAGTGTGTATTTTTATCTATTGGTAAAAATGCAGGCTCTATTTTCGCATACTTTAGTGTTTGCCAGAAAATGTTGTGTGGTAGCAATTAAGGGTCTCATTTTTCGGTGTGTGTGACTTTTAGTTGCACACACTTTTTGTTTTTAGGAGGGAAATATTAAAACCACCGATAACACTAAAAAGAAAGAAGGATTTTTATGTATTGCCCAAAATGCGGTACCGAAAACAAAGATGACAGTAAATTCTGCACTAATTGTGCCCAAGAACTTATTGTTAATGAATTTAATAATGTAGAAAAAATCAGTAGCAAAAAATTATATTCTGCCCATTTAATAAACATAATATCTTCTGTTGTGCTAATTATTTCAATAATACTTATTGCTTATGGTGTATCAACCTCAACAGGTGGTGTTAATTCTGAAACCACACAAAATGGAATAACACATTCAACAACAAATGCAACAGTAACATTTGATACTTCAGGTGCTCCGATAGCGTATATTTCTTGTGCATTGGATGCTATTGTTGTTATTTTAGGTTTGATAATTTATTTCACCAAGAGTGTTTCTGCGAAAAGAAAACTTGCATATATTTATATGATATTTGCATTCTTAATTACTGTCTTGTTTTTCTTTGCAGGTATAAGAACAATTTCCTTTACTTGTGGTTTAGGATTTGTTTTAACTGTATCAGGAATACTTCAAATTGTAGCAGGAAGTAAATTTTTATCTGCATTAAAAAATGATTGATAAAAAAGAAAAAAAGAGAATTTTTGAAAATTCAAGAATTATTTCATACTTTGTAATTATTTTTGCAGGAGTTTTACAATGTACATTACCTTTTACATATTTTTGTGATTCAGGTGAATATTCATGTTTGCTTTGTGGTATGCGACATGCGATTGATTACATATTACAATTTGATTTTTACAATGCCTACAAAAGTAATCCACTAATTATTGTTATTATAGCAATAGGTTTACTTATGATTGTAGATACAGTAATTATAGTTTTTAACAGAATAAAAAAACATTAAAATTAGGGAGCGGTTTGTGCCGCTCCCTTTTAGTTTTTAGGTAGTGAAAGATATTTGTAAATGGGTTGTTCTGCTCATATAAGCAAAAAAGGCTTGGAGAAAATCTCCAAGCCTTTTAATTATGCATTCAGCATTCTGAATTCTGAATTATTTATTAAGTGCTTCGTTAACTGCAACTGCAACTGCAACGGTCATACCAACCATTGGGTTGTTACCAGCACCTATAAGACCCATCATCTCAACGTGGGCAGGAACTGAAGAAGAACCTGCAAACTGAGCATCTGAGTGCATACGACCCATTGTATCGGTCATACCGTAAGAAGCAGGACCAGCAGCCATATTATCTGGATGCAAGGTACGGCCTGTACCGCCACCACTAGCTACTGAGAAGTACTTTTTACCCTCAAGGATACATTCCTTCTTGTAAGTACCTGCAACAGGATGTTGGAAACGGGTTGGGTTGGTTGAGTTACCTGTGATAGATACGTCAACACCCTCTAAGTGCATTATTGCAACACCCTCGCGAACGTCGTCTGCGCCGTAGCAACGAACCTTTGCACGCTCGCCTTTTGAGTATGCAATTTCCTCAACGATTTCTACTTTACCTGTGTAGTAGTCAAACTTGGTTTGAACATAGGTAAAGCCGTTAATACGAGAAATAATTTTAGCAGCATCTTTACCAAGACCGTTAAGAATAACGCGGAGGTCTTCTTTTCTAGCCTTGTTAGCACTTCTTGCAAGACCGATAGCACCTTCTGCAGCAGCAAAAGACTCGTGACCTGCTAGGAATGCGAAACATTTGGTTTCATCGCGAAGCAACATAGCGCCTAAGTTACCGTGGCCGATACCAACCTTACGGTCGTCTGCAACGGAACCGGGGATACAGAAACTTTGTAAACCTACGCCGATTTTCTCTGCTGCTTCTGCGGCAGATTTAACACCGTCTTTAATAGCAATTGCTGCGCCTACAACGTAAGCCCAAGCAGCGTTTTCAAAACAGATTGGTTGAATGCCTTTTACGATGTTATAAGCATCAACGCCTGCGTCATCGCAAATTTTCTTTGCTTCTTCAATAGATGAAATGCCGTGTTTAGCGAGTTCTTCGTTAATTTGGGCAATTCTTCTTTCGTAACTTTCAAATAAAGCCATTTACGTTTACCTCCCCTTCTTATTCATGTCTTGGATCGATAAGCTTTGCGGCATCGTCAACACGGCCGTACTGACCGCTTGCCTTCTCTAACGCCTCGTTAGCATCAACGCCTTTGCCTATCATTTCCATCATTTTGCCTAGGTGTACGAATTTATAACCAATGATTTCGCCATTATCGTCAACAGCGATTTTGGTTATGTAACCCTCAGCAAGTTCTAGATAACGGGGGCCTTTAGCCTTTGTTGCATAGGTAGTACCTACCTGTGAACGTAGACCTTTACCAAGGTCCTCAAGACCTGCACCAACAGGAAGACCATCTTCACTGAAAGCGGTTTGTGTTCTACCATATACTATTTGCAAGAACAACTCGCGCATAGCGGTATTGATAGCATCACAAACAAGGTCGGTATTAAGAGCCTCTAAAAGAGTTTTACCGATAAGAATTTCTGATGCCATAGCTGCAGAGTGGGTCATACCGGAGCAGCCAATGGTTTCAACCAATGCCTCTTCAATAATACCCTCTTTTACATTTAATGTAAGTTTGCAGGTACCTTGTTGAGGTGCACACCAGCCGATGCCGTGTGTTAGACCGGAAATGTCTTTAATTTCCGTAACCTGAGTCCATTTACCCTCTTGTGGAATAGGGGCAGGACCATGATATGCGCCTTTGGTTAGAGGACACATATTTTGAACTTCTGACGAATATTTCATAAGTGAAACTCCTTTCATATTTTTACAAATAACATTATATACTTTTCTACTCGCAAAAACAAGGTTTTTATTTAAATTTGTCAAAAATTAAACAAACTTTTTCGTTCTGCACCTTTATTAACTATTAAAAACATAAATATATTTATTACCTTTAACACAAAAAACGCTTACCGATAGTTCTGCTACCGATAAGCGTTTAACTTTTTATTCAGTTTTTGTTTCCTCTTGTGCTTCTGTTTTTACTGCTGATTTTTTGTTTTTAACATAAAACACAATTAGCGCGCTAGCACCTGCAACAATTACAACAGCACCAGCAATAATTAATATTAAAGCCGCAGTAGAAAGTTTTACTTTTACATTGGTAGGTTCTTTTACACCACCTATTGTTGTAACCGTGCTACCATCTTTTTCCTCACTAGAAAATTCAGTATTTTCTGTTTTGGAAGTTGTTTCGGTACTAGTATCCGCAGAATTTGATTGTGTATCTTTTGAAGAATCACCACCTGACGCATCGTTAGATGCAGTTTCGGTGCTTTTATCTTTTGAAGCATCCTTTTCTGTGCCATCGGTGTTTTCTTTCTTTGTATCTGTGGACTTAGAATCATTACCTTTTGAAGATGTTGTGCTATTAGTTTTATCATCGTCATCTTCCATAGTATCTTCAGAAGCATTTATTTCGTTTCTTGAACTTGTACTTGATGCTGTATCTTTAGAAGAAGTCGGCTTTGATTCGGGTTTGTTTGTTTCATCACCCGTAGAATCACCATCAAAATATGAGTCCTCAGTAATTTCCGGCACTACTACACCCTTATCGGTCTGTTTAACGTTTATGGTAAAGGTTTCGCTAAAGCCTTTGTAAGAAACAGTTATGGTCTGCTTGCCTTTAGTAACATAGTTGTAGCCGCCCACGGTATACTCATTTTGTTCAAGAAGAACTGTTTTATTAGTATAAATCGCACTAACCTTTAACCCAGTTAAATCTAATGCAGCATCACCCTGCACATACTCAAGTTTTTTTGGTAAACTATCAATCTTTATGCCAACGAGAGTTGAAATTGCTGTATCATCTTTTATTTTAGTTAAGCCTTTGATAACAGGCTTGCCATCAACAAACTCCCATGTGTCAGAAAAATTCAACCCACTATAAACACCGGCATTGCTTAAACCTTTTTCGGTAACACCTGTGCCTGTTTTACATGTAATTGTTTCGTTTATTATGCCCTCTAAGTAATAAGTATTTTCAACCGTTGCGCCATAATCGTTACCCGCAATAGCACCTATGTAAATATGAGAAAGTATCTGTGATGGAGTAACAGTACCGATAGCAACGGCATTATTGATTGTTCCAAGTGTGTTACCTGTTATGCCGCCCATATAAACGTTTGAAAATTTTTCTGCAATAATACCGCCTGCATATAAAACATCGGTGAATTTAGTATCATTTCTGGAAAAACCGTTTATACCACCGCAATAAACGTTTGTTGAAGCATCTACGCCATTAGCAAACACAGAGCCGTACATAGCAGTATTTGAAATATTGCCCTTTTCGTTATATCCTGTGATACCACCTGTATACTGTTCACCGCCCTTAGCGTAAACGTTAACATAAGAAACACAGTTTTTAATATCACCACGAAGCATTTGAGCACTTACACCTGCAGTATAAGATGCTATCTCAACATCTTCACTTCTAACCGTGCCCGAAACATAGCAGTTTTCAATAGTTGCAAGATTTACTGCCACAAAAGCAGCGGTATATGCATACTTAGCGTTACCGCCTTCTGCACTTACACCAACTAAATTAAGATTTTTAATAGTACCGCCGTTATATGCTATTAACGCAGTATATTTTGACGAGCCCTTTGATGACATTGTGCTACCTATTTTT
Source organism: Acutalibacteraceae bacterium (assembly GCA_045630515.1). Lineage (GTDB taxonomy): Bacteria > Bacillota > Clostridia > Oscillospirales > Acutalibacteraceae > UMGS1532. The sequence continues at coordinate 529,392 of JAZQTG010000076.1, forward strand.
AGATTTTTAATTGAGTAACCTTTACCATCAAGCGTACCCTTAAACTGCTGGGAAGCACTACCGAGCGGAGTAAAACTCTTTTCTCCGCTTGCATCAATATCATTAGTTAAATAATAACTACCATTAAGGTCGTTTGCAATATTGCATAAATCCTTATATGTACTTATAGCCTTTGGACTTTCAGCAAAAGTTAAAAGATTAAATGCAGTGAGTACTAAAGTGATTGCGAGCATTGCCGTTACAATTCGCTTCATAATAAATCCTCCATTAAATTTATATAATAAATATACCATACTTTTTGCAAAATTGCTATAACATTATTTTACATAATGCATTATTTTTTGTTATGCTTTTCTATTAAAAGCCTATACACACCAAATCCGATTGTGCTTATCAATACTGTTATGACTAAAAACACTATCGCCATTACATATTTTTGTTGCCCCAATGCACCACCACTTATCGTAGAGGTAACTATTGAGGGTAGTTTTGCAAAAGAGCAAATTAACAGCCATTGCCACAATTTTATATCGGTTAAGCCAACGAAATAAGAAATTATGTCCTTAGGTGTGCCTGGTATAAAAAACAGCAAAAATAATACAGTATTACGTTTCTTTGAACTTTTAAGAAACTTAAGTTTTTCTATTTTTTCTTTTTCAAAAAACAGTTCTACTAACGGCATTCCAAATTTTCTTGTCAACAAAAACACTAAAGCGCAACCTATGACAGATGCAATAACACAAAGCAGAGTTCCCATTAATCCACCAAAAGCATACCCTGCCGCCAATTCAAAAGGTTCGCCAGGAATAAAGGCTATTATTATTTGGAACACGACCATTAATATAAATGAGATATATGCAACTATACCTCTGCGCTCAACAAACTCTTTAAGCTTTTCCGGATTGTTTATAAAGGCAATTAAAGGCTTGCCTGCAACAAAATACACAGCAACAGAAAAGGCAATAATTGCTACTAAAACAACTATTGCAAAAATTTGCTTTTTATTTGTTTTTAAAAAATCTTTTATTTTCATATTGCCCACCTATCAAGTTACATAATATCATTAATACTGCATGGTGTCAAACAGTTGCTTGAAATATATCTATTGTTAAAGTATAATATGTTAAAAGGCGGTGCGATTTTTTGAAACTAAATTACCAAAAAGAACTTGAAAAAATAATTGACAACCATAAAAACGACACTAAAAAACCAACCTTATTATTACAGGTTTGTTGTGCCCCTTGCTCAAGTTACTGTTTAGAATATTTACAAAAACATTTTAATATAACTGTTCTTTTTTACAACCCGAACATATATCCCGAAAGCGAATACGACGTGCGAAAAAACGAACTGATAAGATTTATTAACGAAATGGAACTTACTAATGTAAACATACTTGAAACCGAATTTATTCCAAGTGAGTTTTATAATGCAGTAAAAGGCTATGAAAACTGTCAAGAAGGCGGTGATAGGTGTAAAATATGCTACCGACTACGTCTGAAAAAAACCGCCGAGTTAGCACAAAAACACAGTTTTGATTATTTTTGCACTACACTTTCCATAAGTCCTTTAAAAAGTGCCGAAGCACTTTGCAACATAGGTTTGGAACTTGAGAAAAAATACGGCGTAAAATATCTGCTTTCGGACTTTAAGAAAAAAGACGGATATAAAAGGTCAATAGAACTTTCTGCAGAATATAATCTTTATAGGCAAAATTATTGCGGCTGCGTGTTTTCTAAAAGTGAATAACTCTTTCACCCACGTTAATTTTAGCGTGGGTGCTTTTTTATAAAAAAAGGCTATGCTCTAAAAAGAGCATAGCCCCCACGAAAAAATCGTGGATTGAGGAGGGTAGATGTACTCAACAGGGTGCGGCTCCCTGTTTCTCAATGAGTACATGTTTATTATAGTAACTAAATCTTACAAATTATTTGTTTTTTTGTGAATAATATATTAAGAAATTTAAAAAAGTATTTATTCCGATTTGTATAAAAGTTTTTGTCGTTGTCAACAATATTAACACCAACGAAAAAGGGAGTTAATATGTTATGAAACCTAGAAGAAAAAAGCGCGGTGGCAATAAAAGTTTTTATATAGCAGCCGCTTTAGTACTACTTGCTACGGGCGGTATTGCAAGAATTACGGTTGATAAAACGGATAAAACTGATATCCCTAGCAAAATTGATTATGTTGAAAGCAGTTCTATCACAAGCGCAGCAGAAACACCTATAACCTCACAAAATGAAAATCTTATTGTTAATAGTGACCAAGCTACTGCCGATACAAGCGAAAGCGACACAACCACAAAAATCCAAAATACCGAAACCGAAAGCGAAGAAGATACTAAGCAAGCCGCTACTGCCGAAATTCTTACCTTTGCTATGCCAATAAAAGCAAACATCATAAAACCATTTTCTCTGACTTCACTTATATATTCCGAAACCTATGGTGATATGCGCGCACATGACGGCATAGATATATTAGCAGAGGAAGGTACCCCTATTAAAGCCTGTGCCGAAGGAACCGTAAAAGAGATTAAAGAAGATTCTCTTTGGGGTAACACAGTTATTATAGAACACAAAGACGGCATTTTTAGCTATTATTGCGGTCTTAGTGATATAACCGTAAAAGAAGGCGCATTGGTTAATATGAATAAAATTGTCGGAACTGTAGGAGAGGTGCCTTGCGAATGTCTTGACGATTCACATCTGCATTTTGCTCTTAAAGATTCAAGCGGTTGGTTATCCCCTCTAGAAGTTATGGGATTACAATAATCCTGCCCCCGCTTCGCTTAGGGGCACAAAAAAAGGCGCAAAGCGTTTTTGCTTTGCGCCGAATTTTTTATTGGAAGGTTGTATTATCTTTATTGTTAGAGTTTGTAAAACAAACATAAGTTGTACCTGGGTTATAGTCTATTTCCTTGCCGTCTTTGTCGGTAAGTTTTATTGAATCATAAGCATCGCCTTTAGACCATTTAATTTTTCTATAGCCGCCATTAGAAACATAATAACCTTCGCCTGAGCCTAGTTCGGTTTTAACGTGTTTGTTATCGCTAAAATAGTTAACTTCAGAATATAATACTAAAACATTGTTAAACGAAATTGCTTTACCATTTGCATAGTCGGTTTGTTTTTCGCCTTGACGATATTTATCGTATTTCTTTGTTTTATTGTTGAACTCAAACTCAGCAGTGTAACTACTAGAGAAAGGCACAAAAAGTTTATTACATTCACCGTCTGCAGGTACATATTCGCTACCTTCTGCTACAAAGTTCTGCCAATTTTCTTGTGCAGACTTTAGTTTCATATCTGCATTGTCTTTCAAGAACTTGGAAATATCATTACCTGTTGTATACAAGGTATGCTCTAAAGAAAGTCCATTTGAAATTCTAGCAGCGCAACTGTTACCGCCAACAATTTTGCCTGAATTAGACGAAGAGTTTAGGTCAACAGTTGTTGCGCCTAGCTCTTTAATATGCGGTTTACAATAAACGTTATCCAAACCTGCGTGTACAAATCTGGCATCGTGGCCTAGTGCTAAATCTACGTATGAGTATCTACCAGAACGAAGCGAACCAATTTTATCTTCCCCAACCTTGCTGATATCTTTAAAAACAGCCAAGAGTCTTGTAATTCCACCCTCAACATAAGTTTCGTAAACGATATCTGCCTTGGATAAAGATGCCTGCACGCCCCAAGCGGTTTCAATATTATTAATCATAATTGCGGTTGGACGATCCTTTTCTGATTTTCTTTTAAGATCCTCAGTACCTGTAAGAGGGTTAACAACATACTTGGACAGTTCGGTTACAACCTCGCTTTCAACCGAAGATGCACTGGAAGATGTTGTATCCTTTTTATTACAGCCTACCAATGTAGAAACCATACATACAATTAAAAATAATGCAAATAATCTTTTTTTCATTTTTTCAAGTCCTTTTCTTGAGATTTCTACAATATTATACAATATTTTCAAAACCATTGCAACAAAAAAACTTGCTTAGGAAAATTTTTATTAAAATAATTTGCAGTTTTTAAACTTAATTCTTATTTAAAGTAAACCAAAACGCCACACCGTTAGGCATGTTATATACACCACAAGAAGTATTATGTGTTTCAATAATTGCTCTGACTATAGATAACCCTAACCCAAAGCGGTCTTTTTCTCTTTTATGGGAAGTTTCACCACGCCAAAAGCTTTCCCAAATATGCTCCATATCGGCGTAAGGTATTTCTTCTCCATTATTGAAAACAGTTACTTTTACAGTTTCATTATCTGTTTCTACTGCCGTTACCTTTACAGTACCTCCATTATAGGTATGACTAAAAGCGTTTGATAAATAATTCTGTAAAACCTGCCATATTTTCTGCCTATCTGCAGTTACTATTATGTTATTGGCATATTCGGTTTCTATTGTTACGCCGTTGTTTTTATTAAACCTTTCTAAAATAGCGTCTAACTGTTCGGATAAATTATAACTTTCAAGTTGCAATTTAGCGTTACCCGTTTCTAATCGCGAAAGCTCTAATAGATTAAGCACCATCTCATTCATGCGCGATGCCTCATCAATAATAACATCTGCATACTCTTTTTGTTCTTTCCGCTTGCCTATATTGAGTTTTAATCCTTCAGCGTACCCTGAAATTATTGAAATTGGCGTTTTGAGTTCGTGCGATACATTGGCAACAAATCCCTTGCGCATTTTGTCCAATCGTCTTTCGGCATCTATTTCGCTTTGTAAAACCTCATTCTTTTCCTCTAAATCGCGAAGCGTTGTATCAAGATTGCTTGAAAGAGTATTTATTGATAGCGCAAGTTGCCCTATTTCGTCGCTTGAATTTGGGATTAGTTTTTGACTAAAATCCAACTCTGCCATTTTCTTAGTGATATCATTCATATCTTTTATCGGTTTGGCTATACTACGTGAGCAGAAGAACACCCAAAACAACGCCAAAATCAAACAACAGGTTGCAACTATCAAGATGAACTCATTTGCTATCTCTGCACTGTTTTCAAGTATTTCACGCTGTAACGATAGTGTTAATATCTCCCCACCCGAAAGGTATTCGGTGTATCTTAAAAATTGCTTCCCTTTTCTTTCAAACTGCGAAAAACCCTCATTAGTAATCTCCACATCAAAAAAAGGTGTTTGGGGTGCAAACTCGCCCTTGTAATCTGCTACGGGAACATCGTAACTTGAAAAAAGAGTATTGCCAAAACTGTCGTTTATATTAAGCGCGTAACCCTTTTCGGAAACGATTACCGAAAGTTCTTGCGAAGCACCTGTATCATAAAGCTTAACCTCGTCTATTCTACTTGCCACACTTTGCATACTTAGTTTTTCTTTATGCACATAATATTGTGTCATAAAGGTACTGTTTGCCAATGTTAAAACCACAACAAAAGCAAATACTATTGCCGCAATTTGTAAGAATAATCTTATCCATATTTTTTTAAGCATCTCTTCCCCTACCCTTTAAGTTTTACTCAAACTTATAGCCTGTTCCGTAAACAGTTTTTAAGTGCTTATCACCAAAATCGCCAAGTTTTGTGCGAAGCCTTGCTACATGTGAATCAACCGTGCGAGAGTTACCGTAAAAATCGTATCCCCAAATGGCATCTAACAGTTGGTCACGCGTAAAAACTCTACCTTTATTTTCGGTTAAATAACAAAGTATTTCATATTCTTTTAGGGTCAAATCCAACGGATTTCCATCAAGATAAGCAACGTATGCATCTCGGTCAATTCTAATTCCTGCCTCGGATTTTTTGCTTGCATCTTTACCGCGTGAAAGTTTAATAAGCGCCTCTACCCTTTTTACAAGCACCGCGGGGGAAAAGGGCTTGGTCACATATTCATCTGCACCTGATTCAAAACCCATTAATTGATCAAATTCTTCCGAACGTGCGGTTAAAAGAATTATAGGCACACTTGAGGTTTTGCGAATTTCACGGCACACCTGCCAACCATCAACCTCCGGCATCATTATATCTACTATCATAAGAGCAGTATCGGGATTTTCGGTATATAGTTTAATAGCCTCACTACCATCTACTGCCTGCAAGGTAACAAAGCCTGCCTTTTCTAAAAAATCGCAGACCAATCTTCTTAGTAGTATCTCATCATCGGCAACTATAATTTTGTCCATGACCTTGCACTCCCCAAAATAAACTTGACTTTACTTAATACTATTATACTTCTTTTGCATTTTTTTGCAATAAATGTAAATAAAATATTAAGATATACACTTGAAAAAGATAATATAATTGGTTATAATTGTAAAAAAAGAACATTTGTGCTCAAAATTAAAAGGTGTGATATTTATGTTTTCAAAAATTAAAAGCACAGGTATTTTTGGTATGGATTCTTTTATGGTTGAGGTTGAAGCAGACTCAAACCTTAGAAGCGAAATGCCATCATTTAACATAGTGGGTTTACCCGATACCGCGGTAAAGGAATCTCGTGATAGAGTGCGTGCCGCAATAAAAAATTGCAAACTTAGTTTTCCGCCTAGCAAGATAGTTGTTAACCTTGCCCCTGCAGATGTTAAAAAAGCAGGTGCTATTTACGACCTACCCATGCTTATTGCAATACTAACTTCGTTAGGTCAACTTGAAGCCGACCTTAGCGACTGTGCCCTTATTGGCGAACTTTCGCTTGACGGTAGTATTCGTTCGGTTGACGGTATGCTTTCTATGACTATTTGTGCAAAAGAGCACGGCATTAAGCGGTTGTTTGTACCTTCCCAAAACGCTGCCGAATGTAGCATTGTTGATGGTATTGACATTTACCCTACAAGCCACGTTACCGACCTACTTAATCACCTAACAGGTGAAAAAGAAATAGAAAAGGTTACACCTATTCGTTTTGACGATGTTGATTACGGATATCAACCTGATTTTTCAGAAGTTAAGGGTCAACACGCCGCTAAAAAAGCTTTGGAAATTGCCGCGGCAGGCGGACACAACGTTTTACTTATCGGACCTCCCGGTTCGGGTAAGAGTATGCTTGCAAAAAGGTTGCCCTCTATTCTGCCCGAACTTAGTTTTGACGAGGCTATTGATACAACAAAAATTTACTCAATTGCGGGTATGCTTCAAGAAGACCAACCAATAATAAAAAGGCGTCCGTTCCGTTCGCCACACCACACAGTTACAAGGCCAGGTCTTGCAGGTGGCGGTACCATTCCGCGCCCTGGTGAAATTTCACTTGCACATAACGGTGTACTATTTTTGGACGAGCTTCCTGAGTTTACTCGTTCTGCTATGGAAACTCTGCGCCAACCTATTGAAGATGGTAAGGTTACCATTTCGCGTGCGGTTGGTTCCCTTACATACCCTTGCAGTATGACGGTGGTTGCGGCTATGAATCCCTGTCCTTGCGGTTATTTTGGTCACCCAACAAAACCATGCACCTGTTCAGAAGGCAAGGTTAGAAGATATCTTGGCAGGGTTTCAGGACCTATGCTAGACCGACTTGACCTGCACGTAGAGGTTCCACCTACAGAGTTTGACGAACTTAATGCAGTTGGTGGTGAAGAACCTTCTTCTGAGATTCGCAAACGCGTTGAGGTTGCTCGCAAACTACAACAAGAGCGTTATAAAGGCACAGGCATCACCTGCAACGCTAGGCTTACACCTAAACTACTTCATACCTACTGCCCATTAACCGAAGCGGCAAAAGAAATTTTAAAAGCCGCTTTTGACAGTCTTGGTATGTCAGGCAGAGCCTACGATAGAATTCTTAAGGTTTCGCGCACCATTGCCGACCTTGCCGGTTGCGATGTTATTGATGACACTCATATTGCAGAAGCATTACAATTTAGAAGTTTAGACAGAAAATACTTTTAGTCTTGGAGGAAAAAATGCAGCCTTTAAATAAACGCGAACAAACTGTATTTAACCTACTATTAAAGCGTCAAGAAACAGGCATTATGCCAACCGTTAGGGAAATTTGCAGTGAAGCAAATATTTCCTCTACCTCTGTTGTGCATAAAATACTTGCCTGTTTAGAAGAACGTGGATATATTAAACGTTATTCTAACTCCTCGCGCTCAATAGTAATTGAAAATTATAAAAATGCTATAAACATACCTGTTCTCGGTAAGGTTACGGCAGGCGTGCCAATCCTTGCCACAGAACAGATTGAACAGTACTTTCCAATATCTTCTGATTTTGGGGATAGAGAAAGTCTATTTGGGCTTTCGGTTTCGGGATATAGCATGAAAAATGCAGGCATTTTAGATGGCGATATTATTATTGCCAACCGCGATATTAATGCAAAAAACGGTGATATAGTTGTAGCATTAATTGATGACGAGGCAACAGTAAAACGCCTGCAAACAGAAAACGGAAAACCTGTTTTATTACCAGAAAACCCTGATTTTGAACCCATTTATCCAGACAGTCTAGATATCTTAGGCAAGGTTGTAGGCTGTTTTAGAAAATATTGAGGTGCAAAATGGAAATAGGAAAAGTTCGTTATCATTTATTAGACGAGGCGCGTGGCTTTGCCGTGCTATGTATGGTGTTTTACCACGCCTTTTACACTATGGCATGGATGTTTGAAATACCTTTTGGCGAGATACTACTTAACTTTTTCTCCCCTGCCGAGCCGTTCTTTGCCGCGTTCTTCATTTTTCTTTCAGGAGTTTCTTGTCAACTTACCCGTTCTAACCTAAAACGTGGTATAAAACTTGCGCTGGTATCGGTAGCCTTAACCGCAGTTACAACATTATTACTTTCATACTTTAACATTGAGGGCGCCGAAATATATTTTGGTATACTGCACCTACTATCTGTCGGTATGCTTTTGGTTGCGCTTTGCAATAGAATAATCAAGGCTATACCAATACCGCTTGGTGCCATAATATTTTTAGTACTATTCTTGGTTTTTTATAATACTGAGTATGGCTATTTAGGGTTTGGCGATTTCAGTTATACATTGCCAAACTCACTATACCAAACCAACAATCTATTTATTTTAGGTTTTCATTCCGATAACTTTTATTCAGCAGATTATTTTCCAATTTTACCTTGGATATTTATATTTATAAGCGGTGCGTTTGTTGGGCTTCTCGCCCCCGCAGGCAAATTTCCTGCTTCTTTTAGCAAAAAAAGAATACCGCCACTTGCCTTTATGGGTAGGCATGCGCTTATTATATATCTAGCCCATCAACCCATAATTTATGGACTGATTTTTGCTATTGATTACATTATAAATTTATTTTAGGAGTGCGATTTAGTTGCGACAGGTTGAAATGTTTACAGATGGTGCTTGCTCTGGTAATCCGGGTCCCGGTGGTTATGGCACCATTTTAAGATATCAAGGTTATGAAAAAGAACTCTCGGGCGGCGAGGCTGACACCACAAATAACCGCATGGAATTAACTGCTGTTATTGTAGGACTGGAAGCCTTAAAAGAACCTTGCAAGGTTATACTTACTACCGACAGTAAATATGTAGCCGATGCCATTACTAAAGGCTGGGCGGAATCTTGGCAACAAAACGGTTGGCGCAAGGCCGATAAAAAGCCTGCATTAAATGTTGACCTTTGGGAAAAACTACTACTGCTTTTGAAAAAACATGAGGTAGAAATTGTTTGGGTTAAGGGTCATGAGGGTCACCCTGAAAACGAAAGATGCGATGCTTTGGCAGTTTCCGCCTCACAAAAATTCAAATAATCTACAAAAAATTGTATTTTTTTGCATAAAGGTATTGAAATGTATACTAAAATGGTATACAATATCCATTGGCAAAAAATATATTAGTTATAGGATGTTTTATTTTGAAGAAATTTATTTATGCTGATAACGCGGCAACCACCTCACTTCACCCTGAAGTGTTGGCTAAAATGTTGCCTTATTTTACTAAGGATTACGGAAACCCATCTAGCCTTTATGCTTTCGCCTCAACGGCTAAAACCGGTGTTGAAACTGCACGCGAACAGGTAGCATCTGCCATTAATGCAAAACCTCGCGAAATATTCTTTACTGCAGGCGGTAGTGAAGCAGACAACTGGGCAATAAAAGGCATAGCTAAGGCTATGAAGAAAAAGGGTAAAAACCACATTATTTCCACTAAGTTTGAGCATCATGCCGTTCTTCACACCTTGGATGCCCTTGAAAAAGAAGGCTTTGAGGTAACTCTTTTAGATGTTCACGAAAATGGTGTTGTACGTGTTAAAGAATTAGAAAACGCCATTCGCGAAGATACAGGTCTTGTAACCGTTATGTTTGCAAATAACGAAATCGGCACCGTTCAACCGATAGGTGAAATCGGCAGAATATGCCGTGAGAAAGGTATTATATTCCACACAGACGCGGTACAAGCAGTTGGCGTTCTTCATATTGATGTTCAAAAACTTAATATTGACCTGCTTTCTATGTCGGCACACAAGTTCCACGGTCCTAAAGGTGTTGGTGCGCTTTACTGTAGGCAAGGTATTTTTATGCCTAACCTTATTGACGGTGGCGCACAAGAACGCGGACGTAGAGCAGGTACCGAAAACGTGCCCGCAATAGTTGGTATGGGTGCCGCTATTGAGCGTGCAGTTGCCACTATTGACCAACGCGCCGAAAAACTAATTAAAATTCGCGACCACATTATTGAGGGCGCACTTAAAATTGAGCGTAGCCGCTTGAACGGTGATAGTTTCCAGCGACTACCGGGCAATGTTAACCTTTGCTTTGAAGGTATTGAGGGTGAATCACTACTGCTTATGCTTGATGCAAAAGGCATTTGCGCCTCATCAGGTTCTGCTTGCACCTCAGGTTCACTTGACCCTAGCCATGTATTATTAAGCATTGGTTTACCGCATGAGATTGCACACGGTTCACTTCGTCTATCGTTTAGTGATGATACAACCTTGGCCGATGCAGACTATATTTTAGAAGCACTTCCCCCTATTGTTGAACGACTACGCGTAATGTCGCCACTGTGGGAGCGCATTAAAAAAGCAGAAGCAGAAAACAAATAATTAAGGAGTTTTAAAATATGTATACCGAACAGGTTATGGACCATTTTATGAACCCTCGCAATATGGGTGAACTTACCGATGCCAACGGCGTTGGTGAAGTAGGTAATGCCAAGTGTGGCGATATTATGAAAATGTATTTGAAAATTGAAAACGGAATAATTGTTGATTGCAAATTTAAAACCTACGGTTGTGCTTCTGCAATAGCAACGAGTTCAATTGCTACAGAGATGGTTAAAGGCCACTCTATTGAAGAGGCGGTTGCACTTTCCAACAAGGCGGTAGTTGAGGCTCTTGGCGGTCTTCCACCACACAAAATTCACTGCTCTGTTTTGGCAGAGCAGGCAATTAAAGCCGCACTTGCCGATTATTACACCAGACAAGGCATTGATTACGTACCTATCCTTGGTGAAATTGCCGACCACGACTGCGAACATTGTGAAGGCGGTTGCCATATCTAAACTAAAAAATGTCAGTTCGCAAAATCCTGACAAAAAATAAAACTACGGAGTGAATTTAATGAAATTATCTGCAAAAAAAGTTACGCTATGCGGTGTTATTGCTGCCGCATATATTGCGCTAACATTTGTCTCTGCCGCATTTGGTTTGGCTTATGGACCTATACAGTTTCGTATATCAGAGGCTTTAACAATATTGCCATTATTTACACCAATGGCAATACCTGCACTAACCATTGGTTGTTTTGTTTCCAACCTAGCATCTTTTAATCCTATAGATTTAGCATTTGGCACACTGGCAACCTTAATTGCCGCCGTCATCACAAGATGCTTACGCGATATAAAAATAGCAAATTTTCCATTTCTTTCTTTTTTAGCGCCCATTTTAACCAACGCTCTTTTGGTAGGAATGGAAATTTCAATTTTTTACCTAGGCGGGTTTACGGTTGCAGGCTTTTTGATTTCATCACTAGAGGTTCTTGTAGGTGAAATTTTAGTACTAACCATAATTGGCGTACCGCTTTGGCTTGGTCTAAAAAGCAAAGCCAACCAAATATTTTAAGTTTAAAAAAAGAGAAGATTCGTTTGAATCTTCTCTTTTTAATTATTTAACCTTGATAATTGCTACAGAACAAACTTTTGGATTGTTAATGCTATATGCCTTTACAGCACACATATCCGATTTCTTTGCTTTTTCTCCCACATAAATTAATTTGCCGCACAAGTTAAATGCCTTGCTTGTAGACTCAACTAATTCATAAGCAATCTCACCCTCGCCATCAATCATCTCTGCTGAAAGCAAGAACCTTTCGCCTTTTTTTACAAAGATTTCATTAGCGCAGAGATTAACCTGAGGTATGGGAGGAATTGTTGTATAAACAATTTCTTGATACTCGCCATTTACAGTATCAGTAATCTTATCCCCTACTTGTAGTTCTGCAACGCTTGGTGGCATAATTGCATTACCGTTGCGGCAGGTAGGTCTGCGGTATACGTGCTTATAGAATTTCTTGTTTATTGCTTTATCAAATTTTGCTTCTATATTCTTTTCGCATCCATTACCCTTAAGTTCTACTACAACAGTATAGTCGTCCCCTGCTTTAAAAGCGGCTATACGCGCATCATCTGAACAACCAATAGCCTCCGATTCAACCGATTTACAGTGGTTTGGAATATAGTGTGTAAGCATAGCCCACTCGTAATAAACATCGCGAACGTTATCTATGCCGCCCTCGCATTGAGGCATATCCCACATATCAATACCGTTGCGCATTGCAAAGCGGGATGGGTCGCTTATAAATACACTGTTAAGGCACCAGATAAAGAGTCCCGATGCGCCAAGTCTAACCATATCACAAAGTAGTTGCACGTGGCTACGAGTCCACATATATTCGTCCTCGCTATAGCATTGACCACATTCGGTTACTATAGTTGGCTTAATTTTTGCCGATGTTTCAATGAACTTATCGTAAGCCAAATCCAAACCGCTAACGTGTTGGTATTTATGGGTTGTATAACAATCAAGTTCTTTAATATCTTTAAAGTGATTTATCCAATCAGTTTGAAGTTCGGCACTGCCAGATGTTTCGCAACCCCACATTTTTACATGTTGTAAACCAAACTTATCAATTTCTTTTCTACAACTAACTAAAATCTTTTCCCAATAAACCTTTCTGTCACAACCCTCTACACAGAAATCACCAAAATGGGTTGCATTTTGTCCATAATCGGGCTCGTTATAGAATGTTAGATATTTTATGTTATCATAACCACGATTATTTATAAGTTCATTAAGGGTTACGCCACAACACATTGCAAACAGGTCAACGTCTTTTGGTGCAGAATTACGCTTATCTACACCCTCAAAAGAAAACCAATCCTGAGCATAAGAAGCAACCTTCCAACCAAAGTTAAATTCAACCTCGCTACCTGCCTCTTTTAGTGCATCAAGCCACTTATAAACAGACTGTAGTTTTTGGCTTTGGAAATCATAATTGCCGTTTTTGTAGTCTTCATAATTAGTAGCAAGCCAGTCGGGTTGGAACCACATTCTAACAACGGTTGGTTTTGCCTTTTTAATTCTCTCACTCTCTAACGCCCAATACACATCGTTATAGCCTGTTTCCATATTTTCAGGCATAAAGTTCATTGGTAAAACATTGGCGCCTATACCATAAAAATTATCGCATATAACATTTTTTGTAGCAACATTGAACTTAAAGACTTTGGAGGTAACACCCATTCCATCAACAAAACCTTTGCCCTTTACTGTTACGTTAAGAGCGGTTGTCTCTTTCTTTGTGCAACCTTCAAAATTATATTGAGTTCTGCCGTAAGGTAAAACTTTTTCTTCTTTTAATTTAAATCCTTTAGCTTTAATATCAAGTTTTCCAACCGTAACAACCCAAAGATTAGAAAGCACGCGAGGACTTTTTAATTTAAAATTAAAGGTTTTTGAACCCTTAATTTCACACATTAGTTCATCTACAAAAAAGTTACCGTTGGTAATAACAGCAGGTTCTAAATTGTGTATAAGGCTATCCCCAAAATTATTTATAACATACTTTTTCTTTTCGGTATATTCCTTATTATATAAACCTATGTAACCTAGCCTAATAATATCATCGGTTGGGTTTGCATTTAGTATTTGAACGCCAAAGAATCTAAAACTACCTTTTACGTCGTAAACCCAGTCGGCATTATTTCTATCTCCGCTTACCCAATAGTCAATACCGCGTTCGTGAGCAATTTCATTTTCTTTATTAAATAGTTCTTCTTTGCTATTTGAAGCGTATAACTTAAACTCACCAATAGTATAGTTATATTCACGCTGATACTCATGGAAATATGCACGAAATACTATTGTTTCAACATTTGCGTTATATCCTAAATCATATACAACATCCGCAGTTTTTGCAAAAATATCAATATGTCCGTTGATTCTTTTTCTATCGGTACAACCAATTAGTGCATCATCACAGAAGTCAGTTCCTAGTTTCATTTTTGGTTTATCACCATCCGCATTGGTGATTTCTCCAATCATCCCATCAATCAAACTATAACCTAAGTCCTTTACGTAATCAGCATTAATTTTTACCAAATCACGTTTTTTACATTCAATAACTTTCATATTTGTTCCTCCACACAAAAACAAATTATTTCTTCATGGATTAGAATAACACACCATGCTATTATTTTCAACAAATTAAATCCAAAAAGATGCACAAAAAAACAGACAGTATTTTGTGCATTTAGCCACATACTGTCTGTTGTATTTTTTACTAGTGCCCTTTAACAATAATTATGTTGTATATTTCGTTGTTTTGTACACTATATGCCTTTATAGCACACATATCCCCCTGCTTGTAATCCTCTTTAAGTATGACCTTATTTTGAGTTTTATCAAGCACAAAAGATTCGCCAATTTGCGCTACTATTTCGTAAGCAATTTCGCCCTCACCATCAACCATTTCAGCGTTTAAATAGCAGCCTTCGTTTGATGTTAAGAACATTTCACTGGCTGACACCCTAACCTGAGGGACAGGAGGAACTGTTGTATAAACAATTGCCTGATACTCACCGGTTGTGTTATCGCAAATTTTATCTGCAACTTCAATAGTTTCTACACAAGGGGGCATTATGGCACTACCGTTTTTACAATTTGGCCTACGGTAAATATGTTTATACATTTTTTTATTAATAGATTTATCTAACTTTAATTCTATTTGTTTTGGTGATGCGCCTTTTTTAAGTTCAACTAAAATAGTTACATCCTCGCCCTTAGTAAAGGCACAAACACGAGCATCATCGGTGCCCTCTAAAACCTTTGCTTGTACGCTTTGCGAATGATTAGGAACATATCTGCTAAGCATAGCCCATTCGTAAAACACCTCGCGCACATTGTCAATACCACCTACTGCTTGAGGCGCATCCCACATATGAAAATGGTCGCGCATTAAAAAGTTGCATGGGTCTGTAATATACACGCTATTTAGTGTCCAAAGCAAAAAGCCCGAAACACCTATGTTTACAAAGTCACAGAAAAGAGCAATATTGCTATGATTCCACAAATATTCTGACATACTTGTACATTGACCACATTCTGAAACAACTACAGGTTTATACTGTAGTGCATGCCTTAAAAAGTTATCATACGGACCTGTTTGCCCTTTATTACTTTTATAAACATATCTGTGCACCGAATAAGCATCTATTTCGGGTACATCGCTAAAGAAATCAATCCACTCGGTTTGCTCTTTAGTTATACGGCAGGTTTCACAGCCCCATATTTTTATGTAGCCAAGACCGATTTCGTTAAGTTTTTTATGGCAAGCAAGCATCATTCGTTTCCAATACTCCTTGCGGTCTACCCCACTGCCTACAACACAGAAATCGGCAGTTGCATCTTCGTGGGGTTGAGCATCGGGCTCGTTATAAAAACTTAAGTACTTTATGTTATCATAGCCGCGGTGATTTATAAGTTCACTAAGTATTGCGCCGCAACAGTTCGCAAATAGGTCAAGTTCGCGAGGAGCAGAATTTCTGCGCGCTTCGTTATCAAATGAATACCAATTCTGTGCATAAGACGAAACCTTCCAACCGAAGTTGAATTCAATTTCACTGCCCGCCTCTTTTAATACATCTAACCATTTATAAACCGACTGCATTTTTTGGCATTCATAATCATAATTACCGTTTTTGTAGTCTTCATAATTAGTAGCAAGCCAGTCGGGTTGGAACCACATTCTAATAACATTTGGGCGAACCTTTAATATACGTGCTCTTTCTAATTCCCAGTACACATCGTTGTAACCGGAATTTATGCTCTCCTGCATAAAATGCATTGGCAAAACATTAGCACCTATACTTAAAAAGTTTGGCACGATAACATTGTTGGTATCAACCGAGAAACTATACACATTGCTTGATGCTGAAATTCCGTCTACAAAGCATTTACCTTTTACAATGATTTTTAAAGTTTCAATACTCTTGTTATCGGCACTTACTAAATTATATAACTTACGGTCGTATGGCAATTCTTCTAACGAATCTTGCACAAAACCTTTAATCTTAATATTTGCATTGCCTTTAGTTACTACCGATACTTTATTAATTTTTCTAGCCTCAGCAAGTGGGAACACGAACTCTTTTTTGCCAATAACTTGAGCCATTCTGTCATCGTCAAAAAGTTCGCCTCTGGTGATATACTTAGGGTTAAGATTATAAAGTAAACTATCCTCAAAACACGATGGGGTAAGTTCCTTCTTTTCTGTAAAATCTTTACTATAAATACCTATGTTACTCAAACGAATTAACTCGTCATTCGGGTTGGATACAAGTATCTCTATACCGAAAAATCGCAAACTGCCTTTTACATCATAGACCCAGTCGGCATTGTTCCTTTCACCAAAATACAGGTTATCCATTGGGCGCTCGTGTACGATTTCGTTTTCACTATCAAATAGGCTCTCTTTATCATTTGAGGCATAAAGTTTAAATTCACCTATTGTATAATTCACAGCATGTGGAGAGAAATAACCCCTTACAAGTAGAGTTTCAACCTTTGTATCGGTGCCTAAATCATATGTAATTTTCGCAGTTTTAGAAAAGATGTCAATATGATCATTTATACGGGATTTATCTGTACAAGCAGACATCGCATTTAAGCTTGGTGCACCATCTAGATGCATATCGGGTGTGTTTCCGTTTTCCCCTATTATTTCACCTAAAACGCCGTCAATAATGCTATGACCCATATTTTCAACATCGGTCTTATTAAGGCTTAAAAGTTCTCTCTTTTTACATTCTAGAATAGACATACTACCACCCCTTAACTGATTATACTTACATTATACCTTAACGCTAAAAGTTCTGTCAATTACTATTAGCAAATAGAACTCTACTTTTAATAGACTTTTAAGGCAAGCATCAACAATAGTGGCTATGCCACGAGGACCCACAGTTACCGATAAAAAGAAAACAGACCCTGCAAATGCAGAGTCTGTAATAAGCGATAAATAAATTATCTCTTTGATAGTTCCAAACCGCATAAAATGGGCATTTTTGAACCATTTGTGTCATACCAGTGTATTACTGATATGTTATGATAGCAATTAAACAACATCTATCTGTATTGCATCAATGGGTTTATCATAGATACCCGCAAGACCATTTTCATAATCATTGATGTCACTTTTAGTTATCCAGTCAAGCCATTTTCCACCTTTAACATGAACACGATATTTAAGGGTGTAACCATCCGCTTCTAATGTTACACAATCAATTGGTTTAGGTGAATATATCACCATACCACTATGATTTTCACCTGCACCCCTTGCGGTTAGTGTTTGAACAATGCTGTCATTTCCATTGACTTTTTCAAAAGGTCTTTGTCTTGCTTTCCAATTTATAATTTTACTCATTTGAACATTTGATAGATAAAAACTCTCATTCACAGTATCTTCAAGCATATCTTTCAACCTTAATTTCAAAGGATATGGTTCAGGGAATTCAAACAAACCTGTGTCACAATCCTTTCTGATGCTAACAATGAAAACCCTTTCACGATTTTGGGGAATTCCAAAGTCTTTTGAATTCAACACCATCCAATAATTGTTGTAACCCACTTCTTCAAGGGAATTAAGTACAATTTGAAACTGTGCTGCAAACTTTTTGGAAGTCAGGTTTTTAACATTTTCAGCAATAGCAACAATCGGTTGTGTGTGTTCAATTATTCTTAAAGCATCAAAGAACAAACCACTTCTTGTTTTTGAACCATCTTCATTGAACAGTCCTTGTTGTTTACCGGCAAGACTTATGTCTTGACAAGGGAATCCATAAGTAATGAAATCTACCTTTGGAAGTTGTGTTTCATCAATTTTGGTTATATCCCCAAGATTCAGTGTTTCTGATACACCTTGAATTGCACAGTATGATTTCACAGCATATTTATCAATTTCACTAAATCCAACCAAATCAAACGGAATGTCCAAGTTCTTCATTGCAGATTCAAATGCACCAATTCCACTAAACAAACTTAAATACTTCACTTTTTCAGTTCCTTTCGTTTGTATCTGTTGCAGATACAACTTTGTTAAAAAAAATTGTATCCACTTCTTCACCAGTCAAATTATATCTTTCTTTGACCTTCTGAATTTCACCCTGGGTGAATTGTGCGCCTTGGGTTTTATTCAACTTTGCATTAAATCTTGCAAGTGATATTCCAAGCGCATCTGCAAGTTTGGACTGATTATCACCATGCAATTTCATTTTGCTTTCAAGCAATGCCTTATTCATTTATTCACCTTCTTTCGTTTAAATTTCTTCAATTGCTTCTGTTCCCATTCCACAATTAAAGGTTCATATATCAAACCAATAATGATAGCCATTATCATTATGATTTCAAAAAATGTCTGTACTGAATGTGCTATACTCATAAAGAATCACCTACCGGACAATGTTGTTTCAACCATTCACTAATAGATATGTCATTTTCTTTAATTTCATACATTTGAATGTATTCTTTCAATAATCTTCTTTGTTCATCTGATTTAGAACCGGAACAACATTCAAGAACATCCAAAAGATTTTTTGCAGTTCCAACAAAGAAACTCATTGAATAATCTACAATTCGTGTGTTCTCACATCTTGCAATTTCCAAAATGCTATTATATAGTTCCGGAATCTTCCTTGCATCTTCAATGTATTGATACCATTTCATTTTAAAAAAACAGACCTTTCTTGTTGATGTTTGAGATACTTTGTATCTGTTACGGATACAATATAACACAATCCCCTTTTTTTGTCAATACTTTTTTAAAAATTTTTTAAAATTTTTTATAATTTATTTGTAATTCTTTTAAATCTATGGTATTATAAAGATACAAACATATATAAAAGGTCTTAAACAAGATACCAAATAACGAAAGGATGAACTTTATGACAACAGGGGAATATATCAAAAAATTAAGAAGTGGGGATAATGATTACAAAAAAGTTTTCACACAAGAAGAACTTGGACAACAATTAAATCCACCGGTCAACAGAGCTGCCATCAATAAATGGGAAACAGGAAGAGTTAAAAACATAAGGAAAGAGTATATTGAACAACTTGCGGAAATATTCGGTATTCAACCATCAGACTTGATGTGTTTTGAATCTAAATATGATGAAAAATTGATTTCAGAAGAAACAAAGATAATTGAATCGGTTCAAAAATTATATGGAAGACAAGCTGTGCAGCTTCTTAATTATTTTAATCAATTGAATTCTTTTGGAAAAGAAAAAATTCTTAATGATGCCGTTGATTTGTCAGAACTTTCAAAATACACTGATTGAAGGTTCAAGGTGGGTTCAAGATGGGTTCAAGGTGAAAATTTTTCACTTTGAACCGCTACAAACCCAGTGTTTATGCGGGTTTTTTAATGATTTTTTATGTGCGGTTCAAGGTGGTCAAGGTGATTTTAACTTCTTTTAATATATAGAATTTTTAATGTATTAAATGACTATACTTTAAAATTTTATATATAAAATAATATATAATAGAAATAAGAATCACCTTGAACCGCTTGGAAGCCTTGAACCGCTAAAATAAAAAAATCCCCTTAACTGTGGCAACAGTCAAGGGGTTGGAACTAATAACCAATTCAGTGATGAAGTGGTCACAATTACAAATTATATTATACCATTTCATCCTGTAAAATGAAAGGGTGAAAATTTATGAAATTACCAAACGGATATGGAAGTATATCAAAATTATCAGGGAACAGAAGATGTCCTTGGCGGGTAAGGAAAACTGATGGATGGGAAATTGTTGATGGTAAACTGAAACAAAGATTCATCAACATAGGATGTTATGAAACTAAATCCAAAGCACTTCAAGCACTTGCAGATTATAATGCTGACCCTTATGACTTGCATCATGATACAATCACATTTGAAGAAATATATGATAAATGGTCAGATGAACACTTTGAAAAAATCAGTGACAAAGGTGCAAATGATTATAAAGCTGCATTTAATCTGTGTCGCAAAATCCACAAAATGAAGTTTATTGACATCAAACTTGACCATTTACAAAAGATTGTGGATGAATCAGGAAAGAACACACCAACATTGAAAAAACTGAAAGCATTGTTCAGTCTTATGTATGATTATGCGGTGAAACATGAAATTGTAAACAAAGACAAAAGGGATGTGGTTAGATATGTGGATATATCCAAACCAGGAAACCCAAATGCATTTGACAGAAAACCATTCACCAAAAAAGAAGTTGAAAGACTTTGGGAAGTGGTTGATTCAAATGAATATGTGTCTGTTGTTATAATGTTGATATATTCAGGTTTAAGAATCAGTGAATTCCTTGATTTGAAGAAATCAGAAGTAAACTTGGAAGAAAGATGGTTCAAAGTTCTTGAATCAAAAACAGAAGCGGGTGTCAGAACAGTTCCAATTGCCATGAAAATTCTTCCATTCTTTGAATATTGGATGCAGAAGAATAAATGTGAATATCTTATTTCAACACCTAATGGTGAACATTTTGATTATAGAAATTATTATGATTCATATTGGAAACCCATCATGGATGTTTTGGGTTTCACTCACACACCACATTCAACAAGATATACTTGTGTTAGTTTCTTGACCGCTGCAAAGGTTGATGAAAGGTTCATTCAAAAGATAGTTGGTCATAAAGGTCAAAATGTTACAAGGCAAGTATATACACATTTTGAAATTCAAGAACTAATTCAAGAAATTGACAAAATATAGGGGGTGTCTTGTATGAACAGAACAACCTATAAAAATAATTATCAAAAAGAACATTATGATAGATTTAATATAATTCTTCCAAAAGGCATGAAAGAAAAAATAAAAACTGCATCAGAAATAATGGGTATTTCTAATAGTGAATATATTTGCATGTTAGTCAGTGAAGACCTTTCCACTGGTACAAGTAAACTTGCAGCGGTGAAAAAAGGATTCACACATGAACAAGAAATTCTGCTTCAAAAATTACAAGTTCCAAAGAAGTATTATGAAATGATTGAAGACCTGTCATTTGACCAAAAAGGGGGTTATTTTATCATTTTAAAGAAAGGGTATATAAATGATATTACCAAAAGTAAAAACATCATTTGCAGCACCACCAAGGAAGTCAGAAGTGTAATTGTTAAATCACACAAAATCAAGGAAGATGTTTCTGTTGATGGTTTTAATACATCAACAATTGAACAACTTGAAAAGTGGCAAATCCCAAAGAAATATTATGAAATGATTGATTGCATTGACCCTTCAAAAGAAACTGGTTATTCCATAATATTAAAGGAAGGGTTCACAAATGATTTCAGCGGTGGAAGAATTATCAAGGTTGAAAAAGCAAACCTTTTCAGAACTGTCATGAAACAATCACATCAAGAATAAATCAAAGGACACCAAACAAGGTGTCCTTTTTACATGCTATTTTGTATCGTGTGCAAGTCATTTCTTCTTGGAAATTTGGTTTGTGTCATACTTGTGTCATACCTGTGTCATACAGATAGAAATTCAAGGGTTTTTATAGATATTTTCAAAACCCATAAAATAAGAAAAACCCTTGAAAACACTGGGTTTTCAAGGGTTTCAACATTTTTGAAATATTCAGTTTTCTTATCTCTTTGAGAACTGTGGTGCACGACGTGCGCCTTTGAGACCGTACTTCTTTCTTTCCTTCATTCTTGGGTCACGAGTTAAGAGACCTGCTTTTTTGAGGGTAGGACGAAGATTCTCATCAAACTGTAGAAGTGCACGAGCAATACCGTGACGGATAGCACCTGCTTGACCGGTAACACCGCCGCCTGCTACACGACATACGATATCAAACTTCTCTGCAGTTTCGGTTAATGCGAGAGGTTGACGTGCAATAAGTTTTAAAGTTTCAAGACCGAAATAATCGTCTATATCACGGTCGTTAATTGTGATTTTACCTGTACCGTTGTAAACGCGTACACGGGCAACCGAGCTCTTTCTTCTGCCGGTGCCATAGAAATATGGTTTTCCTTCAAACATTACCTAATACCTCCCGATTAAAATTCGTAAACTTCGGGCTTTTGTGCTGCATGAACATGCTCGCTACCTGCGTATACGCGTAGACGAGTGAGGGCAGCGCGGCCGATAGTTGTGTCGGGTACCATACCCTTAACGGCGTACTCCATTGCAAGCTCAGGTTTCTGAGCCATTAACTTTTTGTACTGTACTTCTTTAAGACCGCCGATATAACCTGAATGGGTACGATGGAACTTCTGCTCTAATTTTTTACCTGTAAGAACAGCTTTATCGGCATTGATGATGATTACATGATCGCCACAGTCTACATGAGGAGTAAACTCGGGCTTGATTTTACCACGAAGAATGTCTGCAGCTACAACAGCAACTCTACCTAAAGGTTTATTTGCTGCGTCAACGATATACCATTTACGCTGCATATCCTGTGCTTTTGCCATAAAAGTGGACATAGTTTTTACCTCCAAAAATATTTTCAACGTGTGTTATGATACCATAATAAAACACTAGTGTCAATACTTTTTTGAAACTTTTTTAATTTAGAAATCGCTTTCTTTAATTTTCTTTGTTTTACTTTCGTTTTCTCTCGTTTCCTAAATATCAATTTTTAGTTTTTATGTAAAAAACAACCCGAAACTACGCCGCATTATATCTTGCTTGCATAATTTCGGGATACTTATTTTAATTGTGCCAACCGTTTATCTCACCATTTTGCAATGCGGTAAGGGTTTTCTTACGAAGATTTACATAGTCTTTTTCTAAAGTTGCTAAAAGGTCCTTTATCTTCTGCCTTTCGGTATTACCGTCTGCCTTACAACCGCTTTTGCATATAGGCAGATTCCAAGAGTTAACCGCCCTTTGAACATCCTTTTCAAAAGCGTATATCATTGGGCGTATCATTGTAATATCCTTGCGCGAAAGATAGGTTACAGGGCTAAAGCAATTTACCGAGCCACCTTGCAAAAGGTTCATAAAAAAGGTTTCAACCGCATCATCCAAATGATGACCTAATGCAATTTTATTGCACCTTAGTTCTTTCGTAGCGTCGTGCAACGCGCCTCTTCGCATCCTGGAACATAACGAACAAGGGTTAGCCTCTTTGCGAACATCAAATATAATCTCGCCTATTCTGGTATCCTTAACGGTATAAGGAACGCCTATACGATGACATAGTTCTGCAATCTCAGAAAAATCGGTAGCAACACCATCAAAGTTCATATTTAAAGAAAGCGCAAACAATTCGTATTTTTTAGGCAAAAAGCGGCGCATTTCAGCCAGCGCAACCAAAAGCGCAACCGAATCTTTTCCGCCCGATACACCCACACAAATTCTATCGCCATCTTCTATCATATCATAACGCTCTATCGCAGAGCGCATACAACTTATTAGCCTTTGCATAACTTAAAATTTTTCTAATGACTTTGAGAAGAATGCGGCAGTTTTAGGACTTTTAGGATTATCAAAAACTTCCTTTGGTATGCCCATCTCTTCAATAACTCCGTCTGCCATAAATATTACTTTATCCGAAACATTACGTGCAAATTCCATTTCGTGAGTAACAATAATCATAGTAGTGTTAAGGGTTTTTAATTCCTTAATAACACGCAACACCTCACCTGTAAGTTCAGGGTCTAAAGCACTTGTAGGCTCATCAAAGCAAAGAATATCAGGCTTTAAAGCCAAAGCTCTCGCAATAGCAACACGCTGTTGTTGACCGCCTGAAAGTTGACAGGGATAATTATTAACCTTCTCAGAAAGACCTACACGGTCTAGTATTTCTCTGGCATGTGTTTCAATTTCCTCTTGTGTTCCTTTCTTCTGCAAGGTCGGTGCCAACATTACATTTTTAAGCACCGAATATTGCGGAAACAAATTGAAAGACTGAAACACCAATCCAAAGTGTAAGCGGTTTTGACGAATTTCCTCGTCTGTGTATTTTTTATGCATAGCAGCATTTAGTATGCATTTATCATTTACATATATCTCACCTTGTTCAGGTGTTTCCAAAAAGTTAAGACAACGAAGCAGAGTAGTTTTACCGCTACCCGATGAGCCGATTATAGAAATAACCTCGCCCGCTTCCAAGGAAAAACTAATGCCCTTTAAAACATCTACCTTACCAAAACTTTTAATTATGTTTTTTACCTCTAATACAGGCAATGCTCTCCCCCCCTAGCCTTTATAATAATCTAGTTTTTTCTCTATATAACCGAAGAGTACCGTAAGCAATCCGCAGAATATGAGATAAAACGCGCCTGAATAAAATAGCGGCCAGATTAATGCTTTTACCGAAACATACTCAAAAGCCTGACCAAGTATTTCTTTGTACTGTGTACCTGCAAAAACAAGGGCACCTACTATTCGTACCAACGAAGTATCCTTAACCAAGGTGATTATTTCGTTACCCATTGGTGGTATAATGCGCTTTATAACCTGTGGCAAAACTATATGGAAGAATATCTGTGATTTTTTAATACCTAGCACATAACCTGCCTCGTACTGTCCTACCGAAATTGACTCTATACCTCCACGGTAGATTTCGGAAAAATAACAAGCATAGTTAATGATAAATGCTATCATTACACCTACATAGTTTTCATAAAGTTGTACGCCTAAAACGAGGCCGGGACCATAAACCAACACGAGTATTTGAAGAAGTAGCGGTGTGCCGCGAATAACCCAAACAAAAAGTCTTACAAAAACTGCTAGCGGTTTAAAGCGACTGGTTGAGCCAAAGGTTACTATTAAGCCTAACGGTATTGCTGCAACCAATGTTATAGCAAACACCAAAAATGTGGTATAAAAGCCTTCTAAAAGATGAAGGCTAACACCTAATAGCGAGGAATCCATTTTAATTTCCTTTCTTAACACTCCAAAAGGCAGGCGCAAATTAATGCGTCTGCCTAAAGTTAGAGCAACTAATTGTTCTTTAATTATTTAATTAGAACTGCATCAAGTTCGTATTTCTTTGCAAGAGTTTCTAAGGTGCCGTCTGCAATGAGTTCTTTAGTAGCGGTATTTACCATTTCAGTAATATCAGAACCGGTTCTGAAACCAATGCCGTACTCCTCAACAGAAAGTTCAACACCTTCAATTGTCATTAGGTCTTTGTAGTCGCCCTGACCAACCATAGCAGAAGCAACGGTATAGTCAACAACGCAAGCGTCTGAAGTTAAAGCTTTAACTGCCATTAATGCAGATGTCTGAACATCAGATTCTACATATGTAGCCTTTTTAAGATTTTCTTCGTCTTTAATAGCGCCCTCACCTGTTGAGCCTTTTTCTGCAGTAAGTTTAGCAGCCTTTAGGTCAGCAGTTGACTTATATTTATCAACATCAGCCTTGCGGATAACAACAACCTGTCTGTTCTTAATATAAGCATTTGTGAAGTCTAACTGTTCCTCACGCTCTGCGGTGATTGTGAAACCGTTCCATACACAGTCCATCTTCTTAGCGGCAAGGTCTACCTCTTTGGTATCCCAGTTAATCTCAACAAACTTAGGCGTGATATCAAGTTTCTCGCAAACAGCCTTTGCATACTCGGTATCAAATCCGATGAATTCGCCGTTCTCTTCGTAGTTCATGGGTTTGTAAACGGTATAGCCGATAACAAGCTCGCCCTTTTCCTTTACATACTCCCAATCGGTTTTAGCAGTATCTTTTTTGCCACAACCTACAAATACGGTTGCTGCCATTAATACTGCAAGTGCTAAAGCAACAATTTTTTTCATGATAATTTCCTCCATTTGATTATAATGTTTGCCACATGATTCTTTGTTGTGTTAATATGTTATCACTTTAGCACGCTAAAGTCAAGTCTTTTTTTGAAAATTTTTTATTTTTATTAATTTTGAGCCTGCTTTCCTGCAATTTTTCTTAAATATGTATATATAATATAAATAAATATTATAATTATAGATTAAATAGTCTTTTCTTTTTTAGAAAAGTTTGGTATAATCATAGAATAAGTATTTTATTTTTTAGCGTTCATTCGCGAAATGGAGTATATATGTTTATTGAAATTGATGGTCTACGTATAAATTATATGGACGAGGGTACTGGCGAACCTGTACTTTTAATTCACGGTTGGGGTTCTTCAATAAAACCTTGGGCACCTATCCTTAGTGGTTTTCAAGGTTATAGAGTTATTGCTCTTGACCTACCAGGTTGTGGCGAAAGCGATATACTTAAGGTTGATTGGGGTATTGACGACTACTGTAATTTTATTTTAAACTTCCTCAAGGCATTAAATATTGAAAATCCAATTATGGTTGGCCACTCCCACGGTGGACGAATCTGTCTTAAAATGGCAGCCGATGGTATGGTTAATCCCTCTAAATTAATTTTGTTTGGCAGTGCAGGCATACCTGCTAAAAAGACTTTAAAAAAGCGTGTGCGGATTTACTCATTTAAATTTATTAAAACCATGCTAACACTCCCATTAATCAAAAACCACACCGAAGGTTTATTACAAGCGGCACGTGACCACTTTGGCTCTGCCGATTATAAAAGTGCGCCTGAGGTTATGCGCAAAACCATGGTACGTGTAATTGGCGTTGACTGTCGCGATATTATGCATAAAATTGCTTGCCCTACCCTACTTATTTGGGGTGACAAGGATACCGAAACTCCACTTAGCAATGCAAAGTTTATGGAGAAAACAATTAAAGACTGCGGACTGTGTGTTATTGAAGGCGCGGGACATTTTTGTTTTATAGAACAACCACAAAGAATTATTGCAATACTTAAAGCATTTTTGAAATGAGGTTAATAAAATGCAAATACTTTTATATATAGCAGTTGTTTTATTTGCTTTAGGCGGCGTATTTTCCACGACCAGACAAATACAAATGCTACAACAAAATTCCTACTTCCCCTCAAGATATTTTAAATGGTTAAAAGGTGCCTTTAATTACAAAGCAATATTTTCAGCAATATCTTTCGGTCTTGCTTGCCTTTTCTACTGTTTAAACCTTTGTGTTCCTTTATTAATCTTAGGCTTGCTTACGGCAACAATTAAAATTAGCAACTCTAAAAACGGACAAAAGAAATCTATTAAACCTCTTGTTTTTACTGCACGCGTAAAAAGGCTTTACGTTACTTGCGCTCTTATCTTTGGCGTATTGTCGGCGGTTGGGTTTTTAGTATTTAAACCAGTTTTATTTTTAGTTTTGGTTCTCTGCTACTGCCCACCAATTACTGTTATTTTAGCAAGAACCTTAAACGCGCCTATGGAAAACACTCTCGGTGCTATGTATATTGCAGATGCCAAACGCAAACTTAAAGCGCATAGCAATTTAAAAGTAATCGGTATTACAGGAAGTTATGGTAAAACCAGTACCAAATACATTTTGGCTAGTTTTTTAGAGCAGAAATACAATGTACTATACACCCCTGCAAGTTTTAATACTCCGTTCGGTATAGTTCGCACCGTACGTGAGGGGTTGCGCCCTGACACCCAGATATTTATAGCAGAAATGGGTGCTAAAAATGTTGGTGACATTAAAGAAATTTGTTCTATTGCAAATCCTACAGAGTGCATTATTACCTCGGTAGGTCATCAGCATCTTGATACCTTTAAAAGTATTGAAAATGTTACAAAAACAAAATTTGAACTTGCAGACTGGGTCGCCAAGAAAAATGGTAATGTTTTTCTTAATACAGATAACGAATATATAAGTGCAAAAGCTAACAAATATCAGCACCACTCGTTCGGGCAAAACGGTAACACGCGCTATGGAAATGTGTGTTATACCGAGAATGGCGCAGAATTTGATATAATCAGTGGCGAAAAAACACTTCATATAAAAACAAAGCTTTTGGGTAGCCACAATGTAGTTAACATAACTGCGGCCGCCGCTTTGGCTCTTTCATTAGGCGTAAGCGAGCGCGATATAATTTTTGCCGCCGCCAAACTTAAGCCCGTAGAACATAGGCTAGAGATGAAAACCTTTATAAACGGCTCTATTCTTTTAGACGATGCTTATAACGCTAACCCTGTCGGATGCATAGAGGCAGTTAATGTTTTGGGTGCATTTAAAGGCAGAAAAAAGGTTGTTGTAACTCCAGGCCTTATTGAACTCGGCGAAAAAGAATATGAATGCAATTACAATTTAGGTAAAGCCGCAGCCAAGGTTTGCGATATAATTATTCTTGTAGGTAAACTCCGCGCAGTGCCTATGCAAAAAGCCGCAGAGGATGCAAACTTCGGTGGCACACTACTTGTAGTTTCAAGTTTTAGCGAGGCTATGAATTATTTAAGAAACAACACTAAAAATGATTGGGTGGTTCTTTTTGAAAACGACCTACCCGACAACTATACTAAGTAAGGGGTAATTTTTATGAAAATTAATATGGGCGTATTTTTCGGTGGCTCATCGGTTGAACATGAGGTTGCTATAATATCTGCCGTTCAGGCTATGAATTATATTAACCGTGATAAATATAACGTTGTTCCGGTTTACATCACCAAAAGCGGTGAAATGTATTTGGGTGATAAACTTACTAATATGGAAAGTTTTAAGGATATCCCCTCTTTGCTTAAAGATTGCACCCAAGTTGCAGTTACATCAAAAAACAACGAGTGTGTTATTACCCCTATAAATAAAGCTATTTTCTCTAAAGCTAAGGATATTACAATACAAATTGCCTTCCCTATTGTTCACGGTACAAACTGTGAAGATGGCTCTTTACAAGGCTTTTTTGAAACAATGCGCGTGCCTTACATTGGTTGCGATGTTGTTTCAAGCGCAGTTGGTATGGATAAAGCTATGTTTAAAAGCGTTTGCAAAGATGCAGGTCTGCCTGTACTTCCTTGCAAAAGTTTTCGTGCAAGAAGTTGGACTTTGGAAAAGGATAGCATTATTAAAGAATTAGAGGATGCTATCGGTTATCCTATGATTATTAAGCCTGCTAACCTTGGCTCAAGCGTTGGCATCTCTAAGGTTTCCAACAAAAACGAACTTACAGATGCTATTGACCTTGCATGCTCTTTTGCAGAAAAGATTTTAGCAGAACATGCCGTTACTTCTCTTCGCGAAATCAACTGTTCTGTACTTGGTGATGCCGATGAGAACGAGGCTTCGGTTTGCGAAGAACCCTTTATGAGTGATGAAATTCTTTCTTACGAAGATAAATATATGAGCAACTCAAAAGGTGGCTCAAAAGGCATGGCATCTGTTACTCGCAAATGTCCTGCAGAAATAAGCGATGAAAAGGCAGAAGAAATCAAAACTCTTTCTAAACAAGTATTTACTGCACTTGGTTGTAGCGGTGTTTCGCGTATTGATTACCTTATGGATACTTCGGATAACGATAAGGTTTATGTTAATGAAATCAACACAATCCCCGGCTCACTTGCTTTTTATTTGTGGGAGGCTAGCGGTCTAAAATATACCGATATGATTGACCGTTTGGTTGAGATTGCTTATAAACGCGCAAGAACTAAAAACAGCACTATGTTTACGAT
The DNA here is from genome assembly GCA_045630515.1 of Acutalibacteraceae bacterium. GTDB lineage: Bacteria > Bacillota > Clostridia > Oscillospirales > Acutalibacteraceae > UMGS1532. The sequence continues at coordinate 559,330 of JAZQTG010000076.1, forward strand.
TGACACCAATCTTCTTTCGGGTGCACCATCTTTTGGTGCTAAGGGTGCTAAAGGCGCAAAGGGTTAATGAAATGACAAAACTTTTAATACGATTATTTATAAAAGACCGCCATAATACCGAAGACCCTAAAGTGCGTGACGCTTATGGTAGTTTAGGTAGTTTTACTGGCATTGGCTGTAATCTTTTGCTATTTATAATAAAGTGCGGTTTAGGCTTAATTTCAGGCTCTATTTCAATTATGGCTGATGCCTTTAACAACCTTTCCGACATAGGTTCATCGGTTATTACTTTGATTGGCTTTAAAATGGCTAAAAAGCCTGCCGACCCTGACCATCCTTTTGGGCACGGCAGAATTGAATATATGTCGGCATTTATAGTTTCTATGGTTATTTTGCTTTTTGGCATAGAACTGCTTAAATCCTCTGTTGGAAAAATATTTGAACCAAGCGAGTTAACACTTACATACATTACCATTATCGGTCTTATTGCATCAATCTTAATTAAATTTTGGATGTTCATATTTAACAGAAAACTTGGTAAGAAAATAAATTCACTTTCCTTAAAAGCAACTGCACAGGACAGTCTTAACGATTGTTTATCTACACTTGCCGTACTTATATCGGTTATTGTTTTTAAGGTATATGAAATTAACCTTGATGCTTACGTTGGTATTGCGGTTGCATTGTTTATACTTTGGTCAGGCATTAACGCTGCTAAGGATACCTTAAGCCCACTGTTAGGCGAGCCGCCTGCCCCCGAATTAATTAAGTCCATTGAAACAGAAATACTTAAAAACGAAAAATTTTACGGCATACACGACCTAATAGTACACAACTATGGACCGGGACGCACCTTTGCCTCTGTTCATGTTGAGGTTCCTGAAGACATTAACATTAATCTTTGCCACGAGCAAATTGATGCTTGCGAAGTTGAGCTTAAAGAAACTCTCGGCATTGAGGTTGTTATACATATGGACCCCATTTCAGTTAACGATGGCTTTACAACCGACCTTCGCAATAAGGTTGCACAAAAAGTACAGGAAATAGATAGTATATTTTCCATTCACGATTTCAGGATTGTTAGCGGTGAAAAACGCACAAACCTTGTTTTTGATGTTGTTGTGCCTCACAACTATACTAAAAAGCCTAGCGAATTAAAAGAAGAAATAAATTCTTTAGTTAAAGAAATTGATAATAAATACTTCTGTGTAATTAATGTAGATTACGATTATACAGGTGCTTAAAGGACGGTGAAACTCATGCAAAAGGTTGGAATTATCGGTGGTGGCGCATCGGGACTTATGGCGGCAGTTGTGCTTAAAACCAACGCCCCTAATATAAGTGTTACTGTTTTTGAAAGGCTTGAACGTGTTGGTAAAAAGATTGCCCTTACAGGAAACGGCAGATGCAATATATCTAACAAAAACATTTCTATTGCCAACTACCATGGTACCGACCCAAAGTTTGCAGAGTTTGCATTAACTATATTTGATGCGAAAAAGACTGAGGAGTTTTTTGCATCCCTTGGTGTTATTTTCAAAGAAGAAAACGGTAAATTGTATCCTTACTCTTTACAGGCTTCCTCGGTTACCGACGCTTTACGCTTTGCGGCAAATAAATTAAATATACAAATTATTAACGAAGAATGCATTGAAAAGGTAAAGAAAAATGGGTCAACATACGTATTGTTCGGTAAAGAACAATACGTTTGCGATGCGGTTATTTTTGCTTGTGGTGGTGTTGCAGGCGGTAAACTCGGCACCGACCTTGGTTATAAACTGTTAGAACCGCTTTCACACAAAAGAACTAAACTATCTCCTGCTATTGTTCAGGTTAAAACCGACAATACTTTTACACGTTCTTTAAAAGGGGTTAAGGTTGTAGCAAATGTTACCGCAACCAATAAAAGCGGAAAAAAATATACCGATTTTGGTGAAGTGCTTTTCTGCGATTATGGACTGTCAGGTCCTCCTATAATGCAACTTTCAAGATATATGCAACCTAATAGCGTTATTACTCTAGACATTATGCCTGATATCTCTAAAGATAAACTTATTGCCTTGCTTAAAAACCGTATGGGTAAGTTTGACACTTGTGCTGAGTTTTTCTGCGGTATGCTACAATCAAGGCTTGGACAAACTGTACTTAAAATGTGCGGACATTCCATTAACGATAAACCGAATTTTAAAGATTCGGACATCCACAAAATTGCTGATATCATTAAATGCATGCCCTTTGATTTTGTTGACAGAATAGGCTTTTCTGCAGCCCAAGTAACAAACGGCGGAATAAAAACAGATGAGTTTTATAGTGACACACTTATGTCAAAATATCATAAAGGTCTTTTCGCTTGCGGTGAACTTCTTGATATTGACGGTGATTGCGGCGGTTATAATCTACAATGGGCTTGGTCTAGCGGCTATACTGCGGCTATGGGATGCAAGGATTTTTTGGAGGGCAAATAGATGCTACAAATAAGTAATATCTTTCTGCCACCGGATTTTGACTTTAACAATATAAAAACACACTGCGCTAAAATTTTAGGCACCAAGTCTAACGAAATAGAAAAAGTATGGTTACATAGGCGTTCTATAGATGCTCGCAATAAAAGGAATGTGCAATTTTGTTGCACTTTCAGACTTAACACCCAAAACGAACAACGCTTTTTAAATATCAAAAATGTTACCTTGGTTAAGGACAATACCTACATTATAAAGAGAGGTACAAGCAAAAAGAGTAACGTTATCGTTGTTGGTTTGGGGCCTGCAGGCCTTTTTGCTGCACTTACATTAAGCAGAAAGGGACTTAACCCTATTGTAATTGAGCGCGGACAAGATGTTGATAAACGAATAGAGGATGTCAACACACTTAATCTTACGGGCAAACTTAACACCAAAAGTAATATTCAGTTTGGTGAGGGTGGTGCCGGCACATTCTCTGACGGCAAACTTACTACAGGTATTAAAGACCCACGCTGCCGTGCAGTACTTAATGAATTTTATAATAACGGTGCACCACAGTGTATTTTATATGATGCAAAACCACACATTGGCACAGATATCTTGCCAAATGTTATAAAAGGAATTCGCAAAGAAATTACTGCAAATGGCGGCAAGGTGCTATTCAACACTAAACTTACCGACATTGGCATAAATAACGGTAAAATAACATCTGCTATAATTGAAACCGATAGAGGTTACGACGAAATTCCTTGCAATTATCTGATATTAAGCATTGGCCACTCAGCTAGAGATACATTTGAAATGCTGAAAGCAAAAGGTATTGATATGGAGCAAAAGCCATTTGCTGTAGGTGCTAGAATTGAACACTCTCAAGAATTAATTAACAGAGCGCAATTTGGAGATTTTTCAAAATTCTCACAACTATTACCTGCTGATTATAAACTTTCCGCACATCTTGAAAACGGCAGAGGCGTATATACTTTTTGTATGTGTCCAGGTGGTAATGTTGTTAACGCTTCAAGTGAAGATGGCGGCATTGCTACTAACGGAATGAGCAATTTTGCAAGAAACGGCAGTAATGCTAACAGTGCCCTATTAGTTGGCGTCACACCAGATGATTTTGGCTCAGATGATGCTCTCGCAGGTATTTATTTTCAAAGAGAAATTGAAAAGCGTGCCTATGATATTTCAGGCAGTTACAAAGCACCCGCCCAAACAGTTGGCGACTTTTTAAAGAATGTTCCATCAACTAAATGCGGTAAAGTAAAACCCACCTTTTTGCCTGAAGTAGTTTATGGCAGTATTGACAACTGCTTACCCACATTTATTACCAACGCTATGCGAGAAGGTATCTTGGTATTTGATAAAAAGCTACACGGTTTTGCCGACCCTGATGCCATTATTACAGCGCCTGAAACGCGCAGTTCATCACCTTTACGAATATTGCGCGACACTACTCACGAAGCAAGCCTAAAAGGTCTTATACCTTGCGGTGAAGGTGCGGGATATGCAGGGGGTATTATGTCGGCGGCAGTTGACGGTATCCGTTGTGCAGAAGCAGTTTTAGAAAAGATAAATAATTAAAAACCACCTTTTACAAGGTGGTTTTTTACATAATAAAAAAGCCACGCTTTCGCGTGGCTTTTAGAAGTTTTAAGTATTAAATTACTTAAGCTCAACCTTAGCGCCAACTTCTTCAAGTTGTTTCTTAAGAGCCTCAGCGTCATCCTTAGAAACTGCTTCTTTGATAGCTTTAGGAGCAGACTCAACTAATGCTTTAGCGTCTACAAGGCCAAGACCGGTGATCTCACGAACAACCTTGATAACCTTAATTTTCTCTGCGCCTGCGTCTGCAAGAACAACGTCAAACTCGGTTTTCTCTTCAGCTGCTGCGCCGCCTGCTGCGGGAGCTGCTACTGCAACTGCTGCTGCAGCGGATACGCCGAATTCTTCTTCAATTGCTGATACGAGCTCTGAAAGCTCAAGAACTGTTAGATTTTTAACTTCTTCTACAATAGCTGTAACTTTTTCTGATGCCATTATAATAACCTCCAATAAATTTGTAATTTTAATTTAGCTGTAATTATTCAGCTGCTGTTTCGCCTTGTTTATCAACAACGGCTTGGATAGCGCGGGCAAATGCCGCGATAGGTGCTTGGAATGCGTTGCAAACTGTTGCAAGCAATACTTCCTTGGTAGGAAGTTTAGCAAGTGCGGTAACTGTTGCAAGGTCAATAACCTTACCGTCTAGATAACCGCCTTTAAGTGAGAAATTCTCATTCTCTTCAGCATATTTGCCCAATATACGAGCAGCTGCTGTATGATCTTCAGGGCTGATTGCAAGAGCGGTTGTACCAGTAAGAACACTGTCAAGCTCTGCGAAATCTGTGCCTTCAAATGCACGGTGCAGAATGCTGTTTTTAACAACCATGTAGTTAACGCCTGCTTCGCGTAAATCTCTACGAAGTTTAGTATCGTCGCCCGCGTTGATACCTCTGTAATCAACAAGAACGCCTGCTACACTGTTGGCAACTAACTCTTTAATATCTGCAACCTGTTGCTTTTTGAGTTCTAAAACCTTTTGACTTGGCAAGAATGTCACCTCCGAAACTTTTAATGGTTTACAATAAATAAACCCGTTTCCAAAGACGGAAACGGGCACAAATATACAGTGAAAAATAAACCGTAAATTTTTACACATTCCCTCGGTAGAATTTAATCCGACAAAGCGGAACCTACTGTCTTTGGTTATGCTGACTTGTGTATAATACCACAAAATATAATCGGTGTCAATACCTTTTTAAAAATAATTAAACACCAAATTTTGCAGGGTTGATTTTGATGCCAGGGCCCATAGTTGTAGCTACGGTGCAAGAACGAATGTATTGACCCTTTGCAGCTGCAGGCTTAGCCTTAACAATTGCATTCATAAGGGTATCAAAGTTCTCTTGCAATTTCTCTGCACCAAAAGAAACCTTACCAATAGGACAATGGATGATGTTTGCCTTATCTAAGCGGTACTCAATTTTACCTGCTTTTGCTTCGCTAACTGCTTTAGCAACGTCAGGTGTAACGGTACCTGCTTTTGGTGTAGGCATAAGTCCGCGAGGACCAAGCACTTTACCAAGACGACCTACAAGACCCATCATATCAGGAGAGGCAATAACAACGTCAAAATCCATCCAGTTTTCTTTCTGAATCTTTTCAACCATTTCCTCGGCACCAACATAGTCGGAACCTGCAGCCTCAGCCTCTTTAATTTTGTCGCCCTTAGTGATAACTAAGGTGCGAACTGTTTTACCGGTACCGTTAGGAAGAACAACAGCGCCGCGAACCTGTTGGTCAGCATGGCGAGAGTCAACACCTAATCTTACGTGTACCTCAACAGTCTCATCAAATTTTGCAATTTTGGTTTGAACAGCCAAACCTAAAGCTTCGTTAGCATCATAAAGCTTACCGTTTTCAACAAGCTTGATGCTTTCGTTATATTTTTTACCGTGTTTCACTTTATTTTACCTCCCAATAAGTGGTTAAATCGGAAATTTCCTCCCACGGGGGAGCATTAGTCTACTACTTCAACACCCATACTTCTGGCAGTACCGGCGATCATGCTCATAGCAGCTTCAACCGATGCAGCGTTTAAGTCGGGCATCTTTTGTTCGGCGATTGCTTTGATCTGCTCCTTAGTGATCTTTGCAACCTTGTTCTTGTTAGGAACACCTGAACCGCTTTCAATGTTGCAAGCTTTTTTAATAAGCACTGCAGCAGGCGGAGTTTTAGTTATAAAACTAAAGGAACGGTCAGCGTATACAGTAATAACAACAGGAATTAATAGACCTGCGTCGTTCTTTGTGCGCTCGTTAAATTCTTTTGTGAATGCCATGATGTTAACACCATGTTGACCAAGCGCAGGACCTACTGGCGGAGCCGGAGTGGCTTTGCCGGCAGGGATTTGCAGTTTGATATAGCCCGTGATTTTTTGAGCCATTGTTTGCACCTCCAAAAATTCGTGGTAACGGCGGCAGGCATCAGATTTGCCCACCTCCCACTGACGCCGCAAGGACGCCTTAATAAGCGGAATTCCGCATATTAACTAAGATTTTTAGTCTTCAACCAATGCTACTTGGTCTAGACCTAGTTCGGCAGGGGTTTCCCTACCAAATAGAGAAATAACAATTTTAACACTGTTTTTCTCAATGTCAATTTCGCTTACGATACCTGTGTATCCTTCAAGCGGACTGTCAATAACCTTAACGTTGTCGCCCACCTTGTAATTAACCTTAACGGTGTGTTTATCAACACCAAGGGACGCAACCTCTGCTTCGGTTAAAGGTACGGGTTTTGAACCTGGACCTACGAAGCCTGTAACACCGCGAACATTACGCACAAGATACCAAGACTCGTCAGTAACAATCATCTTAACCAAGACATAACCTGGGAATATTTTGCGCTCAACCTCTTTGGAAGAACCATCTTCTTTAATTTCGGTTATGGTTTCGGTAGGAATGCGAATTTCCTTAATTAGTTCGCCAAAACCGCGGTTTTCAACAATTGTTTCAAGGTCGGTAGCGACCTTGTTTTCATAGCCTGAGTAGGTGTGAATAACGTACCACTTTGCATCGTTTAGTTCTGCCATTACATTTCCTCCAAATTAAAGAGTTGTAATGAAGTTAACAAGTAAACCAAGAAGATAGTCTACTACCCAAACAAAAGCACCCAACATTGCGCAGATTATAAGAACTATAACCGAGTTGCGAAGCACGGTGGATTTTGATGGCCAAACAATCTTTTTGATTTCTGCAACCATTTCGCGGATGAATTTTACTACTTTTTTCTTAATAGTAAGCTTTTGGCCGTTTGAAGCGAGAACTTCGACATAGTCGTTAACGAGCCATGTAATAACACCGAGTACGAACATTGCCAAAATAACGATTGCGGCAATAAGTACTATAGGTGTGTAGGCAACCTTAGTTGTAGTAAGTGTTAGTGGACGGATATCCACAAACTTGGTTACGCTACTTAAAGCAACTACCAGCATAATAAGACCAGCGATAAAAGAGCTAATATACGAAGTTACGATAGAGCCTTTTGCCGACTTACCTTTGAACGAACCAACCACTGCAACTGCAGATAACACTGTAGCGAAAGCGGTTAGAACAAAGCTGAACATGTAGTAAGAAGAAACATATAGGTTGTGTGCATTACCTGCAGCATCCTTAACGCTTGTACCAAGAGCAAGTTGTGCGCCGGTTACATCAACAGGTGATGTAGCGGGCAATGTTGCTACCGGAAAGAAGAAAAGGATAAGCGCAGCAAGACCAACTATAAAGGTTACTATGCGACAAATCTGATTTAATACTTTCACAGTTTTGCCCCCCTATTTTGTTTCCTTGTGCAGAGTGTGCTTTTTGCAGAATCTGCAATACTTGCTCATTTCGAGACGGTCAGGGTCGTTTTTCTTGTTTTTCATGGTGTTGTAGTTTCTTTGCTTGCACTCAGAACATCTCAAAGTGACTTTTACGCGCATTACGGCACCTCCTTAAATATTTGCCTCCCTGTATCACTCCGGCTAGAAAGATTTAGAAAGCGGACAACTACATTTCCGCCCCGGAGCTGAAAATGGGCACAAAACAATGCCCGTTTTTCACAGGTAGATACATTCTACCACAGCGTGCGCGTATAGTCAACAACTTTTTTGCCAAATTTTCGTATATTTTTACGGTAATTTCCGCTTTTTGTCCTGCGGTGAATAAAGGAAATATAGATTTGCATATTCTTTAACGGGAGGGATCATAGATGAACATGAAAAAGTGGAGTCCGTATATAATCAGTGCTTTAATTGCCCTAGTAATCGGCGGTTTGTCAGGCTTGCTTTCCGTTGAGGGGATGCAGATATACAGCAGCATGGTGAGCAAGCCACCGTTGACACCACCGGGGTGGCTTTTTGGTATTGTATGGACTGTGTTGTATATACTGATGGGCATCAGTGCGGCACGGATCTGGCTTTCGGACAACAGCGCCGCAAGGAACAAAGGCCTGAATTTATACGTTGCCCAATTGGTTGTTAATTTCTTTTGGAGTCTGATCTTTTTCAATGCGCAGGCGTATGGCTTTGCACTCGTCTGGCTCCTTGTATTATTTGCCCTTGTGTTGCTTATGACCTTGCAGTTTTATAAGGTGGATAAAAAAGCTGCTGTGTTGCAAATTCCTTATTTGCTTTGGCTGGCCTTTGCGGCATACTTGAATTTTGGCGTTTGGGTAATAAATTCGTGAAAAAGAAAGGCAATTTTGCCTTTCTTTTTTCTTGTTCATCCGCTATAATATAGAAAAAAAGAAAAGGGGAACTTACATGAAAAGAATTATGGGTATTGATTACGGTGATGCTCGCACCGGCATTGCCATTTCCGATTTGCTGTGCAGTATCGTTGGGTCAACGACCGTTGTGCCCAGCAGAAATAAAGAAAAAGCCATCGCAGACATTGTACGGCTGGTCAAGGAAAACGAAGTAGGCCAGATCGTGGTCGGATTGCCCAGAAATATGGACGGCACGGAGGGTATTCGTGCCCAGTTGTGCAGAGAATTTGCAGAGGACTTAAAGATCGCCACCGGTCTGCCGGTTGATATGTGGGATGAGCGACGCACCACCGTCGAAGCACATAATATTCTGTCTCAGCACAATTACCACGGACAAAAGCGGAAGAATACCGTGGATGCGGTTGCGGCCTCCCTTATTTTGGAGGGCTATTTGGCTTTTCGGGGTCGGTAAAACAGCTCCCGGATTCCGGTTATGAGCAAAAGTCCGCCGAATATCTTTTTCAGAATGCTTTGGTCGATTTGTGTTCCGAGCCATGAGCATAAGAGCGCTGCGAGGCATCCGCTCAGGATAGCCGGCCAGATGTTTTTGAGGTTCAAATCTCCTTTGCGCCAGCGCAATAGGCTCACAGCACCTGCGGCCACAAGAAAGAACATGAGGTTAATGGCCCGGGCAGTAGAAGATTCTGTCCCTGCGACTAAGGTCAGCCATAGAATCAGTAATGACCCTCCGCCAACGCCCAACCCTGCCAAAAATCCGAGAATCAGTCCAACTGAAATGGAAAACAGGGGAGTTAGCATAAATATCGGATACCTCCGTACAAAATTAAAATTCCAAGAGCCCGGTGAAGCCATTTCACCGGGATTTTTGTCGATAAAATACCGGCAAGTAGGCCACCCGGCACAGCAC
>JAZQTG010000077.1:0-1108 GCA_045630515.1 Acutalibacteraceae bacterium
TTTTCTTCGCAAACCGGGATAATTTAGCTTTTTTCTTCGCAAAACCCGGGACAAATTGCCGTTTTTCTGCGCTAAACTTCGCAAAGTTCCCCCTCCCCGCATGCCACTTTAACAAGGAGTAGCGAGTCGTATTGAATTTAATACAACATTTGTTGCATTAAAATTTTGTATTTCGTCGCAACTTAATCCGTTTAAAAATCTCCACCTTAGCTCAATTAGAACACCGCAAAACCGGGATATTTTGGCGTTTTTCTTCGCAAACCGGGATAATTTAGCTTTTTTCTTCGCAAAACCCGGGACAAATTGCCGTTTTTCTGCGCAAAACTTCGCAAAACTGCCCCCCTCCCCACACGCCACTTTTACAAGGAGGAGCAAGTCGTATTAAATTTAATACAACATTTGTTGCATTAAATATCTGCATTTCTTTGCATCCTAATCCGCTTAAAGATCTCCATCTTAGCTCAACTAGAACACCGCAAAACCGGGACATTTTGCCATTTCTCTGCGCAAAACTTTTCCACTCTACGCAAAATATCTAAAAAAATAGCGCTCAGACGTAGCGAGACAGAGGAGCCTGATACGTCTGAGCGCGTTTTAAAATTCTCCCTTTCAAATAGTTACCTTTTCAAACTTCTACCTTTGCGAGAAAGTTAATTGCACTTTATCATAACATCACCAGTATATACATATATCTAAAACCGTCTTCACCTTGCATTCTCTAAATAGCTAAACTAAAATATATCCATATATGCTATACATAAACATTGAATTCCGATTCCAAGGGGGAGAAGCGCGTGGCAGAAAATAAAGAAGCAATCATCGTAACATTCGGCAATTTTAAAGGTGGAACAGGCAAAACAACAAACAGCACGATGATTGCCCATGCATTAGCAAAGAAAGGCTACAAAGTGCTTTTATGTGACCAAGATCCACAAGCGAACGCAACATCTCTTTATTTAAAAACAAAAGTACTTGAAACAGATGAAATCGTGGCGTTCAACAAAACGTTAATGGCAGCTATTCAAGAAGAGGACCTTGGCCAAATTGTCACAGAAATTAAGGAAAACTTATACTTACTACCAAGCTTTAGTGATTTCGCGTTATACCC
>JAZQTG010000078.1:0-12235 GCA_045630515.1 Acutalibacteraceae bacterium
CATACAACCATATAACCATACATACATAAAAACATAAATGTTTGAATATAAAACTATTTTACTTTGAACTTAAAACTAATTACACCACGCACGATCCACGTAACAAAAAAGCTAACAACACCGTATCGGCGTGCTAGCTAAGAAAGGAGTGTATGGTAAAAAATAAATGCACGAAAGGAGGTAAACTCTGTGCGTTTTGTGGAGTTAAAAGAATAAACACTCCACACTTATATTATAGCATACGATCACGAACATTGCAAAATAAAAGTGCATATTTTAACACATAACTATTTAAATGTGGTATAATGATTATGTCAAAGGAGGTAAAGAAAATGACAAAACAAGAGCGTATGGATTTATACGATATTTTAAGACAATACATTGAGGTAGTGCCAATGTTTGCCGATAACGAAAAGAGGGTGCTAAGTAGCTTATTAGTAACGATAGCCGAGTGTGAAAAATCTACTAATTATTGGTTTACTATTGATCGTTGTAAGAAAGTAATAGGTCAAGCAAATCGTTATAATATGGAGGACTAAATATGTTTACTGATTTATATGAAAAGATTTATCACATTTATTTAAGACTTAATCGTGGTTGGTTAGATATTGACGAGGATATTAGATCAAAATGTCAAGAGTTAACCGAAATAGCTATGTCGGTATGTTTTGAATTAGGTAAAAAATAATTATCATATTTTATGACAAACAAATGTAAATAGTGTATAATTATATTGTCAATGGAGGTAAAGAAAATGACAGTAAAAGAATTATTATTTGAATTACAATGCATGCAAATTGATAAGGAAGTACATATTATTGATTTAGACCAGAGTTATCCAATTAAACGAAAAGTATTAGCTATTATGGACGTTGATTATCTTGTTAAAATAGCTGACGATCGTAATTGGGGTAATGCAAGAGTATTACATGAATGCGACGAACCTGATTGCTATAAAATATATGCAAAGGTAGGTGAATAAAAAATGACAATTAGAAATGCAATGAACTTTAATCTTTATCTTAATGAGGACTTAATTAAAGAGAAATCATTTTATTTTAGAATAGGCGATCAAACAATAGCTATTATGGGTATAAATAATTTAGGTAGTAATACATATGCTAGTGAAGGTATATATAATCCTATGGTAATATCTATTTATGATACTAATAATCGATATATTGGTGTTCTCTCTTGTGATACAATAGAGGTGCAAGATATAGATGTGGAGTAGGTATTTAGGCGAACGGTATGAGGGTGACCCGCCCTCTACCGATACCCTTATGCGCCTGCGTAATCACCCTTATGAGCCCTTTAGCTTAGGTGACGGTACTTACATAAATGAACGCTATGTAAAGTATCACGCGCAAGGTTGCGGTATCATTTACGATTTACAAAAAGGGCGTTTTATCTTTTGTAGTCGTAAGGGTGAGGACTTAGACGCATACCGGTTTTTAATCAATGGTGGAGCGTGGGGGTTGTTATGATAGTATATCTAACAAAAGCGCAATACCGCATACTTTTTAAGTGGGGTTTTTGCTTCTTTTACCACTTAGAGTACGAGTACTTTATAAAGTATGATAGCGAGCGGGACGTTTTCGATATTTTCCGCGTTTGTAGAGGAGCAACAACAAAGGATAGTCAACGTCGTATCTTTTGTTTTAGCGTTCAAGACGTTTGTGTATATGAAAACAAATAACGAATAAGGAGGATATTAAAATTGGAAAAAAGATTAGTTGTTTTCGGTAAAGTTTATCAAACTAAAAAAGGTGGTACATTCGTAGGTTTTAGTACTAAATCAAGTAAAGGTAAGTGGTATACAGTTAAGTTCGCTCAACGCTGTGAATTAAAGCCACAACAACTTGGTTATAGCACTTTAGTATTAGACGATAGCGACTACTTCGTAAAACAAGACGGTGACAATAGTGTTGTTTGGGTATTAAATGTTAATGAAATCGAAAAATCAACATATGACAACGGCTTAAAAGACGAATTAGGACTATAATATGATAAACGGCGATAAGTTTAAGGGGACTAAAGAGCAATACGACAACTTAACCCGTATGATAAACCAAATCAACCAAAGAGTACGAGTTTTAGAACGTATGGGCTATGATGTGTGGGGTGTATCTCAAAATGCTGAGTTATATAACGATCCTGAAAAATATGAAAAGCTAGTAAAAAAGTTTGAAGAGATTATGCAACCTCAATACGTTGACGAGTTACATAATAAAACTTTACGTACTATGGAAAAAAATCTTAAGCAAATGTTCGATATTGATGTTAAACTTAACTTAACTCCACAACAGCTTAAAGATTTTGTAATTAAGTATCCTGAGTACGCAAGTTTGCTAAAAGATAGTCCTAAAAAAGTAAAACAAGAAATGGATAAAATGTTAGATATTTTAGGTGGCACAAAAGAGGGTATTATGAACGCTTTAGACGATATTAGTATGCCAAAACCACAACCCGTTATCAATAAGCGTCCTAAGTTTAAGAAAAAGAAAAGACGCAAATAGTGTCAAATAAAATATCAAACGTTTATACGTTCGACTTTGAAACAAATAACAGCGTACAAGCAATAGAAAGTGGGTACACGTATGTATGGTTATGGGATATATGCGCTGTATCCACTTTTAAGCACAAGTATGGTTTAAGTATGGATAGTTTTATGCGAACGCTAACTGACTTATCTAAAAAAGACAATATCATTGCATATAGCCATAACTTAAAGTTTGACGGTAGTTTTGTTTTAGATTATCTACTAACTAATGGTTATGTATGGGACGAGGAAGTTAAAAAAGCAAAATCATATAGTTGTATTATTGATACGCGGTTGGTGTTTTATTCGATAACTTTTAATACAGGATATAATACCGTTGAATTAAGGGATAGCTTAAAGAAAATACCAAGTAGCGTTGAGGATATAGCTAAAGCGTGGAAATTATCTATATTAAAAGGTGAAATTGATTACCGGTTAGATCGTCCAAAAGGTTATATACCAACTGACGAGGAACTAGCTTATATCAATAATGACACCGAAATTGTCGCACGTGTTTTACGCGATCTATACAAAGAGGGTATGACGTGTCTAACAGCTAGTGCGGACGCTCTCAAATCATTCAAAAAGAGTATCGGTGGCGGTGATATGTTTAATCTTATCTATCCACAACTCTCTTTACAAGTTGACGATTTTTTACGTAAAGCATACACAGGTGGCGTTTGTATGGTTGCACCTAAATATAAAGGGGTAGAGTTGCACGACGTATATTGTTATGATGTTAATAGTATGTATCCAAGCGTAATGTTAAATGAGGTTATGCCTTATGGTGCACCCGTATTTTATAAGGGTATGTATGAGGAGGATAAAGCATACCCTTTATATATTCAACACTTAAAAGTATGTATGAAAGTAAAAGACGGTAAATACCCTAGTGTTATGCGTCGTATTATGTTTAGAATAAATAACGAATATATCGAGGATACGGGTGTTGATATGGTAGAACTTTATCTGTCTAAACCGGACTATGAACTTATGCTAAAACAATATGATATATTAGATATTGAGTATATAGACGGGTATAAGTTTAAGGGTAGTAACAAGATATTTGAAAAATACATCACAACCAATTACGAGTTAAAATGTAATAATACGGGGGCTATAAAACAATTAGCAAAGTTGCGTCTTAATAGCTTATATGGTAAATTTGCAAGTAACCCCCGTCGTTCAACTATCCAACCTTATATTGACGATAACGGGATCGTTAAGTTTATTGTACTTAATCATTATATAGTAGAGCCAATATATACGGCGGTGAGTGTTTTCACAACCGCATACGCACACGTTAAGTTATTTGACGCTATTGAAAGTAATCACGATATATTTGTTTATTGCGACACAGATAGTATACATACAGTTGGCAAAGCTAAAAACATACCAATAGACGAACAACTTATCGGTGCTTGGAAAGAGGAAAAGTACTATTATGATTTTAAGGCGTTAGCTCAAAAATGCTATATGGGTATTGGCGAAAAAACCTATATAAAGGTTGCGGGAGCGCCTAAGAAAGTTAAAGAAAAAATAACATACGACGAGTTTGAGTTTGGACGGACGTATAGTGGTAAGTTAGCACCAAAACGGGTGAAAGGTGGTACAGTGCTAATGGATACAACGTTTACTTTCAAAGAGCGTTAGTAGTTTTTGCAATTACTAATTAAATATGATATAATAAGGTGTAGGGGAAACTTTACACTTTATTTTATTTTAAGGAGGATAAAACAAAATGAGTGACGAACTACAAAAGAGTGATTTAGAAATTAAGCTCGAAAAAGAAAACGACGAACAAAAACAAGCAATTAAAAAATTGCAAGACGATAAGGCACTTTTAGAGCAAGAAAAAGCCGAGTTAGTCGAAAAACTTTTAAGCGCACAAAAGAATAAAGGAAAGGTAAAATCTTTTTTAGAGGGTGTCGAGTATGATTATTAAGCCATTAAGAGATAAAGAAACAAAGAAAGTTTTATCAAATAGGGAAATATGTGGTCGTATGTACGACGAGATTAACCGCTTATATTCTAGCGACGACGCGGACGATAGAAAAATCGCCGTATCTATGTGCGGTAGCCAAAACAATACCGAGGACGTTTTACGCTTATTAAAAGCAATTAAAGACGCACCAAGTGATAGAGAGGGTAACCGTATCTTAAATGAAAGTTTAATTCCTATATCACCCGCTTTATTAAAACAAAAATAATATAGGAGATAAAAACAATGATTACACTTAATCAAAACATTTTTGTAGCAACAATTACAAATCTAATTGCTTATAGTATCTATCAAGACAATTACAAATTAGGTGACGATATTAGTAGATTACTTGATATTTTCCGTAGCGACGATGTACCACTAGGCGACGGAAAAGTAGTACATACTAGTGACCTACCACTTATTAGTAACCTAGATATTGTTAATAGTAGCTTATTAACTTTAAGCGCACCAAGTATCGAGGAACAATATATCGAAATTAGCGAATATAAGAAAGTGTCGTTATCTATCAATGAGTACTTATTACGTGGTGCTTTCGTAGACGAGGGTGCTTTAGGACTATTAGCGTCTTACTTAATTGGTACAATGCAAATCGCTAAAAAGTTACATATGTACGATCGTGTTCGTGCTGTTATTATGGGTCTTAACGGCGTATCAACTAACGTAACTTTAACAGGTTTTGCTTATGACGCAACCGACACAGCACAAGAGGACAATGCTAAACGGACAGCTAATACTAATATGTTCTATCGTAAACTTATTGAGGAAATTAAGTTAGCCGGCAAAGGCGCAACTGTTAATGTAACT
This sequence comes from Acutalibacteraceae bacterium, assembly GCA_045630515.1. GTDB lineage: Bacteria > Bacillota > Clostridia > Oscillospirales > Acutalibacteraceae > UMGS1532. The sequence continues at coordinate 5,352 of JAZQTG010000078.1, forward strand.
GACGGTACAGTACCACCAGCAACAATTAAAGTTTATGAAAGACCAGAAAATATGGTATGTGTTATCTCTAACGAATTATTTAGCGCTTTAGATGTTGACACACTAGCAACTTTATTAAATAGTAGTGAAATTACAAGAAATGTACCTATCGAACTTGTAACTATGGACTATTCAACTATCGGTCTAATTAGTGTTAACCCTAACGTAGCATTTTTATTAAGTAAAGATAAAGTACAATATGGTTACTTCTACCAAGTAGCTACACAATTCTTTGACGCGTCTAACTTAAATACACAAAATTGGTTACACTTTAGTGACTATTGCGACCAAGTTTACCGCGCTTATTCAAAGACACTTACACTTACTAACTTCTACTAAAATTGAGGTGATTTTATGGCGTATAAAATATATTTAGGTTTTTTACCTAAAAATACAACGATTTTACAACGTAGTACGCCCGTTTTCCCTGATAGTAGTATATCAAATTGTTATACATGCGACGTGTCACAAATTAGTTATGGGACAAACGGTGACGCGTCGTTTGTTATATCGTTAAATGATGTAAAGATAGAGCGTGGCGCTATCGAGTGCTTTAACGCGTTTTTTATCAAACACGAAGCAAAAGTAGGCGGTGTAACTACCATATATTACACACCATATCATATTACTAAAATTGATTATAGCAGTAGTATCAATGTTGTGATAAATGGTAGATTATCACCATACGTTAAAGAGCTATCAATAAAAGACACCGCAACCGATGTCCCTTTAGAATGGTCTAACTTAAAGTTTAGGGATACATATATAAAATACGGATATAAATACAATAGTATTTTAGATAGTTATGGTGCTGTTAATTTTAGTACTACCGGCGCAACTGACCTTTATTGTAACCCTGAATTACCTATCACTTGCGATATATTAAAATATAGTGAAAAAGTAATTCATAATATAAGCATACTTGACGACGACTTTAACAGGATATGTGCGGATACTTTATGGGAGTTAGCATATATTCAACCGAATACAAGCGTATTTAGTGACGATCAAACTTTCCCACGGACAAAAAAGCCAACAAATGCTAACGGCTATATTGAATTACCTTACTTTATCACTTGTAAACCTATCAATAGCGAGTACACGTGGAAAATCGCGGGTGGTGGAAACTATCACGATGTAGTGGAAAATTATGATAAAATATGTGATGTATACCAAAGTTATATTATCGGTAAACAAGTTGTACCACTACCACCATTTTTACTTAATGTTGGTGTAACTGAAACATCTGTGGACGAAGGTACGAAAACTATAATTATTGGACCTAGTCTTAGCAACCCTTATGTGTCAACCTCACAAATGTTTCACGAAACCGCAAGTACTTACATATGGGGTTTTAGAGTAAACGAATTACCAAAGGTTTATAACGGTGTTGTTAATAGTTCTAATTTTACTACAAATGGTCTTTTCGATACTTATAACCAAACTTTTACGGCAACTGACTTAGGCAAGAAAAATAAAAACCCTTATGTTAATTTACATACACAAGAATTAAGAATAAGCGATAATTTAGGAAATTCATACACTTACCCTTTAATCAATTTAGGTAATTTAGAGGGTATAAGTGTTAATACTTATATGTCTTTTGACGCAGGGACAACTCATTTATATTCTACTATCCCGTCGGCAAAAGCAACGGGTAGCTTATATAATAGCTATATGTCAAAAGATTATCGCGGTTTAGTATCTACTTTTAATAATACGTTGATGTGGGAAACTAACTTGCTAAAAGATTTTATGGCACAAAATAAAAACTTTTATTATCAACGTGAAACGTTAGACTACGATAAAATGGTTGCTGACGAAATGACTAAAACAAGTATGAGTTTTACAAATTTAATAACGGGTGGTATCGTAGGCGGTGCAATGGGTATCTTAGGCGGTATCGGTAAAGCTTATAAAGATTTTTACGGTGTTGTTAAAGAGCAGTTAATCGATTATCCATATAAAATCGCAACTGAGGACACTAAACTTGATAACTTACAAAGTGCGCCGGCAAATATCAAAGGTGCTTTTAATGATAGTTTAATGTACTCAAATAATCGTCAAATGGGTGTTTATATTGATTTTTACGTAGCTAGTGATATAACAGTTAGTACGCTTTTCGAACAATTTATCCGTAAAGGTATTTACATAAACCGATATGTTAACGATACGGACGCTAAAAACTATTTAACAATAACAAATAACACTTTTGATAGAAAGTATCTTAAATACGTACAAGCAAATACAAACGTTTTAGATAATACTGTAACAACATTAACAAATACTTTAGAGTGCGAAAGAACGTGCCTTTCACAACTTTCAATAAACCTAATAAATGGTTGTTATGTTTTCTATGACAACGATAGCGAAAGTACACTCGTTGCGTCGAATAGTCAATATGAAAATAATATCTATAACTTGTATTTAACGGATACAAATAATTATTTTAAGTAGAGGTATTTAACTTATGGCAAATAGAAAAATGCTAACTTTTTTACAACAATTAAAAGAACAAGGTATCAAAATTGATAAACTCCAAGCGCTTTTGTCTAAGTACAAATACCAAGAGTTAATCAAGTTTGAACCGCAAGATTATAATAGCACTTTACTTGATTTAGATATGCAACAATTTTGCGCTAGATATAAGACCGAGGGTTTACCAGATTATTTAGACGACTATATGTTAGAACGTATTTTATACATACGTGGATCGTTTGTCGCTTTCGTACAAAACGGTGTACTTTATTGTTTACCTTATGCGATAGACGGCAACTTAAATGTTTATGGTCTACCGGAACGGGTAAAACCTATCGGTCTAAATGGGGAAGATTTTCCTAGTAAGTCGCTTAAAGTATATTATAATGGGTTACCAAATAGTAAAGCCGAATGCGTAATCGTTTACGACCGCGTACCCGTATGGCAAGCCGGACACGTTGTATCGCGTGCGGTATTTAATAGTGAATTGCGTAACCTTATGGCGACTACACTTGCAAAAGCTGAAATCAATTTACAAAATAGTAGTAAGAAAATGACTATTAAAACCGGCACAAGCGAGCAAGTAGACGCAACAAAAACAAGTATTAACGACGCTATGTATAGTAACGACCCTTATGTAGTAATCACCGACGAGGACGAAATCGGTAAACCTAGCGAAATCTTTAATAATGGTATCGATAACGATTTAGATAAGTATATGCAATTTTACGCAGGACTTAATAACTTACGCTGTGAAAATATGGGTATCTTAAATAACGGCACTTTCTTAAAGAGCGAACGTTCGATTACTAGTGAAATAAGTGGTAATGATTACCAAAGCAATTTAGTACTTGAAATGGGTTTACAAACGCGTTCTAAGGCGTGGGAAAACCTAGCAAAATTATACCCTCAATACGAGTGGTTAAAAGATATTAAGTGCGTGATTAACGTATCACCTTATATCGTAAAGGGTGAAATTACGGACGACGACTATAACGAGGATAAGGAGGGAAGCGGACACAATGAGTTTAATAACAATATCTAGTATATTCGAGCAAGATTTTGACGACTTTTGTGATTTTTGCGGTAATACCTGTGTTAGTTATCTTATCGACACAACCGGTTACGAGGACGGCTTAACCGAATATATTTTCCGCCCTATATGGTTTAGATATTTACATACGCCGATTAAGTTTAGCAATGACGAAAAAGGTAAAGAAGCGTTTTTACGTAACTTTTGTAATCAACTAAACGAAGTTGTATTTGACTTTTATACATATTGCAAAGAAAATATCGACTATTTTATGTATCAAACTAACCCTCTAAATGAGGGAAAACCGATGTCAAAAAGTATCACAAGCGGTATTAACCCTATTAACCAAAATGTCGACCAAGCCGTTGATAGTACAAACTTAGCAACCGGTACGAGCGGTCAATTTATAACTGAAACCGTATATAATGGTGTAGCTTGGCACAAACTAGTTGACGCTTATTTTACACCTAACCGCAAGACCTCTTTATTAAAGGCGTTCGCGTGGTTATTTGTAACTACTTATTCACCAGAAACAAAATACGACGATAAGATAGAGGAAGTGCGCTACGTACAATTATCTTTCGTGGACGAGGATAACAACATTATTGACGAGCAAAAGGTATTACCTACTAAATCTTATTTTACAATGAGCGAGGTAGATATTCAAAGACCTTTAATGTTAGATCCGCAAAACATTAAAAAAGATGTTGATATAGCAGGTATCGTAGGTACTTATGAACCTAACATCTATCCTAGAATATACGACTTATTGCGTTTAGATAACCCCGACGGCATAATTGTTTATAATACACCAAGCGGTTATGACGGAATAGAGGGTGTAGAAATAACTATACCAAGTTCAGCCGCACCCGAAAATATCAAACAAGGCGTTAATATAGGCGGTATTGTCGGTACATACGTGGGCGGTGTTGATAATCTAGAAAAAAGAGTTGATAATAATAGCGGGGCGACACCTTACGCATACGATAACAGCAACATTACTAAATTATTACCTTACGCCTTTTATTCTGATAAAAATATAACATACTTCAAATGTAATAGCGTAACGGAAATTGATAAATACGCCTTTTATGAATGTAGCAATTTGACTTATGTTGAAATGAATAACGTAAATATGGTAAGTGGCAATAGCGGTTACATATTTAATAAAGCAACTAATTTAGCAACTCTAAAATTAAACAGTTTAACAAGCATAAACGGGCCTAATAATTTTTCAAATACCGGTTTAACAAGTATTTATTTACCCGCACTAACAACTATGGATACAAACGGAACGGCTAGTTTTATGGATTGCACTAGTTTAGCAAATGTTGATTTTCCTGTATTTACAGGGCCTATAAAGTCAAATACATTTAGACGTTGTAGTAGTTTAATAACGGCTAATATAAATAAACCTACTTTAATAGACGGTTACGCGTTTGCGGACTGTACTAGTTTGACTGATATAACAATATCTAAAACAAGCGTTGCTATACTTTCAAATGTTACCGCTTTTAATAATTTAACAGGGCCTATCAATATCCACGTACCAAGTAGTACAATATCAAGTTATCAAACGGCGTCAAATTGGTCTATATTATATAATAACGGTGTTGTAACTTTTGTTGCTATATAGGAGGTAATATGCTAAAACAAGAAACATATATTTGTAAAAACGGCCATATACTTATACATACGTATAGCGATATTTATATGAAAATTAGGCAACTTGAAAGCGGTGAAATATACGACGACGCTTACGACGAGCCAAACAAGTATACTTATGAAGAAACCGATATACCTATTGAAGAGGTGGTAGACGTTGGCTAACAAATGGATAAAAACACTTATTGAATTACCAATTATTCTTACTAGTGGCTTATTCACTACGGAATTTTGGCAAGAAATTATTATATGCGTTATCGTTATTGTTTTTAATAGTTTTATTTACCCTCAAATTACAAAGGGTTTATCAAAGAAACAAAAGAAACAAGTTGACGACGCTATCGACCAAGTAGTCGAAACAATTAAGGATAAAACCGGTAAAGATAAGCCGGAAAAATAATATATTTTATAGTGGGTTTATGGCTTTAATAACATATTACCATTGCAATGACGCAACCGAGGAGGTTTTGTAATGCTAAGTGTTTGTAGGCGTATAAACTGTGTTATGGCTGTAAACCCCTAATGTTTAAGGGGTAATTTATATGTATTTAGACGGACGACACGTGTTTAGTTATAATGATTATAATATCATTATTTTAGCCGGTGGACGTGGTATCGGTAAGACGTATTTAGCTAAAAAATATGTATTAAAAAAGTACTTTTATAAAGGCGATAAGTTTATATGGATACGAGCAACCGAAAGTATGTGCGATAAGCTAAAAGACAATAACGGACGCGCGCTATTTAACGATATTATACAAAACAAGTTTTTTAAGTTTAATTGGGACGGACGTATCACGGGTGATAACGTAATTGAAATATGTAAGCACCCCGACGACGAAAAACCACAATATGATTACGCGGGTAACCTTATGGCACTATCTACTTTTTATAAGCTTAAAGGTAACTCTTTCGCTGATATTAAAACGATCGTATTAGACGAGTTTATCGGTGAGGAGGGTGAAGTTATAAGAGGTGATAGAGCTCTACAATTTGTTAATACCATTGAAACTATCGGGCGTTTACGTAAGGACTTTCGCGTTATTTTGCTATGTAATGCGCTTAACTTAGGTGACCCGATACTTAATCTATTCTTTTCTAATGTAAAGGAACACGGTTATTACTTCAATAAACAAAAAGGCGCTATCCTCTATTATATACCTGATAATGAGGAGTTTAACGAAAAACGTTTTGACAGTATAAGTGGTAAAATACTAAAAGGTACACCGTACGAGGACGTTATAGCACATAACAAGTTTTTAACATATGATAGTATGTATTTTAACAAATTACCAAAAGATAGTAAGTACTTTTGTACGCTTGAAATTGGTGTATACAAACTAAATATCTATATAAACGATATGTTGTATGTTACGGACTATAACGGTATAACTACAAATAGGTTGTATTGCAATGATATAACTATTAAGAGCGAGTATGCGAATGTAATACCACAACATATACTTGAAAGATTTATACAGCTTTACAACTTCAATAAAGTTAAGTTTAGTAATGAAACTATACGAACACGGTTTATCGATTTTATCAGCTAGCACGCCGATACGGTGTTGTTAGCTTTTTTGTTACGTGGATCGTGCGTGGTGTAATTAGTTTTAAGTTCAAAGTAAAATAGTTTTATATTCAAACATTTATGTTTTTATGTATGTAT
>JAZQTG010000079.1:0-41880 GCA_045630515.1 Acutalibacteraceae bacterium
GACGCGGTAGCAAGTTTTGATCAAACTTTCCCCGAAAAAGAAAAGAAGTGGATGCCAAGTCAGGAGGAATTCTACATTTACAGTCATTCTTCGGTGGTGAGATAAGTATACTGCTATTTTTGCCGATATCTAAATCGGTGCGACTTGCCAAAAGTCCAAACTTAACCTTTATGGTTTGAGTTTGGACTTTCTTTTTTGTTATGAGTTCAGCGTTGTGTTTTTAGGCTTATCAGGGCAGTGAATGAGTTTGTGCGGTTGTTTTCCGCTTGCAATTTTAATTTATATGAAGTATACTCATATTGGTTATTACATTTGGAAAGCAAGGCGTTTTTTATGAAAATTTTAAAGATTTTTCCAGGTATTATTTTATCGGTTGCGATTGCATTTCTTAGCGTGTTTTTAGAAAGTTTGTTGCCGATTCATCTGATTGGCTCAGCCGTTATTGCTATGTTTATTGGTATGATTATAAATCACTTTATAAAGGATACCAAAATATTTGCAAGCGGTATAAAATTCACCTCTAAAAAAATTCTAAAATTTGCAATTATTCTTTTAGGACTTTCACTAAACATTACCACCATACTTAATGTTGGCAAAATGTCGCTAACCGTTATGGTGTTTACCCTACTTACCTGCTTTGGCGGTGGTTACTTTATAGGCAGGGCATTAGGGCTTAACTGGAAACTTTCAAACTTAATTTCGGCAGGCACAGGCATTTGCGGTGGCTCTGCTATTGCTGCCATTGCCCCCACAATTGATGCCGACGATAACGATATTGCCTACGCTATGTCCGCTACATTTTTATTTGATATGGCTATGATTATTCTCTTTCCCATAATGGGCAGAGCGTTAGGTATGACCGACCAAGCATTTGGCATCTGGGCAGGCACAGCGGTTAACGACACTTCTTCGGTTGTTGCTACAGGTTATGCATTTTCTGAAGGTGCGGGAGATTTTGCAACCATGGTAAAACTAACACGTACACTAGCAATTATCCCAACCGTTATAACCTTTGCCTTTGTTCAACTACGCCTTAAGCGTAAAGAGGCTTTAGAAACAAAACAAAATGGCAACGACCTTAAAGCTAACTTTAGCATTGCAAAAATCTTTCCTTGGTTTATACTTGGCTTTTTGGCTATGTCAATAGTAGCAAGCGTATTGCCTATTCCTAGCATGGTTGTTACAAACACAAAAACCATAAGCAAATTTTTAATGGTCTGCGCTTTGGCGGCAATAGGTCTTAACACCTCATTCTCAGGACTTAAAAAGTCAGGCATACGACCTATGATACACGGCTTTATTATCTCGGCACTTGTTGTTATAGTTGCACTATTAGTAGAGATGGTTATGGGCATAGTCTAAAACTTTTAAAGGCGTGCTTTTATGATTTCGTTTGAAAAATATTATGATATCATTCCTAAAACTGAATATTTCCCACAATTTGACCCAAGCGGAAACAAAGGAGGCATCTGTTTTGACGGCATTAAGGCGTTAACATACCAAGGCGCCGACTATATGGGACAAAAGACAAAGGTTTTTGCACATATCGGTTTCCCAAAAAACATTAAAGCACCCATACCTGCGGTGGTGCTTGTGCACGGTGGTGGCGGACACCCTGAGCACGTATGGATAAAAAAGTGGAACGCTAAAGGCTACGCCGCTATTTCTATGGATACTACAGGTTTCTTTCCAACAAAACCTATACCGCATTTATACGAGGGTTTTAGTGAAGGGTTGGCAAGAAAACTACTTACACCTTTTTGTGAAGAAAGCTACACGGTGGGTCCTAGCAACTGCGACATGAACGACTGCACAAAGATGCCGCTGGTAAATATCTGGAATCCACCTTGCAAAACGGTATAGTTTTATCCTCACCGTTTTTTGAATAATAACAAATAAAACCGTCCAACATTTGTCGGACGGTTTTTGCTATTCTTTATTACATTTTCCGCTACACTCTTTAGCGTAAGGGCACCCTATACATCTGTTGCCTTTTTTCTTTTGGCGATAAAGATAATATACTATTGCGGTGGCAATTGCCAATATAATTAAAACTATAATAACGTTATCCATATTTTATGCCGTTTCTTTTTTTTAGTTTTCTTTTTGTATTGTTTATTAAGAGTATCACCGTTAGTACCATTAAGGCAACCGCAACGCCACCAAATATTGCGGCGGTTGCATTAAGCATATCCGGTGCGGTAATAAGGGTACCTATTGTATATACGATATATGCAACGGTATAACCCACCGCTAACTGCAAACCTATGCCGCCCCAAAGCCATTTTGCGCTTTTCATTTCGGCATTCATAGCACCGATAGCCGCAAAACAAGGTGGCGAATAAAGATTAAACATTAAATATGCAAGCGCGGCAACCTTTGTAATTGCCATAATGCCTGCAACCTCGGCACCTGTACCTTCCATAAGAATTAACTCTTCTGTATCAATTAAATTTCCAAGACCAACAAAACAAACAGCAATTGTACCTACCACGTTTTCCTTTGCGATAAATCCTGTAATCACCGCCGCCGCCAACTGCCACGATAACACGCCAACAATAGGCACAAGCAAATAGGCTATTGGCGAAGCAACCAAGGATAAAATTGAATCATCGGCAGACTCTGCTACGGTTAGTTTATATGTAAACGACTGCATTATATGTACCGCCATATTGCAAAGCAAAATAACAGTAGCGGCTTTAACTATGTACGCCCATCCCCTGCTGCACATTGATTTAAACGCACCCCACAAGGACGGAACTTTATACTCAGGAAGTTCAATAATAAAGAAAGATTTTTTCTTATACCCTGTAATTTTATTAACAAGCAAGGCACCTAAAAAGATAAGCACTATACCAAACAAATACATTAAGGTACTTACCCACCCTGCCTTGTTAAAGAAAGCGCCTGCAAACAATGCGATTACAGGAATTTTTGCGCCACAAGGCATAAAGGGTGCAAGCATTGCAGTTGCTCTACGCTCGCGCTCGTTTCTGATAGTACGACTTGCCATAACCCCAGGTACCGCGCACCCTACCGCAATTACAAAGGGTATAACCGATTTGCCCGAAAGACCAACCTTTTTAAAGATTGGGTCAAGCACAACTGCAACACGGGACATATATCCGCAATCTTCTAATAGCGCAATCAAAAAATACATTACCATAACAAGCGGTAAAAAGCCAACAACCGCAATAAGACCGCCGATAATACCATCTACTAAAATAGCGGTTAACAAGGGATTTGCGCCGCTTAAAAGTCCGCCAACATAACCTTGAAAGCCTTCCAAAAGTCCGCTAAGCATTTCCGAAATTGGCGCGCCCACCCATACCTGAGATATTTGAAACACCAAATACATTACCACGGCAAATATGGGTATGCCGAGCCACTTGTTAATAATTAAAGCATCAAACCTGTCGCTAGCGGTTTTACTGTGCGACGGTTCTACCCTTTTTTCAACCTCTTTAACAATGGCGTTTACAAAACTAAAACGTTCTCTGTCTGCTTTTTCAACCGCTTCTCTTGAGGTTTTGTCATACTCCTTATCGGTATAGGGAGGTTTTTGCTTGCTATCCTTTGCAATAAGTATAGCATCTACCAGTTCCTTTAAACCTTTTAGGTGTATAGCGTTAGTGTAAACCACGCTACAGCCAAGCAATTTTGAAAGCGCATCTATGTTAATAACAGTTTGCTTTTTATCGTTAATATCACTTTTATTTAGCGCGACAACTACAGGAATGCCTAACTCTAAAAGTTGGGTTGTAAAGAAAAGGCTTCGGCTAAGATTTGTTGCATCAACAATATTAACGATAACATCAGGTTTTTCTTTAATTATGTAATCTCTGGTAACGCCCTCTTCGGTTGTAAAAGGAGAAATAGAATATGCACCGGGTAAATCAACCGCAACGATATTATTGTCTTTGGCATAAACGCGTTTTACACGCTGTTCGTTTTTATCAACCGTAACGCCCGCCCAGTTTCCAACATTTTCGTTACTGCCTGTAAGGGCATTAAACATTGTTGTTTTGCCTGAGTTTGGGTTGCCTGTTAATGCAATTCTCACCTAACATCCTCCTTTACAATTTATTAATCTGCAACTATTACACAACTTTAAGTTGTACCGCTTTAGATAGTGCATTGTCTATATTATACCTAGCGTTTTTAATTAGCACAACGCATCCGCTTTTAAGTTTTGAAATAACCGTTACAGCCTCGCCGCTATAGCAACCAAGAGAAAACAAAAAAGCATCAACCTCAGGGTCACCCGTGTTGATTTCTTTAATAATATATTGTTGCCCTTCCAAAGCTTCCTTTAAAGTCATTTTATCACCATTTAAAAGCGAGTTAGCAGTTGCTAACTGTGTGCCGTTATTTTTAGTTAGCCTTTGCTAACCACGTATTATTATAACACAAAAACTGCCATTGTCAAGCATCTTTTCAACATTTTTTGCACAAGTTGATTTTAAATAAATAGTATGCTATAATACATGTATACTTAAAAAAGGAGGAAGCCTAAATGCCACTAAAAGAATCAGGCGAAATGTATTTAGAATCAATTTATGTTTTATGCAAATCGCGCCCTGAAGTTCGTTCTATTGATGTAGCAGAGTATATGAATTATTCTAAGCCAAGTGTAAGCCGTGGCGTTGGACTTCTAAAAAAGGCAGGCTATATTCTGGTTGACCGCTTTGGTTATATAACCTTAACCGCAGAAGGCGAAAAAATGGCACAGAGTATTTTTGAACGCCATACCACCCTTACTAACATTCTAATTAAACTTGGCGTAGATGAGCAAACGGCGGCGGAAGATGCTTGCCGTATAGAGCATGTTATAAGCGAAGAAACCTTTAATGTGCTTAGAAACCTGCTAAAAGATTAAAATAAAAATTATACCAAAAACCGCGATGAGAGATTTCTCACCGCGGTTTTTATTGTTTAAACTCCAACCTTAAATTATTCTGCGCTAAAATTATCCTTACCTACTGAACATACGGGGCAAACGAAATCCTCGGAGATATCCTCCCATTTTGTACCTGGAGCAATACCGCCCTCTTCATAGCCAACTTCCTCGTCGTAAACCCAACCGCATACGTCACAAATATATTTCATGTTTTTCACCTCCAAAAATACTATTTTATTTCTTCAAAATCGGCAACTCCGTGTTTACATAACGGACATATAAAATCATCAGGTAAGGTTTCACCCTCATAAACATATCCGCAAATTTTACATACAAAACCTTTTTTACCCTCTGTTTCGGGTTTAGGTTTTACATTACTTTGATAGTATGTGTAGGTCATGGTCTCTTTATCCGAAATAACCCGCGCCTCACCAATAGAGCAAATAAACATACCGTGTGTGTCAAGGTCAACATACTGCTCAACCTTTAAAGACATAAACGAGTTTATATACCTTGGCAAGAAAACAAGTCCGTTTTCAGAACGTAGCGGTTCGCAGTCTTTAAACTTATCTGTGTTTCTACCGCTTTTAAAACCAAAACGTTCAAACACATCAAAAGGTGCATCTACCGTTAGGCAGTTAATGTTCATTTTTCCCGTCTGTTTAATAACGTGATGGGAATAATTTTGCTTGTTTATGGTAACAGCAATCCTGTTAGGTGAATCGGTTACCTGAGTAACGGTGTTAACGATAAGTCCGTTATCCTTTTTGCCGTCGTTAGAGGTTACCACATAAAGACCGTAACCGATATTAAAAAGCGCATTGGTATCATTTTTATTAATCTCTTTACCGCTAATTGCGATATACTCACGGCTAATTTCATTAGCAAGGTTTTTTAGCTGTTGTGTGCTTTCTTCGTTTAAAGCCGACTTAATGCTAACCGTAGACTCTAATATAGTTAGATTTTTTGAAGATTCAAGCATACCCTTCATAGCCTTTGCGGCAAGAGGTGCCCAACTTCCGTTTTCAATAAAACCAACCGTTCTGTTTTTATATCCGCGCTCGGTAAGGTGGGTAATAAACTCGCGCATAAAGGGGAATATTTCGGCATTATATGTGGTGGTTGCAAGCACAAGTTTGCTATATCTGAAAGCATCCTCAACCGCCTCTGCCATATCACAGCGTGCAAGGTCGTTAACAACAACCTTTGGGCAACCATTCTCCCTTAACATATCTGCAAGTTTTAGAACCGCTTTTTTAGTGTTGCCATAAACCGAGGTGTAGGCAATCATAACCCCTTCTTCCTCAGGCTGATAACTAGACCAAGTATTGTATTTATCTATATAATACCCTAGATTTTCTTTTAAAACCGGGCCGTGTAAAGGGCAGATTGTTTTAATATCCAAAGCGGCGGCTTTTTTTAGTAGGTTTTGCACCTGCACGCCATACTTACCAACTATACTAATATAGTAGCGTCTTGCCTCGCAATCCCAATCTTCTTCTACATCAAGTGCGCCAAACTTGCCAAAACTATCGGCAGAGAATAGCACCTTATCATAACTATCATAAGTAACTATAACCTCAGGCCAATGCACCATTGGTGCAGTAACAAAGTTTAATACGTGCTTGCCGAGTGTTAAGGTATCGCCCTCACCCACAACAATTTTGTTATCGCTAAAATCGGTACCAAAAAAGTTTTTCATCATATTAAATGCCTTTGCAGAAGCAACAATTCTAGCATTTGGGTAGTTTTTAACAAAATTATGAATGTTAGCAGAGTGGTCAGGCTCCATATGTTGAACAATCAAGTAATCGGGAGTTCTATCACCCAAAACCGAAGATATGTTATCCAACCATTCGTGAGTAAAGTTTTGGTCAACAGTATCCATAATAGCAATTTTCTCATCAATAATTGCATAAGAGTTGTAGGCCATACCGTTAGGAACAACATATTGACCCTCAAACAAATCAATCTTATGGTCGTTAACCCCAATATATTTAATAGTGTCTGAAATAAACATTTTTTGCGCCTCCATTTCTATATTATATATTATAATTTATTTTTATAGGATTGGCAAGTAACCTTCGCTTTATGTTACAGAAAGTTAATAATTTAGCCCAAGATTTTCTTGGGGGCTAAAAATCAATATTTTTCAAAACCTATAAGTATACCGCCTATCTCGGCATAAAAACTGCAAAGTCCGCGAAGTGTATGCACCGTAACGGCTGCCTCAGGAAAATATACATTTATACTATGCGTTAGGATTGCAGCCGTTTCCTCGTTAAAACAGTGGGCAATCTTAACCTTGCCCTTTTGCAATCCCATTTTTTCTAAATGTTCAACAATCGCCTTTATTGCCTTTTTCTCACCGCGACACTTGTCTAGCGGTTGTAATGTGCCTTCATCACTAGCCTTGCCTACAACCCTTATGCCAAGCAGTCCTGCCATTTTTGCAACGGTGGGACTAACCCTGCCGTTGTTGGCAAAATTTTGCATAGACTCCAGTATAAACAACAGCCCTGTGTTGTTGGCATATTCTGTAATGCTTTCGGCAATAGCGTCAAACTCCACGCCTGAAAGTATTAACCTCTTAAGTTCCTCAATAATCAAGGTTATTTCAGGACCTGCCGAACGAGTGTTTAGTACAAACACCTTTGCGCCCTCGCACTTGCTTTCATACTCCTCTTTTGCTATTAGTGCCGCGTTATAACTACCCGAAAGACCGCCAGTTATGGTAACGCAAAAAACATACTTTGCACCCTCAAAGGTATTTAACCAATCCGATGCATTGGGACATGAGGTTGACGACCTACCCCTATACGATTTTAGTTCCTTTACCATACCCTCAACGTCCAAATCAGCATCATCAACATACTCTTTCTCGGCGGTAATAATTTTTAATGGTGCCACGGCAAAATCAACACCGCTTAATTTTACTAAATCGCAGGATGAATCTGCCACTATTTTAACCTTACTTAAATCCATATTTTAACCCTTTCTTTTACAACCTGACTTGTCGCATTTATTACACCAAAATTATATTATCACTTAATACTAAAATTCAACCTACTGATAATAAATATACCTATACTGTAATAACACCTCTTAGTAGAATATTAAAAAGCCGCTCTACCGTAAGTAGAACAGCCTTTTAAAATGAATGAATTTAGTTTTTTAGGGCATGCTTTTATTAAAAAGAAAAAAGGGGTTTAAAAATGATAGAACAAGATACAATTAAACTTTTGCGAGAATGTGATGCAGGGGTTAAGATGGGTGTTAAATCTATTGATGATGTTATTGATTATGTTAAGTCGCAGTCGTTAAAGGAATATCTTAACGCCTGCAAGGACGAGCACGATAAGTTAAGTAACGAGATTGAAAAAGCACTTGATAGATTTCATGATGACGGCAAAGAGCCTAACCCCATAGCAACCTCAATGTCGTGGTTAAAAACCAATATGAAACTTATAATGCACGAAAGTGATAGCACCATTGCCGACCTAATGACAGATGGTTGCAATATGGGTGTTAAGTCACTTAATAAGTACCTTAATGAGTATGAAGCGGCTGACGAAGAATCAAAAGATATTGCAAAACGCCTTATTAATTTAGAAGAACGCCTTGCCATTGACATTCGTAAATATCTATAAGAAAACGCCCACCCTGGTTTTGAGGGTGGGCGTAATTGGTTTATTTAACCTTTATTTTATTGTTCTCTATAACGAAATACGAATTATCCTTAGCGGTTAGTTTTGCGCCGCTATTTAAGAAAGAATTATAAATAACCTTTTTAACAGTTTTGGGCAAATTAAATGATTTAAGTTTTTTGCAACCATAAAAAGCCTTGCTACAAATTGTTGTAAGATTATCAGAACAAACAACCTCTTCTAAACTTTCGCAACCATAAAATGCGCAGTATGGCAATACCGCTATGTTATCCGAAAGTCGCACCGATGTTAAATTTTTGCAACCGTAAAACGCCATATTGCCAACCATATTTAGCGAATCGGGAAGGTCAATTTTTTGTAGTTTATCGCAACCGTAAAACGCCATATTACCAATGGTTTTTACACCGTTATACAGTTCTGCATCGGTTATGTCGCATCCGTAAAAAGCTTTGTCGCCAACCGCTTCTAATTTAGTTTCTGCAAAGAAACGTTTATTGGTTTTGTAAACAGGGTAACGGTAAAGCATTGTACGATTTTTATTATAAAGTATACCGTCTTGACCGCTTAACATCTCATTTTCTTCATGGACCTTGATTGCTCGTACATATCCAAGTTGCGCTATATCAGATATCTTCTTAACATTCTTACCAATATGCAGTGTTATTTTTTTATTTAACTTTTCAAAGTCAATGCCTGAAATCTGCCTAACGGTATCGGGTATATAAACCTCGTCGTTCTCAATTACGTAACTAACCATACAACCCTTACCTATGGTTAGGAATTGACCCTCGTTTTCTTTTACCCAACCACTGCCGAAAAAGGCATCGTTAGCAACATACGAAACACCCGCGCCGCCCTCAATTTGTGCAGAACAGTCAAAAAAGGCTTCGCTGCCGATATACTTAACAGTTTCAGGGATAACTATTTTTTCTGCACCATCGTAGCCTTTAAAGGTAGCACAGTCAATACTCTTAACCTTAACCGGAATTACTACGTTGCTTTCTTCACCGCAATACTTAATAAGCAACCCGTCGCCAACAACACAAAACGTTTCGTTTAAATGTTTATACCAAGGTGTTGCTTTAAATGCATTCTTGCCAATATAAGAAACCGAGTTTGGTATGCTTACCTTTTCTAATGCCGTAAACTGACTAAAGGCACCGTTTTCAATATTAACCACGCCGTCGCTTATATGGAGTTCTTTAATGGTTTTATTTTTTACGTCAAAACCATCTGACAGATTGGTTATATATACGCCGTCAAAAGCGGCAGGGATTACAAGTTTATCGCCTTCAAACTTCTCGCTGTGGAAATAAAGAGTACCTCTATCATCTCCTGAGAACCAAGGATGCTCGCGAGAGTTCATTATATTAAGTTTTTCTATTTGTTCTTGTTGTTCTTTCTCATCTTGTTTTAAGGTGCTTTCGGCAGACTTATTGTACTTATCAACGTTATGCGACCACTCTGTAGTCATAACAAATATTGCGAAGGCAATGCTAAGCAGTATAGTAACTATTGCGATTAAAATTATCGCCCATCTTGGAATACTGCCATCAAAATTATCCACGTAGGTATTATCTTCAGCAAGATATGCAGAAGAATCTTCAGCTTCTCCGTAGGCAAAGTAATCTTCATTCTTATACACTTGGCATCCCCCTTTCGCAAAAAACTTACATAAACAATTATATTCCAACAGGGCGGCAGTGTCAACAAAAATTGCGCTAATAAACCTAAAATATAACGTTTCGCACTTGCCAACAACCATAATGTGTGGTAAAATAATTGGGTAATGATTTTATTTTAGGTAAATATGTTTTTTATCAGGCTTTCTTGCCTGCACTTTTATTAACGAGGAGTTAAAAACAATGTCAGGACATTCAAAATGGAGTACCATTAAAAGAAAAAAAGAAAAAACCGACCAACAGCGCGCAAAGGTTTTCACTAAAATTGGTCGCGAACTTGCTATTGTAGTTAAAGCAGGCGGTCCCGACCCCAGCGTT
The DNA here is from genome assembly GCA_045630515.1 of Acutalibacteraceae bacterium. Lineage (GTDB taxonomy): Bacteria > Bacillota > Clostridia > Oscillospirales > Acutalibacteraceae > UMGS1532. The sequence continues at coordinate 10,569 of JAZQTG010000079.1, forward strand.
AACACTAAACTTAAAGACGTTATTGCAAAAGCAAAGGCTGCAAACGTACCTAACGATAATATTGATAGAATAATTAAAAAAGCCGCAGGCGAAACCAGTGCCGATAACTATGAGGAAATAGTATACGAGGGTTATGGTCCTAACGGCGTTGCAGTTGTTGTTGAAACACTTACCGATAACCGCAACAGAACCGCAGGCGACGTAAGGCATTACTTTGATAAATACGGCGGCAATCTGGGTCAAAGCGGTTCGGTTATGTTTATGTTTGACCGCAAGGGCATTATCCGCATTGAAGCCGAAGGTAAAGACGAGGATACCGTTATGGAAGCCGCATTAGAAGCAGGCGCAGAAGATTTTGATTTTGACGGTGATGTTTTCACAGTTTCCACACCCCCTAACGATTTAGGTAGTGTTCGCGATGCTATGGAATCTGCAGGTTACGAGTTTTTAAGTGCAGAGGTTGAGTATGTTCCTAACGTATTAACAAAACTTACCGACCCTGATAGTGTTACCCAAATGGAAAAACTAATTGATATGCTTGAAGATAATGATGATGTTCAGGCTATCTGGCACAACTGGGAACCTGATGAAGAATAGCAAAAAACTCCCTGCGGGGAGTTTTTCTTTAAGTAAAAGTAATAAGTAAAAGGTAATAGGTTATGAAAATTATAATTATACGCCACGCCGAGCCGGATTACGCGATTGACGGTCTTACCGAAAAAGGCAAAAAAGAGGCGCAACTTTTGAAAGCACGCCTTATAAAAGAAAATATTAAAAAGGTGTATTGTTCTCCTTTAGGCAGAGCGAAACTCACCATTGAACCAACCTTAAAAGAATTGGGCATTACCGCCGAGTATTGCGATTGGTTGCAGGAGTTCAGTTACGCTAAGGTTAAACTTCCCTACCTTGTAGACCGCGAGGAAAAGGCATGTTGGGACATTTTGCCCGAATATATTAATGATATTGCACCAGATTGTTATAACACAGATAATTGGCAAAACTCTGCCCTTACAAAAGATAGTAAGGTTTATGATTTTTATGGCTCTGTTGTGTCGGAGTTTGATAAGGTGCTAGCCAACCACGGTTACCGTCGCGACGGTGTGATTTACCGCGCCGAAAACCCTAATCACGATACTATTGTTTTGCAGTGTCACATGGGTGTATCTTGCATACTAATGTCGCATTTAATGAACTGCTCGCCCTTTTCACTTTTGCAACACTGTGTAACCCTGCCCTCTGCCGTAAGCACATTCTTTACAGAAGAAAGGCGCGAGGGTATTGCACATTTCAGAGCCTGCGGTATAGGTGATATTTCGCACCTGTACGTAGCAGATGAAGAGCCATCTTTCGCGGCACGTTTTTGCGAATGTTTTACCGACGACACACGCCACGATTAATACAAAAACAGAAAACCCACGATAGCGTATATCGTGGGTTTTTATTTTACTTCTTTGTCCAAGTAGACGGTATTAACACAAAAAGAATCGGATAAATTTCAAGTCTGCCCAAGAGCATAGCAAAAGAAAGTATTATCTTTGAAAAATCGGAATATGCCGAAAAGTTTGCCGCAGGACCAACGGCACTAAAGCCAGGCCCGATGTTATTAAAACAAGCATTTACTGCCGAAAGGTTGGTTTCAAACCCTAAAGGCTCAAAGCAGATAAGCAAAAAGATGGCGGCAAACACAAACATATACACAATAAAGTATGAGCCTACGCCTCGCAATGTGTCATCATCTAAACTCTTGCCGTCAACCTGCACTGCTGTTACAGAGCGCGGGTGCAATATCCTTAACACCTCGCGTCTTATTATTTTAAAGAGCAATATAACGCGCGTAAGTTTAAGACCGCCTGCCGTTGAACCGGCGCAACCGCCGACAAACATAAGTATAAAAAGTATACCCTTAGATAACGCAGGCCACAAGTTAAAGTCTACCGTAGAATAACCAGTTGTGGTTATAATTGAAGAAACCTGAAACGCCGAAGCACGTACAGTTTCCGAAACTCCACTATACATAGGGTATATATTGAATGAAATTATGGCAACCGCAAGCGCAACTACGCCAATATATGTCCAAAGTTCCAAACTTTTTACAACCGACCCTAAACGACGGCGAAGCAATAAATAATAAACGTTAAAGTTAATGCCGAACATTAGCATAAATATAGTAATTACCCACTGCAAAATAGGTGCATAACCGCCTAAACTATCAGGCTTTATGCCAAAGCCACCTGTACCTGCCGTGCCTACCGAATGCACAATACTTTCAAAAAGCGGCATTCCGCAAGCCCATAAAATAATTATTTCCGCAAGGGTAAGTACTATATAAATTAAGTATAGAATCTTCGCGGTGTCGCGTACTTTTGGTACTAATTTATCTACACTGGGACCGGGCACTTCGGCGCGGAGTATATGCATACTTCTGCCGGTTACCGATGGCATTAGTGCCATTACTAGCACAATAACACCCATACCGCCTAACCAGTGGGTAAAACTGCGCCAAAGCATAGCGGCATGTGTAAGGTTTTGCGGTGCCGCAAGTATAGACGCGCCTGTTGTTGTAAAGCCGCTAACCGTTTCAAAGAAAGCATCTACATAACTTGGTATCTCACCTGAAATAGTAAACGGTAATGCGCCAACCAAAGAAAGTATTATCCACGAAATAGCGGTTATAATAAAACCCTCTTTGGCAAATATTATAGGATTTCGCTTTCTGCCGAAAAGCATAAGCAACGAGCCGAGCACTCCTGCGCCAAGCGAAACCGCAAGATATACAAACCAAACGCTTTCACTATATATAAGCGCGGTGGCAAACGGCAATAAAAGACAAGCCGCTTCTAAAAGCAATATCTGCCCTATAACGTATAGTATCATTTTACGGTTCATAATCTGCCCCTTATTTCAAAATATCCGAAAGATTGTTTAGTTTACGGTTTTCAGAAACCACAACCACGCTATCTCCTGCCTTTATGCAGTCGTTACCTGTAGGAATAAAGGTTTTTCTATCACGAATAATACCTGCAATAAGAACATGCTTTTGTAATTTTAATGCGCTAAGAGGTATGTTAATAACCTCACTGTCCTCAAGCACGTTAAACTCTACCGCCTCGGCTTCACCATCCATAAGTTTGTAAAGTGTTTCCACACTACTGTCAAGCGAGTTTTTAAGCGCACGTGCATATCTAACAACAACGTCCGAAATGGTTTTGTGGGGTGAAACTATTGAGTCTAGCCCTAAGTTTTCTGCCATAGAGGTTAACTCATCGCGATTAATTTTTGCTATAACCTTTGGCACGTTTTGGGTAGATGCGAAAATAGAAACAAGTATATTTTCCTCATCCATACCTGTAAGTGAAACAAAAGCATCCAGTTCGTTAATGCCCTCTTCCAAAAGCAGTTCTTGATGCGCGCCGTCACCACAGATAACCATAGCTTTAGGCAAAACGTCGCAGAAAGTACGGCAACGGTCAATATCCTTATCAATAATTTTCACCTGGTTGCCCGCTGCGGTTAGCATCTTAGAAAGATAAAAAGCAATACGGCTTGCGCCCAAAATCATAACATTTCTGGCACCGCGCCTTAGCACGCCCATAGCGTTAAGAAGTTTGTGAATTTCCGACGGAGTTGCAGTTATACCAATTCTGTCACCAGCGCTTAGAGTAAAACTACCGTCTGGAATATAAACCTTGTCGTCGCGCTTTACAACACAAACCACAAAGTTTTCTGTATACTTATCTCTTAAATCAGAAATACGGATACCGTCTAGCACAGTGCCCTCTTTAACCCTTAGTTCAATAAGTTCTAACCTACGGCGCGCAAAGGTTTCAACCTTAACTGCCGAGGGTAATTTTAAAAGATTAAACATTTCTTCTGCGGCAAGTTTTTCAGGATTAATTGTCATGGAAATATCCAACTGTTCCTTCATAAAACCTAGGCTTTGGTCATTATATTCGGGGTTACGAATTCTTGCAATGGTGTGTTTTGCACCCATTCTTTTTGCCAAGAAACAACAAAGCATATTGTATTCGTCCGAGCCTGTAACGGCAATTAAAAGCTCGGCGTTTTGTACGCCTGCCTCTTCTAAAGCCTCGCAGTCAACACCGTTGCCGCAAACCCCCATAATGTCATAAACATTTGTAACTTCCGATAATGCGGCGCGGTTCATATCCATAGCAATAAGGTTATGTCCTTCACCTGTAAGACTTTCTACAATAGCGGCACCAATTTTACCGCAACCAACAACTATAATATTCATCTACGTACTCCTTTTTGAAATACCGAAATTACTATTGTCTGCATTATACCACTTTAGCGGCAATTTTTCAATAGGTATCAAATCAAAGAGCCTTACTTACAAAAACTTTTAACCCTCATAATACCCTGATTGTTTTTTTAGCTCTTTTTATAGCGTAATCAAGAGCGATTTTAGTACCGCTTTTACGGTCGGTTGGAGTTCTTTTTTCATCGTAGTAAACTATGCAAAATTGGCTATTATCTATCATTTCATAATTACGTTCTACATAAGATGCTTTTCCTGAATTCATTATCTTTTCAGGATAATAGGTCTCCTCGCAACTTTCAAGCAAATACTTTTCATACTGTTCGCTTATATAAGGATATTCTGCCCGCACATAGACTCGCTTTATGTATGGGTATTTCTCTTTTATTTGAGTCACGAGTTCAAGGCACAGGCTATTAAATTGGCTTTTGCTACCAAAAAGAAAAGTATCAACTTTTTTCTCAATAATTAGTTTTTCAATAATTTCTTTAAGTTTTAATTTTAATTCTTCGTTTTCGCTTATCTTTCTATGACCGAAAAAGCAACATGTATTTCTCTCCGTAATATCACCCCCCAGCAACATAATAGATATACCGTATATCCTCTTTTAACATTGTAACACATAATATATCTAAAATAAATACACAATATATTTATTATGAGGTGAACTTATGGCTATTAAAAGTGTATCAATAAGAATAGAAGAGGAAATGTTGAGTAAAATTGCATATATTGCTGATTATGAAGGAAGAAGCGTAAATAGTCAGGTGCTCGTTTTAATAAGAGAAAACATTAAAGCTTTTGAAAATGCAAATGGAGTTATTGATGGAGATATTACTCCTGCAACAAACGTAAAACCGACGCGCAAATAATAAAAAACTCTCCGCTAAATTTTGGCGGAGAGTTTTTTGCTATATTTATTAAGTTTTACATACCGTTATTAAAGATATAACGCCCAACGCTCGGCGTTTATTACATATCCTTTAATAATTCCTCGGCGGCTTTGCGAGCCTCATAAAGATACTCGCCGTCCTCAAAAATTTCTATTAGTTCTTCTTTTGTGCGGTCTGAGAACTGCTCTTTAAACTCTTCTAGTTTTTCGGCATTAACCTCATCAGGCACCTCTAAAACGACCTCAGCCTTTTCTTGCTCTGTTATTTTAGGCTCTTTTAGTTGGTCCCTACGCTCTTTTAAAAATAGGATATATGCCCACTCGGCATTGTTATAATACTCGCGTTGGTCAGAAAGCACCGAATCTAGCTCTTCATCACTTAACGCCATTATCTCGTTAAAGAAAGCGTCTGCCGTTTCGTTCTCGCTAACTAGTGGGTCAAGATATTTTTCTATATCTTTGGCGTTCATATTATGCAGTTCGTCTAAAATTCGCGCAACCTCGTTATCGTCAACCTGAAAAGTATGGGAAATTATAGCCTCACCAATTTCACATTGCATAGGGTCTTTCGGTGTTTCTATATCCTCTAAAACACCATCTGTACTAATATACTCTACAACATACTGCTTACCCTCTTCGGTAAAGCGTTCCAAATCCTCAGGTTTAACAGGAATTTTCATTTCTGCTTTTTTGAATATTACATCGGTAGCCTCTATACAGTCTTTGCAAATAGCATTAGCCGAGTTACCGGTAAAAATATCCTCGCCTGCTATAGAAAACAAGCCTATTTTCTTGCCACAAAGCATACATTTATTAGCCATTTAGAACCTCCACAGTAACAAAATAACAACGTTATTATAGCAAATTATTTAATTTTTTGCAAGTGTACCGCCGTTCTTCGCGCAACGGCAAACGCTAATGCGAGTTTTAAAAAATCGGGTATTATATAATAAACGTTAAGAGTAACAAAAGTTAAAAGAAACCCTTTATCTGTAGCATAGGCATAACTAAACCACGCGGCGCCTAATATGTAACACGCTATAATACCTATCGGAAAACCAACCGAAAAGGCAATCTTTTTAGAAAACGACTTTTCAAAAAACCAATAAACAAGCGCAAGACACAAAAAGCCTATTATATATCCACCGCCTGCGCCCAGTAGTGCCGACACACCGCCTTGAAAACCGCTAAAGACAGGCAAACCAACAAGGCCTAGACATATATAGGTTAGCACGCTAAGGGTGCCAAAATATCCGCCAAGCAATAAAAGAGAAAGAAAAATGCCGAACGTTTGTAAGGTTATCGGCACAACAAGAGGAATTTGTATCCACGCGCAAAGGGTGATAAAAACCGAAAACAGTGCCGCTAAAATATAACCTTTTAATTTTACACTTTTCATTTATCCCCCTCCTTTGAAATCACACAAAGATTATATTATATAAAGCCTTTCCTTGTCAACGCTCTTTATAAAACACTTCTCGCACCCCCATTACAGTAAGGGCACCGCCGAAAAGTTTACCAACAATTTGCGAGCCGAGAAAAGAAGATAAATAAATACCTAATATAGCCCCTAAGACTCCGCCGAATATAAAGGGTAAAAGCGGTTTGATTTTTATAGCACCGCGTCTAATGTAAATAAGCAATGCCACCAACGCGCTAGGTATAAAAAATATAAGATTAATACCCGATGCGCGCAACTGCTCTACTCCTAAAAATATTGTTAAATAGAGTATCAGCGTACCTCCGCCGCCTAAACCCATACCGCCTAAAATACCCGATATTACACCTGCTAATATTTCTACTATATTCACCTTAAAATCAACCTTATTCCTGCATAAATTATCAAACCGCCAAAGACCCTGTGCAACCATTTTTTAGAAATTTTGGAAAGGATAAAGGTGCCCAAAACTGCACCAACAACACCAGGCAGTATATATGGCAAACCATCCGTTATTGCCACTCTGCCTTTTAGTATATACATACTAAGCGAGACTACAGATATCGGTAGTATTATTGCTATTGACGAGGCGTGCGCACTTTTATCCTCAATTCCATTCTTTCTTAAAAGAGGCACCGCAACAATACCGCCGCCTGCACCGAACATGCCGTTAAGCGCGCCTATTAATATTCCGCCAAAAAAATTCTTGGTTTTCTTACCCACTTATGTCACCCTCTTTTAAAGTATATTATCCGACAGAAAAAACTATATATTACTATTTTTTATAAAATTATTAAAAAGGTCTTTATTATTTTTGCATTTTGTTATATTATATATGTAGTGTATTTTAATTTTTGTGTTAGGAGTGGGCTTATGGCAAACAAGGTAAAAGTTAACCTTTTTGATAACGAATTCACTATAAACACCGAGGAAAACGAGGAGTATATAAAAAACATCGCAAACGAACTTAATCAGCGTTTTAAAAAATTAGCGCAAGATAATGGCTTTTTATCCCCTACAATGATTGCATCTATTGCGGCTTTGCAGTACTGCGACGAGGCTAAAAAACGCCGTTTGGAATGTGAAGAACTTCGCGTAAAATCTAAAACCGCGCTTGAACTTGAGGCTTCTGCAAGGCTTGAACTAAGCGAGGCTAAAGGCGAAATAAGTCGTCTTTGCCGTGAAAACCGCGAAATTCGCACAAAGATGGAGCAAAAATGATAGAGATACTATCCCCTGCCGGTAACCGCGAATGCTTAAGTGCTGCAGTTCGTTCCGGCGCAGATGCGGTTTATCTTGGCACCGAACAGTTTAACGCGCGCAGAAATGCAGATAATTTTTCATATATAGAGTTAAGCGATGCTATCTTATACTGCCACGCGCGTAATGTTAAGGTCTATCTTACCCTTAACACCTTGGTTTATAATGACGAATTACGTAGTGCCCTTGACTGTGCCACAGAGTGTGCAAAACTCGGCATAGATGGAATTATTTGTGCAGACTTAGGTCTTGCCTCTGCAATAAAACAAGCCTTACCTAACACTCCTTTGCACGCGTCAACACAGTTGTCGGTTCACACAAAAGAGGCGTTATACACCTTAAAAGAATTAGGCTTTAGCCGTGTTGTACCGGCCAGAGAAATGTCTAAAAGCGACTTGCGAGAGTTTTGCCAACTTGCAAAAGAATTAAATATAGAGGTTGAGGTTTTTATTCACGGCGCACTTTGTATGTGCCTGTCGGGTCAATGCCTTATGAGTGCGCATCTAGGCGGTAGAAGTGGCAACCGTGGACTTTGCGCAGGCACTTGCAGGCTACCCTTTAGCGTAGGCGGTAGCAACGATTACGCCTTAAGCCTTAAGGATATGTGCCACATTCCGTATATTAACGAATTGCGCGATATGGGTGTAACCTCGTTTAAAATAGAGGGGCGTATGAAACCGCCTGAGTACGTTGCCGCCGCAACGGCGTGTTGCAAAATGATGGCCGAAAGTGGCGCGGTTGACCCCGAACTTTTTAAACTTTTAGAGCAAATTTTCAGTCGTAACGGCTTTACAGACGGTTATTATACAGGCAATAAAACCGATATGTTTGGCACAAGAACCGATGCTGATTTATCTGTTACGCGCCAAGCAGAAGGCAAACTGCACGACCTTTACAGAAACGAAAGGCAGACGGTTAAACTTGATTTTTCGTTTACTTGCAAAGAGGGTAAGCCTACAACCCTAACCCTTAGCGACGGTGCCCATTTACTTAAAGTAACAGGACCTATACCCGAGGTTGCCAAAACCAAAGAAATAGATGGCGATTTTGTTAAAACACAACTTTCAAAACTTGGCGGAACACCTTATTTTATGGGTGATTTCGGAAGCGATATTGATAAAGGACTTAGTCTTAGCGCTAAAACAATTAACTCTATGCGCCGAGATGCAGTTGCCCTTATGGAAGAAAAAAGACAAGCCACAAAAGAGGTAACCGTTATAGACTACACCCCTAACTATAACCCAACCTATTGCGATACCACAAAGGTTATAGCGCAATTTAAAACGGTAAAAAATATACCTAAAGACCTTAAAGGAATCTCGGCATTAATTATTCCCTTAGAAGAGGTTAGCAATTATTCTTCCGTCTTGCCGATTATTGCAGAAATACCAAGAGGCATGAAAAACACCCATGATATAACAAAGCATTTAAGCGCGGCAAAAGAAAAGATACAAGCGGTAGTTTGCCATAATCTCGCGGCAATACAACTAGCTAAACAGTTTTGTATTGACATAATAGCAGGTAGCGGACTTAACTGTATTAACCCAATTAGTTTTGATACGCTTATTGGTCTAGGTGCTAAAAAGGTTACACTATCATACGAAACAAAAATTAGCGACAAAAAACATTTTAATCTTAAAAACGCGCTTGTATATGTATACGGCAAAACACCGTTAATGCTAACCGACCAATGCCCAATTCGTGCAGATGTTTCTTGCGCTAATTGTAAAAACAAAATAACCGACCGCAAAGGTATAGAGTTTCCGATATACTGCCGTGGCTCATATGCAGAAATTTTCAACTCACGTCCGCTATGGCTTGCCGACAGAATTAAAGAATATAGCGGTTTTTATGGAGTTATTCTTTATTTTGTAGACGAAACGGCAGAGGAAATTACGGATGTTATTACGGCTTACAAAACCTGTGAAAACTGTAAAACCGAGTACACACGCGGTCTATACGATAAAGGCGTATTATAAAAAATCAAGCACCCAGGGATTTACCTAGGTGCTTATTTTTTGTTTAAATATTACTACTGTACAGTTTCAGTTATTTCTTTTCGTAACTTTTGCAAAAATGAGGTACTGCCATACTGTCAGGACTTGTTTTCATATGGGTAACCTCAATCTTTTCCAAACTGCACTTGTTATTGCAACAGTTATACATACACTCTGCTACATCACATTTTACGCCTACGTTTTCCATTTTTTTCACCTCTAAATTATTTTAGACTAACAAAAAATCAATTAGCCTAATTATATTATTGCAATCAAAGCGCAAAATATTATTGGTAAAATAAAAATAAGCCTTATCATTTTTTGATAAGACTTATTTTTTAATTTAAAATTATTTTAAAAATCTAAAATTTTTGCTTCAGGCTCAACATACTCTGCCTTTTTAACCGCTTCAGGTTTTTCCTTTACCCTATCAAGTTTATTCATTACAAGGCCGGTTGTTAGTTTTGGATAGAAGTAGGTTGATTTCTGTGGCATTTTTTCGCCTGCGGCGGCAACAGCACTTATCTCCTCAACCCTTGTTGGATTAAGCAAGAAGCAACAGTTAGCCTCGCCCTTATCAACTGCCTCTACAGCCTCGTTAATATCTCTTGTGTAGGTAAGGTTTTTGCCCTTAGCCATATTTTCCTTATCAATACCCATAAGTTTTTCTAAAACTAAGGTGTGTAGCACGCTTACGTCTAAACCGCGAAGAGCAGGTGAAGCATCAGGCATAAACTCTTTCATGGTGTCAAGTTTTTCAAGTTTCATTATTACGTACTTTTTACCGTCGTACATAGCGAAACCTTTTTCACCCTCGTCATATATCTCGCGAAGTTTGGTTTTTGCAGTTTCAAGCGACTTTGTAGTAGTAACATCAAAATACTCTTGACAAGCCTTAACAACTGCACTGGCACTAAACTTTTGAAGACTGTGTATTATACGGTGTGTTGGGAAAACAACCAAGCCAGGTGACTGAATGTTAACAAGCATCATCATCATATAATCCTGCTCGTTTTCACCTGTTTCCTCTATAACACCTTTTTCGCGAAGATAGTTACGGTATCTTATAGCGGTTTCATAACGATGGTGTCCATCTGCAATATACAACTTTTTACCAGCCATATTTGCCGAAATTTTATCAACCTCGTTACAACGAGTTGCAATCCAAAGGCTATGTGTTACACCATCACCATCGGTGAACTGCTTATCGGGAGTACGTGCAGTAAGTCTTTCTATTGACTTATCTATTCTGCCGTTAGGATCCTCATAAAGCGAGTATACCTGACTAAAGTTGCAAGCAGTTTCTTGCATAAGTTTAAAGCGGTCCTCTTTAGCCTTTGAAAGTGTTTCTTCGTGGGGTAAGATTATACCGCGCTCAAACTCGTATAGAAAAACCCTACCGATAACGCCCTTAAAACTATACTCTTGCCCATCAACCGAAAACTCTTGACCATATATATATAAACAAGGTTCTTCATCAATTTGAAGCACGCCCTCTTCTAACCACTGGTCCAAAAGTTCTTTTGCCTTTTTATATTTATTACCCTTTTCGTTAGGCAACTCTAAACGAATAACGTTATTCTTATTCTTTTTAATATAGGCTTTACGTTCTGCCTCGCTGATAATATCATAAGGTGGGCAACAAACCTCACCAATTTCGCCCGCAGCCTCGGTAAAACGCATACCGTTAAATGGTCTGACAATTGCCATTTACACAAATCCCCTTTTAATAATATATACAATAATACCTGTGCCTTTAGTCCTCTAAAAGATCGGCATTCCTTAAACTCTCTAAAAACGATTTAACGTCGCGCAGAGCAGTTTCTTTATCAATTTCGTACTCACTAACAATTAAATCAGCAAGCGACTCTTCGGTCTGGTCTGTTCTTAACGCCTTCCACAAAACAAGACCTGTTTCGTTTAGTCTAACTGCGCCTTGAAACTTTTTACTAAAATCGCCCTCGGCTATTGCTACAATATCCTCGCCATAAATTTTAACTGAAAAAGTACCTATTCTTTTCATAAAAGCAACCTCTTCTTTTAATATTTAAGATAGACTATAGTAAAGTTATTTTAGCATAAAACTAAAATAAAATCAACTTTATTTATATTAAAGATTTAACTTAAGATCGTTTTCGCGAATAAGCCCCATTTTTCGCATTATTTCGCAAAAAACTAGGGAAAGTATAGCGGGCAAAACAAAGCAAAGAAGCGCAACTCCCCACCACATAAGCGGCGTCCACTCCATGCTTGATACCACGCCGATAGGACCTACCAATCCGCAGGTGCCCATACCTGCATTAACCGCCTGTGCGGAATCAATTTCCAACCTGAAAATAGTGGTAGATATCGGACCTAGTATTGCCGCCGCTAATGTTGGCGGTATCCAAATTAACGGATTTTTAACTATGTTGCCCATTTGAAGCATTGATGTACCAAGACCCTGCGCAATAAGTCCGCCAAAACGATTTTCGCGATAACTCATTACCGCAAATCCTACCATCTGTGCCGAGCAGCCAACAACAGCCGCACCTGCCGCAATTCCGCCAAGACCTATCATAGCGCAAAGCGCCGCAGAACTTATAGGTAATGTTAAAACTATACCAACCACTACTGCAACCAATATACCCATAAGTATAGGTTGACACTCTGTAGCCCACATTATAAACTCGCCAAGCGTTTGCATTAGCCACGCTATTGCAGGACCTAAAAGAATAGCAACAAGCGCGCCGAAAAGTATGGTTACCGTAGGGGTTACTATAATATCTACCTTAGTTTCGCCCGAAACCATTTTACCGATTTCTATTGCAACCAAAGCCGCTAAAAAAGCACAAGCAGGTCCGCCCAAATCGTTACCCATCGCACCTACTGCCAGTGCGCTATACATAACAAGCGGAGGCGCACCCAAGGGTTTTGCAGTACCAGCCGCAATAGCCGCGCCAACCACAAAACTTTTAGCACCTAAATATCCTGCAACCGTTGCAAAAATTGCAATATTAGTAAGTGTTGCTATTGTTGAAAATATAGTGCCGATTAAAAGCGAGGCAAAAAGACCTAGTGCCATACCGCTCATAGCATCTACAAAATATCTTTTTGCAGATATTTTTACATCCTTACGCTCTAAAAAAGATTTAATTTTTTGCATTTTACATCCACCCCATTGACCTAGACATTGCTACTGTAATGAATAATCATTTTATCATACTGGTTGCTTACCGAATTTTCGCCCTCTACCGTAGCACCGTTGCCGCTAAGCAAAATATTACATTTTGCCTTTGCTACAGGACAAGTAAATACACTTTCGGTACCGCAAATAATTTTTATTTCACCATCGTGTACGGCAACTCTGCCGCCTTTACCTATAATAACATCACGCACACTATCGCCATCGTTAACGCGCTTTGAAACATACTGAAGTTGCCTACCCGTAAAACTTTTAATAGCGGCTTTGTTACTATCTGTTTTCTTTTTAAACGGCCACATATTACCCCTCCGATGCGTTTTTCTTAAGCGGTGGGTCAAGTGCCGTAATAGCACGGCTTATTTTTGTTTCACCGTCAATAGAATATAGTGTACCAACTAAACTTAACTGACTTCGCTCGTTAATAAATAAGGTGCTTCCATAAACATTTTCATCGCTTAAGGTTTTATCTCTGTTTGTTTTATATGCACCATACGAACTGTCACTAAAGGAATGGAAATACATTTTATATTCATTGCTTAGTGCATCCTTAACCGAGCCGTATCCTGTTGCTTTGCTTACATTAAAGCATGCCAAAACATCATTATTTTTTGGTATGCTACCATCGTTAAGGCTAATGGCATACACTTCAAAAAGCGGGTCTTTATCTTTAAGGGTTGTTTCCACCAAGATAAACGCCATATTTTTGTAAACCGAGCCCTGCATCTTTACATATAAGTATCCCGAATCTTTGCCTTTTTTGGCGATATCTTTATACTTTTCTTCCAGCTCTAAATTAAGTTGGTCTGCCGTATCCGACCTAACATTAAACTGAGGCACGGCATACCCCTCGTCGCCCATATCGTAATACCAATCTTCAGTAAGATGGTTGTTTCTGCTTACCGCAATTTGCTCATTATATTTTTCAGTTTCATGCTTTTTAGTTTCCTTTTGTTTACACCCCATAAACATTGCGCTAAAGGTTAAAACCAAAAGTGTTATTGCAACTATTCTTTTCATACCATCACCTATTTTTCTGTTGCTACGCCGTGTTCAATAGAATAAACCTTATCGCATATTTTCAGTGCGGCAGGTCGGTGGGAAATTAAAATAGCCGAAACGCCGCCCTTTGCCTTAATGTTACTTAGCACTCTGCTTTCGGTAGCCTCATCTAAAGCCGAAGTACATTCATCCAAAAGAAGAATAGGCGCACCGCAAAGGATAGCCCTTGCTATTGATATACGTTGAATTTGACCCTCAGAAAGACCTAATCCGCGCTCACCGATAACAGTATCAAAGCCGTCAGGTAAATCTTTAATAAAATCGTAAAGGTCGGCAATTTTAGCCGCTTCTATAACCTCTTGCTCACTAGCGTCAATGTTACAGAACCTTATGTTTTCACCTATCGTACCCGAAAGAATAAGGTTGCCTTGGGGTACGTAAGCAAAGAGTCCGCGCATAGTGGAATCAAGCGAAATGGTATCTTTAGCGTTAACCGTAATTTCACCCTTGGTTTGCGAATAAAGACCGAGTAGCATACGGAAAACGGTTGATTTACCCTCACCGCTACCACCGACAAGTGCCACCATTTCGCCCTTGCCGATTTCCATATTAAGTCCGCTTAAAATATCCCTTTTTCCATCGTAACTAAAACTAACGTCGCTAAAGGTTATAGCCTTTAGGTTTTCATAAACCTTTAAGGCATCTTCTTTTGCCAAAGGTTCGTTTTCCTCCGGCAATTCTTCTATTTCCATTAATCTTTCTGCCGATGCCAATGCCTGATAATACTGTGGTAGCAAGCCTGACATTTGTGTAAGCGGTCGGCGGATATTGGAAATGATATTAAGCAAGGCTATAAGTGAACCGTAACTTAAAGTGCCGCCGCTAATCAAGAAAGCACCGAAGGATAATGCCAAATAATAACCGCCTGTAAAGATTAAATATTTTGTAGAATTGGAAATATTAGCAACTAGATTGCGCTTGATTTTTAAAAGATAGGTTTTTTGCATTAGTTCATACAATTTTTTACCGAAACTGCCCGCCGTTATAAACGACTTAACCACAACAACATTCTCGGTACACTCTTGCATATACGAACGGGTATTGCCTTGTGCCTCTTGCACCTGTTTATGTATATTCTTCAAGACTTTTGAATACACCCTAATAGCCATTGCTATTACAGCGCCTATAATTATTACCGCAATGCCGAGCGATTTTGAGAGGCTTATAAGCACTATAAGTGCCGCAAACAGCCTTGCAAAGAAACTCACTCCGCCAGGTATTACACCGATAACCGCGGTTACTATTACATCTACATCACTTGTAAATCGGTTAAGAATATCGCCCGAATGGTGCTTAGCAATACTCCTATACTCCTTTTTCATAATACTTGAAAAAAGATTAGACCTAAAGTCCATTTCAAGTCTGCCTGAAACCCTCGCCGCAAGCATAGAGCCTGCAATATTAAAGGCGGCTTGCATTAATATAAGCAGAAAAAGCATGGTAATATAAAAAACTATATCACCCTGCTTTTTACCTATTGCAATATCAATAACGAAAGAAGAAACGTATGCAAGCACAACATACGCCACCGAGGTTACAGCCGAAATAAGCGCACACCCCAACACAGAAGGCATGTGTTTTTTAGACTTTTTGTATATCCACTTTAGCGCTCTGCCGTTATTATTTGCTTGGCTTTTCATTCCTTTTACCTCGTAACTTATAATTCAGCCAAAAGAGTATAGGCCTTATTGGGCGCACAATACACCACAAAAAAGCATAAACTCTGTACCATTTATCTTTTACAGAAAAACTTCTGCCACGCCTTTTGAAACCTACCGCAACCGCAACAATCTGGCTTTTCAATATGCCACGCTCTATTTCGGTTTGCGCGTCACCGCACATATCAAAAGACTCTTTATTAACGCGAACTATACGGTGCAAAACGCACGTACCGTCGTCCCTTAAATACAAAGGCACATCGCGCACTTTAAGCTTAGTGGTGTCTTTACATTCCGCCAAAACAACCTCATCACGACCGCTGTGCAACAAAGGTGTCATTGACGAGCCTTTGGCAGTAACGGTAAAGGTTTTACCCAGCTTAAAAATTTCTTGCATTAGCGGGATTAAATCCGCCAAACTAACCATATTTTGCATTTATTCAACAATACCTGCATCTGTTAGTTTTAAAATAAAAGCATCTATATCTGCCGATGCAATCTCGGCGCTTACATCGTACTCATCAAGTATATCCTTAACCATATCCTCTTTTTCGGCACCGTTCTCCAAAAGTTTCCACAAAAATGCGCCTGTTTCGTTTAGGCGGATTACCGACTTAAAGTCAATACTGGTAACACCTACAGGAACAACCATATACTCTTCACAAACCTGCTTAAGCATAAAACCTTCTTTGATTTTCATTTAAACTTCTCCTTTAAAAATTTCATTGCGGGCAACATACACCGCTTCATCACTAATATTACACTCTAACATATAAATTGGAACCTTGCTTATAAGTTTCTCAATAAACTCCATATTAAGTTTAAAGAGCCTGTTATCATAAACCGAGGGAAAGGTTTGGTCGTTAAGATAACAAACCGCCTCAGGAATATCCAACCTTGTAATCTTATTTACTTCACTTCGTTTTATAAACACAACCGCCGCCAAAGGCACGCTTATATTTGTGTTTAAAGACGTCTTACCACACCAAGGAGTACCGTAAGCGTAAACCGAGCCGCCCTTTTCGCGCAAGGCAGGTTTATCGTCGTTAACGAACTGAACGTCATCAGGAAATAGCCTTTGCCAATTAGCAGTGTGGGTAGATTTACCTGTACCGCAAGGCGCCGAAAAGACAACCGCCTTACCCTTATAGGCTATGCAACTGCCATGCAAACAGGTGCCGCCCTCTAAAATAAGCCTATCGTTAAACATACTGCCCGACCTTAAATACTCGCGCTCGCAGTCGTTAAGAGGTGAGCCCTTGCCTGATTTTATAGGCACGCTTTTTGATTGGGCAAAAGAAAAATCTTCACTATGCTCTATATAGGTGTATACCTTGCCGCTTTTTTTAGACTGAAGATACATAATACTGTTGCCGTTTTCTAAAGTACCAAGCGTAGCGTTTTGGATAGCACCGACTACTGTGTGAGGTGGTAACTCTATGCTTTCTTGCAAGGAATAATTAATTTCTATACCCTGCTCGTCCCCATTATAAAGATAGTCTTTAAGGCGTTGCGAAAAAAATTCGTTATGATGATAATTGTAGTTAATAACAATGTCAGCCACCTTTATTTTAGCCACGCCTGCACCACCTTTACATAGTTACACATATAGTTATTTATTATATTATATAATACACTTTATCATTTTACAAGAGCAAAAAGTAAAATTTCATTATTGTTTATTTTAGAAACCTGTGGTATACTATTCATCAAGAAGGTTAAAATATCAAATTACTTCTTTTTTGGAGGAATGAAATATGGCAAATAAAGTTAAAATCACTTGCGATAGCACTTGCGATCTAAGTCCCGAACTACTAGAAAAGTACGGTATTAAGGTTTGTCCTTTATGCGTTACTATGGACGATAAGGCATTCCGCGACGGCATTGATGCTACCCCAGATGATATATATGCATTTTTTGAAAAAACGGGTAGGCTTGCGAAATCTACCGCTACAAATATTGCAGATTATACCGACTTCTTTAACGATAATTTAGAAGAGGATGCCGATATTATACACTTCGTTCTTTCTTCTGAAATGTCTACCACCTACCGTAACGCCTGCCTTGCCGCAGAGGAAGTAGGTAATGTTTATCCGATAGATACAAGAAACCTCTCAACAGGTTCAGGTCTACTTGTGCTTAAGGCTTGCGAAATGGCAAAAAGCGGTATGTCTACAGAGGATATCGTTAAAGAAATAGATGCTCTTAAATCACGTGTTGATGCTTCATTTGTTATTGATAGCCTTACCTATCTACACAAAGGCGGCCGTTGTTCTGCACTCTCAGCACTTGGCGCAAACCTACTAAAGTTAAAACCTTGTATTGAAGTTGTTGACGGCTCAATGGGTGTTGGCAAAAAATACCGCGGCAAGTTTGAACTCACCTTAAACGAGTATGTTAGCGACCGTTTGGCAAATACCGACGACCTTGACCTTTCTCGCGTTTTTGTTACACATGCAGGTGTTGACAGTGAAACTGTAAACGCGGTTGTAGAAGCAGTTAAAGATGCAGCACCTTTTAAAGAAGTTCTTATTACACGTGCAGGTTGCACTATTTCGGCACACTGTGGCAGAAACACTTTAGGTGTATTGTTCATTCGTAAAAGTAAAGTAACAAAGTAATTTTTTAGGGGTCTCTTTATGAAAACTTTTCACTATTACGAACAACCTATTAGCCTACACGGCATACCCGATTTTTATAACACAGGCATTTTAGAACGTTTACCACAAAGCGTGCGCGACCAAGTGCCAACCCTACAGTTTTTAGGCAGACGCCCTGCAGGCGCAAGGCTAAGATTTAAAACAAACGCTAAAAACTTTAGCATACGAATATATTTTGAAAAAATAAGCGTTGACATAGGCATGTCTATATACGCCGCACAGTCTGCCGCCGTAATGATAAACGGCAGATATCACGGACTTGTGCTACCGATAAAGCAGTACAACGAACCGGAAGCATACGGCGAGTTTACTAAAGACGAATCTCTAGAAGAAGTAACGGTATTTTTACCTCGCAACGAAGTAGTTACCGACATTGTTTTAGAGTTTCCAGACGATGCAAAGGTACTCCCTGCCGACCCTTACAAATATGATAAGCCTATGCTTTTTTACGGCTCGTCTATTACCGAGGGCGCCCACGTTTCTCGCGTTACAAACGGCTATAATGCCCTGCTTTCTGCTTGGCTTAACGCCGATTATTACAACCTTGGTTTTTCAGGTTCTGCTAAAGGTGAAGAGCCTATCGCAAGGTTTATTGCAAGCCTTGATATTTCGGTTTTTGTTATGGATTACGACCACAACGCACCTGATGCCGAACACCTTAAAAACACCCACAAAAAGTTCTTTGATATAGTAAGAACCGCAAAACCCAATTTGCCTATAATCATTATGTCGCGTCCCGACTTTGATTACGATACCGCAAGCGATAAACGTCGCGAGGTTGTAAAGGATACATATTTATCCGCAAAAGCCGCAGGCGATAACAATGTTTATTTTATTGACGGTGAAACATTCTTTGGTAACGAGGACCGCCACTACTGTACCTCCGACCTTATCCACCCTAACGACTTAGGTATGTACCGTATGGCAAAAACTATTTACCCTGTGCTAAAAGAAGTTTTAGAAAACCTATAAACACTTGCCCACCTTATTTTTAAGGTGGGTTTTTTATTTGCTTGCATTGAACGATATGTAAACTTTTGTACTAATTGCTATTGAAATATTGAACCTATACTATATAATAAAATTAGATTATTTTATCAATATGTTGGAGGAATAACTATGACCGATTTAAAATCTTACCAAAAACCACAAAGACCCATTCGCGTTCTGCAATTTGGCGAGGGCGGTTTTTTACGAGGCTTTGTAGACTGGATGCTACAGAAATTAAACGACCAAAATTTATTTAACGGTAGCGTTGTAGTGGTTCAACCAATAGCCGAAGGCCTTTGCGATATGTTAGAAGAGCAAAATTGCCTATACACCCACATAATCCGTGGTGCCGAAGGGGTTGACACTACACTTGTAGACGTTATTGACAGTTGCCTTAATCCCTACCGCGACTTTGAGGGATACCTAAAACTTGCCGACAATCCAGACTTAAAGTACATAGTTTCCAACACCACAGAAGCAGGCATCACCTTTGACCCCGATTGCAAAATAACCGATACTCCGCCCAAAAGTTTCCCTGCAAAATTAACACAACTTTTACTGCGCAGGTTTAATAACGGGCTTGGCGGTTTTATATTCTTGCCCTGTGAACTTATTGACAGAAACGGTGACAACCTAAAAAAAACCATCTTGCAGTATGCTGGCCTATGGCAACTCGGTAACGAGTTTGTTGAATTTATTGAAAAGGAAAACGTTTTCTGTAACACCTTGGTTGACCGCATAAACACAGGCTACCCTAAGAGCGAAAACATTGAACTTCCATATAAAGACAATATGATTAATACTTCGGAATATTTCCACCTCTTTGTAATAGAAACCGACTACGACCTGGAAAAAGACCTACCTTTTTCTAAAGCAGGTCTTAATGTGATTGTAACACGTGATGCGCTGGAACGCTATCGCACACGAAAGGTTCGTATACTTAACGGCGCCCATACCTCTATGGTGCCCTATGCACTGCTTTCAGGTCTTACCACGGTTAAGGACTGTATGGACAACGATTGCATGAAAAAATTTGTAAGCGATTGTCTTTTTAATGAGGTTATACCCACCCTTGACCTACCGCTTGACGAACTTACCGATTACGCGAACGATGTGCTTATTCGCTTTGGCAATCCATACATTAAGCACTACCTATCTTCTATTGCCTTAAACTCGGTAAGCAAGTTCAAAGTACGCGTTCTCCCCTCAATTTTAGAGTACAAAAAGCGCAAAGGCGAGTATCCCAAAAACCTTTGCTTAGGTTTTGCAAAACTAATTGAATTTTATAAAACTTCCTCCCCTAACGACGACCCCGAAATTATGCAGTTTATGAAAATGTCATCCCTAGACGAGATACTTAAAAACCAACAGCTTTGGGGTTGCGACCTATCAGAACTTAAAGAGGTGTTAATAAATGCAAATCCATCCATTAGATAATGTTGAGGTAAAAGATAATGGGCAAAAATACGCCCTAACCGATATAAACACAAACGAAAATATTATAAAATACGGGTTCCCTATAGGTCACGCTACTGCGCCCATAAAAAAGGGTGATATGGTTAACCCTGAAAATCTTGCCTCTAACCTACAAGGTATTAATGAGTGGGTATATAAACCCTATGCCGAACCCAAAACAGAGAAATGCGAGGGCACCTTTTTAGGTTATCTTCGTAAAAACGGCAAGGTTGGTATCAGAAACGACCTGTTTATAGTCCCCACAGTTGGTTGCGCAAACGCTATAGCCTTAAAACTTGCCGACAAAACAGGCGCAAAAGCGCTTACCCACCCTTACGGCTGTTCTCAACTTGGCGGTGATGCGCTAACCACAATGAAGGTTCTGTCAGGTCTTATAAAGCACCCCAACGCAGGCGGTGTTTTGGTGCTTGGTCTGGGTTGTGAAAACAACGGAATTGAGCGTATGCGCGAAGTTTTAGGTGATATTGACACCGAGCGTATTCGTTTTCTAAATCTTCAAGACTGTCAAGACGAACTCGCTTGCGGACTAAAAATTCTAACCGACCTTAAAAATATAATGAAAACCGACCACCGCACCCCACAACCTATTAGCAAACTGCAAATTGCGGTTAAGTGTGGCGGCAGTGACGGTTATAGCGGTATTACCGCCAACCCATTAGTTGGTATGGTTGCCGACACCTTTTATAAATACGGTGCTACTATTTTAATGAGCGAGATGCCTGAGGTTTTTGGTGCCGAGCCTATACTTTTAGAGCGCAGTTACGACCAAAAGGCATTTAGAGAAGCAAGCCGTATGATAAACGCCTTCCGTCAGTACTTTATAGACCACGGCGAAGGTATTGCCGACAACCCCTCGCCAGGCAATATAGCAGGCGGTATTTCTACTTTGGAAGAAAAATCGCTTGGCTGTGTTCAAAAAGCAGGCAAGGTTACGCTTAAAGGCGCGCTTGACTTTGGCGAAACCACAGAAGAAGGCGGTCTATTTCTTGTAAACGGTCCGGGTAACGACCAGGTTGCAGTTACCAATCTAGCCGCATCAGGAGCACATATAATCTTATTCACCACAGGTCGTGGCACTCCGCTTTGCGGTCCTGTGCCTACAATTAAAATTTCAACCAACTCTGACCTATATTTAAAGAAACCTCATTGGATTGATTTTGATGCAGGCGTACTCCTCCACAATACAGACCGAAACAAAACCGCAGAGGAACTATTTAACCTTTGTATTGGAATTGCGCAAGGGAATTTAACGTTAGGCGAAAAAAACGATTATTTTGATATTGCAATTTTTAAAGATGGTGTTACACTATAATATAGAGATATATAGGGATGGTGCTACTTATGAGTTACTATAAAAGTGATTTCTTGCTAAACAACAAAACTGCAAAAAAATTATACCACGGCTATGCAAAGGATATGCCAATTTTTGACTACCACTGTCACCTGCCCGAAAAACAGATATTAGAAAACAAACCTTTTTCTGATTTGTACGAAATCTGGCTTGCGGGCGACCATTACAAATGGCGTTTGATGCGCAACTTCGGCATAGACGAGGAGTATATTACAGGCTCTGCTTCAAACCATGATAAATTTCTTGCTTACTGCAAGGCTTTAGGCACCGCTTACGGCAATCCGTTATACCACTGGTCACAGGTTGAACTAAAAGAGTTTTTTGGTTGCGACTTAGAAATTAATGAGAAAAACGCTGAGGCGATTTGGGATAAATGCAACGCCTACATAAAGGCAAACAACGTAACCCCACAAAGTTTAATTGAAGGCTCAAATGTTAAACATTTGTTTACCACCAACGAGGTTTTTGACGACCTTGACACCTTCCGCGAAATCGCTAAAAAAGATTACAAATTCACCGTTGCACCCGCTTTTAGAGCCGATAAAATAATGAACATAGAGGCTAAGGGTTATAGCGAGTTTTTAGGCAAACTAGCCGACCTAACCCATCCTATTAAATCTATTGACGACCTTGAATCCGCCTTAGAAACTCGCCTTTTGGCATTTTTAGAGGTTGGCACAAAAGCAAGTGATATCGCGTTGCAAAACGTTTACCCAATTACTACAAAATCTACCGCCGACGAGGTGCTAAAAAAAGCTCTTTCAGGCAAGGCTGTAACCGAAAAAGATGCCGAAAAATTTAAAGGCTACCTAACCTATTCGCTAATGAAATTGTACGGCAAGCATGGTGTTCGCACCGAACTTCACCTAGGCGCTATGCGTAATAACAACGCCGTAATGCTTAAAAAACTTGGCCTTGACAGCGGTTTTGACAGTATTGCCGAGGACAACAGCATTAAATTAACCTCGCGCCTTTTTGATAAACTAAATAGCGAAGGTCTGTTGCCACCAACAATTGTGTTTAACCTTAACCCTAAAATGAACACCGAAATTATGACCTTAATCGGTTGCTTCCAATCAAGTGAAGTTCAGGGCAAAATGCAGTACGGTCCTGCTTGGTGGTTTTTAGATAATAAGGTTGGTATGGAAAATCACCTGCGCGACCTTACCGCTACAGGCCATATTGCTACCTTTGTTGGTATGCTTACCGACAGTCGTTCGCTACTATCCTACCCACGCCACCACTACTTCCGCAGAATTCTTTGTAACTACCTTGGTGATATGATGGAAAAGGGCGAAATGACAAATGACATAAAAGCGGTTGGCGAGGTTGTTAAAAACATTAGCTTTAACAACTCTGTTAACTACTTCGGCGTATAAATACATAATATAACAAAACCACCACTCAAAACGAGTGGTGGTTCTTTTTTGTTATTCAATGGGGCCCCACATACCTAAATTCTTTTTAGGCGTTCCTATGGGTTTTGGTTGCCTTTTTTCAAAGATGGTTTTTGCATTATCGTAAAAATCTTTATAGGTAAGCATTCGTCGGTCAATGGTTTTACGCGGTGCCATATCAACCTCGTACATCCACACGCCCTTATAGTTTGCCTTTTGCAATGCATTAATAATACCTACCCAATCAAGCACGCCCTCCCCACAAAGCCAATGACGTTCGTTTTGATTATCGCGGTCTGAAACGTGCAAGGTTACAAGCCTTTCGCCCAAATCCTCAATATACTTTTCGGTTGGGTCAATAAGGGAGTGGTTAAGGTCTAAGCAAGCACGCAGTTTATCATTGGCAGATAGCACCTGCAAATGCTCTGCCACCGTGTTGCAAAGGCATTTCCTCGGCAGATTTTCTATAGCTATATATACGCCTTTTTTAGCGGCATATTCGGCTAACAAGTCGGCACAGTACATAGTATGTTTTAACATTTCATTTCTATCTATAATTAAATCTTCTGCCGTGCTTGTGGGGTGCACAACAAAGTTTTTAATACCCACCGCGGCACCCTTATTTACAACCTCATTTATAACCTTTATTGCGTTTTTATTTATTTCGCTATCGGTAGATGATATATCAATATCATAGGCGGCAGGGGTGTGCACCGACCAAAGTTCAATACCCACAGCATCGGCGGCTTTTTTAACGGTTTCATAATCCATAACGTCTTTTAGTTCAACCGCGTCTATTCCGCTTTGTTTCATTTCCAAAAAAGCCTGTTCGGTTACGGGTTTTCCACCGCAGGTTGATAAACCAATTTTATACATTTTTTCTCCTCTTATTTTATAGTTTTTAAATATTGTTTCGGCGTTAACGAAAACTGACGCTTAAAACAACGAATCAGGTTACAAGCATCACCCATACCACATTCCTCCGCCGTTTCTTGCTCGCTTTTTCCGTTTTGCAACATTTCCACCGCCGCTTTAAGTCTGCACCTAAGCAGATACTCATTTAAAGTTGTACCTGTGTATTTCTTAAAACCGGTCATAAGTGTAGTTCTGCCTACCGAGAGGGTGCGCGCCAAATCTTCCGCCACTATTCGTTTTTGGTAGTTCGTGCTGATTATAGAAAGTGCCTCTGTTACGTAACTCGGTATAACCGATGAATCGTTAGGTTCTTGCAGATTATCCGACACCAGCGAAAGAAAATACAAAAGCATTAATCTTTTTCTAAAAATATTTTCTTCTTTTTCCAGTTGCTTTACAAACAATACATAAGTCTCTTTTTGCTTATCATTAAGATGCAAAACCGCACCGCCCTTGCCAAACGCTCGCATAAAGGTTTTCCATTCGTTTGCATATCCGCGAATAAATTCACCGTCAAACAAAATGTTTACCCTGCTATAAAGCAAATCAGGTGTTGGGTGAATATAATGCGGTGCTAAAGGCGGAAGCAAAACAAGTCTTGCAGACTTACCGCTTTCTGCTTTATCCGAAAGCAATACATTAACATTACCCGAAAGTATTAAACTTATCTCATAATATTCGTGAATGTGGTAATCGGTCATATTTGGGTAATAACCTTCATACTTATCAACCGTTATGTTTTGCCATTCGGTTTTAAATCCGTGTGCATCTAATGCAACCGACATAAAGTTACTCCTTAATCCATACCAAAGGTGTCGGGGTTATGGCCCGAACCACCGCAGTATTCCATAGCGTTTATTGTTTTCATATCCTCATCAGAAATGATAAAATCAAAGATATCTGCATTTTCTATGATTCTAGAAGGGGTTACCGATTTAGGAAGCGGCAAGGTGCCGTTTTGTAAGCACCAACGAATGCAAAGTTGAGCCACTGTTTTGTTGTACTTTTTGGCAATACCTTTTAGGATTTCATTCTCTAACATCTTGCCACGTCCAAGCGGACTCCAAGCTTCAACAACAATTCCGTTTTGTTTACAGTAATCAAGCGTTTCCTCTTGCATAAAACCAGGGTGGAACTCAATTTGATTTACCATAGGTTTAATTTCGCTTTCCATTAAAGCCTTTAGGTGATGCGGCAGGAAGTTTGATACACCTATTGCCCTGATTTTGCCCTCTTTATATAGTTCTATAAATGCGCGCCAAGTAGAGAGGTTTACCTCATCAAAGTTATCGTACTGGTTTTTATGTGCAGGCCAATGAATCAAGTATAAGTCAAGATAGTCTAAACCTAGTTTATTCATAGTTTCTTTAAATGCCAAAAGGGTTTTTTCATAGCCGCGCTCGGTGTTCCAAAGTTTGCTTGTAACAAAAATATCTTCTCTTTTAATACCGCTTTCGCGAATGGCTTTACCAACGCTTACCTCGTTTCCGTAAATGGCGGCGGTGTCTATATGGCGGTAGCCTGCCTTTAGTGCCTCTTTAACTGCTTGTATAGCAACCTCACCGTCAGGAGTAAGCCATGTGCCGTAACCAACACAGTCAATCTCTACGCCGTTGGAAAGTAAAAATTTATCGGTTAACTTTTTCATAATAACTCTCCTTATTTAAAATATTTATCTATTTTAAGTAGGTTTTTAAACTCGTAAAAATGCTCTAACAGTTTAGTAAATCTGCCTATTAAACACCCATTTATCAGGGCGCAAAAAATAGTACCTATTCCCACGCCGCGAAAAACACCGAAGCCGAAAAAGACAAAGGATAGCGTTATTGACAAAACCGCGCTTATACAGTCGTAAGCAGTTTTTACTTTATTAATATTACACTTAAACCTTGTGCTAATTTCCTTAACTATAAGTTCGTATGCTTCAGGAGATATGTATGTATGAAACACAAGCGACACCCCAAGAGAGCAAAGCACCGTACCTATTATATAACAAGCCAAGCGAACAAAAAAAGCATCACAAGTAAAGATAGATATAACACCTATAGCACAATCTAAAAGTGTTCCGTAAAAAACCGCCGTAACAAAAGAAAACAAATACGACAGTTTGAATTTTCGCATAATAATAACGGTTAACAGCACCAAGATACCTTGAAATACATACTCTGCCACTCCAAAGCTAAACCACGAAAAGAGTTTGGAAAATTTTAGGTGTAATATGTATGCAGGTGCAACAACCATTGACATACCAAAATTTGCCTTCTCGGTGAAAGCAGATCCAAGAGCCAAAATTATCATACCTAAAACATAAGCATATTCTCTATAAAAAGTTTTTTTATTCATCCCTGTTCCTTCTCTTATGGCAGTATGTTGCCTGCTGATTTGTATATCTCATACCACTCTTCGCGTGTGAGGGTAATTTCGCTAGCCTTAAAACTATCCTTAAGCCTTCCCGCATTGGTAGTGCCTGTAACAACCTGCATTTTTGCAGGGTGGCGCAGTAGCCACGCTATAGATATTGTGGTTTTGGTAACGCCGTATTTATTTGACAGTTTTTCTAAAACTGCATTTAGTTTGGGGAATTTTTCGTTATCTACAAAACAGCCCTCAAAAAAGCCGTACTGCATTGGCGACCATGGTTGAATCGTAATATTTTCCAAACGGCAAAAATCCAACACACCGCCATCGCGATTAAGTGCAGACTCGTTATACATGTTAACATTGATGCCTGCATCTATCATCGGCGTATGCATAATGCTTAACTGCAACTGGTTGGCACAAATAGGCATATCCAAGTATTTTTGCAAGAGTTTTATCTGATAAGGGTTTTGGTTTGATACGCCAAAATGCCTTACCTTGCCACTACTTTTTAAGTAGTCAAAAGCCTTGGCAATCTCCTCAGGCTCCATTAACGCATCAGGGCGGTGTAAAAGCAGTAGGTCAATATAATCGGTGCCTAACCTTTTAAGGCTACCCTCTACAGAGTTCACAATATGGTTATAGGAAAAATCAAACATTTTGCCAGGCACAATACCACACTTGGTTTGAATTATAAAATCTTCACGCGGCATACCCTTTATAGCGTCACCGAAAACAGTTTCACTTTGCCCACCGCCGTAAATATCGGCGTGGTCAAAAAAGTTAGCGCCGTTTTGCAAAGCGGTATCAATAAACTCCGACACCTGTTTTTTATTCATATTAGAAATTCGCATGCAACCAACCGCAACGGTAGGTACCAAAAGACCGCTTTTGCCTAGTTCAATTTTATACATAAAAACACCCTTTATATTATTAAAAATTCCTCAATGTCGGCACTAGCACAACGGCTAGCATAAAGCTTTACAAGTATACATCTTATCTACTACTAACGTTTAATTTACTTGGCTGTTTTATAACAACAATCTAAACACCTGATACGCTGTAGCGGTTAAATTTTTATATGCAATATTGGTATCAAGTGCTTCCTCTAACGTTGTAACACCTCTAACAATTGGGAAGAAAGCATCTATCCCGTATTGATTGCATATCTCTGCATCATCGGTAACACAACCCGAAAAGGCAATTACCTTTTTGCCGTATCTTTTAGCAAGACCAGCTACGCCTATAGGTGCCTTTCCCATAACGGTTTGAGAATCCAATCTGCCCTCGCCAGTTACTACAATATCTGCATTTTTTATATCCGCTTCTATGTTTATTTCATCTAATATAATTTGTATTCCCGATTTAAGCGTTGCATTTGTAAAAGACAAAAAAGCAAAACCTAAACCGCCCGCCGCACCCGCGCCAGCATAATTTTCGTCCGCTTTGCTTGAAACACTTTTTGCCAAATTAGCATAGTTTTTCAACCAAGCATCCATATCTTTTATCATTTCGGGTGTTGCACCTTTTTGCGGACCAAACACCGCACTACAACCATTTTCACCACAAAGTGAATTAGTAACATCGCAAGCAATGCTAAAACTACATTCTTTAAGTTCAGGCATAACGTTGTCGGTTTTTATTCTGTGTAAATCATTAAGCCCTTTTGCGCCCAATTCAATAGGATGGTTGTTTTTATCTAAAAACTCATACCCCAAAGCAGTCAGCATACCCACGCCGCCATCATTGGTAGCACTACCACCTATGCCTACAATAAATCTTCTGCACCCTTTTAATACTGCATCTTTGATAATCTTGCCGACACCATAGGTTGTTGTATTTAAAGGATTTCTTTCTTCAGCCGTAATAAGGGTTATTCCCGAAGCGGCAGCCATTTCTATAACCGCCGTACCGGTATCTTTTAAAATGCAATACTTTGCGGTTACGGGTTTCATTAAAGGTCCGTTAACTTCTACCGTCACTATTTCTGCATTAGAGCCTTCAGCTAATGCTTCAACCGTACCCTCTCCTCCATCTGCCAAAGGTTTTACTAGAACGCTAGCGTTTTTGTCTGCTTTCAAAATAGCATCTTTAATTGCCTTGCCGGCTTGCAAAGAAGACAAGCTACCTTTAAATGAATCAATCGCAACAATAACCTTCATTCACATCACCTTTTTAGATTGTGTTCTGCATTACTTTATAATTGTACCACAATTCACCAAAAACCACAACAAAGAAAATCGCACCACCAAAAAACGGCAGGGCGATTTTATATTTATAAATTGAATTTCAATGAAAATTATAATGTTAAAACTTTAATTTTACTACTGCGCACAATCTTACCTAGATTATTAAACGGTAACCGCTAGCTAGTACACAAACGCGAGAAGACATATTACCAAAAGAACGGTATTAACCGATATTTGACTTTCTGTTTATATTCGCGGTAGCCGTCTAGTTCTTGTAGGAGAAATTCTTCCTCTCGCTTAATTCGTTCTGCTATAATAAACGGATATGCAAGAAACACAATAAACGAATAAACCGAACCAAGTACAATCGGCACAGATAAAAACAAAAACAATGTTGCGCTGTACATCGGATGCCTAACAAAACCATATAAACCCGTGTCTATTACCTTTTGATTTTCCTGTACTTTAATAGTTCGGCTGAGATATGTATTTTCTCTTAGCACTTCTGCATAAAGAATGTATGCAACAAGAAAGATAATAGCAGCACCAATAACCACACTCTTTGGCAAAGTGTACCACTTGAATCGGAAACCCAAACCTGCAACCACAAAGCCTGCAATAAACATCAGTCCGCTTAACTTTACAACCAGACTTTGTTCCTTCTGCTTTTCTTTTGCATCCAGTCTGCTTTTCAACAGATCAGGATTTTTGAACATCATTACAATTCCTGCAAAGAACATTGGCACAAATAAAATAGCAATCAACAGCCAACCGTTAAAGTAACAAAGCGTGCCCGCAGGCAAAAATATCAACAACCCCACCAACAAAACGCCTAATAAAAATTTAGTTATCGCCGCAAAAAACAATTTCACCGTCATACTATTTCTCCACAAAGTTTTCTATTATCTCCAACCACATTATAACACACGGCTTTTCAAAAAGAAACCCATCAAAAATCCCCACCGATTACTCGGCGGGGATAATTTTTGCTTTATAAATCTAATTACTTAGATTCCTTAATAGCAGCCTGAGCTACTATCCGCAAAAGGAGGAAATCAAGTAAGATGTTAGCACTTGTAATTTTCTTTCTGTTATTTTTCGCTTATTTGCTGAGAAAGCAGTTCTGAAAAGTTGTATATATAATAATCTGCGACCGCTTTGATTTCGTCGGTATATTCTTTGGATGATTCATCATAAACTCCACAAACTTTCATACCAGCCGTTTTTGCAGTTTTATTGGCGTTTAAATTATCATCAAGGAATAAAATAGCGTCAATGTTTTTATTAAGCCTTTCCGCTGCCATAACATAAATTTCAGGGTTTGCTTTTGTTGTATTAAAATCATCGCAAGACCATACATTGTCAAACAAATCATAAATATCCAACCTTTTAAGACAGGCATCTAATGTAATATGTGGACTTGCTGTTAATACGTTTAAACTAGAACCTCTTTTTTTGAGTTCTTTTAAAACATTTATAACGTTTTCTTTTGCAGGGATGGTATTATAATACGCGTCTAACATATAGTTTTTCATCAAATCTATAAGTTCTTCTTTAGATTTATTGACGCATAGATTATTTATGTAATATTCTGCTGTACCGCTCACACCAAGAGGTGTTATTATTTTTATAATATCGCTACCATATGAAATATTATTTTCATTTAATATCCTAAGCATTGCAGATATGTATGTTGGCATAGAATCAACCAATGTTCCGTCAAAATCAAAAAGAAAAGCATTCATATATTTCATCTCCTGAATTAAATTATACCATATCCCATTTTAAAAAGAAAGGTTTTTGCACAAAAATCCCCACCGAGAAATCGGCGGGGGTTTGATTTGTTTTATAAAGTCAGCAATTATTTGCTTTCTTTGATTGCAGCCTGTCTTGCTATCCGCAAAAGAGGGAAACTCATCTCTTTTTATAAACAACAAGTTCTGGGTTTTCACCGTTTTCTTCGTATGTGCAGACGAGCAAAAAGTCCATATTTGCCACAATTCCGAAACAACGGTCACCGCCAAACGCACATTCTAACTGACTGCCGAGATAGGTGGCGTTATCTTGGAGAAATTTCACCATTTGTCCGTTCGGCAAACGGTATTCCAAATTGACAAAACTGCCTGGCAAGACACTCAGGTTTTCAACTTTTGGTAAACCTTCAATATGAAACAAGGTGTTTAATTCGTGAATAAGTTGCTTTTTAAAT
>JAZQTG010000080.1:0-15080 GCA_045630515.1 Acutalibacteraceae bacterium
AACATTATAAAATTTTTTACCCTAACAGGGGTCAGCCTCAAAATTCACCGAAAATATTACAACATAATTTTCTCGGCTTTTTTTGACAAAAATTCCAACATGTGCTACACGCATTTTTTCTAGAATATTGTATAATATGTAAATCTGTGCTATAATAGAGGTATCAATAAAACTAATCAAGGATTGAACTAATATGAAAAATAAATCCAAAACCTACCGTATCGCAATTTATGACTGGATTGATACGCTCTCCATCGAATTAGAGGAAAACATCATTTTCTTCGACCGTTACGAGGAATCCATGAAGTCGCAAGTCTTATTCGGTAAACGTAATTATAACAATTTTGGGCGTTTGTGTGGTAAAATAGAATTAACTAAAAAAGAAGTAAAGTTAATCAGAAAGGCACTATGTTCGCGCTCACCGTCATCAATCCTACCGGAGAAGAAACACTAATCGGCATTTTTCCGTCTTTAGACGCGGCCACTGAACGCGCTAAATTGCTAAAATTGCCTAAATTTTCTATTGCCAGACGTGCTTAAATCTACTACAATAGATTTATGAACGAATTTGCTTTAGTAGGGTCGGCGTTAGCATTAATCGGCACTATTATTTCTTCTTATTTAATGTACGCGAAGCGCACGCAGGAGTTTCACGAGGAATTTATCCGCTTCAAGCAAGAAGTAAAAGATACGTTACAATCTGTTGATGAAAAACTTGATGAACATAATCATTATGCGAAGAAGTTTGATGACATCAAGCAGGATATAACCGTTATTAAAAAAGATATTGAATATCTAAAAAAATAACGGACTTTTTGATATAATATAATCAGAAAGGACACGCGCTATGATTAAGAAACGATGGGATTTCATAGGCCTATCAACAGATAGTAAACCTACATCAGCAAACGAAAAAGTTGTTGATGGTTCCACTTTTTATGAGGCCGACACTTCAAAAATATATTTTTACGTCGGTGGCACCTGGTATGAAAAAACCAGTAATGTATTAACTAAAACAGAAAAGGATTTATCATGGTAGAAAACATTAAAGCACGATGGGATTTTATAGGGTTATCCACTGATGTAAAACCTACACCTGCTATTTCACCAAAAGTAGTAGACGGTTCCACTTTTTATTGTGCAGACAATTCTAAATTATACGTTTATTGCAAAACGCAGTGGTATGAAAAAACCGTTTCCGGTGGCGGTGGTACAACTTATACCGCAGGTGATAACATAACCATTACAAACAACGTTATTTCGGCTACAGATACTACTTATAATGCATTTACCGGAACGGACGGCGAAACGGCCGGAACAAGCGGTTTGGTGCCGGCTCCGGCCACAACTGATGAGGGTAAATTTTTAGGTGCTGATGGCAACTGGGGAACACCAACCGACACAACTTATAATAATTTTGTGGGTACTGATGGAACAAGCGCAGGTACAGCAGGTTTAGTACCAGCACCGGCCACAACAGACGCTGGCAAGTTCCTTAAGGCTGATGGTACCTGGGATACTGCCGGTGGCGGCGGTGGCACTTTATATAGTACTGCTGGTAATAATGAAGATGGTGCTATGACTCAAAAAGCGGCGTCAGCCTTAATCTTTACTAGTACTGCTACTCTTAAAGGCATAAATATTGCTACTGGCACAGGTAACACAAACAACAACGTTAAAGACTTTAAGATAGGTGAAAATATTAGTGCAATTTCCTCAAGCGTTAATGATAGTATTTTCTTTGGCCGCAATATAAGCGGCACTAGTAAATCGGGTGTTTATGTTGGTGGTGGTTTAGATTCCAGTAATATCGTCCGCGCAGGAACGGATACGGTTTATGTTGGCTATACCACTGCACAAAATATGGACGCTAACTCTACAGGTTTAGGTTGTTATCTAACCATGACGGCAAAAGACGCGGTCGCAATCGGTTTGTCGTCTAGTGTTACGCATAGATATAGTGGAGCCATAGGTGTACACTCTGCTTCCGGTAGAACATCAGAAATTTCCATCGGTGATGGTACATCTAACACTAATTACGGTACTCGTTACCTCGCTAACGTCCGCGACCCAGAAAATGCACAAGACGCGGCCACGAAAAACTATATTGACAAGCGTATTATTGCCGGTGGTACAACCGCCCCGACAACATCAACAGCTGCCGAAGTTGGCGCGCTCTACGCTTACGTTGATAACGGCTCCGGTAAATTAGCCATCTGTACAGATGATACAGGCGGTACATACACCTGGGCAACATTAATTTAAGGGAGTAAAATCATGAAAAGTAAGATTAAACTATTAACGATTGTAATAATCACTCTGCTGGGCGGCTTTTCATTAAACATCTGGTTGAAAATAGGGGTAGAGATACCGAAACCGGAAAAAGTCGTTGAAAAAACAGTTGCATTAATTGAAAACACGCTTGAATTGTCTGATAAGCAGTTACCGGCCGTTGTAGAAGATGAAAAAGGTAATTTATCATATAATTACGATATTCCGACCGTTGAAGAAGTGGACGGTGGTGAAATTTTATCGGACGATTATGCGCAAGGTTCGTATTTCCCAACGGATACCTGGTGGGCGTTTAAAGACGCCACACTAGGCCGTTGCGTAATTGAGGGTAATTATTACGGTGCGCAGTGTGTCAGCCTCGCACGTGCGTTCTGGACTAATTATGCAGGGCGCGACTTTTCAACCTGCGGAACCGGCGCGGCTAAAGGAGCCTGGAACTGTAAAGAAGAAAATGCAGGTGATGAGTTCGACCTTATAACGGATTCAACAAAACTTGAGGCCGGAGACTGGATTATATCTGATGGTGGGGCATACGGTCATGTTTGCATGGGCGTTGCGCCATCTGTTAATGGCTATGTATCTTGTCTAGGTGAAAATCAAGGCGGTCATAGTTGCGGTGAAAATGTCGGCGGTTCCGCTACGAATATTATTAACTTTTCATTAAAGAATTTTAAAGGCGCGTACAGGCCTAAAAGTTATCATGTAATTACACCTGTTACACCTAATTCGGGAGTTTATTATGAGTAAAAAAGTCAATACCTACGGTATTAGAATTAAATATAAAATTCTCTGTTTTACCTTGACGGAAAATGTAGAATTTACCAGACAAAAAGATTTACGCGAGTATAAATTACAACATATCGCGAAGAAAAAAGGCCTCGAGCGTTATAAAGGTCATAAAATTTTATCCATAATTGAATATAAGGGCTAGATGGCTAACCAGTTACCTACTGATGTAAATATTACATCATACGACAGTTTTAAGACCACCACAATAGGGCAAGGTTATAATGTGGACGGTAATTTAGGTATACATAACGACCAAGATGAACATGGTTTTCAGTGTTGGGATTATGGCGCGTTATTGTGGGGTTTGACTGGCGATTTTTCCTATCCGTATTTATCTACAAACGGTACAGGCTATGCCTATGGTATATGGGAAGCACGAAATCAGAACGCCGGCGATACGTTCGATTTAATCACTGATATTAATCAAGTTAAACGTGGTGATATGGTAGTACTAGATAAAGGGCGTTATACCGGCGATATATCCGGCCATAACGCTTTTGCAGATGAAGATTATAACGGTTCCGGCGAGTTATTATTGCTAGGCCAGAACCAGGAAAATCCTAGTGTTACCTACGGCCACGTTGTTACATTAGATAGGTTAGATGTATCAACATTTTTAGGCGCTTTTAGATACAAACAGTGGATTCAGCCTACCCCTGTTACTAGAAAGAAAAAGAAGTTCCCCTGGTATATTTACAACAATCGCAGGGCTATGTTATAATAAAAGCGGTTGTTTTAACCATAAAATCTACCACCTAGCAAAAATACCGGACTGTCTATGACCGGTATTTTTGTTTCTATTATCCGCAAGAGTTATGAGTGTGATGAAAATTAGTTTTGCGGAATTGGCGTATCGCCAAAGTCTTTAGCGAATAATAGACAAGGGGAAATGATAAACATGACGGTATCATTAGCGGCAAGGCTCCAGACTGGGATTTCCGCAGTACCATCAGTGTTGATAGTTAGGCTCACCGGATAAATAGCACCAGTGGCGTTAATCTGTGCGGTGATTAGACCATTGATAGTGATATTAGAAGTTGGGCGAAGTCCAGTATCACCTAAAGCGATGGTACCAGAAGAACCAGGGTTGGTGCAACGAGTAGTGATATAACCGTAAACCTTGCCCATCGAACCATCTGTATTATGAGCCGAAGCAACGCCGTTATAGGTAACTTCACCACGGTTATAAAGGGCGGTAGGGGTTTTAAAGGTTGTTAAATCAAACTTGTTCTCGAAAGTCTCGAGAGAAGTTGCAAGGGTATTAATATCAGATTGTGCGCTTGCGGCGTTAGCGATAGCAGTGTTAGCAGTTTCCTGGGCGGCGGAAGCGGCGGTGGCGGCGTTTGAGGCCGCAGTTGCGGCACCATCAGCGGTACCTTGTGCAGTAGTTGCGGCACCACTTGCGGCGGCCGCGGCGGTCTGGTTATTTTTCATAGCGGTATCGATTTTGCTCATATCGCTATTATAATCGCTTAACCAGGCTGGTTTGTCTGAACCGATGAACTGGCTCAATTCAAAGTTAGTAGTTTTGTTAGTGCTTGCCATTTTTTTAGTCTCCTTCTGGCATTAAAATTATTTTTCCACGTTGGTCGTAATCGTATGCAGTAATTTCTTCAGCGTCATATTCGGTCGCAGAAAGTTCGAGGGTATCATATTCAGTAGCAGTTAAAGCGTTATCACGCGAAGCATTATAGATATTGTCAAGAATAATCTGAATAGGGGATAAAAGACCGGTGGTAGGGTCGTAAAGGCGGATATTACCTATAATAATTTCATCAATTTCCGCTTGAATTTCAGCAATTTTAGTATCAGTGTATGAGTTAGCCTGGGCAATTAGCACCGCTAGTTGTCCGTTGACGGCGCGCATAAATTCTTCAAAACGGCGGTTAATATCAGCGGTTATCTCGCCCTCAAAAGTTTCAATCTCGACCCTTAAGGCCGCTAGTTCATTTTGTAGTTCTTCAATTTCGCCTGCGTAGTTGTTGATAAATTGCGTGTTTGAGTTTACTTGTTGAATTGTTTCGTTTAGTTTTTTCAAGACCGCTAACAGTGTTTCCGTTTCCGTCAGATTGTTTAAATAATCTGATGATAAAGGTTGAAACAGAGTGATGGGCGGTACATGAGGTCTTATTTTGCTTATCATTATGTTACTCCCTTTACCCTTATTATATCACATAATGCCCATGAAAAGCACGCCGGCTTTTTCTATAATTTCGCGGTCGTAGGCGCGGATAGTGTTACGATATTGTTCAATTAATTTTTGTGCAGTGGTAGAAATACCGGAATTGCCCCTTGTTGTTTTAGTGTAGTTTTCAAAACCGTCTGAATTGCTGGTGGAATTGTCATTAATAGTGTTATCTGTTGAATTAGCAGTGGTGCGTGAGGCGTATTTACCATCTAAAATATCTTGTTTATTAATCTGGCCTTGTGGCGTGTCTGATTCGACACTTAAACCACTTCCGTTGGCCGCAGAAGTTGAATTAGATGATGATTTAGAATTAGTGTTGCGTTTAAAGGTTTCCGAAAAGTCAACATTAACAAGCGGGTCATATTTAATAGCAGAAGAATAAATAAGGGGTAAATATTCTTCCATGGTTTCTTCCATGAACGCTTTAGCACGCAGTTTAAATAAACTGGCGGATTCAAAACCTATCTCTGATATAAAATAATGATTAACAATTTTCCGCGCTAACTTTTCCTTGCTCCAGGTTCCTTTAGCGTTAATAGTGTCAATCTGTTCTTGTGTTAAATAATCTTCAAGTTCATAATCACAAAACCAGGATATAACTTCTTCTTCTGAAAAGGTGGATATAATTTCTCGTAGTTCGGCGGTGTATTTACTCATTTTCCGTTTCCTCTTTAATGTTTGTTGTAAATATCGATTCTTGCGTTTTGAGATAGTTACCTATGTCAGAGCGAACTTTAACATCTACATTTAGACCGAAGCATTGATTAATCTGTTCACAAGCGCGTTTACGTTCAGATAGGAAATATTCGAGGTTTAGATTAATATATTCATTGTTAGCGTCCGCTTCATCTGTAATGAGGCGTTCCTTTTTAGAGCGGATATTATTAACACCTAGAAAACTCAAGGCCTCGTTCCAGATAGAAGTTTTAATATCATATAATTTATCAGCAATAAAAGGCGCGTCAGTTTTTAGGGTTTTAAACTCATCGCCGGCAATACCGTTTTTATAACCGTAGATGACCGGCATATTGCCACTATATTGTTGATACATATTTTTCAAGGTATAAGAGTTATTGAGGTCGGACAAAATTAAAACAGGGGTGCGTTGCGCGTTAATATTCGTGTCAATACAGCGGTCTATATTCGCCATACGTTCGGCGAATAGCCAGATTGTGCCGGCGGTTGGTATATGGTCGATATTGTTAAATACCATGACAGCGCGGTCTTGTTGCGGAGTTTTTAAGGCCGGATTGTATACATCTTTAGTAACCTGGAACGCATGGGAAAAACAATTAACAGAGGTAGGAAGATTATAAAGATTTAAAGAAGAATCGCCGGTAATCTGGGTGTTAATATATCCGGTTTCTTCAGTGCTTAAAACGGCGGCCTTACCGGTATAAAATAGACACATCTCGAGAAAACGTGCGTCCATGGTGTCCGGTAGGTTTTGCCACTCGAACATCGATAGCGCAATACGTTTTAATCTATCTACATAGTCATAATAACTTGCATAATTTAGAAGTTCCGCGTCCTCAAAATCCTTGCTACCGTTTAATCTTTTACTTATAAGTTTCGGCTTTTTCATAATTTTATTATACCATATTATGTTAATATATTATTGTTTTGCGAGTAGTCAAGAAAAGTGGCCGGATTATGCCAAAATGTAATACCAGTATCAAGTAATTTTTTATATTCCGCCATATCTTCTTGTGGTATATCGCCAGTAACATACGCACCTATGGTTTTTACATAGTTCCAGTTAGTCCGCCCTGTAATATTAGGAACTTTTGTATCATTAATGCGGTAACCATAGGCTGAAAAATAGTTGTCAATAATTTTTGCAAACTCATATCTTACACTCATAGGATAAAGACTATAACCGCAGTGGCCACTAGCGAAAACAACATCACCAGTGTTAGTGTTGCCTCTGGCCTGGTCTGGCATAATTGAGTGTTGTTCCATTGAAACAAGCGCGTCTCCGATAGATTCAGCGGCGGATAGACCGGTAGCAATAGCAGATAGATTATAACCACCGAGCAGAACAGATGAACCGGTTGCGGCGGTCATAGCACCACCGAGGACTGCGCCGGCTACGCCTTTAGCGGACTGCCAGGCAAGGTTTAGACCGTTTTGTGTGAGCCAGTTAGTATAAGCGTCAGAGTTCCAACCACAAAGCGGTAATTTACCACCTATAAGGCCAAAATCAAACGCTTGTGTTTGTTTTTTATAATTATTCGGTACAGTTTTAATTGAACAACCGGAAGATATAGCACCATAAGTAGAAAAACTAGCCTGTCCACTTGTGAAATCTTCCCATCTATATTCTACGTTTCCGCCAACGTTATTAGATAGGTAACAATATGAGTATGGATAGGTTAATAATTTATTATTTTTCGGTGTATAACCGTCAACTGTTGCTGGCCTGTTGGCGGTAAAGGTTCCTAGATTAACCGCTTGTCTGGAACTGGCAATAAAACCTAAACTAACGTTACCAAAACCTTGTGTTTGCCAGGTAATATCAGTGTTAGGAATGAGAGTTAAGGGTGCTAGAAAGATAGTATAAATCGCGTCCGCTTTACCGGCATTATCATATGCCTTGACAAGTTCGGCTACGTCCTGGTCGCCGGATAGAACAACATAAATTAAACCAGAAGTAACACCTGAATAAATCCGTATATCCTGAAATCCGGTAACACCTGGTGGGGATTCTGGAAAAGTCAAGGGGTCGGTGTCTGATAACCCGACAATAATTCTTTTACTGGTACCGCTTCCTAAATTATGTTCCACCACCGAACCGTTAATAATTAGTTCACCTGTTTCCAGGTTTTCGGGAACAGTGTGCAAACCTATAGTATCATTATTAACGTGTTCGCGTTCAATAAAGGACGGTTTATATTGAAAATCGAATTGCCAGGTCTGAAAAACATCAGTCTTGATTTTAATAGCGGTGGTATTAGGGTTTAAAAACTCCATCGAATCAATATACGCATAAAACCATTTATCTGTAAAAGCGTAATTGCGGTACATTACATAATTATATTCTTGAATATCGTCCATCAAGGCCGGAAAACGAATTACACCATCTTTACGCAGATAGGTTGCGTCGTCATCTTGCCGTTTTGGTAGATTGTAAAAATAATTATATTGCGCTTCAAGATTCGCAAACGTTATCTGATGTTCAGATGATAACTCTAGTGGCACCTTTAAAAGAATAATATCAGTATCTGGTATAATCATATTTTAATTATAGCATAAAACAAAATACCCGGCGAATAATCCGGGTATTTTGTAGTGTAAATATTTTTGTTTTACACAAGTTTATCCACAATTGTGGAAAACTAGGCTTCGGCGGCGGTTACAGTAACACTGATAGTATCAGTAACACCTGCGCCGGCGGATAGTGTGATAGTGGCAGAGCCATCATCAACACCGGTAATCTCTACCGTCCGGCCTTTAACTTCTACTGTTGCTTTACCCTCTGCGGAAGAAGTAGCAGTAATAGTGGTGGTTGCGGTTACTGGTGTAACAGTAAATGGAACTACAACTTTAGCACCCTCTACAACAGAAACTTCGGACTTTTCCGCTTCAATATCAGTAGCGTCTACGGTTGGCGCGGCAGTGGTGAACACAATCGCGTTAGCAAACGGAGAATATTGATAGGAGTAAGTTTGGTTAAGGTATAGGTTCCAACAACGGTTGTTTGCGTTGTAAAATTCATCGAGTGCGAAATCCTGTTGATGAATATCGAAATATGAACGGTCTGCGATGATACCGAGGATTGAGGAACCGTCATAAACAACTTCACCATCGTCATTATGAATATCAAAGTTATTGACACCAACCACACGGCCGAGGAAATCCGCCTTATTCATATTAAATGAAGCGGCCAAACTCTGAACATCGTTAGTAGCGAGAATATCGTTGCGAATTAAAATAACAACTTCACCGGCGTCAGAAACAGTTTTAACAGCGGTATCAGTTGGCATAATCTTGTTCCAACCGTTGTAATTTTGACTCATTTCCTGGAAATTCAAGAAGTAAGCGCGCATTTTGGTAACGAGGGCTTTTGAAGTAGCCTCATCAACAACGTTATCAACAACTTCATACTGAACAGCATTATTGCGGAAAGTGTTAGAAACAAGCATTTTAGTATATTCATAACGGTCATTCTCTGCCGAGTTATAAAGCGCGGTGTAAATGCCATCAATAAAGGAGTTAAAGGAGTTCCAGGAATTGAAAGCAGTGCGCAACTTTTCGCGAGTAATAGTTACAGGGTATTGTTCATCAAGATTGATAACAGAGTGATAAACCTTAATGTCAGCGTCATATTTTTTAAGTAGACCGGCGAAATCATTAACGTTAAAGCGACGTCCTTTAATTGGGTTGATATGAATATTGCGAACTAGGCCACCTAATGGTTGAGTTTCTTTCTCAAGGAAAGATAGGCGGTTTTTATAATTGCGTGTATTGATACGAGTACCGATAACCTGATAAAAGAGTTTACTCATAAACTCGTTCCTGACTTCTGGATTGTCAAGAATAGGCTGACCAAACTCACCGATGGAAGTTGTATCGGTAATAATTGGCACGAACTGGTGATAAATAGACCCCTCTTTAACACTCATCTCGCGCATTTTGTTTAGACTATCTACTAAACCGGCAGATGGAAACATTGTGTTTGTCCTTTCTATTGTTTGAAATTGCCGAACTCATCAAAGCAATCTCTAAAATTAATATTTTTTTCTTCTTTTTCTGGCTCACTCTTTTTTTCTGTGGCCATAGGTATTTGTTGAAACAACGCTTGATTTGAAGCGATTAATTGCTCGTTGCGTTCTTTCAATTCCGCTATCTCTTTATCTTTATCCGCAAGTTCACCCTGCGTTTTTTCGTTCGCGGTAATCAAAGTGCCGATTTGAGGCGAAACCGCCGCAAATTTTTCTTTCCCTAAAGTTTTTTTAACGTCTTTAGTCCACGCTTCTAATTCTTCATTGTTCATGGTTTAATTATATCACATACTTGTGTTATAATAAAGTCGGCGGTATTATAAATAATCGATTTTGACTGTGCCAGCGTGATAGTAATCTGAAGAAGATTGTTGGCAAGTATTAGTGGAACGCCCACCCTTAATTGACTTATAATACTGCCATCTTGAGGTTAGTTATGTATTACAATTATAATAAATTATGGGCGTATGACGCATTATTTAATTTCGTCATCGCCGAACGCGGCGTGGGAAAATCCTACGGCGCGAAAAAATCCGTTGTTAAAGACTTTTTAAAAAACGGCCACGAGTTCGTTTATTTAAGAAGATACGGTAACGAACTTGATATGTCTGCACCTCGCCTGTTTAAAGATATTGAACACAACGGCGAGTTTCCAGACTATGATTTTAAAACTCGAAAATCACACGAACAATATTTATTCGAGATATACCCTAAAACTGATGAAGATGGCGAAGTTTTAGGTCAAGAGATAGAAAATCCTGTAATGGGGTATGGTATACCCTTATCCACTGCGGCCATTTTAAAATCCTCGACTTTTGACAAGGTTAGGACAATCATTTTCGATGAGTTCTTAATTGATAACACCGGGCGGCGAAACTATCTTAAAAACGAGGTAGAACAGTTACTTGATGTTGTTGAAACAGTTGCAAGGTCTCGCGATATTCGCGTATTATTTCTAGGTAACGCCTTACAGATTAGCAATCCTTATTTTAATTATTTCAACCTACACTTACCATATAAAAAAGAATTCGAAACTTTTAAAAACGGTTTAATTGTTGTAAATTATGCTAAAAATATTGAATTCCGCGAGATGAAAAAGAAAACAAAATTCGGCCAACTGATAGAGGGAACAGATTATGGTAAATACGCTATTGATAATGACTTCTTGCTTGACAATCATAACTTTATAGAGAAAAAATCACAAAAGGCGAACTTTTACTTTAATATTCATATTGAAAATAAAAAATTCGGTATCTGGAAAGATATTTACACTGGTAAAGTCTTTGTTACCTCTAAAATTATTCCTGATTCACCGTATAATTATACGTTAGCACCGGAAAACCATACCGAAAGTAATATTTATATGACAAAACGCGACCCTCATTTTAGGATTATACATAACGCTTATTTAAACTCGTTACTCCGTTTTGAAAACGACCAGATTAAAAGTTACTGGCTAAAAACCTTAAAATATTTTCTATAATATGATATAATAGATACAGATAGGCCTTTGTCTATTGTAGTTCAATCCTCACTAACCTAGTGAAAAAAATAATTCCGCTTCCTCGACGGAATTATTTTTTGATGGTAAAGGGCGTATCAACGAGAACTACACCGCCCTCAACCAGTTTATAACGCAATTTATGGTGCAACTTTTTAATATCTTTCTCTGTTGCACCGTTTTTTCTGGCAAGTCGTATCATATCGTCAATTGTCATACCCTCTGTTGTAAATCCTACTCTGAAATTGTCAAAATTTAAAAGTTTTGCGAGATACTGCGGGCACCCTGCCATTGTAACAGAGGTTTCACCGTCTGTTTCTTCAATATAACACTTTTGCCTGATAAAAAAGGCACGATTAAAAGACTTCTCATATGCCCACGCGCCTAACTCATAATCATCAATCAGCATATCTTTAGCCAGTTCTTCTAAATCCTCTTGATTAATCAAGGCATGAATACTATCAGTATCTGAATAACAATATCTATCCTCACCATATTTTTTAAACGTAAAATCACGGATTTTCTCGCAAGACCGGATAATATCCGCTCTGGCATAAGCAGTGATAAAACAGGCAACTGGTATATAAACCGGTTCTCTATCTTCCTCTGGTAAATTTAAATATTTTACCACTCCATCTTTTAAAGTCGGCATTTTCTTTCCGGCCTGCGGTGATAAACCAAAACGGCCGTATAAACTGTTTAATAACAGTTTGGCAATCTGGCGCAGTGGCGCATTTTTCTCTTTACTGGCCTTAATCTTCTCCGCAATCCAGTGGTCTATATAATCCGAAAATAGGCCGGTAATGGCCTTAAATTTAAATCCACCTTGATAAATAATATCAGTGGTGTCATAATTTTCTAAAAATAATTCTAAATCTACCGAAGTTAAAGTCAGTGTTTGTGGCTCGATAGATTCAATAATATACTCTGTAGGATTAAATGATAATGACTTTTTTAACTGGATTGTTGGTATTTTACCAGGTTTCAACTTAAAAGCACAGGTAAACTGTTGCACATATAAGGGGTATGATTTATCCTCTTGATACTTACCCTCAAACTGCTCCGGCTCGCCAAACGGCATTAACTCATATCTCATTTTAGATGGATACATTGAGTTCTTGTCAAGCACCATACCATCGCCGGTGATTTTCTCTTTCCACACCGGATTTAAATAAGTAAAACCACCGCGGTAAGACATACGAATTAAAGCGTCCTGCTCTTTATCTAGTTTCGGAAAATACTTGCGAAAATTCGAGATGGTAGATTTATAATATTCTAGCGCGTCGCTCGCAATAGTCATCTTTTTTAAGTTCTGTTCAAACA
The DNA here is from genome assembly GCA_045630515.1 of Acutalibacteraceae bacterium. Lineage (GTDB taxonomy): Bacteria > Bacillota > Clostridia > Oscillospirales > Acutalibacteraceae > UMGS1532. Next base: position 12,818 of record JAZQTG010000080.1, read on the forward strand.
TGATTTTTAAGGCTTTTGCCACAATTATTACATCATGTTTAATATAACGTTCCTCATATTTTGTTAATATATGCCCAGGCTCGCGATATTTTGCATAATCAAGTTCAAGTTTAGAAAGCGGAAAATTAAAACCCTCTGCGATACGTTCTACACTAAAGTTCGGAAAAATCTTTAAACTATCTAAAAACTTTACCCTTACACTCCGCCGGCCTGTTACCTTAAAATATACCTCTATGGAGTAAAATTGCCCCATATCTGTTATCAGAGTTGAAAAAGTAAAATCCGCTCTATCTTCTTTTTTATCAACATAAGTATATCCATGCGACAAAAGATAAGAGATGATAAAATTTCCATCGAATTTTAAATTATGAAAATAAATAGTTGGATTATGATTTTCTTCACACCATTTAAAAAATGAGTCAATCGAGTTACCGGTTACAACACGCGAAGTATTGTCAATATCGCAGATAGCATATGCCCAAACACGACAATCTTTTTCGTCTGTTGTTGTTTCAAAATCGGCAACAAAAAGACCCATTTTACCTCCATTAATTTAATTTTAAGACCTTTTAAATGATTCTATAATTCAATCTCACCGTCAAAATCCTCTGGATTTCCAACGGCACGATAATAATTTTCACCATCGCCATAATCTAGACTGATAGCCCCACACTTACAGGATTTAAATTCTCGTGGTCTGGTAACTTCTACGGTATCGCCACATTTTTTACATTTTACTTTCATACTTTAACTCCATTATTTTAGGCCTTTTTAAATGATTCTATAATATCATCAATATTTTCTTCAAGAACTTCAAACCGCACCATCATATCGTCTGGGGATTGTTCAATAAAACTATTTTCAACATAGTATTCGGTCATAGCAAGTAGTGGTTGTGATGAAAAGGACGCTGTTTGCAATTGTGTATCAGATAGTTGCTCTAATTTTGCTTCTATATTCGCTAGTCGTTCTTCAGATATGCCGGCAAAACGCGCATTTTTCCATAACCTATCGAAAAATCCAGCGCGCCGGTTCTGTAGTGTTTCTTTACCTAAAATTGCACGATTAATAATAGCACGAACCGAACGTAATTGATTATAATTTAAATCCAGTACGTCTCTATTTAAATATTCATATTTTGCTTCAAGGTTCTTTAAATCAGCATTTTTAGCACCTACATAGGGCGTATCATACCCTTCAAGGCGTTTTATTTCGCGTTTAATGTTTCCTTTAGCGGCGGCAATATCTTTCTTTAGTAAATTATACTCGTAACGCGTCATTTTACGCCCATCGTTGGCTATTACAAGGCGTTCGGCACCACGTTCCGAAAACTGACGCATACGGCGCAATTGCCGCCTTATATCGCGTCTGGTGCCATATTGTCCGCGCAGGTTCTTTGAATAAATCCTGCGCGGCAATACCTGATAACCTTTTTGCTCAAGGCGCGTGATTTTGGCGTTAAAATTCTTGACGGCGCGATTTATCTCGCTTCTAAATGCTTTATCAAACCGCACCGCCATATTTTATTACACCAGTTTAAATGTTAAAAATTTAAGACCTTTAGCGTTAGCCTGCTTGACGATTTTAATTTTCATAGGTGTTTCCCAGGTGTCCGGAGTACCGAAACTGTTTAAAAGGTTGCGGAGACTAGAGAAAAAGTAATTCGAGGCGGTAACATAAGTTTTGCCATCGGTACCAAAGATGATTGAAGTATGGCCGGTTCTATCTTCACCGGTTTCCTTGTCCTGTTTTACATATTCGCGGATATAAATATCTTTAATCTCAATTTCTGTGTCCACGATGTCGTTAATACGCACATCACAAGAAGTCATGGCGTTGTATAGTTTAACTTTGTCGGCATGAGTGGCCGGTTTAAAGGAACAGTAGGTTTTTTGTCCCTCGTTAGTGAAAGTGTTGATTGATAGGTCTTTGGTTTGATTTTGTGATTCCATGATAGTAGATTTTAAATACCTTTTTTAAGTTTAATAATGCTTATTTACTAATTCTTAATGATAGTTCTATGTAGTCATAATTTAATCCTCACTTAATGTAATTCTAGTATAACACATAAAAATTCAGGATTGAAGATTATTTAAAAAAATACCTATTTTTAGATTCGAAATACATATTATACAATATTCTAGAAAAAATGCGTGTAGCACATGTTGGAATTTTTGTCAAAAAAAGCCGAGAAAATTATGTTGTAATATTTTCGGTGAATTTTGAGGCTGACCCCTGTTAGGGTAAAAAATTTTATAATGTT
>JAZQTG010000081.1:0-5153 GCA_045630515.1 Acutalibacteraceae bacterium
AAAAAATCGGGTGACTCTTTTTCAAAAAATATAGAAAGGATGTAAAAAATGAAAAATAGTAAAAAGATATTATCCGTTTTGATGGCAGTTATGATATTTTTCGGTATATTTTCGTGTGCAACAACAGTTTGGGCGAAAGAATATAACGAAGATGTCGAAAGTAAAGCTTATGAAGAAAAAATACTTACACAAACTATTGAAGATTATGAGGAAAAAGCAGAAATAACCTGCGAACTCATAGAAAAAAGAGAAGAAAATTCAAAAACATATAAACGTGCTGATGGTACGTATACTACAGTTGTTTCTGAAACACCCATTCATACTATGAAAGGTGACAAATGGGTGGAAATTGACAATACCTTAAAGAATAATGAGGGTATTATAAAAAATAAAAAGGGACTTTACGATATAGAGTTTCCCGAAACAATTTCAGAAAACGAAAAAATCACCATCAGAAACAATGGTGAAAGCATAGCATTTTCGGTAAATAATATTGATAGTGCGGCGGCAAAAGTAACTTCTGCAGAAACAGCTGATGCAGATGTTATTGAAAAAGATTTATCGAAAACGGTATCTGAAATAACTTATGAATCGGTGGATGAAAATACAGATGTACAATATGTGATTTCTTCCGATTTTGTAAAAGAAAACATTATTGTAAATGATAAATCAGGTTTACAGGAAAAGTATTCCTTTGATATAGAAAAAGGTGAGCTTACTGCAAAACTTGATAAAGATAACAACTTATTGTTCAAAAACAAAGATAAAGAAGTTGTTTTTACAATTCCTGCACCGGTTATGACGGATGCGAATAATGCGGTTTCGTATGATATTGATGTGGAAATAAAGGATGCAGATAAATCTGTTCTCACTTTAACATACATACCCTCGAAAGAGTGGGTTGAAAGTGAAAGCAGAGTTTACCCTGTTGTAATTGATCCGGTTATTATTATGCCGGATTTAGATGATGCTGTAATTGAAGATACGGCAATAATAAATAAAACTGATGAAGTTACTTCTAAAGCGCAGAATTACTCAAACAGTGTTGAGGGTTACTTGGTGAATACTCAGGATTTCCGTAGCGAAGTATTGGTGAAAATAAATCTTGATATGTTCTCATTTTGTAAAAATCCTAACATTGAAGTAACGGATGTTAATTATTTAGCGGATGGTTATATAATTGGCGGTAATGTAATTGCTAAACCCATAAGCGGTCAATGGAATAGCAAAACTGTTACGTATGATGATGTTTATCCTACGGATGGTTCAACACCGTTAATTACATATGAAGATAAAATTGTTGATTATTTTACGGGAATTCCGGCTTCAGAGGATGAAGTGAATTCTAAAATCTATTTTAATATAACCGATATTTTTAATGAGTGGCTTAAGGGTTATCGTGAAAATAACGGTTTTGTATTGATGCCTGAAAATGCTCAAACCTCAGGAATGTTGTATCTTGCAGGAGATTATCCTACTGCAAGCGGTTCTTATACGTTTAACACGTATTGTACAATTGATTATATAGATTGCAGCGGAAGCAGTGAAGCTTTTGAATATGTTTCGCAGGATGTGGGCAGGGCAGGTGTTGTCAGTGTAAATGCATTAACACGAGGCATGACTGTTTCAAGAAATGATTTGGCTATGTCAGGTTATGCAATGCCCGTAAATGTTGGCTTTAATTATGGTGGCGTTTGTAACGAGTTTCTTGAACAGCATATTGCAATGGTTGCAGATTCCGAAAATATGATTATACCTTACGGTAATGAATGGTTACCCTCAAACCTGCAGGTGATTTTCCAGTTGTCAGAAAATCAGTATCAGGCTTTTGTTGGTGACGGAGCAGTTGCGGCTTTTAATCGTAAAGAGGAAACTGTTGACGGAACAACATCTGTTGTTTTTGAGCTTGACGAAAGTTCTGCGGCTATTGGCTATGAATTGGAGCTGGTAGATGAATCCGGGAATGCAACCGTAGAGAATTTAAAATTGATATCACCATCAGGTGAAACTGCATATTTTAACGAATACGGCTTTTGCAATGAAATTTGGGAAAGTGATGCAAATTCTGATGGCAGTTATGATAAAACAGTCATTGAATACGATGATAATAACTTTACAAAAATTGATTGTGTCGTTGATGGTGCAGGTCGGAAATATGATTTTATTTATGATGATGCCGGCGGTTTGCTTTCTGAAATTAAGTGCGAAACACAGTCAGGTGATGTGATAAATGCCGGCACTACAAACAATCGTTTGAATGTGTTGTACAGCTACGACGAAAACAATAATCTGATAAGCGTAACATATCCCGATGGTAAGTGCGCAGAGTATGATTATGAGAATAATAATCTTGTAAAAGTATGTAATATTGATGGATATTGTATAGAATATACTTATGATTCATTGGGCAAAGTAACTGCAATAACTGAAAAAGCAGGTTCAAGCTCAGGTAATCATATAACTTTTGAAGAGCAGGGTAATCGTCAGGTTAAAATAACCGATGCTTTTTCCGGAACACAAATTTACCAGTTCGGTAAGAATGGTAAGCTGAATTACATTTTTGATGATAAAGGTAATTTTTCTAAAACGGAAAATGCCGATACCGATGAAGAAAATGTTTTTGCATATAGTGATTTGCAAATTGTTTCTGAAAACCTTCTGAAAAACGGTTCGTTTGAAGATGTTTCAACCCTGAATTCTTCAAGGGCAAAGCACTGGTCAAATGAATTTGAACGCGAAATAAACAATGATACCATATATGGTGAATATGTTTATTCTGTTTCAAGTGAAAATAATGTAACAGAATTTTTGGAACAGTCAGTTGAAGTGGAAAATGTTTCTGCTTATACATTATCGGCTTATGTTAAAAATGCAACAACTGATTCTACACAGGGTAAGCTGTATTTAAAAATAATTGCCGAAAATTCTTCAGGTGATACTTTGACAAAAACACAGTCCATAGAAAATGCGGAGGATTGGACAAGGGTTTCGGTAACCTTTAACCCTGTAATCGAAAACGATGTTTTTGAGGTTTCTGAAATAACTGCTTGCGTTGGATTTGAAAACAGCTGCGGTGATTATTACGTTGATGCAATTCAGCTTGAAACAGGCAAAGGTACAGCCGAGTATAACCTTATGGAAAACGGCAGCTTTAATAGTGTAAGCGGTAATTCACCCGATAAATGGAGTGAATCAACCGTTGTTGAAAAATCGGTTTACGGTAAAAATGTTAATGCCCTTAAATTAAGTGGCGGTTTACCGTATTATACAGCCGATGCAGAGGGTACATATACCCTTAACAAAAACATTTCATCTGTTACACAAAATGTAGTAATAAACGGTAAAAAAGGTGATATCTATTCCGTCGGCGGTTGGTTTAACGGATTTTTCGATGATAACTATATCAACTCTGATTATTTAGCGGATTATACTACATCAGGCAATAAACCGATAAACAGTGTTGCTCAGATCAAGGTTTCATATAATTATTTGAAAACAACGAAAGATGATAGCGGTAATGAAACACAGGAAAACGTAACAGAAAACTTTGCTGTTAATTTTGCACCGCAAAATGACAGTTGGCAATATGCAATAGGTTCTTTTGCGCTTAAGGCGGATGTGGAATCTGTTGATGTTACGGTTATTGCCGAAAATGTTGTTTCTGATTCCTTTGTTACAGGCATAGAGCTTACTTCAAACAATTCTGCAATAAGCTTCGATGAGGATGAGGTTTCTGCAAGTGATACAACAGAAGATACAACATCCGCCGAAGATGAGGAAGCAATTGAAGAATGTATTTGTGAAAATTGCGAAGAAGCTGATTGCACTTGTCGTTGTGAAACAGAAGAGCTTTGCAATTGCATACAATGCAAACGCAGTAGTGATATTGAGGATATCAGCAATGACGGCAAAACAGTAACAACCAAGTCTTATGACGGTTCAAAATATATGCAGTCTGTTGTTGAGTATTCAGATGATAAAAACTATATTATATCAGAAACTGATTCAAACGGCATATCTTCTGCATATACTTATAGCGATAGTGGTGTTATTACTTCATCTGCTTACGGCAATGGAGCAACTACCACATACAACTCTAATGCTATGGGTTATTTGACTCTTGCGGAAGCCAATGTAACCGGTCTTACGGACAATGCGGTTAAAATGGCAATAAACTATGCTTATGACGGCGATTTGTTGGATAAAGTAACTCAGGGTAATGTGGAATATGACTATGTTTATGATGAATGGGGTCAGCTTAAATCAGTTTTGGTTGACAATAGCCGGATTATAGATTACACTTATGGTGTAAATGAAAAAAGAGCAAGAATATCCAAAATTGTATTTGGCAGTTCAGCTCAAAACGGCTTTACCATTGATTATTCTTATGATAATTTAACCGGAGATATAGATTTTGTTGAAAAATATAACTATGTTGATGGTGAAAAGAATGTAATCAAGTATGAGTATATTTATAACAATCTTGGTGAATTGGTTGCAATTAAGGATAACGGAACAGGTCACTACATCGCTTATTCAGATGATGGCATAACCATAAAAAATGGTGAAAACGGTGATGTGATTTACGAATTGAAGGATGTTACCCCGACGGAAGATGATTCGGAAGAAACTGCCGAAAATGCTCCCGTAACAATAAACCAAGAAACTGCCAATGGTGTAACATATAACCACAATATTTATGACAGTGCCTATGACTCTGTATCGGGCAAAACAACAGAAACCGAAGCAATTGTCGGTGGTAAAACAATAGGCGCTCAAACTGTTTCCGATTGGTTCGGCAGAAACGAATCTGTTACGGTAATGACAAAAGATCCTACAGATGAGGATGTTACCGACTACGCTTCCGTTACATCACAGTATAACTATATTACCGAAGAAAATGTTACCACAAACCTGATTTCATCACTTAATAATACCGTTAATGGTGAAAACGGACTTGGCAGCGTAAACTATAGCTATACTTATGACGAAAACGGCAAAATTACCGGTATCACAATTACCTCTACGGTTGATGGTATAGGCGGCACAACTCAATATATCTATGACGAAGCAGGTCAGCTTATAAAAGAAACAAAAGGCTCCGATTATGTGGAATATGCCTATGATTCCAAGGGTAATATCTCTACCCGAAA
>JAZQTG010000082.1:0-1162 GCA_045630515.1 Acutalibacteraceae bacterium
GGTTCAAGAAGGTTAGACGGTAAACAGTTAGATTATATTCGCAATATATCTTCTGCATTTGTGCGCAGAGGATTCACAGTCGTTACTGGTTGTGCAGATGGGGCAGATTATTATGCAATGCTAGGTGCTCGCGATGTAAACCCAAGCAAGCTCGAGGTAGTGCTTCCGTGGTATTCGTACAACAAACAATACCAAGCTGAAACAGACAAACTTGTTATTTACAACGAAAACAAACACAAACATTGGGCTGATTCAGTAGCAAAATATCATCCAGCTCCGCATCGGCTAACTCAAGGGGCATTCAAGCTTATGGCACGTAACTACGGTATTTTAGAATCAGCAGATATCGTAGTCGCAATGCCGATGTCACTGTCTGATACGGGAGGCACTGGTCAAGGTATACGTATTGCTCGCGACTTACACAAAGCATTATATGTGGTATGCGAAAAAAAAGCACGCCTCAAGCTTCGAGATTATCTGTGTGGTATCGAAAAGATTACTCCCTAATCGGGAGTACTCGCTTCGCGACCAAGTTCAAAAGATTAAAACATTAAATATCACAGCAAAGAGCGCGCTGTGATGTTTTTTAAGTATATTAATTATAAGGAGTGGTAATTTTGGTTAAATGTGTTAGTTGTAAAAAAGTTTGTGATGGCGTTAAAGGTTATTGGGATTATTATGAACCTGCTAATCTATGGGAATTTGAGTGTGTTAGTTGTTATGATTTTTTAAAAGAAGCTAGAGAGGAGATTGCTTTAAAATTAAAAAGAAATATGGAAGATACTAAACTAAATGAGAGTGGATTGAAATTTATATTTTTAGATAATGGTAAAGTAATAAAAGAATAAAACATTAAATACCACAGCAAAAACCGCTGTGGTGTTTTTTAAGTATATTAATTATAAGGAGTGGTAATTGTCAAGCTGATGTTATTAGGGGATGTGTTAGAAATGGGTTAAAGTTTGAATTAGGTAAATGTAAAGAGTTTATAGATTTAGTAAATAAAAAGTAAAAAATGGGGGCTTTGCCCCCTGAAAGGAGTGTTTTAAATGATTAGAGTTGTACATTGCAAGCGTGTTACGAATCACGAATACATAGGGCGACCAAGTGCTTTAGGTAATCCGTTTGTATGGGATAAATCAACACCGAAAGGTAGTACTTT
>JAZQTG010000083.1:0-57673 GCA_045630515.1 Acutalibacteraceae bacterium
GGTTAATAACTTAACGACATTTGATTTTAATACCCCGCGCAGCGCCTGCAAAGACATTCCTTCTCTTTTTAACGGAATACAAGGAATATGGTATTTCTTGCATAAATCCAAAACTTCAAAAATTTGCTTATTTGTCCGTACAAGAAAAAACCAATCACTCCAGTCTTGTTCACTTTTTTCAAGTTCCTCTAAAACCGAGTTAATAGAAGCGCGCGTCCCAACGTCAATAAATCCATCACTTTTATTACAGCGCTTAATTTTCTTATCCAACTTATCCCACACCTGCGAAATTACCCGGTCGGCAACCGCCAAAACAGCCCTTGAATTACGGTAATTATTATTCAACCAATAAACTTTCCAAGCGGGGTCTTTTACAAGGCTTTTAAATATGCCTACATTGCCCCCCTTAAAACCGTAAATCGCTTGCCAATCATCCCCTACAAAAAAGTAATTTTTTGCGTTTAAAGCCCGGATAAATCCATATTCAAGAGAGCCCACATCCTGCAACTCATCCACCAATACATATTCAGGATATATGTTTTTAGATTTAAAATAAGCCGTTGCCTTAATAAGCAATTCATCAAAAGTAATGATATTTCTTGCCCGGCACATCCCATCAATACTTCTCGGGTAATTATCATTTTCCGGAATATCAATTTGCCGCCGATGAATTAAACAAAGTTCGGCATTTTCACTAGGCTGCAAAAAACCTTCAAGCGCATCCGAAGATTCCTTACCAATTTCAACGGCCTTGCGTAAATCTTCATATTCTAACCAGCGGTCAAAAGTTAAATGCTTACAATACCGGTTAATTAGATATTTATGAAAATTAACGTTATGCTCCTCATTAAAAATTTCAAAATTATTTTCATCATTGCTTGCTTTTAAAACCTTGCTAGCAAAACTATGAATTGTACCAATAAAAGCATCCCCGATTCCGGGCACTCCTTCCAAACGTTCCGCCATCTCTTCCGCTGCCATATTGGTAAAAGTGATACAAACTATATTTGCCGCTTTTACTCCTTTTTGCAAAAGGTACTTCAGGCGCTCAGTAATAACCCGAGTTTTACCGGAACCGGCACCAGCAACAACGATAACATTTTTTTCGGCGGCCTCAACTGCTGCCTTTTGTTCTTTATCTAGCATTTTCTAAACTCCCACGTACTTCTAAAAAAGTTTGTTCATCCAAAATATAATAATTTTTTTGACCCGGACCAAAATTAAAAGCAAGTACCGAGTAATCTTTCCCCATTGCAAAGGCTTCCTCTTTATTCTTTTCAAGCCATTCCTTTTTAATTGCAAAAGACTTTTTATCACTTACGCAAGTCTTGCATTCAATTAAAATACCGCGGGTTTTAACATCTCCCTTTGCAAAAGGGGTTGCCCCGCTATTTGCCTGACGCTGCGCATTCAATAACCTTGCTAGGCTTTGCTCCTGACGCTTTGCAAATTTCCTTGTATTCATTGTCCATCCTCGCCATCTCTTCTTTAATCTTTAGTAACCGATTTGCTACCTTAATAATATCCGGGTCATTAGTAGGTAAATCATATCCGCTAAACCCGCCCCATTTTTTAAATGCGGCATCATAACAACCAATCTCCATATACTGCGGATACTTTTTATGAAGTTCCCGGAGTTCGCCGCACCATTTATCAAATTCCTCATCCGTAATTAAATTAGTATCCATCTTGTAATATAAGCAAGAATGAACTAAAATTTGACGGCGGCGGCGCCTTATTAAAGATATGATATTTTCTTTTTCCTGATTTACCTTTGGCTTAAATAGCATCATATTTCTTCCATCTCCACAATTAAATGCTTCGGTACTTTACCCCGCCATTTAATTTGCGGCGCATCTTCGCATTGTAAATCCATAATATAATAACCAGCAAAAACCCCAACTTTCGTCCCAACCATCTGCGTTTGCGGCATTGGCTCTATATTAGTTAAAACCGGATGCATTACCATATCTTTTTTAACACAAACACGATAACGAATTTGTACCTGCTCCGGGATAGTAATATCTACCCCACCAATAAAACCCTCATTCTCCTCAAACCAGCCGGCAATACTTTCAACTTCTTCCCCGTTAACAATTCCGGGCAAATCGTATTCATTCCAATCAATGCTCATATCCCTAATTCCTCCGCAGATAAGTGTGCCGCAAAAAAGGTATGCCGCTCATCAAAACCGCTCGCCCGGTCGCTTGCTATCTTCAAAGCGTGAGAATAAGACATTGTCCCTTTCCGTGCCGCCGTAAATAAAGTATAAAAGCCGGCACGCTGTAACAATATATTGAATAATTCTTTTGTATTTTTTACTGCCATTGGTAAGCCTCCATTTATTTAGTTTTTGTTTCTTTATAATTTTATTATAGTAAATAAATTTTGAAAAGTCAACAGAAAATTTCAGGACAATTTTTGAACTCTTCTAAACTTAAATCATTAACATCCTTTCCCGCCGGAAATTTTAATTTTGTGATAATTTTTTTACCATTAAAAAATTTAATAAATCGGCAACAACCTTTTTCCCCAGCCTCATCCGGGTCTAAGGCAAGCACAAATTTTCTGCAAGGTAAAGAAAGCAGTTTCTTATACTGCTGCTCGTCCCCTGTACCTAATAAAGCAACCGCCGGACGTCCATATTTATAAGCGGTCATAGCATTAAAAATACTTTCACAAATTAAAATTTCTTTTAAATTTTTAGCGCCTATCTCATAAAGGCCATAAACCGGTTTTTCAGCATCCTTTGGATAATTAAAAAATTTTGATTTTACCCCGCGGCGTGCTATAAACAAGCAATTCCCATTTTCATCCCGAACCGGCATAGTAATTGTATCCGTTTTTAAATCATAACCAACATCAAATTTATCGCATAACTCTTCCGTAAGCCCGCGCCCCGCTAAATAAGGGTGGTAATATCTATAAGTATCTAATTCTTCCTCCGTTATAAAATTCGGCGCTTTACGGGGCGACTTATTACCAAAATCCAACTTAATCTCCGGCCGCTCATCAATTTCAACTAATGCAAAAGTTTTCATCAGCCAGCGGGTACCGGCTATCCCATTATCATCCTGACCCAATACTAAAGAAATCATTTCCTGCAAAGTGCCGCTCCACCCACAAGTAAAACAATGGGCAGTTCCAGCAGGGACTTCCTTATCCACGCAGGTAATCCCGAACGAAGGTCTCCGCTCTTGCCCATTATTATGAAAAGGACAAGTAACCTGTATATTAGTTCCGGAATTTTTTATCGTATTAAATAATTTTATCCCGCTAGCGGCTAATTGCGCCCGCAGCGTAGTAATTACATCCGGAACACTGGTCATTAAATAACGATTTCCAACCTTTAACATTAAAAGCGGTCCGCCTTATCTTTAAATTCCCGCCGCGCTTTTTCTGCTCCGGCTTCGTCACTTTCGCTATTAGGAATATAAGTAAATTCTCCGGAATCAATATCCCAGCGATAAGTTAAAGTAAAACCTTTTGCCCCATCCCTATTTTTTAAAACATTCATTTCTAAAATTCCATCATTATTTTTAATTGAAATAACCTTGCTTGAATTTTGGGCAACCGCATCACTTTCCGCCAGATGCTCAATTTTCGGCACCCCAACCTTTTCATCTTCTCCGCGCGCTACCGCTGCGCGATTTGCCTGCGCTGCCGCAATTACTGGAATTTTTAACCGGTCGCTTAGCAAAAATAAATCTTCACTTATATGAGCGTAGTCTAAACGGGTTTGCTGCCCTTTTCGGGCTCTTTCATCCCGCATTAAAGAGTATTGGTCAACCCCCAGCACCCTGATATTATTTCTTTCCGCAAAATCGCGTAATTGGGATACCGTAGCCGGACCCCCTAAATCTTTCGGCGTAATTACATAAAAAGGAGTAGGATTCTTTTTAAGCAATTCTAAATAATCTTTATACTGCTCCTCATTTACCCTACCAGCGGTTAAAAGGGAATTACTAAAATTTCGGTGCAAGGCATCAAAACGAAATGCCACACTGGTTCTGCTCATTTCACCACTATAAAGCCCGACCGCATAACCCTGAGACCAGCAGCCCTCTAAACATTTTTCAACCACCCACGACTTGCCCTCGTTAGTACGGCCAAGCCAAGTTACTAATTCTTCCCCGCTTTTCCACCCAAATAAAAGCCGGTCTAATTCATCAAATCCGGTAGGAACAAAATACTGCTTTTCTTGCCTTCGTTGAATTTCTTTTAATCGCTCGCAGCTATTTGAAATAATATCATATCCTGTAACATTGATATTTTTTTCTAAACGCTGTAATTCCGCCCGAATATATTTAACGGCCTCCATACTATCCGTTTTTAATAAACTGGCAGCCTTTTGAATAACCGGTACGGCCTCAAAGTATAAATGCTCCTCCTGTATTGTTTTAATTAAAAAATCATCCGGTTCACCGCATTTAACAAATTCAAATTCGGGAAATTTTGCTGCCATAGTTTCCCGGTCTGGTACCTTACCATAACTATTAAAATGACTTTTAATAAAATTAAATTCATCACTATATGCCGCGAAATGCGCTTCACTTAAATTATTATCCGTAATTAAGCGCAAAGAATTTTCTTCAAGCACCCTATTTAAAATCTGCAAATCAACCATATTATTTTCCTCTCATATCTTTGCCCTTAAATTCAATTACCGCTGAATCAAATATACGGGAAGTAATACGCTTTCCAAGCATTGACTCCATTACCTGCCTGCTGGAATTTCCAGTTACAAAATTAGATTTACCGTTAGAAATCCTTTCATCAAGCAAAGATAAAAGAACTTCTAATTCAAATTCGCTGACCGCTTTTACTGCTAGGTCATCCCAAATTACCAAATCTACCACCCGGATTGCGTCCTTAACTTCTAAAATATCATTTTTTTCGCTTATATTGTCTTTTAAACGCTGCAAAAAGGTGGGTACGTGGATAAAGTATCCCCGGCGGCGAAAAGCGTTTCCTGCCCATATTTTACCAAAATAAGCCTTCATCAATTTAGTAACCCAAGTAGTTTTTGCATTACCACATTGCTTTGACCATAGGTAAATACTTTTTCCCGATTCCACAAAATTTAGAATATCATCTTGAATTTCGCGGAGCCGGTCATAGGCATCCCAATCGGTTGAGGGAGCCTGTAACTCTTTATAGGGTATGTATGCTTTTGGAATTTTTGATAATTCAAGCAATTTATGATACTCTAAAAAGCGTATACAGGCTTCCCCATCACAGGGGCTTTTAGTACATACTTCCTTAAAAGCGCACTTTTCCATTTTCTACTTCCTGCAAGCGCTGGCGTAACCTTTTAATCGCTTTACCAAAATAATCGCGTTGAATTTCAAGCTGGGCAATAAATTCGCGCAATTCATCATTTTTATCGGTTAGCCAATAACCACCCGGACGAGAGGTAATACTGCAAACCGGGTATCCATTTGACCGAAGTTCCGCAATCGCCCGGCGAACACGGCGGTCATTTAAACCGGTTACTTGAATTAGGAAGTCCCGGCTGGTGGCATTCTTTTTACCACGGCGTAAATGCTGATATACGCGAATCGCATCTCCTGAGAGATTAGTAAGTTTTTGTTTTCCGTTCACTTTTCTTTCCTCCAACTTTTGTTTTTACTACTAAATCTTTTCCAAACATCCTTTCCGCAATAAAGCGTAAATTCTTCCAACCGTTTTCAATGGTTTTTCTTATTACCTCTAATTTATCATCCGGGTCTTGAATATAATTAAGAATATCAATTTGCGCCCGGTACCACATCTTAGTAGGAATCATTCCTAATTGCTTGCAATTATCTATAAAACCAGTAAATGCGCTTAAAATCGCTTCTCCGCCTTCCAACTGCGTTAGTAATACCCTAACCCCCTCCGGCTCGTTAAAACCTATTTTAGCCCCGTTTTTGCGCGATTTTGGGCTAATTAAAATCCGGTTTCCCCCGCGCTTTTTTTCTATAGTACTAAATTGTATAGGGCTTAACCCCCTACTATTAGCATTATGGTTTATTTGTTTAATGCTAATATCTTTAGTATTATTATTTATATCTAGATTATTGGCGGGCATTTTGCCCACGGTGGGCATTTTGCCCGATTCCCTATACAAACCGGTAAAAACAGGGTTACAGGCATACTCGTTACAAACAAGGCCATTTAACTGTACCAGTTTTTTGCAAATAAGGCCTTTTTTAATTAAATTTAATAAAACCCGGCGCACCGTTTTTTCATCACATCCTAATGCCTTTGATAAATAATTTAAAGAAACGCGCGCCTGCTGTTCTCCATTTTGGGTAAGACCATAAATAACCGCGTAGGCATCTTTTTCATTCCCTTTTAACTGTAATTCGTTTACCATCCAGCCAAGAACCACATAATAATTATCATTCGTCATAAAAACTCCAAAAAAATCCCCTAGACACTTTTATGTTTGCTTGCCAGCACACACGAGGTCTAGGGGGTTAGCCACTAATGCGGAGATAAAAAAACCGCATCAAAAACCAAATTTATTTTTACTTCTCGTGTGTGCTATAACCCGGTGGCAAGTCCGGGAACTACCTTGTTATTATACCAACTTTTTATAATCAAAGTCAAGCGTTTTACATAAATCCTTAACCTGATTATTGATTTGAGCCTTACTGTCCTCCCATAGGCAATCTAATTCGTTTTTAAGGTTTACGCCCTTTTCGGGCAAATCTCTTTCAAGAGAAATTGTAAACTTATAATAACGATTATCCACCGGCAAAGTTAAAGAAACTTCTGCCCGGATAGTACGAGTTATTGCTTTTGATTTATGTATCATTTTGCTTTAGTAACCCGGAGGGAAACTACCTCTTTATTGATTTGCGCAGCGGCAATATCTTCAGGTTTAATTAAACCCAAAAATACGGCTTTTTCAAGGGCTGCCGGGTCTACATATTCTTTTGTTTTGACCACCTGCGTAACCACTTTTTTAGGTAATTTTTTTACGCATTCAAGCAATACTTCCTCGTCAAGAGTTTGACGATTTTGCTTAATAACCGCGTATTTATATTGCCCGAACTCTCCTTTTAAATCACCGCTCGCTAAACAAATACTCTTAATTTGTTCTCCAAGGGCAGTCGCACTTTCTTTAAAATGCTTGGCTTGCGCATTAGCATCAAAATATAATGGTACTAATTCATCAAGCGTTTCCGTCTTGTCCTGCTGTTTTATGTTTTCTTTCATACTTCAGTCCTCTCTTTTTGCGTTCTAGCAAATCTTTCCCATAGGCACCCCAGCAGCGCTGCGCATTAAAATCAGCCATCATTCCCCAGCGCTTAGCCTTTTCTTCTTGAAATTTTTTAAATTTCTTAATATCCCTTTTTAAATAATAACGGCGCATCCTACTACCGGCTTGAATAAGAACAGGTTTTGGTAATTCTTTTCCAGTAATACCACCAGTCTTTTCAAACCATAAAACCCAATTCTTAACGGTTTGTTCAGTAACCTCCAAGATTCTGGCTATTTGAGCAATTGATAGTTTATCATTTGCTTGCATATTTATTCTCCTAACTTAATAAAAATTCTACTAGGTCTCCGCGACTTCCGGCAGCCTTTATCCCATCAACTAAAAAGTCCGCGTACATACCTTTTGTTTCCAGCAGGCGCGCTATTTTTTCATCAATAGTATTTTTACACCGTAAAGTAATGATATTAACTGTTCCACGAGTCCCAATACGATACGCCCGGTCTTCTGCCTGCTCTTTAGTGCCTTTATTCCAAGGCTCATCTAAAAATACCACAGTATTAGCGGCCGTTAAAGTATGGGAAGTTCCCATAAATCCAATCGTACCGATACATACTTTACAATGCTTATCATTTTGAAATTTACTTTTTTGTGCTTCCACATCTTTTTTAGTTTCCCCGGTCATTACCGCTGGATTAAAGCGTATAAGGCGAGAAATTAGTGGCCTTAATACTTCTACCCAATTAGAAAAAATAAGGCATTTACCCCCGTTTTCGGCGATTTCTTCAACGATTTGCTCCGCCCGGTCAAACTTAATACTTTCCTCTATGCTACTGCTTAATATACCGGTATAAGAGGTTGCCTGCCGTAATCGCAGCATCTGCGTTAATGGGTTGGGGGTCATTTTAATTTTGTCTATATTTGCCCTTAATTCTGTTAAAACTTCCTGATATATTTGCCGCTGCTTTATTGACATTTCAAGCAATTCATCCGTATGTAATTTCGGGGGCAAATCAAGGCAATCTACTTTCAGGCGGCGCAATTCAATTTCTTTTATACGCTGCCTTAATTCTGCCATATTTTTATAACCTAAAATTTCATTACCACCAAAACCACCCATAATACAATAATGCTTTTTAAAAGCGGTCATACTATGGGTTTCTTTTCCCAACCATTTAAGTACTGCAAACGCATCAAGAGGATGATTCAAAATCGGTGTACCGCTTATAGCCACCATATTAGGAGCACTTAGACTTAAAAGTCCTTTCCCCTGCTGACTTTGCGGATTTCCGCAGCGGTGAATTTCATCAAAAATAATAGAACCTATTTTTCCAACTTTTATTTCTCTTTGTAAGGCAGTTAAAAATTGTTCATTCCGCAAAGATTCCATATTAGTGATTAAAAAATGTTCCGGGGCATTCCATAGGTCAGCCACCTTATCAACCGTACTTCCTACATAATCATCCCCATTACGGCGCTTTAATTCCCCTAATACTTTTGCGGTTAAATAGGAATTATTCTTAACTTCTTTTTTCCAATTCCATTTTGAGCCATTAACCCCGCAAAGAATTAAGCACTTACCGGTGCCGCCTTCCATCACTCTAATTGTTTCAGCATCAATACAAGATTTAGTTTTTCCAAGCCCCTGCTCATCAGCCAATAAGTAACGTGGATTCGTTAATGCAAAACGGACCGCTTCAATTTGATGTTCAAAAGGCTTTAATTTCCAAGAGTATTGCGCCGGAATTGGCTTTAATTCGCGTTTTTTCTCCGCGGCCTCTTTATTATATGTAATATGAAAAGAATTTCCTTTACGGTTGGCTTTTATAAAAGAAATCAAATCGCTGCTTGGAATTTCCCACATTTTTTCTTTTGGGTAGTAATGTCTTTCAGCAAACATAGCCATAAAAGAAACAAGCGTTTTATCATAAGCAAAACTAATAAACGCCGATTCCCCTACTAATTTTTTACCCGATTTAATGGTAATTTCAATCTTCATATTTAATTTATTATACTAAATAAATTTCTAAAAGTCAAGTAAAAAACACTCCCCCTTGAAGACTAAGGGGGAGCGGTGGGTTTTGGGTTTGCTAGAATGCTTTAACAGCATTCGCAGGGATGTTTTGGATTTTCAATCTGCATATTCTTTCGTAAAGAAAATTCTTCCTGCTTACCTTTATTCCAGCCCTGCACCGGCCGTAAGTAACCAACTACGCGGGAGTATACCTCGCATTTGGAACCGTGAACATCTTTCATTTCTTCTTTTAATTCTTTTAATTTTTCTTCTTTTGCTTGTCTTTCCTGAGCCGTCATTTTTTTGCCTCGCAATAATCTGTAAAGTCCATTACAAAGACTTGATTTTGGGCATTTAATTTTTCAAAATCACTTAAATCAAATCGGTACATACATATTGGACAATTAACTTTTTTTATGCTTGCGCAACCAGTCAAGACGCTCAGAAGCAGACTTACTAGAATTAGCAGAATGAATCTGCTGCATTTTTTCATATTCTTTATCCTTTTCTTTAGCGCTTTCAACCCGTTCAAGGGCTCTACCGTGTTTAAGTAACAGCAAGACGGAGCCCGCTATAATAGCGAGCCCGCCCAAAAAAATTAAGATGCCCTTAATAATCTCCCCAGCAAGGTTCATTTATTTTGCCTTGTCTTCGGGAGATTTCTTTTTTTCGTAGTATTCCGCCAATTTACCGAAACCATAGGAAAATTTATCCAATACGGCAAAAATGGTTCCTACTACTTTATCATCTACTTCGGTTTTAGTGATTTTAACTACCCCGGTTAAAAACCCGCGAACAGCCGTTAAAAACACGTAAAGCCCACCAATAACCATCAGGGTAATAGATAACCATTGATGTTTATCCGCTAGGCCGATAAGCAAGTTAATTACATACATAATTGCTTGTTCCATATTTCCTCCTAGTCCTGTAATCCAATTTCAGTTTCCATCCTACCTTTAAGACGCAAAATTTTTTGGGCTTTAATTGTATCCAATTCATTTGGTTCAATTGCAAACATTTTCTTTAATTGAACTAGCATTATTTCTACGTCCGCAATTTCCTCAATGATATTTTTAATGTTACAGCGCCCATCCAAAGATTTTAAAATAGCAACCTGTAATTCCCCAAGTTCTTCAACTGCTTTTGTTTGCTGATGCTGCCGCCCATAGTGCCGAATCGCTTTTTCTAAAATTTCAATCATTTCAAAATTCCAGTAATTAAAACATCACGATTTTCTTTTGCCCGGTTAGGTACTTGTTTGGCATAGCGACTATCCATCAGTTCTTTTGCGGCCAAGTTATAATCTTTCTTTTCCAATGCGGCTAACATTTTTTTAAAGCACAAAAGCCCATTGATTCCAAGATTAAAGCAAAGGTCTAATAAAACTACTTGCCTATTCGCATCTAATTGAGCAAAAACAGGGCATTTTGCATTTAAAAGCGCTTCCGCAGCATCAATATCTTGTTTGAAAATAAAATCGCAGGCTTCTTGAGAAATGCCCTTTTCTAGGTTATGCCCGATTCCAATAGTAAGAATCCCTCTTGTATCTTTATAAGGGGTTAAACGGACGCCTTCGTGTTTTTTGACATATGCTTCCGCAACTGCTCTTGTAGATTTCATATTATCCTCCCATAGAAAAGGAGCGCTATCACTGCGCTCCTTATTATACCATAAACTTCCATAAAACTCAAGTTACCAGTGAAAACTTTGAGCGTGTAACTTTGCTTTATTAGAAGGAGCATCCGGGTCATCAAGCCACATCAAGGTAAACATTACATAGGTATCTATATCCCATTTCGGTTTATAAAAATCACTATGTAGCATATTTATAGCATAATAAATATCATTTTTATCATACTTGGCTAAATCAGGATTTCGGCGGATGAGGTCTTCAACCTGTTTTTGGCTAAAAAATTCTCCGCGAGTACCATCCTTATGAGTTAAATGAGAAACGGCGCGTTCAGCCTCCTCGGTAGTTAAATGGTCCGAGCCCAAAATATCCGCTACCTCTTTATAGTATTTAGAATACATTTCAGGGTGATTCATTTTTAGCATCTCCATCACATCTTCAAATACTACGGCCAATTCTTCCATCTGCTCATTTTTTCCATACTCCACGATATGTTCCAGCATTTGCTTAAAGCTCTTTTGTTCTTCCATTTTTCTTCTCCGTTTTTAATAGGGCATCAATTTCCTTGGTTAATTCCTTAAAATACATTTTACAGAGTTTATTACCCTGCTCAGTAAATACAAGGCCGCCAATAAGAAAACCCATCAATCCTTTAAACATAATACCTCCTAACTGCCAGCATTTTCGGTAGTAGTGCTAGTAGCTTCGGCGGGAACTAGTTGAGGGGCGACAAAATTCGTCCGGAATAAACTATTACAATTTACAATTGTAAAATGACCGGGATTTGTCCCAACCCTTACTACATAAGTGCGCTGAGCCCGTAATTGGTCGGACATCACGTTATTTCCGCAAGGTTTTAATAATGGATAATCCGTCCCATTCATTGTAATTACTGCCGGCACCGGCGTATCCGCAGATGGGATAGTTTCTTGAGCAATTAACAACCCAAAACGCTCGCCATTATTAAATGTAGTAGGGGCGATTTGAAGTTGTAAATTACTTTCGGTTAAATTTAAGTCAGTAGTGACTAAAATTTTACAAGAGCATCTATTACATAAACACATATACAATCTCTCCTTAATTAAAATAAAGGGGGAGGATTTCTCCCCCTTTTAGTTTAGGCGATTACAGAACCGCCTAATCCCGTGCACCCACCAGCGGTAACACCCAACCCATTGAGGATACCAGCATTAGGGCAAACTGCGCCGACACCCGTTACATTCGGGCGTACTAACATATTATTTTGAATAGCCGTTAATTGAGCCGTAATAGGCGCAATAGAATCTTTCACAAATAATTGGTTAGTCAGCATCAAGTTATCGCGCTGCGCATCATTTAAGCGGTCGCGCAAATCTTGAATAGTTTGCTCGTTAATCATTGCGCGGGTAGCATTTCCATCAGCATAGATAGAGGCCTGCGTTGCCGCGGATGTAGTGGCAATTTGATGTTGAATATCCGAAAAATTCTGCATTTCAGTTTTTTCAGCATCACAGGTTGCCCGGTAGTTTTGGAACCCGATGTCGCCGGCCGCGCCATTTAAAGCCCAAGGTCCAAAATCAGTCCCGAGACCATAACCAAGGCCAAAGGCGTTACCGAAGCGGTTACCAAAAAAGCCACCGCCAAAACCATTCCCGCTCATAAACAAGAATAGCAAGAAGATGAGGATTACAATACCCCACCATCCAATTCCACTTTTAGTTTCTTCCATCTTTAGTTTTCTCCTTAATTATTTTTT
This sequence comes from Acutalibacteraceae bacterium, assembly GCA_045630515.1. GTDB lineage: Bacteria > Bacillota > Clostridia > Oscillospirales > Acutalibacteraceae > UMGS1532. The sequence continues at coordinate 12,590 of JAZQTG010000083.1, forward strand.
AGATAGTCCGTCTAATTCTGCCCGAAAACGGCTTAAATCGTCGTTTATAGGCGTTTTTGAACTAGGGGATAGGTTACCCCCTTGCAAACTATCTAAATCTTTTAATAGGGCGTTTTTATCAATTCCGCCCATTTTACAAAGGGTTGCCGCTATTGAATTATTGGCCATCCCCCGTAATTTTGCTAAAAAATCATTTTGTACACCAAACTCATTTAATATCTTTTTAGCATCACTTAATGAGTTCACTTGCCGATTTCCTAGCGCCTGCTCCGCTTTTGCTAGCGCCCGCTGTAGTTGAGATTTCTTTTGGGGCGGTAGAAAATTGCTCGCTATGTTCACTAGATTTCTTATATTCATTTAGTTGTTCCTCCATACTATTCATACGTTCATTAAGTTTAACCAAAAGGGCATTAGTTTCCTTTTGCAATTCCTCAGGCGTTTTTTCTTTTTCAATCACGCCTAATTCAATTAACTTGTTACGGTATTCGTTGATTAGTTTTAAAGCATCATTATATTTTTCAATAGTGACGCCAATTTTCTTGAAGGGCTGCCCGTAATTGCATTGAAGGATAGTATTATCCTCTACGGTACAGTACATTATGTTTTGTAGTGCTTGATTTTGTGGGTACATATTCGTTCTCCTTGTACCCATATTAAATAAAAAATCCGCCCCCTTAATTGAGGGCGGATTATGGGTGATTTAGGGGCGTCCATTAGGATTGACTGCCCGGACTAAATAGCACCGCATAAATTGAGGAATACTTATCATTATTATGGATATTAAAAATTTCAGCTATCCTTGAAAATGCTTTTCGCTTTAATCTTTTGTATTTATCTTCGTAATTATCAAAATTTATATCACTACGTTTAACGTTGTAAAGGATTTCAATTACTTCTTGGTAAGACCAATTTTGGAAATGTTTAAGGGTGATACTCTTTAAGGTAAGTTCATCAAAACCGCATAATACAATTACCTCGTCCTGCTGTGGCGGGGTAAGTTTTAAAAATAATTTTTTAGCGGTTCTGTGGTCAAATTTCATTCCCTACGCCTTTTTGATATTTTGCATAAAAGAACGTATATTTTTTGCTAATTGGGCGCCACTAAAATAGCCGCCCGTTTTACTAATTTTTCCGACATTAGTTTTTACTGAGGTATGGGATGCCATAATCGGTTATTTCTCCTTATTCAACTATAAAATCAGCGCTTGTATTATTAGCAGAAGAATCACTGCTGGTCGTGGTTGTAATATGGGAAACATCTTCCACTGTTGTATTAGATGGGACATAGGAAAATGCCAAAATTAAACCGGTAATTAAAACGGCTATAAAGCCAAGTAATCCGGCAAAAATACCGGATAAAATAAACCAATCTTTTGGTCGCCATTTTAACTTACTTTCTAGTATACGGGCTTCTAATTCTTTTTCCCGGAGACGGGCTTCCAAGCGCTTTTCTGCTTGCTCATCCATATGAACAATAATTTGCTCGGCGGCTTTTAAGCGAACTTCAAATTCATTTAAAATTTTTTCAACGTTCTGCTCCATATTTACCTCCTAACTTTAAATACATATCAAATTTATCCATCATACCTTCCAAACGCCCTTTTAAATCTGCTACATCCCGGATAATGGTTTCAAATTTTTGCTGGATGCTTTGCTGATTTTCTAGCTGCCGCGTATCCATACTAGTGACAAGTTGTTCTAAATTTTTATACTTATCTTCTAAATTTGTCACTCTAAGCCCTAACGGGCTAACTAAGCGGCTTTCTAATTCTTCAATAAGAAAATTTTTAAATTTCCGCCATAATACCGCTGATACAATAACTAAAGCGGCAATAATAATAAAGAAAGCATAAGCAATCCCATACAAAAATGTCCCATTTAATTCCATACATTCTCCCTTATTTTAATTATAATAATTTTCCCATAAAAGTCTACTATTTTTTATAGTTACTTTTCACGGGGAAACTATTATAATTCGCCTAAATTTTTTAACTCCTGCCTTTTTACTTCAATTTGCGCTTCAATATCAGTAATTTTATTTAAAGCAAAAGAGTCGCCGAGCAAGGCTGCCCGCATATTACGGGCGCTGATTTGCGCTTCTAATTCGGCAATTTCCTGTTTAAGTATTTCTTCGCGGCTTGGTTCTGGCTTTTGAGGAGCATATCCTTTTACATACCATTTGCCGGTATATGCTTCTTCAACTTCCATTTCTTTCATTCCAATAGCAGCATAATAGTCAGGATTTACCCCAGCACCAAGTATCACTTCTTTAGTATTTTCATCAATAATTTGTGCCCATTTTAACATAAAATTTTCTCCTAGAATTTAATGAAATAATTTATTGCAAAGTTTACCGGGCGGGCTTCTTGTAAACCTTCTTGGTAAACTGATGAAGAGCGCCGAGCATCAATAGTAACAGCAAACTGCGATTGATTGATTACATTTGTCATTGTTTGGTCAAGTGTACTTATAAATTCATTATGCAAAGCGCTGTTTGGTTGGTTTGCCGGGGCAGCTAGGTTTGTCATTGAGCCGGTTCTCCCTGTAATGTTAGGAACGCCGGATTGCTGCTTTGTATACATATCAGCCGCGCTATTACCGCCTAAACCACGTAAAAAGCATCCGCGATAATCAGGTACGTTAAAAGTTGTACTATCATCACCATAACCAAAGTTTGTACCAATTTTAGCATAAAGAGCAGCATAAGTAGTACGGGAAACTGCCTGTCCATTACAAAGTAAAAATCCCTCAAGTTCGGTCACTGGTCCGGGAAGAATTGCGCCAACTGGAATAAGTTTTTGGGCAGCGTTTTGGCTGATATTTGATAAATCTTTATTCGCCGTATTATTTTGTAAATTATTTAAAATATCGGCTAGATTAGGAATATCAGTTGAATTTAAATAATTCGCAAGAGCAACCACATCCGCAATTCCCTTTTCCCATTTATTAACATCTTCGGGCATTACAATTTCATTTAATACCCAATTTTGCTTTGAATTATAGTTTACATTATTCATTGTTATGCCCCTTCTTTAACATTGATTTTATGGTTTATTACCGTATCATCAAGAATTGGAACGTATACGGTTACGTCCGTTAAAATTGTTCCATCCGCTTTACATAATTGAAGCCGCGTAATAGTATTTACTTGCGCGGGGGTAACTTCATATTCTACCTCTACAGTATTATTTACAACCCGTTTAACTGAAAAGGTAGTAATTTCAACTGAACCATTTAAGACAACCTTACTAATTTCATCCATTACAAAATTAGCGGTGGCAGTCAATAAATTATCAGTAATAGAATTGATACTTGCCAATTTGAATACCTCCCCTTCCCCTCTTATCTTAAATGGATATTTGCCTAAAATCCAGCTGGTACCCAATTTATAATAAACTGTAGGGATAGATGTAATTACTTCATTTTCCAAAATTCCATAAATTAACAACGGCTCCGTTACATAAGCCATATTTACCGGCTTAACCTTATTGATAACGAGTGATACTTCTTTACTAATGCTTTCGCTTTCCGTATTATAATTTATGTAAATGATATAATCATTATAATCCACAATAAGGGTGTAAGTCCCAGCGCCCAAAATACGGTCTAATTGCGCCCGTAAGAATCTTTCTGTATAAGGCGGCTGTAATTGAATACGGTTTAAAATCTTTTCACGCCGAAATTGCAAGGTATCCCCGCTTTCAGGAATAATGCCATAAAGTTTTTCAAACATAGCGATTCCATCTTCATCGGCGGTCAAAACAAATTGATTTGCTAAAACTTTATCCTTTTGAAGGGTAGATAGGTTTAATTCGGTATCTTCCGTTTTAGCAATTTCCTGGAACTCAAAAACCCCTCTCTCGTAATGAGGTTGATGCTGCGTAATCCTATTAGACATTTACGGTCACCGTCCCCAAGACTGGTAATTCTTGCAACTGCGCAGTCTCTGTAAAGAATAAATCTGCGTTTGCCCCATTTAATCTTATTTCAGTGATATTTAAAATTTGCGGAACCGCAATTAAAATACCGATAAGGTTAGCCCTAAATAAACTTAAAGAATAATTATTTAGTTCCGTATTATTACCCCATTGCTTGCGCAGGGATAGCAAATAATCGCTCAAAATCGGCTCTATAAGCGATTTTATTTGTTCGGGCGTATAACCGGCCTCCAAAGTCGCATCAATTGAGATATTTACGGGCGTTTCGGTAGCGGTTGTAACCGTTACGGTATGCCCTATTGGCGCCTGACCAAGTCCCTCTCCGTGATTTAATTCCGGGTCAAGCATTGTTTGCACGGTATCAATTAAATCTTGGCTTGCTACGGAAAAATCAGTCCCAATAATAGAGCATTTAACCGTACCGCCCCCATTCCAAGTAGGATATACTTGAACCGCCCCTACCCCCGAAATTGCTAAAATCCAATCCCGGTATTGAGTAACGTTTCCACCAAAGGCAGTAGCATTGATTTTTTCAAGGTAGCGGTCATATAATTCATCATCCGTTTCTTTATCGCGGGCGGGAATAAGCAAATCACTAAGCAAGGCAGATTGTAATTCAACTACGTTTGAAATAGGAAGTAAATTTCCAATATAACTATTTCCAGAAGTACCGGCTTCCTCGCAGGTTAAGCGATATTTACCGGCTTGAACAACCCCCTCAATTTCATATTGAGAAGTAACCGTATAATTTATAGGAGCGGTATCGCTTACGGTTGAAAACCGAGAACCAAGAGGAATTTCTGCCGGATTACCACTTGTATCAGTAAAAGTACCTAATTTTACAGCATAAGTGGCCTCATAACGGCTTATGCCTCTTTCCTGTACTTTTAAATCTAAATACTGCCCGACCGCAGTAGCCGGATAGGTATTGATTAAAATACCTTTCAATTCAATATACAATTTAGCCAATTCTGCCGCAGCGGGGGCAAGGGCATCCCATATTACTGAACCTTCGCGCTTATCTAAAGAATCAGGAATACGAGCAAGCATCCGGTCTAAAATAAATTCATAAGTATAAACATCTAAATAATCCGCAAAACTAGTATCATTACTTTGGCTCATAATACTGAAATCTCCTTTTCAAAATCAAATTTTCCGGCAACCGTTATAACGGTAAAGGTTACCAAAACTGCTTCCCTACCTACTAAATTTGCTTTAAAATTTTCAATCCCACGGATTCTATCATCCTGAGTTAAAGCATCCGTAATTGCGCGTTCGGCATCCGCTAGTACAAAATCTGTATCCTTACCAATATAGAATACCAATTCGCAGCCATAATTCCAACTATAGATGTGGTAGGCATAACGCTCGGTTAAAAGGATTTTTTCAACTGCCTGGTAAATTGCTTTTACGCCGTCAATTTTGCCTTTTATACGGCCGCTTTGAAGGTCAATTTGCCAAGTTAACGAGGGCTTTTGTTCCTGCGTAGTAACATTTTGGTCTAAAGAACTATCCACACTAGGCATCATTTGTAATACCCTCCACTCTTTCAATAATATAATATAATTGACCATTTTGTAAACGAATCATTCTTACTTGGTCGCCGACCTTTAAACCCCGCCATAATTTAATTTTAGGAAGCGCCAGTTTAGTTTTCCATTCCGGTATAGTATGGAAGTGACTGGCAGGTCCGGCGGCAGCATCTGTTTTCCATATACCGCCTTCATCATCAACCGCCGGAATAATATGAATATGCTGGTTCTCCGCATCCTCCGGGATATTTATCCATTTTTCTTTTACAAAAGCGGACAATAATAAAAAAGTTTCATCAATTTCCAAACGGTTTTCCACTTTAATCTTCAAAGGATTAACCGAGGTTACTACGCCAAGCGCAAATTCAGCCGGTTTTTGACTTTCTAAATACCGCTGAACTACCGCTTTGATTGTTTCAATTAAAGTATGCCCAAGCATTATAAAAGTACCTCTAAAGTCATCATATGCTGCTGATTTTTAAAAGTATGCTTTACCGTAAGAACCTGACACCATTTATTGATATCATCCGCGGTAATATCTTTTAAGTTTACATAAAGCCCGCAGCCGGCAAAAACATCTAATTTTCCCTCAGTGGTAAAACTCATTTTACGGGTGGTTCTGCCTTTTAATTCTAGTAATTTTTTCGCCCGGTCATCAAGTTCTGCTTGATTGGTTGCTTTGGATATGTTTTCCCGATATAACAGGGGACCCCATTTTTCAGCCAATTCAGGATTTCTTGCATAAGAAATAATTGTTTTTTCCTTTCCGGATTGCTTATCAATTTCTTTAGAAACTAATTTTACATAAGTATAACTTTCTTCATCAATGCTGCGGCTATAAGAAAAATCAAGGCTTAAAAGGTCTTTATCCAATAAATAATCCCTTTTAAAATTCATTAAATTTTCAAGACTTAAAACCCCAAAATTATCCCGAACAAAAAGATATTCCCCTGTTTTAATAAAAGTTTCATCAAGAGCCTGCTGTATCATATCCATTAAAGCGGTTCCATCACAGGTTCTAGGGGAACAAACATAATTTACCTCCGCCGCAATTTGATACGGTAATTCTAAATCCTTGCAAATCTTTGAAAAAATTTGACTGGCGGTCATATTTTTAAAAATATAAGTATCCCGGTTTCTTAAATAGCGTAATAAATCATAGCAGGTCACGCTTAAAGTTCTTGATTTAGTTAAGGAGGTGGTAAAAACACGTCCAGCAAATAAATCAGCCTTTCCCGGAATAGATAACCATACCTTTGTCCCCGGATTAAAATTATATTCGCTTGGAATCATAGTAAAAGATAACTGTCCGGCCACCCCCTGCAAGTGGGTAGTCCAAACAGCTTCTTGAATTTGGTCGCTTATATCTAAGCGCTTTTTTGTTTCACTATCTTCCACCATTAACTGGATATTCATTTTGGTATCCCTATAATTGTACCCGGAGTTAAGATATTCGGGTCACGCCCTAAAATAAGGCGGTTATATTTTTGAATATCTAAATACTTACTGCCCATACCCATCACCGTTGAAGCAATCGTCCATAAATCATCCCCCGGTTTGATGGTATAATTATCCGGGATAACTTTGGTTAATTTACGAATAAATTGAAATCCATTGGCAACGCTGCTTGAACCATCTACATTAGTTACCACATTTTTGGCTTTACCCATTCTAGCCTGTTTTAAAGATAAGGTAAATTGAACATCATCATCCTGAGCGGTAAAACCGTGTTCAAAATCTTCAATGCTTACTTCCATATTTATCCCGAGGTCGGCGACTACCAAACGCATTGTTTGTTTTTGGTCGCGGATTGATTCAAATAGGTTGATGTAGTAAAAAGGTAATTGAGCCAAAATACCGGACGCTGCTATCCAAGGAGCTGACAGCATTTGCGGGAAAAATGATTTAATAGTAATTTCTGTTAATTTTTTATCCTTCAAATAATTAACTTCTCCCAATTTAACCGTTTCATAAGTTTGGTTATTGCCCGGAGTTTTAACGGTTAATTCGGAAGGGTTTACCGGTAATTGAATTAAAGTTTTATCATATACAAAGAAAAATTTAATTGGCATAGGTTATCCCCATATTTACATCAGCGCTTTGCGCTTCATTTATCATTTTTTCTAAAGCGCCGGCTACCGCATCTACGTCGGCCGTTTCAGCCACATTCATATTTGAAATGGTCAAAGTCGGCGTAACCTGCTGGTAACGAACATCAAAATCTTTCATTGCCACATCTTTAAGATATTTTATATCATCTTCCCCAATTTTAATTTCATCCCGCACTTCATCTACAATGGTATGTACCGGTCCGCCTTTAAAATTACCCCATAAAGCCTCCGCACCAGTCGGGGCAGGACTGGTCATATCCTCGGCAGCCTTTCTTTCTTTACTGGCGGCAAGTTCAGCATCTAAAGCAGCATTTTCCGCCCGGCGTTCTTCCGTTCGTTTTACATACTTTGCTAATTCTTCCTCCTCTACTTTATCGCCAAAACTAGCCCGCTCAAGTAAAGGAATATCAACGCCCGGAATTTTATTAACCGCGCTAATTAACATATTGACTTGGTCAATAGCAAAGTTAACCATCCCTTGAAATGCTTTCATTACCATTATTTTAATCATTGAAACGGAATTTAAAATACCATCCCGAATAAAATTCCAGGCTTTAATGATGTTAATTCTAAACGCATCATTAGTTTTCCACAGGCGCACCAGCCAAACAATAAGTCCGGCAATTAAAGTTATCACTAAAACAATTGGATTGGCATTTAATGCCACGTTCCATAACCAGGTAGCGGCAGTAACCAATTTAGTTACAACGCTAACCGTCCCTAAAATGGTTGCTAAGGTTAATAGTGCCGCACCGATACCGGATACAAGAGGCTCAATCCAACTAAAATTATTAGCAATAAAATCATAAATTCCTTGCACAATCGGCATAATCATTTGAAGCCCGGATACAATCATCGGTATTCCAGTGGTTGCTACCCAATTGATAAAAGGAACAATCATATTTACTACCTGCTGTATCATTGCTTGAATTTGAGGTAGATTAGCAATAATAGAGCGATAAACATTCCCAAAGGCGTCGGCGGTAGTTTTACCGACTTCTTCCATCATATGTCCCCATATATTTTGAAACTGCGCTCGCGCGCCGGCACTTGATTGGGTCATATTTTCCGCAAGGCCGCCAAAAGATTTACCAAGCATTTCAACCAATACTTGAGTTTTTTGCGCTTCATTACCGGTTTCAAGTATTTTCTTTTGGGCATCTGTCATTTTAATTCCATAACGGGTTAAAGCAGCCGTTTGCCCGTTCATTACTTTACCAAATAACTGCGCGGTTGAAATCATCTGCTCTTCGCTTACATTTACCCCGTACATCCCAACGGAAAGGTCTTGAAGTGCCGGAATTAAGCGCTGAATACTTTGGCTTTGAAGGCCATAAGTCGCTAATTGAGAAGCGCCGGCTACCGTAGCAGTTCCAGCAACCACAGTTTTTCTTTCTCCTTCCTGAGCCAACCGGTTAATTTCTTTTTGCGCTTTTATGCCTTCTTCACGGCTTTTAACTACATTACGTAATTGAGAAGCCAAACGGGTTTGAGCGGCATCATCCCCGTAAGCGGCTTCATTAAAGGACTGCAAAAGGGAAAACCCCTGACGCAGCGCCCCCAAACAAGAACGAATGATTTGTAAGGCCGAGGCGGCGGTCATAATGGAGTTTGGCCATTTTTGAAATTGAACATTTACATCTTTTGAAGCATCTTTTGCCCCTTTCATTTCACTAACCATCTTATCAAGCGAATTATTCGCCTGTTTAATCGCGTTATTCGCCTGTTTAAACGCTTTTTCTTGCGCGACCCTATTGGATTCCACGTTAACCGTTTTCATCGCTTTTACGGTTAAATCTAGCGAGCGAATTATTTGGGACAAAACGGGAGTCATCTTATCTTGCAAAGAAATTGAATTTGTAACATTTGCCATAAGATGACTCCTTTATTTTTTAAGTTTTTAAACGGGCTTTTGCCCGGTCTATTTTTTCTTGACGTAATCTTTCATCAATAAGCGCCATCACAGCGCCTTTTTCTTTTACGTCCATTTCGGTGAATTTGGAGGGCGGCCAATGAAACTTATGTAAGCAGTAATAACTATACCAAGTCTCGGCGTCGTCCTCCTTTAAGAGTTTTTTACTGTTTCACGGGCTTCTTCCACCGAAGTATTAAAGCCGGACAGTTCACTAATTTTTGAAGCAAGCGCATCAATTTCTCCCGCTAATAGGCAGCGGTACATAAATTGCTCCGGAGTAATGCATCCGGCAGCTTTTATAGATTCCGCATCCCGAAAGTTCGGTTCAACGGTGTTATTGATGATAACCGCTTCATTAAATTTCTTGGTATCAAAATCAACGCCATTTTTCGTCACTTTCAATGCCTGCTTACGATAGGAGGCATATTCATCTCCGGACATTGCTTTGATTTTAAATGGAATTTTATTCCCATTTTCATCAACGAAACGGTCGGAAAGATATACCTCCTTCGTCAGGTTATTAACAGGATTTTTTATAAGGAACTCACTTAATTGCATTTTTCTACCTCACTACTTTAATTTTTTTACTGCGGCGCAGTAAATTCAGTTAACATTTCAGCGTCATCAAACGTAAAGGTTGCCGATTCATCAAGGGCATCCGCTTCCGTATCAAATTTCGCTAAAACGGTCGCATCCAAATTACAATTGTACAGCGCCATTGTTTGCGTACCTACCGTAGAGGTGGGGTCAGCATTGATGATGACCAAAGTAAAGAAAATATCCTTACCGGTTTTAATATAGTCAAGCATCAATTTACGCATCCGGCTGGATACATAGTACATATTTAATGTACCGGTACCACTCCAACCTACGGTTTTGCTTTGTGTGCCGCGTTTGCCAAGAGTGCGAACTTCGGCTTTACGCTTGGTAGCAGTCGCTTCAATGGATTTCGCTTCAAATAATTCAACTACTTCACCATTGATGGTTGCAATCGCTTTTGCCTCTTGTCCGCTAATGACATCGCCGGCTCTTAAGAATGTATTTTGTGCCATTTACTTTTCCTCCTAGCGCGTGCGCACCGTCATATACAATTTTTCCATAGCATCTACCGGCGTTAAAGCCCAATCGCAAATAACGTCTTCAATGTTTTGGCCTTTAATTACGGAGATATCTTCGGAGCCATCAAAATCAGTGATAGCGCGGAGCCCCTGTAATTGTTTACCGAAGGCAATTAAATCAGCCTTAAAGGTATTGCGCCCATCTTCATCATTATCCACTTTTCCGGCATAAGATTTTTCCCACGTTAATTTAGTGGTATTATTTATCTCATCCAGGCAGCGAATAACGCGGTTTTTAGCGTATTCTTTACCTTTTTTCGGTACAAAAGATTTAAAGGTATTGATATCTTGTTCTACCACTACAACATCATCATCGCGGCGGGAAAGAACAAATTTACCAGATTGAAGAGCCTCTTGAATTTCGGAATCCGTCAACTCTCCAATAATTTCAACCGCATCTACCAATTCTTTAAAAGTATTGGATTCATTTACGGCAGCGCCGGCAGTCATACCTGCCACCGTAGCGGCGAAAATATACTTGGTCACGGTTTCGGAGGAAGTTTTATAGCCCTGAGATACCGAGATAATACCTTCATAATCAGCAGTCGGGTAATCTACTAAAACAGCTTGGCATTTTTTACCAAGTTCATCGCGCATATGACGAATAAACGTAGTTACCTGAGCGCCGATATTTTCTAGCTGCAGCGGTACCCCCATTGTATTCCATTTAAGTTTTTCAACTTTAGAAAAATACGTGGTTAATACGCTAGCATTCACGGTTCCGTTAGTACCACCGGTTAAGGCAGTTCCAGCGGCAGCGGTTAAAGCGCCTTCTCCAGTAAAGTCAACCCAATCATTTGATTGTAGGGTAGCAATACTAGAAACAACCTGCTCATCTTTTAAACCGCCATCTAAAAAGGTTTGGACTTTAAAATTAGAATCGTCCGCAACCACGGCAATAGTCAACCGGTTACCTACTACGCCGGCATATTTTGCCGCCGCGGTTAAATTACCAATAGTAGCCGTTGCCTTTGTACCGCCCGTATCGGCGCGATAAATATATGCTTTATAAGCATTTTTTAACGCTTCCCGAAATACAAGGGATTCGGCATCAAAAGCATCATAACCGATTTTAGCGATTGAATTGCCGTTAAGCAAATCTTCGCTGAGCAGGGTAATGATAGTATCCTGCGGACCCCATTCCATTGCTACCGGCATAGTCACTACGCCGCGTTCGGCAACGGTCATCAAGGGTTTGGGCACGCTTTCAAAATTGATATACGCGCCCGGACGTACTTTATTCATTGCTACGAATGTTCCGCCAGCCATTAGTTTTCCTCCTTAGTTTCAGCAGAATTAGTCAATGTTTCCATTTTATCTTTAATCTCCTGCTCTTGTTTTGTCCTCATACGAAAATTTATAAAAAATTGGAGCACCCCGTCAACTATTTGATAGTTCATATCACGCCCTTTTAATGGGAAACCGGCAACGGTGATAGTATCTAACGCCCACATTAAGTCGGTTCCTACTTGCTCCAATTCGCCATATTTTGAATTAAAATCTTGGGTCGGGCGGTATCTTATATTTACCTGATAGTAAATCCAGCCACGAGGTCCTAAATCTAATTCCCGAGAAGTATTTAAAGGCAAAATAAAAAAGTGAGGATAGCGAACGCCCTGTTCAATTTTCTCTTTATAAACAGTGACGTCTAAAAATATGCTTTTTAATTTTGCCGCTACGGCACTTCTTATTACTTCTCCTATAAGCATCAGGCGCCTTCCTTTTTACTTAATTTTATTAAAAATTCATTAAAGGCTTTATCAAACCTTCTCGGCAACGCATCCTGTACTTCTTGAATGCTTACCGTCGCCATAAAATATCCGTCCACCCAACCCATCCGGGTCGCCGTTGTATGCCCATACTCAATAAAAGAAGCATATTCCAACGGATTTTTTATGACTACGATAAAATTATTCCCCTTTTTAATCACCCCATTTTCTATATTCCAGGCATTTCTTAAAGCGCCTGTATCTACCGGGGTTCTTAATTTTATTTTCCGGAGTGCCCGCATTGCTTGCTCAAATAGGAAATCTTCTAAAAAGTTATGGAAGTCTTTTTGTATTTGAATATATTGCTGTTTTAAGTCTTCCATCCCACCGAAATCCATTGGCATTAGGCTTCTCCTGTTTGGGTTAAATTTACCTCCACGTGGTTTACATATACTGCCGGAAGGGCGGCAATACCCTGTATAACCTGTATTACTGCGCCATTTTCGCCCATTTTAAAGGCTTTTATCTTATCCCCCTTGTGGATATCTACCCCCAAGTCAAAAAACAGTTTTACGGCGAAATTAACGGGGCTGACATCTTCTTGGGAAGAATCCCGAGAATCATTATTTACAAAAGAAACCCGGCACTTATATTCAGCAATAGGCTCATCAACTACCGCTTTAACCGAACCATCATCATCTAAAACTTCTTTAAAACGGCTAATAATAGCCTTATCCACATACATCTTTTGAAGATACTTTCTAGTCCAACCAACCTTTAGAACGGCTGCCATTTGACCCTCCGGAACTTATTTAATTGTTCGCGATAATTTTGGATAAAAGCATCTAAATCAACTACGTGCCCGCTTCCGCTTTCTTTATTAGAAACAGAAACGGTAGTATCCCCCATAGTGACGGAGGCGGGTCCACCGTTAACCGGCTCGCCCGTCTCCGTTGCATTGTAGGATTTAACAATGTCACAGGCCATATTCGCCCAAGTGAAACGCAATGCATCCGGAACCTGCTTGATATTGCAATAGTTCAAGATAACCTGTTCGGCTTCTTCAATTGCTAAACTAATCATATCCGCTGGGATATCATTATCGTGCAATTTATGAGATACAAGCGCTTTCACTTTGTCCATTTGTTTATCCTCTTTTGCGTCCTTTCGTAGGAGGTAGTTTTTCCTTGGCGGGGGCTTCCTTACGTACCTCCGCCTTAGATTGTTTCGCTTCCTCGGCAACTACATCTTCTGCAATTACCGTTCCGCCGATTTTTTTCAGGTCTTCTACATCTTTGGCCTCAACCATCACAACGGAATTGGCCGGACATAGTTCTCCATTATATTTAATCGTACGGGCAAAGGTCATTTTGACCATAGGGCGCCTCCTTATTAGGCTACTTTCAGGGTGTACACGTCATCCATCCGTTCAAAGGACGGTAACACGATTTCGCTTACGCTGGTGATGATATTTACCGGGAGCGATTCTTTTTTGGTTAAAATCGCAATACCAGTATTTACCACAGAAACGGAAGCGTCGGCTAATTGCCCACCCATTAAGTCAGCCTCTTCGGGGGTCGTGCCAAAGAAGGTTTGACCCAACGCATAGTTCGGCAAGAACGTAACGTAATCATCCGGGTAGAATTGTTGCTGCTGACCGGCTTCGTCCTTATACATTTTATCGTATACTACGAAGGTTACGCCCACTTTAGTCAAGAAGTACTGTTGGAGCATAGAATCAGTCAAGATGATATGTTGTCCGCCAAGGATATTCATATCTTTCTTGATTGCTTCGTTGTTCAATAAGTAACCCCAAGTTTTAGTGGTAACAATAGCGCGGGTAATTTCCACGCCATAGTTAATGCGTTGGTGGCGTTTTACATCCAAGATGTCTTTTACCGGGTTAGCGGTAGCAACTTGGTCCCATTTGGCGGTCGTGGTAAGCGCAGCCGTGTTGGCGTTTCTCCACGCGTTGGTCGGGTCGTAATCGTAGTTATACGTTACGCCGCCTTTGGCAGTCGGGGCAGCGATTTGAATTTGCCCATTTACGAGCAAGCCCATACGCATTCTTTCCGGCTGTACCAAAGCACCAGAAACCAAGGTTGCGGCATCAGCATAAATACGGCCGATGACATCGCGCAAATACAGAGACTCAGCATTTTGCATATACTGCAAAATTTGCTGGCGGTCTTTTTCGCCCAAACGCATAGATTCGCGGAAGAACGGAAGTTCCGTTTCCACTTTTTCTACGCCGATACGACCACGAATAACCGGTTTCGTATCAAAGGCAGAAGGATTCAAGGCAACCGGCAAGCCGTTTTGACCTTTAATCCATTTCAATTCCAAGCCCACTTTCTTTTGAGCAGGGAACAAGGCTTCGCCTAAAAAGGGAATGCGATTGGATTCCAATTCATTCCAATAGGCGGCAATAGGTTTAGAATCAACTAAATCAAAAATAGTCATATTCTCTTAATTCCTCCAATTACGCTGTCAAATTATAAAATTTGATTAGCGGCAATGCGCCTAGGGCGGTAGATTCCGGTTCAGCCGGCATTTTACTTGCATCAATAAAGCCGTGAACAATCAATGCACCGGAGGCATCTCCGTCGGTAACATCTACATCTTGAAATACTACGCCAACGGCAGTAGCATCATTAGCCGGATAAACGGTACCGGCTTTAATAATCTTATGCCCGTTTTCCACTACAGCGGCCGCGTCATTTTGTAAAAACGTATGCGCTTCCGCTACGTAATGGTCAGGGAACATAAGAATTTCAGTCTTGTTTGCATAAGACGTGGTTTTGAACTTCATTGTCATTCTTAGTTCTCCTTATTTATTTTGCGCCGAAATACAAGTCCTCGGCTTTTTTCGCCGCACTTTCAGTGGCGGCAGCATTACCTTGTGCCAGAGACTTTGCAAAAGACTCCGGGGCATCCGCGCCGCCTTTATCATCACCATCAGTGGGCGTTTTACCCGTGATTTTGACATTCGGCTTCGTCGGCGCATCTTTGAACAAAAAGGCTTTATCCTTTTTAAGCAGTTCCAGCTGTTCTTTAAGACCGGATTTGATTTCATCCTTATCATCAAGTTCAATTTTTGATAAGTCAACCAATCCCAAGACTAAAGCAGAATCGTGAACCGAATCTCCTAATGATGCTTTAACCGCATTTTTGACTTTATTTTCTTTCAACTGCTTATCAAACTCCGCGGCTTTTTGTTTGTTTTGCTCCTGCAATTCTTTTACCTTATCGGTAAGTTCCTTGTTGGTGCCTTCAAACTTTTTAAGCCCCGCAATTTGAGTATCACGCTCTTCTACTTGCTTACGAACTTCTTTTAGTTGTTCGTTTACATCATCAAAGCGCGATTTCGGAATATAATTGCCATTGATATCACTTTTATGAAGCGTCAAAATTTTTTGAGCAACTTCTTCAGTAATTCCAAGGGCGACTAATGCTTCTTTGTTCATTTTACTACTCTCCTTTTCAATTTCACTTTTTGACGCGGTCGTGTCCGCTAATTGAAGGGTTTAAGGATAATCACCTTATTCCCGAGGAAATTATACATCATTTATGACTGAAAAGTCAACTGATATTTTAAAATAGAATGATTTTTATAAATTTATTTACTATAATAAACAAATTTATACTGCCTCACTCCCCCTTAAATCATCCGGGTTTCCGGCAGGAATTTTCTCAGCCTTTTTATGAACAACTTTAGAAAGCCATTGTTCATAAGACATATTTTCATCAAATTCATTGGCGCCTTCTTCATTGCGCATTATACGTTCTTCATCTTCTTCATCATCAAAATAAGGAACGGTAGTAGTACGGCAATTAGGATGAAAGGGCGGATAATTAACCCCCGGAACTGCTTTACTTAGTTCCCCCACATAACCATCCATTTCTTGACAAATATCACTAGTACGAGAATCAAGGGTTGCCAATACCTGATATTTTTGAACTCCCGCCCGCTTATAACTATCCTGCATCCCCATATTGGCTACAAAGTTAGTTTCGGTACGGGCTAAGCGGATAGCATTGCGGTAAGATACATTTAATTTATCCCGTAATTGACGGGCAATGTTTTGGGTAGAAGTACCAATAATAAATTGTTGCGGAATTAACTGCTGTAAGGATAATTCAAGTTTACGTTTATCCTGCCATATACTTGAACTAAAATTAGTTCCACTAAAATTACTTTTAACCGCGGCGAGGGCGGTTTTAGAATCAATCCGGTCAAAGGCTACCTGATTTCCTGCTTTCTTACTTAAATCATATACCGTTTTATAGGAAGAATGTTTATAAATATCCTGTAAAGTATCTCCTATCATTTCTTCCTTATCCGCGGCTAATAAGGCTAATTCAATTTCAATTTGATTTTTAAAAGCGGTTAACCTGCTGCCTTTAATTTGAGTGGATAGGGGCTTTAACTCGCGATAATCGCCCCTATTTGCGATTTTTTTAGCCGCCGCGTTATATTGCCTTACCAACGCGGCATAATCGCGTTTCTGCTGCGAATTTGGCGATTTTGCCATATCTATCGCAAAGCCTTGTTCGGTTAAAGAGGCTTGAACTTCGTTAATTTGATTAAGGATATTTTTATAAGCGGCCTGATAAACCCGTTTTAAGCGGGTTTTTTCCATACTAGCAGAAATACGTTCGCTATCTAAAATAATTTGCTCACTGCGTTTTTGCCAATAGGTTGCCATACCCTAGTCCTTTAACTAATATAACCGCAAGCAAACCAGCGAGATACGTTTCCAGCCTGACTGGTTGCCCACGGAATAAAAACGGAACCAACCTGCCGGCTGTTTACAGAGTTACCATTTTCTACATATCCGCCCCAACCATTCGTATAAGCAAAATAATACTCCGTATCAACGAAATTTTTTAAAAAGTAAATAGTTTGGTTGATAGGACCACCGTTTGAAGTAAAAGCGCCACCCTGTTCGCACCAACCATCACTCCATACGCGATACCAAGAACTTCCATTTCTATAAGTTTCCACGATATGAGGTTTTGGATTATTGCCATTATCCAAGTCAATTTTATTGTTTAAGGCTTCTAAAATCCCGCCATAATTAACATCTTCCTGTTCCTGAGCCATATTATAACTCCTTTAATTGCTGGCGAATAGCTGCTTTTCTTTCCTCGTATTCAGCCAATCTGGCTTCATCTTCTTCCGTTGCTACGCCCGCTGCTTTAGCAGCCATAGGACGTATTTCTTTTAAATCATATTCATCCAACTGCGCCATTAGCTCTTTTTTATGTGCCTCTTTTTCTTGTTCGGCAATTTCTTCATCCGTAAGCCCCCACGCTTCAAGGGCAGTTTCAGTTTCTTTAATTTCATAACCCTTTTGATGGTTTTGAGTGACGATAAAATCAACTCTCTCATTTTCCGTAAAGGGTTTATTTAATTCGGCTTTTTTAATCATAACTATCTCCTACAATTTACGTAATTCTTCGGCCAACTTTTCAATTTCTTCGGCCTTTTCTTTTGTATAGGAAGAATAAAGGCTTCCTTCTGCTAAAATACCTTCACGCTGCCAACGGTTCATTCCGTATTTTCCCTCTAATTCTTCCACCTGCCGCTCTAATGGTTTTTCCGGGGCATAACCTTTAAGATATAAGGAACCATCCCAAGCAGTTTCCACCTCATCATCATTACAAGAATCAGTAAGATGATAATCCTCCGCCATAGAAGCAGATTGCGTATGCATTACTAATTTTTTATTTTCATCGGCTTTATAATAAATCATCATTGCGCTCCTTGTAATGGATATATTCTAGCGGTATAAGAGTTTTCTAATTGAGAGGTAAAATACCACCCTTTCGGCACGAGAAACGACCAAGATGAACCTTTTGTATTGGCGTTAATATCGTTATACCACCACCCGACTCTATATGTTGTAGTTCCATTATCGGGGGAAACATATATGTAATTATTTGCCATATATGGGTCACTAGCCCAAATAACTACAAAACTATCTTTAGTAACCTGAGTATAAACTCCGGGGCTTTGGGTCACCTCAATATAGTTCCCATAATTTGGAATAATGTTATTAACAATAATCTGCTTACCAGTATTGGTGATATTTTGTAAATCCTGGTCTGCTTTAGAATTTAATGCTTCGGTTATTTGCCCGACTGCTACGGTGGTCGCATCTTGCACTGTATTCCCTACATAAAAATATAAATATGCTTGCGTAGCGCGTTGCTGTACTGCCGCCCCGTCTTTATAAGTGGCGGACGAGGAACTAGCGGCAAAATTTATTTCTCTTGGCTGCGAACCACCACCATTCGCGGCATAAATGTTATAAGAGCTTCCCCTACTAAATGCTCCGGTTGCATCTTCAAATTCGCCTTTATGCATTCTAACATAACCGCGGATATTGGGCAAACTTTCTTCCACATAATTTCCAACCGCTCCGCGATGACCTGTAAAACCATAGATATTTCTCGGTAATTTAAATTGCTGATTGGTAGTATCCAAAATAAAATAAAAACCAATTCCGGTCGCATTATAAATCGCATTAACCGCTGAAAGCTGGTCTGCTAAAACAATTTTTAAACCATCATTTCCGCGATAATAAGTGATTGAAATACCAGCAATTGTTTCTGTTTGCGCGCTTACCCCATTAACCACATTGACTAAATGATTATATCCGGCTACATAGACAGCAGCAGAATGCCAACTAAAAGGGTCAGCCCAAAGCCAAGAAGCATTATTGGGATGATTTGGTAAATATGCCGGAAAAAATAAAGGCAGGTCACTTGATACCCGAGCATTACCACTTACTTTTGTATTCCCTTGATAAATTGCCATTTATAACTCCTTATCTAATATATCCGCAAGCCTTCCACCAATAAATTGAAGAAATGCTGCCCCCACCATCAGTCGTTGCTTTGCCTGTAAACGAAGTAGATAAAATTGATGAAACGTTTAAGGATTTAACATAATTATCCCCTGCATTTAATCCAGTAGTTAAAGTATAATTTGTATCCTTAAATGCTTTTAAAAATGTAATTTGCGTCCCGGCAGTAGCAAACCATTCTCTTCCGCCTTGCTCGCACCATCCGTCACTCCATACCCGATACCAGGAGGTACCGTTTACATAATTTTCTACAACTACAGCCGGAGTGGCACTGCTAGCAGTACTTGTGGTTGTGGCAGGAGTAAAACAAATTGTATTAGTCAAGCCATCGGTAAGATTATCTAATTCCCGGTTCGCCTTAGTACTTAAATCACTGTCACCTTCATCCGTAGTAATATAGCGGGTATTCGGGTCTTTAGTAGCAATAGCATCATATTGCGCTTTCGTACCTATCCACTCTTTAGTAGCAACGGTAGGATTATTTTGATTGATAAGCCCTACCGCTTGCAATTTATTATTTGAATTTTGAGTGATGGAAGCATTATCTATATCCGCCCCGCCCCCGCTATGGGAATCCACGTAGGTTTTAATAGCCTTTTGAGATGGAACCCGCTCATCACTATTGGATGATAAGGTTCCATCTGTATCCAAGTTTAAAAAGCGTGAATTTGCGCTCATAAACTACCCCACGATTACGGCTTTATAAGTCCCGGCGGTAATGGTTGAAGATGAATTTATTTTTACAGTAATGCTTCCGCTTGTAGCAGTTACCGCAGCAAATACTTGGTCTCCACTAGATACATCATAAATGCTTACAATAACATCCTCAGTAGCTAAAGTATTGCTAATAGTCCAAGTACAAACCCCGCCGCTAGAAGTCAAAGCACCATTGGTAGCGGTGATTTTTTTAGTCATCCCCGAAATATGGGTTGCCAATTTCAGCGGAGTTACAAATTTAGTATCATTCGTCCCGGCAGTTACTTCTGCTTGGGTAGCAATAGCGGCAATACCAGCAGCGCTTTCCGTTGCTTGCGCGGGAGCAGCGCTAATTTCTACATAGGTTGAACCACTCCAGCGGTAAGTTTTATTTAAATACTGCCCGGCGGTTAAAACCACGTAAATTTTGCCAGTTTCGGGGGTTAAAGCGCTTCCACCCGAGGTAGCGGATAACCACCCAGCGGACAAAGCAGTCGCCCCGCTTACGATATATGAATCAATTACATCATCTACATAGCTAGGTAATTGAGAAGTCGGTACTTTTCCATCATTATCAAGCCCCGCTACCCCATTAGCCGCGCCAATTAAAGTTTTAGCGACATAAGTAGCAGAAATATCCGGAATATCGCTAGCACTTAAATTTTCGCCACCGGTTACTAAACCTTTTGAATCATAAGTGATTTTACATTTCGTAGCGGCAGTGATAGCGTTATTTTTAGTAACCTTATTATCAATTTGAGTTTGAATCGGACCGGTTACGCCATCAGTGTAATTTAATTCAGCGGTGGTTGCGGTAATGCCATCTAAAACATTCACTTCTGCCGCGGTAGCGGTTACGTCCGAAATTTTACTTAAAGGAAGAGCGGGAATGTCACTTACGGCTAAATCTTCCCCGGCAGTTACCAACCCTTTGGAATCAAAGGTAATTTTACATTTAGTTCCGCCGGTAATAGCAGTATTCGCCGTAACTTTAGTATTCAATTGTTTCGGGGTTACTGCTAATGAAGTACTAGTTCCAGCAGCCGCTTCCGTATCGGTAGCAATTTCAATCACCCCTTTTCCAGAAGTGGAGGCGCTTGCTACGCTTACTTCATCATTTCCATCAACGGATAAAGGAGAGGCGAAGGTATAAGTTTTCCCCGCTACCCAATTTGTTCCGTCGTACACATACAATAAATGAGCCGCGGTATCATAATAAATTTGACCAGCTATTGGATTTGCCGGAGCCGCCGCAAGGTTCTGCACAACGGCATTCTGCAACTCATTTTTATTTAAGTTTACATCTACTAATACTGATTTTGATGCCATTTTGTTTTCTCCTAATTTAGATATGCTTTACCCTTGAAGGCAGCATTGAAAGTTACTACTATATTATTTTTATCAATATAAGTCACGTATCCTACCACCACATTATTAGCGGTATCAACTACTGTCACTGATGGTTCCCGGTTTAAATTATGGGCAATTTCCCATACATTCGCCGCGACCGCTTGTTCATATACAAAAGCCAATTTATAATCAAAAGAGGTTTTATCCCCTTTAATTACTTCCCCATTTAAAGTAGGAAGATTTCTTAATTTATTATAATCGGTCATCATCCCGTTTGGAATGCAACCAGTTACGGTAACATTATCCGGGATGGTCGTATTAACTTTTGTAACGCCACTTACGGTAACATCAATTTTGCGGGGCAGCATAGAAAGTGGTTCTCCCTATATTAAATTTACCATCTAATAAAGTACGGATATTATCTTCATCGTGTACCCGTACCCCGTAATAATAAGTTCCCGGTTCAATATCCAAGTCGCCCTTTACAAAATCAATTTGAAGCTGTGTACCGGTTACATCAAATTCTTTCCTATAAACGGCCGTATCATCTTCTTCAAATTTACATTTTTTAATGATAAATTCTAATTTCCAGCCGGTTAAATCAAAAGGCTGCCCGCATCCATCGGTAAATTGAAATAGGGCACTCCCTGTATCATTTTTAGCGCTGTAAAAATCGCCATTTATGAAGTCCATCTATTCCTCCTCATCCGCCTTATTCGGGTCATCTGCATCCGGGTCATCAAAATTGCCGAGCTGCATTGCCTCTTCCTGCTCTTTTTTCTTTCTTTCCAATTCCGCCTGTACATCCGTTACGTAAGGATGCATAGCCAAGCGGGTTTCCATAGACAAATCAGTGGATTTAGCGATATTATCAATCACTTCGGCCTCATTCATTGCCATATCGGTGTTAAATATGAAGTCAATATCTTCTTCGGTAAAATCTTGCCCGGTTTTAAGCAATAAATCCTCAGCAATAAACCAAACTAATTTTTCAAGGGCTGCGGCATATTCATTAGCCATAAAATAGCAATCCATATCCAGGTCACTATAACGGAATTTTAAGGCAACGCCGCTGCTGGCAGTTCCAAAATTTTCATTCTGCGTATCCACCCCGCCACCGAACTCAAAAATGTCCTTACGCAAGCGGTTTGAATGAGCCTCTACGCTTTGATGCTCAATTTCTGTTTGCAAATTATCTACGTGCCCATCCGGACCTACAAATAACAGCCCTAATTGACTAAAATTACGAATAAAGGTTTGTTTACTTTCCGCTTCCATCCCGCTAATTACTTTTGCCGAGCGCGGGCTGTCTTTAATAGCATCCGCCAAACCGGAAGTGGTAACATCATATTCATCAATTAAGGATTTAATAAAATCAAGAAGTGGAGTTTCTTCGCTATTATATTTAAAAGCAATGAAAGGAATTTTACCCCACATTGCATTCTTCAATACTTTAGTTTTAGTTCCATCCTCGCCGGCTTCTTCCACTTCAATTTGAAAGTTTGCCCCGACCTGCTCACTTTTATCCGGGTCAGGAATAAGGGTTCCGCCTTCAAATTGATAATACCATACTCCGGCGGTTGTATAATACTCAACCTTTTTAACCTCACTTTTATTTCCCTGCTCGTCATAATGCCAAAGACTATACATCCTTAAAATAGCATCTAGTTCGGTATGGTCTACATCCTTCCAAAATGGGAAAACTTCCTCGCTGGGAATACGCTTTACGCTTAAAGCCCCTTCTTCATCATAATAAACTTGCAACCAAGCGATACCATTGACCACAGAATCTTTGCCCACATTTTTCAATTTGCGCATAAAATTCTTATCAAAAAAATCGCCCAGCAATTCAGCATATTTATCATTTTCAGTTTGAATAGAAAAATCTTTTGATAAAAGGTAGGATACTTTTTGGTTGGTTAATTTATGTAAGAAAGAGTGGACAAGTTTGGTGTTCTCCAACCGCTGACAGGGAATAAGCGCCCCATTTTCCCCTATAACTTGCCGAATCTTCTTTCCTATAGTACTATTATTACCCATAAAGTATTCTTGCGCCATAAGCATTTTAGCGCGTTTTGGGTCATTTTGCCACTCGGCAACGATATTGCTTAAAAAGGGGGTATTCGGTTGACCATCATAATCAACCAACGATATTTTCTTAGCGGGTTTTGGTTGGCCTAATTTTAAGAACTCCATTTCTCACTCTCCTTTTGGGACTTATTATAACAAATTTCATCCATAAAATCAAATGAAATCAAAAGTAATCCGTCCAAGCGGCTCGGTCGCATACCGCAAAGCGTCCATCAAGTGGTCATCTTCTTTTACCGGGACGTCCGTTGCTTTTCCTTCCGGGTCTTTTTGCCAGCAGTACATATCAAATTCTTTTATGGTGTTTACGCAGGATGGATGAACTATAATTTCATAATCCTGTAATTTTCTTATGCCTGCTACCACGCTGCCCTGCCCTTTTTTAGCGGCGCGGATATTATAACAGCCTAAATCACGCAGCGATTGAATAATCTCGGGTCTTGCGCCGTCAGCCCTTATAGTACAGCCAAGCAAGCCCTTATCTTTTATCATTTTAAAAATAGCCTCATTTTTCATCATCCTTTGGTAATGCTCGTCATATATGTATAACTTCTTTTGAGCGCGGCTTCCATAGGCGCAAATTAAAGCGGTGGGGTGTTCCCAACCAAAGTCAAGCCCATAATACGGATGATATTTATGTTCGCCCAACTCATCCCGCATACCGGCAATATCTTCTATATTAAAATCCTGTACTTTATAACTATAGATTAAGCCTTCGCTAATACCCCAATCGCCAAGACCTTCCACCCGGTAGCGGTTAGGATTTGTATCCCGGATTTTAATAAATTGCCGCCGGTCGCTTTCATCTAAAAATTCATTACATTCCCACGTAGTCGTATAGCAGGCAGTATCCTCATCCGGGGTATCCCAAAATCTTTTCTTAATCCAAGTTTTAGAACTCCAAGGGTTAAAAGTGAAAATAATTTGCTTCCATATATTTGCATCATCCGGGAATTTACCGCGGATGGACATATCTAACTTATTAAAATTTTCTTCACTTTCAATTTGATAGGCTTCTTCAATCCATACCCAACATAAAAAACCTTCATCTACTGTAATTGAAGTTACGCTATCAGGGTTATCAAAGCCGCGGAATATGATTTTTTGCCCGGTTGGTAAATATATTGCTTCCATCGGGTTTTTACTAAAACGCCATTTATCCTCAACCCCTAGCATTTTAGTCGCCCGCTTTAATTGTGCCCAAGTAGAGTTCAAATGAGTATTAAAAAAGCGCCGCATCACTAAAGTATTAGCAAGCGGATATTTCATCATATTATAAATGATTCTAAGGGCAGCAGTAGTACTTTTCTTACTTCCGCGACTGCCCTTTATGACTAAATACCGGTGCTTGTCGCGCCAAATCGCCCCATAACCGCCCCCAACTATGTCCGGGAGGGAAATTATACGGGGCTTCAATTTAAATTGATTTACGGCGGTATTTTGCTCCATTATTCCCCCTTTCGGCGGCGATATTCAAAGGTATTACAATGAAATGGGATTCTTTCAATAGGCAAAACCGGTAAAGGCTCAAAAGGAAAACAAAGTAAACAGGCAGTGATTATCATTAGTCTTTTAACCTCTCTTCCCCTTGAAATATCACTAATTGCTGCGCTACCTGTAAATCCTTCCCGGTTAAACCGGACATCTTATTAAGTTCCTGTACCGCATTAGTAACGGCCAATACCGCCGGCATACTTATTTTCCGGCGCATATTTTCCATCCCGATATTTATCGCCTCTTTTAAAGTAGTAATAGCCTGTTCTTGTGACCAAGCACTGCGATTAACTATTTCTTCCGCCATACGCTTTTTTATCATTACTTGAAGTTCTTGGACATCCGGCCGAGCCAATAATTCATTCGCCCTTTCACAAGCCCGCCGGGCTTTGGTATTAAAAGCAGTTCGGTAAGCATCCGTTTTTGTGACGCCTTCATTCAATAATTCTAGAAATTTTCTTATCGCCGCTTTCTTTTTAAGGGATTCACGCTTGGGCGATTTCTTACTTTCTCCAACCACTTCTGCTGGCACTATTTCTTTCTTCATTCTACCCACCTCCGCCGGGAATTGCCATAATTATACCATAAATAAAATAATTTAATCAACCAATGACAATTTTTTAGCAATGATTAAGATAATCAAATAAATAATGATAAATGACGGGAAAAGCAAGTGAACTTTTTAAGGGAATAAAAATCCCCCATATAGGTAATGTATTTGGTTGTCTTTGGAGAAAAACCTATATGAGGGTTTATACTATTAGTGATGATTTTTTACTAGGCACAGTAATGTGAGGCACTAATAGTATTTTAAGATTCTATATTAAATAATCTTTTAGCCTCTTCTACCTCCGCCCGCTGCGCTGCTTCCTGCTGCCCCATTTTATCCCTTAGCCATTTAGCGGTTACTTCCATTATCAGCCTTTCATTAGGGTCGTTAGTTCTAAATGGTAACATAGCGGCTTCTGCCTTTAACCCTTCCCATAACTTTCTATAATTTAATTTAAACGGCATTATTCTTTATCCCCTTTTAATAACGTTTTGATATCCTCTGTAAATTTATCTACATTAAAATTATAAAATACGTCACTAATCCTGCCTAGACCTTCTATTAAAAATAAAACGCAGCGAATTATAATTTTATCTATGATTGATAATTTTTTCATATTGTTTATCCCCCTTTCTTTTAAGCCCGCCCAGCTTTTAAATCTCTAAGTAAACGGTTTAATGCGGCTTTTTCTTCTTCCCGCCGCTTTTTAATTTTTTGGGCTTCCTTTTCTAAATCTTGAATTACCTGCCGCATATCCTCCGGGGTCGCATTGCGAAAATCCCATAGAGCACATATCAATTCAGTTAAGCCTAGCCAATTCGGTTCCTTTCCAGCCGATTGCGCCAGCAATACCGCCCGTTTTAATTCTTGCGACATTAGCGCAATAATGTTTTTCTCTTTATCATTAAGCCCGCGCTCAGTCATTCTTAATCATCTCCTTCCAAATTTTCAATATGCTTTGCCATTTCTTCCTGTTCTTTTATCACTCTTTCAATATCATTTAACCAGTCATTTAGATATGGGTTTTCCGGCATTTTCTGCTTCCTCCCTACTAGAATATACTAACTTTTCAATAGCATAGCCACGGGAATTTGGTAAATACCAATGACTAAGCATCTTAAAATGATAAACCATCTCCCCGGTTAGCGGATGCTTTCTTACATCATAAATCTGCACCGGCTGAGGAGAACTAGCATTAACCCAAGCTTTATCCCCGACCTTAAATTTCGGCATATTATTCAATCTCCTTAAAACTAGGGCAAGCAATTCTAGTCGCCCAAATAATGTAAGATTTTCCAGGATTTACAGTACAGCAGTCCCACGCCCTGCTAGTATTATCCTTTTCTTGAAAGTATTTACAATTTTTACAAATACGCTGGTTCATCGGGCACCCTCCCGGCGCTTTGCTTCTTTTAATTTTCGCGCTTCTTCAAGCTGGGCGGCTTTTGCTTCTTCAAAAGTTTTAAAAACATCCTCTTTCGCAATTTTATAGCAAAGGGTACCGACCTGCATTAAATAACCCCAAGAATAACTCTTTAAAATAGTCCCGGTGGTTACCCCATAGCCCATATTTAGGTAAAATCGCTGCATAACCATTGTTTTTACCTCTTGGCAGCCTTTCGTACCTGCTTTAAGCATTTGCGCGCTACGGCGCGATTTACGCAATTTATGGGCATTCTAATTAAAGGGCAAATACCCTTAAATTTTTCCTGACAATACCCGCATTGCGGTTTAATATCCTTTACCTGAGTTATCCTTAATCCCATTATTTAACTTCCTCCTTGTTCGGCACCTGCACCGTTCTTAAATACTTAAAATTGACCACCGCCCGGAAATTCCTAGCAAATTTTTCAAGGCATTCCCGCTCAAACTTTAATACCGTATCCTCGGTAGTTAATTTAAAGCGCAAATAAACAATTGCATTTTCAAATTTATTGCAAGCATTTACATAACAAACCCAATAAACATACTCAGGATGGGTACCCGCCACCTTTTTAACCATAATTCCTCCAAAAATAAAGTGGCCGTTTACCACTCAAGCGGCCAAAGGAGTTTTTGTTCTTTAGACCAGTTTTCCCCTAACTGCTCATTTTATTTTACTTTATTAAACTATAAACAGTCCTGGTATAAGGCGCAAAATTCCACCTATAAGCAAATACCACTGCCGCGGAACGATTTAAGGTATCAATTAACTCCTTAATATCTTTCGGATTAAGCTTAATAGATTCTTCACTATCGTGAGCCATTAACATAATGGAAGAAAATTTTTTAATTAGCGCCGATAAGGTTCCAGAATAGGTGCAAGTAAGTCTCTCACCAAATCGCGTCACTTCTTTTTGAATAGTATAAATTTTATTTGCCATAACCTTCCTCCTCTTTAATTTTGGTTAAGTCCACTTCCTCGGCCTTATCCATATTAACCTGAGCCTTATCCGAAAGCAAATAACCATTTACTTTCCAGCAGCGGAGGGTTTTACGGTCGCAATCAAGTTCGTACCAATAATCTAAATCGGTATGAACATTAAAGGCAATTTCAAAACCATCATCAAAATTATCTTTAACTAAACGGTTAACAATTGCGTCCCCGTTCCAAGACCACTTCACCGAACCTTTAACTCTTTGCGCTTTTAAAAGTTCCCGAGTGATATTCTCCGGGTAACCATCCCAATGATGATAAATTAAAATATCCCTGTTGCAATAACGAATTTTGATTTGACATCTGGTGCTCATAAGTACTACCTCCATTATTTTATTTTTGTTTTATTTAATTTTA
The DNA here is from genome assembly GCA_045630515.1 of Acutalibacteraceae bacterium. Taxonomy (GTDB): domain Bacteria; phylum Bacillota; class Clostridia; order Oscillospirales; family Acutalibacteraceae; genus UMGS1532. The sequence goes on from JAZQTG010000083.1 coordinate 40,739, forward strand.
TTATAGTAAATAAATTGTGGTTTGGCAACCCTTATTTTTAGCCCTTCCACCATCTATCTCCTATACTATTATTATACTAAATAAATTAAAAAATGTCACGCCCTATTTTGCGTGTTTTTCCAGTATATCCGCAAATAGGCAAACAATACGGGGTTCCTTCTCAAATAAAGTACAAATCATAGCGGTAGCAACCTCCCGAATTTCCCACTGCGCCCGCTTATCTAGCCTTAAATTAAATAAATTTCTTAATGCCCGAAAATTCATCGTAACAATTATTTTAGTATGAATTGCTTGGGGCAGAATAAAGCGGGCATCCTCTTTTTTAACCCCCGCTTTAACTAAATCTTTATAAGTTAATTCAGCTAAAATAAGAGACCGCTTAAATTGTTCAAATAAATCTTTCTTTTCAATCACCGCCCGCGGAACTACATATTTAGAATCCTGAGCATTTACATATCGCTGAGATTCTTGTGTATAGCTAGCCAAACGATGACGAACTAGTTGATGCGAACAAGTACGGCTGATTCCTTCAACTAAGAAAGTAGCGGAAGCGTGCTCAATAGGACTTGTATGCTCATTCTTGATACACGCTTTAATAAATTTATCTTCCTCATCGTGGTTATCTTTTGGCATACTCGCATAACAAAGTCGGTATGCTTCCGAAATTAAACCGAGCGGGTCCTCGGTACAGCGCAATAAAGTTACTTTCATAAATTCTCCTATTTTATTTTACGCCGCTTACGATAAGCAGGCGCCAAATAATTTCTTAAAATAATAAATAATGGAAACGCCTCATCCCGATATGCCAGCGGCACCGCAAGTTCTAAAGATTGAACGTTTCCATTAAAATCGCATTGAATAGAAACGAAGGCGTGATAGTCTTCCCGTAATTGGTTAACCAATACTTCAACTAACATACGCCTTCGTTTTTCTGCTGCTTTCATTTTTTAATATCCTTTGGATTTTTCATTGAATCCGGTAAGGTATCATAATATCCGGCGGCCTTTGCACGATTTTCCCAACACTCATCTGCGACCTTCATCACATAATTCATTGCAACCGCCATCACCGCAAATAATAATACAAACACTAAAACTGCTTTTATTTTTTCCTTCATACTTCCTCCATTTATTTTTGTTTTATTATAAATTTATTATAGTAAATAAAATAAGTTTTGGCAACTCTTATTTTTTAATAATAAGGAGGGCGTAAAATTACACCCTCCACTTGTAGGGCAGGTTTAGGACTGCTTGGCTATCAATAAGAGGACTAAATAACCAAGCAAATCAATTATAGTATCCTCTTGAAATCTATTATCCCCCCTTTTCAAGCGGGATAATTTATCATCAAGACGAACTAAAATTTGCTCAACCGGCGTTGCCTTACTAAATATACGTACCGGGTCTAGGGCGCTATTCCCATAACTACGGTTCTTTTCTTTTAGCATATTAGCCACGCCGCGAGTAATTGCATCCACCCGGTCGTCAAAAGATATCGGCTTACCATAGCGATTTCCAACCCTGACAACTTCTTCTTTATTTGATTTTTTGCGCGACGCCATTTTTTAACTCCTCATAAATTTTAGGATTATCCTGTAAAAATTTCAAGACTGCCGAGCGCCCCTGCAATTTAAGCGGCTCATCTTTTTCGTCCATCATCATTTCACCAGTAATTGGGTCAACTATCTCAAACCAAGAACCTGATTTACTAATGATTTCCATTTTTATACATAAATCCGCTAAATCTGCGATATGCTCAATTCCTTTTTCGTAGTCTAGCACATAATGCCCGGACTTACGATTCGGCTTACATACACGCGTTTTAGCTAAAGAAACCATAACCATATGACCAGCCGGGTCACTGTAAGATTTATTTTGCTCGCTTCCATCTTTGGCTATAAGCGCCCCTTTTTGAAATTGCAAGCGCAAATCAAGGGCGTGCTTATAAGAACGGCCTCCGGGCGTTTTAGTGCTTGGAAACATTGCCCCTACATTATCACGCAATTGATTGATGCATAATAAGCAGCAGCCTACCCGCCCGGTAATAGGGCGAATTTTATTTACAAATTTCCGCATTGGGTCAGCGACCCCACAAAATTGCTTATCTTCTACGCTGCCTTCCATCTCTTTACGGCTCATAAGGCTTCCAATAGAATCTAAAACAATAAGTCCAATCTCACCAGTTTCCGCAGCGGCAATAGCTACCTCCAAAATATCTTCGGCTGCCATATTAACCGGCGTAAAAACTTTAAGAGATTTAACATCAACCCCTAATTGCTCCGCCCAAGCATCATCCAATTGATTTTCAGCATCAATCCACATTACTTTTAAGGGCGTACCCTTTTTCCCTGCTTCTTGATTAAAAATCTTTTGGGCATTTGCTACAATATCTAAAGCGGTTGTAGTTTTCCCGCCTCCTTCTTCCCCAAAAAATTCAACAATGCCTTCCCGAGGAATGCCCCCATAAGTCATATAGTTTAATCGCATTGAAGAAAAAGGAATTTTCTCCCGATGAAATTCGGGCAAACCATCAGTGATAATTTGCTGCTTAAATTTTTTATTTACTTCAGCCATTAAGGAATCAAGTTTACTCATCTATTGTCCTCCGGAACATTTTGTTCCCCCATACGGCGGGAAATGACCTTTTTAGCGCTTTGTAATAACTCTAACGCCATTTCCATTTTACCGCGAATAATTTTATAAGCACGAGAATAAATTACTCTTACCGCTTCTTCCTCATTTACTTTAGTTTCGGCATAGTTTGTTTTATCCGCAACAGTGCCGGCGGCATTATTAAAATGCTTTGAAAATTCCAGCTGACGAGCAAATTTAGCCACATCCTCTTGAAGCCCGACATATTCCTGCCCGGCGCCACCAAAATAAATAAGTAAAGGAAGTTTTAAAACAATGCGGTCTAATTCAGCGCTAGTAAGTTCATTATCCTTATCGGAAAATAATACCTGCCGAATACCCTCTAATAACTTATCTAAATCGGCGCAGTATTTATCTACCACCACCTGTACCATTTTATGAATTTGTACAGTAGCCACCTCAACATCATTCTTCCCCTTTTTTACGCGGTCATAATCGCAATCAATTAAATTTAGTTTTGCCATAATTACCCTCCGCTTTATGCTTATAAAGATTTGCCGTGACAAAAGCCAAAGCAAAATCTTGACCTTTAAAACTAGGAATTAAATTTACCCGTAATTTCTTTACCGGAATATCAAAGCCAAACTGCGTATCCTTTGCACTAAAACTAAGTTCACCGTTTTGCTTTGCCTCCTTTAATTCGTGGATGGGATAAAATTTAATAATATCATAATCTAAATACCACACCAGAAAGCCGGCATAAATACCATTATGTTCCATAAATGCTTTATACATACCGTTTTCCTGATTAGGGCGAATATGAGATTTAAAATTTAAAGTTCCGCCACGTATTGCCTTGCATTCCAGCATCAAAAACATAGGGGATTTATAGGCAATAAAATCGCAAGGATTATTTACCCCCGCAAATCCACCCATAGAGTCTTGAAGCCTTAATACAAAATAACCCTCAGCGCCGAGGGCTGTTTTAACATTTTTCTCAAAATCTTTTCCTCTATTTGTTTTCATTTTACATTCATCCGGCATTTTAGACTATAACCGCAATACATACATACCTTTTCATTTTTACAGGGAGCCGGCAAGATATCATCTTTAACGCATTTTTCTACAAAAGAAATTTTCTCCCGAATATCTTGCCTCATCTTCTCAGTAACCTCAAATAAAAAGGTCTTTTTTGTACAAGTATCACGATTTTCATAAAGAAATATAATTTTAGATAACCCGAGCAGCAACGAATAACAAGTAGCCTGAGCATAATGCTTTTCATCCACCCCAAAACGACTTGTAAATTTGAAGGTGCTTTCCGTTTTAATTTCAAGAACATAGTATTCCTTACCTATCCGCAAAATACCATCACACATAAAAGACATATCATATATGCGGTTATAGCATTTTGTTTCCGGTCCTCTTTTCCCAACTACTTCGGTGCCGGCTGGTTTAAATTTCTTTATAAATTCCGCTACATCAATATAATCGCAATCATAGCCTCTTTTCCGCATAGCCATAATTGCTTTTTGAATACGGACGTGGCGGTCAGTACCGCTTTGGGCGACCCCGACCAGCGAAGATGAAACTGGTACGGGGTCAACAGCGGTTCCTCGGCGGTAATAAAACATTTGCCTAGAACAATTTAGCGAGGATGGTTTATAATTTTTTGAAGGAATTTTCTGCACTCCTTCTCCTTCTTGAATAGTAAGTTCCAGCTGCTTCAAAAAGCGCTGTTCTACACTAATCTCTCCACCTTTACTAATTGCCCGGTGCAATGCTTTAAGATTCATTAAATAGCCGCCTCAGGAGAAACTTCATTTTCTTCAAGCTGCGTGGAAAGCACTTGAACTGTATTACCAAAGGATACACGTACTGCTTCCGGTTTTCCATAATCAAGACTAATTGCTTCATCCGGATTTACGGATAACATATCCCGGAGACTTTGAATATCCAAGGTCACCGCAAAGGCATCCACTTTTCCTTCGGTTTTTAGCAACTCGCTAGCAGCACCGTGTAAATCGGCTACAATAACGCCATTTTCGCCAAAATTAAACGATACGCCATTTTTATCGTATGCCCCTATAAAGAGCCCTACGCGGTCTAAAACATTGGTTAAAGCCGTTTTATTAAGTTTTACATTACTTTTAAATTCACTAGCCACAAACTCGCTAATGCTTTCAATCGGGTAATCCTCTAACTCCGGCATACAAACGCCGCAAACTGCCAAACCTTTACCAGTGATAAAAACTTTATTTTCAAATAGATGAAATTTTACTTTTTCACTATTTATCAAGGTTGCCAACGCCATAAGAGCATTACTCAGCAATAAGGGTTTTTGAGTGATTACTTTTTTGGTTAAAGTCGCTTTAGCAGCCGTAGCGGTTACCACCCCGCCTTTATCTAAATAAAATCCGGTAAATACCCGCTCGGCGTTATTGGTGGCAATGGTCGTTTTACCAATACTATAAATTTCTTTAAAATCTTTAGCATCCACCTCTCCCAGCACTTCAACTGCTTCCAAGCCTTTAAGTGATACGTGCGGAATAGAAACAAGGTCGCCTTCTTCATCACTAGAAAGTGGAAAAGTGTAAGTACCATTACCTTTAACTTTAAGAACATTCTTTTCCAATAATAGGGTAATAAATTCACTCGTTGTTTTAATCACCAGTTTAGAAAACATATCTGCCGATACGCAAAATGCTGCCGGCTCGTTTACTTCTTCAGGCTTATCAAATACGGTTAAGAAATTTTCCCCGTCCGTAGTGGTCAGGCAAAGATATCCTTCATCAACCTCTACGCCCATCAATTGAGTCATCGGCATAGCCTTATCATTGCCAACTCCTTTGACTGCCTTATTCATCATATCCTGCAATACTGCTGTTTTAATTTTTAACTGCATTTCAGTCACCTCTTATTTTTTAATTAAATTATAAAATTCATTCCGGGTTTCTGCCTTTTCTCTAAAAACACCGGAAAGATTGGCAGTCCTGGTTTTAGAACCCATACTGCGGATACCACGAGCGGTCATACAACTGTGCTCCCCCTCAATTACAACAGCGATATCTTCGGTTTTAAGGATTTTTTTCAATACATCCAAAATATCCGAGCCGATACGTTCCTGTAATTGCAAGCGTTTCCCAACCATAGTGACTACCCGAGAAATTTTAGATAATCCAATAACCCGGTCTTTTGGCACATAGGCAATATGAGCGTGCATATTATACATCAACATTAAATGATGCTCGCAAAAACTAAATAATGGAATATCCTTTACCACCACCATATTACCGCCAGCGGCTTCTTCAAAGCATTTGTTATACCGTTCAGCAATTTCATCATTTGTATAACGCATACCTTCAAATAATTCGCAGGCTGCTTTTGCTACCCGTTTCGGGGTTTCCAATAATCCGGGACGGTTTGGGTCATCGCCTAATTCAATCAATAAAACCCGAATAAGCTCTTCAATCTTCGGTTTATTAAATTCTGCCTTCATCTTACACTCCTCTTTTATCCGCCGGCCAAATATACTTATGTATCTGTAATTGAAGCCGGACACGTTCCTCGTATTCTTTTTTATAGCGCGTGCGCTCATAACCTGCTGCCTGCAATTTATACAACTCAGCCGGGTAAATATCTTCAAAACAGCTGGATAAAAATACCTGATACTTAGCACTACATAACCAGTATTTTGAAGTCAGTTCATTCTCCCATACCTGTAAAAATTCCTCAAAATCTTGCTCGCTGCCAATTACAAATTTCACAGCATCTTGTTTTCGCAAGTAAGCAAAATTATCCATCAGCGTGGTGGGGCGGTTATTACTTGACCTTGATTTATAATCCATCATAATAGTCAAGTTTTCCCGGCCGGAAATCCGGTATAAATCCTTAATAGGCAAAGAACCGTTTGTTTCTAAATTAACGTGATAACCTTTCTTTAATAAAAATTTAATAAATTCAATTATCCCGCTGCGAAATAATGGTTCCCCGCCGGTTAAAGTAACATTATGAAATTTAACTTGTTCCATAATCTGCGCCGGAGTCATTAACCGAGTTTCCCTGTTAATACCAAGCGCATATTTAGAATCACACCATTTACAAGATAGGTTGCAACCCGCAAAGCGAATAAATGTAGTTAATTTACCCGCCTGTACTCCCTCTCCTTCAATGCTATGATAAATTTCATTAACATTAAATACGGTTTCTTCTAACTTAATTTTCTCGGTCATAAATTACAAGACTCCCGCCCTGTTCCCATATTTGAACCCGGAAACAATAAGGATGCAACATTTCGCAAATATAAGCCGCTAAATTTTCGGCGGTGGGGTTGAAATCAACAATATCATTCAAATTTTTATGGTCAAGGGCATCAACCACTTTTTTCTTAATATGGGTAAAATCCATCACCATACCATTCTCGTCCAACTTTTCAGATTTTAACCAAACCTTAACCTTCCAATTATGTCCGTGAAGATTACTGCACTTACTTTCATAATTTAAATTTAAATGATGCGCAGCACTAATTTCTAAATCTTTAACTACCGTATACATTATTTTGCCTCCTTTCTTTTTAAGTACTCTTCTAAACCGCGGTTACGCAATTTGCAAGCAGGGCATTCCCCGCAGCCGCCTTCTACCCCGTTATAGCAGGTATGGGTATGGTCTCTAACAAATTCCAATTTTCCCATTTTATCGGCCATTTCCCATTCATCGGCTTTTGTTAACCACATCATTGGCGTATGAATACGAAATTGATAATCCATAGCCAAGTTCAAGGTTACATTTAAAGATTTAATAAAGATATCACGGCAGTCGGGGTATCCGCTAAAATCTGTTTCGCATACCCCCGTCACAATATCTTGGATTCCTAACCGCTTCGCCAAAATCGCGGCATACGTTAAGAAAAGCATATTACGCCCATCTACAAAGGTGGAAGGTAAATCTCCGTTCTTACCGGCTTTTACGGCGATTTCCGGGCGGGTTAAAGCGTTCTCGGCTAAATCATTTAACTCTTTAACCGCAACCACATCAGCCTGTACGCCAATTTGATTAGCAATCCATAAAGCGTGGTCAATTTCCACTTTATGCCGTTGCCCATAATTAAATATCAGGGCACGCACATTTTCGGCGCCACGTTCTTGTACTTCTTTAAGCAAACAGGTGGTACTATCCTGCCCGCCGCTAAATACTACCATACATTTATTATTTTTCATCATTATCTCCTTTACTTCTTAAATAAAATTCTACCAAAATTTAATAGTTCAATTTTACTAATAAAATATGTTTTTATCCCTGATGCCCGCAGCATCTTAAAATATGGGATGCTCATTTTTGGGCTTGTATTATAAAAAATAAATCTTTTAATACCTGGATATTTTTTAAGAGTTTTCTCCCTAATAACTTTTCCGAGCCGCTCAAAATCTTCATCACTTAATTGCTTTGGATGAATATCATAAAATTCTTTGCGCTCATCATCAAAATGAATACCATATAAGTCCGATAAAATTCCAAATCTATATTTTCCAGAAATGCAATACTTATAAAATAACTTATTGATATTGCTAACATAAAATTCTGTAGGTAGCGCCCCCCCCCTTCTTTCTATGTTTTTTGTTTTTGAGCATCTGCTTATCAATAAAGAATCAGGAAGCAAATCACTCAACATTTTTTGGTTTTCTATCCAATCAATATCAAATTCATTTTTTAATCTTTTTATGTAATACTCTTTTGATTCAATCATTTTTATCCCTTTTTGAATAAAACTCTTGCCCGGCGTACTTGCTGCCGTTCCATTTTTTCAATTTCATCTTTAAAAAATGCGGCATTATAATAAATACGTTTATCCCGGTTATCCTTCAATTCATCAAAAGTAAACCCATATTTACCTAAAACCGCTTTTTCTACCTCGGCTAATTGCCCGGCAGGAAAACGATTTTTATAATACATATCACGGTCAGCCTGCTGCTCGCTTACAATGATATTTCCATACTGCGTTCTAATAGAACCATAACTTGCCATCTTAACCCAAGCAGCGCTATCTGCGCTATAAACAGGATATTTCTTTAATAGGTCAAAATCTGAAACTCCAAAGGCGTGAATCTTTATGTTTGGATTATGCGATTCCTTTACAATATGAAAAGCCCGCTCTAAAAACAAATCGCGCTCTAAACTTGATTTGCCTACCAAGCCGCCAAAGGCCATATATTTCATATCTGTTTCTTTAAGCATTCTTTCAAGCAGGTCAAAGGGCTCACCGTAATGAAAAGTGTACAAAAGTCCATCAGGATTTGTCAAGCGTGATTTCATATAGAAGTAATTTTCTATAGTACCTTCTGCCGCTTCCCGAATTTCATCACGGGTTGGCTTTACTCCAAACTTACCCGGAATCTTATCTACCTGCCCAAATAAGTTAATACAATCAGCGTTGGCATTTAACCAGGAAATATAGTCATCTACATTTACCTCGGCGCCCTTAGTCCACATTGAAAAAGCCCCGCTATCAATAAATAATTTTCCGGGTGCCCCCAACTGCATCCACGGCGCATCCTTCTGCAAAGTTTTAATAAATTCAGGGTCTTTACGATACTCCCTTAAATTAGTAATAGTTTTATCAATAATTTTACGCTGTAAGTGAAAACTAGCCAATTCATTATGATGGAAAACCCTTACTGCCTCACTGAAGTATTTAGAACCGGAAATACCGGCAAAATAAAAATCAAAGTTTTGCATTTTCCTCTCCTTAAATTTTTACAGCTGGACCATTCCACGCCCGCATTACTTCGCAATCGCATTTCATCGGTACGCATAAAATATCAGCAGCCTTTTTCATATTTTCGCTAATTAAGGCGCAAGCCTCTTTAGCATTTTCTTCAGGAACTTGACTAATTGTTTCATCGTGTACCCATAAACAAATCCGAGCGCCCAACTTTTTCAAGCGGGGGTCATTATAGCAAATTATACTTGCTTTTTTCGTCATATCAGCGGCGCTGCCTTGAATAACACTATTAACGCACTGCCGCGTGGCTTCCATAATTTTATAAGTATTATCCACTACCTTATAACCTTTTTCCGCCCAGCGCTTTTCTATAAAGATTCTAGCGGCGGCTCCCCGCGCCGATTTCAACTCCCGTATAATACGGCTTTTTTCAGCAGCGGGGACTTCTTTTATTTCCTGCTCCCCCGAACTAAAATCTAATGGGTCAAAATCTGCTGATTTTACCCCACCATCAAGGTAAGAAATTTCATACGCCGGAAGCATCATATCCGGTAAACGACGCTTACGCCCCCATATTGTTTTAACATAGCCATTATCGCGGGCAAATTGCTGAGTATTATCTAAATACGCTTTTACTTTTGGAAAGCGTTTAAAAAATGTATCATAAAGATTTTTTGCCTCATCAATTCTTATCTTTAAATCCTCCGCAATGCTAGGCGCCTCTTTACTATACATAATACCGAGCACAATAGCCTTCATCATACCGCGCAACCGCTTACCTTCTTTATTCAAGCGCCCATCCGGAAAATGCTCTAAACAATCTTCATAAGAACGATGAAATACTAACGAGGACATTTGAGCGTATAAATCTTTTCCTTCCCGATATGCTTGAATTAAATGCTCATCCCCGCTTACGTGCGCTAAAATGCGCGGTTCCTGCTGCGAATAATCGCAGCTAATTAAAACATAACCGGGGTCGGCTACAAACATCTGTCTAATTTCACTAGATTCCCCACGCGCCGGGATGTTTTGCATATTTGGTTCATTACTGGACATACGGCCGGTTACGGTACCATATTGGTTAAAATGACAATGCACCTTTCCGGTCTTTTTATTCCGTACTTCCGGCATCTTATCAATGTAGGTACCTAATAATTTTTTAAGCCCCCGTAATTCTAAAATACAATCAACCAGCCCGCTCGGGTCTTTTAATTTTTCTAAAATCTTTTCGCCCGTTCCGCGCTCTTCTTTTTTGCTGGAATTTTTTAACCCCATAATATCATACAATAATACGGCTACTTGAGCAGGACTGGTCAGGTTTATTGGCTCATCCAACTTAACTGATTTTTGTGCTGATTTTAACTGCCCGGTACGATATTCTGAAATTTTACGTTCAAGCGGCTTCATAATATCGGCTATTTTGGCCTCTATTTCGCGCAATTTCGCCTCATATTTCGCTTTTAAACTTGATTGAGTATTCATATCAAGGGCAATACCAAAATCCTCTGTATCGGCCATTATAGGCAAAAGGGGCATTTCATTATTGATAAACGCCTCATAGCAAGATGCTAATTCTTCATTTTCCGGGTTTAGGTACTTCTTTTGAAATTCATATAGTTCCCACGTAATAAGCGGGTCTCTTGCCGCATACAAATAAGCGGTTTTAATTGGAATAAGTGGAAAAGGAACGCCCTTAAATAATGAATCAAATTTATAATCATCCTTTCCATCATTACAGTATTTTGAATGTAAGCCCTTTAAATGGTGCGCTTCATTTTCATCTAAAATACAGGCCGCAATCATTGTATCCCAATCGCAGTATATTCTTACCCCTAATTGATTTTTAATAAAACGCATATCAAACTTCCCATTATGCATCACAATAAAATAATCTTGGCCGGAAACCTCTTGTAAATACTTTGCCATTACATCTAAAGAAATTTGATTTTTAGCAGGCATCCCGGTAATATAAGAAATATGCCCAACCGGTATGTAGGCTGCTTTATAACCCGGAACATAAAGACAAATCCCCGCCAAGTTATCACTAATCGGGTCTAACCCGGAAGTTTCTGTATCAATAGCAAATTTTTTAACCCGCTTTATTTGCTCAAAATAGCCCTTTAAAGCCTCTTCATCCCTAATTAGTAGGTAGTTATCCCGGAACTTACCTAACTGCGCTTCCACAAGGGTATTTGCCGCAGCAATAGTATCCGCAAGGCTTCCGCCCCCGCCCCTGATTTTCATCGTGGGGCGGGTTATTACGGGAGCCGCTACTTTACTCAGCGCCGCCTTATCGGCGGATTTCGTTGTTCGCGGTTTAAATAGCATTAGAATCTACTCCGTCTTTTCGGTTTGGCTTCTTCTGCTGGTACTTCGCGGGTGGAAGATTTTTTAAATGAAGATTTACGTTCCGGCTGTTCTTCCTCGGCTTCTTCTTCCTGAGGGAAATTTCCGGTTTCAATAAATGCTTCCATCTCTTCAGCGGTTTTCTTTAGAATAGAACTATCCGTGGCAGGCAACTCGCCTTTAAAATCCTGCATTTGAGTTTCATCCACCCCGGACACCATCAAGGTATAAGTGGTTTTCATATCGCCCGGTTTTCCATTACGAATAATCGTAAAGCGGGTACCCACAATTTCATCACTGCTTACGTGTTCCAAAATAGGCAAGATATTTCTTTCATAGCCTAAAAAGGTGCGTTCCCATAATTTTACTTCATCCGTATTTTCATCCAGCAATAACAAGAATACCTTTTGCTGCTTTTTAACTCCGGCATCACAAAAAGGACAATGACTATCCGGGTTACTCGGGTCTTTAAGGCAGTCCACCAAGCGGCGGCGGTCGCCAATTTTAACCTCGTGTACACTATAAATATCTACGTCCTTTGTGCTGCTATAAAGGAATCTCACGCTGGCTTCTTCTTTATCATTTTTTAAACTAAAGAAGTTCCCATTTGTAGATGCTTTACGTGCTTCATCAATTGATACTTTTGCCATCTTACTTTCTCCTTTATCCGTTAATTCTGTCCAGCAAGGCCAAGCAGCGCTTCATCATAGTTGAATCAGTGATGCATACTTGATAACTATAGGACATTCTAAAATGCTTTGGAAGTTCTACCATCCATTTTTTATCTTCTTCAAGCAAATTAGTCTTCTTAAAAGTGAATTTCACTTTTGATTTTTGCATCCATACGTGCGCAAGATGCTTCTCGGCTTTATTTAGAATAGCCGTATACTCTTTCTTTACCAAGAAGGTCCAGCCAGCCTTTTGAGCGTGGTCCTTCAATTGTCCGGCTAACTCGGCGGCTACCGCATAATTAGGATTTTCCTTTTTTACTTTTTCTTTCGTCACTTCTTTTTTTACCACCTGTTTTGCTTCTTTTTTAGCCACGACTTGCTTCACCGTTTTTTTAGCCGGTTTGGCTTCTGCCGATTTACCATCTTTAAGTTCATCATACCAACGTAATACGGTAGAGGCACTTAAAACTTTTTCGGTTCCATCAGCCAAGCGTACTTTCACATTTTCGGGGGTCTTGGTAATTACTTCTACTACTTCACCACTGCGGGTGGATTTCAACTTCGTTCCTACTTCAATCATACTCTTTCTCCTTTCATCTTCTTTTATTTAATTTTTTACTACAGATTTATTCTATGGGCTTTTAAAAATTCAGGGGTAACGACTGCCTGATAATTTCCAAGCAATTTATTCAAAATTGCGATTTGCCCTAGATAAAAAATCGCTGCCTCGCGGTCACTTTTATCCTTTATAACACAAGCCTGAGACCAACCTTGTAAAGGATTATAATGAACGCCGGACAGCGAAACAAAATTCTCTTTCGCGCATCTAAGCATTAACTCCAGTTTTGTTTTATTCATTTTTCCTTCCTCCATCACTCTTCATTCATCTATATTTTTATTATAGTAAATAAATCTTCTTTTGGCAACTGTTATTTTTTACCGCCGGAAAACTCATCTACTATATTTATTATAGTAAATAAATTATCCTTTGGCAACAGGTTTTTTCGGGATAAATAATTTCCGGGTATACCGCTCCTCTAAAACTTTTTGAAAACAGCAGGCGCCAATTCCAAGTTCTTTTGCCTTGGCAGATTTTAAAATACGCCCACAGCGCCGGCAGCGTACTTCTTTTTTATGGGTAAAAAGCCCTTTTATTTTTTCAAATAATTTTATCATAAGATATTCGCCATTACTAAATCAATGACATTCTCCTCATCATATTTACCAATTTTAATTCCCTGCTCCAAATCTTTTAAAAAGACTAAAATTTTTTCAAGAGCTTCATTTTTAAAATGCCCGGAATTTTCTTTTGCCTTAAAATATAAGAAAGGAGCCAAACCGGTTCTTTCCGTTACCCCCTTACCTCCGGGGTCGGTTTGCGCAATTAAAACGTTTCTAAAAGCAGTAAACAATAAGGATAAAACTTTAACCCCCGACTCCCCGCGCTGCTTTAATACCTGCCAACGGGGTACCGCTAAAACATCGCGCTTAACCAATAAATCCACAAACTCAAAAACACTATCATTTTCATCCTTACTGACTAACCCGCTCGCCACCGCAGAATCAAAAGCAGAAACAGGAGAAGTAATCTTATTTACTTTTGCATAGCGTAAAATTTTATCGCATTCAAGCATAGCCCTCAAATAATCACAACCACAATAAGCCGCTAACTCAGCCGCCTGCTCTTGGGTACATTTAATTTTGGACAAAATATACTTAACTAATTGCTCCGGAGTTAAACGTTCAAAATCTACCATACAATCAGCAAATACTTTACCAAATTTTAAACGCTTGTCCAATTTTCCAAATTTGATAATAACTACTCCGGGATAGTTTTTAAGGGCATTTAAACAATTCCAGGCTTTTTCATCATCCAAAATCTTTTCATCATTGCGTACAATTAAAACAGCCGCCGCCCCTATGCGAGCATTTAAACGGTATGCCCAAAGAGCCGAGAGGCTATCAAAACTCTTAAATTTGCCCCCTTTTTGCTCAATTATTTGATGAATATAGACATCCTGTATGCCTGCTTCCTCTCCGGTTAAAATGAGCAATCCGGGTAACTGCTTTTTAAGGATTAAATTTCTTAATTCTAAAATATTCATTTATTCCTCCCGTAAAATATCCCGCAAATCTAGCAAGAGGGTATCAACCACATTTTGCTTATTAACCGCAAAAATATCTAATTCAGCCCACGCCTTAGAAGTACGCAATAATGCGGCAAAATAGCGCTCTTTTCGCGTTTCTGCAAACCGGGTAGATAAAGATATATGAAGCACCCATAAAAAGCGAATAAGGGGGAATTTTGCGTTATCTTCTCCCTTAATATCAATCCGGGTACCAATTTTTAAAGTATTGGCCTGAGTAGCCTCCCCGATATAGTCTACAACCGCTTGGGCATAATCATACATTTCCTTCCAATTTTCCTTCATCCCAATAATAGCGGCCACATCTCCAATACTTTGCAAATAAATAACCGGCACGCTCTTGATAAACTGCTGGTCAGCCTCTTTCAAAGTAAGGATATACTCTTGAATTTCCTGTATATGATACGGCGCCATTTCATATACAAAAGCCCGAGAGCGAATAGTGGGCAATACATTAGCAAGCGTTTGAACCGTTAAAATAAAATGAGCATTTTTTGGTGGTTCTTCCATTACTTTTAACATAGCATTTCTTGCCTGAGGGCGCATAGCATCACAATCTTGAAAAACATAAAATACCCGACCGCCTAAGGCATAACTTTTATCTATAACTTCCCGAACTGCCGCTACGCTATTACTTTCAACTTTAAACATCCCATCATTGGGAACGGTTTTACGAATATACTCAACCGCGGTTTTCTTACCGCTTCCCCAACGCCCGGATAAAACAATTAAAGCCGGTAAAGTTTCGGGGGACGCCGCCCAATTAGAACAAACCTCTTTTAAACCACTTTGCCCTATCATTTCAATCCCCCCGAATACTTAATAAAAAATGCCTGCGTCAATGCCAGCGGCGCCGGGTCTCTACTTATTGTTTGCTGTAAAACCATAGCGGCATCCAATAAACCCAAGACATCAAAATCTTTTAAATCAATATCATCAATCAAGTCTTTATAATAAGCCGGAATACGCCCATAATCTAATTTTCCGGTTACCTGATAAATGCTAATATCAATTAAAAAGGTAACAAAAGTACGAATAAACTGCTTAATATCCATACCGGCATTATAAATTTCATTTAACTTATCTAACAATGCCACCGTATTCTTCCCTACCAAAAAATTAAGCATTGAAACTAGGGTTGTATATGATACAATCCCAAGCGCCTCGCTTACATTATTTACGGTTAATTGTTTTTTATAAGATAAGCACTTATCCATTAAAGAAATCGCATCCCGCATACCACCTTGCGCAATTCTAGCAATAAATTCAAGTGCCGGCTCATCAATTTTTAACTGTTCCTTATTACAAATATATTTTAACCGCGCTACAATACCCGACGTACTGATACGATTAAAATCATATCTTTGTACGCGGGATAAAATGGTAGCCGGAATTTTTTGCGGGTCGGTTGTACAAAAAATAAAAATAGTGCGAGCCGGCGGTTCTTCCAATAATTTAAGCATAGCATTCCAAGCACCGATACTCATCATATGACATTCATCAATAATATAGATTCGGTACTGCCCATCAAGCGGTAAAAATTTTGCTTGGTCAATAATGGAACGCACGTTTTCTACGCCGTTATTACTAGCAGCATCAATTTCAATTGGTACGCCGGCGCCCTTATTTAACTCATTAGCAAAAATACGAGCACAGGTAGTCTTACCGGTTCCAGCGCCGCCACAAAACAAATAAGCATTTTTACATTCATTTAGTTCAAGTTGATTTTTTAAAATGCCTATAACATTTTTTTGTTCCGTTACATCATCAAAAGTCTTTGGTCTATACAATACAGCTAAGGTCTTCGCCATACATCCTCCTATTTATTAAATTCTGTTAAAAGTTCTGAATCACTCATTTTCATTTGCTTATCGGTTAATTGTACCAAAACAAATACGCTAAAACAAGGTTCATCCCCTTTGCAATGACTGCTATATTGCAAATCAATTAGTGGAAAATTTTTAGATAAAATTGCCACCTTAGCGGTTAACTTCTGCGGGTCTTTATCCCATAAACAAATCGGGACTATATTTTTATGTTCACGAAACTGCATTTACTGCCTCCTATTATTTTATTTAAAAAGGCCGGCTTTTCGGGTTCTTGCGGGCTATGCCGGCGACGCTCAAAAAGGAAGTGTCATAATGGAGTTTGGCACTCCCTTGCCCTAATCAATTTAAAATGATTAAATTTTCTTTTGCCCGAGTTACGCCTACATACATAACCTTTCTTTCTTCCTCATTCTTTAAGTAGGCAGGCTGCTCAATAGGAAAAGTTCCATATAATAGAACATTTTTTGCTTCAAGCCCCTTACTAGAATGAACGGTTAATAACTTAACGACATTTGATTTTAATACCCCGCGCAGCGCCTGCAAAGACATTCCTTCTCTTTTTAACGGAATACAAGGAATATGGTATTTCTTGCATAAATCCAAAACTTCAAAAATTTGCTTATTTGTCCGTAC
>JAZQTG010000084.1:0-1648 GCA_045630515.1 Acutalibacteraceae bacterium
CTGCAAGTGGTTATGATAGTTTGACTCAACTCCAGGCTGTTACCGATGGTAAAATTTTTGGCGATGCTACTTATACCGCTATAAATGGTAACGGTATACCCATTACTGCATCTGCCTCTGAAGAGACTACAAATCGTTTTACTACAGGTGATTATGATGCTACTATCACTGTATCACTTGATGTAGCTACCGAGATTGATAAGATTTATACCTTTGCACATCCTAATGTTGATCTTTCTTGGTCTATGTACAAAATTTATGTAAGCAACGATAAAGCTACTCTTTATGATGCTGCTAATGAGGTAGTTTCTTTTGACTATTATGGAAAGTATAAAGATGGTGGTGGCGTATTTAAACTTAACGGAAACGGCAGTGATGCACGCCGTTCAGAAGGTCAAATTTGGAGTTTTGAAGGCACCAATAAACCTTATGGCCGTTATGTTGGCTACAAAATTTACTATGGTTCTTACAGTGCTTCATATAGAGACAGAATAGATTTATTTGATCTAGGCGTATTCGGTAAACAAAACGTAAGCGTAATTGAGCCTGTTTTACCCGAAGGTTCAGTAAATACCGAATCAGGCATTTCGTGGGCTGTTAAAAAGAACCTTTTAACAGTTGGTTCTAAATATGAAAATACAACCGTTCAGGTTGATAATATGTGGGATTCAACTATTAAAGCGCTTGGCACAAACCAAGTTAAAAGTTTTGTAGTTGCTCCATATACCGGCGAATTTGTAAAATACAATCCATCACAGATTAATCCTGCATTAGACGGCGAAATTTTTGATGCTGATGGTGCGTTAATAGGCAGTAGTGCAACATCATGGACTTCTACAGCTATGACAAACACCACTGCTACCGAAGTTGGTGCAGCTCGTTTTGTTACAGGTAATTACGATACTTTAATTCGTGCCGACCTTGGTACAACCACAGTTATTGACAAAATATATGCATTTGCTCACCCAGACAACAATATGGCTTGGGAAACATATAAAATATATGTTAGTGACAACGCTGATACACTCTTTAACGCAGAAAACGAAGTAGCTTTGTTTGACTATCGTAATGGTTATGCTGCTAGTTCTGCAAATGTTTTAAACGGTAAAGCGGGTTCGGGATACTCTGCAAACCGTCGTTCTGAAGGTCAAATATGGTCCTTCAATGGAACAAAACCTGTTGGTAGATATGTAGGTTATAAATTATACGACGCTCAGCAAAGCAAAGACCGTGTTGACTTGTTTGAAATTGGTGTAATCGGTTCTAAAAACTTAACTATTATTGACCCCCTCAAACCTGCTACAACCGAAAGCGGTCTTGATTGGATTAGAAAACTTGAGCAACTTCAAGCAGGTTCTACCCTTGCAGGTGTAACCGTGCAGGTTGATGATATCACCGATGATACCTTAAAGGCTATCTCTACAAATTACGGTTCAAACCGCATTACTAAGATTGAGGCTGCAGGTTCCACATCAGGTACTAGCGTATATAATAAAGGTGAAGACTACTTTACCTATGCTACCGATAACGATTTGTTTGATACTCTTGGCAATCAGACAGGTATCCCAGGTAATGGTATAACCGGATTAGTTGGTAGTTCTTCAGCTACCAAAGGTGCAAAGCGTTTTGAGACCGGTGATTATGACTT
>JAZQTG010000085.1:0-1448 GCA_045630515.1 Acutalibacteraceae bacterium
CACCGCTAAATATCCTGCGGTGAGATATGGGATGAGTGGGAATCCACCTCGTCTTTTTTCTTTATCTTTAAATGCGTTTAACAGTATTGCAATAAGCATACCGCCTACAAGGGCAATAATACCTCTCTCAAGTCCTAAAAGAAATGAGCAAGCAACTGCACATTTAATATCGGCACCGCCAATATCACAGTTAGCGATAAGTAGTGTCATTAACATAATTCCACCTACAAACATTGCCGAAATAATCATCATAGGAAGGTTTGCAAAATCGCAACCGATAAATGCCGCTATCACAATCATAACGTGAAGCCAATCGCTACATTCTCTTGTTCTGATGTCACTATAAGAGGATAATAGGAGGATAATGCAGAATATAATACCTCGCACCGTGATAGCGGAACATCCAAAAAAACAAAGAAGTAGCATTGTAAATGCAATAGTGATACCAATAAAACCGAGAGCCGTTTTGCCTTTGCTACCGTTCCACTTATTGGCGGCGAATTTGCTTACACAAAATGCGGCTAAAACGGTAAACGCAATAATAATGAAAATATTGGCTACGGAAAGCCAGTTATTAACTGAGAAATTAGATATATCCGGAATTACCGGGCGTATCATCATATTCATATAAGACCTCCTTTAAAGAAAAGCGGTGGGACACCGCTTTGAATGTCCCACCGCCTTATTAAATGCTATTAGCCCGCGTAGTTAAAGAGAGATGCGATCTTAGAAGATACGGTAGGCATAATAGTGGAATTAAAGAGCGTGTAGAGCAGAGTGAGCAAGAGAGCGCCGATTACTACGGCGATAAGAATCTTAACACCGGAATCAACATAACCCTCAGCCTTGCGGCTCATAACAGCAGCCTTAACAGAACAAACTGCGGATTTAACCTTATTAGTGAATTTCTTAAACATAAACATTTACCTCAAACTTTCTTTAAATAATTTTTTATAGGTGGACTACTGATTAACCGGCGTAACTAAAGAGCTCGGTAATCTTGGTTGTTACGGTAGGCATAATAGTACCGTTAAAGAGCAGATAGAGACCACTGAGCAAGAGGGCACCGATTACAACGGCGATAAGAATCTTAACACCGGAATCAACATAACCTTCAGCCTTGCGGCTCATAACAGCAGCCTTAACAGAACAAACTGCGGATTTAACCTTATTAGTAAACTTTTTAATCATATATTTTTACCTCAAACTTTCTTTTTTTAATTTTTAATTATTCTTTTGCTTCTTCGAGCGCGGTTTCGTATGCAGCAAATACTGCATCTTCGATTTCTTTGCGAGCTTCTGCGGAAATGGGGTGTGCAACGTCTCTGCGGATTTCATTGCCATCCTTATCTTTAGAAGTGCTGAAAGGCATAGCTACAAAACGGCCTTTTTCGGTTTCGACTACGCGAATACCGTGAATGGCGATTTTGTTTTCGATGGTAACGCTT
>JAZQTG010000086.1:0-1351 GCA_045630515.1 Acutalibacteraceae bacterium
GGCTTTAAGTGCGAATATACCGCCGCCTCAATTTCATCGACGACTTGCGTTGTGTCGATACCCGTTTTGTTTTTCAAAAAATCAAACACTATGCTACATTCCTTTCTTTACTTGGTAGCCACCTGCAACCATTCCTTTTTACGCTTTTTCCATTCCGAGTTGCAAAAGTGTTGCAGCGGCGTTTTTCTAAATTACCAAAATGCCCGAAAGCCCTTTATTTGCAAGGGTTTTCGGGCACTTGTTAGCCATTCGGTATTATTCCCACTCGCTCCTGAAAAATAAATCTTAAACAGATTTGCTTATGGGATTTAGCTCAAGGTCTTAGGATTATTTCCATTATTCAGACAGCAGGGGCTATCTGATTTTTTGTTGCCATACTGTTGCCAAACTTGGAATTGTAACGGCGGCGAAATCCTTTAGATTATTTGTATTATATCAGATATTACAGTGATTTTCAATATATAGTGCAAAGTTGGTGGCAGATAAAAGGCTCCTGCCGGGCAGGAGCCTTGCTTTATTTTCGAGCGTAATGATCTGTTCGAGTAAATTGGAATTTACTTAATCCTTTTTCAGACCGAAAAAGCCAAGTGCGGCTCCAACAAGCATTGTGGCAATACCGATGTACTGAGGTGCCAGCATATAATTTGCTTGAACATCCATATCAGCAAAACCCAATGTGCCAATGGAATACATAATGGCACCGCCAATAAATAACAAACCGCCAAAAATAACTTTCTTCATAAAATCACACTCCTTTGTCAAATTGGAATTTGTTTTATTTCTGTATTGTCATTCTGTTCCCACAATTACACTGGTAGGGGTTGTTTATCGCATAGGTGAGTTTAATCAAGGAATATGCTCTATTGCAATTTGGACAGCGTAACACTTTGGAAGTGAAAATCTCATACCAAATAACAAACAAGACAAGAGCAATAAAAAGCCAATGACTTATCGTTAATGCAAGTACAACTGATACTGTTGCTAACAGAGCAAGTGCCCAGGCAATATAGAGGTTCTTTGCAGAAATATGCTTATCATTCATACAATCACACTCCTTTGTCAAATTCAAGTTTACTTGATTTTCTTGGCAATTAAGAAACCTACGATACTACCAATCAAGCAAATGCCTGCGGGAACTAAAATGAATGTGGCGAAATACTGGTTTTCAGCAAGCACACTTTCGGATGCTGTTCCCATATGGTAAGTAATTAGTGCATAGGCGTGCATACCAATAGCTGCAACCGTTCCAACAGCAGATGTAAGCATTGGAATATACTTAGCTACTTTGTTGGTTGCTTTCTTGGTGAATAGCAACTGAGCCACAGCAAAAACAACGAACAAAATGATACAT
>JAZQTG010000087.1:0-1339 GCA_045630515.1 Acutalibacteraceae bacterium
AATTTCTCTTCCATCTATTTGTTTTTGAATTATGATTACTATCTATTTTTTCCATGAGGTAAATCTTCAACTATTTAAGCCATATATCGGTTCTGCTTTTTTCAGTATCCACACTGCATATCCGATAGAAATAGCAGACAACATAATTGCGGTTACAATGTTGAATACGTGTGAGCCTTCAACGGCAAAAACACTTAACGCATTAAATATGCTATGTACAATGATACAAGGAAACAGGCTTTTTCCTTTATAGAAAATGATTGTAAAAAGAAAACCAATAGCAGTTGCGTAGCACATTTGTAATAATGTTAAAAATACTTCGGCACCATTTAACAAATTGACAACATGACCTACTCCAAAGGTAATGCTTGATATCAAAATCGCCCGTTTAAGATTTTCTATGCATAGCGCTTTGAACATAAAGCCACGGAATATAACTTCTTCAATAAATCCCACGCAAAGCATACTTAAAATATAAAGCGAAGTTTCGGCAACAGATAGATTTAGCGTAACGCCGTTCCACAAATTACAGGTTACTATTAAGGCAAGTGGAATAAAGTACAAGTATTTTTTTACATCACCTTTAAAACTACACAAACCGTACTTCTCTAATAAACCTTGCTTCTTAATCCAATACCAAAGAAACACAACAAAGATAAGTCCCAAAGGTGCGGTAACAATTTTCTCAATGCCCAAAGAAATAGAAAGGCTATCCGAAAGGCTGAATAAAACAACATACACAGCAATCCACACTAAAGAAAACATTAACTCATTTTTCTTATATAAACGGTTCATTACAATTCCTCCATTGAAGCGTATATCGCTCCGGTAAATATACGCTCTAAATCAGAGGAAATGCTATGTTTATCATATTTCAGCGTGTTGTTCGCAAAACGAGTCCAACCTCTTTCACAGGCTCATCGCTGTGAATGTCAGTTATATACGCTGAATGATATCCATCTGCTTTTTAATCAACCGCCTTTTTAATACCTTTTATTTTTTGAAGTGATATATAGCAGTTTGTGTGGAACAGTCGAGTGTGTATTGATATTTTCCGCGGTATTTTTGAACCTCTAATTAGCGTTATATAACATAAATTACAATACTCCTTTTCACTAAAGTCAATAAACTTCAAAGAAAAGTTACAAACTTGCCATAAAAATAACATTCTCTATTTCAGACAATAGTAAAAATATATCTAAACCCCTAAAATCTCCCGAACATCCTCTTCCGTCAACACACCCGAAGCTTTTTCATCAGCTTCAATAATATCCGCAATCAAATTCCGCTTCTTATCTTGCAGTTCGTAAGTCGGGGGCCAAGCGGGCTTAGGAAGACA
>JAZQTG010000088.1:0-47436 GCA_045630515.1 Acutalibacteraceae bacterium
TTCATCATAAATTTTATTAGATATTAAATCTGGATAACCAAAACTAGACCAATCCATTTTTAATTCATAATACCAAGTTTGCGGCGAAATTTCACTTTCATCTACTGGTAATGGTAACAATTTTGACTTATTTAACCAATATTGTATATTAGCAATTGGTTCCTCATGAGAAGATTGATATGCTGCATCTCCATTATACCAATCTATAACTTCTTCATCTGCTTCATAGTCTGCTTCAGATAAAGAAATTTTATAACCTCGTTTACCTAACTCATGAAAAGCTAAACCTTCACCATAAACTTCACAATATAATTCATCGCTCTGATGAGTTTCTTCAACTTTTATAATTAAAAATTCAAATACTTTTTCATCATCAGTATGTTTATTAAAAATTGTTTTTATTTTTCGCATATTTGTAGCTAAAATACCATTTTTAACATCATACCATACTGGATTTACTACTCCAGGCTCTAAATACATAGGAATTTTAAAAGAAATATTCTATGTACCATCAATATTTAACTCAATTTTCCCTTCTTCAATTTGCCCCTTATTCTCTAGATTTGAAGGCTTTAGGACGGTTATAAACTCGTCCTAAAGCGTCCAAACAGAGACTTCATAACTTCTAATTGTTTCGTATTCCATTAATCAGTCTCCTCCTTTAATCTCACTTAATAATATTTATTGGTATATTCTAAAAATACATTCTATAGTCCATTTGAAACATTGTGATATAAAATATGACTATAATCGTTATGTGTATTAGTGTATTTTTCTATATACCCGTTTACCGGATGATTTCTATCCGTTATAATTAAGTAATCTGAATAAACCATATCTCCAACTTCTTCTTCCACATTTTCTGCTAAACCATTTGCATCATCACTAACTCTATAAGAAAAAATTCCAGTAGCTTTACCAGTTTTACTATCAAAAGTAAAAGTCGCAGGTAATATTTCTGGCTCTTCATTGCCAGTAGGAATAGACATTAAGAAATTTCTCATATGCTAATAACTGGCTAAAGCCTAAAAAGTAGAATTTCCATCTCCAACACAAACAACGTTAAGAGCATAAGCTCTTGGTGCAGGATGATTTATTCCCATTCGTAATGCTCTACGAGCTTCTGCTAAAGTTTTACCCTAATTACCTAAACTTCTCATAATTTTTATAGCCTAATTATACCCAACCCAAATACTTGGTAAAGAAAATCTAAATGTCTATAAATTCTAACTTCTTATAAAAATACGACTATATGGTACACTACTATAAACAAAATCATTACGAGGAGTTTTAATTAAAGCTTTAGTAGAAGAAGCTTCTGATAATTCAGGAGTAAGTGTAAAAGTTAATTTTGGTTTTTCTGGCGCGGTTCCAGCATAATAAAAATAGTAACTCGTTTTATCATCATAGGGAATATTCTACCCAGCAAAATCAACAAATAGCGGCCCCACACGACCACTGTCAATTTCTGCAAAACCAATTTGTGTATCGGGAATAGTACTATCATCAATAGTAACATTAGAACCAATAAATATATTAGGGTATTTTAACATTGCATTAATAGGAACGTTATCTTCTAAAATAACTTTTGCCGCGTCAGGGTCTTGATAGATAAAAGAAGGAATACCCTTTGCACTTAGCCAACTATCATAATCAATTGTATCATTAGCATCTTTATAGTATAACACATTACTTAAAGAGTACCAATATGGTTCTTCCATAGTAAATGAAATATTAATATCGCCGCGATATAAAGTTGTACTAGTATCATAATCACGGCCACCAATTTTTACTTTAGTCTTTTTTTCAAAAGGAAGTAAATTATACTGCGGTGCTTCACTTACTCTAGCCTAAATACCACGATTCGGATGTTCTGATAATACCAACTCTCTTTTTACACTTGGTTTAAACCATTGTTTAAAATCTTCTAAAACATTCTCAGTAATACCATCAGTAGCTAAAGTTAAACTTAATGAATGACCGTTAAAATGAGATGACCAAAAGAAATTTTCATCTAAAATATCTGATTCAGTTATATTATTCTAAAACTCAGCGTAAAGAGAACCAGACCTTCTATCGCCATCTGTTATAACAATTAAATCAAAATCTTCAATATTTTTCCCACCATATGAAAAACTTATAAATGAACGATGCATAAAGGGGAGAGTATTACCCTCCCCATCGTGCGTCGCTTTGTACACCTATGAAGTTGGTTCAGTAATGGGATAATTTGTTTTCGCGGTTAGTGCCATAATCCTTTTACCTCCTTACGCTAGTTGTACTAGATTTTCGTGCAATTTCAACCATACGTTCCATAGCAGTATCCATCGCGCGCTTAGCGTCATAATCATTAGATATTTTTTGTACGTTCATATTTACAGAAGCATTTTCAATAATAATTGCTCCATTTGTGTTAATAGAGTTATAAGTATCGGAAGATGCAGTATTACCTACACTATTAGATAAATCAGAAAGTAAACCAGTTAATGGGTTCTTAGGAGTGAGTACCATATTGCGAAGCATATTGAGTTGTTCAGCACTTAGAACACCTTCCGGACGTTTCTTTGTACCATCAACCCACGCAGGACCAGTATAATCGATAAGGCCGCCTTTTTTATAAGTCGTTGAAAAAACAGATTTCAATGAACCTGTTCTAGTTTTCATTAATTCTCTTGCCGCAGCTTCAGCTTGTGCTGCTGTTGGATAACTTATTGGCGTCTTAGCACTTTCTTCTCCTCTTGGACCATAATAAGTTACCCAGCCCCAATATTGAGGAGTGGCAGCTTTAGTTGTATTAGTACTCTTAGAAGTAGTACCTTTATTCCCACTATTCCCAGTACCACCACTAGTTCCACTAGACTTACTAGTAGTTGTTGTAGGATTCCAGTCACCAGTAGCAGGAAGAGCTTCATAAGGAGTTCTTGTAGCTGTTACACTAGTAATTGCCTTAATACCATTAGTAAGAGCATTACTCATTGTTTTGCCAAGATCTGAAATATCTGTTTTACTCGCAACCCAAAGACTAATTTTATTATCTAAATCTGTTAAATCCTTCTCTTTTTGGGCTGGAGATTTTCCTAACCATTCATCCTGATTAGTAGTGATAAAATTAGCTATTTCTTCCTCACTTAAATTCATAACTTCATAAACTTTATCCCAAAGCAATCCGTGGTCTTGCTCGTATGCTAAAGTTTCTTCCATTAATTGAATCTACTCATCTAATTTCTATAATTGTCTATCACTAGCTTCTTTAATAGCGTCAATTGCTTTACTTTGTGCGTCAAAATAAGCTTCTTTCTATCTCTAACTAATCTATTCTTGTAAACTATGAATTTGACTAGCAGAACCACCTGAGCGTTGTAAAATAGCAAGCTATCTCTACATCTACGTTAACTCAGCATTATTTTGCTACTAATCATACATTTCGCGTTCTTTATTTAATTGGTCGTTCAAACCTTCAATAAAAGCATCAGTGGAATCTGCAAGAGCATCTCTTTGCTTTTTCAATTCATCAATTTCACGCTCTCTAGAATCTACTATTGCTTTCATTACTTCTTCTTCAACAGCAATTTGATTATCACGAATCTCTTGTAATATCTCATTTTGCTTAATTTGAGTATCAAGAATCGCTTCCATTTCACTTGCGTATTCTTCACGCAAGGATTGAAGTTCATCAGAATAAGCGTCCATATGAGAGCTAAATGCTTCAACTGCTTCTTTATATGCTTCTTCACGCGGCTTACCCTCATCATCTGTCCATTCAATGCGGGAACCGTCGTCTTTATATTGCATAAGTTCGCCAAAACCATAGCCCTAAAGCATAGCATATTGTTGACGTGCAGAATGCAGAGCAGCGCCTGTCTCATCGCTGCCAAACACATCTGCGAGAATCCGTAATGCGCCTTCGCGCATTTGAACTGTACCATTTTCATCAAAAGTAAAGAGCTAGCCCCAAGGACCTTCTTGGGTTTCTTGCATTTTTTGTTCATAGTAGCCTTTCTTTAATTCAGCAAGTTCAACTCTGCGGTCAACCTCTTTTTGAAGCATATCATATTCGCGTTTATAACTTTCGTATATCTCTTTACCATGAGATATAGTATCAGCCATATGCTTAGACCGTAATTTCTCTTCGTAATTAATATCTTCTTCAAGACGTTCAATTTGACGAAGTAAATTATACCATCTTTCAAGGTCTTTAATATAACCAGCATCAAGTTTTAAGGCTTTATCCTTATCCTTGCCGCCGCCTCCGCCGCTCTTACCAAGACCAGCTTTAGAACCTAAATCAGAAATACTCGCGTGTGAAAGCGCATCCCACATTGCGCGCAATTGCTTTAAAGCCGCTAAAGCTGCCTATGCAGAAGCCATTGCGGGACCTTGTGTATTACCGGTAGCGAGAGAAACTGCTTTCTTATCACTTACAACAGCTTTACCACGGCCCGCAGAACCACTTTGTAATAAGCGTCTAGTCTATAAGTGATTAAAAACAATAGCATCATCTGCTAAATTAACAAATTCAGCACCATTTTGGCCAGCAACAAAGTAACGTCCATTAGACACCACTAACTCTGGACCAAGTTCTCCCATAAGAGTTTTAGTGCCTTTAGCAAGAGCAACATTACCTTTTGCACCAGTACCACCATTTTCAGAAGAAGTAGAAATAGTTGCATTAATCTAAATATCTGCTATCATCTAATTAATATCACTTACTGCCCTTTGAGCAGCAGAAATAGCAGGATTTGCATCACCACTAATAGTGATTTCTGGATCAGCATTGTTAGCATAAGAAATAACAGTACTAACCTTATTAATAGCATCTTTATTATCGCCCAATATTTTTATTGTCTATGGCTCTTTAATCTGTTCCTATAATGATGTTAATTTTTCCTAAGCATCTTTTACATCTAATTCAGCAATTAAAGTTGTTTTAGTATAACTTGATTTTCCCTATTGAGCATCTCTTTGTATCTATGCAGGAGAAGTAGACTACGAACCACCCATATAAGAAGGAGCCCCGTTTAAATCTTTATTATTAAGAACTTCTTCAACATTTGTTGGTTTTAAAGTAACAGGTACAGAAACATCTGGAATCTATTCCTATAAATTTTCTATTGCATCATCAGATAAATTCATAAGAACAGAAGCAAGAATTTCATTCATTAAAGATGTTTCTCCATCTTTTGTATTAAAACCTATTCCAAATTTAGCAAGATTTGCAGTAACATCTGCCATACCTTTAACAAATAGTGTTTCAGTTATTTTTCCATCTGCTGATTTAAATTTTATAGTATATTTTTCAGCAGTAACATTAGCTTCACTACTTGTTCCTTTAACTGTTCCTACATCTCCAACGTCCACAGTCCCTGCAACTAATTGCCCATTATAAACATTATCTTCATTATCTGGTGTAATAGTTAAAGTTCCTACATTCCCATTGGCATCAATAACATCAGAAATAGTAATACTACCAGTTTCAGAATTTAATGCCGCGGAATAATTTTCTCCTAATGAAAGACCTAACTACTATACAACACCCTATATTAATGCTCCAGTAAAATCTGCCGATAAAGAAGTAATAGGTTTGTTTTCAGAATCTAAAACTACAAGTTTAGAACCATCATAAGTAACAGAACAATTACTTGCTGTTAAAACTCCTGCTGCTTTTAGATATGCATCAAGAGGAATATTAAGTTCTCCATTTTCGCCACTAAAAGATACTACAGGAACATCTCCAATATATTTAATTGATACAGTATCTTTTGTTAACTTACCATTAGCTTCAATATCACCAGCAGGAATTGAAATAACATTACCATTAGGAAATTCAATATCATAAGTGTCTTTTCCAACATTATAAGAAAAAGTACAAGACAGAATATCACCAGAGGAAATAATCTTATCTGGTGGAATAGTTACTTCAATTGTTCCATTACTAAGTTTAAAACCTTCACCAGGAATATAAGTAAAAGTGCATTCTGAAGCTAATAAATCACCTACAGCAGCAGCAGGTACTCCTTTTAATGGTATCGCCGCGAGAAGACTACCATCTTTATCTTTAATTATAGCTTTATCGCCCTCAACAGTAAAGGTACAATTTTCATAAGAAAGGCGACCTTGACCGCTTGCAGTTAACTAATCTAGTGGTATTTTAAAAACATCTACTCCATTTTTCTATAAATGTACATGACCGTCTATAATAGAGAAAGTACAATCAGAAATAGATAAATCACCAACGCCAGATGCAGTTAAGTCAGTAATAGTAATATTACCATTCTCATCCGGAGATAATTTACCAGAAGAATCTTTTACATCAGTAATATTTACTGTTGCATCAATTTCAATTGGATCTTTTTCTAATAATTCACCAAGCGCTTTTGCTGAATCTCCAGTATAATTTGCAGTAATATTGAGTGCAACATTCTTACTTTCAATACCAGCAAGTTCAGCAATTTGCTTACGTTGTTCAGCAGTAAGTTCACCTTCAACACCAATTTCAATACCAATTGTTGCTGCGGCGTTCTTTACCTCCTCTGTACTACCACTAACAAGAGCCTAAGCAAGATTATTTATTTGTTCTTGAGTAGCCTTCTTTGCAGTTTCCGCATTTGCAACAGTAATTTCTGGAATAATGTCACCAGTAATTCCTAAAACAAATTCTTGGAATGAACCTACCTTTTCTTTAGAAGAAGGTTCGCGTAATTCTTGCTGATATAGAGCATATAAAGCATCATTCTATGAAGAATATTCTCCGTCTAGATTTTCAATTCTATATATTCTTTTTCCGCTCTAATCAATTTCAACACTTAAATTTATTCCTTTTGCTTTAATATGAACTAAGGCATTTCCATTATCTAATGATTCTACACTTTCAGCACCTTTAACACTAGCCATAGCATTTGCTAATAATGCCTCATTTGCATTATCGTGCTCTTGGCCATTTACATCAATATATTTCTATTTCTTGGCGTCAAAAGTAACATAAGAACCATATCCTAAAGCAATTTTAAAATCTCCAACACTAATTTCACCAGTAAAATCAGACCCAGCAAAAACTTCTTTAATAGATTCATATAAATTATCTAAATCATAATCACCAGATTTAGCCCAAGTTACTAATGAAGTCATTAATGTTGCATACTAATCTGCATTCATCTAAAGATCTTTTAGATTTTGAAAACTAGTAGAAAAGATTTCTCTTAATGTATGACTACCAATTTTTACACTATCTAATGCTTTACCCAAATCAGATTCGGGGTCTGTTGCCGCAAGAGCATCTATTGCAGTTTGCCACTATTCAGTAAATGCAATTGCAAATTTACTACCATCTTCTAGTTCGCTAAATTTAAAAATATCATCAAAATTAAATAAACCATTTTCATCTACATCAATATCCCCAAGTTCTTCCATAGCAACTACAGTTTCTAACAACTGAATCATTGCATCAAGCATGTCAACTTGAGATTCTGCTAAAGCATGAATACCCTTTTCAATATTAGCATTCATTACATCAGCACCAGATGCAAAATCAACACCAAATTTACTTAAATCAACTTTAGTTCCTTCACCATCAACATTAGATAATGCTTTAAAACCTTTATCAAGTAAAGCCGCTGCGCTTTCCATTTTACCATCAAGAGTTTGTCCCATAAACTCTATTGGCTCACCTAGCGCCGCAAGATTACTAAGTTCATTAACAATATTATAAAAATCCTAAATCTCCATATATCCACTTTTTGTGGATGTATTAATAGATTTAAACATTTTACCAACTGCATCTATATAATTAACAGGATTCTATAGAACAGAAGGTAAATTATTGTCCATAAATTTAAATGACTTGTCATCAGTTGTAGCGCGAACCATTGCAATTTCCCTTGCGACAGCTAGTTCACGTTCATATTCCTAACGACGAGCATTATTAGGAGATAATTTATTTATTTGTTCATTTAATTCTTTAATTCTAATAAGAGTTGAAGAAAAACTCTTATAATGTTCATCAGTTTCCTATAATGATTTAGCTAAATCTTTAAAAGTAATTAAAGCCTAAATTTCATCTATTTTACGCAACTCATCATATAAACGAATTGCGGCTTGTTCAGATAATTTTAGCCCTTCTGCAGTTTCAATAAAATCAGCAGTATTTAATTCTTTAATTCCATAATTATGTAACTAGGCATTTAAATTAGTAATATCTTTACCTTGTAATTTACCACTTAAACCGCTATTAATATACTTTGTAATGGAATTAATAACAGAATTAATTGAGTCAAAAAGAATATCAGTGCTATTTGTAATATCTTTTGCCCAAATTCCAACATTTTTGAGCCGATACTAATCTAGCCCCGCATCATATTCGCCCTTAATAGCATCAATACTAACATGCATTGCATCTGCTAATTTCTTAATTGTATCAAGAGAAGCATATGCAATATCTTTAGTATAGAAATCAACTTGAGCCAAAGCTTCTTGCGCGGCGCCAGAAGTCGCTGCAGTATCTTTTTCTATTGCCTAAACGATTAAAGAATTAACCTCTTCTATTGTCTTGCCAGTAAAATCTACATAATCTTTTACAAAATCTACATATGTAGTATTTTCAAGATTAATTCCCTCGCCATTATTCCATAGCCCTTCATAATCAGCTAAATTAATATTCTCAAACCCTTTAGAAAGTACATCAGAAATTAAATTAGAATAAGCATCATTAAGTTTAGTTTGAGCTGCACGATTACGTAATCCTTCGTTATCTTTACCAAACTATTTATTAGCAAAATCTTTTAATTCTTCTCTAGTTGAAGCAAATTCATCATAAATACCATTATTAAGATTTTCTTCATCCTTTAAAATTTGAGAGGCCCATTTACGCGCAGAATTTAAATCAGCTAAAGCTTTTGTATTATTATCATAAGCTTTTGCTAATGCGTCCCAAAATTCTTCTGAAGTTTCTTCAATTAGATTTCCCTATTCGTCAAAATATTTTTTTAAATTTTCAGAACCTAAGAAACTACCAATTAATTCTTTATTATTTTTATTAAATTCAACATTTTCTTGATCTTTTATTAAAGTGTCTAATTTAGATAATTGTCCATCTAAAACTTCTGCCTTTAATGACATTTTATCAAGATAATCTTGCCAATATCTAAATGATGTTTCTGCAGTAGTTACTAATTTACCATTTACTACAGTAAAATCATCTAAATTTAATAGCCCCTCTGAAGATTCTATTAATGATAAAGCTTCATCAATATCTAACCCAGAAGTCATTTGACTAACTTTTTTAGATATATCTTTAACTTCAGAAGTAAACTAATCAGTAATAGTTTGAATTGTTAATGACAGATTTTGTATTAATCCATCTCGCGCGGTTTCAAATGCAGATACGTCTATTTCAGGATTTCTTTCTTTTATTAATTCAATACTACTATTAATCCCTTCTATAGTTTTAAACCCATTTAATAATATCTAATCTTGAATATCAGGTGGTAAATCTTTTATTAGATCTACAAGGCCAGCTAATTGAGGGGATTCTAAACCGACCTACAAATAAGAATTAGAAACATCAAATAACTAATTATAAAGTTTACGCTCAAATTCTGTAAATTCATAGACTTCATTATTTACTTTTTTTCGTAATTCATTCCATAAATCTGTAGAAACCTTTCTTTCTCTTGTTGAATTTAATAAATCTGTTAAATTTACTTTTAAATCTTCATTAGTAGATTTATAAGAATTTATAATACTCTATTCAATTTCCTCTGAAACATTAATTTCTAAACTTCTTATTTTTTCAAGAATGTCAGAAGCAG
Source organism: Acutalibacteraceae bacterium (assembly GCA_045630515.1). Lineage (GTDB taxonomy): Bacteria > Bacillota > Clostridia > Oscillospirales > Acutalibacteraceae > UMGS1532. The sequence continues at coordinate 9,804 of JAZQTG010000088.1, forward strand.
AATAATGATAAGAATCATTAACCATTTTTGTTAATAATTGTTTATCACTATCTTGAGTTAATTTATCCCAAATTTCTGTCTAAAATTGTTTAAATAAATCTTCTTGCTCTTTAATTTGCTCAGTCGTCCATTCGGCATTTGGAGCAGAATCAAATAATGTTTTTGCAAATAAATTTTCAAAACCGCTACCATAATAACCATAAATATTTTGATATTCAGCAATCGCTCGTTTTGTAGCATTATTTGATTTATAAATCGCAACAGATACTTGCTATGATTCTTCTAAAAATTCTTCTAAATATTTAACAGCTTCCTAAATTTTTTGTGCTGTTTCACTATCTTCTTCTTCTATTTCCGTAGCAAATTTTTGATACTCAATTAAAGCTTCATGAGCAAATTTAATATTAGTATCATTATCATTATTCTCATCTAATAAATTAACTTTATTCCAAAAACTAGTATATTTATCAATTATAGCTCCAGTATGCTTAGAAAGAAGTTTTTCTGCTTCACCAATATCTTCAATATCTTCTTCACTAAGCCCTCTTCCAATTATTATACTGTTTAAATAATTTAAATATCTAGCATCTTCTTTTACACTATTTGTATCATATGTAAGATCAGATAAATTACCACCAGCAGAATTTATAAGAGAATTTAAAAAATTTATTCTATCCGCCGCACCTATTCCCTATGATTTATTTAAAGCTTTTATCGCAGGGATTTTTGATGCTTCAACATCTGCCTAAGCAGAAGCCCTTTCTGCATCCGCAGCCTTATATGCTGCACGTGCACTTAATTCTCTTTGTAATGCTAAATATTCCTCAGCTTCTTTAATATTAATAATTGCATTACCAGCATCATCAAAACCAGAAATTAATCCGGGGAAAGTTTCTGCTAAACTATCAACTGCAGCTTTATAATCTTCCGTAGCTTCTACACTAGTATGCCTTTTTTCTTCAAGCTCTTTCATCTTTTCAATTCCAGAACTTAAAGTATTAGTTTCAGCTTTTAATTTTTTAGCTTCATTAACGGCAGTTTCAGCTTCTTTTGCTAACCTTTCAGCTTTTTCTATAGCATTTTCCTAAAAAATATCAATACCAGAAAAAATTTCAACAACTCCAGACGCAATAGAAACAAATGCACCAAACCAGTTACCAGCAAAAGCTTGCGCAATCCCAGATCCAATTTTTAATGCCCCGCCAACTTCCATTAATGCGCCAGATGCTTTCCTACCTTTTTCAGTAGTCTAATCTAATAATACACTAATAGTTGTTAACCCAGCAGAAAGTCCTCCTAAAGCATTTCCAATTTTAGAAGCATTAAAAATTGATTTCTATGCCTATGGAGCATTTCCTTGCTAAGAAGTTTCTTTAAGCTAATTATCTACAGCATTTTGTTGTTCTTGAGCAATTCTATTTTTACTATTTCTAATTTTCTAAATAAGTCTATCTACCCAATTCTATGCCGTTCTTTCACCATACGCACCGCTATTTTGTGCAGCTTCTTGTAAAGCTTCGTTCAAAATACTGGCAAAATTAGACATAGCATTATGTAATATACCACGAATAAGAGTAATTAAATTAGAAATTACAACTAATGCCGCAACAGGAATCTTATCAAAAAGTTTTGGTAAATGATTTAAATTATCAATAACATTTTTAGTCTAATCTAAAAAACCTTTCCAAGCATCTTCAATACCAATTGTAGTATAAAATTGCTAATATGCTACCTAAACCTAATTAATCTTAGATTCAAGTGAATCCATAGCTTTTAGTGCTTGTAAAGTACCTATATCTTCACTATTTTCTGCATTAGTTAAGTTTTCTTTCAATAATTCAATATTAGATACTAATGCTAAGAAACGAGATTGTTGTCTATTACCAGCAAATTGTGTTGCAATATAGCGCTACTGTGTACTATCTAATGTATCCCATTTTTCTGCTAATTCAATTATAACATCTGTAAAATCTCTAAACTAACCATCAACAGTTTTCATTGAAATACCAACAGATTGTAAAGCGGCATCAACCTTATTGAAAGCCATTGCTTCTCCATCGGCATCAACTAACTTAGTTGGATCTTTAGTTAATTCACCATAGCGGCTTGCTATTGATTTCATAGCAGAACCGATATTACTTGCAGATTCACGAGTTACTGCTACCATAGTAGCAATCATTGCTGAAGTTTCTTCAAATGTTGCACCAACACTCTACATAGAAGAAGCTGTACGAGTCATAGCTTCTGCTAATTCTTGCTAACTTACAGCAGTATTTGCCGCTAAGTTACTATATACATCTACTACTCTAGAAGCATCTTCCATTTCTAATTTGAAACCACGCATTGCGGTCATCATATAGTCAGTAGTAGTAGCATAATCTAATCCAGAAATTTTAGCTAACTTTAATGTTTCATTAGTTAAAGTTAAAACTTCATTACTATCATAACCGGCCTGATAATAAATTTTAGATACTTCGTAAGCGCCTTGAATTGTAACACCAAAATTTTGAGCCATTGTGCTATATGCATCTACTTGCTTCCATAAGTCTGCAGTAGTCATATTAGTAACAATAGCAATACCATTCATTGTTGTATCAAGTTCTTTAATATGGCTTATAGCCGCGCGAACAGCATTTCTTGTAATATTAAGAACTTGATTAAAGCCCATAAAGTTCACAACAGCAGATTTAACTGAATTAAATGTCTATAATTGCTGTTGCTATTTTAAGAAAGCAGCATTACTTCTATTTAGTTCTTCACGAATCATCTATAGCTACTGTTTCATACTTTCTTGAGCTGATTTTGTCTATTCCTAGTTTTTAGCATATTTTAATATGCTTTGTGATGCTTCTTCATATTTCTAATTAGTTTTCTCAAGACCTTCGTTATGTTCTTTTTCAGCTTGAGTTAAAGCACCAGTTTCTGAATGTAATTCTCTAAATTGCTCAGTAATTTTTCCAGCAGCACTTAATTCATGTTCTTTATTTTCTTTAGTAGAAACTGCTTTTTCTAATTTTTCTTTTATGTCTTCGGTATCTATTCCAGGTAAATATTTATCTTTTGTTTTCTCACTAGTAAAAGCTTTCTACATTTCTGTAAAAGTTTTATTAGCAAGTTTTCTAGCTGTTTCTTCATCTAAAGACCAAGCTTCTGTTAGGGCGGCGATAAACTGTTCTCGCATTCCACGTTTTATTCCAGTAATCTGTCCGCCATCCATTTTTAAAAATTTATCTATAATATCTTTACTAACAGTTTCAGTAGAAATTCCTTGTTCATGCACTTTATTAGCTAATTCATTTCTGCCTGAAGCCGCGCCAAGAGCAGACTAATAAGTTGCAATTGCTTTAGTAAGAACTGCAATTTCACCATTTATTCTTCCAACTTTTTGAGTTACGATTTTTTCAATGGCGTCTAAATCTTTATTTAAAATATTCTAATCAAAATTAATAAGAGTTAATTTTGTATCTTCATTAGAAAATAATTTTTGTTTAATCTAATCTTTTGCTGAAATATAAGCTTTTTCAATATTACCTATTTCTCTTTCTAGATTTTTAAAACTCTATTCTTGTTCTGGAGTTAATTTAATATCTTTAAATTTTAAATTATCAATAACAATTTTAGTTCTATTTAAAGAAGTTTCAATTTTATCAATTGTTCTTTCTGTCTAACTAAACTAAGATTGAGAAATAAAACCTTTAGATGATTGCGCCTGCAATCTTTCCATATCATTTCGGATAGTATTAACAATAGCACTTAATCGTTTAAATGATGTAGTATTAGGTTCTAATTTATCCAAAACTTTCTATATATCACTCACTGAAGATTGCAATATCTATAACCGCGCGCCAACATCTATAGTTACCTAAGCGTTTGGCATCTTCCATCATCTCCTTTCACACATAAAAAAAAAAGAGCCACTCTCCTACACTTAGGAAAGTGGCTCTTAAATATCTCCATCTATATCTTCACTTAAACGAGTTATTTCTAAAATTAAACTCTTTTTATCATTGCCCATATTCTCAGGAACTCCAATAATATTAAATACGGACACTGTTGGATCAGCCCTTTCTCCCAAGCGTAAGCTTATATCACTTACTACTCTAACTTTCGGCATATAAATTAAATTCGTATAATTTAAGCCGTCGTTCTCATCCTTGGAGTAAAACTTACCCTCAAGAGTGAATAATCCATTAAATCTTTCTTTCTAAATCGTATAAATTAACGCTTCTTTCTAGTACTGATAGTAGTAATCTACTATATACTATTTAGTTGTGTCCGCAAGAGTTGTTAACTCTTTATCTTCGTAAACCTCTAAACAAGGCCGTTCTTTTTGGGGCTCAAATGGGTCAGGAATATTAGGAATTCTTTTGCCGTAAACTTTTCTTTGCGCGACATCGCGCTCATACTCATAAATGAAAGTTTTTTTCTTATCATTATATACAGGCCATTCTCTTAAATATAATCTATGATTATCATCCAATTCAAATGGTCCTTCACGTCTTGGCACAAGTAATTCATTATTCCCCCTATCAGTCATTTGAGAACTTAATAATAACCCCATACTAATAGAAGACATAACACCTTCAGATAAAGTGAACTAAACCTCTGACCTATCTTCCCAAATTACTCTAGGAAGATTAGCCCATCCACCTCTCGCCATTATCGGCGAAGCCTATTGTGTTAAAGTTGAGATACTAACATTTTCAAAATATAAAACTGGCTCGTCAGCTTCAAGCCTACGAGCACCAAATTGCATTGGAGTTTTAGCGCGTAAAACAACTTCATAAAGTTCTTTTACACCAAAATATTGGTCTATCATTATTTTCACTCCAAAGAAAACCCGGGGTCATTAAGACCCCGGGTAATTATTTGTTAAATTAGGTAGAACCGCCAGCAGTTAGAGAACCGATGTCGTTACCAGAACCAGAACTAGCTTCAGTGCTTAGAGTATAACGAACTAGCTTCATCATCTCGTTTTCACCACGCTCGTTGTTGGAACGTAGTACATTCAGGTCCATACTAAAGGTAGCAGGATCGCCTTCAGCCTGTAGAGTTAGAGTTACAGAACTGGAAACCTTGGCCTTACCAATAACAAACTGGAAGGGCTCGTCTTTACCAGTCTTCTCAGAGCGCATGAAGGTATCACCAACAATCTTATAGGTGCCAGGGAAGGTATCAGGAGAAATAGTTACTTCAACTGCGCTTTCCTTGGTTTCATCGCCATCAAGAACATCTTCCCAGAAAATACGGATATGGTCACCAACAGCAGGAGCAATCTGACTTTCAATACCAGCAGCAGGATTATAGAAAGTTAAAGAATTGCCAGTCTTACTCATAGTACCAGAAGTAATCTGGCAACGAGTGCCCGCAGTCTGACTATTAGTGCCACCGCCTAAGTTGATTAGACGAATTGGATGCTCAGCAGTAGCAGTAATAGCAGGACCTTCTTCACCATCATAAGCTACATCAAAACGTTCGTCTACAGGAGCAGGAACCTTACCATCAGAGCCAACTACGACTTCTGCAGTATGGCGAACAATAACTTCACCAGTTGCCTTGGGGCGCTTAATAGCACCGCCTAGCATGAAACGTAAGGATTCTAGAGACATTAAAGCGTCTTCTAGAGTTACGGTAATTTCCTTACCATAGTCCCAAGAAATTAGCTTGGGGTTGCCCCAACCGCCGCGGGCGTCAGTCTGTTCGGCAGAAGTTTCAATAGTAGAAACCTTTAGTGTATCTAAGAATAGTACGATATCGCCCTTGTATACGCCAGCAGCAGCATCATCATCTAGAGCTTCAAAGTATACGTTGGCAACTTCTTTAATACCATATTTATCAAAAATATTAACAGCCATTTGAGTTACCTCCTATTAAAATCATGATTTTTCAGAGTTTGCAATGGAACGCATCCAATGCTTTAATTGATTTTTATTTAATTTTGCACCAGCCATTGCGGCTCGACTATTTATATTAAACTAATCGCGCCAACCCATTCTCTTTAATTGGTCGTGAAAAGCATAATATGTAATATTCCAAATATTTTCCATATTCAAGCCGCAATCATTTATAGTAAGACTTCCGATTAAATCAGAAAATTTTAGGTCGGATTTTTCTTGTGCGGCTTTCTTTGCTTTAGCCCTTCTTACTCTTTCTCTATTAATAATCATTTGCTATTTCATTCGTTTAACCTATGGCGAATCGTCAGGATAGATGATAATTTCATCACCTTCCTACTCAATGAAATACATTCGCCGCAAAATTCTCTAAAAATCATAGAATTTCTCTTCGGTTAATAAGTGTTTTTCTTTTAAATCGCCAAACACAATTTGTGCTGGCTCAAGAGAAAAACTTACTGTTTCTCTTGTGAAAAAGAAGAACGCTTGTTTTAATAGCAAATTAATTTCACTATCAATAGAAGCCATCATTAATAAATACTAAAAAGTTGTTAATTCCATTATTAAATTATCTAACTCTTTATCATTAGTATTTAAAATTGGCTTATCTGAAGTAAGAATACCTAAATATTTCTAAAAATTATCATAGCCCTCATCAACAATTTCCCCCATTGTCGCGGGATAAATTGCGCAAATATCATCTAATAAAATTGGTGAACCTTTTTGAAATTTTAAAATCTCATTATCAGTTAAATTCATTAATTTTATACCTCATTGAATACCCACCAATCCAAGGCGATAATGTTAAGTCATCTGCCCGATAGAACTATAAAGTTCCAATACCGGCGAGTTGGCTCTCATTAAACATTGCGTCAATCTCTTGCATAATGAGGTAGGGCCGCAAAGATTTTTCATTTAAAATCCACTCATCGTAAGGACAGGCTATGTCAAAACGAACAGTAGAAACTTTAAACTCAGGATTTATAACATTGACAACAAAGCTATCAAAAATTGCCGTAATATACGACATTTTTTCTGTACTGTCATCATAAATTTTTGGTACAATTAAAATCTATTTATTAATTAGTTCTGCACCATCAACATCTGGTTGAGGCTTCCCCGTCACAGGGTCAATTTCCATAAATGGGTCTCTTGTCTAATACTTTAATAATCTACAAATTCTTTGATTCTACATAATCTTGTTTGCAATCTTAAAAGCATTAGTGCCCATTACAGAAAATCGTCTTTGAGTATTATTTAAATCCATCAAAAACACCTCACCAAATTGGCACGACACTAATTTCTTTGGTATACTCTTTTCCATCGTATGCCGCAGTAATAGTTAATATACCTAATTTATTCTTATCATTCGCGTGAATGATACAATTAAAGTTTTCATCTATTTTAAAAATAGTCGCTAATTCATCATTTGAAATTGTATATACAACATTACTTCCCTCAATCGCCGAAGTGCCTTTTAAGATGAAGTTCGCGTATCTATCTAATTTAATTGTACTTGGCCCATCAATATAAGCAGAAAACTCTTGCGGTTCTGCGCTAATTGATATTGTCATAGGAATCTTAATATCAGGATAATTTTTTAATTGAACTAAAATTTGTGTTTCACCGCTTCCTGTCGCAGTTAAAACCCCATCAATAATTCTTGTATATTGTGAATCCGCGGATAGTAAATTATATTCTTCACTATGCGGTTTTCCATTTTTAGTAAGAGTAAAAACAGGATTAATTACACTTCCAACAGAGAACACTTGCGGTTCTTCTGGAAGTAATAAAGAATATTTTGCCAATTTATCTAAATCTGCAATATTGTTTTCTGTATCATCATAGATTAAGTTAATCTTATTTTCAGTTAAAGATAAATAAATTGTTCCTGGCACACTTGTGTGGTCATACTCAATTACTTGCCACGATTCATCTTCAATAATGAAGTTCGTTGCCCTATCAATAGGATAGCGCGGCATCAGTATCTCAGCATATTTATTTGGTTGTGGAGTAATTCTAGAAAAAAATCAATTATTTATTTTATAAAAGGTATAACCAGCATAGTGACAAATATTGCCTTGCTCTTTAAAAGCACGGCCTAACATTGTCCCAGAAAAATGGTCTTTTTGTCTAGCTTCATTATAAGAAAGATAATAAGTATCTAATTCAACGCAATATATAGCATTTGGAAATAAAGAAATATCTAAACACCATTCCCAATGATATCCACCTGCAGTTTTTAATTTTCCATTCGCGGCTTCAGTAATATGTCCGTGATGTATTTGCATCTTTTTACTTGCTTCTGCAGCATTTTTAAAAACTTCATTTGTCTCAATGCATCGGATATTCTAAACTTTTTTAGAAATTTTATTCTTTTTCCCATACTCTTCAACAAATCGATTTCTAGCATATCTAATTTGTTCTTGCGTTTGTATTGGAGTACGACCGCCTTCTTGAATATTATATCCTTTATTAGGATTACAACTTTCATAAAAAGCAATCCAATATTTTTCTTTTTCATCTAACTCTTCTTTAGATTTGGCAGTATCAATTATTAACCATTCCCAATCTTCTTTTTCATACTTATGAAGAGCTTTATGAAAATAATTTTCTTTATCTTTATTATAATGCGCCGCTTTTCTTTCACACAATAACTAAATTGTCTAACCAATATAACATTTACCATTTATCTTGTTCTATGCTTTATAAATAATACCATACTCTTTCATTGATTTTCTCCTTGGACTATATCTTCATCCTCTTTTAACAGAGGAGGCCGCCACTTCGGGGATAAATCCCCTACTCCCTTTCGGGATAGTCTCTGAACCTTCCTTTTCAGGCTTGGCTGCTGATTGTCCATTTTATAAGTACTTAGCCTTACGACATATACCATCTTTTTCTTTCTTTTTATTTTCATAACTATCACACTTAAACCATTTCAGGTTTTATGTTGTAGTAGAAAAAGCATTAGGAGTTTCCAGCAATTCAACGGCAATTAAATAACTCTTACGAGTTAAGTACTCAATTACTTTAAGTTATTCCACGTTCTATAATTACCTTTAATCTTTGAATCAACTGAACTTACCGCATAGGCCCAAGACTATTGTAAGTGACCTTGCGCGTCAATCCATTTTAAGAGATAATTACAGCGAACAATCCAAAATGTCCGACAAATACCGTTTGTCTTTTTAACATCTTGAATTAATAACCATTTTTCAATGCTACCATTATCAAGTGTCCAATTCATTATATTACCAACTTCAATAGGAATATCGTTAGCAACATATAAGAACATAATTTTCTCATATTCTTTATCTTTATTAGTCTAAATAATCCCACTAAAATAAATTCCATTTTCGGTTGATAGATTTCTTACAGTAAATGGCGATTCCGCCATCCATTTTTCAAAAGACCGAATACCTGCATTTCGTATCCTTTCAGCAGTTGTATTCCCTAAATGATTTAATCTTGAAAAATATGTATCAAGGTAACTCATCAGGAACCTCAAGGCCGCCAATTAAATTCATACACTCAAATATTGTCTTTCTAAAATATTCATAAGAAAGATATTTAAGCGCATTTAATTTACCTAATAGCGGCCAATAGTTAATTGAGTTGGCGCCTAAGCCTTCCAACTCAATAATTAGAGAATCAAGAAACTTTTCCCATTCTCCATCTTTTTCTTTCTCGCAAAGCAAACCATATAAACGACCTTTTAGTTTATTCTTATAGCCATCAAAAGTTTCGTCATACGACATTCTTTTTACCTGCCAACTTCTTAAATAATTCCGCAGGTCGCTTTTCTCTTGAACGGTCATAGATACCAAGTGCCTTGTGGACTTCTAACTCTATTGACGCCTCAAGTTTAATTAATTTATCTAAATGGTTTGCTTGAGAAAAATCTTTAGAAGCATACAACTACCGTATATTTTCCCAACTAGCAATACAGCGTTTTACCCACTCATGTTTCATATAAAGAGCAAGTATTTGTATCTCATCATTTGTTAAATCTTCAACAAACTAATAACCTTTTAACTAATCGGGATTATCATTTGATGTGCTATCAATTTCTTCAACTTCTAAACTTACACGAGGATATTTAAATCTAAAGATTGCCATTTTTAGAAGCTCTTGCCAATCCCGCTCTACAATTGCCAGCTCTTCTTCTAGTGTCCATTCATCTGCGGTTATACGCGCTAGAAAAGCGTCATATACCTTTAAAAATGGAGTTGCCATTATTTCTCTTCTGCCTAGTGCTTAATACTAATAGCTTGGATTACATCCACGCCACAGTGATTTTTAATTAGAGCAGTAATCGCGGGATGTGTGATACCTTTATCAACAGCTAATTTTACTAATGAATCCTTTTCGGCAGGTGCCGCAGACCCAATAAATTTTGCAATTGCGGTTACATCCTTATCGTCTAACATCTTAGCAATCTCAGAACTATCAAAGACTTGAGATATTTCTTGTTCAACTTTTTTATCTTCTTCAACGCCTTCAATCCCAATGTAATGATTCTGAACTAATACAGTAAAACCAGGGTCAAACATTAAGTTTCCATATTCTTCTTGTGTAAGAGGAATAGTACGACCCGGCATCAGTTCGCGGCGAAAATTAATATCTGGTACAGAAACAATCACATTAGCAGTACTAATGTTCTTCATAGTAATTTGACTCATTTAATTAATCCTCCTTTTATCTCCAAAAAAGCTAGGGTGAGCGAGTAACTCAACTCACCCTAGATATATATTAAATTACAGGCCCAGAGCAGTATTGTAAGCAGCCCAGCCGCCAGCATCAATAGCGCCATTGTAGTAGATGCCCCAATAATTAGGAGTACCAACAACGCCTACGCCAACCTTTACATAGCACTGAATGTCAATAGAATTGTCGCCCTCATGATCGTCCCACTCACGGAAGTAAGGAGAACCTTCAAAGCCGAGCTTAACAACCTTTTCCTTGCCAGCAGGAATTACATAAGCGAAGCAAGGATTCATAGCTAGCTTGTCATTCTTGTCATCAACGAAGGACTGAGGCATAACCACAACGGGAGTGCCATAGAACTTACCGATGTATCCGCGCTCACGGACATCAATCATATCCTGGTCAGAAATCTTAACAGCAGTATTGTAAACAATAGCGTTAACCATTTCAGCAGCGAACTCAGGAGAACAATAGATTACAGGGGCGCCATAAGCAGCAACGGTGGAGCAGAGCTTACGCATTGCAGCGGCGTCAAAGCTAGAAGCAACAACCTTATTGCGGGCAGGACGGCCAGCTAGATTCCAAGTAGCTAATAGAGCTTCCTGAACCATTTCAAAGATGCGGTCCACAATACCAGCCTGTAGTACTTCATAAATGTCAGTTAAGTTATCAATACCATCTAGGTAGCGCTCAAAATCAACATAGCCGGCGCCGCCGATGGTCTGAGGATAAATGTCAAAACGCTCGCGGTCTAGACGGAAGGTTTCGTAGTTACCGGACTCAGTAGCACGGGTTACGAACTGCTTGCCGCGCTGTTTGCCTAAGGTTACACGGAATTCAACGCGGTCGCCCTGACCAACGCGAATAATTTCAGCAAACATATCTAGAGCAGCAGCAACACTGCGGGGTAGAACTTCTTCCATATTCTGGGAGAGTAGTTCAAAAATTTCATACTTATGCTGTTCAAACTTATAGCGATTTAGCTTACCTTTTTCATCGCAAAGTAATTTAGCTAGCTCATCACGAAGAGCAGCTTCATAATCGTAATCGGCGGCCGCGAACTCAGCGGGAACTTTACGACCGAATACACCATTCATTAGAACCTTTAGATTATTCATAGTTCGCACCTCCTCAATTATTCTAGACCAACAATTTGGTATTTAACGCCAGCTTCACCATTAGGCATAGTGTAGTACTTAACAACCTTGCCATAGGTAGTAGCGGTGCCCTTGCTAGCAGCTAAAGCGGGAACTGGAGAACCAGCAACAGGAATTACATATAGAGCCGCGCCACCAGCAGCAGCAGTTTCTAGAGCAGACTCTAGAGCGGCGAAAGTAGCATAAGTGGTCTCATCATACTGTAAGCAGTTAGTAGTGACGGTATCGCCTAAACCTAGGATACCAACGCGAGGATAGTCACCAGCAATCTTGCGGCCAAAGTTCATTAAGCCAGCATTGTAACTATCGTATTCTTTTTCAGCAGTGTAAACGATGCCAAGAGGCTTATCGGTTACAGCAGCAGGAGGATTGATGGTGCCGGCAGCTTTATCGGCAACAACCCACATACCGTTCTCACAAGGAGCACCAGCTGTAAAAGCGGCTCCTAGAGGAACTTGAGAAACAACCATACCAGTCTTGGGGAAAGCTACTTGATTTAGTTCAAGGCTGGCATACTTTTTAACAGGAAATCTAGTCATATTCTTCTCCCTCCATTAATTTTTACGATACTTCTCCATGAGAAGCGCAAATTCATTGTTTTTGGATTCTGGTAGTGGTACAACCTTAGGTTCACTGCCAGCCATCTACTTTTTAGCAAAACAAACTGCTAGTTTGCTTTCTAATTCGTCATAAGAAAGGTCATTTAACTTAGAAGCATATTCACTAATTTCTTCTTCAGAAATTAATTTTTTGTAATTTTCAATTAAAGCCTTCTTACTTTCTAACTCAGCTTCCTTCGCAGCATTTTCATACTCTGTGACAGAAGCCTTTAATAGCTCAATTTGAGCGTTAGCACTTTCAAAATCAGACTTCGCGCTAGCTAAAGAATTAGTTAGCTCTTCAATCTGAGCGGTTGCCGCGTCAAACTTAGCTTGTAGTTCTTGATACTGTTGTTGTAATAGCTCGTATTCAGTAGGTTCGGAAACTTCTTCAACCTCAACCTGCGGTTCAACAACTTCTTCCTCTTCTACTTTTTCTTCGGACTGAACTTCTTCAGCAACTTCAAATTCGGAAGCCACAGGCTCTTCAATTTCAGGAGTTTCTTCTTCAACAACTTCAACTTCAGGAGTTTTTTCTTCTTCTACAACAGTAGTCTCTTCAAACTCATTCATCGGTTGTTCTCCTCCTTTTTTAATTTGTTTAGCCTCTTCAACTTGTGCTTTTAATTCAAATAAAAGTGAAGAGAACTTTTCATATTGTTTATTTAAAGTATCTTCATTCTGCGAGAAGAAAGCAGATACTGAAAAACAAGGTTCATGCGCGCCAATTATACAGAAGCCCGCCATCTTTGCGGTAGTATAGACATAGTAATAATCATCATTGATTAAAGCCCAGTCGCCGCTAATTGATTTTTGGTCTAACTCCATACTCTGGTTTTGACCGAAAATATTGTTAGCTTCTTCATAATAATCAGCAAAAACAATAATAGAAAAAACAGTATAGTCCCTAGTAACACCATCTGTATCTTCAAATGGTTCCCACCCAAGGAAACTCTCAACATAACCATAAGCTTTTGCCAGAGTTGGACCAGTGTGAGAAGCCCAAGTTTTTGTTTCTGGGTCAAAAAAACCTATGACAGGGGTAGTTCCCTGAGTCGCACTCGCGATTAACTAATCGGCTACAGCATCAGTAATGTAAGAACCATTGCGGTTTGCATACTTACTGAAAACCCTAACCTTCATGCGATAAATAGGTTGAGTACTGTTAATGGTTTCTTGGATAGGAGCATCTATTACTAGGCTATCAAAATAAATTGGAATTTGTCTTTCCATAGTAATAATCCTCCTCAACCTTCCGCCGCAATATTTGCTTGCGTTTTTTCGGATTTTTGTTCATCAGGGAGTTCTGGACGGCCTCCTCTATCCGTTATGTCTTTTATCTAAACTGAACTTCCTCCATTTTCTCCCGAAGAATTATTTTTTTCTTCATTCACAATAACATTTCCGGAAGTTGTATAAGAAGATTGTAGAGGAACCATTTTCTTAGACATTTCTAGTAAGTCATTTTCAAAGTTCATTAGACTTAGCTAATCCATTTGCTTAATCCCCATTGCTACGCCCGCCGCCATCTTAGAATAGCCATATTGCGCGCCACGGAAGTACTAAGATTGTAAATCTTGACGATTGAAGACAGTAGTAGGAATAATATCAAAATCAAAAGTTAGTCCACGCCGTGCGAACCTATCATTTAGATGGAACTTAATCCATCCTTCATACACATTGAGATAGGTAATCATAAGGCTTTCATCTTTCTTAATCATGTAAGCCAGAGCAGAACTGCCTTCTGGATTGAATAGTAGGCGTGCGCGACCAAGTGCATCCCACGCGCTATCCTTATACTTTTTAAGCCTATCGGTTGATTGCGTGGCCGCAGAACTATCTTGTAAACTCTCTAATGAAGTTTCACCAAATGTAGTTAATACATCTACTGTATCTACATCAGACAGCATATTAGCAACAGATGCGTGAATGTCAGCAACTTCTTCTAACTCAAATACTAACTCACCATTTTTATCAATTGGCATACGCTGAATTAATAATTTATAAAGTTCATTAATATCACGCTTTTCTTCGCGCTTAGTTGCATCATCTAATTCCTTTAATTCTTTTAAGCTAGCTAGTAGTGGTGGAGTGGGGTCATCTACGAAACAAAAACATACTCCCCCCTCTCCCGCAGGAATAGGAACCCAGGGGTCCGCATTGTCAACCCTATTAACTATTTGCCGCCAAGCTTCTTGGATGACTTTAGGGAAGGTTTGTACTACTTCCTTTCTATATTCTTCGTCACTAATTGAGTTGAAATAATTAACATTGAATTCTAGTAAATTTAAGCCATTAAACTCTTTATACCTAGTGCGGCACCATTCTAATGGTAAATCTTGTATAACAACTTCTTCACCATCTGTACGAAGAATACCATAGAATACACCATTTTTCAACCATTCTTTTGTAATTCTTTGAAAAGTAACTGGAACATTTAATTTATCAACAAAATTACACGCCGCATAGAATGCTTTGATTGTCTATGCTTTAGAAATATTATCTTCTTGATAAACGGGAGTGACCATAGTATCATAAAGAGGTAAAGCCGCGAGAAAGTCAATATTATTTCTATAAACATTATTTGTTCTATAATAATATCTAGAAAGTTCACGAATACCTTCTAAGTTGCCAGAACGCAGAATGGTTTCAATTTCATCTAATGTGAAATTGGTAGCAACAGGGTCTACATCTCTAAAATACCTACTAGTGTTCATACTTCTCATAGCAATATGCCTTGTAGGTTGAACCCTTAACTTAAACTTATCAAATCCATATGTTTTCTTTTCTGTACTCAATTAAATCACCCCCTTTTCTTTGGACTAAAAAATGCGTATTGGTTCACATTTTTCTTTTTAGATTTGCGAATTGCTTTATCTTCATAGTATTTAACACGATAAAGATTATATTCAAGACTAGAAAAACGGTCTTTTTCTAATGATGTTGAAATGCGCTCAACTTTAAACTAATTCTAAATTCCAGTAGGCTTGAGCCGCAAATTATTTAACTCATCCATTAGCCGCGATGTCATTTCATAAGGCATTAGGAATACTCTTCTATCATACAACGACATTCGCTTACCTTTTTTTGTATTTAACAACTTGTCTTTAACAATTCTTTCGTGGGCGAGAAAGGAGACTGTGCCATTGTTGATTTGAGAGAAGAAATTTGAATGAATTGCGTCATCATTGGAGGAGCCTGCTTTTATATCATATATAATCGCATTAAATTCCGGTCGTGGAACTTCGGAATCAGTTTTCATTTCAGGCGGCAAATGATGCTCGTTATTGAAAGCATAATACGCGGGGAATTGTTCGCCTGTCTTTGGGTCAAAGGACGGCAAAACCATTGCATCCAGTAAGCCAATACCAGGTCCGTTACCGTCAATAATAATTTCGCGCGGTTTATAGAGTTGGATTAACTTCTTTAAACGTGGTGCCTATTCAGTAATGTAATTTGCGCCGTGATTAACTTCAACATATACGACATTCTTTTTAAAATTATTTCCATTTGGAATAACTTTTATGACCGTGATTGCGGTATTAGCCGAATAACGAGCAATATCCGCACTTACTATATAAAAAGTCTCTTGATTAGTGGGATTTTCTTGCGCTTTTCTCTCACATTTTAATAAAGTTCTTCTTTTATTTAATTTTTTAGAATCAAGCCAAGAGTCTTTATTATTACCAGACCACACACTTAAATTTTCGCGCGCAAATGAGTCTTCACTTACTGTGCTTGAATAGCGCTAATCTAATAATGTAGCTTTATCTAACAGACCGTAATGTAGCGGTACTTCATAACTAAGGCCCCAGCTAAAATACTCTTTAGGCCGCAATACCGCGTTAATTGTAATTTCAATTAACTTACTATACATAAATACAGTACGTTCGGCCGCGGTAGTAATAAAGATTTGAGCCGCAGATGGTTCATCAGGGTTTAATGTTCCATCTACTTCTCTTCTCTTAATATTCATTTGAGGTAATAGTACTTCAGTATAGGGTACTTCATCAATTGTTGCGGCCTCTTCTAGTATTGCGGCGGTAGCACGCAGGCCGCGCGATGTATCTTTTGAAACAACAGTTATTTGGCTGCCATTTTTAAACTTTAATTCATAGTAGTTATTACTAGACTTGACACCTGTTTTTCCATCTTCTGCGCGAGTCGCTAATTCTTTACGCAAAAGAGGCCAGTGCCGAAAAATTTCTTCAAACTTTGCTTCGGCAATTTTAATAACTGTACCTTTCACATCAGAAGCAATCATAATGTTAGAGCCGGGAAGTAGGACGGCCCGCACTACCGATGAGAGATATGCGGTAAAAGACTTAGATGTAGCACGCGTTGCAGTCCAAAAGTGATAACGATAACGCATTGAGGCCCGCAGCGCTATTCGTTGATAAGGTAGTAAATGAAAGTTTTTCGCATCATTTACATCTTGTATCATATCTAGAAGGCAATCAGGATAGAGTATCCAAAAGTTTAAGTATTTAGTGAAAAGTTCTTGGTTGGCGTCAAGGAAGTCACGGGTAAGAACAATACCTTTCTCAATTGGAGTGCCATCGCGGAAACGAATCTCTCGCTCATCAATTCCCATTTAAATCACGCTCCAAATCTTCTTCTCCCTCATACTCAATATCCGCGGTTTCATCGGTTTCAACCGCTTCATTCTCAATTTCTTCCAATCTCTCTGTCATATTGTAGCGTTGTTTGCGGTCTTCAACCTATTCAGAGAAATTCCCTTCATTTATCACTAATCTCTTCAAATAGTTCTAAATATTTTCCATCATAAAGTCAATAGAATCTTGCGGCTCCGTATGCCAGTTTGGATGCCATCCTTTCTTACCATAATATACCATTAACTCTCCGACGGACTCAAAGTCAGCCGCGGACTTTGCATTAGATGCCTCAAATTTCGCAGTCTTAATAATGTTGTCGCGGGCGTCCATTAACTTCTTAATATCACCATCATTTTCGCGCATACACTTTTTAATGGCTAACTCAATTTCGCATAGGTCGCGCGCATAATGTTTGAGAATAGGAGTTGAGACATTTTGGGTCGCAAGAATGGAATTATAATAATCATCAAGGAATATAAGCTCTTGCGGCTTATATGATGGGTCCCATTCCTTCCTTAACTTTTTTAACTTAGCCTCCCCCAGTGCCGCAATTTCATCATCTATAGTTTTCTCTTCGCGAGCTAAGCGCCATCGTTCATTTTCGTCGGCCCATTGAAGTGCTTGGTAGTGGTCGTCAAGTAATGTATTAAAGTAGGCAGTTAAGGTGTGTTCACCATGAGTCGCGTATAGAGAAGTCCATTTGTTGAGGTCAAATGGAACATCTAAGTAGCGGCAAAGCCTATCAACTTCTCCAAGATTATCGGGCCGCACCATTTGTTCTAAGCAATTGGTACAAATAAGGGAGCGTTTGCCAGGAAAGAAAGCCGATGGTGTTGGCTAAAAGTTATAAATTGGTTTGTCTTGTCTACATTTAAGACATTTGCGTGTCTTTATTTCTTCTGTCATGAGTGCTTTGTTCACCTCTTTCAATTCTCCTTAACCTCTCACAATCTTTACAGTTGGAGCAAAAACCGTCTTTGCGGCCAGAGTTTTTCGTAAAGAAGAGTGGATGACGTGGGAGTAGGCGGCCGCACCTAAAGCAACGTTTTAGTTGAGAAGGCGGAGTATCCAAGATGACATTATTCTTGCGAACAGTTAAGGCAATTTTCTCCGGAATTTCGCGGGCCGCGATTTCACTTATGTGGTTTTCATTGTAAGTAAAGTTGAATTTGTCGTGAAGGAGAACCGCGATGTCAGGATATGGAATGCGGCGCAGCTTACAATCAAGAATAAAGGAGCGCACATCGGTTAGATTAGTCATTGCGCGATAGCGTTCAAAGTCAAAGATTAGGGTGCGGCCGTAAGTCTGTAACTTATCCTTAAAATATGAGTAAAGTGATTCATAATGGTTGATTAGCGCGCGAATATGAGCGGCATTTTCCCAGTCAAAGGTGTGCCGCCGCACTACCCACTAAATTTCAACTACGTTTGTCACGGGATTTATACGAGTTTTATAATCTTCCAAATTGGTTGAGTATTTTTGAATTAATTGGTTATCAACTTTGTGATGCCATTCTTCAAGCGCCATCCAGTATGTCGCATCTGATGACCAATCAATGAATTGCTGTTTTGGGTGGTCTAGCGCTTGGAAGAAAATTGTCGGTTTATACGAATCTTTAAGATAGTATTGGTGACGCCGCAAATCAATTAGCTAATGCTTTAATTGGTATAGGCGGTAGGAATTTGCTTCAAAAATTAGGTCTCCTTCGCGGGGCGGCACTTTACCTTCATTGACCGCGATGAAGTGCTCTAGGCGGTCAATTGAGTCCCATATAATATCCATGCCGGGGATGTCGCCATCGCCGATATCTTTGAGGGTGCCGTCAGGGTTATAGCGTGGGCGGCGAATGCCGGGTCTTTTCTTAATGTAAATGTAGCGTTGCGACATTGGTTGAAGTTTTTGCTGGTCGGCCATTGGATTATCTAAAACTTCGTCAAGAGAGAGAAGTTTATCGTCTGTTTTGCGAAATGAATTGAAACGTTTGTTGCCGTCTGTAACTTCGCCTCGTTGGACGGCGTTGTAGCCATCGGCGTCTTTACCGTACAAAATGTATGACCCCATTTGTTCTAGGTCGTTTGGACTGGGGTCTTGCGCGAGCTAATCTAATATATCGTGAACTGCGGCGACACGGTCTATGTCGCGTTCAATGGAATAATCTAATGAATATGCTTTTTTCATTACATGTAATCACCTCTCATACCCTCATTGTAGCACAGAATTGGGGAAATGTCAAGTATTTGGGTTAGTTGAATGTTTGATAAAATAAAAAAGTTGGTGGGAGTTGTGCACGCCCCCGCCCTAAATGGTCAAAAACCTGACCAGATCCTACATCTATGGCCCCGGGACTGGCAAGCTTGGAAATGCTGGTTTCCTGGTCGGCAAATGTTACAAAATTATTTCTAAATATTGCGGATCTGTTACAAGACCGCCCGGGATAATTCATAAATTGTTAACAGAAATGTAATAGAAATGTAACATTTGGGGCTTGCTTTTCCGTGCCGGAAGTGGTATACTTGTCTCAGAAATCAGGGAACGGGAGGTCCGAACCATGACGCACGAAATGAACCAGTTGGCGAACCGCTACAACGCGCGCGCGGGCGCGCACGCGTATATCGTGGGCTTTGTGCGCGCGGGGCGCGTGTACTATGTCAAGCTGAACTTTGCCGAGCTGAGCGAGCTGTTCCGCGCGGACCGCGCGAGCTCCAAGCGGGGCGGATACGCCAAGATCCGCATTCAGGTCAAAGCTGAGCAGGCCGAGGCGTTTATCGCGAGCGGGCGCGCGGTTGACCTGTGCGACGTCGCCGAGCTGACCGCCAACAGCAAGTACAACAAGGGCGAGAACTTCGAGCGCATCATAACCGAGCTGCTGACCTCCGAAGTGTGGGTCAAGGACAGCGTACCGTTCTGGGTCAAGGGCGACATCAACGTGAACGGCGAAGAAATTCAGGTCAAGCTTGACGGAGCTGAGCTGACCAACGAGCGGGCGGTGGCCAGGGCGGAAGCCCTGGTCGCCTGATCCGCAGGGCTAGAGAGGAAGGTTAAGCTATGAAGAATATTAGGGTGCTGGCTGTAGGAAGCGATGGAAGCAAGCTAGGCGTGCTGCGGATATTTAAGCTAGAGCAAGCTAAGGAAGCTATCAAATTCGCACAAGAGTGGACGCGCTGGGGTGCTGCAGGAGAAACCTCCAAAGTACTGGTGTATGAAAATGGTAAGCCCATTCAGTTCTTAAAGGGCTATAAAAAGATTTAAGGAGAAATAAAAAATGTGGATTATGCAGATTGATTGGGCAGACGGACAGGGTGCAACTTGTGTGGCTAATGGACAATACGAAGCATACAATTGGTTTATGCGGATGGCAGGCCGTGAAGATGTAAAATTCTGTAAAGTGTCTAAGTGGTTAGGTGCGCATATGGTTACTGTACTTAGATATAAGTGTTATGATGAAAGCGATAAAGACTAAAATCTTTATCGCTTAGTTTGCCGGCGTGGGCAATGAAAAATTTTTATTGACTTTTCTATAAAACTATAGTATAATGTATGTGTGGAGGTAAGGAAAAGATGAGTAGAAATTTTTTCAAAAAAGTGTCTGAATTGGCAAGTTGGGACTTGGATGCAAGTTGTCGTGGTATAATCAATCAATCCTCCAAACGCAATCGGAAATTAAAGAAAATTCTTAGGAAAAATGATAGAAAAAGGATTGACAAGTATAGTAAATTGTGATATAATGAAATCACAAAAAAGAAAGGAAGTCACCGCAATGGAAAAACTCGTTATCGTTGGAATGATTATCATCCTTATGTTCACTATGTGCGCAATGGTCGCACACGCAGAAGTCTATCCAAACGCAGGCATTATTACTAAGATAGATGAAAAGTTGGACTTGGTTTATGTCACCACTCTTTTTGATGGCAATGAATGGGTTTTTGAAGGAATAGAGGACTTTTCAGTTGGTGATGTTGTAGCAATGATAATGGATGATGTAGGTACTGAATGGATTGTGGATGATGTGATAGTGACTGTCAGGTACTTGGGATGGGTTGCGTAAATGCAACCCTTTTTCTTGCACAAGAGTTAGTCACGACTAACTGTTGTGCCGGCAAAAAGAGTGCATCAGCACTCTTCGTCTTTAATGTATAGCATCTCACCAGTCTCACAAGACATAATGTCAATGCAATCAGGGTCAGTCATCCAGTCTTCTAACACAGCAGTTGTGTACGTAGCACTCTCAATAGTGCCATCAGGACGATAGTATCTTACAATAATCCAATTAGGTTTCATCGTGAACACTCCTTTCTTTTACATTTTAATTATAACATTCTATTTTAGAAATGTCAATCAATTACCTATAAATAAAAGTATAGCCACAATGCTTTGCCGGCATCTTTCAACTATTCGTAAAAGTCATTTGCCGGCGCGAAAACTGGTGAGCTTTCGCTCACCAGTCAAGGAGGTCGTGCTCCTCAAGGTATTCCGCGTACTTCGCGTCATAGTACGCGTCCTCGTTGTTCTCAACCCATTCCGCGAACATGGCATCCATTTCCTTCTCAGTAGGCATAATCCGCAATCTCCTCTCTTTTGATGGTTTAATTATAGCACAGTCGGCAAAGAATGTCAACACTTTTTCAAAAAAAATTTTTTTATTTTTCTTACCCTCCATACCGCCGCGCCGGCAAGGCACCCCTATCCCCTAATTTGAAATCAGGGGAGATCCGTATAATCGTCAAGAATGAGTTCAAACTCATCCCGATTGTTACAGGAGTAGCTTTCGCCATTGCGGAGTTCGCAATAGCCAAAACCATCCTCAAAGTACCAGATGGCATTTTCGGTAATATCACGCACATCGCAGTGCGCGGAAATAAGTTCGCAGTGCCGTACCCAATTACTCTTCATAATTAAACCCTCCATCGCCCTCTTTGATGATATTATTATAATACAATCCTCCAATAATGTCAATATTTTATTTTAAAAATTTTTTATCTACCCGCGTATCGGCAACAGATAATAAAAATAAAAATAAACCCCCAATTTTATAATCTTGTCCCTTCAAACCGCGTGCCGGCAAAAGAGAAGCGCGACTTTTGTCGCGCTTAGCAATCATCAGTATAGCATCCAAGATACGGATCATACCCAATTTCAAGGCCATAATCGTCCTCAAAATAATCCAAATAATCCTCGTCAAAGTCGCAGCACGCATCTTCGCAAAAATCGTCTTCAGGATACTCAAAATCTTCGTACATGGTGGCATCTCCTTCCTTTTTTTCTGATTTGATAATAGCACAAATCTAAAGAAAAGTCAAGAGTTTTAAAAAAATTTTTTCTCACAACGACCCGCCGGCAATACGCGCAACTATTCGTAAAAGTCATATAACAATTAAAAAAAAGAGGGTTTTCACCCTCCAGAGCCAATAACCCATTTTCGCGGCACTTTCGCTCTCTACCGCCATGCGTGGAATTCCACGAGAGCTTTTTTAGGTGGGTTCGCTCTTCTCTCACCTTGCAGATATAGTATAACACACAAAAATGAAAATGTCAACACTTTTTTAAAAAAATTTTTTTATAAAATTATTATCAACTATTCGTAAAAGTCTTGCCGGCAAGCGCTTTAGCGCATTAGAATAAAAAGAAAGGGCGCCGTAGGCGCCCTATGGTGGCGGAGGCTCCTCCTCGGGGAGGTTCCAGCCATTTTCATAGAACAGTTTCATCCGCGGCACTTCCTTTCCTTTCTTTGTGACCTTATTATAACACACTAGCCGACAAAAGTCAACACTTTTTTCAAAAAAAATTTCACTTTAATACACTAAAGTCCGAAAGTGCCGCCGGCAAAAAGAGGAGGACTTAAAAGTCCTCCTCCATATATTCGATCTCTTGATATTTGTGGGCAAGTTCCATCAAGCCTTTTTCAGAGATATAGGGATCCTCACACATTGCGGCGAACATCACCGTTTTTTCATTTTCAAAGCCATATACACGGATAACGATTTCCAGAGCTTCCTCACGCACTTTACTCATTGTCTTAATCCTCCATCTCTTTTTTACGGTCTTAGTATATCATATCTTGACGGCATTGTCAATACTTTTTCAAAAAAAATTTTTCGCCGGCAAGTATAAAAAAATTTTTTAAATCCCCTTGACAATTGTATGCCGGCGTGCTATAATACTAGTGACAGGCCGGAGAGGGGAGGGAGAGGTTAGCCATCAGTTAGTCATGACTAACTTCTCCGGTAAAAATTAGGCCGCAATTGCGACCATGTGATTTTTTAAAGCTTTTTCATTTGTGAGTTCGGCGCCATCCAATTTGATTTGAATTTCTTCACCATTTACGTTTATATCACCTTTTTCCCAGAAGGGAACGCTATCTTTTACCCAAACTTCAGAAGTTAGCGTTTCCGTGATAATTCTCTCAAAATTTTCTCCTTTGTTATGGTCTGTATCTTTTAAGAGTTCTTCCACTGTACAGAGTTCAATCGCCCGCCCGTTAGCGATGTACTCTTTTGCTTTTTCAGCACTCACGTAAACACGAACTTTTGCGAATCCACCGCGTTTAGAAGAAGCACGATCCAACTTTGTGAGTTCGGCAAGTTCCGCAAAGTTCAGAATCACATAGTAAACGATACCTTTACGAATGAAACCAACAATATACTTATGCGCGCCCGCAAACTTGTTGTAGAAAAACCGCATTTCTTCCAGACTCATTGAAATGATCTCCTTTCGTTCTTTGTGATTTAAGTATATCACGTACCGGTGTATTTGTCAATACCTTTTTTAAAATTTTTTCAAAAAAATTTTTACCCCGGCAAAAGGTCAAAGTCAGTCAAAGTCAAAGTTTGCCGGCATACCTATGCACGGCCCTCCTCCACCACTAACATTTTAACATACCGAAGGCAGTTTGTCAATAGATAAATTATTACAATTCTATTAACTTTTTATTACTACCGGCACAAAAATTGTTAATAAAAAAGTAATAGAATTGTAACAAAAAAGTGTTGACATTTTTTGCCGTCATAGTGTATAATTAAGCCATCAAATGAAGGAGGAACGAACGATGACACTGAACGAAATGACCGCGATTTACAACCGCGCAAGCGCCGCCCACACCTACGCCCTCGGTTTTGTCCGCAAGCATCAGCTCTATGCCGTAAAGCTGACCTTTGAACAGCTGTCTAAGTACTGCCAGCTGACCCGTGCCAGCTCCAAACGCGGCGGCTATGTCAAAGTTCGGATCCTCTTAAAGGCGGCTGAAATGGAAGCTCTGGCCGCAACTGCCGAGCTGCTGGGCAGCGAAGACCTGCTGGTTAAAGATACCACCTATAATAAAGGTGAAAACTTTGAACGGGAGCTGACCGAACGCTGGACAACCGAAACCTGGGTAAAAGACAGCGTGCCTTTCTGGCAGGACGGCGACATCAGAGTCAACGGCATAGCGATTCAAGTAAAACTCAACGGAGCCGAATTAACCAACGAAAAAACACTGGCGAAGCACTTCTGCTTCGCCTAATCTTTTGCCGGCAGGCCACAGCGCATATTTATACAAAAAATTCATAAAAATTTTTTCAAAAAAAGTGTTGACATTTTCTTAAACTTGTGTTATACTGCTATTGCAGGATGAGGGAAGGCAAAGCCCTGCGGGGTGTGACCACAAGAGTCCGTAAGACCTATCCCGATGAATCCACCGCAAGGGTCTCAGCGTTGCGGTATATAAATGTGGACCAAAGCCCCTAGTGGCTGGACTAGGCAAAAGGGGAATACATCGCTGTAGAGGTGCCACACGAAAGAGGGCGAAAGCCCTCTTTCACTTTTGCGCCGGCATGAAAAATTTTTTTCAAAAAGTATTGACATTCTTTTGAAAGTGTGTTATACTTAATGCGTAAAGAAAAGGAGGCCATCACAATGAAAAATTCTGCTCGTCGTTTTTGGAAAAATCTTAAAACTGGCTTGTACACGATGGCGCCCGCGTCCCGTGACTTGAGCAAGCACGGACTTTGGATTGAGGTATCCTATGAAGAATACCTGAAAAATAAGGAGGGTTAAAATGATTACTTACACTACTGCTACCACTATTAGTAATTTTGAATTTTGGAGTGGCGCGAAAGAATGGATTAGTAAGTTGACCCAAGATGAACTTGATAAACTTGAAGATTGTATAGATGGAATGGATTTTCACTCTGCTACACAATTAAATGATTTTATTTGGTTTGATACGGAAATTTGGATGGAAGACTGGCTTAGCCTTGACCCAGAAGAAGTAGCAATGCGACACTAAGTCGCTTTGCCGGCGCGCCGCCCGCACACGAAAAAAATTTTTCAAAAATTTTTCAAAAAGGTGTTGACATTTTCCGCCCACTATGCTATACTTATATCACGGTGAGGGAAGGCAAAGCCCACAAAGGGGTGTGACCCAAGGGAGTCAGTAAGTCCGACGTCCGTTGACCCGTACCGCGCGCCGAAAGAGCGAGATGGCGCGGTATACAGTGTGGCGAGCACTGGGGTTGCGCAAGCAACTTAAATGTCTAGGCAGCACCTGCGAGAGGCTGAAACAGGCAGGGATTCATCTCGTGAAGACCCCTCTCCCCTCTGACCGCTAGGGCGTACGAAAGCGGTAAGAGACCCTCGGACGTAAGAGCTGAGGGTTTCGCGCCGGCGCGAAATTTTTAAAAAAAATTTTATAACCCCTTGACAAATAAAAAATCTGTGTTATAATAGAACCATAAGAGATGAAGGAAAACATCTAAAACCAGAAAGATTAGTAGTATGAAGTCCAATGAGCAGTTTATCAAGGAAAACGTTAGCACTGTGCGCAAGGGTTATCAGATGATGGAAACCATGTTAAAAATTATTGATATTTTACAGCATTCTGATTATGTCGCAGGAACAACTTTGGAAAAACAGATTAATACTCCTGTAAAAACATCTCTTGACTGGCTTGAGCAGTTTGGTAAAGTTAAAGCAGAAAATCGTAAAGAAGAATTTATTACTGTAACAAAGGAAGAATATATTTGGCCTGATAAAAATAGTAATATAGTTTTTGGTCATTGGGAAAAAGTAAAAAAACAGGTTCAGGTAACGCGCAGATATTACAAGTGGGTGGGCTAATGCCCACCTCGCGCCGGCGCGGCGAATAATTATGCAAAAAATTAATAAATATTTTTTTAAAAAAATGCTTGACTTTTTCCCAAATCCATGATATACTTAATTCGTAAAAAGGACAAGGAAAAGTCCTAAAAACCAGAAAGGACACCATTATGAAGAAGAACACTATGACCGCTATCGCCAACTACATCAAGAACATCCCTGAACTGGCTAACGAGTACGCTGAGCTGAGCGCTGAGCTGGCTAAGGGCGAAGCGAAGGCTCAGGCCAATCGTGAGCTGTACGCTATTGCCCACGATGTCGTGATGAGCTGTGTAGGCTCCACTCCTCTGACTGTAAGCGAAATTTATGACGCTTGCGCTGACAAGCTGCCTGATGGATTCAGCAAGTCCAAGATTCAGTACGCTGTGCGTGAGCTGTGGGGTGCTGAACTGGTGAAGCATGAGAATGGTAAGAACCCCTTTACCTACACTCGTGCGTAATAAAAGAAAACTGCCTTAAAAGGCAGTTTTCTTTTTCAAATTAGTTAGTTATGGCTAACCGCGGACGCCGGCGGGCCGAATATTTATACAAAATTTGTATAAATATTTTTCTTGACAGAAAATGAAATTTATGGTATATTATTTATGGAAAGTGAAGGAAAACACCAAACCAGAAAGGATAAATGCTATGAGTAAAGCAGAACTTGAAACCGCTATCCGCAATGACCTTTTGAACGCCATTACTGAAATTTTATCCAAAAAATTGGATACTGATGTAATGCCCGTAAGTGCCTCCGAACTTGCTGTCCCTGTAGTAGATGCGGAAGGGAATGAAAAATACGCTCTTGTAAAAGTATCTATTCCTCGTGGCACCCGAAATGGTAATGGTGGTTATGATGCTTATAATGGGTACTCCGCAGCAGAAGACTACCAAGCAGAACTTGAAAAAAGGAAAGCGAAGAAAATTGCAAGCGAACAGCGCAAAGCAGATAAAGAAGCAGAACGCGCCCGCAAGCGTGAAGCAAAACAGGTTAAGAAAGCAATTGACAATTTGGAAAAAGCAGTAAATGAAACTGTACAAAAGGTGGATTAATATCCACCTTTTGTATTTTTATTCGCGGCCGGCGCGTAATAAAAATTTAACAATTTTCCCTATTGACTTTTATAATCAATTATGATATAGTATAGACACAGAGGAAGGACACCTCCCAAACCAGAAAGAAATTCTTATGAAAATTATGTTTGATATGGATGGAACAATTGCTAATCTGTATGGTGTTGAAAATTGGTTAGAAATGTTGCATAATTATGATGAGACCCCTTATAAAAATGCAGAAGTAATGTTAAATATGTCTTTGTTAGCAAGATATTTAAATATAGTTCAAAAAATGGGATTTGAAATTGGAATTATTAGTTGGCTTTCTAAAAATGGAAGTATGGAATATAATGAAAAAGTAACCCTCGCAAAAATTGAATGGCTTAATAAACATTTAGCAAGTGTAAATTTTGATTATATTCATATTATAAGTTATGGAACTCCAAAGAGTTTTTATACAGAAAATTGTGAAGATATTCTATTTGATGATGAAGAATATAATAGAAATGAATGGACTGGAACAGCATACACCCCTGATAAAATTATAGAAGTCTTAAAAGAATTGGCAAGGGAAGGTATTTGACCTTCCTTGACTTTCGCCGGCGGCCGCGCATAATTATTCAGAAAATTAATAAATATTTTTTTTAAAAAGTAGTTGACAATTTTAAAAATGTGTGATATATTAAGTATGTAAGAAAGGAGAACGACACTCCACAAACGAGAAAGGAAACCACTATGAAGATTACCAATGCTACCGCTCTCGCCTCTGCTATTGCCAATCTGACCATGACTGTTAACGATGGTGCTACCCTGTATGAAGGTAATGGCGTGAACCAGTTTTCTCTTGAAGAAAGCAAGGAAATTGTAAATCGCCTGACCGCAATGCTTGAATCTACTATTAAGCGTGCTGAATCCTCCAAGAACCGTGAGCGCAAGCCCACTGCAAAAGAAATTGCTATTCGGGAAGGGAATGCCAGACTTGCACAAATAACCTTTGAAAAGATGAACGAACATCCTAATTTCCTGTATGAGTGTAAAAGTATCGCAGATACGATGGGTGTGAGCGTTCCTAAGATGGCGAGAATACTTGCCACTTTGGTTGCAGATGGTAAGGTTGAACGCATTGAGGGTAAGAAACCCAATTTCAAAGTGAAGGGCGAGTAATCGCCCTTTTCTTTTAATATAAGTTAGTTACCGCTAACCGCGCCGGCGCAATATACAAAAAATTTATAAATATTCTTCTTGACTTTTCATAAAAAGTATGATATATTAACTATGAAAGGAAGGTAAAGAGTTATGAAATGTGTGATTTGTAAAAAAGATACTACTTGGGATGAATCTTATGGATACGAACAATTTATTGTGTGTCCAATTTGTCACAATATCATTTCTTATGAAATTAAAATTTCAAAAACCCTTCCTGCAGATACTATTACTGATTTAATCATTTTTAAACTTGGTGACAGAGTAAGAAAGGAAAATCATAATGAAATTTGAAGGTAAAATTAGTGGTGTATCAGTTACAGATTTTGATATTACTCCTATTTTTAAAGACCAAATAGTTAATCTTGCAGACTGTTTAACAATAATTAAACGTCAAGAAACAATGGATTTTCTTCTTGATACTTTTCGTTTCTCTCTTTGTAAAGATGGAAAATGGCGCGCAGTTCTTGACTGGGATACAATTTTTAAAATTAGTATTTTAGAAAATTATCCCAATTATGAAGAAGAATTAATAAATTACTTTGGCGAAAACTGGCTTAAACACTATATTAGATTTGGTCATTAAGGAGAAAAATATGTTTCATATTATAAGAAAATATAAAGATAATGTTATTAAAAGTGAATTGGCCGAAAATATCATTGGCGTTCTTACTGCTTGCTCTATATATCTTTCTGATAGAAATTGTATCTCAATAATAATAGAAGACTTAACATTAGGAAAAGTAATCTTTAACTATTCGCGCGATTAAGCGCCGGCGCGCAACTATATACAAAAAATTCATAAAAATTCTTGTTGACTTTTTAAATTTTATGTGATATACTACTAATGAAAGTTGAAGGACACAACCCAAACCAGAAAGACAACCCCAATGGACAAGTATTTAGTATTTGATGGCGAAACTTGCAACACTCCAAAAATTAATGGGCAACTTGATACTTCAAGTGGTCAGGTTTATGACTTGGGAGGAATGGTAATTGACCAAAACGCAAATGAGTACGAAAGATTTTCTCTTGTAAATGAAGATGTATTTTTTGGTCTAAAAGAAGCAATGCGTGAAGCATATTATGCAGACAAAATCCCTCAGTATATGCGTGATATATGGCAGAAAAAACGCCAAACAGTCAATACTTGGGAAATGTGGAAACTGTTTAATGACCTAATTAAAAAACACGATATAAAAGCAGTTGTTGCCCACAATATATGGTTTGATATTCACACCTTAAACGCAACTATGAGATACCAAACCAAAAGTAAAAAAAGATTTTTTCTCCCCTACAATATGCCAACTATGGATACGATGAGAATGGCAGAAAAAACAATCTGTAAACGCCCTGAGTATATAAAATTTTGTAAAGATAATAATTATTTGACTTCGCACCCCATCCCCCAACCACGCAAAACAGCAGAAATTTTATGGCGTTTCCTTAGTGGTGATAACACTTTTGAAGAATCGCACACAGGTTTGGAGGATGTAGAAATAGAAGCAAAAATTTTTGCAGAGTGCATGAAAGAACTGAAGGGCTAAATGCCCCTCAGTTCGCGCCGGCATAAAAAGTTTAATACTTTTGTAACATTTTAGGTATTGACTTTTCAATGAAATAATAATATAATAAAACCGTAAAAGAAATGAAGGAGACCACGATTATGGTAGTTAACAAACAGCACTTCACTAATGACCACGGTTTTTTCTATGTAGGTGTAAACTCTCGTCCTTACAAAAATGGCAGAGGAAAAATTGGTACCACTGAACAACCCAATTTAAACAAACGAATTTCTGTAATTAAGGCCAAAGGAGAGTCTGACTTTACTTTGTGTGCTTTTCTTCGCATTGAAAATTGTACGAAAGCACAGTTGGAATTTGTTGAATCGTATGCTCGTATGATGTTGGAAAAAGATTATCAGCATACACAGAATGACCACTTTGAATTTAAAATGAATAATAAAATTAGAGGATATAATAATTTTGTTCATACTGCAATTAATTATGGTGTTGAAGCCTGTAATATGCAAGGTTTTGAATATAAATTAATTTCTGTAAAAGAATTTGGAAAACGACAGGGACTAATGGAACAGGTACTTGTACGTTGTTATATTTCCTGACGCGCCGGCACAAATATTACAAAAACTTAATAAAAAATTTTTTACAAAAGGGGTTGACACTTTCTTTATTATATGATATATTATTATCATAAGAGATGAAGGAAAACATCAAGAAACCAGAAAGGCAAAAACATGATTATTGCTTCTGAAGCCAAAACTAACACCATTAATGCTCAGGAAATTATGCGTCTTGAAAAAATTAAAAAAGAAATAGAACGAAAAGAACGCTTTGACCAAATGGTATTAGAAACTATTAAATTCTGTGATACAGATTTGTCAATAATAATTTCTAAAGACTCTATAAAAGGAAATAATATGGTTGTACTTCAGTGGGGAGAAGATACTAATAACGAATTTAAATCTGTTTATCGTCCACTTAAAGAAGAAGAAAATAGATATGCAAATGGAGATAGTTCTTTTACTCTGTGCGAAAAAAGAATTCATGTTCCCACAATGATAGAATATCTTATTGCTAATGGATATACTGTTAAACAGTATGATTGGTCTTATATGTGCTATGGTTGTGGTAGTCAGAGAGGAACGCGAATTTATATCCAATGGGAATCTTAATAGGGTAGTAATACCCTATTTTCGCCGGCCCGCATAATTATACGAAAAATAAATAAATATTTTTTTTAAAAAGTACTTGACTTTTTTCAAAATTCATGTTATACTCTATGTGTAAGATAAAGAGAAGGAAAACTCAAAACCAAAGGAGAAAAAAGGATTATGACTAAGAAAGATGCTCTGACTGTTGCTCGTGATGCTCTCGTGAATGCTACCTCTACTGATGCTATTGAAGCAGTTGTGGTTCTGAATAAGATGATTGAAAGTCTGTCCACTACTCGCACTCTGTCTGATGAAGCCAAGGCCGCTATCTCTGCTCAGCGCAAGGCTAAAACTGCTTCTGCTCGTGCGGAACTGGTTTCTCAGGTCGCTCCTATTATCCGCAATGCTCTGACTTCTGAGCCTCAGACTGCGAAAGAGATTTTCGCCAATTGCGTTGGGCTTCCCGAAGGCTTTACTGTTGCCAAGGTGCAGAATGTGCTTCTGCGTGAACTGGCCTCTGAGGTAAAGCGTGTAGAAGCCAAGGGTAAGGCTAACACTTATTCTCTGTAATGGGGCATATGCCCCTTATGGGGAATGAACGTGGCATCAGGGGAGCCACCAAGGTAAACTGAAAGGTGATTATGAGTGCGTGATTGCAAAAGGAATACGCAATGGAGTTCAATTCTCCCATTCTCCACCAACCTCCTTTTAGGAGGTTTTTCTTTTATAATAAGTTAGTCACAACTAACTCGCCGGCGCAAAATTTTTTTTAAAAAACTCTTGACATTTACTTTATCTCATGTTATAATAAAATCACAAACAAAGGAGGTAACGAAATGAGTTACAAGGATTGGGAAACTAATGGTCAGCGCAATGGCAAATCAATTTTCTGCCCTGTAAATGCTTTTGGCGATTGTCCTTATTGTGATTTTGATAATCGTTGCCATATTGCAGACCCCATGACAGAATGCGATGATTTCGGTATGTTCTGGGATAGTTGGGAAGAATATGACGAAGCAGATGAAGTAGATGAAGACGCACCAACTGATTTTTCCGAAGAAGAAATTGAATGGGCAAGACAGAACTTAGGGTATAATGGATGAGAACATTCGTTCTCATTCGTGCTGG
Organism: Acutalibacteraceae bacterium; assembly: GCA_045630515.1. Lineage (GTDB taxonomy): Bacteria > Bacillota > Clostridia > Oscillospirales > Acutalibacteraceae > UMGS1532. The sequence continues at coordinate 41,947 of JAZQTG010000088.1, forward strand.
CGGATTTAATAAAATTGTAATAATTTTCTACTTGACATTTCCCCAAATCTATGATATACTTACATTGTAATTCCGAGAGAAAACTCGTTAAAAAATCAGAATTTTTTTCTCAGGCTTACAATGGTTATCACAAACCAACAATGGCAAGCCCTCTTGAAAGGAAAACAAGTAAAAACCATAATGCCATTGGAGAGGGGAAACCCTCTTTTTTCGCCGGCGCGAGTTAGATAAAACTAACTCTTTGACTTTTTTCAAAATTTATGATAAAATATATATAGAAAATGAAAAAAAGGTATTGACATTTTCTCCTTGCTATGTTATACTCCTTATAGAGAGTGAAGGAAAACACTTAAAAAACCAGAAAGGAAATCACTATGGCTAAAATCACTAAGAACATCGTTGATGCTGACCTCCGCAATCGTGTATTTACTGAGATTTTGCTTGTTGACGAAGACATCCGTTGCCATAAAATCAATGACAGACAGTGGGGATGTATCTTGACTGACTTGAATGGCGTTGAACGCTATGTGCGTATTGGCGCTATCGTAGCAGAACAGAGAGATGATATGACTGCCACGGAACTGATGGAGAGCGAAATTAACGCTTATAAGGAGAAGCAGGCAGACAAGAAAGAAAAGGCAGAAGCAAGGGCAAGAAAAGCAGAAGCAGATGCCAAGCGCAGAGAACAGAAAGAAAAGGGTGAATAACCCTTTTCTGTTGTTACGCAGTTAGTTGCGTAAAACTGCCGGCGCCGCAAATTTATGCAAAAAATGAATAAATATTTTTTTTAAAATCCTATTGACTTTTTTTCAAATCTATGGTATATTGATAGTGTCAAGGGGAGAGGTAAGCCCCAGTCAGGGACGAGTATGCTCGTATAAGACAGCACTTCGCCACAAAGAGAAACCTCAAAAAAACTTTGGAAAACCCCTTGACAACAAGCAAATCCTGTGCTATAATAAGGATGTTCCAAGGGGAAGGGGCAAAAGACAAGCAAGCACCTTGAAACTGTGCCATAAAAATTCTACCTTCACAAAGTGCTAAAAAAAGTTTGTGAAACTTAAAATTTCCTCTTGACAAACACCAAATCCTGTGGTATAATAAGGATGTAAAAAGAAAGGGAAGGAAAACCCAACAAACCAGAAAGGAATTATCTTTATGAAGAAACTGTCCCTTGTTGCCATCCGTGATGCTCTGGTCGCTTCTAACTTTACCAATGCCGAAATCCTTGCTGAACTGGACAAGGAAATCAATCGTGGTGCTGAGGAGAAGGCTCGCAAGTCTGCTCTGTATGCGCAGGCGAAGGACATCGTACTTGATGTTATCCGCATCGCCAACAACCCTGTTACTGCTTCTGAAATTTTTGACAACTGCGACACTCTGCCCGAAGGCTTCACCAAGGCGCAGGTTCAGTATGGTCTGACCCACTACTGGGTGGATGATGTTGTCAAGCACGAAGGCAAGGTCAACACCTACACCTTGAAGGGCTAATAGCCCTTCTTTTTTGTGTAGCAGTTAGTCAAGACTAACTGCCGCCGGCGTGGATTTAACAATTATTTAACAATTAAAACGCTTGACTTTTTTTAAAATCTATGATATTATATAATCGTTCCAAGGGGAGAAACGAAGCGGTTGGTAAGCATGAGTTTCACCCAACGCCCTCTTTTCTTCTTTCAACAAAAGAAGAAACAGCAAGTATGAAGCCAACTCCCGTGCGTGAAGGGTTATGGAACACCTATTGTCAAGGGGAGAGAGAGGATAACTCAGGTCGGACCTAATGAGGAGCGGGTTCAAGTCCCGTGGGGTCGCTCCCCAAACCACGAAATTTTTTTGAAAAACCGCCTAAAACCGTTTAGTAAAAAAGTTGTGATAAACCCCTTGACATTTTCTTCCTTTTATGATATAGTGTATATGTAAGGAGGACGAAACAATGAGTAAGAAAAAGACCATCAAGCCTCGTGAACAATGGCAGATTATTGTTTCTCAACGTGGTGATTGGGGCGCGATTAATCCAGTAACTCGCGTTATCCCCAATAAGAAGAAAAACCACAAAGACAAATATAAAAAGAGGTATGATGAAGAATGAACAAAATCCACAGTAAGTATCAGCGCAAAAACTATGAAGTGCGCGAAGTTGAATATGAAGAGTATACTTGTTATAAGTGCAACCGCGATTTTATGGTTGATTTAGACCAGTGCGATACAGAAATGGATTTCTATCAATACAAGCCTTTTCAAATTTTCAAATGTCCTTATTGTGGCGCATCTTATCGCGTTCACGTCTAACGCGCCGGCAAATTTAACACTTTTGTAATAATTTTTTACTTGACATTTATCAAGTAGTATATTATAATACTTATAGAAGGTCAAGGACAGACCCTAAAACCAGAAAGGTATTCTATGGATAAAATTTCTTCTGACACTCTTTTCCATATGGTTAATTGCGTTTTCTTTACTCTCAAATCAATAAGCGATGATGCAACTCTTGGTGATGCACTTTCTCTCACTAATGAATACTGTAGTCTTATGCACATTGAAGTAGAAGATACGCAAGATGAACCAAAAGTTTCCTTCCTTCTCTTTACAGATGACGATGAGTAATCGTCGCCATTTGTGCCGGCGCCTATGCCAAAAGGAAAAACGCATTCATCACTATCAAAGACAACCGCAACACAACATTATTAATATGACACCCTTCTTTTAAATCCCAAATTAACCCTACCACATTTACTGGCAATCCTACATACGCGCCCTTATCCCACAAAATAATAACCAGCGTATTAATTGCCATAAAGAGTGCCATCAAATCCATTCTTTCAAATTTATACGAGCCTTCAATACCAAAAAACTTTTTCATATTTACTCCTTAACTACACGCATAATCAATAATTGTTACTTGTCCATTCTTTACGCCAAAATTCCCTCTATGCAAATCTTGCAAATGCAAATCTTCAAATACATAACAATATTCATCTTCAGTCAGTAAATCTTCAATTTCTTCATCTCTATCTTCATCAATTCCCGTAACTTTAGGCATAATATAATAAACATTCCCATTAAACTCATATGGAGTAATTTTAGCAAATAAATATTCCATATGGTCTTTTTTTGCTTGTTCATAAGTCCGCACTTCATCACAACAAAGACCAAATTGACTTTTAAAATAATCCATTTTAATTACATAATCAGAAGTGATAAATACGAAACGAGTATACCCATACTCAAACTTAACATTGCGCTTATATGCCATATTATAATCTTTTACATACTGAGTACAATATGTTACTTTCCTATGTTCGGGCATATGGAAATCAGCAAAGAAAGAATTGATAAAGCGTTTTGCACGAGTTTCATAATCGTTTTTCATTAAGTATCCCTCACTTTCACACTTACATTATATCACATATAATACAAATGTCAAGAGGTATTATGAAAAAAAATTGTGCCGGCAAACTTTGCCGGCGCGAGTGTCTTCTCCACCACTAGCATTTTACCACAAAATTGTCAAGGTGTCAAGGGTTTAAAATTGTTAAATTTTTGTAACAGTTAGTTATGACTAACTTGTCAACTATTCGTAAAAGTCAAGTTAGTTGCAACTAACCAACAATTAGACACAACTAACCATTTGACTTAATATGCAATTTATGGTATACTTATTATAGGAAAGGAGGAAAAGATAACTTCCACCTGTCAAATACTTGACAAGCTGGGTAAGCTGAGAGCTGGATACGAGCTGGAAAGCTGCAGGTCAGAGCTGCTAAGGCTCCGCTCATTCAACGAACTATTTATATATAAGAAGGCGTCGCGAGCTGCGAGGCCAGCATTGCTATGTCCGCAAGCTGCCGCGCAAAAAAAAGAAGAAGGAGAAATTAATCTCCTCCTTCCTCTTCCTAAGCTGCATTCTTGGCAAGCTGGGCGTCCGCAAGCTGCAAAAAGTCATTGTCAGCTATTTCTACGTCGTGCCATTCACCAGCAATATAATAGCAAGTCTAATTTTTCCCGTTAATGCGTTTGCGCTTATTACACTCAACAGTATAACCAATCATTGGTAGATAATCTTTTAACTTATTCCAGCTCATTGTGCGATTACTATTCTTGTTTTCCTTATCAAGTTCTGGAACTGCCATATACTCGGCAAGCTGCCGGCATTGGTCCACAGTAATCCACTTGTTTAAAAACTCTTCTGGTATCTCAGGTGCAAATACCTTTAAATGCCTTTGATATTGAAAAGTCTGACGAGCTGCTTGAATGCGGTCTACGTGATTTACAGAGTCAATAATAACGTGGTTGAACCGCTAATCAACAATTGTAATGCCGCGCTACAACGTCTTATTTACAATAACAAAATTATACTCAGGTGGCACCATACCAGTAGCTACAATACAGTTATACACTCTAAGCTGCTCTGGTGTCATCGGCTTTTCTATATTATTGGGCGAATGAAGCTCAATTGCACTAAATCCACGCGCGCAAGCCGCCGCAACGAGTCGCTAATTTGGTTCAATGAAAGGAGAATAGCACCAATAGCCGCGATTCGTTTCTGGTGTCAAGTGTTTGACGTGCTCTAATACATTACAAAAATAAATATCTGACGCCGCGCGATAGCCAACCTCCAACTTACCTTGATAGCTGGCACTTACTAATGATTTATAATAAGCATACGCCCGCTCAGGAGTAGCTGAAAGCCCAATACACATTATGCGGCCTTCTTCAATTATGCGCTCCCATTCACCAAGTAAAATAAGAGGCATATATTCTTTTTTAGTAGAGAAATCTTGAATTACTGATAAAACTTCCGCATTAGAGCATTCTTTGCGCGCAAAATCTGTTTTACGTGCCTTCACAAAAGCTTGCGTCGCAAAGTCAAAGATACTGTCACACTCGTCCCAACAGATAACATCTATCTCGTTGAGAAAGTCAGTCTAGCCTTTGATTATCTTCGCGCCAAGCCGCTAATAACACATAACGCCTATTTTATTAAGCGTTTCTTCGCCCCAAGCCGCGGAACCGCGCTCCCACAGGTCATCACCTTCAATACAGCTGTCGCCGTATTCCTAAATAAGCTGGTCTTTGAGCGCAGTAGTATCAACCAAAAACAACACTCTATTTAAATTATCATCGCGCGTAAACTCCCGCAAATGGTTGATGGCCCAATAGGTCTTACCAGTCCTAATGCCGCAATCTAAAATATTGTAGTCGCCGCGCCGGAAGACTAACTATTTCTATTCTTGTAAATCTGTAACGGTTGTATGTTCCATTCGTTTATCATACCTCCCTTTTTCTCCTTTCTACTTTTATTATACCATAAATTTTATCTAAAGTCAAGTATTTGATTGAAAGTTTTTGTTAAACTTTTTGAAATTTTTCATACAATTTTTTAAACAAAAAGTGTATACTTTATTAGAATAAAAGTGTAATAAAAATTTGTTGTAATTTTTTGACTACACCCTTACCCCCTATATATGTAGTCAAAAAAATACAACAAATTTT
>JAZQTG010000089.1:0-1010 GCA_045630515.1 Acutalibacteraceae bacterium
TTCTAAAAGAGCAGGAAAAGTTAAGGGATGGCGATTAAGCTTGTATTATTGGCGCTGCTTTTATGGGGGTACGCATGGATATTGAAGCAGGAAAAGAAATAACACTTTTGCAGGCCCAGAAGATCGTACACGAAAGCGACGGCATTTTAATTGGCGGGCCAGTGCCGGAAGTGACAATTGCAATTGCAAAGATTTTAATTGCAATGCAAAAAGATGGCTTCCAGCTTATAAGGCTTGAAAAGCTGATGCAGGGAATTGAGAAAAAGGCATACGAAGGCATAAAGATGGATGCCGACAAAGCAGATATTTATATGTCATGCCTTGAAGATTTAACGGCACTGGTAAAAGAGTGCTTGGAAGAATAGGGGTAAATGATCATGGTAAACGAAAAATGTTCAAGCTGCTATCATTGGAACGTAAACGGCTGCGCCATAAAAAGCACTGCTGTTATATGCCAGTACGAAGAAAAGCTATCAAGGCAGCTGTTACAAGACGAAATTTACGAACAGATGGATTGCAACGACAGTGAAGAAGGCGGCGATCTGATGAACAAGGGCTTACAGCAGGCACTTGGAATTATGCACCGGATTGGCCAAAAGGGGTAAGAATGGGGCAAAAGATAATAAAAACTGACGCAGTAAACGGAAATGTTGAGGATGCCGACGTTGTTATTTGCTATGGCAACATAAATGGCAGCGTAAAGAAATGCCAGTACGTTGTATTGGTTGATGGGGCCATAAATGGGCATATTATTAACTGCGAAAACGTAAGGGGCTTTTTAACACAGGGGGATAAAAGAGAAAATGCCACTAATTGACCTAGAAAAAGCAGTAAAAGCATTAAAACGTTGTCAGTGTTACCCAGACGACATAATGTGGCGCACGGAAGATCCACCACCGGAAGAAAAGCATTATTTGATAACAGATAATGGCGGCGGCCTTGATATCTGCTTATGGACTAATAGGCTTTTTGGCAAAGAAGTTGCATATTGGTACTGGAACACTGGAACA
>JAZQTG010000090.1:0-104176 GCA_045630515.1 Acutalibacteraceae bacterium
CGATTCTTGCACCATTGCCTTTTTTAGTAAAGACAGCCACAACTGCGGTTATAGCTGAAAGCACTACCAAAGCAAAGGTGAAAGCCAGGTAAGAAGAGCCCTGGAGGTCGTAGTTTTTGCCCACTGTTGTTCCGAAAACCATATTAGCACCGGAGATATTGAGTACCTCCTGGCCAACGGTAACGTTTACAAAAGTGAAGAAAAACAGTACAACAGCACATACACTGAGTACAGCGGTAAGGATGCGACAAATCTGATAAATAGCTTTCATTGTCAGAATCCTCCTTACTTTGTCTCTTTGTGGAGAGTGTGCTTCTTGCAGAATCTGCAATACTTGTTCATTTCAAGTCTGTCAGGGTCATTCTTCTTGTTTTTCATTGTGTTGTAATTGCGTTGCTTACACTCTGTGCAAGCGAGGGTAATTTTAACTCTCATGACGGCACCTCCGTTTTACGGAAAAATTTTACCGGACAAGGTCCGGTCGGCCTCCCTCTTGCCAGTGTTTTTTACCCTTAAGTTCTCGCATATAAAGGTAAAAAAGCACACACAGAAAAAAGACTTCCGAAAGAAAGCCTTTTAAAGAGGTAAAGACATTATATCACAATGTTCAAGCAAGGTCAATACTTTTTTTAATTTTTTTCTGCACTGCTCTACATATGTAAATATAGTTGCTATTTATGATATGTTGCGCCCTCGGTAATTTTATACGCTCTATATATTTGCTCCAAGAGCATTATTCTTGCAAGCCTGTGTGGAAAGGTCATTTTAGACATTGAAAGTCTTAAGCGCGACATTTCCTTAATCTCATCACTTATTCCGTAAGATCCACCTATTATAAAGCAAAGTTTACCGCAACCCGAAACACGCAAGCCTTCTAATGTTTTTGCAAGTTTGACACTATCTTGCATTTCGCCCTCTATACAAAGAGTAACAACCTCGCAATTTTGAGGTATTGCTTTTTTAATTTTCGCGGTTTCCTCTTTTAAAGCCAACTCTATTTCGCTTTGTGATGGGTTTTGCGGCAAGCGTGCCTGTTCTATTTCCTTTACATCTAACTTGCAATAAGTAGAAAGCCTCTTTTCATACTCTTTAGACGCCTCTACAAAATATTTTTCTTTAAGTTTGCCAACAGTTATTAATGTTATCTGCATAATTTCACCCTATCATAAAGAAAACAGTTTACCGTTTTGTTTTGGCGCTACATATATAATATAGTCCTCTCCCTCGGTATAGCCACAACTTAAAAGTTCTGCATTTGCTGCAGTTAGTGCCAACTGTTCGGTATTGTTTTGAGCGCTTAAATGCCCAAGTATTATTCTTGAAGTACCGTTTTCAACCAGTTTTGGTAATTCTTTAGCGCAGCTACCATTTGATAAATGACCGCATTCGGACAGTATGCGACGTTTAAGTGCCGCAGGATAGGGTCCGCGCGACAAAAGATTAACATCATGATTTGACTCAATTAACACTAATTCACACCCATAAAGATTTTGGCGTATTTCGTCGGTTATAATGCCCGTATCGGTACAAATCGCAAAAGACCTATCCTCCATATTTATACGATAGCCACTAGAACCTCCGCAATCATGTGAAGTACAAAATCTACGAACAGTAAGCGAACCAACCGAAACTTCACTATCAATTATATTTATATTAAGGTCCGCTAGAGGAAAATCATTTAATTCCAACCCTGAAGCAGTTTCTTTAGACATATATATAGGTATTCCCCTACGCACAGCAAAGTTATGTAGACCTGCAACATGGTCAGTATGTTGGTGGGTAATGAATATAGCGTTTATTGCCTCAGGCAAAATATTTATACTTTTCAAAGCATCGTTTATACGACGCGCGGATACACCTGCATCTATCAATATATGTGTATCACCTGTACCTATGTATATACAGTTGCCACCGCTACTGCTAAACAACGGACAAAATCTTGCCATATTCTCACTCCCCTTTTAAAAACTAACGGTGCCTTTTTTAAAAGGCACCGTATTACTTATTAAAGCGCTTCTTTAACGGTTGTTGGATTTAGAATTTTAACCCTTTTAATATCTGCGCCAACCGCATTCAACTTTTCAACAACGTTGGCATAGCCTCTATCAATATACTCAATATTCTCAATCTCGGTTACGCCCTCTGCAAAAAGACCCGCTATAATCATAGCGGCACCGGCACGAAGGTCGGTTGCCATTACGGGTGCACCTTTAAGTTTTTCTACACCTGTGATTACCGCTACCCTACCGTCAACTTGAATTTGTGCACCCATTTTGGTTAACTGGTCAACATATCTAAAGCGGTTATCCCACACACTGTCAGTAATAATACTTGTACCCTCAGCCACCGACAAAAGCACAGCCATTTGCGGTTGCATATCGGTTGGGAAACCAGGGTGTGGCAGGGTTATTACATTGCATTTTCTAGGTCTGCCGTTTGAGATTACACGAAGGCTATCATCATACTGTTCAACCGCGACACCAGTTTCAACAAGTTTAGCAATTATAGACTCTAAATGTTTTGGTGTAATGTTCTTAATCAGCACATTACCGCCGGTTATTGCAGCGGCTACCATATAGGTACCTGCTTCAATTTGGTCGGGTATAATGCTATAGGTTGTTCCGTGCAATTCTTCTACACCACGGATTTTAATAACATTGGTACCTGCGCCCATAATGTTAGCACCCATTGAGTTTAAGAAGTTTGCAAGGTCAACAACATGCGGTTCTTTAGCGGCATTCTCTATAACGGTTAAGCCTTTAGCCTTTACTGCCGCCAACATTATATTTACGGTTGCACCAACCGAAACCTTATCCAAATAAACGGGTCCGCCAATAAGCATATCAGCCTTAGCATCAACCATGCCGTTATCAATAGTAACCTTAGCACCAAGTGCCTCAAAGCCCTTAATGTGTTGGTCTATAGGACGTACGCCAAAATCGCAACCTCCTGGAGGCGCAACCTTTGCGCGATTAAAACGGCCTAACATAGCACCCATAAAGTAACTGCTTGCACGCATACGATTGCTCATCTCAGCAGGCACTACACAAGATGTAACGCCGGACGGATCAATTTCAATAGTATCCCTATTAATCATTTTAACGCTTGCGCCAAGTTCGTACAAAATACGAATCATGATAGAAACATCTGATATTTCGGGAACATTTTCTATTCTGCAAACCTCGTTACAAAGAAGGATTGCGGGTATAATAGCAACGGCGGCGTTTTTAGCACCGTTAATGGTAATTTCGCCATTTAACTTATTGCCACCGGTAACAACAAATTTATCCAAATGAGGCACCTCTTAATTTTCTTAGTAAAATTAGTATTGCCATAAACTTAGTAAAAACAAAGCTTACATATATGTATATATAACCAAAAATATTATACAATTAATCCCCTATTATGTCAAGCGTTATGACACTCAAAAAAGCAATTGTATTAATTTTGTAACCTTATGATTTTTTATAAAATTAAACCTATAAATGCCTTTTATTATTCTTGCTTTTTCGGTGATTTCTAATTATAATAAATATAGTTATATCTCGTTAGGAAGTTTGATTTGTTTATGAAAAAAATTAAATTTTTATCATTACTATTATCTTTTGCACTTTTACTTACCGCTTGCGGTTTTGAGTTTGATTTGCCGGTTGGCTCAGACTTTAGCAGCGTTAGTTATAGCAATTATTCAGGTCTTTTAATAAAATACATAGACGTTGCACAAGGCGACAGCGAACTTATAATGTTGCCCGATAAAAAGACATTGCTTATAGACGGTGGCGATGTTAACACAAGCGACGAATTGGTTGCATTTTTGAAAAATGAAGGCATACAGAAAATTGACTATATGGTTGCAACCCATCCGCACGCTGACCACATTGGCGGTCTTGACGATGTTTTAAACAATTTTTCTGTTGGGACGTTCTTTATGCCTTACATTCCCGAAAAAGATGTACCCACCACTAAAGTTTATGAAAACCTGTTAGATGCAGTGCTAAACAACGGTTGCGAAACTGTACGAGCAGAAGCAGGTGTTACAGTTTGCAGCGGCGAAGATTACAACGCGGTTTGCTTATCCCCCGTTAATGAGAAAAACGATGGTCTTAACAACTACTCTGCCGTAGTAAAACTAACCTACAAAGACACCTCATATATATTTATGGGTGATGCTGAAACACAAGCCGAAACGGATATACTAAATAGCAAAGCCGATATTTCTGCTGATGTTATAAAAATTGGGCATCACGGCAGTTACACCTCTACATCACAAGATTTTCTGGCTCAGGTTAATCCGAAGCAAGCAATAATTTCGGTGGGCGCAGACAACCGTTACGGTCACCCACACGATATAACGCTTGCCAAATTAAACGGCAACTGCCAGATTTATAGAACCGATAAAGTGGGTACGGTTACACTTGGGAGCGACGGTGCCAAAATAAATATATCCTACGAAAAATCCATTTACACTAAGGAGTAATTTATGCTTAAAAGCAACAACTGTAATATTAACCAAAAAAACGGAGTTATGTATATAACCTTTCCAATATTGGAACACCTAGGTGTAAAGCATTGCTTTTCAACAAGGGTTGGTGGTGTAAGCAACGGCAAATACAGTACTATGAATTTGAGTTACACAAACGGTGATGACAAGGAAAAGGTTGATGAAAATTTCAAGCGTATCTGTAATATTATCGGTGCAGAGCCTAGCAATTTGGTTTTCTCAAAGCAGACACATACGGTCAATATAGTTAATATAACAAAGTTGGGTGAGATTGTTCCACCAGATACCGATGGTATGATAACCAACCTAAAAGGCGCAGTTCTTTGCTCTAGTTACGCCGACTGTGTACCTTTGATTTTTTACGACCCTAACAAAAAAGTTATAGCCTCTTCACACTCTGGTTGGCGCGGTACGGTTGGAGAAATTGGCAGGCTAACGGTTGAGCGTATGTCAAACGATTATGGTTGCAATCCTCATGATATTGTTGCTGTTATCGGCCCTTCAATTTGTATGGATTGTTATGAGGTTGACGACACGGTTGTACGCGAGGTTATGAAGATGAATATTGATGTTCCGCCCAGTGCATTACTACAAAAAGGCGGCGGTAAATATCAGCTAGACCTAAAAGAACTTTGCAAATCAACCTTAATTAAATCAGGCGTTAAAGAAACTCATATTTTAAAGAGCGATATCTGCACCTGTTGTAACAGTCAATATCTGCATTCGCACAGGGCAACAAAGGGCGAACGCGGTATTTTATCAAGCCTAATTTATTTATGAGAACTGTGTAAAAATATTAAATATTTACATTTACAATTATCTTTATTAGACTTATAATGTAAGTAAATAGTTTCTAAGGACGGATTTTTATGAGCAAATTTATAATTGCAGGCTTTGCTGATGAAATTTCAGACGACTTAGGTGAACAACTTGAACTCCTTAACGAACTAGGGATTAACTATATGGAAATGCGTAACGTTGGGGGTAAAGGTGTCATAACCTATTCTCTTGATGAGGTTAAAGGTTTTAAAGCACAGTTAGATGTCGCAGGGGTTAAGGTTTCTGCCGTTGGTTCACCCATTGGAAAAATTCTGATAACCGACGATTTTGAGCCTCATTTAAAATTGTTTAAGCACACCATAGAGGTTGCTAAAATCTTAGAGGCCCCTTACATAAGAATGTTCAGTTTCTTCTATGAAGAAGGACAAGACCCAGAAAAATACACCAATGAAGTTTTGCGCCGTTGGAATCTATTCCAAGAGGTTGCAAAGGATAGCGGCATTGTTCTTTTACACGAAAATGAAAAGCAAATTTACGGCGATGTTGCTGAACGTTGCGAAACATTACTAAATGCTTGCAATAAAAATATAGTTCGCGGAATTTTTGACCCTGCTAACTTTGTACAATGCGGTGTGGATACAAAAAAAGCTTTTGCGAAGCTTCGCGATAAAATTGTTTATATGCACATCAAAGATGCATTGGCTACCGATGGCACAGTTGTACCGAGTGGCGAGGGTGATGGTAACATTGCTTACATATTAAACGAATTAGCAGCTTCGGGATATGAGGGATTTCTCTCACTTGAGCCTCACCTTCTTACAGGCGATATTGCGGTTTGTGGAGCGCCAATGTTTAAAAAAGCGCACTCAGCTTTAATGAACATACTAAAAGATATCCCTACAGAAATTGCATAATATAAGTCCATGCTTTTGGCAGATTGGAGAGAATCATGGATAAAGTTAGGTTTGGTATTATTGGTCTTGGTAATATGGGTACTGCACATATTACCAATTTTAATGATGGTAAAATTGCCAACGGCGTAGTTTCTGCCGTTTGCGATATTGATGAGAAGATGCTTGATAACGGTGTTAAATTAGCAGGCGAAGGTGTAAAGGCTTTTACCGATGCCGAAGAAATGATGAAAAGCGGAGAGGTAGATGCAGTTCTAATAGCAACCCCTCACTATTTGCACCCTGTTCTTGCAATCAAAGCACTTAATTTTGGACTTCACACTCTTGTTGAAAAACCTGCAGGCGTTTATACAAAAGCAGTTCGCGAAATGAACGAGGTTGCATCTAAAAGCGATAAAGTGTTTGGTATGATGTTTAACCAACGTACCAACCCGTTATACATAAAACTTAAGAAGATGATTGAAGATGGTGAACTTGGTGAACTCCGCCGTGTTAACTGGATAATTACCAACTGGTATCGCACCCAAAGTTATTATGATTCAGGCTCATGGCGTGCTACTTGGGAGGGTGAAGGAGGCGGTGTTTTGCTTAACCAATCTCCACACCAAATTGACCTTGTTCAATGGCTATGTGGTATGCCCACTAAGGTTATGGGACACTGCGCATACGGTAAATATCACGACATTGAGGTTGAAGATGACGTTACGGCATATCTTGAATTTCCAAATGGCGCAACCGGTGTGTTTATAACCACCACAGGTGATGCTCCTGGTAGTAACCGTCTTGAGATTTCAGGCACACGCGGCAAGGTTGTAGTTGACCTTTCGCACGGTGCAGGCACAGAAGATAAGTTTATGTTCTACCGCGCCGAAACCGATGTTGATGAACACATTAAAACCTGCGAATCCGGTTTCCAACAACCTGATTATTGGAACTGCGAGATTGAGGTTAAGGGTGAAAACCCACAGCACGTTGGCATCTGCAAAAACTTCTGCGATGCAATTTTGAACGGCACGCCCCTACTCGCACCAGGCGAAGAGGGTATTAACGGCGTTGCTATTTCTAACGCCATTCACCTTTCCGACTGGCTTGAAAAACCTGTTACCCTACCTATTGATGAAGAACTTTTCTACACTATGTTACAAGACAAAATAAAAAATTCAACCGTGAAGAAAAAGGCCGTAGAAAATAACGGTCCTGTAAACCTTAGCGGTACATACTAATTGTTAGGAGGACGCTACTATGCAAATGACTTTTCGCTGGTACAACAGCAGTGATGCTGTGAAACTAGAGCACATTAAACAAATACCCTATGTAAAGGGAATTGTTACTGCGGTTTATGACATTCCCGTTGGAGAAGTATGGACACCTGAAGCTATAGAAAATATCAAAAAGCCTATAGTCCAAGCAGACCTTTCCTTTGAGGTTATTGAAAGTGTTCCCGTACATGAAGAAATTAAACTCGGTTCGCCTTTGCGCGACAAATACATAGAAAATTACTGCACTTCCATTCGCAATTTAGGTGCAGCAGGTATTAAATGTATTTGCTACAACTTTATGCCTGTTTTTGACTGGCTAAGAAGTGACCTTGCACACAAATTACCCGACGGTTCTACCTGTCTTTCTTTTGACAATGAAACAGTTTTATCACTAAACCCTGCTACTACCGAACTTTCATTGCCAGGTTGGGATGAGAGTTACACCAGAAGTGAACTTTTAGCACTTTTGGACCGCTACAAACAGGTTGACGAAGAAAAACTTTGGGACAACCTAGGATATTTCTTGAATAAAATTATCCCAGTTTGTGAAGAGGTTGGCATCAAAATGGCTATCCACCCTGATGATCCACCTTGGAGTATTTTTGGTCTGCCTAGAATTATCACAAGCAGAGCCGCGCTGGACCGCTTATGTTCACTATACGATAGTCCCTCAAATGGCATTACCCTTTGCTTTGGCTCACTCGGCTGTAGTCCTAAAAACAACATGGTAGAGATTGCGGCAGAGTTTGCAAAGCGCGACCGCATACCTTTCGTTCACGCCAGAAATATTCATATTTCTGAGGGTAGCAGTTTTGAAGAATCGGCTCATCTTAGCGAGTGCGGTAGCCTTGATATGTACGAAATTCTTAAGGCACTACACGACAACGGGTTTAATGGTTATATTCGTCCCGACCACGGCAGAGATATTTGGGACGAAAACGGTCGTCCAGGCTACTGTTTATACGACCGGGCCCTTGGTGCCGCTTATGTTTGCGGTATTTGGGAAGCATTGGAAAAGAATAAATAATATTGGAGAAATTTATGAATAACGTAAAATTTAATTTAAGTTCTGAAATTGCCGTTATAACAGGTGCAGGCGGTGTGCTTTGCTCAGGTTTTGCAAAGGTGCTTGCCTCTTGCGGTGCAAAGGTTGCGGTGCTTGATATTAACTTTGATGCAGCAAAAAAGGTTGCAGATGAAATTACTGCCGACGGCGGCGTTGCAATTCCTGTTGCTGCAGACTGCTTATCTATTGATAGTTTAGTTGCCGCTAACGATGAGGTTAAAAAGCAACTTGGCGCTTGCACTTTGCTTATCAATGGTGCAGGTGGTAACAATGCTCGCGCTAACACTAGCCACGAATTTTTAGAAGACGGTCTACTTGACAGCGAGGGTGAAACCTCTTTCTTTGACCTTGACTCTACTGCTTTTGGCAGAGTGTTTGACCTTAACGTTCGCGCCGCTGTTATAACCACTCAGGTATTTGCTAAAGATATGGTAAAAGCAAAAAGCGGTAACATTATTAACATTTCTTCAATGAACGCTTTTAGACCTCTTACCAAAATTCCTGCTTACTCCTCCGCTAAAGCGGCGGTATCCAACTTTACTCAATGGTTAAGCGTTTACTTGGCGCCAAGCGGTGTTCGTTGTAACGCTATTGCACCTGGTTTCTTTGTTTCTAACCAAAACTACGACCTATTATTTAATGGCGACGGAACACTTAAACCTCGCGGTAATAAAATCATTAGCCATACACCTATGAAACGTTTTGGCGAGCAAGAGGACCTTTACGGCACACTCTTGTGGCTTTCAAGCAAGGAAGCATCAGGTTTCGTTACAGGCATAATTGTTCCTGTTGATGGCGGTTTCTCTGCATACTCAGGCGTATAATAAAAACAACAATCCCCACCATTCTCGTTTTAGGGTTTGGTGGGGATTTATTTTTTAACCGCGTTTTACAATTCTGCCAATTATATTGAAAATCAAAAATGCAACTATATTAACCGCTATTACCGCAGGGCCTGTCTGCAAATTCAACATACACGCTAAGAGAAAACCTATTACAAAACAAATTACCGACACTAAAGCCGCCGTAATTACTGTTCCTTTAAAACTACTGCAAACCCGCATAGCCGTAAGGGTTGGAAATATTATAAGGCCCGAAACCAGTATTGCTCCCATAAGTTGCATACCAATTACTATTGTTACTGCCGTAAGTAATGCTATTGTTGTATTTATCAACTCCACATTTATTCCGGTTGCTTTTGAAAAGTCCTCATCAAATGTAACCGAGAATATTCGGTTGTAAAATATAACATAGAACGCTAACACAATTATTGAAATTGCTATACTTATATACATATCTTTTTCATTAAGCGTAATTAATGATGCCGAGCCAAAAAGGCTATTGCAAGCATCACCTGCCGAAACGCCAGAAAGATTTATTATTATCGTGCCTATTGCCATAGCTCCCACAGAAACAACCGCTATTGCGGCATCGCTGTTTATATGGCTACGGTTGCTCAATCTTAAAAGAAAAAATGCCGCAACTATAACAATTGGCAAAGTTATTTCTAAAGTATAATCACCGCTAAGTTTTAATGCGGTTGCAATTGCTAAAGCACCATAACCCACATGGGACAGTCCATCACCTATCATTGAATAGCGTTTCAGCACAAGGCTAACTCCCAATAGTGATGCGCAGAGTGAAACGAGTACACCTACAACAGCCGCTATAATAATTATTTTAGCAATTGATGGATTAGAAAAAAGTTCTAATATATTAGCCATTATTCCTCTTTGCCACCCTTCATATTAATATACTCATCAACCGTGCCAAAGAAACTGTTTTCACCTATATTAAGCACCTTGTTTGCATATTTGGAAGCACCGCTAATATCGTGGGTTACCATAATTACGGTGGTGCCGTGAACCTTGTTATAATGCTCTATGGTTTCATATATCTCGGTGCGAGCAGCAGGGTCTAAAGACGCCACAGGCTCATCTAAAAGCAACATACCCTCGCCCGCCACAAGTGCCCTCGCGAGCAACACCTTTTGTTGTTGACCACCCGAAAGATTGGCAAAGGACTTATTACTAATATGCTTTAGCCCAATATGTTCAATCAAATATTTAGCACGTTGTTTATTTTGCTTAGATAAAAAATATGATCCTAAATATCCGCTAAAGCCTGAGCAAACAATCTCATAAACCTTTGCGGGAAAATTCTTTTGCAACACGTTTTGCTGTGGTAAATAACCTATGTCATGTCGGTTTATACAATTAAAATTAACCTCGCCGCCACTCTGTTTGCAAAGGCCTGTTAAAACCTTTAAAAGTGTGGATTTACCTGTTCCGTTTTCACCGACGACCAAAAGATAATCACCGCGTTCTACCGTGAAACTTATATCCTTAATTACTTCCTCACCGCCATATTTTGCGGTGATATTTTTCACCTCTAAAAGTGCCAATTATCCCAAAGCCTCCTTTAGTACCACTAAGTTTTTCTGCATTAGTGAAATATAGGTTTCTCCCTTATCTGTTTCCTCGTTTGTCAGATTGTGGCAAGAATGAAAAACATACTTTTTAGCACCTGTTTCTTCTACCACCTTGTCGGCAATACTACCACTACTACCCTCAATATAAAGCACGATATTAGTACCGCTTGTTCTTACTGCATTAATTACCGTTTTAAGTGCAGTTAAGGTAGGCTCGGTATCCGAACTGCAACCCGATAGAGCCGCAACATATTCTAATGAAAACTCCTTTGCAAACCAATAAAAAGGAAACCTGTCGGCAAAGATTAATTTGTTTGTTTCAGCGTTTTCTACCACTTCATTAAAGGATGCTTTAAGTTGTTTTAACCTTTCAATATACCCACTTGCCAAAGTATTTATAGAGGTTGTATTCTGCTTGTCCTTTTTTATAACCGCTTCACATATTTTTTCACAAAGCGTTATTGAATTGCTAATTGAAGTCCATACGTGTCCGTCTATTTCTTTCTCATGGTTGTGAGTTTCGGATATATCTAAAGCCTCTAAAAGCGAAATGTTTATTCTTTCTTTGTTACTACTATTTTCAACGATTTTTGTAGCCCAAGGGTCAATTTCACCGCCAACATAAACAAATATATCGCACCCTTCTACCATCGCAATATCACTAAGGGTTGGGTTAAAAGAATGACTTTCAGCACCCATAGGTAAAAGTAAGGTTACTTCACCATATTTGCCCACTATCTCGCGTGCAAAATCATAACTTGGAAAAACGGTACAAACTATTTTTAATTTTTCTTTTTGTGAAGAAACATTTTCTCCATTTTGCTTTACGCCGCAACCACTTAAGAACAATATTGCGGCTAACAATAACGAAATTATTCTTTTCATTTTAGCCCTCCTGCGCTACAACACATACAGTTTTCTTTATGTGTAGCACCAACGCCTGAACAACTACTGCAAAGCCCATACAAAACAGTTGTACCTATATCCACCATAAAGCCGTGATGCTCTTTAATATGATTATTAATTTTATCCATACTTTCACAGTTAAGGTGTTGTAAAGCACCACACCTCGTACACTTTAAATGAAAGTGGCTATTGCAATTTTTATCGTTTTCCATATACTGATACACTACGCTTTTACCATCTTTACCGCGAAAACGGCGCACAACTCCCTCTTCGCATAGTTCGGTAATTCTGCGATAAACAGTGCTTTTACCAATGCCACTATCACCTATCCCTTTTGCGATTTCGGCAATAGATAAGTGTCGGTTTTTATTTGCATTTAAATACTCAATTAAAATCTGTTTTTGTTTGGTATTATACTTTAAATTCATCATGTCCTCCGAAATTGAGAATTACTCTCATATTATATATCAGTACTATATTATTGTCAACCTTTCAAATTTCAATGAAAAAACATTAAAATTAAGGTAATTTTATTACTTTATTTTAGGTATATTTATTGCAAATTACTATATTTTGTGGTAAGATATTAGAAATAACACTAATGAAAGAAGGCACAAGCGTTATGAAATGTCCTTACTGTAGCTATTCAGAAAGTAAAGTTATAGATTCCCGCCCTACCGATGAAGGTGTAAAAATCCGTAGGCGTAGAGAATGTATGAAATGCCAAAAAAGGTTTACTACCTATGAAGTTATTGAAAGCCTACCCCTAATAGTTGTTAAAAAAGATAAGGCAAGAGAAGAGTTTGACCGTAATAAACTTCTAAAAGGTATGCGCCACGCTTGTGAAAAGCGCCCTGTTTCTACAGAAGACCTTGAAAGAATGGTAAACGAAATTGAGCAAGACCTTCAAAACACTTTGGACCGCGAGGTTAGTTCTACAAAAATCGGTGAACTTGCTATGCAAAAACTAAAGGCTGTTGATGAGGTTGCTTATGTTCGCTTTGCCTCGGTTTACAGACAGTTTAAGGATATTAATACCTTTATGGACGAGCTTAATAAATTACTTAAATAGTTTTGGAGATATTTATGAACGACTACGAAATTTTAGCAGACCTTTGCCTGCCACACATTAAAAACTCTCCTGAGTTTTATGAGGATATGTACCCTGTTCGCAACCTACCTGAAGGTGCACGCGTTACAAGAATCGCACCAAGTCCTACAGGTTATTTGCACCTAGGTACATTATTTGCCGCACTTGTAAATCGTATTACTGCAACCACAACCGGCGGGATATTTTTTACAAGAATTGAGGATACCGATAAAAAGCGCGAAGTTGAGGGCGGCATTGAAGATATTATTGACGGACTAAACCGCTTTGGCATTACTATTGACGAAGGTTTTATTAGCGGAAATGAGCAAAAGGGTGAATATGGTCCCTACAAACAAAGCGAGCGAGCCGAAATTTATGGCACATTTGCAAAAAAATTAATTAAAGAGGGCTACGCTTACCCTTGTTTTTGCACAGCAGAGCAGTTAGACGAAACTCGCAAGGTACAAGAAGCAAATAAAATTCGCACAGGCTACCACGGTGAGTATGCTCATTGCAGAAGCTTAAGTTTAAAAGAATGCGAAGAAAAAATTAAGGCCGGTATGCCATTTGTTGTTCGTTTAAAATCTCCGGGTAATGAAGAAAATCGCGTTTATTTTGACGATGGAGTTAAGGGTAAAATTGAAATGCCTGAAAACGATGAAGATTTTGTTATCTTAAAATCCGACGGCATTCCCACCTATCACTTTGCCCACGCTGTTGATGACCACTTAATGCACACCACCCACGTTATGCGCGGTGACGAGTGGATATCTTCCACCCCTAAACACCTACAACTCTTTAAACTCTTAGGCTTTAAGCCACCCAAATATGCACACCTTTCACCTATTATGAAATCTGAAAATGGTGCAAAGCGTAAAATTTCTAAACGTAAAGACCCTGAGGCCGCCGTTCACTTTTTTGCAGAACAAGGTTTCCCAAGTGAAAGCGTTATTGAGTATCTTATGACCATTGCCAACTCAGACTACGAAGATTGGCGTAGAGTTAACAAAACCGAAAACTATCGCAAGTTTAAGTTTAACCTTAAAAAAATGAGTGTTTCAGGTGCGTTGTTTGACTGGGATAAACTTATTGACGTTAGTAAGGGTGTTATCTGCGGTTTTGATTCTAACGAGGTTGTTAATAGACTACTGGCTTGGGCAAAAGAATTTGATACTGAGTTTTACGAACTACTAAACAGTGATATAGATTATGCTAAAAAGTTGTTCTCTATAGACCGCGATGTTCCAAAACCACGTAAAGATATTGCTAAGTGGGACGAGGCTAAGAACTATTGCGCATACTTTTACGATAGCCTATACACCCCTTGCTACGACCTGCCGGAAAGGTTAAACCCAAGCGATATGGCTAAAGCTTTAGAGGAATATTTAAAGGTTTACGACCAACAAGACGACAAGCAAGAGTGGTTTAATAAAATTAAAAGCATCTGCGAACCTTTAGGATTTGCTGCAGAAACAAAAGAATATAAAGCCAATCCTGATGCCTACAAAGGTAGTGCAGGTGATATTAGCACCGCCATTCGCATTGCAGTAACAGGCAGACAAAACACACCTGACCTTTGCAGTATTATGCAGGTTTTAGGTAAGGATAAATGTGCGAGCAGAATTAATGCCGCAATAGAGCATTTTAACAAGAATTGAGGAACAGTAATGGAAGAAAACAAAAACTTAACTAACGAAACTTCCTCTAACTTTATACACGAGTTTATTGACGAGGATTTAAAAAACGGCGTATACTCCTATGTTCAAACAAGGTTTCCTCCTGAGCCAAACGGTTACCTACACATAGGTCACGCTAAAGCAATATGCATTGACTTTGGTACTGCCGAAAAGTATGACGGCAAATGCAACCTTCGTTTTGACGATACCAACCCCGAAAAAGAGGACGTTGAATATGTAGAAGCCATTAAAGAGGATATTGAATGGCTAGGCTTTAAGTGGGACAATGTTTATTTTGCTTCTGATTATTTTGACTTTTTATATGAGTGTGCAATTAAACTTATAGAAAAAGGTCTAGCCTATGTTGACGACCTCACAGGTGATGAAATTCGTGAGTACCGCGGAACATTATTAGAGCCAGGTAAGGAAAGTCCATATAGAAACAGAAGCGTAGAGGAAAACCTTGACCTATTCCGCAGAATGACCGATGGTGAATTCCCTAACGGTGCTAGGGTGTTACGCGCAAAAATAGATATGGCTAGCCCTAATATAAACATGCGTGACCCCATCATTTATCGCATTATGAAGGCTACACATCACCGCACAGGTGATAAATGGTGTGTATATCCCATGTACGATTTTGCACACCCAATCTCTGATACACGCGAAGGTGTTACACACTCACTTTGCTCTTTAGAGTTTGAGAACCATCGTCCACTATACGATTGGTTTTTAGAAAAACTTGAGTTCCCAAAGCCATCAAGACAGATTGAGTTTGCAAGGCTTAACCTTAACTACACCCTTACTAGCAAACGTAAATGTTTAAAACTAGTTAACGATGGTTTGGTTTCGGGTTGGGACGATCCGCGTATGGCTACCCTTTGCGGTATGCGACGCCGCGGTTTCCCTGCAGAAGCAATACGCGAATTCGCGGCTAAGATTGGCGTTTCAAAAGCATATAGTGTTGTTGATTTTGCCCTTTTAGAATCTTGTGTACGCGATGACCTTAACCAAAATGCTACACGTGCTATGGCAGTGCTAAGACCTTTAAAGGTTATTGTTGACAATTACCCAGAGGATAAAACCGAAGAAATCCTTGTTGACATTAACCCAAACAAGCCTGAACTTGGCAAACAAAAGGTTACCTTCAGCCGCGAGATTTATATTGAACAGGACGACTTTGCACTTGTACCACCACCTAAATATTTTAGGCTTTGCCCCCAAAAAGAGGTTCGCCTAAAGGGTGCTTACTATGTAAAATATGCAAGCCACGACCAAGATGAAAACGGCAACATTACCGCAGTGCACGTTACCTACGACCCAGAAAGTTTTGGTGGTGAAACACCAGACGGTAGAAAGGTTAAAGGTACTTTACACTGGGTATCTGTTGGACATTCTATTGACGCTACCGTACGCTTGTATGATAGATTATTCTTGGTTGAAAATCCGTCTGATGAGGAGGGCGTTAGCAGTTTTGCTGATAACCTTAACCCTGACTCGTTGGTTGAGATCAACGGTTGCAAGGTGCCTGATTATATGGAAGGTTTAGCGGTTGGCGAATCATTCCAATTTATGCGCCAAGGTTACTTCTGCGTTGATAAAGATAGCACTAAAGGAAACCTGATTTTCAACCGCACCGTTGCCCTAAAAGATTCATTTACTAAAAAGTAAAAAATGTGCCGCCTAATAAAAAAGGCGGCACTACTAAAAAGGAAGGTTATAAAAATGACCCACGCCGAAATATATGAGTATATTAACTCGTTCGCACCTTTCAACACCCAATTGGATTTTGACAATGCAGGCTTTTTAATTGGCGATAAAAACGATACCTTTTTAGGCGGAATTGTAACACTTGATGTCACCGATAGCACCATTGACTATGCAATATCAAAAGGTGCTAATCTTATAGTATCGCATCACCCTATTATTTTTGAGCCACTAAAGAGCATTACCGCTAACGATTTAGTTTACAAACTTATCAAAAACGGCATTAGCGTTATCTCTGCACACACTAATCTTGATATGGCAGATGGCGGCGTTAACGATGAACTTTGCAGTGTTTTAGATTTGCAAGATATAAAACCTATTTTGCCCGAAGGTGATGTTTATTCAGCAAGACTCGGTTTTCTAAAAAGACCTTTAACTTCTGATGAGTTTGCTTCTCTTTTAAAAGAAAAACTTGGCGGAAACATTAAGTATGTCGGAGATGGAGAAATTAAGAGCGTTGCGGTTTGTTCAGGTTCTGGTGGCAGCCTTTTATACGATATTACAAACCACAATCCAGATGCTTTTGTTACTGCCGATGTGAAGCATAATGTATTTTTAGATGCCTCACACCTTGATATCTCTCTTTACGATTGCGGCCACTTTAATACAGAAGATATTATTGTTAAGCCACTTTGTAAAAAACTTAATGCGCGGTTCGGATATTTTTACGAGCATCACGGCAAGGAAATTAAAACCTTATAAAATAAACCCCCTTTGAACAGCATATACTTTTTTTGAGGTGATATGTGTGAAAAGGGGTTTTTCTTTTTTAGGTTTTTTATTTATTTCGGTAGTTGGTACTGTTCTGCACTTTTTATATGATTGGACAGGTGGCAACACAATAGTTGCCGCTTTTTCAGGTGTTAACGAAAGCACTTGGGAACATCTTAAACTCTTTTACTGGCCCTTTTTAATTTTTGCTTTTTATGAGTGGTTTCGGTACGGAAAAGATATGTGCGGTTTTTGGTTTACTAAACTTAAATCACTACTAATAAGCCTATTATTTATAGTGGTATTTTTCTATACCTACAAAGGCATTTTTGGGTTTAATATAGATACTCTAAATATCCTTGACTTTTTTATTGCCGCAGCTATTAGCAGAATATACGAGCTTAGCGCAAACCGAAGAAACTGCTCTAAAAGGCTAGATAAAATCTCCCTTTCTATAATTATAATAATAGGTATACTATTCATTATATTTACCTTTAATCCACCGCATATTGCACTGTTTATGGACCCCAAAAATTTTTATGGAATTTTACCGTGAATTCGTTGCAATTTATACAGGTTATTGATATAATAAGTAAAAGTCTTTTAAAGGTTGGGATATTATGAATTTTGATGGATTAAAAAAATATTTAGAATCTTTGCCCTATGTTTATGACATAAAGGCGTGCGATGTAGCCGTTCGTTACAAGCACAAGGAAGTTTTTCGCCATAGCATTGGTTTCTCTGATGTAGAAGGCACTAAACCAACCGCACCTACCGATTTGCAATGGATTTACTCTATGACAAAGGTTATTACCTGTACTGCCGTTATGCGCCTTGTTATGCGCGGCGAGTTAGATTTAAACGATAAGGTTTCAAAATATCTACCCGAATATGAAAATCTTACCATTAATACCGATGAAGGCGTAAAACCTGCTACAAAGCCGCTTCTTGTATGGCATTTATTCTCTATGCGCAGCGGTATGAACTACAACCTTGATGCACCTTCAATAAAAGAAGCTATAGCGAAAGGAGAACTTTCTACTCGCGAACTGGTAGCCGCAATGGCAAAAGAGCCTTTGAGTTTTGAGCCGGGCGACTCTTACGCATACAGTCTTTCACACGATGTACTTGCCGCAATTGCCGAAGTTATAAGTGGTAAAAGTTATTACGAGTTTTTATGCGATGAATTGTTTATTCCGCTTGGCATGAAAGACACAGGTTTTAAACCAACCGACGAACAGAAAAAACGATTTACTACTATGTGGATTATGGACCCAAGTCGTTTTACCTGTTCACCCATGGAATGTAAATGTGTTTACAATTTAAGCCCTGAATATGAAAGCGGCGGCGCAGGTCTTTTCACCACCACCGACGATTATATGAAGGTTATTGATGCCCTTGCCAACGGAGGTATTGCAGAGAACGGCTACGAGGTACTCTCCAAAGAAGGTATAGCAAAACTGACCGAGATAACCTCAAAAGACGGTGAGATACTAGGAGCAGGCAAGCACGCCTATAAATATGGTCACGGTGTCAGGGTTATGGTTAATCCTAGCCTTCCCGGTGAAGAAAGCCTATCCCCTGTTGGCGAATTTGGTTGGGACGGCGCTGCGGCATCGTACAACCTAGTTGACCCTATAAACAATATTGCCGTTGTGTTTATCACCCAAACACACGGGTTTGGCAGAGCCTTTGTAGAAATTCAACCACAAATCAGAAACCGCGTTTACGTTGCACTCGGTTTAGATAAATAATACTTTTTGCCCACATCTTTTTGATGTGGGCTTTTTATGTGAAACTAAAAGGTGCAGTACCCTTCAGGATACTGCACCTTTATTTTAAGAAAGATATATATTAGTATTTTTTGCGAGCTACGTAGCTGGTATGCAAGGTATGATGTGCTTTTTCGCATCCGTAGCCATCCTTGAACCACTCATTGTAAAGTGCTTTTACAACAGGAGATTCGTGTGATTTACGTATAGCAGAGTTAGCATCTTGGTCATATAGAGCCTTTGCACGAACTGCTTTAAGGTCAACAGTATCGCGTACAGACTGAGGTTGAATTGGTTGACCGCCGCCGTTTACACAACCGCCTGGGCAACCCATAATTTCAACGAATGTCCAATCGCAATTACCACTCTTCATCCTATCCATAACAACCTTTGCAGCGCCTGCACCGGAAGCAATAGCAACCTTAATATCGTTACCGTTAATGTTAACGGTAGCCTCTTTAAGACCCATTGTGCCACGGCAAGCAGTAAAGTCTATCTCGGTGTTATCTTTACCGGTTAACCAGTCGTTAGCGGTACGAAGAGCAGCCTCCATAACACCACCGGTTGCACCGAAGATAACTGCAGCACCGGTATCATCACCAAGAGGATTGTCAAACTCTTCATCAGGTAAAGCAGTAAACTGTAGACCTGCGCGCTCAATCATTCTAGAGAGTTCGCGAGTTGTAAGAGCAACATCGGTATCAGGACAACCTGCAGCTGCTTGGTCGTCACGGCCAATTTCAAACTTTTTAGCAGTACATGGCATAATTGATACAACGAAAATATCTTTAGGATCTATGCCCATTTTATCTGCATAGTAGGTTTTGATAACTGCGCCTGCCATCTGTTGAGGAGATTTACAGGTTGAAAGATGATTTATCATATCAGGATAGTAGTACTCACAGAACTTAACCCAACCTGGCGAGCAAGAGGTAATCATTGGTAGTGTGCCACCATTCTTGATACGCTCTACAAGTTCATTAGCCTCTTCAACGATTGTTAAGTCGGCTGCAAAGTTGGTGTCAAACACCTTGTCAAAGCCAAGACGACGAAGTGCGGCAACCATTTTGCCCTCTACATTTGTGCCAATTGGCATTCCAAAGCACTCACCAAGAGTTGCACGGATTGAAGGTGCAGTGTGAACAACAACATGTTTTGCAGGGTCTGCCAATGCTGCCCATACCTTAGCGGTATCGTCACGCTCAACCAAAGCACCTGTTGGGCAAACTGCAGTACACTGACCGCAAGAAATACATGGAGCGTTAATTAAATCTTCACCAAATGCAGTACCAATGTTAGTATCAATACCACGGTCGTTAGCACCGATTACACTAACATACTGTTGTTTACATACAGCAACACAACGACGGCAAAGAACACACTTATTGTTATCACGAACCATATGAGCCATTGAAGTATCCAGTTTGTAAACAGGTTTTTCGCCAGCGAACGAAGTCTCATCTACGCCGTAGTCACGGCAGAGTTTCTGCAATTCGCAGTTTGTTGAACGAACGCAAGAAAGACATTTCTTTTCGTGTGTGGAAAGAATTAATTCTAATGTAGTTTTACGTGCTTTTTGCACATTTTCAGAGTTTGTTAAAACCTCCATACCCTCGCTAACGGGGTATACACAGGCAGTAACAATTCTAAAACCGCGACCCTCGTTAACCTCTACAACACAAATACGGCAAGCACCGATTTCGTTAAGGTCTTTCATATAACAAAGGGTAGGAATTTCAATACCAACTGCGCGGGCTGCCTCCAAAACGGTGGAGCCTTTTTCGCAGCTAACGGGAATACCATTAATTTTTAAATTTACCATATCCATTTCAGTTAGGCTCCTTTCTTAACCTTTAACAACTGCGCCGAACTTACAGTTAGTTTCGCAAACGCCGCACTTGATACATTTTGCAGTATCAATAACGTGTTTCTCTTTAACTGCGCCAGTAATAGCGTTAACGGGACAGTTACGTGCACACTTGGTACAACCAATACATTTATCGTTAATTGAGTAATTAACTAGGTCTTTACATACACCTGCAGGACACTTCTTCTCGGTTACGTGAGTAATATACTCTTCACGGAAGAATTTAAGGGTTGATAGAACAGGGTTAGGTGCTGTTTGACCAAGACCGCAAAGTGAATTTTGCTTAATGTAGTAGCAAAGTTCTTCAATTCTATCTATATCTTCCAAGGTGCCTTGACCCTTAGTGATTTTATCAAGAAGTTCTAATAGACGTTTTGTACCAACACGGCAAGGAGTACATTTACCGCAGGACTCATCAACGGTGAACTCCAAGAAGAATTTAGCCATATCAACCATACAGGTATCTTCGTCCATAACGATAAGACCGCCCGAACCCATCATACAACCGATTGCTACAAGGTTATCATAGTCAATAGGGGTATCAATTAACTCTGCAGGGATACAACCGCCGGAAGGACCACCGGTCTGTGCTGCTTTAAACTTTTTACCATTAGGAATACCGCCACCGATTTCCTCAATAACTTCGCGAAGAGTGGTACCCATAGGAGTTTCAACAAGACCTGTGTGCTCAATCTTACCGCCAAGTGCGAATACCTTTGTACCCTTAGATTTTTCGGTACCCATTGAAGCAAACCAATCAGCACCACGAAGGATAATTTGAGGAATATTTGCAAAGGTTTCAACGTTATTCTCAACAGTAGGACGGCCATAGAGACCCTTAACTGCAGGATAAGGAGGACGAGGACGAGGCTCACCACGGTTACCCTCTATAGAGGTCATAAGAGCAGTTTCCTCACCGCAAACGAATGCACCCGCGCCAAGACGGATGAATAGGTCAAACTCAAATCCTGTACCAAAGATATCTTTACCTAAAAGGCCATATTCTCTAGCCTGATCAATAGCAATCTGTAAACGCTTAACAGCGATAGGATACTCTGCACGAACATAAACGTAACCTTCTGTTGCGCCGATTGCATAACCTGCAATAGCCATAGCCTCAATGAGTGAGTGTGGGTCGCCCTCTAGAACAGAACGGTCCATAAATGCACCTGGGTCGCCCTCGTCGGCATTACATACAACATACTTTTGGTCTGCTTTGTTAGGCGCAGTTAAAGCCCATTTGCGACCTGTAGGGAATCCGCCGCCGCCACGGCCACGAAGACCTGAATCGGTAATGCATTTAATAACATCATCAGGTGTCATCTCGGTAAGTACCTTACCTAAAGCTGCATAACCGTCCATAGCAATATATTCATCAATATTTTCAGGGTCAATAACACCGCAGTTTCTTAAAACAACACGGTTCTGAGTTTTATAGAAAGCGGTATCGTTAAGTGAAACGTTTGCTGCTTCAACAACTTCTTCACCTGTATCAGCATAAACCAAACGCTCAACTATTCTACCTTTTAATAGATGTTCGGAAACAATTTCCTCAACATCCTTTTCTTCAACACGGCTGTAGAAGGTGCCTTCGGGATGAATGATAACAACAGGACCCAAAGCGCAAAGACCGAAACAACCTGTTTGTACGATTTTTACCTCTTCGGTAAGACCTTTTGCTTCAAGTTCTTTTTCAAAAGCTGCTTGAATTTTTACGCTTCCCGATGAAGTACAACCCGTACCGCCACAAATAAGTACATGCGAACGAATCATAAACTTTACCTCCAAATTTATACCTGTGTATTTGCAATGGTGTATTCGGTTACTACCTTGCCACCTTTAAGATGCTGTGATACAACCTTGGCTGATTTTTCTGCATCCATTTTAACATAAGTAACTTTTTCTTTACCTGCTTCGTAAATTTCAACGATAGGCTCATACTGGCAAAGACCAACACAACCTGTTTGTGAAACGGTTACTTTAGAAGAAAGATCTTCCTTATTAACCCCCTCAACAAAAGCGGCCAACACCGGACGAGCGCCTGCAGAAATACCGCAAGTTGCCATACCTACAACAACGCGGATTTCACCTGAGCCCTCACGAAGTGCAACCTTATTCTTCATTTTGTCTTTGATTGCCTGTAACTCTGCTAATGACTTCATATATATCTTTCCTTTCTATTTATTGTAAAGGTCCGAGTACTGTTCATACAAGTACTCTTGGACCCATTTAATAACCTCGTAAGTGTCTAGTGGCACATCTTCTAACTGACTGCGAAGTTCACGCGTGTCAATTACCACTTCTTTATCGCGATAGGTGTGCCTAAATAAAAAATCTGTATCGGGGTGCCCGCCAATAAGTGTTACTATAGACTGGGTTACATCCCCTAAAGGTGTAAAATCTAAATGATTTTTATTAAAAATTGCAGTAACTTTAGTGCCGTGACTTGACGAATCAACCTCTTTAGGAACAGAAGTAATGCTTAAACTTCCGCCTGTTTGTTCGGCCTCCAGTTTTAGTAATGGAATTCCCAAGCCCACGCTTCTAGTGGTTCTTGTTGTATAAAACGGGTTAACCACGCTTTTAACTGTTTCCTCGCTCATTCCATATCCATTATCGTTAAATGTAAGGGTTAAGGTTTCTTCTGTTTCGTCTATTAAAATTTCGGTTAGGGTTGCTTCTGCTTTGACCGAATTTTTGGCGATATCAAGAATATTAAGTGAAAGTTCTTTCATTCTTTCTCTCCTAGCATCTGAAATAACCTTTGCCTTACAAGTTTACTGCTATACGGCTCGTCATCAATAAGAAAATAATTTTCCTTATCTCGTATATCCCAAAGGAAATGAGCATCCGAGCCAACCAATGCTAAACGGTTACCTAAATCGTACTCTTTACGATAAGCATCAATCTTATCTTTATCGTGAAACTCAACACAGTTAAAGCCGTCTATTTGAGGAAAGGTACCCAAGGTTGCGATTATGCCGTTCGCCTGCCTATCAATATGGGCAGGATAGCAAATACCACCGAACCTTTTAGCAAGTGCGGGACATTCATCAACCGAAACTGTAGTAGCAGGGGTTAATAAATACTCCTCTACCCCAATTGGATTATCCTCGCCGTCCATAATAATCTGTTCACCATAAACGTCTACGCGATTCTTAAAGAGGATACGTCTCGTTTCAATCTCGCGAGAAAATTCCATAGCATTTTCAAGTTCTTCAAAAAGGAAAATAATATGTATATCTTCCGAAGTAGTTAACTCCATGCCTGCTATTGGAATTATTCCGTTACGTTTTGCCGCCTCAAAAAAAGCGGGACAGTTTTTACAGGTATTGTGGTCGGTCAACGCCATTATGTTAAGCCCGGATATCACACCCATGCCTGCAATGTTTGACGGAGTATTATCATCATCAGCACAAGGTGATAAACAAGAGTGTAAATGAAAATCGTAATAATACTTATTCATCTTTCAGTATACCGTTTAGTTTAACTGCAATTTCGTATGCCGTAAGCGGACTTGTTAAAACGTTTATGCCTTTTGACCTAGCAGCCTCACACACATCGTTTTCCAAAGTAACCCCTTCGGCAAGTATTATTGTAGCAGTATCTGCAAGGGTTGCTACTGCAACGGTATTAATGTTAGACATAATAGTTATCCAAGCATTATCCGCCCCTGCTCTACCCATAACCCAACTAAGCAGATCGCCAATGTAGACGCCTTTAATCTCACGGTTTTCTTCAGGTAAAGCAATGGGTGAAAAACCTTCAATTTTAGATAACTCACTTACCGTCATTTTCCTCATCCCTTGCTTGTAAATATTCTTTTAATTCACTTCTAAACCTAATAACACAATCGTTGATTGAAGCATTGCCTTTTACCACGTCCTCTGCAAATGCTCGGCAATTGGGCGCACCGCAAGAGCCACAGTCAATACCAGGTAGCGAATCTTTAAGTTTTTGGATATCCGCCATCATACGCATTGACTCAGCAATGCTGTTACCAAGACGTGAAATAGGTTTATATTCGGGAAATGTGTTAAAGAAATAATCATCAGGAATGTACTCGCCTTCTTCACCCGAAACATAGTTACAAGATACGGGCAAGTACCGCCTTAAACTTTTGAGTTTTGCTTTTGCTATGTATGGATTTTGCATTGCCATAACTCCGCCAACACAGCCACCCGTGCAAGCATTAAGTTCAATAAACTCAAGTTTTGGAATATTTCCGTTTTCAATCTGGTCAAGTACGCGATTTACGTTATCAATACCATCTGCTGCAAGGTAATCTTCATTAAAAAGCGAAGTAGCCTCGCCACCGCTGGTCGCCCAGTTAATACCTATCATACCTGAATTTGAAAGTGATTCAACGTTTTCTTCAGGTTTCATTTCATTTATTAATCTGAAATAAATATCCGAAATAGAAACAACCACGTCAACCTGACTTTTATATTCGCCAAAGCCATTCTTTACATAACTAACCTTTGCAGGACAAGGCGAGATAAAGCAGGTTCCAATTTCCTCAGGTTTTAGTTCAGGATGTTCTTTAAGTGCTTTTTCGCGAGCAAGTTTTGCCGCAATTTCCATTGGAGGTAACATTGGCATAATGTTATCGTTCAAAGACGGAAATCTTAAACCAATAAGCCTTACCACCACGGGACACGCCGAACTAATAACAGGCTTTTTAACACCTTCGGTTTTTAGATACATTCTTGTATACGCCGAAACAAGTTCTGCCGCGGCGGAAACCTCAAACACATCATCAAAACCTATCTTTTTAAGACCATTAAGAACATAATCTACATCCTCAAGATTTTCAAACTGACCATAAAGTGTGGGTGCAGGCAACGCAATTTTCCACTTGAATTTATCCATAGCCTCAAGCTTACTGTACGCGGCCTTCTTTGCTTTACCTGAGCAAATGCGTATACACTCACCACAGTCAATACAGCGCTCGCCGTTTATAACCGCATGGTTATCTTTAATACGAATTGCTTCTGATGGGCAGTGGCGCAAACAGGTTGTACAACCGTTACACTTTGTAGGGTCAAGATAAACAGAATGTTCGTAAATATTCATAATAACTTACCCAATGTTTACTTTCATGGTAATTGTAGTGCCAACGCCTACTTCTGAATCAATATGCATATAGTCTGTATATCGCTTCATATTAGGTAGGCCCATACCGGCACCAAAACCAAGAGAACGAATATTGTCAGGTGCGGTTGAAAAGCCTTCTTGCATAGCTTCGTCAATATTCTTTATACCAGGTCCACTATCCTTAAGTACAATTTCAACGTCGCTTTCGCTAACAGCAATATCTGCAGTACCACCGCCTGCATGAATTACCATATTAATCTCGCCCTCATACATGGCTATTGAAACGCGTCTGATTAATTCAGGAGAAAGCCCTAACTGCCTTAGGCTTTTTTTGACCTGCACCGAAGCGTGTCCGGCAGAGGTAAAATCATCTCCATCAACAACGAAATGGAAGGTTATGCCTTCGCTCATTGTTTCACCTTATTACCGATAAGACCGTTTGTATAAAGTATGCCGCAAGCATCGTACATGCGCCTATCGGTAGTTAAAAGTACTATTCCGCTTTCGCGAGCAAGGTCAATCATTTCTTGCGTTGGCAGTTTGGAACGCACAAAAACGATACAAACCATATCCATCATTTCGGCGGTACGAATAACCTGCGAATTAACTAGACCTGTAAGCAATACTGCTTGGTCCTTAACAAACGCAAGAACATCACTCATCATATCACTGCCGCAAGCAGAATATACGTGTTTACCCACATTCTCCTCACAACAAACAACATTAGCGCCGAGCAGCTCTTTCATAGTGCTTATTTTCATAAATATTTCCCTTTATAAGTTAATACTAATCCTTATACTTTGCAAGAATGTCATCTACATCATCTGCAGTGATTCTACCATAAACCTCTTCGTTAACAGTAAGAACAGGTGCCAATCCGCAAGCACCGATACAACGGCAAGCGGTTAGTGAATACTTACCATCGGCTGTACACTCGTCTGCTCCAATACCAAGTTTCTCGCTTAGTCTATCAAAGATATCTCCGGCGCCCTTAACATAACACGCAGTACCTAAACATACAGAAATCTCATACTTGCCTTTCGGTGTAAGAGAGAACTGTGCATAGAAACTTGCAACGCCATATACCTTTTCTAGCGGTACGTCCATACCCTCAGCTATCATAACCTGAACTTCTTTAGGCAGATAACCGTAGATGCCTTGTGCTTTTTGCATAACCGACATTAAGAGACTTTTATCATGACGGCTTTCAGCAATGATAGCATCTAACTGCTTCTTTTGTTCCTCAGTGCCCTGAAAGGGAAGCGTACTGATTTTCTTTCGCATAGAAATGCTCCTCCTTAAGAAAAAATATTAATATATAAGTATATAAATAAATACCTCTTATATTTATAACACATTTCTACTCGTTTCGCAATACTTTTTCGGGATATTTTGATAAATTTTTAACAAATTTTTACGCTTTTTAATATCCCTTTTTTATTTTTAAAAAATGCTTTACATATCTCTGTTAATATGTTATAATTACACTAACTAAATTTATGTTTTTTTGGAAGTGATAATAATGAAAAAACTTATTTCTATCCTTATGGCATTCACTTTAATATTTTCGTTTACAACCTTTATGGCAAGTGCAGAAAAAAGTCCTTCCGGCAAGGTTAATTACAAGATTACTGTTGACTATTCTATAGACGATAACGAACCGGCTTATGAATATATTGTAGACGGTGATACCTATACTTTAATCGCCAACACAGAAAGTGAAAGCGGCAACTATAATTTCTTGCGTTGGTCCATTGAAGGTGACTATATAATTGTATCGGGTAGTCTTGATTCTCCAACGTTAGTTATTAAACCTTTGGGCGATCTTAAAATAGTTCAAATTATTGAATTACTCTCACAAGGCGGCGAAGAAGAACCAATTCCTGAGCCAGATGATGATGAAGAACCGGGCGACGAAAAAGAGCCTGAGGAAGATAAAGAACCTGAGGAAGATAAAGAACCTGATGATGAAAAAGAAACAGAGGACGAAAAAGAGCAGGATAAAGAAGATAAGCCTGAAGAAGATAAAAAGCCTGGCAAAAAACCTCAGGGCGATAAAAATGATTCCGAAACTTCACCACCCACAGGCAATAACATATTACACGTTCTTGGCGGTTTGTTCTTAACATCGCTTATTTCATGCCTTGCATTCAAAAGGCTTGCAAAATAATTCCATAAAGAAAGACACCGCAAATAAGGTTCTGCCTTGTTTGCGGTTTGATATTTAAAGAAAGGGGTTGGCTAAAATAAAGCGTGAAAATGTGAAACTAATTCAAAAAATAAGTTTTATTCTTTTATGCATTACCGCTGTATTAATTTTATTATTTCTTGGTTTTAGTCTGACCTCTAAAATTAAATCCAACAAAATAAAAAACAACGCTTATTCTCCTACTCAAATCTCCTCTTCTTCCCTACCCAAAAACCCCATAAACTTTGAAAGTCTGAAAAAAAGCAACGAGGATATTTACGCTTGGATAAAAATTGACAACACCAACATTGATTATCCAATAGTTCAAAGTTGGGAGGAAGATGATTCGTTTTATCTTAACCACAACATAGAAAAAAAGCGCGATGTAAATGGTGCTATTTACACAGAAAAGCATAATTCTACTGATTTTAACGACCCTAACACCTTAATCTATGGGCACGATATGTTAGACGGTTCTATGTTCAGAACGCTACATAATTTTAGAGATGAAAAGTTTTTTAACGAGAATGAATTTATTTATATATACACCGAAGGACACATATTAAAGTACAGAATTTTTGCCGCTTACAAGTGGGATAACAGGCACATTCTTAACTCTTACGATTTTAGTGATGAGCGGGTTTTTGCCGACTATTTAGAAGAGATAAAAGACCCAAAATCACTAATGGTAAACAAAAGGGATGTTGACCTTACCACCAAGGATCGCATAATAACCCTAAGCACCTGTATTGGAAACGAAAAAAACTACAGATATTTAGTTCAAGGAGTTTTAATTGATGACACCCGAACACAATAATTTAACCGATAACATTGATAAAAATCTCAATTATATCGGCGCGGATGATAATGAGCATAAAAAGCACCGACACCATCATCGCAGCAAAGAAATGACCCGCACACAAAAAACTATTTTTAATGTTTTGTTTAGCATAATTGGTTTACTGATAGCCGCAATAATCGCTTTTTTGGTTATTACCGAAATTGGAAAAAGGCAAATGGTTATAAACAAAGATGCTATGATTACTGCACCAAGCGATATAACCAATAATATACTTTCGCAAAATGATGGTAAAACCTTAACCTATAAAGGTAAAACCTATAAACTTAACGACAATATGTCTACCATACTTTGTATGGGAATTGACAAAAATGAACTGGAAGTTTCCGAAAATTATGGCGGAAACGGTCAAGCCGATGCAAACTTTTTATTGGCAATAGACACAAGCACCGGCAAAACCAGTGTTATAAGTATAAACCGTGATACTTTAGTAGATACTAACACCTACTCACAAGGCGGTGATTTCATCGGCACCGAAAAGCAACAACTGTGTTTGGCCTACGCCAATGGTGATGGCGGTGTTAAATCTTGTGAGAACGTTATGAAATCAGTTTCAAATTTACTTTACGGCATACCGATTAACTCATTCATAGCTATTGATTTTAACGCCGTAGGTCTGCTAAACGATTCAGTTGGCGGTTTAACGGTTACCCCTCCCGACACTTTTAATTACTTTGGTATAAACTTTTATAAAGACGTACCGATACATCTAAACAATCAAAAAAAGGCTCTGGCATTTGTTCGTTACCGCGATACAACCGTACTTGAATCAAACATACCGCGTATGCAAAGGCAAAAGCAGTATCTGACCGAGTTTTCTAAAGTGGCAATTGCTAAAACAAAACAAGATATTACCTTCCCCCTCACCCTTTATAACCTTTGCAAAGGCTATAATATAAACAACCTAAATATCTCTAAAATAACCTTTTTAAGTTCGGTAATTTTAGGCAAGAATGACGATGCTAATCTTGAATTTTTAAACATAGAGGGCGAAGTAAGACTAGGAGAAGTTACTGCTGAATTTATTCCCGACACTGAAAAACTTTTTGAACTTGTTTTAAAGGTATATTATAAACCTGTTAACTGATCTTTTATAGCAAAAATATCACCCCTTACAGCTTGGGGTGATATTTTATTTTGTATTGATTTTCAAAATAGATTGTTTTATAATGTAAGAAATAATTAACAAGGAATGATTTTTGTTGGAACACTATATTTCCAAAACTTGTTTAGACGGCGAATGGCGTCTTTATATTGCAGAAAATAAAGACTGCAAAGACTACGCCGATTTAATTGCAACAGAAAAACAACTAAAGAAAAATCGGCTTTCTTCAATAAGTGGCACCGTCCCCGGTAATTTTGAACTTGATTTACAACGTGCGGGCAAACTTGGTGATATTTTCTTTGATACTGATATATTAAATATGCAAAGAATGGAGAACTACCACCTTTGGTACGTGCGCGAGTTTGAGTTTTGCGGCAATACCGAAGGTAAAACATTAAGGTTTGACGGCATTGATACTGTTGCCACTATATACCTTAACGGCCAGTGTGTTTATTTTGCAGACAACATGTTTTTAACCCACGAATTCCCCGTTGACTACGAGTTAAAGCAAGGTAAAAACGAACTTTTGGTTCATATCATTCCTGCCACATTACATGCACGACAAACTGAAAAGGTAGGCGCAGGTATAACTGCATCACAGCCCTACAATTTTGGCTCATTACGCGTCAGAAAAGCGGCACATATGTACGGTTGGGATATTATGCCACGAATTATATCAGGCGGTATTTGGAAGTCAGTTTACCTTTGCGAAGAAAAATCAGAGTGCATTAACAATGTATACCTATATACCCTTAAAAACAACCCTAACCATAACCTAATTAAGTTGTATTATGACTTAACCCTTAAGGGTGACTATTCTACCGACTACACACTTTTAGTTGAGGGTGTTTGCGGTGATTCAAAGTTTAGCGTTTCTGATAAAGTTTGGCATACCGAAGGTAGATTGGAGGGTGAAATTTCCCCACCTAAACTTTGGTGGCCGCGTAATATGGGCGAGCAAAACCTGTATGATATTACGATTAAACTTATGAAGGGCAACAAGGTGCTTGACACTAAAACCTTTAGGCATGGCTTTAGAACCGTAGAGTTAATTAAATCGGATTATATTGATAAAGATGGTAAAGGTGACTTTAAGTTCTTAGTAAATGGAAAACCTTTCTTCGTGTTTGGTACAAACTGGGTGCCTTTGGACCCCTTGCACTCGCGCGATAAGGAAAGATTAAACCAAGCACTCCAGCTATTACTAGACAGCGGCAGTAACTTTGTTCGCTGTTGGGGTGGCAACGTTTACGAAAGCCAAGAGTTTTATAATTTCTGTGATGAGCACGGTATCGCTGTTTGGCAAGACTTTGCTATGGGTTGTTCCGTTTATCCTCAGGACGAAGCCTTCCAAAACGTCTTAAAAGAAGAAGCGTTGGAAATTATTAAGCGTTACCGCCAACATGCCGCTCTTTTCCTTTGGGCTGGCGACAATGAGGTTGATATTTTTGTGGCAGGGCACCGTAACCCAAACAAAAATATTCTTACAAGAAAGGTTCTTGCAGAAGCCTGCGAGCAAGAGGACCCTATACGTCCGTACATCCCCTCTTCTCCGTACATTTCACAAAAGGCATACGATGATAATATGACCGACAATATACCTGAAAATCATCTTTGGGGTCCGCGCAGATATTATAAAGAGGATTTTTACGAAAACGCAGTTTGCCGTTTCGTAAGCGAAACAGGATATCACGGTTGCAACTCTCCGAAAAGCATTAAAAAGTTTATACGAGAAGAAAATCTTTGGCCTTGGAAGGACAACAAAGCTTGGTTTGCTCATGCAACCTCTATGCAAGTAGACCCAGAAGATTGCTACGGCTATAGAATTCCGCTTATGGCTAGCCATCTAAACGTTTTGTTTGGCAATACTGTTCCCGATAATCTGGAGGACTTTGCAAAAGCTTCACAAATAAGCCAATCCGAAGCAAATAAATATTTCATTGAACGTTTTAGAACAGGTAAAATAAACTGGGAACGTACCGGTATTATTTGGTGGAATCTTTTAGACGGTTGGCCACAGTTTTCTGATTCGGTTGTTGATTATTATTACTGCCGCAAACTTTCGTACTTTACAATTAAACGCCTACAAGAGCCTGTATGCGCTATGTTCCGTGACCCAACAAAACACGAGGGTAAACTAGAACTGATCGGTGTTAACGAATTCCCCCACGATAAAGACATTTCTTTTAAAGTTACTAACCTTGAAAACGATGAAATTGTGTTAGAAGGAGTCGGAACTATAGGTGAGAATGGTGCTACAGTTCTTGGCGGAATTGATGCTATAACTGATCAAACCTGTTTGCTTATTACATACACAGTTGACGGCAAAGAGCATAAAAACCACTACTTAACCGGCACGCCAACCTATGACTACAAAAAGGTTTACAAGTGGCTAGAAAAAGCAGACTTATTAACATTTGAAGGATTTTAAACAAAAAAATTGCCTTAGTTACTAAGGCAATTTTTTATAATATAGATTGGTATTTTTTGATTAATAAATTGCAAGAATCAGCCAGTTGAGATTTTAGTGTGTATGCATTTGAATAGACCTCAATTAACGCTGCACCATCATAACCATCAGCTACGGCAATTCTAAAAAGTTTCTCAAAATTAAAATCACCGTTACCAGGTAGTAAGCAATCGCTCTTTTGGTTGTGGTCGCTTAAATGCATATGTGCAATGTGTCCTCGCATAGCATCATAAACATCCCACGTGCCAACTCTTGCGCGAACTGTTTGTTTAATGTCAAAGGTAAACATAGCATTGTTACCCAATTCGTTAACCATACCACGTATAAAATCAGGGTCTGCAGCTACATAACCGCTAACATTCTCTTGTGTTAGAATTACCCCCTCTTTTGCGGCTATTCTTGATAGTCTTAAAAAATGCTCGCAATACTCAGGCAGGTAGGGTTTGTTGCCCTTAGGTCTGTCCCCATGTAGCACGAAGATTTTTGCGCCAAGTTCTGCCGCAACCCAGAAAAACCTAGTGTATAGATCAATTCCATCTTTATATCTTCTTGGATATCCGCGCGAAAGAAGGTAGGGCTCAAAACTGGAAGTGAATGGATGCAGTGCTACAATATTGATTCCATAACTATCCTTTATTTTGCGGAGTTCTGATACAAAATCGGTTTTTATTTCGCTGAAGGTATTTAAAAAAACTTCGGTATTTTTTATACCCATTTCACCGATACTACGCAGAGTATCCTCGGCAAGTTCGGGATAAAGACTTGCAGATGACACACCTATTTTCATTCGCCCACCCCTTTCTTTAAACTATTAATTTTAACCTCATCAGGTGTTACGTAAACGGTATTGTTTGTTGTATATATAACCATGCCAGGCCTTGCGCCCGATGGCTTTTTAACATTTTTCACCTCGGTATAATCAACAGGTACACCGCTGCTATTCTTTGCTTTTGAATTAAACGCCGCAATTTCCGCCGCCTGCATTATAGCAGTATCAGATACCTCTTTGCCACTGCATTTTATAATTACGTGTGAGCCGTGTATACCTTTTGTGTGAAACCACAAATCGTGCTTATCGGCAATTTTTGTTGTAAGCATATCGTTTTGCAAATTGTTTTTTCCTGCAAGCACCACAAATCCATCATCTGTGATATATTCTATAGGCATAGATTTTGCAGACTTTTGACCCTTGTTTTCGGTGATACGTATATACCCCGAAAGTGCTAGTTCTTCACGAATTAAAGCTATATCTTGCAGATCTTCGGCACGCGATAATGCATCAAAAACCGACTCTATATATCTAAGTTCTTGTTCACTTTTTTCTATTAATTCTGCCAAAGTTCTTTCGGCAACACAAAACTTTTTATAATCTTTAAAATACTTTTGGGCATTATCGGCAGGGCTTAGTGCGGTGTTTAACGGAATGGTTATTTCCTCCCCTATTTCACTATAATAATTTACAACCTTTACCGAGTTTTCTCCCCTGTTTATTCTATATATATTTGCCTTTAATAACTCACCGTATATGCGATACTTTTCCTTGTTTTCGCATTTTTTGAGGTCGTTTTTCTGTGCCACAATTTTTCTAAGAATTCTTGCTGACAGATTGGTTAAAAGTTTAAGCAAGTCCTGTGAAGCACGACGATTACGCTCAACCCTATCCCTTACCGAATAAAAGGCATCCAGAAGTAGCGAGAAGCTGCTAAAGCTCTCTACGCTATAATCAGTTCCGTACTGTTTCAGCGGCATATACGAAAACTCAAAACCCTCACCGTTTGGCTTTTTTATAAGGCAAGGCGTACCATTATTTATGTGAGATTGAAGTTTTTCAACCATCCATTTTAGCTGCTTTGTAGCAACCGAGTTAACAATCGCATCAACATTGCCACAACACTGATAAGCCATTTCGCGCGAAATTAGTGGCGATACACCGTCTACACATAACATTATTGCATCGCATAGTTTCCTTTCGCTATTAGCAGTAATTGCACTTATAAGTTGTTCACAATCTGCATTAGGACTAAGTTTTTCATTTTTTGGCGGTAACCTATACTTAGCACCCGAAGCGATTAAACGAACATTTTTCTCTATATCAGAACGGCGTACACTATCTATAATAGCACCGCCGTCATCTACTAAAATTATATTAGGGCTTGAACTTATTAATTCTAGAACTAATGTGGGATGAATTATATCACCCAATTCGTTGTAGGCTTTAAATTTAAAAATAACCACCCTTTCAAATTGGGGTTGGGTTATTTCTACAATGATTGCGCCGCTTAAATACTTTCTTAAAAGCATGCAGAACATAGGCGCGGTTTTTGGGTTTTCAGGGCTTTGTTCTAAAAAGTTCACCCGAGCCGCACCTACCCTCGCCGAAAGCAAAAGTTTTTGCGAAAACTTTGGCGCGCGCAAATGCAAAACCACTTCGTCGCGGCTTGGTTGGTGCACCTTGTCCACCCTAGTACCAACGGCGGTTTTTTGCAATTCAGCTATTAAGTTGTGTAAAAACCCACCGTCAAGAGCCAAGATGTCATCTCCTTTTAATAAGTATCTCTTTTATCTGTTTTTTTGTTTCGCACATTTCTATATAGAATTCTTTTTTTCGCGCAACCTCTTTAACGTTTTTGGCGCACTCGCTAACCTTTGCGAGTTGCATTTCTATATACGTTGTTGCAGCATCGCTATTATCTTTATCTAACTCGCCTATGTGTTTTTTAGCATAGGTTAATTTTTTTGCCTTGCCACTATATTGGGCAACAATTATTGAATATACCCTACCACTGTCAAAAACAGCAGTTTCGGATAATATCTCAAATCTATTGTTATATAAATATTCGCGCAATGAATCTGCAGAGGACATAGGCTGCAAGACCAGTCTTGTTCCACATTCCTTTAGCCACTCTGCTTTGTTTATAATACCACTTATTAAATCTCCACCCATACCTGCGATTGTTACAACCTGAACCTCGCCTTTATTTATGGCTTCAAGCCCATCAGAAAGGCGTAGTTCTATATTTGAAACACCGGAAAGTTTTACATTTTTTTCGGCAACGGCAAGCGGTCCTTTACTTATATCACAAGCAATAACCTTTTTTGCGCGTTTGTTTTTGATTAATGTTATGGGTAAAAAAGCGTGGTCGGTGCCAATATCAGCCACAACGGAATCAATAGGCACCGACTCAAATACCATTTGTAAACGGGGTTTTAGTTCTTGCATTATTTCTCTAAATACTTGTTAATATTATCAACAAGTTTATCGCAATCTGTTCCGTGAACAGCACAAGCTTCTTCTATAGTTTCACCTCGCGCAGAAGGACAACCTAAACAATGCATACCCATTTCTAAGAAGAACTGAGCAGTGCCAGGTTCCATATCCAAAACATCGCCAATACACATATCTTTAGTAATCATTTTATTTCCTCCTGTATTTTAATACTTTTTAGGATTAAAGGTCGGCACGATTTCTGCTAGTTTTTCAACAACCTGCTCACAATCGTTAATAATTGCCGCCTCTTTAAGTTCTGAGAGTTTTTGTATAAAAGTTTCGGGGTCTATTTGAATTTGCTTGCCTATAAATATTTTTTGTGAAGCGGTGGATTTTAATCCTTCTTCGCTCATAAGCAGTTCTTCAAATAGTTTTTCACCGGGTCTTAAGCCTGTGAATTTAATAGGCATTTCGGTATATGGCTCGTAACCATATACCCTAATAAGATTTTCAGCCAACGTAGTTATCTTAACAGGAGAACCCATATCAAGAACAAATATGTCGCCACCCTTTGCCATAGTGCCTGCTTCAAGCACAAGCGAAACCGCCTCAGGTATTGTCATAAAATAGCGGATAATATCAGGGTGTGTAACGGTTACGGGACCGCCCGACTCAATTTGTTTTCTGAACAGCGGAATTACCGAACCATTTGAGCCTAATACATTGCCAAATCTAACTGCAGTAAATTTGGTTTGGGTCGTTTGTTGTGCCATATACTGAACTATCATTTCACAGCACCGCTTTGAAGCGCCCATTACGTTTGTTGGGTTAACCGCTTTATCTGTTGAAATAAGCACCATTTTTTTAACATTATAACGGTCACTTAACATTGCAATATTTAGTGTTCCCATACAGTTGTTTTTAATTGCCTCTTCAGGATTATCCTCCATTAAAGGCACATGCTTATGTGCAGCAGCGTGAAATACAATAGTTGGACTATGCTTTTTAAATAGTTTATCCATTTTGTTAAAGTCACGCACCGAAGAAATCTCTACACAAAGATCTTTAAAACCTTTTCTTAAAAGTTCTTGTTGAATTTCATAAGCATTGTTTTCGTATATATCGGCTATTATGATTTTTTTAGGGTTATACATTGCAATCTGTCGGCAAAGTTCCGAACCTATAGAACCGCCACCGCCTGTTACTAAGCAAACCTCATCCTTAACAAAATTAGCAATATCCTCGTTGTCAAAATTCACTACGTCGCGACCAAGCAGGTCTTCAATTTTAATATCCTTTGCCTGATGCAAAATACTTGTTTCTTGCACCAAGTCGGTAATATTAGGTACAATTTTTACCTCGCACTCGGTTTCGCTACACATTTTAAGAATGTTGTTGCGCACCTGAGTTTCGCAAGAAGGTATTGCAAACAAAATCATTTTAATATTAAATTTACGGCAAAGTTCTGGGACTAGCGGTATTGGACCGTAGATTTTAATACCCTCAATTGTTCTGCCGATTTTTGCAGGATTATCATCAACCATACAAACAGGAATATAAGGTGTGTTGGTTTCAATCATTTCATTAAGTGCAGTTCTACCACACACGCCTGCGCCGATAATAAGTGTACGGGTTTTACCGATAGGCTTATTGTTCTGTTTGTGTATTGTTTCATAAAGTACGCGATATGCAAGCCTTATTCCAACAATAACAAAAGCAGAAAAGGACATACCTATTATGCTAAACTCAAAACCAAACGGTTCCCTACAGTTTGCAATTATTGAATAAAAGCAGAACACTACCGAGCCAACAAGCACGCCCAGACCGCACTTAAGCAGATCCATAAAATGTGCATAACGCCAAATGACAGTATAAACCTTAAAAGCTGCAAGACCAATTAGGTTAACAAGCGCAAAGGCTACAACGT
Organism: Acutalibacteraceae bacterium; assembly: GCA_045630515.1. Lineage (GTDB taxonomy): Bacteria > Bacillota > Clostridia > Oscillospirales > Acutalibacteraceae > UMGS1532. Next base: position 37,592 of record JAZQTG010000090.1, read on the forward strand.
GTACTATATTATAGGTTGTAAAAAGTTCACTACCGGTTTTATCGCCAATAAGAACAACGCTGACTAATTGAATTCCAAGCATTACCATTAAATCAATTAGCAACAACACATACTGCCTTAATGCTGACTTTTTAAACATATCATTCCTCTGTTTCTTCAAACAAACGTTCCGCATTATGTGTAAGCCTTTCGGCCTCACTGCGACCTAGTTTTTTAGTTATAATATCCATCGCCTCGCTAAAACGAGGTGGACGATCAAAAGTGTTATGTGCATCGGTTGCAAGATAAGATATATAGCCTTGATTTATAAGGTCAAAACTAATTTTACGCATTCTTTTGTCTATTACCGAATCGCAGTTTAATTGCGCTTCGGCAAATCCTTCTTTAATTACTCCAAGCAGATCGCAAAAAACATCATGCCTTGCATACCTTTCTATATGCGCGAGTATAGGTTTAACGCCAAAGTTAAGCGAGAAATCAACAATATCGTTAACTACATTACTGCCAATATGCGCATAAGGAAGCTCTAAAAGAAAATATTTACTGCCTTTAAAGCAAAGATGCAATACCTCTTCACAGGTAGAGATACCATTAAAATAATGCACCTCATGCCCAAGTCTTACTTTTGGAAGTCCCAATGCAGAACCTTTTTCATTCAACATTGCCAGCTGACCCGAAATAACGCGCGAATGTTGCAGTGGTGTTAAATGATTATCCTCTGCATAAAAATGAGGCGTCGCAATTAAGGAGGTGATGCCTTGCGCTACCATATCTTGTAGCAGCTGTAGCGACTCTTCCATGTTGCACGCCCCGTCATCAACTTCCGGTATTATATGGGAGTGGATGTCAATATACATATAGCGTTACCTACTTGTAATACTGACGATAATAGTTTGATTGATAGTACGAATAGGTGTATCTTCCACCAGTCATATAACGGTATCTGTACTTTGAACGTTTGCTCTTAGTAGAGCCGTTAAGAACAACGCCCAAAAGTTTAACATTTGCAAATTCTATACTGCTTAACGCCTTTTGGAATTCCTCATGCGTTGTGATAAGATCTTGCACAACGAAAACGATACCATCGGTCTTAGGTGCAAGCACCAAAGCATCAGAAACTATATTTATAGGTGGCATATCTATAAATATATAATCGTAGGACTCAGATAGTTTATCCAAAACCTCACCCATTTTATCATTGCCAAGCATTTCAAGTGGGTTGGGAGGAATAGGACCTGAAGTCATAATATCAAAATACGGGTTTATGGTTGAAATTGTTTCAGGTATATCGCTGAAACCGGCAAGGATTGAAGAAAGGCCAACCTTGTTTGCAATCTTCATTTTCTTATAAACCGAAGGTCTACGCATATCGGCGTCTATAAGAAGCACCTTACTACCTGTTTGTGCAAAAGCGATAGCCATATTAACCGCGGTGGTAGATTTACCCTCACCAATCGCAGACGAAGAAACAATTATGCGCTTACATTTATCGTGAGGAAGCAAAAACATAAGATTGGTACGAATGGTTTTATAAGACTCAACAATCGCGAAAGGAACGTGTTGTTTAACTTCGCCCTCTGCTTCGGTATTTAAAGTTTCTTCTACAGAGTTAATATTCAAATAATCCTTATTTTTAGCCACGATTCTTTACCCCCTTCGCAGTTGATTGGAAATCAGGAACGCTACCTAAAAGTGGTATATCGTAATGTGCTTTTATATCATCTTCACCGTTAATTGTACGGTCGCTAACAGCAAAATAAATAACGATAAGTGCAGTTATTATTATACCAAACATAAATGCAAGAACTGTAGTAATTGCGGTGTGTGGACTTACTTGGTCTGTAGAACGTGCTTTTGACAACTCTTTAATCATACCAATGTTGTATCCTGAAATAAACTCGGTAGAGCATTCGGCGTATGTATTAGCGATTTGTCTTGCAGCCTCACGATCTGTTGAAACAACCGTAATATCAATAATAAGAGTATCCTCTCTTGCAGCAATGCTTATAGATGCATTGTTAAACTGCTCAATCAAGCCCGCTTCCTTTATAGCGTCAACGAATTCCGGGCTTTCGGTAGGCATCTTTGTTAACATTTGAACATAGGTTTCGGTTAGTGTTAATGATGCCGCCAAGTCTGAAGACTTAATAGAAGTATCAGATATACCCGAAGAAATGTCTAACTCCATATCAACAGCAACGTTACCGTTACTACCTAAAATTGAAGCACGCGCTTGATATGTAGGTGTAGCAATCATAACACAGTACATAAAGGCGATACCTGCACAAACAACGCCGGTAATACTAACCAACCAAAATCGTTTTAAAACGATTTTTAAAATATCCAAAATTGAATATTCTGTCATAAAAAAACTCCCCTTATTTTATAAATTCTGCCAGCAAAAAGCGGCACTTTTGAACATATATTAGTATTATACTACAGATAACTCAGAAATACAAGTGTTAAATATATATAATATATTTAAATAAATTTGGCAAAAAATAAAACCGACCAAAAATTTGGTCGGTTTTTTGTGTTGGCATCTCCCTATCTTCCCAGGGCGTCGCCACCCAAGTATTTTCGGCACTGGTGAGCTTAACTGCTGTGTTCGGGATGGGAACAGGTGGACCCTCACCGCAATCAACACCAACTTGCTCCTTACGGAACGAGATATATCTTACCACAGGGTTTTCACTTTGTCAATACCTTTTTTAAAAAAATTTTAAACTTTTTATTTAATACATTTTTTTGCCTTTAAAATCAAAAAAAACAGTTAAATGCTCTCTAAATTATTGTCTATACAGTAGTTTGTAATTAATATTCTGGCACCAACGACATATGAGCAAAAAATGAAAGGTGCGGTATATACAAGTGTTACTCCAAAAGCAGAAAGTAGTACCCATGGCAGAAATGCAAAAAAGCATATAACCAATGAAAAACGACTGTTGGCAGTTATTTTTTTAGAAAGCATTACCGCTTCGTATGGGTCAAGCTCTTCATTAGCTACCGAAATAGCAAAAGAAAAAACATATTTAAGTGAGATTTTTAAAAAAGCAACAAACCCAATTAATCCAAACAAAATAACCACAGGAATTACGCTTATAGAACTTTTTTGAATTTCTATTCCAAATTTTGAAAGGATATCAGCTTGACCTATTTCATAAAAAATAATAGCAGGCAAAAAACTAAAAAATGCCACAAAAAACACTCTTACAATAACAAAGCAACTTAAACATAAAGTTCTTAAAATCAAAGAGGATTTTGAGTAGTAGTAAAAAATTTCAGACAAGGATAGCGGTCCTTGTGTTATAAGCGCCCAAAACCACCTTACCGTACCTAAAAATGTTGGTAAAAAAAGCAAAATCGCAAACAGCGTTACAACGGAAAAAATGGCTATTTTTACAACATTATACCCATCGGCACCCAATATATATTCACCGAAAACCGATAATATCAAAGAACTTGAATATGCTATTACAAAACTTACCGCAACTAATATTAACGAAGCGAAAATTGCAACCGACCAATTGTTTTTTAGGGCAGTACGAGCTGTAGTTTTAATTACCTTTGCGTTCAACAAAATATCACCTTTTTTCTTAATGGTATAATTTTATCATAATAAATAAAAAATATCAACCACCTTAAATTTTGTATCATTTTTGATAAAAATATTTTCTACTATATTTACTTTGGAAATTATTTATGATATTATACAGTTATGCGATTAACTAAATCACGGAGGTATGAATTATGAGCTATAATGTAAAATTCAAAAAAGATGAATTATGGTGGGGCGGTAGTAATTCTGATGGTAATTTAATGCCTTTTTCTTGTGACAGTGACCTAACCCGCGACTTTACAAAATTTGCCCCTAATGAAACTATGCCTTTTTATGTTTCAAACTTTGGCAGAATTATTTGGTGCGAAGATCCTTTCGCAGTAACAATTAAAAATGGTGAATTTATTTTTGATTCAGACAGTGAAATTAAGGTTTTTAATGGCGGAAACACCCTTCGCGAAGGTTTTTTATACGCTAGAAAACACCTGTTTCCTACCGACAAACGCGTGCTAAACCGCGACTTTTTCAAAACTGTACAATACAACACTTGGATTGAGTGCTTGTACCACCCAACACAAAGCCACGTTTTGAAATACGCGCACGACATTATTGACAATGGCTTTAGTCCGGGAATTCTAATGATTGATGAGGGTTGGCACGGACGATATGGCAACTGGGATTTTGATAGGTGCGCCTTCCCTGACCCAAAAGCAATGGTTGACGAATTACATAGTCTTGGTTTTAAGGTGCTTTTATGGGTTGTTCCTGCAGTATGTCCTGATGGAGAGTTCTTTATAGAACACCTTAGAGAGTCCAATGAAAAGCACGCCAAAACACCCGACGACTATCTGTTCTTGCGCACAAAAGACGTTCCACAACGTCCTGCTTTGTTCCACTGGTGGAACGGCTATTCGGCTTTGCTTAACATGAAAAGCCAAAGCAACCGCGAGTTTTTAGATAATCAATTACAACACCTTATGAACACCTACGGAATTGACGGCTTTAAGTTTGACGGCGGTAATATTGATTTTTATAGTCAATCTATTAGCGGCGAACTTTTAGGCGACCACACCCCTGCAGAACTTAACATAGCGTGGAACACCTTTGCCGCAAAATACGATTACCACGAATATAAAGACACCTTTAAAGGTGCTTCTTTAAACACAATCCAACGCCTAAGTGACCGCTTCCATTTATGGAATAACGGCTTAGATACAGTTGTCCCCCAATCGTTAGCGCAAGGTATTATAGGCCATCCTTTCGTTTGTCCTGATATGGTTGGCGGCGGAGAGTGGACCTGCTTTAAAGAGGGCAAGGAAATTGATGGCGAATTGTTTGTAAGATGGGCGCAATGCTCGGCACTATTCCCAATGATGCAATACTCAAAAGCTCCTTGGAGTTGCCTTAATAAAACCGATTGCGACTTGGTTTTAGCCGCCGGTAAACTCCACTACGAGTTCACCGATGAAATAATTGATATGGTAACAGAAGCCGAACAAAGCGGTGAACCTATTTTGCGATATATGGAATATAATTATCCTCATAGCAACTATGCAAAAATCACAGACCAATTTATGCTTTGCGACAAATACTTGGTTGCGCCTGTTGTAGAAAAAGGTGCAAGAAGTCGCAAGGTAGTTATTCCAAAAGGCACATGGCTTGCAGACGATGGCAAAACATACACTGAAGGCGAGCACCTAATTGACTGCCCAATAGATAGACTTATATATCTTAAGAAAATATCTGACTAAAGAAAAACACCCGAAATTTCTTTCGGGTGTTAATTATTTTAAAGAATATTATCTTTTGTTGCGGAAGCCTCTGCGAGGACGTTCGCTACGAGTATCCTCGTTAGCATCGTCTTCTACAGTAAGACCTTTAATTTCAACAAGAGCAGCTCTTCTTGAAAGATTTAATCTGCCTTGGTCGTCAATTTCCTCAACCTTAACCATTACTGTATCGCCAACAGTTACACAGTCTTCAACCTTTTCTACACGTTTAACGTCAAGTTTGCTTACGTGTACAAGGCCTTCAACACCAGGTACGATTTCAACAAATGCACCAAAGGTCATTAATCTTGTTACTTTACCATTGTAAATAGCACCGATTTCAGGACCCTTTGCAATAGTTTCAACAATAGATACTGCCTGCTGTGCTTTTTCAATATCAAGACCTGAAACAAATACATGTCCATCATCCTCAATGGTGATAGTACATTCGCACTGTTCTTGGATAGACTGAATAATTTTACCCTGTTTACCGATAACATCACCAATCTTTTGTGGGTCAATAACGGTGGTAAGCATTTTAGGTGCATAAGGTGAAAGTTCTGTTCTTGGCTCTGCGATGCATTTTAGCATTACTTCGTCTAAAATATAAAGACGTGCTTTATGTGTTTTAGCTAAAGCTTCTTTAATAATTGCAGGAGTTAGACCGTGAACTTTAAGGTCCATTTGAATTGCAGTGATACCGTTTTTAGTACCTGCAACCTTAAAGTCCATATCGCCATAGAAGTCTTCAAGACCTTGGATATCAACCATAGTCATAAAGTCGCCATAAACGCCCTCGTCACCTGTGATAAGGCCGCAAGAAATACCTGCAACTGGTGCCTTTAGAGGTACACCTGCTGCCATAAGTGCTAAGGTAGAACCACATACAGAGCCCTGTGAAGTTGAACCATTTGAAGAAAGAACTTCTGATACAACACGGATTGCATAAGGGAAGTCTTCTACAGATGGAATTACAGGTAAAAGTGCGCGCTCTGCCAATGCGCCGTGACCGATTTCACGTCTGCCCGGACCTCTGCTTGGTTTTGTTTCACCAACAGAATATGATGGGAAGTTGTAGTGGTGGATATAACGCTTTTCGGTTTCTTCATCAAGACCGTCTAAACGTTGTGCCTCGCTAACAGATGCAAGGGTTGCGATTGAAAGAACCTGTGTTTGACCACGGGTAAATAAACCCGAACCATGAACACGAGGTAATAGGTCAACCTGAGCGTTTAGAGGACGAATTTCGTCAATACCACGTCCGTCAACACGCTTTTTATCGTTCTTAAGCCAGTTGCGAACAACGTGCTTTTGAACTAAATACATAATCTCGTCAAGTTTTGCTTCTTGACCTTCAAACTGCTCGTCGTACTTTGCATGTACTTCTTCATAAATAGGAAGAAGTGCGGCATCGCGAACAAGTTTATCATCGGTATCTAATGCCTTTTGAACGTCGGCATAAACCATATCTTCAATCTCTTTAAAGATAACTGGGTCCGGGTCGTTAGACTCAAACTGGAACTTAGGTTTGCCAATTTCAGCAACGATACCGTTAATGAACTCAACAACCTTTTTGTTAGCCTCATGGCCAAGCATAATAGCATCAAACATAACCTCGTCTGACACTTCGTTTGCGCCTGCTTCAATCATAGCAACCAAATCAGCAGTAGAAGATACAGTAAGGTTAAGTTCGGTTTTTTCGCGTTGTTCTAAGGTTGGGTTGATAACAAGTTCACCCTCAACAAGACCAACGTTTACGCTTGAAATAGGACCTGCCCAAGGCACGTCTGAAATAGCAATAGCGGTAGATACACCGATTGCTGCAGCAATTTCGGGTGAGCAATCAGGATCAACAGACATAACGGTTGCAACAACCGCACAGTCGTTACGCATATCTTTAGGGAATAGCGGACGGATTGGACGGTCTATACAACGACCTGCGAGTATAGCCTTTTCAGATGCTCTACCCTCGCGGCGTTGGAATGAGCCTGGGATTTTACCAACCGAATACATTTTCTCTTCATAGTCTACTGAGAGAGGGAAAAAGTCTACTCCCTCGCGAGGTTTTGCAGATGCGGTTACTGTACAAAGTACAGCAGTGTCGCCGTATGTTGCAAGAACTGCGGCATTTGCAAGTTGTGCCATTTTGCCTGTTTCAATTTTAAGTGGGCGACCTGCAAGTGTGGTTTCATAAACCTTGTAATTTGCGAACATTTTTGTTCCTCCTTTTTCTTTGAGGTTTCCGATTTAGCAATAAATTCAATAGTGAAAACCTACTCTCACCACTCAATTTACCGCTAAAACACGAAAACCATTTTTAAATTTAGTTTGTGCTAAAAGCACCGATAATTTGCAACAAGGCAGACGGGTGAAAAACACCTGTCTGCCCCGATTTGCGCTTTTTACTTACGGATACCAAGCTTCTTAATAATATCACGGTATCTTTCAATATCAACCTTCTGTAAGTATGCGAGAAGGTTACGTCTGTGACCAACCATTTTTAATAGACCGCGACGTGAGTGATGGTCGTTCTTGTGAACCTTTAAGTGCTCAGTCAACTCATTAATACGGTTGGTGAGTAATGCGATTTGCACCTCAGGAGAACCAGTATCTCCTTCATGCTTAGCATACTCTGCAATGATAGCATTTTTTACATCTTTAGTTTGCATTGTTTTCACCTCTTTAAAATATTATCCGCAAACCATGCAATAGGAAAAGGTGTTTCCAAAAAAATGGCATACTCCCATAGCTTAGTAAACGGTACCAATGAATTATAACACAATGAAATCAAAAAGTAAAGTATTATTTTTTTATTTTTTAAAGTTGTAATATCTCTACCATTGTGTTATGATAGTTTTAATAGTTTGTTTATTTTTTTATTAAATTATTACCTTATAATAATTACAACTTTATTTTAGGAGGTTTACTGATGGGCAAAGGTAAACGTAATCAAAATTCTGCCGAGATACAAAAAAGCATTGCCGTAGAAAAAAAGGCTATGTTAAAAAAGCAACAACAAAAGAATAAACTTGTTTCCATGCTTATAGTTATTGGCATTATTGTATTTGGTGCAACCGCTATACTAAGTTCTGTTCTTTACAATAATCTTTCCGCTAACGGTTGGTTTATGCGACAAAAGTCGGTTGTTTCAACTAAACATTACAGTGCTAACGTTTGTATGTCGCAATATGTTTTCCACACGCTTTTAACCCAGTTCCAAAATAATTATAGTGACAGTCTGGAAGACCTTCAACTTGACTTCTCAGGCGACTTAAGAGATCAACCCTGCTCGTACGATGGTTATGACACTTGGTTTGATTACTTTTCTAAAGGCGCACAAAAGCAACTAGAAGAAATTCTACTGTTGTGCGAAGCCGCTAAAGAAGAAAACATTACACTTACAGAGGGCGACAAAAAGTTTATTGAGCTTTCCATGAACGCCCTTTCCGAAAACGCTGAGAACGAAGGTCTAACCGTAGATGAGTATATTGATGCTACATACGGAAGCGAGGTAAGTGAAAAGGATATTAGAGAATGTGTTGAACTAACCCAACTTGCTTCTCGCTATCAACAAAAATATTCCGCACCGCTCTCTTACAGTGATAGCGAAATTGACAGTTATTTTGACGATAACAAAGCTTCCTTCTTAACAGCAGATTACGTTTATTTCTTAATTGAAACCGGAGATACTACAGATAAATCTGATGCTGAAATAACTAATATGAAAAATGCGGCTAAGAAAAAGGCAAAAGAACTTGCCGCAAACAAAAGCCGCACCGATTTTATAAACGCCTTAAAAGAATACACACAAGAACTTCTAAAAGAGGCAACCCCTGATGCAACTAAGGATGAAATTAAAGAACAAGCCGAGTCTATAGTTTCTGATTATGCAACTGTATCAGGTGCTCAATACGATGTATCTACCAAAAACGGCGAATGGATTTTTGATGAAAAGCGAAAATCCGGAGACACCACGGTTATTGAAGACGAAGAGGGCAACGGCTACTATGTCTTTTACCTTACAACACCTGCCAAAAAAAGCACGTTACCTACAAAAAATGTTAGACATATACTTCTAGGTGTTGAGCAGTATGATAGCGAAGAAGACTGCGAGGATGCAGCGAACAAACTTCTTTTAGAATGGCGCAACGGCGAAAAAACAGAAGAAAGTTTTGCAAACCTTGCCGAACTTAACACAACCGACAGTGGCTCAATTACCAAAGGCGGACTATATGAAAACGTGCTAGAAGGACAGATGGTTTCAGAGTTTAACGATTGGTTGTTTAATAAAAAGCGTCAATACGGAGACACCGATGTAATCGCTTCTGATTACGGCTACCACGTAATGTTTTACGTTGGCGACGGTGATATTGCTTGGAAAGCAGACGTTATTGCCGAACTAAAAACAAATGACTACTCAAAGCATTTAGAAAAGTTAAAAGAAACCTATGATTCTAAAGTAAAAGACAACAACCTTAAACTTATTTCACAGGTTTTTGAAGAAAATACTGAAGATACCAAAGAGGACTAGGGTAATAAATATGAAAAATTTCATTAGCGCATTAATGATTTGTTTGCTATTAATAGGCACACTATGGGGCTGTGCCGAAAAAGAAATTGACCGCACAAAAAGCGCAATTTACACCGATAATTTTGAGATCACTACAGGCGTGCTTACCTACTACTTTAATGCACAGTACCTATCCTTTTTAAACGCCTATGGTGAAAATCTTGATAACATCGGACTTGATACCTCAAAGCCATTATCCGAGCAAGAATGCAGTATCTCAAGCGGCACTACTTGGTACGATTATTTTATGGATGCCGCAAAGGAAAGGCTTACACAATGCATTGTTATTTCAGAACAAGCAAAACTTGACAACAAAGGGCTTAACAAGGCATCTCTTAAAGAGGTTGAACAGATTAAAGAAACTATTGTTGCAGATGCTAAAGATAAAAATCTTTCTACTGAAGACTATATCGTTTCCACTTTTGGCGAGGGTGTAACCTTAAACGATATTGTAGAATGCACTAAGTTTGAAAAACTTGCAACACAGTACTACAATGCTTTTGTAAAAACCTTAAATACAGATGAAAAAACTGTAGAAGATTATTTTGAAGGTCATAAAAAGGCTTATTGTACCGTTGATTATATGTCCTTTAGTTTCCCTGTAAATACAACCGACCAAATAGAGATAAACGACATACACCAAAAAGCTATTGACCTTAGCGAATCACAAAGTCCAAAGATTTTTAAGAAAACTGTTGAACAATATTTGTACGACTATTATCAAGAAAAAGATGAGGAACTAAGCAAAAAAGAAATAAAAAAAGCAACCGATAAGGTGCTTGCCGAAATAACCGTTAACGATGCTTCTTACAGTAGTGCCTCCTACGCTTCGCGTTGGGCTTTTTCCGACGAGCGCGAGATTAACGACGGGCTCGTTATTAAGAATGAAGAACAAAACTCTTACGATGTTTACTATTTAATATCATTGCCAAAGCGTGACGAAACAAGACTTACTACTATACGACAAATTCTTATAGACCCTGCGGATTATAAAAATTCTAAAGCTGCAAAAAAAGAGGCAGAAGAAATTTTAGATACTCTAAAAGAACGAGATTTTAATAAAAAAGATTTTATTTCTATTGCCGCAGAATATTCTGCCGACAGTGATACTGCCACTTCAGGCGGTCTTTATAAAGACCTAACAACAGGTATGCTAAAAGACGCGAAAGAAATTGAAGATTGGCTTTTCTTAGAAGAAAGAGCCAAAGGTGACAGTGCAATTATTAAAACCAAGTCTTACGGCTGGCATATCGTATATGTTGAAAATATTGGTGACCCTGTATGGTTAACACAATCTCGCTTAGGTTTCCAAAATTCTCGTTTTGAAGATTATATTTCAGAACTTTGCGATAACTTTATGGTGTACGAAAACAACAATATAATTTATAAAATCACAGAAGTAGACCATAGCAACTTTCAAGTTTAATAATTTATAGCAAAAAGCCACCCTGATGGGTGGCTTTATTGTTTTATATTAGGTTAAGTGTAACAATTTCAAAATTGTTAACCGTTACCGTTACCTTGCCGTCTTTAATCTTAACTGGTTTTTGACGGTTTTCCATAAGGTCGCAAAGGTAAACTTCGCTTACGCCTTGCGGTAGGTTAAGGGTTACGTTGCGACGGCAGTTAAAGGTATCGTACATTCTAACGATTACGCCTTCGCCGTTCTCTGCTTTCTTAACGGTGTCAATAACAACATTATTGCTATCACTTGAAATATAAGAATAACTTTGCGGTAATGTACCTTTAGATGCTTTAATGGGCATAGCAACCGATGGATTGTTCAAGCGTTGTGCCTCTAACACTACCCCGCCCTCTTTAAAGCTACCATTATGAGCCATAATAGAGTAGGTGAAATTATGCTCGCCCTGGTCTGCTTGTGGGTTAGGATATTCAGGACATTTTATCAAGGTTAAACTTAAATCACTACCCTCTGCGCTATGTCCGTACTTGCAGTCGTTAAGTAGAGCAACACCATAATCGCCATCACTAATATCTGCCCACTTGTGAGCACAAACCTCAAACTTAGCCGCATCCCAACTTGTGTTTAGGTGAGTGGGTCTTGAAGTGTAGCCAAACTGTATATCATAGTCTGCCGAGGTTGCATGAACGTCAATCGGGAAAGCCACTTTTAGAAGTTGGAATTTTTCGTGCCAATCTGCTTTGGTTTCAAAATCAATACGACGGCATTCGGTATATAACCAAACATTCTGCTCTATGCTGGAATCCAAATACTTATGAATTACCTTAAAGCCTGCGCGTGTACCGTCAAAAATTGGCTCAATTTTGCAGGGTGCATCTAACTTCCACATCTTTTGCTTGTGGTAATCTGTAATTTCCCAAGCATCATAATCTCTTGGGATATCCTCAAACACCTGTAACTCATTACCGAGTTGTCCTTTTTTGAAAACTTCGCGGTTATTTAGTTTATCATATAGTGATACAATTCTACCGCTTGCATCCATTTTCATACGGTAATATTTGTTTTCGGCAGTGTTGCCACTTACCTTTACACCGCACTTGGTTTCATCAGGATTAATAACCTTCCAACCAAGGCTTTCAATGTTTTCGGCGCTTTCGTAGGTTTTGCCATTTACCTTTGTTAAAACATTCTGCGAATATGAAAGAGGATTGTAAACTAGCAATCCGCCATCTGTATTTATATTTTTAGCAATGGTTTTTAATGTTGAAGCTATATTGCCGTTAAGACTGCCTAAAACCTCCGCGTAATCCTTATCGGTCCCATCGTATACCTTTTCTATTGAAGAACCGGGTATAATATCGTGGAACTGATTATGGAGTACCTTGCGCCAACAATGTTTAAACATTTCTTCGGGGTACTGTAAGCCAACCAATTCACCAATTATGCCAAGACACTCTGCATTTTTAAGGGCAGTCTCGCTTAAACGGTTAAAGCGCTTGTTCTTAGCGATTGTTGTGTAGGTACCACGATGCAATTCTAAGTAAAGCTCGCCAACCCATTTAGGTGTTACCTTGGTTTCTTTGCATGCCTTATCAAAGTCTTTGCGAACAGAATCAAGATAAGGTGCTAAAAACTTAATTTCGGTTACAGGCATACCAGGTATACCGCGTTTAAGTCTTTCGTGTGTTTCAAGCATTTTTGCGGTAGGACCGCCGCCACCATCACCGTAACCAAAGGTTATTAATGCGCGCTCGGTATACTTCTTTTGTTGAAAGCGGTCACGTGCGCCTTTTACTTCTGATGGAGTAAGAGTGCAGTTATATGCAGTTAGATTTACGGTTCCTGTTTTATCATACTCCTGTGCTGTTATAAAGTTGGTAAAGATTTCTGTACCGTCTATACCCTGCCACATAAATGCATCACATGGCATTTTGTTGCTTTCGTTCCAACTTATTTTAGATGTAACAAAGTGGTCTATACCGCTCTTTTTAAGAATCTGTGGTAGTGCAGCACTATATCCAAAAACATCTGGTAAAAATAGCACACGGCAATCCACACCAAATTCCTCTTTAAAGAATTGCTTACCGCGCATAATTTGCCTAACCATACTTTCACCGCTAATAAGGTTACAGTCGGCCTCTACATACATTGCGCCTTCGGGTTCCCATCTACCCTCTTCTACAAGTCGTTTTAACACTGCATATTTTTCGGGAGCATCTTCCTTTAAATATCTATAAAGTTCGGGTTGTGAAAGCATAAACTTATAGTCAGGATAGCGCTCCATAAGTTGCTCTGCGGTAGCAAAACTACGCTGCATCTTTTCGCGAGTCTGTGCGCGGTCCCAAAGCCACTCTACGTCAATATGAGTGTGCCCAATGCAGTTTATTACAGGTTTGCCTTTAGTGGTACATTTTTTACCATAAAACTCTTTATCTATGTAGTTTTGTGCCTTTTCTACGCTCTCATAAAACTCTTTAGAATATGGCACGCGTAGGTCCAATAGATTAGCAGTTTGCTCTAGCGCATAAAGTATAGTGATATACTCCTCACTTCTTGTATCTTGCAACAGCATACTCTCGTAAGGAATTAGCATATCGTAATAAAGTTTTTCAATTCGTGTGTCTTTTTTGATAATACGCGCGCTTATTTCAACGCTTTCTTCAACCATACCCAAATAGAAGTAATTATATGCCTCATACTTAGTATCGGGCTCTAAATATGCTAAAGTGTGATTTGGGTCAAAGCCCTGTGTCATTTTTCCGTTAAGATATAGTAACCCTTGGGCATTAATAGCATCCCATTCCCCTTCGCTACCGGTAGTCATTTCAAGCATATAGTAACAGTTGTTTTCTGCTTTTGGGGTATTAAAGTTAAACTTAAACCAATAGTGTGTATCTGCACCAAACAATGCGGTATGCGGAGCATACGATTTATAACCCATTTTTGGTGGAGTATGGCCTTTTTTATACTCGGTCTTTTTGTAATCAATATCTTCTATTTTGCAGATTTCTTGCGCTAAGTATTTTTCCAACATTAAGCAAGTTGTTTTGATCTTTTCTGCTACAAACGACATAGAAATTTCTCCTTGATTTTACATAAATTTGACTATATTTTAATTATACAATCGTGCACTTGTTTGTCAAGTTCAAAATAGTAGGTAAATGCCGTGCCTTTTTAAACTTTTTGGCGTTAAATAAAGAAGTAGGGGTGTCGGTTTTTACCGACACCCCAAAGCAATTATTTAAAGAATTTTAGTTTAACCTTGCCTAAGCCAAACGGTAATGAGAAGTAGTCAGGAGTCCAACGAGTATCGTCTATCTCCATACGCTCTAGCCAATCATCATCGTAAGGATTGCCGCCCCAAGGACCTGAAACGTTATCATAAATGCTGCCGTTACATCCCCTTGACCATACGTGACCAACCTCACCCTCTACTCTATGGAAAGGACCTAAGAGGTTGCGCAAGCAGTTTGCGATTTTAACGGTGATTTCGTTTTCGCCTACCTTTAGCGCAGATTTAATATCAATCTCATACGGTGCCCAGTACTTAAAGCCTAAGGATTTGCCGTTTACAATCATTTCCAAAGTGCAACCGTTAAACTCTTCGTAAGTGAACATAACCTTATCGTTTTTAAGTTCTTCTTCTGAAATATTAACGGTCTTTGTAAAGGACATTGCACCTGCATAGAAAGGATAGCCTACGCCTGTTATATCCTTACCACACTCACCATTTTCCTTATCAAGAGTAAAGAAACGGCTAAAACGATGGGTTTCGTTATTAGACGGTTCCTCGCGCGAGAACACGCCGAAATCACCAATAATATATATTGCCTCCAGGTCAACACGCTCTTGGTTACTTTCAAGGCCGCCCATTTTATTTGCAGTAACAAAGGCTTTTTTGATAACTATTTCGTTTTCACCTTTTTTGCAAATATCAGGCATATCAACTATCTCAAAAGCACGCGAGAAATAATATCCCTTGTTTGTAATGTCAACCTTCTCACCATTAAACCAAGCCTCTGTAATCTCTAAATCTTCTAATGCTAACTGAACTTTAGTTTCAATGCTTGAATTAAAGGTATACTGCAAATATACATCACCGCAATATTGCTCTTCATTGAGTTTACCGCAGATATTTACTGCAGGATATGCCTTTGCAGAATATTCTTCATCTGCGCTCTTTTTGAATCTACAGTTTTCAAGCATTAACACGTTTGGATTGTGGCGAGTAATTGCCCATTTATCCGAAAGAGTGCGAACAAAATATCCGTTATCTTCAGTTTCGGCTAAAGGTTCACTAGAATTTTCTAAAGTAAACTTAACACTGCTACCCTCAGGTATGGTTATGTTAACTAGAGTATTACCGTTTTCATAAACTGTTGGAATTTCTTTAGCGGTACCCTCTAAAGCCTCGTAACAAACCGCTTTCTTTTTACCGAGAACGGTAAGTGTGATTTCCTTTTCGTCGGTGCAATCGTCGTTCATTATGAAATAATAATCACGGTCCGAGTCGGCACGGTGGTTTACGATAATTGGGGTTGCATCGCTTGTACAACTTAACTTATAACTTGTATTTTGAGAAACTAAAATATCAATTAAATCTTTTCTTTGCTCTATAAACTCACAACCTGCAGATATTAATGCTTCACAAAGTTCTGCATCTTCTTGTCCGTCTAGCCTATTTGGCATAGTACCTAAGATATAAACCTTGCCGCCGCGTTTTGCATACTCACAAACAAGGTCGCGAGTAGACTTGCGGATAACCTGCAAATATGGAAGCACAACGGTTTTATAGGTCATTTCACCTATTTTAAAGCCGTTTTCGGTTATTTCACCAAAGTCGCCTATAGTAGCCTCATCACCGAACTCAAACTGACATTGAGCCGCACACAAGCCCCTTACTATTCCGTAGTAAAAACGCTCATAATCGCGGAGTTCCTCGTTCTCTGAGTGAACTTTATCAACAGGCGGATCAAACATCATATAAGCGGTATCAAGCGGATGAATTACAACCGCATCCTTAATAGGCTTACCCTGACTTATAAACCAACTTGTTCTTCTAAAGTAATCAAACATATCGGCATATCTATCCCAATAAGGTTGATAGTAGTTTACTTGGTGTGGGAATGCGCGTTTTGCATTACCGTGTAAATTGTAGAAAAATGCATGTATACATTTATGATTAACGCCTAAAGATGCAAAATGGTCAAACAAATGGCGTTGGTCGCGGAAGGTGAAATTATGTGTTGTTACACCAAACATTTCGCAAAGCATATGCTCTTTGCCTGCTTGGTGCGCCGCAGAAGTAAGTTGTAGTGGGGTAGTATACATACCGATTGTAGCCATAGGTGCAGAAAAATCACCATTAGGCGGAATTTCGGTACCGTCTTTTTCGTGATAACCAATATACTCCCTTGAATATGCGGGTTTGATTTTACCATAACGCCAAGGCATATCAGCCTCTAATGTATCCATACCGGGTATATCAAGGTATTTATAGTAAGGCATTGTAGCAATACCACCAAAAATTTGGGTAGCCAAAGCATCCTCATTAAACAGATGTCCGCTAAACCAAATTTTATTTTTCTTGCACCATTTACTTAAGGTTTTGAAATAGCCTTCTTCCATAAGTTTTTGAAGAAGTACTCTATACTGATAACGAATCTTTTTATAATCGCCAACCTTAAAGAAAAGCGCGGATATGTTTTCTTCTATATTATAACCCCAACGGTCAAAGAAAATTTTCTCTATACCATCAGGATAGGGTATGCTATGCGCATTCACACAAGGCTCATCAACCCACATTGTATGTATGGTAGTACCGTAATACTCGCGGAATTCCTCCCACATATCCTCATAACAAAGTTTAACGTATTTCTGGCACATTTCAGGGCTAAACATATTAAGAGTTCCGCCCTTCCACTCACCTGTAATTTCATCAGGTTTTGAAGCAGATTTACGCTTAATTATATAATGTCCGTCAACCTCATTAAGAATCTTACAAAAATATGCTTTTTCCTCAAAATCATCGCTATCATAAAATTCTTTGCTTACGCATTGAACAACATCCAAAACATCCTCAATAGGCAATTCCTCAATGCCTGCGGGCATACGCATTGCTTGCAAGGTTACGCGCATACCATACTTGGTAGCCTCTTCTAACATAACCCTTATTTGATGCTTCCACTTAGGACCTGGGTAGTCGGTGCGAAGACCTACATATGTACGTGCAATAAAACCACCCATACCCTTATCATGAAACTCTTTTACCTGACGGCGAATTTCATCATCACGTAGTTCGTCGTTAAGCATCCAGAAATCCGTGCCGCGATATATTTGCGGTGGATTTTTGAACATTTCCATCATAAAAACACTCTCCTTGTTTATCGGATAAATTATCCGATTTTGAAGCCTATTTCACTTCACTTTAACTTTACCAATATATTACCAATATGTCAACTAACCTAGCCAAAAAAACTGCACAAATTGGTGTTAATTTAATTAGAGGTTTTGCACAAAAGATGGGTGGGCAATAAAATTGCCCACCCTAAAATTTATTTTTCGGTTTCAATTATGTGTCTTTAGGTTTGTTTTAAGCATACATTTCAAACTCACCAATAGAATATACGCTACCGTCAGAAGCAATAAAGATACCCTCAACCTGCTCTTCAAAAGGAAGTTCATAAACTTACACCTTTTATGTTTATTCTAACAATTTACTATTTTTATAACAGTTATTCCATACTCGCCTGTTGGTAGTTGCGCTTTTACGGCTACAAACGGTTCGGTTATGGTGCAGGTATAATACGTACTGTCTGCGGTATACACACCATCCTCGCTAATAGTTCCGCTATATCCTGTTGGGCAATATGTATCGCAAAGTGACCACTTTAATTCACCCTCGCCATCTATTACCTTGGCGCCAAGTTTTACGGTTTCACCTGCTTTTACCACCTTAAACACCTCATCCATAACGACCTGACGAATAGGTGGCAAGGTGGTGTAAACCACAAAACTATAGCCCTCACTTAATGTATCTTTAAGCGAATTTTCTACCATAAACTCATCTACTACAGGCGGAACAATAAGATTCGCCTCTATTTCACAACCCATTTTGTAAATATGTTTATAGAATTTTTTGTTAACATAATTATTAAATTTGATTTCAAGCGAGCGTTCTGTATCACATTTAGCCTCTACTAAAACGGTATAATCACCATCATTAGTAACAAAACCTACCGTGTGCATATCGTTACAATACGCTTTAGCAACTATTGAGTTGCAATGCTTTGGAATGTAATTAGTTGCAAGACTCAAACTGTAAAACTCTTCCGAAACATTTGCAGGTCCCTGCTCTCTATCTTCGGTGGGAAATCCCCAAAACATTGCATCGCCACCACCTAAGAGTCCAACCTCATCCAAGCAAGATTCACTTAAAATCCAATAAGTCATAGCGGTTGTACCGCCATTAACACTTCCGATAATGTTTTCTACATTACCTAATTCAAACGTTCTATACGCTTTTGAATGATTCTCATAGCATCCAAACTCGGTCATAACAATAGGATGTTTACCCGTAGCCTCTTTTAAATCCTCTGCTAGTTTTATAGATTCATTATAATCTAAACCATATTTATGGTAACTAAAACGCTCGTATTTATCTGCCGCATTTTTATTAAGATGGTCTGCCCAATCTATAATTTCATTACAGATTTCTGCCGCCCAAAATTCAACCAAATGGCGCAATTTTTCTTTGCGTAAAACAGCATCTACCTTTACCAGCATCTCTGTCCAATATAGCATAGGCTCTATACCCTCAGGACAAACGAAATCATATCCATTAGGTCTACCTGCGTTTGACTCGTTGTAAAACGATAAATATTTAATATTATCGTATCCCCTGTTAATTATCAGTTCGCGCAAGCAGTCGGCACAGGCAATGGCATATTGATCAAGGTCGCGCGGAGCCGAGTTTCTGCGATTGAACACCTCTTTAAAACAAAACCAAGGTTGTGCGGTATAACCCACCTTCCAACCAAAATTAAGTTCTATCTCGGTACCTGCCGCCTTAAATGCATCTAGTTCTTTATAAACCGCCTGCATTTTTGGGCTGTTAAAAACATATTTGCGATTGTAATAATCCTGCTCATCCATACAGAACCAATCTATTTGGAACCACAAACGAATTACTGCAGGGTTGGTTTTCTTTATTCTGCAAGCTTCTAGTGCCATATAAGCCTCGTTAAAACCGCGCATTCTTGCAATTTCAAAAAGGTGGGTGGGTAACACATTAGCACCGATACCTATAAAGTCTTTCGCAATAACCTTGTTACTATCAACATAAACAACGCGATTTTCAGAATAAAGTACAACCTCATCCACTTTAGAAGATTTAAGTTGAAGGCTGAATTTATTACTGCTTTCTAACATCTTAGTATCTAAAGTGTACTCTTTATAATTGGCAAAAAGTTGTTTTTCGGTATAGTTGGAATCATAATACTTATCGCCGCAAGACACCTTTGGCTCGTTAATCTCTTTACCGATAACAACCGCCTTTTTAATCTTTCTCTCTGCTAAAAATTTAAACTCAATTTCACCGTTGTTTATTACTACTTCTTTGCTATGGTCCAGTATTTTAGTATCGGTAATCCATTCAGGGTTACCCAAGTAATCCCCCTTTAGTTCAACTCTTGATTCAGGTGCGCAATTATTTGGATAACGACCAGTTATATATGTATCTTTTAATGTAGTGCATAGATTGTATGCGCCAAAATGTGACAACCTTGAAATTTTATCTTCTGCAAAAGTACCGTTTTGCTTAAATGCAACATATCGGTAAGACATTCCTTCGGTTTCCACCTTAACGCCACGCAACTTATTAATCTCAGCGAGTGCATCGCCATTACTGTTATCTATCCTTGCCAACATATTCTCTTCATCTAAAATATCATCGCTATTGTTTGATGCATAAATTTCTATCTCTTTAGAATCGTATGGAGAATGCAAACAATCAAAATAGATAAAATCCAATTGTTTTTCCTCACCCATATCGTACACCAAAGCAAAAAGCTCACCGTCAATATCAATATGAATATTATCGTACTTATCTGTGTTTAAGTATGTAAAATATTTAGGGTTTGCCACGGGGGTTCCAATCCTTGCGGTAAGGGGTTCGCTTACACCGTCAAATCGCAGTATTTTTGGCATAAGTCCATCTAAAAGATTTTTGCCACGTACATTAATTAACATACCCTCTTTTTTTACTGTTGCCACAATAACCTCTCCTTTAATAAGGCAATGTTTCTTATCTGCCTTCATTTTAACAACCACTAAAATTAAATGCAATAATACTGCATTAAAAACATACACAAATTTAAATCGTAATAATTGTATAGTATAAACAAAAAGTTTGTTTTAGAAAGATTTTGTTTTGAAATATACAAAAAACAACCCAAAAAAATCGGTTTGGGTTGTTTTCGTTATAATTTTATTTAGTTACTTTTACTATGGAAATTCCATATTCGCCTGTTGGCAATTCTGCCTTTACAGCAAAGGTTGGCAAGCCAACTGTTGTGCTAAAATAATCGTTACTGGTTTTAAACACACCGTCCTGTGAAACCTCAGCTTCAAGGAAATATGAACGGTTGCAGTCTGCAATAGACCACTTAAGTTCACCCTCGCCGTCAATAACCTTAGCACCAAGTTGCAAAGGCTCGCCAAATTTAGTTTCAGCAAAGACCTCATCCATTACAACCTGACGAATTGGTGGCATAGTAGTATAAATAACGAAGCAATATTTACTATCAATTTCATCGCTTATTACGTTATCAACATCCAACTCTGCCGCAACGGGTGATACAATTATATTAGCCTCACGTTCGGTATCAAGGGTATAGATATGCTTATAGAATTTCCTGCCTACATGCTCACCTAAATCTATATTAAGTTGCTTATTCTTTATGGTTTCTTTAAGTTCAACCGCAACTGTAATATGTCCATCGGCAGTTTTAACAGCGGTAGAATGTATACCGTTATCCTTAGACTCAGTTCTATAAACCGTGCTGTGCATTGGGATATAGTTTGTAATCATCGCCATTGTATAGTAATGTTTTGAAGCAACCGAAATAGGTTTATCATTCGTGGGCATTGACCAGAAATTACCCTGGTCGTGATTTATAACAAAGCCCTCATCAACAACAGAACCGCTTAAAATCCAGAAATGCAATGACGACATACCAACATTCATATAACCTAAAATAGTAGCGGTATTGTTGCACTCAAAACTAAAGTCTTCAGGCTTATATCCCTCGGGGTTGTAGGTAGCAAACTCGGTTACACTAATCGGCCTATCGCCTGCATACTGTTTAAGGTCTTTATTCCATTCTATAGCATTGGTGTAACTTGCGCTATATTGGTGGAAGGAGAAATGGGTATATAGGTCGGGGGCGTTGGTGTTATAAAACTCTGCCCATTTTTTCCATTCACCAACTATTTCAGCCGCCCAAATGTCAACAATGCCTTCCATATTTTCGGCTTTTAGTCTTGCATGAACCTTTTTAAGCATCTCTAACCAATAATCCATTGGGTGCATACCTTTAGGACATACAAAATCCCAACCTTTATCATATAAGCCGTTATTAGACTCGTTATAGAAAGATAGGTATTTTATATTATCGTACCCTCTGTTTATTATGAGTTCGCGCAAACAATCTACACAGGCAATAGCGTATTGGTCCAGGTCGCGCGGTGCAGAGTTGCGTTTGTTAAACACATCAAAGCAGAACCAATCAAGCACCGAATATCCAACCTTCCAACCAAAGTTGAACTCAACCTCAATACCCAATTCTTTGAACATATCAAGTTCTTTAAAAACCGCCTTCATTTTAGGAGTGTTAAAGACGTACTTACGATTATAATAATCTTCCTCGTCCATAACAAACCAATCTATTTGGAACCACATGCGAACAATGGTGGGTTTTGCAACCGAAAGTCTTCGCTTTTCTAGTTGCATGTGGGCATCGTTAAAGCCTGCCATTCTACCCATTTCAAAAAGGTGGCAAGGTAATGCATTTGCCCCAAGACCTAAAAAGTCTTTGGTAATCACTTCATCCCAATTAACCTTAAGGTCTATACTGCGGCAGAAAATTAAAATCTCATCTAATTTACCGCTTAACTTAAATGTAACGGTTTTGGTTGTTTTAAAGCCGCTAACGTCAATTTTATACAGTGTACCAGCCTTGGTAGTTTCTTCGGTGTAATCAACCTTTTTAAATGCACCACTATCATCACAAATTAGTAAATTCTGAACATCTTCACCAATAATTGTAAGTTCATCTATCTTTTTGGTAAAAGGCAAATCGTACTTGATTTCGGCATCCTTTACAATTAGTGCCTTTTCTCCACCAAAAGCCGCAGCATCGGTAAGCCAAGCAAGATTACCCTTGTACTCTCCCTTAACCTCGGCAAGTTTGCCTTGTATGCAACTTCCCTCGTAGTTATCACGGATAAAGAGTCTTGACTCGGAGTATTTCTTGTTGTAAAGACCAAAGTTTCTTATTCTTGAAATCTCATCGCCGGCATTGGTGCTTTTTTGTATAAAGCCAACGTACCTACAACTTACGCCTTCGGTATTAAAAAGAACTGATTGATGATTATGAGCAACAAATAACGCGTCATCATTACGGTTATCAATTTCAATGATTCTGTTTTTATGATTAAAAATATTTTCCTTATCGTTTGAGACATATATCTCTATTTCACCGGTAGAATAAGGAGCTCTAAAGCATGCAAAATAAATATTTTCAATATCCTGCTCCTCGCCCAAATCATAAAGAAGTGAAAATGCACTTGTGTCAATATCTATATGTTGGTTAAACATTTTATCGGCTGTTATGTAGTTAATGTAGGATGGGTCCATTATCGGAGAAGCAACGCGGATAGATAGTACCTCATCCTTCCCGTCTAACCTTTTAACCTCCGGCTCAATACCATCTAAAATATTTACGCCTAATTCGTCCCTTGTAAGTGCCTTTAATTCCTTTGTGATCTTCATAATACACCGTCTCTTTCAGTTAATTTAACCGTTAACTATTGATATGCTATCATATATTTTTTCGTTTTCGGTAACAGTAACTATTGCAATACCGTATTCACCGGTAGGTAGTTCGGCTTTAACAGCAAACTGCGGATATCCAACCGCTCTGCGAACTTGGTATTTACCTATGCTTTTAAACACACCATCTTCAGTAACTTCGGCATTGAGTCCGTAGGTATGGTTGTGATCAACTAACGACCATTTAACTTCTCCATCACCGTCAATCACCTTGGCATTAAGTTTGACCTCTTCGCCATGTTTTACGGTTACAAAAACCTCATCCATAACCACTTGGCGCACAGGAGGAATGGTTGTATATACAATTAAGCAATAATCCGAACATGCCCTTTCGCTTATGCTATCTTTTACATCTAACTCTGCCACTACAGGCGGAATTATTAGATTTGACTCGCGCTCAATATCTCTGGTATAAACGTGTTTATAGAATTTTTTATTTATATCTTTACCAAAGTTTATATTAAGTTGCTTATCTTTTTCGGTTGCCTTTAGTTCGGCAAATACGGTTATATCACCATCACACGATTCTATTACCGACCCGTGTACTGCATCATTGGTTTCGGTTTTATAAACCTTGCTGTGCTTCTTTATGTAGTTGGTAAACAAGGCTAGGTTGTAATAGTTTTCGCTTGCTATTGACTTAGGTATTTCTGTGGTTGGCATACGCCAGAAATTACCGACCTCGGAATTTATAAGAAAATGTTCTTCCACAACGCTTCCGCTTAAAATCCAATACAGCATTAACGTAACGCCTGCATTTATAAAGCCTAGCATATTTGCTACGTTATTCACACCAAAATTGCTGTGATTACTTTGCTTATTGTACTGATAAGTAGCAAATTCAGTAATACCGATAGGCCTATTACCTGTGTGTTTTTTCAGTTCTGCAATATGGTGTAAACAACGGTCATAACTAACGCCATAATAATGACCAGTAAAATACGTATATAGGTCGCCTGCATTCTTATTAAAGAATTCTGCCCAAGTGTCCCATTCACCAACAATTTCGGCTGCCCATATATCAATATACTTATCCATACCCTCGGTCTTTAACCTTGCATGCACCTTTTTAAGCATACTGAGCCAATGGTCCATTGGATGCAAGCCTTCGGGACAAACAAAATCCCAACCATTAGGCAAACCGTTATTTGACTCGTTACAAAAAGATAAATATTTGATATTGTTATATCCACGATTTACAATAAGTTCTTTAAGCAGGTCAACACAACCTATTGCATATTGGTCAAGATCGCGTGGTGCAGAGTCTCTTTTGTTGAACGCTTCGGGGAAGCCAAACCAATCGGCTGCCGAATAACCTATTTTCCAAGCGTAACTGATTTCAACCTCAACACCATTTTCTTTAAATGCATCAAGCTCCTTGTAAACCGCCATCATTTTTGGACTGTTGAACACATATTTACGGTTATAATAATCCGCCTCATCCATTACAAACCAGTCGGTTTGGAACCATACGCGCACAACCGACGGATTAGATATAGCAATTCTGCGTTTTTCTAACTGCATAAGAGCATCGTTGAAGCCTGCCATTCTGCCCGCTTCAAAAAGGTGGGTCGGTAAAACATTAGCACCCACGCCCATAAAATCATCATTTATAACCGTGTCAAAATCAACCTTTAGATCAACGCTGCGACAATACATTAAAATTTCATCTACACTACCGCTAAGTTTCAAAGTAGCGGTATTTGTGATGCCAAATGCACTGACATCAAGTTCATAAACCTCGCCAATTTCTGAAAGAGATTTTTCGTAATTTACCTTTGACAGTTCGCTATTATCATCAGCAAAGAAAACCTCCGAAATGGCATTGCCTATGATAACGAGTCTATCCACCTTTTTATTAAAAGGCAGATTAAATTTAATTTCTGTATTATCAGCAACAAAGGTTTTATCACCGCCGAATACAGCACCATCAGTAAGGTAAGTAACCTCACCGCTATATTTACCCTTTACCTGCGGCAGTACCTTTGCTACACAACTTCCCAAATAGTTTTTATTAATATAACTTCTGGGTTTGGTAAATTCATTATTATAAACGCCTAAAATTCTAATTCTTGACATACCGTCTTTGGCATTGCTTTTTTTATGTAAAAAGCCAAGATATTTACAACACAGACCCTCTATATTATAATAAGCAGACCTATATTCTCCCTCGCCTATCATTTCGCCGTCATCACTATTATCAATAGCGATGATTAAATTTTCATCATTAAACAAATTGTCTTTGTCGTTTGATGCATAAATTTCGCACTCAGCGATTGTATATGGTGGGCGATAACAAGATAAATACAGATTTTCTATATTTGTGGGCTTTTCTAATTCGTAGAGCAAAGAATATTCGGTACAATCAATATCAATATGATAATCAAAGTTATTGTCTGCTATAAGTTTGATGTTTTCAATATTTGAAGCAGGGTTTGCAATGCGTATGGTAATAGGCTCGTCAATTCCATCAAGACGAGTAATTTCCGGCATAATACCTTCCAGTATGTTCATTCCCAGTTCTTCTTTTTTGCATACTTTTGGTTCCTTTGTTATTTTCATAACAACAACTCCCTTTAACGCATCTTTCTTTCATAATATCAAACTAAAAAAACAAATTCAATAATAAAATAAAAAAACACAATATTAAGCCACCAAGACAGCAATATTGTGTTATTTTAAATTATTTTGTTCTGCGATATAGTTTTGTTTGCTCTTTTAATATAGCTGCAAGCCAAGAGTTAACACAACCCTCGCCAACTCTCCATTGCCAGTTTTCTCCCTCGGTTGAGGGCGTGTTTGTTCTACCCTCCGAGCCTAAACCCAAAAGGTCTTGCATCTGCAATATACAGGTATCAGCTACTGTACCTAAGGCAGCTTTTATCATACCCCAGTTATATCCCTCGCTTGTATTTAAGCGTAGATACGCTGTGCAAAAATCAAACTCTGAAGGTGATATTGAATTAATCCAACCATTAACGGTATCGTTATCGTGCGTGCCAACATAAACCACACAGTTTTTAGTTATATTGTGCGGTAAATATTTGCTATCGCCCTTTGGGTCAAATGCAAATTGTAAAACTGCCATTCCGGGATAGCCGCTTAATGTTAAAAGTTCCTCTACCGAATCGGTCAAAAGTCCTAAATCTTCGGCAATAATTTCAATGTCTTTCACCTTGTTTATAGCATTTATAATGTCCATACGAGGACCTTGTTTCCACTCACCGTTCTTGGCAGTTTTGCTGCCTTTAGGTATAGCGTAATATTCATCAAAAGCGCGAAAATGGTCAATTCGCACAACGTCGTAAAGTGTAGCAGAATGTGCAATTCTGTTTTGCCACCATAAATAGCCATCTTGCTTCATTTTATCCCAATTATACAAAGGATTCCCCCACAGTTGACCATCATCCGAAAAAGCATCAGGTGGGCATCCTGCAACCTCAGTAGGCTCTGAGTTCTCATCCAATAAAAACTGGTCAGGATTAGCCCAAAGATCTGCACTGTCGGGCGATACATAAATAGGAATATCTCCTATTATTTTTATACCATTTTCATTGGCATATTCTTTAAGTTTTTTCCATTGTTTAAAAAAGAAATACTGAGTTGCTTTTATAATTTCTATCTCTTTTGCATATTTACTTTTTGCCTTGTTTAGCGCGCTTTCATCCCTTTTGCGCAAAGGTTTCGGCATACCTTCTAAATAAACACCATCATTTTTTAGTGCCATAAAAAGTGTATAATCGCCAAGCCAAAAATCGTTATTTTCACAAAACTTAGCATAATCAGTTTCAGGGTTTTCCAAAAAGCGACCGGCAGCAATGTTTAATACGGGCAAACGCTCTATATATAGTTTTCCGTAATCAACGCGTGTGGATGAACCGTAATCAATATTTTCATACTCACCGCTTTTTAAATACCCCCACTCTTTTAAAATATCCAAATCTATAAAATACGGATTGCCCGCAAAACTTGAAAAGGATTGATAGGGTGAATCGCCGAATCCTGTTGGCCCTAACGGTAATATTTGCCAATAGGTTTGCCCGGCTTCTTTTAAAAAATCAACAAACTCGTAAGCCGCTTTGCCAAAGGTTCCTATACCGTAAGGCGAAGCCAACGAAAATATAGGCATCAAAACACCGCTTGCTCTCATTCTGTTTCCTCCAATAATTTATGGTTAATAGGACATGCTCTGTCCTTTAGTTTTTTCTGCCGTACACTATAATCTGGTAAATATCGCTCTACTAACTTATAAAACTCTTTAGAGTGATTATGGTGTACCGTATGTGCTAATTCATGCACAACTACGTAATCAATCAGTTCATCACCGAACTGCATTAAATATAACGAAAAGCACAAAGAATTTTTAGCACTGCAACTGCCAAATCTTTTTGTTGCCGAAGTTATTTTTATACCACTATACGTTACCCCCATAAGAGCAGCAAAACGAGCAACTTTTTGTGGTATTATCTCTTTTGCTTTTTTGCGAAGTTCTTTAATTTCCTCAACGCTTAAAGGCACCGATTCCACTTTGTTTTCTAACATCTTATTTATAGTATTCTGTATCCAAGATTGCTTTTCTTTTAAAAATACATTTATGCGAAACTTAGGGCAAAAATATGGCGCGCGAACCGTAACTTTTCCATTTTTAGAAATTTCTATAGAAATGGTTTTGCGGCGGCTTTTTATAATTTCTACATTATCCAAACCTACGCCATCCTCTCATACTAAAATGTATACTTACATATTAATAATATAACTTAATTGCACTTTAGTCAATGAAAAATGAGGTTGTATTTTATGGAAAATATCACTAATTTTATAGAATTTATAAATAAATACATTGCGTGGGGTCCTCACCTTGTAATTTCAATTATAGTTATAAGCATTTACCTAACAATTAAAACAAACTTTATACAGTTTAGAGGCTTCAAAAAAGGCTTGTCATTGCTTTTTAAGAGAGATAAAATATCATCTAATGAGGTTTCTCGTTTCGGTGCCCTTTGCACAAGTCTTGCTGCAACTATTGGAACCGGCAACATAGTAGGGGTTGCCTTTGCTATAGGCGTAGGTGGGCCGGGTGCACTATTCTGGATGATCTTTGCTGCATTTTTCTCTATGGCAACAAGTTATGCCGAAGGTCTGCTTGCTATTAAATATCGTATTTATAATGAAGCTGGTTTTGTTGGCGGACCTTTTTATTACATAGAAAGAGGCCTTGGTAAAAAATTTAAGTTTTTAGCTGTTATGTTTTCGGCGTGTGCAGTTTATGCAGGCACCTTTGGGATTGGTACCACAATACAGGCAAACAGTATTTCTTTAACGGTTTCGGAATATTTTAAAAACTGTAAAGCTGTGTTTTTAGGATATACTATCAACTATGCCACCGCTATTTTCGGTGCAGTTATAACTGTTTTAGTTGCTTTAGTTATATTGGGGGGTATTAAAAGAATCTCAAAAGTCGCCGAAATATTTGTGCCGTTTATGAGTATTGTATACATAATTATTTCACTTACGGTAATTATCACTAATATTAAAAAGCTTCCCTCTGCTATAGATTTAATATTTAACTCTGCTTTTAACCCCCGTTCTGTGCTGGGTGCAACCAGCGGAATAACATTTTTAAAAGCGATACAGTTAGGCACAAGCAGAGGTATATTTTCTAACGAGGCAGGACTTGGCTCAGGTGCTATTGCTTCGGCAGCCGCTAAAGGAAGTGAACCCGTTGAACAAGGTCTTGTTTCTATGTTAGGTCCCTTTATTGACACCGTTGTACTATGTAGTATTACAGGTCTTGGCTTGATAGTTACAGACGCTTGGAAGCTTGGCGGCTCAGGCACGGAAATCACTCTATATGCTTGGAAAAACGGATTACCAATCAATGAAAATCTTTGCAACCTACTACTTATGATTCTAGTGATGTTTTTTGCATTTTCTTCAATAATAGGTTGGAACTACTACACCGAAAAAAGTCTAAGTTATCTATGCAATGATAATAAACGAACTATTAAATTTCATAGGATTATTTATATATTCGCAGTATTTGTTGCCCCCTATGTTAACGTTCACACGGTTTGGACAGTTGCAGACATATTTAATGCTTTTATGGCGGTGCCAAACCTTATTTCGCTAGTATTATTAAGCGGTATTGTAAATAACAGCACTAAGGGATATTTTAAAAGGTTGCATTAATGCCCTTGTAGAAAGTATCGTTTTGTGTTATACTTTTAAAAAACATTACATGAGGTATTGTATGGATATAAAATCTCTTTCTGGTGGCAACTGCGCCACGGTTTATAAAAAAGAAAACCAAACAAAATTCCGCGATTGCCTTACAATTTATATAGACGGGCAGGTTTTGTTTGAACGTTACTGTTACGGCGAGGCTGCTGGTCTTGTTTTTGACTGTGTGGCTAGCGGAATAGACAAAAACGGTAACATTCTTTGGATTCGCGAGCCTGACTCCGAAAGCCGCAAGGACGCCCTCCCGCGCACTATAGAAAGTTTTAACGAGAATGCCATTAAAATATTGGGAGATACCAAACGCTTTATTAAAGAAAAAGAATTGCTTAAAGATTCAGCACACGGCTATGGAAAATTTAAGCTTTGGCTAATTAAAAGAAAGTTATAAAACACTTGAAACAATCAACGAAATAAGCTATACTGTTTTTAGCATAAGTTACTTGGAGGTAAATTTATGAATATCGTTTGTTTAGATTTAGAGGGTGTTTTGGTTCCTGAAATTTGGATTGCTTTTGCTGAAGAGGCAGGCATCCCCGAACTTAAACGCACAACACGCGACGAGCCTGATTATGATAAGCTTATGAAATGGCGTCTATCCATTTTAAAAGAGCACGGTTTAGGTCTTAAAGAAATTCAAGAAACTATTTCAAAAATTGACCCTATCCCCGGTGCTAAAGAGTTTTTAGATGAGCTACGTTCTATCACACAGGTTATAATTATTAGTGATACCTTCCAGCAATTTGCTACTCCTCTAATGGAAAAACTAGGTTGGCCTACAATATTCTGCAACTCATTAGTTGTTGCCGATAACGGAGAAATTACCGATTTTAAAATGCGTTGCGAAAAATCTAAACTTACAACAGTTAAGGCGTTACAGTCTATCGGTTATGATACTATTGCTTCGGGCGACAGTTTTAACGACCTTGGTATGATCCTTAATAGTAAAGCAGGCTTTTTATTTAAAAGCACCGAGCAAATTAAGGCAGACTATCCTCAGCTACCTGCCTTTGATACATACGACGAATTACTTGCTGCAATAAAGGAAGTATTATAAAAATAAACGACCTTAAGAATCACCTTAAGGTCGTTTTTTGTTATTCGTCTTTAGCCTCAGCAAGTTTTGTTTCTCGCCTTGTCTTAACATGCTCTGGAATTGGGTGTATTTCGCCAGCCGCCTCTAGTGCAGCTCTTGTAAGTAACGGACCCACAAGTTCATATATAAGCACCGCAAAAAGCGTAATGTTACGAATTAACGTGCCCTCTTCACCTATTTGCATGGCGGTTGCACACATACCTAGTGCAACACCAGCCTGAGGCAAAAGGGTTATACCCAAATATTTGCATATTTCTTTTGAACATTTAGTGATTTTAGCACTCAAAAATGCGCCATAATATTTACCCAACGAACGAGAGATTATATAAGCCGCGCCAATTATTACTATTGCAATATCGGTAAATACACCTAGTTCCAGTTCGGCGCCACTTATTACAAAAAATAGCGCAAATATGGGTGAAGTCCATTTATCTGAGGCTTGCATTAGGTCGTGCGAAAGCGGACAAATATTACAAAAAACCGTGCCAAGCATCATACAAGTAAGCAATGACGAAAAATGAATGTGCACAAGCCCTATATTAAAATCCAACATAGAAAGCGACGCTGTTAAAAATACTATGCCTATAGTTAAATTTAAACGATTTGTGTTTGAATTAAACAATCTTTCAAGTTGTGTTAAAACAAAGCCCATTAAAGCTCCCAACAGCAACGAACAGATTATTTCAACCAACGGATTAAGAAGAATTGAAATTAAATCCACCGTGCCGCTTACTAAAGTTTTTGCTATACCGAAAGATATTGCAAAAACCACTAGTCCAACCGCATCGTCTAATGCAACTATGGGTAGTAGAATTTTGGTTAAAGGTCCTTTTGCTTTGTACTGCCTTACAACCATTAATGTTGCGGCAGGTGCAGTAGCGGTTGCGATTGCGCCCAAGGTTATAAGCTGAGGTACCGTTAACTTATCCGGCATTAAAATATGTACTGTATAGAGTGCTAAATCTACTAATAATGTTGCACCTATTGCCTGTAAAATACCGATTATCAACGCTTGTTTTCCCGTCTTTTTAAGTTCGCATACACGGAACTCATTACCTATAGAAAAGGCTATAAATCCAAGTGCTACTTCTGAAACCAATGAAAGACTTGTTACAGCGTTCATAGTGTCAAAGCCCAAACCTTCTATACCGAGTGCACCTAAACAATAGGGGCCTATAAGTATACCAGCTATGAGGTATGCCGTTACCGAAGGCAACCGCAAGGGTTTAAAAAGCCGCGTCATCAAAAGGCCTGCTAATAGTGCTACCGATACTGATAATAATGTGCTCAAAATAGGTCATCTTCTTTGCTAAAAGTATATTATATACGTTACAAAACCCCAAGCCACACAGGCTTGGAGTTTTTGTGGTGGAGTATATCGGGGTTGAACCGACGACCTTTGACTTGCGAAGCCAACGCTCTACCAACTGAGCTAATACCCCATAACGCCTATACATTATATTACTTTCAAATCTAAATTTCAATAGATTTTTTACTTATTTTTAAGTTTTTTGTTGGCTTGAAAAATGACCGCCCGTGTGCTACAATGCTAATATATATTTTCAAAAGGAAGATTGTTATGCCTATTACCAATAATAAAAACAAAATAATCGGTATATATACAGTTTGCATTATTTCGTTTATTCTTGTGCTCGTTATGGTTTTAACGTCGGTTTTATCTGGCAGTAATGTTGTTAACGATAACGGCAACCTTATGCAAGGTTACAAAATTCGCACTACCGCTAGCGCACCAACCACAAAAACCAGTCAAAGTTACATTAATTTTTGTACTAAGTTAATTAAGCAACAGGTTGAAAACGGTGGCAATACAGCAATATCTTTAACCGATACCGCTAATACTCTTAGTTTTCTATGCTCTGCCACCAACGGAAGCACAAAAAAACAGATAGAAAATCTGCTTTGCCAATCTGCAGAAGAAACCGCGGCAATGGTTGCTAGCATAAAAAACAGAACAAACTACAATAATGATACAAAATGCGGCATTTTATCCTCTAACACCCTATGGATTAACAGCCAAAAAACCATTAACATAAAAAAATCTTTTCTTAAAACAAATTCACAAAAATATGCCATTGATATCCTGCGCGAAAATTTTGAAGATCCACAAACATCAACTGCCGTGCGAGAGAATGTAGTAAATGCAACACAAGGTAATGCTTACTATAATGTTGCATTTAACAAAAATCAATATATGAATGTTGTTTCAGGTGCATCTTTTAAGGCACTTTGGGAAAACGGCGCCTCAAATGAAGATACGTACAATAGTATTTTTACCGGCTCGCTGGGTGATAACGATGCAACATATTTTAAAACAATAGAGTCTAAATATATTTCAGGTAACACTTTTGAAGGCATAACAAAAGACTATAAAAACGGCTATACCTTTGTAGGAATTGTTCCAAACACTATTGAGGAGAATACGTTTTATACCTTAAATGATGTTATTGAAGAAATAATCTCTAATAAATTGCTTACAGATTTTCTTAAAAGCACTACTAATGCAAAGGTTAGCGTAACACTGCCCTACTATGTAAATAGTGTTAATAATCCCACCTGTATTAATTTTGGAAGCACACTAAAAAAGCTTAAAGTTACTTTGCCTTTTAGTAGCGCTGCCGATTACACCCCTCTTGCAAAAGATTGTGAAAATTTGCTTTTGGATAATTATTATATTTCGGGTGATATTAGTATTACGCCTGCAGGTGCAATAAATAATTATTCTGATGTAAAAATTTCTGATAAGGAATTTAATGAATGTAAAGTTTCGGTAGATTTCACCCACAGCTTTATATATTTTATTTATGATAATAAAACCAATCTACCTATATATTTTGGTGTTGTTAACGACTTATTATAGTTGACCGTCAACACATAAAAATACTAGCTTTTTTGATAGTATAAATTTTTTAAAAAAAGGCTTGACAATAAGTCCTTTAACTGTTATAATCAAATACGCGCTTGAAATTCAGGCGCCAAAACGGCGGTATAGCTCAGCTGGCTAGAGCATTCGGTTCATACCCGAAGTGTCACCGGTTCAAATCCAGTTACCGCCACCATACAAGGCCCGGTGGTCAAGCGGTTAAGACACCGCCCTTTCACGGCGGTAACACGAGTTCGATTCTCGTCCGGGTCACCAAAGCGGTTGCGGGCGCAACCGCTTTTAATTTTCACTAACAAAGGTTTCTGTATTGACTTTTACATACCTTTATCATATAATTTCAGTAATGCGTTAACCTCCAAAATGAGTTTAACATATATGGAGACGTATCAAAGTGGGGACGTTTGCGAGCGCTGCCTGTGGAGATGAAGCGAGCAATAAGGAGTGGCCGCGGTCAAAATTTTGCACGGCAGTGCTGAAAAATTTTGGGCACCGCAACAGGACATAACGGGGCGCCCCGTTCGGTAAAAAAATTTGAATAGTGCGTTATACTCTGAAATGAGTTTAACATATATGGAGACGTATCGAAGTGGTCATAACGGGGCTGACTCGAAACATAGTCGGGTCTGTCACACATCACTCTTTGAAACTCCGCTGTTTATCGGCGTTTACGCCACGTGCAACTGCACTTTTGAAAACTTGCATCTCGCAGTTTTCTCGCAATTTAGGTTTTGGCTAAAGCCTTTACAATTTTATATGGAGACGTATCGAAGTGGTCATAACGGGGCTGACTCGAAATCAGTTAGGGAGCAATCCCCCGCGAGTTCGAATCTCGCCGTCTCCGCCAAGGACTCCTTGAAGGATTTATCCTTCAAGGAGTTTTCTCTTTTATCCCAAGGCTGTTCCTATCGCCATCGCACTTGCTTTCTTACTTTCACTGTCGATGTGGCTGTAGATGTTAGCAGTGGTTCCCATATCACTGTGACCAAGCCAGTCCTGAATCATTTTCATCGGCACACCGTTTGCAAGTAACAGCGATGCACAACTGTGTCGCAGGTCGTGAAAGCGAACGGGTTTTAATCCTTTTTCTTTCAGCACCACTTTAAAATGGTCGGTCACGTAGTTTGGTTTTATCAGTTCACCGATTGCATCTACGCAGATGTAGTCGGTGTATTTTTTGCAGTAACCTCGACGCATTACTCGCATCATTTCCTCTTGCTTTTCTTTTTCGGCAAGAAGAACTTCTTCCACCTGAGGTATCAAAGGCAGTGTGCGGTAGGAAGATTTCGTCTTCATAACGTCCATACCGACAACGCCTTTATCGTTCTGTACCACCTTGTGACTGATGCTGACCGTCTTGTTTTCAAAGTCCACCGCCGACCATTTCAGTCCAAGCACTTCGCTACGCCTAAGCCCATAGTAAGCTGCAAGGAAGATTACAATGTGTATCTGGTCATTCACCGTTTTGTCGAGCAGTTCTTTCAGCTCACCGGCGTTATAATATTTGCCGATGTACTGTTGTGCCTTGGGTCTGTCGGCTTGCTCAACAGGATTGCTTGGTATAATTCTTCGCTTGACCGCCGACTTAAAAGCAAGATGCAACAGCGCATGATGGCGTTGAGCAGTCGTTCCTTTGAGTCCGTCACCTCGGATGCGGATATAGTAATCGTTGATTTCATCACCCGTAATATCTTTGACCTTGAGGTCACCGCACTCACGGAAGAACGGAACCATACGGGACTGTATCATCAGCTTGTATCCTTCGTAGGTAGTTTCCGACACGTTTACCTTGTGCGACTCGAGCCACTCGGGAAGATAATCCGCAACCTGCATGTGTGCCACTCGGCTACGCTCTTTGTCGGCGTGGGACATGTTCTCACGCTTGTATAGGTCATCGGTGTTGTACTGTTCGAGAATCTGACGGAGACGGTATTCAGCCTCACGCTTGTTTCCTCTTGTCGTATCAAGGTTCAGACCCATCCACTTTTCTTTGCGCTTGCCTTCGGTGTCATATAGATTGATAACCGCATACCACTTTTTGTTTTTCTCGGTCAGGTGTCCTGTGATTCTTTTCATTTGCTCACGCTCCTTTCCTTTGGATTTGTCCTTTGTCTTCTCGGGCAACACCAACACTACCACAACCATCTTCATAAGTCCAGAGATTATTCGGGACTGTCGGGGACGGTGTCTGATAGTTTCCTGCGTTGGTTAAAAATTCAACCAAGCACACCTTCGGCACAATAATTTTCTTGCCTTGCTTGATGCTACTGATACGCCCTTCTTTGATAAGGCCGTAGACGGTATTCTTACCGAATTGTAACAACCTTACCACATCCGGCACAGTCAACACATCGGGTTCATTCTTAAACATTTTGAAATAATATCTGTAACTCATGAAGATTCTCCTTTCATCGTTTTTTAATTATTGTTTGTTATTCTTTCTGCCACTCAACAGCTTCTTCTAATGTTAGCATGCCGTTAGTGCATTTCACTTCATGCTCAACCGATTCACGAAGCTTTGCAAGAATTTCCTTGTTAATATCTTTATGTGAGTAGGCAAAACAATTTTGAACCATTGCCAACTCAACCGCCACTTTAAATATAATTCTGCTGATTTTGTTTTCACTCTCAGCAACAATGCTTTTCATGGTTGATAGCATTGCTGTCGGTAGATACGATTCATTCTCTCCTGAAACAAGACGTGTGATATAAAATCGCAGCGCTTTCTCAATGAACTGTGACTGCGTGCGACAGTCATCTCTGCGATACAGTTCCTTTACCTTCTCCAATGTTTCAGGATACAGATAGATTACAAAGCGTTCTTTTTCTTTTGGTACAGCCATAATTTTTCTCCTTTCTTGTCAGTTTAGTGCTTTTTAGTTTAGTAATAATAGGTAGCACACCTATGGCGCAACCTTCTAATTAGGTGACACACCAATTTCCCGCCTCTCAAAAAGCCCACAAAGCCCCTAACGGTCGGCATTGCCGTCCGATGTAAATCGGAAAGGTGGCCAAAAGGGTCACCTTTCCTTTCTCCTGCTTTTTTTCATCCAAGTGTGCTACCGCCTCAACACCCGGTAATCTTACCCTGTTCTCAAAGTCGCCCAAAATCGCTTAAGTTTGGTTTGGGTGGGTGTTTGCTCGACCGTAAGATCAAACACGGCACACAGGGCGAAACACGGCGTTATTTGAGCGAATAAATTTAACAATGCAACAATGCAAACGACTCTGAGTGTGACCAAATTTACAATGCAGAAAGGACACACTGCAATGTTGCAATCTTTATTCGGGTATCGACCACGCCCAACCCTTACCGACCTTTCGGGTTCGGATATTAGGTATCTTCTTTTTGGCTTCGTTCACCGTTCGGCGCGATATGTTTTTGTTCTCTGCCGTACGGAAGATTTCATCTGCCATAACCTCTTTGCCGTCATCGAGCATATCCCGAATCAGTTCTTCGGCCACTGCCGTTTTAGTTTCGGAAGAATAACCGCACAGTAGTTCTTCCGAGGTTATCTCGCTGTAACCGTCAAGCCAATAAAAACCTTCTTCATTGCCGAGATTGAATGCCATCGACTTTCCCTCAGGTGCCAACGAAGATTTATCGTGAACGATGATACGAACGTTGGGTTCTTTGCGAAGTCGGCCGACAAGCAACACACTGCGAGCCGCTGCACGAAAGTCTATGGAACCAAGACCGCGGTACTGTGAGCTTGCGCCTTTGGCTTTGTTAAGATGACCGACCATCACGATTGCGCATCCCGTCCTATCAGCAACGGTTGCAACCTTTTTCAGCACCTTTCGTATTTCGTTTGCTCTGTTGATATCAACATCCTCACCGATATAACCTTGAATAGGATCGAGTATCATAAGCCGAGCACCCGTTTCGGTTATGGCTTTTTCGATGCGCTCATCTGACAGAGAAAGAGGATCGGTGTCCTCAATAATATTGAGCACCATATTCTCATCAGCCCCTGCTTCAATAAGCCTTGGCTTGATAGTGTCGCCGAGTCCGTCCTCTGCTGTTTGGTAAATCACATTGAAGGGTTCTGTGGTATCCATACCTGGCAGAGCCATGCCCGACGAACAAGCGGCGGCAAGTCTTAATGCAAAAGTTGTTTTGCCCTCGCCGGGATCACCCTGGATAATAACGAGCTTCCCAAATGGGATATACGGTTTCCATAGCCACTGCACCTCTTGGAGTTCCACCTCCGACATTCTTCTGATAATTGTTTCTGACATTCCGCCACTTCCTTTCTTTGAATTGTTTTGATTTTTGTGGGTGTTGTATTTTTTCAATAATCACCTCCTCAATGGGTAGAGCACGAGAAATCGATTTTTAGAACCATTTTGAAAAAATAATCTCTCAATGGGTAGAGCAGGAAAATTTGATTTTGTAAACCACTTTTAAAAATTCCTTTCATCTAATGTCCAAAAACCGCACTTTTGTACAGGCTTTTTTGAGAAAATAATTTTAATTTTTAAAAATATTTTCTCTCCAATGGGTAGAGCAGTAAAACACGAAAAATATAACCATTTTCCAAAAAAATTATTTCTCCTCATAGGGTAGAACACGAAAACAATCAAAAAGGCCAATGTTTTAAAAACTTTTCTCAATGGGTAGAGCACGGGAAATCAATTTTTAAAACCATTTTCAAAATTTTCCTTTCACTTAATGTCCAAAAAGCAGGGTTTTGTAGCCCTATTTTTTACAAAAAAATAACCGCAAGTTATCTAAAAAATTCAATAACTTACGGTTATAAATTTTTATTAAGTTGTAATTACTGTTGGTCGCCATACTCCCATTGAACCTATGCACTCGTTTTGGGACTAAGGGACCGCAAACGAACTCATTATGCCTTGAATTCTAAAATATCAGCCTATATATTTTCGCGAAAATACAGGTTTCTTTTTTTATCTAAATTAACTCTATTATTTCTTTTATACCCCAAATTATACCAGATGAAATTATGCTTGAAATTACGCCCGTTAGCACCCCACCCCAAAATCCTTCTTTTTGGTAGAATTTTTTGGTCGTAATTATCGATTCATTTTTGCTGTTATTGTTATAAGAATCATTTTGATTGCTTCCAATATTCGATTTAGATATTTTATTATTGTCGCCTATATTAATTTTCATGTTTCCACTTCTCCTATTTTTGAACTTTTTATAGTGTTGTCATTACCTATGTTAATCATCTTTAGTTCGCCAATCTCTATCACTAATGATTTTTCAAAATCAGCAATGACTTCCGAACTTTTACCATGTGTATCAATATCCAAATCATCAAGATTGCCATATTCTTTGTCAAGCTTCATAAATATTTTAAAAAGAATATTAGACACTTTGTTTGCGATTTCCATATAAATGGTTGAGTCGAACGTTTGCGATATTGAAGTAAAGGATATACCAACAGAAATCACCCCTGCAAGAGAAGTGAGATCTGCACTAAATATATTGTTACTCTTTGC
Organism: Acutalibacteraceae bacterium; assembly: GCA_045630515.1. Taxonomy (GTDB): domain Bacteria; phylum Bacillota; class Clostridia; order Oscillospirales; family Acutalibacteraceae; genus UMGS1532. The sequence continues at coordinate 76,729 of JAZQTG010000090.1, forward strand.
TCGCTCAATGATATTCGCTATTGTGCATCGCTCATAATTATTGCAAATTAAATCCATAAATTCTTTAGGGATCCATTGAACTGGCATTGGCTGATTGGATAATTTTAGGCAGGAAGACATAGTCCCTTTTAATCCAGAGTATCGTATTTTACCAATTCCAAGATTCCTATACTCAGGCACTGGTTCCTCAGACGAATATCCATTCAGTTCTTTTTCTGCCCATGTAAAAACCTCAGTATAGTTCAAGTCATTACATATTAGTAGCAATCGCTTCAATGCAATATCTATTGTAATTTCGTTATTTGCTAATTCTTTAAGTATCTTACTCTTCGCCATTTTTCCCTCCAGATAATAATTCCGAGTTGTTGAATTTATTGCCATTACCAACTGTTATAGAATTATCGTAATACAATACATTAAAGTGTTTATAACTTTCCAAATCATCTGCTTCTCGTATTATATCGAGATAGTTGAATCCCTCGTTTGTAAGATTGCCTACAGCAAATGACCATAATTTATTCCCTGCATAATGACCTTTATACGCGGAAATCAAACCCTCCCCATACAAAAGCTCTGCATGATTTGCAACTTGTTGTATCGTGTACCCTTCAATTTTCAAATCCATTAGGATTGTGTTTTCATATTGTTCTTCTATTGCAAGCAGTATTCTTTTTATTAGTTGTAAATCTCTTTTCATTATAATACACCACCGTATTTTATGATTTAGCTAAATTATACCATAAAACAAATATTTTTTCAATTTTTATTAATACGACCCTATGTATTCCAAACTAAACACAGCAAGAAAGAAGGATTATGAGTTTCCTCATATATCCTCAATCTCCTCTAACCCTTGCATCACTTCCGCCATAATACGTGTTGCAAGGATGAACCCCGAGCTGAACGCTTCTCGCTCGGTGATACAGGAGAGTTCGCTTGTGCAGTCTTTGAACTTTTCAAAGGTTTCTTTTTGTTTCTCTGTAAGGGTGGAATTCAATTCTTCCTCATTCTTACATATCAGCTTGACGAGCTTATCTACTCTCGTTCCTCTCTTGATGTACCTTTCGTGCGGACTAATGTTGCCATAGTATAAATCTTCAAGTGTTGTCATGTGCATTGCACCTCCTTTGCAACACAAACACATACCACAACACTTTTCACAAGTCCAGCGTTTTTCTATAAAAAAGCAAAAGCGCCGCATTTCTGCGACGCCTTCTTTGTCCGTGAGTTGCTACTATTAGCAATTCAACACAGTAACCATTTTATTTAGCTTTCAATTTTAAATTGTAGTACAAATAAAAACATCAAATTCCAAATGGTTTACTTTAATTCTGGTAATCCAAGTTCTTTTAAGAATTGATTGTGCTTATCTTTTGACCTTTGGATATCTGCTTCGATTTTCTTCAATTCTTTACTTACCTCAATAAGGTCTATGGGTTCTTCTACGGTTGCTGTGCTGACATAGCGAGAAATATTCAAGTTATAATCATTATTCTTGATTTCCTCTAAGGTTACACGGCGTGAGTATTTCTTGTCATCTTCTTTTCTATACTGATAAGTTTCGACGATTTTATCAATGTGTTCAGGCAGTAGAACATTTTGGCGTTTGCTTTTTTCAAAGTAATCGCTTGCATTGATAAATAGTACATCATCAAACTTTTTACACTTCTTAAGCACAATAATACATACGGGAATTCCTGTTGAAAAGAACAGATTTGCCGGAAGTCCAATAATTGTATCAATATTCCCATCTAACAGCAATTTTTTACGAATAGCTTCTTCTGATCCACCGCGGAAAAGAACTCCGTGAGGAAGAATAATAGCCATCGTTCCTTCATCACTTAAAAAGTGGAATCCATGAAGCAAAAACGCAAAATCTGCTGCAGACTTCGGAGCAACACCGTAATTTTTGAATCGGAAGTCCTCCTTCATAGAATCTTTAGGTTCCCATCTTAAACTAAACGGAGGATTTGCCACCACAGCATCGCATTGTAACTTCTTTGACGGGTTCATTTCCTTAAGCAAATTCCATTCATTTGCCAAGGAATCTCCGTGGAAAATCTGGAATTCTGAATCTTTAAGTCCATGAAGAATCATATTCATACGAGCAAGGTTGTAAGTTGTAATGTTTTTTTCTTGTCCGTAGATTTGTCCTATGTTATTAGACCCCAGTTGTTTCTTTACGTTTATCAGTAGCGAACCTGAACCGCAAGCAAAGTCCAAAACATTTTTTAGACGTGTCTTTTTGCCTGTGCTTGGATCTTGGCTGTCCAATGTAACGATTCGAGAAAGAATAGTTGATACTTGTTGTGGAGTATAGAATTCACCCGCTTTTTTACCAGAACCTGCGGCGAACTGACCGATAAGGTATTCATACGCATCGCCCAACAAATCTGAATCGTTCGGAAACTCAGAAAGCCCATTTGCGATTTCAGATATTACCGAGCAAAGCATTGTATTACGTGCAGAATAGTTCTTTCCCAATTTTTCAGAATCAAGATTAACTTCAGAGAACAATCCATGAAATTTACTATCAAAGGACTCGTTCTCTATATATTTGAATCCGGCTTGAAGTGTTTTTAAGAGATCGTTACTCTGCGTTTTTGCAAGCTCATATATATAGCCCCACAAATAATTAGGCTTAATAACATAATGAACTTTACGGCGCATTTGCTTCTCAAATTCCGCAACATCGTCTTTGTTATTATTGTACCACAAAGCCAATGCGCGCCAAGGCTCTGTTTGTTTCAAATCAAAATAATCTTTACCAAGCTCTTTCTTTACAGCTTCTTCGTAATTATCGGAAAGATACCGCAAAAAGAGGAAGGAAAGCATATAGTCGCGAAAATCGTCAGCATTCATCGCTCCGCGCAACTTGTTTGCTATGCCCCAAAGAGTTGCGCCTAATTGTTTTTGTTGATTATTTTCCATCATTTATCTCCTACATGTAGAACAAAATTATATTTGTTTTTTAGCTTGTTGAAAACATCTAAGAAAAGTTCTTCGTTATCTGGAACCAACTCTTTTGCTTCATATCTAAAAACGTTTTTATGGGATAATGTATTTACTATTCGAGAGACTCGTTCAATATCATCAATGCCGATTTGTTCTAAGACATATCCAATTCTTCCCACCCCTAAGAAGGACGCTACATTTTCTAATACTTGCCTTAAAACACTAAAATGATAAGCGTATAATTTTTTCTCATTAACAGCAATCTGAAGAATTTGCAAAAGTTCTAAGTGGTATAAAAATACCTCTTTTTTGCAACTCATTAATTTCAATTCAGCGCCATCATTTTTTAGTATGTATTGTTGCAAATTGGATTTATAGGCTTGAGATTTTTCTCCCTTTCCAAGCCAATCAGACAAAATCGCGAAGAATCCAACGTGGTGTGTAGTTATAATAATTTTTCTATCTTCATAGTGATTATCAATCAAGTCCATTAATGTAGAAGCCGTTACGAATATATTATGCTCGTCAAGACTTGAAACAGGGTCGTCAATAAAGAAGTGACTATTTTGTTCGCCGGTCCAGCCATTAATATCGAATAACGTTAAGAAAAAGCACCAAATGAAAATTTGTTCTTCGCCCCTTGAAATTTTAATGGTGTCGAGGGGTTCGCCTTTTTCTTCTTCGGTTAGAGGATAAAAACTAATTGATTCGATACCTTTGGATGCGTCATCCTTGTAATAATTAAATTTATAATCAAATTTGGGCTTATATGAGGATAATTTTTCATCCAATTTAGTTTCATCTAAAGATGAGTGATACTGATTTAAACTGGAAGGTAAAACCATTAATCGAATTTGTTCTCCAGTGTTTTCTGCATCATTTTGCCAATAAAACAAATCTTCACTATATGCATTGTAGTAACATGCCATCTTTAATTCCAAACTTTTCTTTGTATTTCTTTCTGTTTTGGCAATATCTTAATACCACTCCGCTAACATAAGGACGGGTACAATAACTCTCCTTATCTTTATTCATAAACAGTTTTTTGCCTTCCCAAATGTGTTTGAGAGAAGATATAAGTGCATCGCTCATTTCAAGATGCGCAAGTATCGTAGAATTTAAATCTTCAGAATAGATTTCTTCAATTTGGCTAAAACTGTTTAGTTGTGCCAATTCCGTCTCGATCGCTTGTGTATAGCTGTTCATGTTATTATCTCCTTTCAGCAAGTATTCAGGACTCACGTCTAAAGCCTTTGCTAACTCAAGCAAGTATTCCGAAACAGGAGCCGATCTTTCTTGCTCATAATTTCTAATGGTTTGCACAGAAATGTTGGTAATTTCCGCAAGTTGTACTTGAGTATATTTATTTTCTTCACGAATTCGTTTTAAGCGCTCTGCAAAAGTTTTTGTTTCCATAACTCTCTGTACCTCCAATATAGCATATAAAAAAGATGATTCCTATACCCAACTATTAGTAGTCGCATAATCCATAGTAGTACATATAAATTATATCATACCTCTACAATCAAAGCAAGAATATAGGCAGCAAAGGGTTACTTGCCGCCTGTTTCTTTAAAGAACTTTTTCATTAGTTTTACATGCTTATCGGACATGTTTGTTATGGTGTAGGCGTAGGAGCAGTAGAAGTCGATGAGCCATGTCTTTGGGATTATTTTTGCGGTTTGGGTGTTGACGGACTTCAGGTGGCCTTGGCGGAGCCAGCGGTTGATGGCGTTATCGGTATAGCCGGTTACTTCTATGACCTGCTGTACGGTGAGTGCATCGGGGACTTGTTCGAATTCCTGTTCGAGCCATGGGCGGAACTCCGACGGCAGAGAGGAAGGAAATCCTGTTTTGCGCGGTCGGGGTTTTCGTGTGTTTCCATACTTTACGGTTGAGAACTCGGCATATGGTGTAACGTATTTTTCGGGGTGCTTTTGCGAGTCATCTATATAGGTGAGCAGGTCTTCTTTCAGCACGGTATATTTTCTTGTTCTCTTGCCGGTGTTTTGGCATTTAATGAAGCCGTTGTTCAGCATCCAAGCGCACTTGCGTTTGCTGATATGCAAGGCACACCGCACCTGCTCTCCCGACAGCACTTGTGGTAAGTCGCTCAACATTTCTTATCACCTCGAATGCTATATCGCTTTCCTTTATCGTTTGAGGTCTTGACGAGGTAATCAATGAAGGCGTCCTTGGTGAAGATATAACCACCCTTGTATGTATAGGATTCAATCTCACCGTTTTTGAGTGCGGCGTAGATAGTGTTCTTGCCGACGGGCGACCATCGGTTTGCTTTCATCGGTGTTAAGATATCGGGGCATTTTTTGAGCATCTTTTCATATGCTTCTCTTCGTTTTTCTTGATTCATTTTTATTCTCCTTATGTTTATTCGCCCGAGAATATCCAAAGGAGTTTTTAGTGTTTTCTCGCATCTATCTCGCAAATTTCTCGCAAAAAATCATTAGTTTTTCAAAATCTCGCAGAATGGGTGGACATATTATAAATTTCAGGGACGGAGAGGTGCGGTACGGTAGATACTGCCTTTTGCTCGAAATCAGTTAGGGAGCAATCCCCCGCGAGTTCGAATCTCGCCGTCTCCGCCAATAAAAAGGGAATCTTGCCGTAAGGCGTGATTCCTTTTTTGTTTTAACTATGGCGAGATGCGAAAAGACCGGTTCGGCTCTGCCGAATTGCAACCTTTCGGTGAACGGTTGCAAAGGTCGTGTGCGTGCCACAAGCGGTAGTGCAGTGGGCGAATCTCGCCGTCTCCGCCAATAAAAAGGGAATCTTGCCGTAAGGCGTGATTTCCTTTTTGTTTTATTGGGCGAGATGCGAACGCCATTTTGTAAAAAAAACACCCTGCAGAGTGTGTTCTGCAGGGTGTAGCTTTTATAGTTTTCTGAATGTTTCAAGGGTTATTTCATAACCGTCTTCTTGGCATATTTCAAATATAACAGGTGCTTTATTTATTATACCATTCTTATAGCAATAAAAGAAGGACGCGAAACTTATCAAGTGGCCGTACGGCTCGCTTATGGCGCAGTGATTGTGGTACTCGCCGTCGTGTGTTACCTGGTGCAAATGATAACCAACAATATGTTTGCCAACAAGTTGTAGCCAAGCAGATATTTGATAGGTTTGACTAAATGGTGCATTGTTTCTGGCATGCCCTATATCAAAATTAATACCGACCTTATGGCGAGTTGCCTTATCTAAAATATGCATAAACTCTAAACATTCTTGCGGCACATAACCAAATCTTCTATCTCCGCCGTTGCGTTCTGCTAAAGTAGTATGCATATTCTCAACACCAATCACCGCATCAAACGGCAGGACATCTAACTTATCTGCAAGATAATTTGCAATCCTGCTTAAAGCCTCGTCATCTTTTTCTACAGTGCTAATAGAAACCATAGGCACATGTTGAGTAAAGCGGTTTGCCTTTATTTTCACCGCCAAATCCAAAAGCGCATCAAGATTCGGGTCGGCTTTCACTTCACCGTCTTTATAAACAACATCAGGCAGATGAACAGACAAGTCTTTACCACCTGCGGTGCGCCACTTGTCTATCAATTTTATTATTGTTTCTGTTGGTGTATTAATTACACTAGGACGAAGTTCCAAGTTGGCAAGTTTATTGTCTGTACAAAAATCAATATGCTTTAATGGGTCATAGCAAGATACACCGAACTGCGCAGACAAATCTTTTGGCATTTGGCACGGAAAAGCAGACAAACTTATCTCTCGCGATTGTGTATCGTAATAAATCAAACTTGGTGGTGCTGAAATATTTTTATCTGGGTCTAGTGCAGGCAGGCTTACAAGGTTTTCGCTAGTTTCAAAAATATGGCAATGGGCATAAAAGAGCATTGTTTTTGGGTTTTCTTTTGCATACTCAGTTAAAAAAGCATTACTGTAATCATCTAAATCTACCAACGGATGATGGAAGAAAATTATATCTGCTTTACTACCTTTTAACTGTTCTAACTGCTCTTTAGGAATTTCCCTTTTACAGTCATTAAGTGCAAAAATGGTAGCATCTTTAATAACGTTTTTTACATCACTTGCCATTTCTGCTATTTTATCTTTATATTGGTCATTCCTTAAATCAGAATTGCCGGGTATGTATATATAAGGTATTCCTAGATTTTTCATTTTTTCTAAAAACCAAAGATATACATTAATATCTCCATCGCAAGCAACATCGCCTGCAAAAATTATACAATCGGGATTTGTGGATTTAATATCATTTATAGCCCAGTCCAAAACGGTATACTGCAAAACATCTTTATTGGTTGGCAGATGCAAATCGCACATAAAACAAACCTTCATAACTATCCCCTTTCTTACATAATTATATAATCTATTGTTAATATTTGCAACACAAAAACCCATAGTGGCACTATGGGTTTTAATTTTAGGAATTAATTAATTTTAAAATATCTTCTTTCCCGCGCAAGCCAATCATCTTGTTAATTTCTTTCCCATCCTTAATAACTATTAAAGTTGGTATACTTTCTATACCGAATGCTTGTGCTAAACCTGGTTGCTCATCAACGTTTACCTTACCAACAACTATTTGCGAAATCTCTTCTGCTATTTCATCCACTATCGGAGAAATCATCATGCAAGGACCGCACCAAGTTGCCCAAAAATCAAGCAATACAGTCTTTTTGTTATCTAAAACCTCTGATTTAAAATTATCAGCAGTAATGTTTATAATTGCCATTACAATCCTCCTAGTCTTTAGACTTATAATATAGCATACAATGACAGTAGCCTTCAAAATTTGGGTCGGCTATTTGGGCACGAAACTCATCGCAAATGCATTTATATTCCTCTTTACGTGCAAGCCTACAAGGGCAATAGCCATCCTTTTCTTTAAGCCCTTTTTTAATTCTCTCAACTACCTCTTTATTCTCGTTCAAACGAACCGCCAAGATATCACCTCTTTATTATAAATCAAGCCTAATAATATCTTCCAAAGTTTCGCGTTTTACAGCAACATAATCCTTGCCGTCTTTAATCATAACAACAGGTGGGCGCGGTACCCTATTATAGTTTGACGCCATTGAGTAATTATATGCACCTGTGCAAAGAACGGCAACAATATCACTTCTTATGGGCTTGTATATATTTATGTTTTCTTGAATAAGGTCGCCGCTTTCGCAACATCTGCCGGCTAGCGTTGTTACAAAGTTTGGCTCTTTATCGGCGTGATTTGCAACAATTACGGTATAATCCGCACCATAAAGTGTATAGCGTGGATTATCGGTCATACCACCATCTATGCTAACAAAACTTTTATAACCAGGTATAGTTTTAACACTACCAACTGTATAAAGTGTTATACCTGCATTAGCAACAATACTGCGACCAGGTTCCATAATAATTGCAGGTGGGGGTACATTTAACTTTTCACAAAGTTGGTCTATCTCTTTAGCTAATCCTTTGATACACTCAGCATAGTCTATTTCGGGGTCGCTTTCAATATACCTTACACCAAAGCCACCGCCAAGATCTAGCGTTTCTATTTGTTTGCCACTTTTTTCGGTATACTCTTTAATGAATTTTATCATTATTTCCGCGGCATCACTAAAAGGCTCATACTCAAAACATTGCGAACCAACGTGGCAATGGAAACCTTTTACGTATATATTAGGAAGGGTTGCGGCATAAAGACAAGCGTCTATTGCCTGACCTGTTTCTATGCCGATGCCAAACTTACAGTCTATCTTTCCGGTTGAAATTTTTTCCTGTGTATGTGGGTCAATGCCTGGACTTAATCGCATTAAAACATTTTGGGTTACCGAAAGCCTTGAAGCAATTCTATTAATAGCATCCAGTTCGTCTAGGCTATCAACAACAATGCAACCAACTTCTGCTTTTATAGCATACTCAATATCGGCATCAGTTTTATCGTTTCCGTGATAAAATATGTCTTTAGCAGGAAAACCCACACTAAGAGCAGTATATAATTCACCAATAGATACAACGTCAACCGTCATACCTTCTTCTAAAGCAATGGTATACATTCTTTTAAAACTGCATGCCTTACTTGCATACGAGGGACGTGAACCATTTGGCATATACTCTCTCATAGAATCAACATATGCCCTACAGTTTTCGCGTATCAAATCCTCGTCCATAAGGTATAAAGGTGTACCATATTTACTAGCAAGGCTACAAGTATCAACACCCGCAAAAGTAAGATGCCCTAACTCATTTATACCTAAATTTTTGTGTAACATAAAAATCCCTTCAGCCTATTTAATAAGGTTTAGTGTACGCATAATACCATACATTTTCTCAGCCTTAGCCTCATCCATTTCGGTTAATGGTAGACGTAGAGTGTTACGGCAATAACCCATAGCAGCCATAGCGGCTTTTACAGGAATTGGGTTAACCTCTGAAAACAGAGCGTCTATAATAGCATGATATTTATACTGTAATGCAGCGGCACCTGCAACATCACCAGCAAAGAATTTTTCGCAGATTTCACAGGTTTCTTTTGGCATAATATTCGAAAGCACAGAAATAGCACCTACGCCGCCCAAAGACATAAGAGGTACAATTTGGTCATCGTTGCCTGAATATAGGTCTAGTTTACCATTAACGTAAGACATAGTTTCAACTATTTTTGAAAGATTGCCGTTAGCCTCTTTAATACCAACAATGTTACCATGGTCGGCAAGTGCTTTGTAGGTTTCAGGCTCAATATTAACACCTGTTCTGGAAGGCACGTTGTATAGTATTACAGGAGCATCGCTTTTATCTGCAATCTCTGTAAACATTTTGGTAAGACCTTTTTGGGTTGCCTTGTTATAGTAAGGAGTTACAACCAAAACAGCATCTGCACCTGCTTCACAAGCGCAACGTGTAAGGTCAAGCGCATAGCCAGTATCGTTTGAACCGGTACCTGCAATAACAGGAACTCTGCCTGCAGCACGCTTTGCCGCAAAAGCAATAGCACTTCTATGTTCATCATCGGTTAAGGTTGAAGCCTCACCCGTAGTGCCGCAAACAACAAGACCGTTAATGCCCTCTTCAATTTGCCAATCTATAATTTTACCAAACTGGTCGTAATCAATACCACCATTCTCGTTAAAGGGTGTTATAAGCGCAGTAGCGATACCTTTAAAAATTGTTTTTTTCATAATCATTCTCCATTCTTAACTTACATAAAACAAACCGCTTTTTGCAAAGCGGTTACCTAATACACTAAAACTACCCCCTATAACACAGGTAGCAATTATACTAGCGATAGCGCTTCACATAATGTGACAGTCCGCAAGGTATTACCTTACGACCCAGCAATACAAACCTTAGGCAGTTTGCACACTTCGGCGATAGCCCCTTTCCAACCGACAGTGCCTAAACCTTACGCCAATTATACTGATGGATATCGCGCCTCTATCAAAAGCAATTATTCTTTTTTATGATTATACTAGCAAATATGCTATTTGTCAATACAAATTTACAAACTATACACGCCCGACTCTAGCCTTACTAATGTGTAATCACCAATTACCATATATTGATATACAGGCTCGCCAAACTCGGCATACATACTAACCGACAAATCACGCGTATCAACACGCCACACACCACATTTTTCACTGTCGCACACATATAGATAGTTGCCCTCAGAAAAAACGCTTTCCAGTTTGCCAAAAGCACTGTTTTTACCGCCGATATAAAGTTCTTCTGCAAAGGTTTCGGGATTAATAAGGGATATACGTTTACCCTCTTTAAAGGCCAAGAACATACCGCGACCTGTCAGTGCCATACCGCTAGGTCCCTTATCCTCGCAAACAAGTTGACCCTTATTTATAAGTTTACTTTCGGTATCAAACAACATATACTCGCCATTAGGATAATAAGCAAGCAAACGGTCGCCGGGCAAAAACTGTGTATTCCAATAAAACGGATTGTTTAACCTTTGTTCAATTTCCTTGTAACCCTGACCAAACTTAGCCAGTTGGTAAACACTTCTGGTTACGGGAGAAACCGACTCGTTTTCAAAAGAAACCAGATTATATGCTACAACAATACGCTCGTCATCATCATTATCCGCCTTTTTAAAAGCGATAATAAAACCATTTGGAAGTTGCGCTATATTAAGTGCAGATTCATCAAACACTCTTTTCATATATCCATCCCCTTTAATTCACCCTCAATAAAATCACCGTTAACGGTTTTTAAATATACACTATATATCTTATTTGAAATATCATTTTCAGACCGAACCAGTACCCTAGTATAGTTTTCGGTATAACCCTCACAAATGCCATTTTGATAGGTTTCAAACAAAACCGACTGGGTAGTACCTAACTGTTTTTTCAAAAAGTTATACTGCGCCTCGTTTGCCGCCGCAATCATTTTTTCGCTACGTTCAAGCTTTTGCGCTTTTTCTATATGCCCCGAAAGTTTAGCCGCAGCAGTTCCCTCGCGCTTGGAATAAGCAAAAACATGACAACGTGCAAAACCTATTTCTTTTACAAAATTCAAAGATTCAGAGAATTCATCCTCTGTTTCACCAACAAAGCCAACCATAACATCTGTGGTAATTGATGCATCTTTAAAAATTAGCCTTATGCGATTTATAAGGTCGCGGTAAAACTCGGCATCGTAATGCCTGTTCATACGCTTTAATGTTGTACTGCTTCCCGATTGCAAAGAAAGGTGGAACTGTGGACAAAACTTTTTATTTTGCCTTAGTCCTTCTAAAATCTCGTCGCTTATATGGTCGGGTTCCAGAGAGCCTAAGCGTACCCGTTTAACACCATCTGGTTGCGAAGCGGCATTTACTGCATTACATAAAGTTTCGCCATTATCCTGTCCATATGCAGAAAGGTTAATACCAACCAACACTATTTCGTTATATCCGTTTTGTGCTAACCTTTCGGCCTCGCTTTTAATATCAGAAACACTACGCGAGCGCACCCTACCGCGTGCATACGGAATGGCACAGTATGAGCAAAAACGGTTGCATCCGTCCTCAATTTTCATATATGCTCTGGTTCTGCCCTCAAAATAAGATATACCGGGAGTACAGTATTTTTCACCTTTAATGTGTTCCTCAACAAAATTTAAAGTTGTGCGGTTTTTAACATACTCATCTAAAAGGGTTAAAAGTTTTTTGTGGTCGGTATTGCCAAAAAGTATATCGGCACCAAGGGTTTCCGCCTTTGTAGGAAACGCCTGCACCATACAACCAAAAAGCACCGTTACACAAGAAGGATATTTCTTTTTTATACGGCGTAACATTTGCCTGTTTTTACGGTCGCTTTCAGCAGTTACGGTACAAGAATTAAGCAAAAAAACATCTGGTGTTTCACCTTTTTTTGCTAACTCATATCCATTATGTAAAAACAATTCGCGCAAGCTTTGGGTTTCGTACTGATTAACCTTGCACCCGTGCGTACAAAAAGAAATTTTCATATTACAAGCCCCTTTTATAAATACATTATACATATTTATTTACTAATAATCAAGCCAAGATGAATAAAAGGAAAAAATTAATTACCGATATTGCTTGACTTTTTAAAAAATATATTCCATAATATACTTGTTTAAGTTTTTAAATCTTTTTTTGGAAAGGAAGATTTAATTGGCAAAGCCATACATTTCATCTTCAGTAATTAAAAGAATGCCGCGTTATTACCGCCATTTAACCGAACTAAAAAATGAAGGTAAGGTGCGTATTTCTTCGGTTGAACTAGCAAACCGCCTAGGTTTTACAGCAAGCCAAATTAGGCAAGACCTTAACTGTTTTGGCGGTTTTGGTCAACAGGGTTATGGCTATAATATAGAGCAATTACATTACGAAATAGCAAACATTTTAGGTTTTGGAAAACAAAAAAGAACTATACTTATAGGTGCAGGTAATCTTGCACGCGCTGTTGCTACGCATATGGATTTTGAAACTAAAGGCTTTCAGCTTATTGGTATCTTTGATAAAAAAGAATCGCTTATTGGCGAAACCGTTAGGGGTATGCCCATAAGACATATTGATACTTTAGACGATTTTTGCCACGAAAACTTACCCTCTGCTGCTATTTTATGTATACCTAAAGACCAGGTTAAAGATGTGGCAGAACAATTAATTAAACTCGGTATTAAAGGTTTTTGGAATTTTAGTCATTTTGATCTTAATTTGCACTTTAAAGGTATAGTTTCTGAAAATGTGCACCTCGGCGATAGCCTTATGAGAGTTAGTTACAAAATGGCAAACCCGCAGAAAAACACAAAAGTCAAATAAGGTGATGTTATGCGTAAAATTTTAATAAGTAAAGATCTTAATTCTTACAAAGCAAATCTGCACTGCCACTCTACCTATTCTGACGGTAAGTTAACAGTAAAAACTTTACGCGACGAATATAAAAAGCGTGGTTATTCTATAATTGCTTTTTCTGACCATAATGTTTTAGAAAATCATTATAAAGAACTATTAGAACCTGATTTTTTACCCCTTGTTGCTATGGAAGTAAGTATTGACGGTGTGCGCCAACCTTATAATATAAACCGCGTAGCACATCTCTGTTTTATTTCTAAAGACCCTTATAAAACAGTGCAACCGTTTTACTGCCAAAGCGGTATTGATTGGCTTCTTAACCGCGGCTTTATAACTAAAGAACGCGCAGATAGAATTGAACACAACGGAATTACTATTGACGACGGACTTTACAATAAAAAGATTAACGACGTTATTAAAGCAGTTAACGCTGAAGGTTTTTTAGTGACTATTAACCATCCGTTTTGGTCTTTGCTTAACTACAACGACTATGTAAATTACGAGGGCGCTTGGGGTATTGAGGTTTATAACACAGGTTGTGCAAAAATTATGGGCGACGTAAATGACGAACGCGCATACGACGATATACTTAAAAGCGGTAAAAAGATTTTTCCAATCTGTGCCGACGATAATCATAACTCCCACCCATTTGACAGTTATTTAAGCGACTCATTTGGCGGCTTTACTATGGTAAAAGCAGAAAACCTTGAGTATGGTGAAATAATAAAAGCATTAGAAAACGGTAATTTCTATTCTTCTAACGGTCCGCTTATTCACGAAATATATTTAGAAGACGACCGCCTACACATTGAATGTAGCGAGGCTAAAGAGGTTATTCTTAATGTACTAACTCGTAACGGAAGAAGGAAAGCCAATGATGACGGAAGTCCAATAACCTCTGCTGATTTTACTATTGACCCCATAATTACAGGCGGTTATTTTAGAGTAAAGGTTGTAGGCCTTGACGGTTCTTGTGCATACACTATACCCTACTATGTTAACGAACTTATTGAAGGTGCACCTGACATTCGCGCTATTTTTTAATAATACAAAATAAAAATGCGAGGTATTTTATTGCCTCGCATTTTTATTATGCTGTGACGTTTTTTAAAAGCAAAAGAAAAAACGCCTTAAAGCGATTAGGCTTTAAGGCGTTTAGTATTTTAGAGTTAATATTAGTTAAGCTCTGCGAAGTATTTGATTGTACGAACCATTTGGCTGGTGTAGCTGTTCTCGTTATCGTACCAAGAAACAACCTGTACTTGATAGGTATCGTCATCAATCTTAGCAACCATAGTTTGAGTTGCATCAAAGAGTGAACCCTCGGTAATACCGATGATATCGGAAGAAACGAGTTGCTCCTCAGTGTAGCCGAAAGATGCAGAAGAAGCAGCTTTCATAGCAGCATTGATGCCTTCTTTGGTGATATCCTTGCCCTTAACTACTGCAACTAAAAGAGTTGTAGAACCGGTAGGAACAGGAACACGTTGAGCAGAACCGATAAGTTTGCCGTTGAGTTCAGGAATAACAAGGCCGATAGCCTTTGCAGCACCTGTTGAGTTAGGAACAATGTTAACTGCAGCAGCACGTGCACGGCGAAGGTCGCCCTTTCTGTGAGGACCATCAAGAACCATTTGGTCACCGGTGAAAGCATGAACAGTAGTCATGATACCGCTTTGAATTGGTGCATAATCGTTAAGAGCCTTAGCCATAGGTGCTAAGCAGTTTGTGGTGCAAGATGCAGCAGAGATGATTTTGTCATCAGCAGTAAGAGTGTTCTCGTTAACGCTGTAAACGATAGTAGGAAGATCGTTACCTGCAGGAGCAGAGATAACTACCTTTTTAGCACCTGCATCAATGTGAGCCTGTGCCTTATCTTTTGAGCAGTAGAAACCTGTGCACTCAAGAACAACGTCAACACCGATCTCACCCCAAGGAAGATCTGCAGCATTCTTTTCTGCATAAATTTTGATAGTTTTGCCGTCAACAGTGATGCTGTCATCACCTGCAACTACATCGTGATTGTAGCGGCCCTGTGCAGAGTCGTACTTAAGAAGATGTGCAAGCATTTTAGCATCGGTAAGATCGTTGATAGCAACTACCTCGTAGCCTTCTGCACCAAACATTTGTCTGAATGCAAGACGGCCGATGCGGCCGAAGCCATTAATAGCAACTTTAACCATAGTATAAAACCTCCAAATAAATTTTTACTTTCCTATTTTAACCAACTTTAAAGAAAAATGCAAGGTTATTATGGCATTTTTAATAAAAATTTTTATATTTTGTCAAAAAACACAAAACATGACGGTTGTTTGCGTAAATATATGTTAAATTTTTAACACATTACTTTTTCATTTTTTTACCAATCAAATATAGCACTATAGAAATCGCAACCAAAACAGCAGTTACTATTCCAATTATGTCGTATGGTGCAGATGCAATCCCCATAATATTAAAGCCTTCTTCGGTTTGGGTAGAGGCAAACAACATTAAAGCATCAAAGGTTGCTGCCGCTATAAGTAAAAGTGTGGAAATAGCACTAACAACACTAGCTTTACTGCCCTCGCTTTTTTGCAGTCTTGTAAGTTTATCACCACTAAAATCAATCAATCTGGATAGATACCAGACAGCCGCTAAGGTTACAATTGTTTCGGGCACCATATAAGCGGCGTTATAAACCAACGAATATAAAAGTCCTTCTTCGGTAGGAATTGAAACACCTGCCCACACAGTACATCCCGAAATAACGTGCATTATGTATCTTATCACGCAAACGATTACAGCGCCAAGCACCATAGCAGACGATTGGGATTTTATTTTATTTTTAAACACACCTGCAATACCAAGTGTACTAAAGGCAAGCAAATAATCCAAAACAATTATTGCAACTGCCGCCGCAGAACTTGTAGCATAACTTAAGTTATTTGCGCCTAAAAGCAGTTGTATTAAGGAATAAACAAATCCTGTAACAAATCCCATTCCCACACCATAACGATTGGCTATTAATATAATAGGGACCATTGATGCGGCGGTTACGCTACCGCCAAATGGCATATTTATAAGCGGTACCATACTTAAAACGGTAGCTACCGCCAACATTATTGCACTTTCGCAAAGCCACATTACCTTTTTACTTTTCATTTTACATTCTCCTTAATCGTGTTTTTTACGACAAAAAAATCGCCCCGCAAAACACGCAGGGCGATACTTACTTCAATAATATAGCAAACATCCCTACGCCGGCATTATCCGTATCAGGTTAAAGGGTTGGCATATTACCTCTCAGCCTTAATCTTTAGATTAAAGCACCCCTAGTTTTTTGACAAATTGATTATATCACTATTTTTTTATACCGTCAAGTGTAAATGAACAAATTTTGGTAATAATATAGGGCGAAAGGAGTTTTAACGTGAACAGTAAAATTGAAAAAATCATTGGATACGAAATGCTTGATTCAAGGGGCAATCCTACCGTTGCGGCAAGGGTTATACTAAAGAACGGTGTTGAAGGTTTTGCGCTCTCCCCTTCCGGCGCATCTACAGGTCAGTACGAAGCGCACGAACTTCGCGACGGCGGTGAGCGTTACGGTGGCAGAGGCGTTCTAAAGGCAGTAGAAAATATAAACACCGAAATAAATAACGACCTTTGCGGACTTGATGCCACTAACCAGCACAATATTGACAAGCGTCTGGTTATGCTTGACGGCACAGAAAACAAAAGTCGGCTTGGTGCAAATGCTCTATTGGCAGTTTCTTTGGCTACTGCAAGGGCGGCGGCAAACTGCTTAAAAATACCACTATATAAATACCTTGGTGGCGCGGCGGCTATAAGGACACCAATACCTATGATGAATGTTCTTAATGGTGGCGCCCACGCCAGCAACAATGTTGATATTCAAGAATTTATGATTATGCCGCTTGGCAGTAAAAGTTTTGCCGAAAGTTTAAAGATGGGCACCGAAACCTACCACACTCTTGGAAAAATTCTAAAACGCAGAGGTCTTGCCTCAGGCGTTGGTGACGAGGGCGGATTTGCGCCTACCCTTAATAGCGATACCGATGCGCTTGATTTGTTGGTTGAGGCAATAGAAGAAAGCGGATACACCACCAAGGATATTGGCATTGCTCTAGACATTGCTTCAAGCGAGTGGTACCGTGATGGTGTATATCATTTGCCAAAGCGCGATATAAACTTTACCACCGACCAAATGATTGACTATATTGAATCCCTTACCAAAAAATATCCTATAATATCTATAGAAGACGGACTTGGTGAAAATGATTACAAAGGTTGGAAAGCGTTAACCGCAAGACTAGGAGATAGCGTACAACTTGTGGGAGATGACCTTTTTGTTACCAACACTCGCCGATTGCAAGACGGAATAGACGGCAACTATGCAAACGCTATTTTGATAAAGCTAAACCAAATAGGTACACTTTCAGAAACTCTTGAGGTTATTGACGTTGCAAAACAAAACTACTATAACACCGTAATTTCACACCGCTCGGGCGAGACCGAGGATACCTTTATTGCCGACCTTGCAGTTGCAGTTAACAGCGGTCAAATTAAAACAGGCGCACCTGCTAGAACAGACCGTGTTGCTAAATACAACCGCCTTTCATTTATTGAATCAGAGCTTTTAAATTAATCAAATAAATTTCAAAAAAGCAACTTATAATACATTGAAAAACCTTTTCCTTGTTGATATACTTAAGGAAAAGGTTTTCTGTTTGGAGGAATATTATGAAAAAACCACCTATCTTTAAAGACGGTGATGTTATCTGCTTTTTTGGTGATAGTATTACCGCAAGCGGACATTATATGGCAGAGGTCTACCAAACCTTAAAACACACAGTTAATGTAAAATGCTACAACTGTGGCGTTCCCGGTGCCACCGCCTACGACAGCGAGCCAAGGCTTTATACCCACTGCTTAATACATAATCCAACCTACGTTGTTATGATGTTTGGAATTAATGACATTACACGCGAAAAATATTCCGACAGTTGTACCGACCCAGATAAAGAAAAAGTTAAAGCAGATTCTATAACACTACACAAACAAAGTTACGAATGGTTGGTTTCTGAAATAGTTAAGCACGGTGCTACGCCCATTATGTGCTTACCTGTTCCATACGACGACCTAAGCAACTTTGATACAGAAAATTACAACTGTTCAGAAGGATTACTAGCTTGTATAGAAGGTGTAAAGGAATTGCATAAAAAATTTGGCGGATATATTGTTGATTTTTACAATGTTATGTACGCTATGCTTGGCAAAAAGGCAATCCTTGGCACCGATAGGGTTCACCCTACCAATTACGGTTATCATGTAATGGCGCAAACCTTTTTACACCAATTAGGTGTTATAGAAACACCAGATTACGACAACCCCTTTGTTATTGAAGATTGGAACAAAAAACGCTTTAACGCCGAAAGAATTTTTGAACTGCTAAACTATGTAGATTACTGTGTTTTTTCAAATATTTTAAGAGAGGGTAAATTAACTTTAAGGGAGAAAAAAGAAATTGTTAACAAAAAGCTTGCTACCCTACCGGATAACCTTATCTTTCAACGAAAAGCCTATGATGTATATATCAAAAATATTGATTTTAAAGAAAATCTAATGGCGGAATTAATAAAACTAACAATCTAATATTTTACAATATTTCTATTTTTTATCTTTTTTGATATAATTTATTTTAATTCAGTTGACATATTTTTATAATGTGATAAAGTAATTATGTGGGGTTGTTTTTAGAAGAGAGTGTGCCCCATGGGTGAGTTGATTTAATGTTTTTTAGATTGACTCACTCTACGAAATTTTGGAGGTTTATTAAAATGATTGAAAGAAGAAATCCAAGAACTGCAAAGGTTGGTATGTTTGCGGTTGCTCACGATACATACTGGGCACAGTTTGAAGGCTTGGAAGAAAGCATTTTAGGTTTCCACAAAGATGCTATAAAAATGGTTGAAGAAAACGATGTTACCGTTATTGACTACGGTATGATAGATTCAAGCATTAAGGCTTACGATGCTCTTGATAAAATGAAGGGCGACGGGCTTGATATTATAATTTGTAACATGGTTACATACGCTACCTCTTCGGTATTTGCACCTATCATTCGCGACCTTGATGTTCCTATGATTCTTTTGGCAGTTCAGCCACTTGAGGAAATGGATTACTCAAAGGCTTGCACATTTATGCAGTTACAAAATGACTCTATTTGCTCTGTGCCTGAATTCGTTGGCGTTGCAGAACGTCTTAACAGAAAAATTCAAGACGTTATTATCGGCACACTTTATGGTGACGAGCAGGTTAAAGCAGAGCTTGCAGAGTGGTGTAATATTGCAAAGGTTTTACACGACCTTCACGGCGCACGTATGGGTCTTATGGGTCACGTTATGGAAGCTATGTATGATATGCATGCCGACCCAACCGCTATTTCTGCCGCTTTCGGTTGCCACGTTCCCCTACTTGAAATTGAGGATGCGGTTGAAGCTTATGAAGCAGTAACCGATAAAGAAATTGAAGAAAAAACCGAGCTAATTAAGGCTGAATTTGATATGCCTAACCCAATTAGCGACCCTGTTACAGTAAAACTTACCGACGAGGACCTTTACCAAGCTGCACGTACCGCTGCTGCACTTGACAGACTTGTTGACAAGTTTAAACTTACAGGTCTTGCTTACTACTACGAGGGTAGAGAGGATACAATTCAACGTTTGGTTGCATCTTCGTTTATTGCAGGTAACTCTATACTCAATGCAGAGGGTATCCCAATGTGCGGCGAGTACGATATTAAAACCTGTATCGCTATGCTTATTATGGATAGACTTGATATCGGCGGTTCTTTTGCTGAGTTCCATCCATTTGGCTTTAAGGGCAACTACATTCTTGTTGGTCACGATGGTCCTCACCATATGAGAATTGCAGAGGGCAAACCCGTACTTCGTAGCCTATTAAAATATCACGGCAAACCAGGTCACGGCGCATCGGTTGAGTTCAAACTTAAAGAAGGCCCAATCACAATGCTCGGCATCACCCAAAAAGGTGACGGTAGCTTTAAGTTCGTTATCGGCGAGGGTACTTCACAAGAGGGTGCAATTCCTCCAACCGGCAACACCAACACTCGCGGCGTATTTGAGCCTGATACAAGAAACTTTATTAAGCGTTGGGTTATGGAAGGTCCTACCCACCACTATGCACTCGGTATCGGCCACCACGCCGACACCATTAAAAAGATTGCCGACATCCTCGGCATTGAGGCAGTTATTGTTAGATAATAGAAATAAGAAAAGCTTTCGTAAGGGGTTCCCTTGCGAAAGCTTTTTTGTTATTCCTCTGATTTGTAGTTGTCCAAATATTCTTCCCAATCGTTTTGTGAGTAGCTTGGGTTTTGTTTGGTGAACTCACTATAAAGATTTTCTGTTAGTTTTTTGTAAAGATGCATTTTTTCGTTTCTATCACACCTTGTGCCTATAAAGAATAGCACCGCCGAAATTATAAGCATTAAAAGGGGAATTACATGGAAACCAAAAAGTTTAAAATACACTGTATCCGAAACCGTTTCTACAACCGATGTTGCATACATATTTTTCATATGGTTTGTAACCAAAACGCTTATTGCGGTTACACCTAACTGCAAACTGCCAAGTGTAGTAAGGATAAACGATGCCATTACCCTACCGTATGGTCTGCCAAAAGCACCCACCTTACAAAACTTTTGCAATACATAACCAATTATTAAAAGCAAAGTGCCAATAGAAAAAGCAGTTATAGCGTTTAATAGTGCCGCCCTATCATATGCATAGCCGGTATAGGAATAGCCCCCTAAACGTTGATACCTTGCATTATACCCGCTTACAATTATAAAGTTTATTACTATAGTTATATAAAAACCAATCTCTCGCATTACGTTTATTGCCGTTGCGGTTTTTGTTTTACCATACCACCAGTTGTTATGAACGCTTAACTGCAACTCTTGCTGTTTTTTACTAACTATTTTGGCTATATTACCATTTATATTAGATTTGCCCTTTTGCAAGTTATCACCCCACAAATTTCTTTTAAGTATTTTAACACAAACTTTAAACTTATTCAACCAATAAATATTGAAAATTTTATGCTTTAGGTGTATAATCTAGAAAGAATGTTAGGAGTGACTTTATGTATCCAATAAAATTAAAACCCGCACTAAAGGACTACCTTTGGGGTGGCACGCGTTTAAAAACGGAATATAATATGCAAACCGACCTAAATCCCGTTGCAGAAGCCTGGGTGCTTTCCGCCCACAAAGACGGCGAATCGGTAGCGGTTAACGGTGAATATAAAGCACTTACACTTAGTGAAATTATAGAAAAAACAGGCGGTGAAGTTTTAGGCAACAATGCCAAAAACTTTGAGTTCTTCCCTATCCTAGTAAAACTTATTGACGCCAAGGGCAACCTTTCTATTCAGGTACACCCTAGCGACGAATACGCCCTTAAAAACGAAGGTCAGTACGGAAAAACTGAAATGTGGTACATAGTTGACTGTGAAGAAAACGCTTACCTATATTACGGTTTTAACCGCGAAATTTCCAAAGAAGAATTCAAAAACCGCATTGAGCAAAACACTCTTTTAGAGGTGCTTAACAAGGTGCCTGTAAAAAAAGGCGACTGTTTCTTCATAGAGTCCGGCACGCTTCACGCTATATGTGAGGGTATTCTTATAGCCGAAATACAACAAAACTCTAACCTAACATACAGAATTTATGACTACGGCAGGGTCGGTGCTGACGGAAAGCCTCGCGAATTGCATATTGACAAAGCACTTAAGGTTACCACCACTGCCCCACCAACAGTACAGTACGGCAAACCGCAGAACGACACCCTTGCTTCCTGCAAATATTTTACTGCAGAAAAATTAGATGTAACCGGTGAATGTGAAATAACGGTAGACGCCGACAGTTTTAAAAGCTTGCTTTGTTTAGATGGAAGCGCTACCGTAAATGAAGTTCAAATCACTAAGGGCGATTCCTTGTTTTTGCCTGCTAATATGGGTAAAGTTAAAATTATTGGAAAGGCAAACTTAATAGTTAGCAGGGTGTAAAAATGGCAGTTCTTAATATAGTTTTAGTTGAGCCAGAAATTCCGCAAAACACAGGCAACATTGCAAGAACATGTGCGGCTACGGGTGCAAGATTGCACCTTGTTGGTCCTATGGGTTTTAAAATTGACGATAAAAAACTTAAGCGCGCAGGCCTTGATTATTGGAATCTATTAGACATAACCTACTACGACAATTTAGAAGATTTTATGAACAAAAACCAAGGTGATTTTTATTTTTTCACAACCAAGGCGCGCCACGTTTACAGCGACGTTTCCTACCCAGATGGGTGCTACATTTTCTTTGGCAAAGAAACAAAAGGTCTACCTGAAGAATTACTTTTAGAAAATCCCGAAACCTGTGTTCGTGTTCCTATGGTAGAAAATGCTCGCAGTTTAAATTTATCTAATACGGTGGCTATTGCCGCCTACGAAATACTCAGGCAATGGAACTTTCCTGAGCTTCAAAACCTTGGTCAATTGCATAATTACCGCTGGAATGATTGATAATATTTACTGTAAAACTACAATATTGAAAACTATTTTTGTAAAGTTTGCTATATCTTAACTAAAAGTGTTGCAAATTATATTTATTTAGGTTAAAATAACATTGTTGAAAATTTAACAAACGAAAGGATTGGTAATCAATGGCAGCTCTTAACAAAAAGTCTATTGAAGACATTGAAGTTCGCGGCAAGCGTGTTTTAGTTCGTTGCGACTTTAACGTAAAAATGGAGGATGGCGTTATAACTAGCGATAAACGTATCGTTGCTTCTCTTCCTACAATTAAATATCTTATTGAGCAAGGCGCTCGCCTAATTCTTTGCTCACACCTTGGCAGACCTAAGGGTCAGGTTAACCCTGAGTTCTCACTTGCACCTGTAGCTGCAAGACTTTCTGAACTTCTCCAAAAAGAGGTTAAAATGGCAAAAGACGTTGTTGGTGAAGATGCTAAAGCATTAAGCGCAACCTTAAACGATGGCGACGTTATGCTTCTTGAAAACGTTCGTTTTGAGCCTGGCGAAACCAAAAACGATGCTGAACTTTCAAAGGCTTTTGCAGACTTAGCAGAAATCTTTGTTAACGATGCTTTTGGTTCTGCACACCGCGCTCACTCTTCTACCGCAGGCGTTGCTGAGCATCTACCTGCAGTTTGCGGCTACCTTATCCAAAAAGAAATCAACTTTATCGGTGGCGCTTTAGAAGATCCAAAACGCCCACTAGTTGCTATTCTTGGTGGTGCTAAAGTTTCTGATAAAATCGGCGTTATCAATAACCTTATTGAAAAATGCGATACCATCATTATCGGTGGAGGTATGGCCTACACCTTCTTTAAGGCTATGGGTTACGAAATCGGTACTTCCATTTGCGAAGACGACAGAATTGAAGACGCTAAAGTTATGATGGATAAAGCAAAGGCTAAGGGTGTTAACTTCCTTCTTCCTGTAGATAACGTTCTTGGTAAAGAGTACGATAAAGACACCGACCACATGACTGTTGATTCAAACGCCATCCCTGCTGATTGGATGGGTCTTGATATTGGTCCTAAGACTACAGAAATCTTCGCTAACGCTATTAAGGGCGCAGGCACTGTAATTTGGAACGGTCCTATGGGCGTTTCTGAGTGGGCAAACTTTGCAAACGGTACAATCGGTGTTGCTAATGCAGTTGCCGAGTCTGGTTCTATTTCAATCATCGGCGGTGGCGATAGTGCTGCTGCAGTTCAAAAACTAGGCTTTGCAGACAAGATGAGCCACATCTCTACCGGCGGCGGCGCTTCTTTAGAGTATCTTGAGGGTAAAGTTCTTCCCGGTATTGCTTGCCTTAACGAAAAATAATTAAAATTAAAAGCGCGGTAAATAAGGGCACTTTGCCCTTAACCGTGCTTTTGGCTTGTATATTTATTAAATTTGGAGGAAACATAATGAACAAACAACTTCGTAAAGCAGTTATTGCAGGTAACTGGAAAATGAATAAAACTCCTGCAGAAACCACCGCACTTATCAATGAAATGAAACCTTTAGTAAAGGATGCAAACTGCGATGTAGTTCTTTGCGTACCTTTTATTGACATTGCTGCAGCTACCGAAGCGGCAAAAGGCTCTAATATAAAAATCGGTGCAGAGAATGTTCACTTCAAAGCATCAGGCGCTTACACCGGTGAAATCTCTGCAGAGATGCTTAATGCTGCAGGCGTTGAGTATGTAGTTATCGGCCATAGCGAAAGAAGACAGTATTTTGGTGAAACCGACCAGACAGTTAACCTTCGCACATTGGCTGCAGTTAATGCAGGTCTTACCGCTATTGTTTGCGTTGGTGAAACTTTAGAGCAACGCGAACTTGGTTACACCGAAACACTTTTAAAATATCAAACAAAAATGGCACTTACCAACGTTACTGCCGAGCAACTTAAGAACATAATCATTGCTTACGAGCCTGTTTGGGCTATCGGTACAGGCGTTACCGCTACTGCTGACCAAGCAGACGAGGGCAACGGTTTCGTTCGTGAGGCTATTGCAGAGGTTTACGGCAAAGATGTTGCTGAAACCGTTACTATTCAGTACGGCGGTTCTATGAACGCTAAAAACGCTGACGAATTAGTTGCTAAATATCACGTTGATGGCGGTCTTATTGGCGGTGCTTCATTAAAAGCAGAAGACTTCTCTATTATCGTAAAAGCAGCAAGCAAATAATTTTAAGGGATAAGAAAATATGAAAAAACCTGTAGTTTTATGTATTATGGATGGTTTTGGCTTCGCAGATGCTACCAGTAGCAACGCGATAACCACTGCCAAAACCCCTAATCTTACAAAATTCTTTAGTGAAAACCCCACAACCTTAATTGGTGCTTCGGGTCTTGACGTTGGTCTGCCCGACGGTCAAATGGGTAACAGTGAGGTTGGACATACCAATATCGGTGCAGGCCGTGTTGTTTATCAGATGCTTGTTAAGATTACTAAATCTATTGAAGATGGTAGTTTCTTTGATATAGAGCCTCTTAAAAATGCTATTGCAAACTGCAAGCAAAACAACTCTAGTCTACACCTTATAGGTCTATTATCAGACGGCGGTGTGCATAGCCATATAGAACACCTTTACGGTCTACTCCAGCTTGCAAAACAAAGTGGTCTTGAAAAGGTTTTCGTTCATTGCTTAATGGATGGACGCGACGTTTCTACCACCTCAGGTGTTGGCTTTATTAAAGATTTACAAGCAAAAATGGCAGAGATTGGCGTTGGTAAAATTGCATCGGTTATGGGCAGATACTACGCTATGGACCGCGACTTTGCTTGGGACCGCGTTGAAAAAGGTTATGCCGCTATGGTATACGGTGAAGGCTTACAGTATGATGACCCTGTTGAAGCAATGGAAAAATCATACGCTAAAGACGTTACTGATGAATTCATAGTTCCTACCGTTATAGATAAAGATGGTATGATTAAAGCAAACGACAGTGTTGTTTCCTTTAACTTCAGACCCGACCGTGCGCGTCAGTTTACAAGAACCTTTGTTGACCCCAACTTTGATGGGTTTGAGCGCAAACTCGGTTACTTCCCATTAACCTATGTTTGTATGACTCAGTACGACGAAACTATGCCTAACGTAACTGTTGCATTCCCACCAGAAGAATTAACAATGACCTTTGGCGAGTTTTTGGCATCTAAAGATATGACTCAGTTAAGAATCGCCGAAACACAAAAGTACGCCCATGTTACCTTCTTCTTTAACGGTGGTGAAGAGAAAACCTTTAAAGGTGAAGATAGAATTCTTATTAAATCACCTGACGTTCCTACCTTTGACCTACAACCAGAAATGAGTGCTTACCCTGTTTGTGAAGCTGTTTGCGAGCAGATTGAATCAGGCAAATACGATGCGGTTGTTTTAAACTTTGCCAACTGTGATATGGTTGGACACACAGGTGTTTTTGATGCAGCGGTTAAGGCAGTAGAGGCTGTTGACGAATGTGTTGGTAAGGTAGTAGAATCAACACTTAAAATGGACGGCGTTGTATTTATTACTGCTGACCACGGTAATGCTGACCAAATGATTGGTGAAGATGGTAATCCGTTTACACCACACACAACCAATCCTGTTCCCTTCTGTGTGGTTGGTTATCCTTGCGAACTTCGTGAGGGAGGCAGACTTGCGGATATAGTTCCATCTATGCTAACAGTTATGGGGCTTGAAAAACCTGCCGAAATGACAGGCGAATCTTTAATTAAATAATTTTAAAAGTTGCAGTATAATTTATTACTGCAACTTTTTTCTTACACAAAAAGCACCTGAGTTTTTATACTCAGGTGCTTTTATTTAATTAACTTGCAAACCTAATTAGTCTTCCATGTTGTCTTCAACGCTTTCAAGTTGAACATAACCTAGACCTGTAGCGTCTGCTACCGAAGTCTCTAAAGCTTCGCAGAAATCTTGTTCAAGTTCTTTGATACTAGTTGATTCAGGGGATATATATTTTTTCATCTTTTACACCCTCCTTATTCTTTGTTGCCAACAACCTGGCTGTAGTAGTACTGACCATCAATAACTACGTATGCACGTGCCCAACGGGTTGGGTTGGTTTTAGATGCACTGTAGTTAAGGGTTGTCATAAAGTCTACTTTACCAATATTTGTAGCCGAAACTTCAATCTTCTGTACACGTATTACAGCGGAACCTTCAGGTGTTACGTCGCCAATCTTGAAGTCTTTATTAACATTGTTATAATAGTTATCACTTGCGTAAATAACACCGTATGCCTCTGCATCTTCAACGTTTACATGTGCGAATACTGAGAAGCCTTTAGCCACTTCATGTGCTTTACCTACGATTGCAACTTCAGGTGCTTCCTGAATATCAGATTTAGCATAAATCTTCATTCTGTCGTCAGAAGCATAGATTCTGCCTGTAGGTGCACCAATGATAACATCGCCCTTCTCATCTACCCAACTGTTAGCACCTTCGTATACGAGGTCAATAGCGGTATCGTACTTATAATGCTCGTGAACATAGTACTCGTCGCTATCGGTTTTGTAAAGTGTTACAAGCGATGAAATATCAAGTGCTTTGTACTGTACAGTATAGGTAATCTCTGCAGTTACAGGATTTGCATA
>JAZQTG010000091.1:0-1818 GCA_045630515.1 Acutalibacteraceae bacterium
ACTGCAACCATCATAGCTCCTTGAGCCAATTGTTTTGATTGGTTAGTTGGCATAAAGAACCTTCCTTTTTTTCTCTCTCGAACTATTGTTCTTTATCTATTGTACCACTTTTTCTAATGGCTAACAAAAAACGATAATGATTAAAAAATCGTTTTTTTTTCACACATAATTTAAGCAAAAATTTTATGTAAAATCAAACTATAGCCAAGTAGGTGCTTATTTGATTGCTATAAATTTTATATCAATAAAAAACAAATTCTATGAGTAATTGAAAGCGTGAGTTGCTCATACTCGGCCACTGGCAGTTCATTCATTTCCTCTTGCGTAAAGCATACCTTTTAGTCATTCCATCTCTTCTTTACCATGTTCATTACCCTCTCACTACTAAATAAAGATCAATGTTTTATACAACTGAAGCAACATTACCTTAAAAAAACATACAAAATCAAAAATTGACATTATTTTATAGTTATTATAATTTTTAAATATTACTTTTTTTTACAATTTAGATAATAAAGAGGGGTTTGATTAAGTGCCATTTCTTATTTTTGTAGGCGTTATTTTTGCTCTCGGAATATTTTTCATAGTTCAGTTTTCTAGTTTAATCGAGCATATAGTAAAAGGAGAAGAGGGGAAAGAATATTCACAACAAAAGTTGTTCTGTGGGGTTTTATTTGGAATAATACTAGTGCTGATTCTTATGGCAGGAATATCGGCTTAACCGCTAATTTCCTAAACTAAGGGAAAATAAAAAAGTACACCAAAGGTTAAAATAACCTATGTTGTACTTTTATACATATTATTTATCTTCAGCAACGAATGGTAATAATGCCATAATACGAGAAACTTTGATTGCATTTGTAAGTTTACGTTGATATTTAGCAGAAGTACCTGTTACGCGACGTGGTAAAATTTTACCGCGCTCAGAGATGAATTTCTTTAAAAGATCTACATCTTTATAGTCGATGTGCGTAATGTTGTTAGAAGTGAAGTAGCAAACTTTACGGCGTTTGCGGCCTCCGCGACGTGGTGCCATTATCGTATTCCTCCTTTAAAAATTTTTAGTTTTTCTTAGAACGGTAAATCGTCTTCAGAAACTTCGATTGGACCTTTGCTAGAAGCAAATGGGTCTTCATCTACACGTGTATAATTTTGCTGATTTTGAGGTGGTTGATTCGATTGGTAATTAGAACCGAACGGATCTTGCATTGGTGCACCGCCACCGTATGATTGTTGTGGAGCTTGGTTATAAGAAGGTTGCCCTCCGCCATAGCCACCACCATACTGATTAGGTGATGCTTGCTGATTGCCACCTGCACCTGCACTACGTGGTTCCAAGAATTGAATCGAATCTGCTACAACATCTGTTGTATAAACACGTTTACCATCTTGTCCTTCATAGCTGCCAGTTTGAATGCGACCTTCAACACCGATTAAGTTTCCTTTACGTTGATAGTTAGCAAGATTTTCTGCCTGTTTGCGCCATGCAACACAGTTAATAAAATCTGCTTCCTTTTCACCACTTTGACCTGTAAATGTACGGTTTACAGCAATTGTAAAGCGGACAGTCGCAATGCCAGATGGTGTATAACGTAATTCCGGATCTTTAGTTAATCTTCCTACAAGTACGACACGGTTAATCATCGGTTCAGCCTCCTACTCAGCATTTTGTTTAAAAATTATTTTTCTTCTTCACGAACAGCGATGTGACGGATAATGTCTTCGCTGATGTTTGCTAAACGAGTGTATTCGTTGATAGCTTCTGTACCAGCGTTTACTTTCACGATTTGGTAGAAACCTTCGCGGAAGTCGTTGATT
>JAZQTG010000092.1:0-13559 GCA_045630515.1 Acutalibacteraceae bacterium
CCCCAACCGCCTGTCACACTCTCCTCTGGCCTCGTCAGATCTATCTCGCTCTCAGCCTCTTAGATCTAACTCCGGCTGCATCCGGTTAGATCTAAATCAGTGCATACAAAAAGGACCGCTGCAGCAGTCCTAATTTGTAGGATATAATATTAAATTATATTAATGCAGAATCAACTGTAAGTACTATATTGTTTAAATTCATACTTGTAATACTGGTTACGGCTTCAGGGAATCTAATCTGTATAAATCTCTGATAAATGAAAATCATGCAAGCATAATCATTACCAAATCCATTTTGAATCCAACCTAAACCCTTACTATAGCCGTATCCGTCAATTAAATCGGAGGGTAATGTACCAAGTACATATGTTGTATTTGCTGCAAGTGAGCCTCCGGGTACGTCAATAGTACCTGCTAAATATATTTGTGTCATATCAGCTTTTCTTCTTATCATAGCTGTTATAGCTGTCGTAGTTGATGATATAGTATTACCCGTTAAATTAAGCGCTACGCTTGCCTCTTCATAAGTACAATCATATGCAGTAATTAAAGCCTGTGTAATGGCTCCTGCGATTGCTTGCATGCCTGCGCCTGTTGGATGCACATCATCTAACATTAAATATTGTCTGTTACGCATTACAAGCTCTGTGCCTGTTAAGTAATGCGCTCCCGAGTCTGTACAAGTCTGGTATGCGGGTACTACATAGCGACCTATATTAAAATGATTACCGGGACGTGATAAGCCTACGTTTCCGACTTCTCCAATATGGATAGTTGCGTTAGGAAAATATCCTTTTGCAGCTGTGATGAATCCCGAAACAGCGTTAACAATGTTTACATAAGGAGTAGCGCTGTCATTGTCACCTCCTACTACGATTAGATCTGTAACCTCGTCAGCGTTAAATGCTACAGTTGACGACTGGATTGTATTATAAAGGGTGGTTAACATTAAACCAAATAATCTTACACCGTCAGCAACAAAACCCGCTCCGCCCTGGTATATGTATGCAATATCAACATTATTTGTCAATCCTAACATATCCATAAAATGAGTAATAACTGTTGTGCTATCATCAGACACGCTGGGGTCGCCGTATGAATCAGTTATAAAAGCATATTTTCTATATACTTTCTTTTCAAGTGCGCTCACTCTGGGCTGTAAGTTTGCAATATCGCTTTGTGCGTCGTTCATATCTTTTACAAGACCGCTTGACGCATCTCCAACTGTATTTTCGAGTGCTACGACTCTGGCTTGCAGTCCTGCAATTTGTGCAGTGTAGTCGATTACCTCTCTCCAATAATCTCCATTGGTTAAGAGTACGCCTGCGGGTACGGGCTGGATAGAAACGTAACCGATATTATTATCCGACACAATAGTCCAGCATGGATAGTTTTTTGTAATATCCCAAGCCCCTGAAAAAGTTATTTGATTAACAACTTTAAACTCATCAAACTCAATTTTTAACTCTTTCATTTTTCTAATTATCCAGTCAAGATTAAGTTCGTGAGTATCTGTATAAGGGTAATTATTAAACATCTTTATACCTCCTAATAAACTAAGATACAAAACTCATCTATAAATATATCAGATATATGCTCGTAAAGATTAAAAGTTACTACGTCCAACTGTTCACGGAGCATTTGTACTGAAGTGGTTACACCTATATTACCATATAAATGCGCCTCATGTTTTAAAACTTCGTTAGAGTCTCCGTTAGCACTTCGGTTGATATTTCCTGCAGCCGTTCCCGTGCCTGACTGTCCGGTTGTAGCTCCTGACTCCTCGTATTGTTTATCCGAATAGTCTGTCTCATCATACGCGCTTACTTTTTGTTCAGTAGTGCTTGATGAGTCGCTTTCTGTAGTAGTACTGGAATTACTTGTACTGTTTTCGTTTTCTGTGTCTTTATAATCTCTTTTACGAGTATCTGTATATATTTCGTGTCTATCGTAGTTGTCTAAGGGATTGTACTCAAGCTGGAGGGCTTCATACCATTTTTGAAAGGTGCGCTCCCAGATCTCTCCCCAAATACCTATTCTGTCTTTTAAATAATCAAAATCCGAGTAAACTAACTCAAACTCCTCCGATTTATTTAAAATACGGTTTACTACGATATTTTTATCAATCCCGGCGGGGAGTACTAAGTTATCAAAAAGAGAGTTATCAAAATTATACATCCCTGTCAGGGTTATTTTGCTCTGCATTTTCGCTTACCTCCTCTTTATAGTGTCTCTTTGCTTCAATATTTAAGCCGAACATAGCGTTAACTTTTTCGAGTGATGAGTTTAAAGTCTCAAGCCAAATTTCACTTCTCGAAATAGCGTCTATTACTGTGCTATTGGCCTCGTCTGTTATCATCCTCTCTTTCTTCTCTACGGGGATAGTAGGGATGCCGACTTCTTTATCGAAATTATGAAGCAAAGTGTTAAAGTCTGCCAACTGCATAGTTGTCAGATAATTTTCTTTCATGTGGTCCCGGCTCCAAAGCTGCCAAGGTTCCGTTTTATCCTGCTGGTCATTAACGAGCTTCTGATCATAAATAACTGCGGGCTCTCCTGCGTTAACTTTGTCAATCATCTTTTTAAATGCTTCGCTTGCCTGCTTATTTTTAGCTGCAAGCATAAAAGCAAATTTATTATTAATCAATGACATATTGATTGCATTGTCAAGTGTTGCCAATTTCTCCGCATAGTATGTTATTATATCCCAGATGCCCATATAATCGGGCGTCAGTTTAATAAGTTCGCACGTTTCTCCAATTCTAAACTTAGACTCGTCTAATTTTAAATGAGGGTTGGCCACTAAAAAATCTGTAGGCTGATAGAAAACATTATAGCCGGACAAAGAGCCGGGCTGAAAAATTAGACCGTTTTCGTTTGTCTTAAATACTCCGACAAAACCAAACTTAAAAAGACAATAAATATAAAAATCTTTGACGTTTCCGCTCCACTCTTTCGGGAGTCCGTCAAAGTCGATTACAGACGCAGCTCTTTGAAATAAAGCGCGCTCCCAAAGCATAAATACTTTGTTATTAAAAGATTTAACCATAGAGGGGCTGTAAGTCCCCTCTATGAGATTAATCTGTTCATAATTTAGAGGCGCGTAATGATTTATAAATGCCATTACTTTATCCTCCTAATATATTAGTCTGCCATATAGAACAAAATAGCGTTCTCAGTCTGATCCATAACGAGTCCTTTATTATATGTAAGCCATGTGTTTCTGTAGCCTTTTCTGGCCTCTAATCCCGAGGTATGAGCTACTTCAAGCTGCATGGTAGTGAGAAGTGCGTCACGGTCAAACAAAATTCCGACTACGTTATCAAGCTGTACATTGTTCCCAGCAATCTGTGTGCCTGTAACATGATCATATACTGCACTTGTAAAGTTAATAGCCATGTCGTTAGTACCGTCGTTAACCTGCCAGTAATTAACTGACTCATAATTCTGTCCTAATTCAAGATAGTTAGGTCCAAATACTTCAGGCATAACCATAGCCTCTACTTTTTTCATAAGAGGACCGTAAAGGATAAGTCTCTGATCTGTTTTAGGTGTATGTCTTAAGATATGATAATTTACACCACCAACTGTCTTAGCCATAGGGTCATGGAAACGAGCAGAACGGTCTGTAAGTCTGTCTGAGTATTCTTTGATTGTAGCTACAGCAAACTCTGTAAACTCTTTAAGATATGTACTTAAAAGGTCTGCAGTTGTGTAAGGTGTGCCAGGGTTAAAGTAAGCGTTAAAAGCTGCTGTAAGGTTAACTGCTGACTCAGGTGCAATAGAGTTGTTAATTGCGTTATCGTAAATGTTAGCCATTTTAGCAAGCAAGCCCATACGTGTAAAGCTCTCGCGCTCTGTAGTAATATCGTTTGCATGCTCCTGCAAATATCCGGCTACAAAAGCGGTCCACTCGTCAATAGATCTGAAAGCAATTTTAATCTGGTTTTCGTATTCTGTGATACATTTCTGCCATGTAATATTAGAAACAAAATTCATTTCTAAAGGCATGGGCTGGTGCTGTTCCCACTGTGACTTTGTAGATGCACCGCCGTTGTCTCCTGCTGTGTAGCCCTCTGCTAAGTTAGTAAAGAGGTCTGTGTTAAAATAGCCGGAGGGTAAAGCATCCTTAGAATAAAAAGATACTTTTCTTACTCGGTTGGAGAATACTCCGTCATCTGTTGCCTGTACTGTTAAAAACTTACCGGGGTAAGGTCTTACAGCAAGGACAAGTCTGTTAAGTACAATATTAACAGCATTTAATACGTTTTCTGTACCTGTTGCAAGTACTGTTTCACCTGCTGATACGAAAGTAGAAGCGTTAACAGCAGCAAAAGAGTCTTGACCTGTAGCCTGTCTTGCTACCTGTGTGAGAATAGCATAACCGTCTAACGGTGTAATAGTTTTTGCCATTATTTTATCCTCCTTTAGCAAAATGATCTGACAATATCGAGCAAGTGATCTTCTGTGACTGTGGTATTATTTCCGCTTACATCAATATTGTTATTTTTATTTTGTAAGTCCTTAACTTTTTCCTGTTCAGCCTCATAAAGTGCTTTATAGTCGGGCACGTCAATAGGTGGCTCGCTCTCTTTCGGCGCAGTCGTTACTGACTTGTCCGCCTCTATGTCCGCAGTCTGTAAAGCAGTAGGCTCTGTAACTGCAGCCTGTAAAACAGTCGGCTCTGTTACCGTCTGAGGCGGTTGTGTTTCCGAAAATAAATTCTCTTGAGGTTTACTAAGTGATAAAAGGGACTTAACGTCCTGTGGCGTATAGCCTGCTTTAGCCAACTCGGCTATGTCTGATAAAAAACTCATAATTAAATCCTCCCGGTATCGTTCGCAGTCTTAAAGTAAACAAGGGAGCAGTTGACTGCTGGTTAGGCAAGCGCCCGGGAAACGCTCCCCGGTACCATGCGCTTATCCGCTCCCTTAACTTAAATATAGCAATATTGACCGAATTAGTCAATATTAGCATAAAAGAAAAACTCCCCGGCCTAAAGGGAGCTTTTTCTCGGAGTTTACAATGTACAAACGTATGAGGAGTACATGTAAGTGTGAAAAATTCAACTGAAAATATTATAACATTTATTCATAGAAAAATCCAGCGTTTAAATATTGGTTTACTCTGTCTTTTTCCAGTGCCGTACCTATAATGTCTACGCTTGCATCATCACACTGTACAAAACCCGAGTGTGTATTTATTGCATGTGTCTCAGCTACGGGTCTCCCTTTTTTAGCTATATAATTAGCGTTAGTAACATCCTCTGTATCAGCATCAAAGACAGTGATAATTACGTCAGTAATTTGTGTGCTGGTACGTCCGCCACTGTTTCCTTTTAAAGATGTACCGTGAGTGTTTGCACTTGCAGCAAAACTTGCCGCACTCGCTAAGAGTCCCATAGCTGCTCCGGCTGTTGCTACCGCGTTACCTGTTAAAGCTCCGAAAGCAATACCGCCAAGACCTGCAACTGCTCCGCCTGTACTTGAAATAATTCCGGCCCCGTTGTTTGTTATCTGTCCTAAAGGACAAAGAGATGCTACATTACAAGAAATTGTTTGTATTAAATTACCGTTAATGTCTTTAAGATAGTAGGTTAAATCTCCCGTACCATATTCCATTGTATAAGTAATTTTAATATTGGCAGTGTCTAACCAGTCGCCGAGATTTAGATCTACTTTTCCGGCACCGGGTAAATATAATTGTGCGGTTGAGTATGGAGCTATGTCTCTAAAATCATTATATCTGTAAGGGATTGCGAGAGTTATTTCAGTACCCTGTAAAACTCCCGTTCCCGATAATTCAAACCCGGATATACTAAAACCGTGAGCTGTAGAATTATCATTACCCACACAAATTTTATTAACTCCAGAGCCGGGTGTAGCTGAATAAGGAAACGGCACCCAGATACATCCGAAAACGGAGTCTAAAGGCTCTCCGGCAAAATATGCCTTTAATGCGGCGTATACTGTATCCTCTCCTAAATATTGTTTTAATACAATCATATTAGCTGCATTTAATACATAACTTGTTGCCAGACCGTTGGATGTAGTATTTGCATTATTGTAAACGGTTAAAACATAACATCCTGTATTATCCAATTCTGTAGCTGCGCTGTTTTCATTTTTAAGTTTAGAAGTTTTAATAACCGTTCTCGGGTCCACTATGTCAGTATCGTAGCCTGTAGAAGAAAACGCTATTCTCGCTACAGTGTTGCCAATTTCTGTTTTATAAGTAGCTAACACATCAACCTCAAGCTGAAAGTTTTTAATTGTTTTAGTTACATATACCACATTAGTAACAAAATAATACCTGCCAAAGTCACTTATATAAACATAATTAGCATTTACGGGCATGGTAGCGGATTCGATTATAGGATTTATAATACTGCAATCGTCCTTTAATTTTACAGTTACATCCGTACCCGTCCCGCTGGGTTTAGTGGTTGAGTTTTTTCTTTTGCTGTAACTTGTCCAATACGTTATAGTCATTTATTTAACACCTCCCTCATTTTATTGAAGCACTGCGGTCCGTAAATACCGTCTTTAAGTAGTCCATATTTATATTGAAAATCAATCAACGCCTTTTTGGTTAACGGTCCGAATTTCCCGTCTACAACTAAATCAGCATCCATTACCTTATTTAATGCTCTTTGTAATTTGTTAATCTCATTTCCCATATTTCCTATTTTTAAATAGTACTTAGGCACCTGTAAATTTACTTTTTGACTTTCTCCCGGGTATTCAATTAAAGGGAGTTTTGCGTGTACTCTCCATTTTTTATCTTTTAAGTATGTATACTGTACTCCATTGGATCCTGACGGAGAGCTCTCTACTACAAGTCCCCCGCCTACATAGATGCCACAATGTCCGGGCATGTAAACAAACTCTCCTATATTAATATTGTTAAAATCATCTGATAAATCATAACAAAGATTTAAAAGTCCTTTTTCGTTTACATCCTCTAAATCGTTACTCTCATATTTAGCTCCGCCGTAAACTTTCGCTTTATCTCCGTTAAATCCCCAGATAATACCCTTAACAAGTCCGCAGCAGTCAAAAGCGAATGTCTCATTGTCTGCAGCTAAAATCATTTTACTTCTTTTCTTGTTATAGTCGTATGCGTCAATAACTCGCTTTTTGCCCTTATCATTTAATACGATACCAAAACCGCCTTTTACATATAAGGTTTTAAGCTCGTTACAAATAAATTCCGCACACTCGACAAAATCATGTGAATTAAGCATCCTTTTTGTCCTCCTTGTCTAATCTGTCAACCAAGCGCTGCAAGGCTAAAGTATTATTATTAACTATGTCGCTCATAGCTTTTATGTCGTCCCGGTAATTCTGTGTAAATTTTAAAAACATATAGCCGAGCAGTATGCAGGCCACAATAGGAAAACCGAGTGAGCCGATAGCAGCAATAACTGTGTTAAAATCCATGTCTTTACCTCCTTAAAATTTAAACCTCTTTTTATAATTTACTATTAAATCGTACATACTGTATGTATCAAAATACATTCTACCCTCGATAGATGCGTTTAATAAATCAATGCACTGTTCATAATAAAAACGTCTTTGGTCCATTTCTTTATCCAGATCATACACAAAAGGCATTTTATTTTTACAAGTTGTCATGTAGTAACCCGAGTTACCCACATAAATATAAAATGTTTTACTTTTATAATTTAATTCTATCAAAGGTTTATAATTTTTTAAAGATACGCGCTTTATATTACTAAAGTCGTTATAAGCAAACTCATTACCAAAAGCCATACGACCCCAAGCAGTCCCACCCATAGCTCTGTAAATTCCTGTTTGTTTCTCGTATTGCATCATCTCCTCGGGAGTTTCCAATAGTCTTATAAATATGCCTCTATCTTCAATATATAAAGCATGTTGATGTTTTATACTCATTTCCGCTACTACGTCAGTAATCTCCAAAACGTCAAAAGTATAATTAAATACATTTACGGCGTTGGCAAGTAAAAAGAGTTTTAACTCTTCTTTCCCACGCTCTACACGGTCACGGGCTACAGTTTTATAAAGCTCCATTAACTGCTCCCCCTCTTTGGATGATACCCGCTCGTAATTCTGTGGGATAAACTCGTCAAAAGTTATACTGTAGCACTCTGATAAATCAAAACCTTTATATTTATGTACTGCGTTTAAACTAAGTAAATATGATTTAGGTTTACCCGAGGGAGACCCGTCTACATCCTCATAAAAAGCTCCGAGTCCGTCATCTATCTTATAAGCCATAACATGTGTGCCCAAATCTCTGTTAATTGATTTATAGGGAGATAGATCTACTTCATAATTTCCCGACTTTTCTCCGAGCCTATGCCCTAAACATAAAAGGTCAACGTCTTTATTTGTGCGCTTTAAAAAGCAAGTTGTTAATTTTTCCAAAAGATGATATTTAAGTGTGCCGTAAGTCTTGCCGGTATTACGTCCTCCTACTATTGCATAACACCATGCGTCCGGGTACGCTTTTATATCATCTTCTATATTATAATAGATACTCTTACTCATAATAATTAATCATTACCTCCTCTTTTTCCAATAAATCGAAATCTACATCATGTATGGACCTTACTAAATAATCGCAGGGAGTTAAGTCTATCGAGTCCCCTATTTCGTTGCCGTTAGCGTCTTTGTAAATCTGATCTATTACCAAGTGTTTATGCTGCAGTTTCCCACTGGTTACTCCGTCAAAGATTAAACCCGGTACAAAGTTGTTTATATCGTCTTTAAGGGTAGCAACTCCCTTTTTGGGTACGCCCGCCACTGTGATAGACAATTTACCTGTCTCTCTGCTTCTTTTGGCGTAGCATTTAGAATGCCATGTTCTAAACTCGGAGTAGTCTCCGTCAAACTCTGCAACTCCTAAATTGTAATATTTACCGTTAAAATAAACGGGGTCATATCCCCGGGCTTTTATTGCCTCGATTGCTTCATTATTATAAGCTCTTAACTTTTTCTCATTGAATTTTGTAGCATATACGCTGTCCGTATCGGAGTATAACCATATGCCTCCATTATCATAATCTACGCAGTCCCCGAGCTTAAAAAGTCGCTTCATAGCTCCCGAGGTACAATAGACTCCCCAGATATAAGGCAAAAATGACTTTGGACTTTTAACATGCTTTTCGTATTCTTTCTCCATGTCCAGCTCGTCATCTATGTAATACTCTCCTGTCTCGTAATCTTCTACAATAATTTCTTTACAAGGTTTTTGGGCTGTCATTCCAAAACTGCCCGCGTTTAACATGCCTTTTTGTATCATATATTGTACGGGGTCCCCGCCCTTTAGCTGTGTTTTAGATATAAATCTCTGATAAATAAAGTCAGTAAACCAGCGAGGGAGATAATCTTTTAAAGCTGCTTTTACATCCAATATAACAATATCTTTAAATTTATAATGGCTTATAAATAATTCAAAGTCTATTTCATTGGTTAAAAACTCCGCATAGTCAGCCCTTAAAATTCTGCCATTATCACATATTGCATTAATCGACTGTCTGCATTTAGATAATGAAAGAGAGGGCATAGGGAAACGTAAATCTTTCAGATCTAAACCGAAAACCTTAACTCTAAATATAAACGCGTAACTCGGGTTATCCTTTAATATATAATCAACATCAACATTGTCATTTACTTTAAAAAATCGCTCTTTAGGGGCTTGCATTGTCATAACCATAAAAGGATAGGAGCTTGCTATATCTTCACACAGTGCCGGATATGTTAACCCAAGATAGTACCTGTTTGCATGTGTGTAGCCTCCGTGAAAGCGTTCCTCATCCTCCAACTGTTCGCTGAAAGTCTCGGGCGCTATCTTTGTATAATTAACATGTGCCATTATTCCGCCCGCTTTTCTTGCCTCTCCTCTAACAATACCTGTATTGGTAAAAGGTATAGATGATATATTTTTGTTTAATACGGTCATATAAGCGTCTATACACTCAACTCCGGCTACAACGTCCCCCTCGATATACTCTAACTCGTCAGGCGTAAACTCGCTCCCGTCTCCGTGTTGGTTGCGGATTTTGTTATAGTCCCATTTACCACTTTGCTTTTTATGCGGCACGTCAAGATCATCCGCCCATTTCTCTAAGCTGGTCTGACTAAGGGATAATGAGTCCTTTAATATGATACCGTTTTCAAAAGTAATAAAGAGAGGATAAAGGCTTTTGGTATTTAATTGTTTGACGGGTTTATCATACTCTTTTAACATCCATTTACGTAAGAAAAACCAGTCATAGGCTAAATTATGAAAATAAATATAAATGTCTTTTCCCGGGAGATTTTCTCTCAACATATTTAACATGTCAATAAACTCTGTTGGACTGTGGCCGTAAAGAGTAACCAAGTTACGACCAAAAGCTCGAAAAGCTATACTCCAAGCAACTACATAATTATCCAAACATTTAGGATAATTAATACTTTTACTCGTCTCCGTGTCCGCCATAATTATTATATCGTTATAGGAGTGTTTGCCTTTTGTGGTTTTATACTTAAAGTCGATATGTTTAAAATATGTAAAATCAAAATCTTTATAAAACATTAATTTGTATTCGATACTCTCCCAAGCTCTAACATTCTTTAGATGCTCGGCTGTTCTCATTATGCTTTACTCTCCAATTTCTTTTGCTTTTCTTCAATAATTTGTAATGCTCTCTGCTTCTGTGCCTTACTTACTCCCTTTAAGATAGAGAGGTCTAAGTCTTTACTCTTTAAAAGCTCTATGGATTTAGAGTACGCTAATTTGTCTTTATTGACTTTATCAAGTGTTATCTTTTTATTGTCTTTTAATTCCTTTTCCGCCTGTTTGAGTGCGTGCTGGATAATACCTATTGACTTTTGGACTGTCGCACTACTCGCATTTTTAAGTGCCTTGTTTGCGTCTCCTGATTGGTAAAAGTCAGCAAGGTCCATCCAAGTATAAGACGTGCCGAACTGCTCGTTAAATGTTTTTGCTCTCTGCTCATATACCTGCGTTATACCTTGTTTTGTACTTGTAACGGATGATAAAAAGGCTCTCATGTCTGCCAATTTCTCATGTAAAAGTCTATTGTCGATAGTCCCGTCTTTGTTGAGTGGTGGTTTAGTGTTAAACCGTTTACCACCTCCGTATATCTCTAAGTCTCTCATAGCTCTGTCATAAGCGTACATAGTTGCTTTTTCGTAGCCGGGTGTTCCTTTAACTCCCTTAACTTTTCCGGCTAACTGCTCAAGCCTTAAAAGTCTTTGGTCTGCAGCTTTTGCAAGTCTGCGATAATATTCCAAGTCAGACTCCCCGGGCTTATAGTCCAGATTGTAAGATCTAGTTTTGTACTGGTGTGCGTAATCGCTCGGCGTGTACTTCTTAGGCATCTTTTAATCCTCCCCCTATTTGTCTCCAAATTTGTGTTATTTCTTTAACATCCTTATCTAAAAATGTATAAATTTTATACTCTTTAAAATGTGTCTTTTGGTTATCTATTACTAATTCTATTTTATGTTTACCGTTAAAACAATCATGTTTAAGATCATGACCAACTACCTGTAAAATACTATAATCTTTAAAGACTACATTAATAGTAGATAATTCTAAACATTTACTCATTGTTTAATCTCCTTTATATGTTTGTCTAAAATAATATCCGTTTCTTTGGCTGCAATATCTCCGCTTAACCAATTAGAAACAAGATAATCGTGTATTTCTTCTTTTATATTTTCAAGCTCTAAAATAATTTTTTCTTTACAGTATGCTTCAACTATTGGAAATTCATCCCGCCTCATTTAATATACCTCCTTATAAAATGAGGGGACCTGTTAAAGTCCCCTCTATTATAAAACCGTGCCTCTATCCGTCTTAGATTAATGCTTCTATTTCTTTTTCTACTGCTGCGAGGGTCTCATCTGATACATAAAAGTATACATGATTGTAGTATTTATCGTCTTTACCCTTTTTAGAGGGAAAAGAGATAATACCTTTTTCCTCTCCGTTTTTCTCATACGTTCTGTAAGTGCATCCGTACACTTTAATACATCCAAACAATGTAATATCAAATGAGATACTCTTTTCGAACTCTTTAGCTCTATCGACTTTAATGTCCTCGGGCTTAACTGTGATTTTTTCTTCTGCGGTCTTTCCGCTCTTTTTAACTGCCATGTTTTAATCCTCCTTATTTCCTTTAGCACGGTTTATAAACATATCATCTACATATTTATCTACTACTTGCTGCATGTCGTCACACTCCTCAGCAGTAATAAGTTTTGCCCAGCGTAATACATCCAAACTGTATTTTGCTGCCCTTGCATCCTCGTAAGTCTCATTGTATAAGTCCGATTTATCTTTTATCGTTGTCATGCTGGCCTCAAGATCACACATAAAACGGTCCCATATATCTGAGGCTAATTTTTCTACATCAATTTTGACTGTCTTGTATGTTGCCATATACTCCTCCTACTGTTAAACAAATAACTATTGCGGTCAAAAAGCCGATTGTAGCAGCTATAATATCTCGTCCGCAAATATAGAAAACTCCGTTGTAAAACTCCCAATTATTACAGAATGTCTGTATTTTCGTTAATAGATTGTTTAAGGGAGTCCAAAGCGTCTTTAATATCATCATATGCCACTGCCTCCGCGCATGTTTTCTCATGCTGGCTTTTAGTACCTGTCTTTTTATAATCTTCTGTACAATTAATAATCACATTAATTTTATGTAAAAATTCTGTAACTATCATTTAGTCCTCCTTTTGTAGTCCGCCCGGATAATATAAGTAGTTTGTAAAATCTATCTTTTGATATGTTTTTGTGTCCATAACCTCCAGATCTATAACTTTCGCATAACTCATTGTATCATATATAAATGTCCTGAGAGAGTTAAATAACTGTTCGATTGTTATGTCTTTATATACCGTGTTGGTTATGAACTGCTGCATACAGTCGGCCGGGTATCTAAACCGCATGTTTACTAAATAATCGCTTTTACCCATTTAGTCCTCGTCCTCCTCGACTATGATTTCTTTTAGATCTTTAAATTTTAATTCAAACTCCATATAACTTTGTACTAAAAACCAGCCGGGTAAATGATAATTATATTTTGCTGAATAATTAGGAACGCATCGAATAACTCCAACCATTTCAAAGCCGTCTTTCCAAATTACCCGGCAAAACTTGTTTTTAAATCTGTCAGTATTTTCTAATCTCATATCTGCAAACCTCCTTTCAAGTAATAGATTAGCACTTTTTGACTTTTATGTATTGAACAAATTGTTAACAAACTTTGAACAAATTGTTAACAGTTGAATAAATGTTTAACTTGTATTATAATAAGGTAAGAATTCGGAATTGCATATTATATGGTACACTGCTACCCCTTTCTGCAAATCGGACCGCCTCCTTTATATCTATGCGGTCCTTTTTGTATGCACTGATTTAGATCTAACCGGATGCAGCCGGAGTTAGATCTAAGAGGCTGAGAGCGAGATAGATCTGACGAGGCCAGAGGAGAGTGTGACAGGCGGTTGGGGAGAGTTAGTCATGGCTAACAGGTCAAAGGGGACTTT
>JAZQTG010000093.1:0-1116 GCA_045630515.1 Acutalibacteraceae bacterium
TTTAGCTGTATCATTTTTAGCGATTATTGTAGCAGGGATTATTCGTTCATCATCAGGGGTGTTTATTGAACCGTTTGAGCAGGAATTCGGTTGGGGGAGACCGTCTATTTCCTTTGCTTTTGCGTTGTCCCTGTTTTTGTATGGTTTATCAGGTCCTTTTATGGCGGCCTTTGTTGAACGATTTGGTTTAAGGAAAGTTATGCTTTACTCAATGGGACTATTAGTAGTCGGCCTTAGTTTAACGTTTGTCATGATGACAGAGTGGCAGTTGATGCTCATCTGGGGCGTGATGATTGGCATTGGGTCAGGGTTATTTTTAACGGTATTAAGTGCACAAGTAGCAAATCGCTGGTTTGTGAAAAGACGCGGTTTAGCTGTTGGGATTTTAATGGCCGCTACAGCAACAGGACAGTTAGTTTTGCTACCTGTGCTTGCCTGGTTAGTTAGCGAATATTCTTGGCGAATGGCTATTTTGCTTATTTTTAGCATGGGCATATGTATGTTTATTTTGTTATTTATTTTTATGCGCAATTATCCGCGTGATATGGGGATACCACCTTTAGGGGAAGAAGAAATAGCACAAGAAGTTGCGCCGCCTGTCGGCAATCCTTTTAAAATAGCAATCGCTGTTTTATTTGAAGCGCTTCGCGTAAAGGAATTTTGGTTACTTGCAGGTAGTTTTTTAATTTGTGGTCTTTCTGCAAGTGGATTAATCGGGACACACTTTGTTTCATACTGTATGAGCTTTGGTATTCCTGTTGTAACAGCCGCGTCGGTGTTATCGATTATGGGGATATTTGATTTAGTTGGTACGACAGTCTCGGGATGGCTATCGGATCGTTTTGATGGAAGATGGTTATTGTTTTGGTATTATAG
This sequence comes from Acutalibacteraceae bacterium, assembly GCA_045630515.1. GTDB lineage: Bacteria > Bacillota > Clostridia > Oscillospirales > Acutalibacteraceae > UMGS1532. The sequence goes on from JAZQTG010000093.1 coordinate 877, forward strand.
TTTGCGCGGTTTATCGCTTATTGCGTTACCTTTTGCACTCGAGTCTGGTGCATACATATGGTTAATCGTATTTGCGGTGTTTTATGGATTAGATTGGGTAGCAACTGTCCCTCCAACGATTGAGTTAACGAGACAACGCTTTGGCATTCAAAAAAGTGCGATGATTTACGGATGGATTTTTGCCGCCCATCAAGTAGGTGCCGGTATAGCAGCCTATTCCGGTGGAGTTATTTATAATGT
>JAZQTG010000094.1:0-1220 GCA_045630515.1 Acutalibacteraceae bacterium
ACACTTGAAAGCTCTATACTTATTTTATCGCATACTTCGGATGGTCCAAAGGTATATACTCCATCCTCTAATGCCTTAAAGCCTGCATATACACTTGTTTCGTCTACATAAGAGCCTATTGCCGATTTTCCATCATAGAAACTTAATGTTTGCTTTGAAATACCGCTTCCGTTTTCATCGGGGTTATTATTAAACATTATAGCCGACGGATTTCCCCAATCATGCTTTAATGCGTAATTAAAGTTAGTATATACTCCGTCTTGTAATACTCCCGCTGTAAAGTTTCCTGTAAACTCCCAAGAACTATTTTTATTTACTTCCGTAACCTTTTGGGTTGCATCAGGCCATAAGGTTTTTACAAAGTTCTGCTGTTTAGGTGCAGCCACTTCCGCACTTACCGTAACCTTACACTCTGCCTTAATGCTTTCGTTTTCGCAGCTTATTGCATATATTACGGCACTACCCTGCTTGATTGCGGTTATTTTGCCTGTTGAATCAACTGTTGCTACCTTCGTATTCGAAGATTTATATTTTACATTTTTATTATCCGCATTCTTCGGTAATACAGTTGCGCTTAACTTATAACTTTCGCCCTTAGATAATTCTATCTTACTATCAGAAAGTTTAATTGATGTAACATGATTTTTAACCTCTAAATCCTTTTGCTTTGTTACATCAAAATCTAAGGTTACTGTTGCGTGGCGATTTAATATTCCGCTTTGTCCCGATACCTCAATTCTTATTTCATCGCCCTTATATAGCTTAATATCCTTTATTGTAGGTATCTCTACCGATAACTTGGTGCTTGGCTTTAACTCATATCCGTTATTGCCCTTAGGCCATATTTGTTCACCGTTCTTTGTTATTTTAATATAAAACGGCTTATCCTCGCCCCAATTTATTAAATCCTCTACTGTGCAGACACTTGAAAGTTCTATACTTATTTTATCGCATACTTCCGATGCTCCAAAGGTATATACTCCATCCTCTGTTGCCTTAAAGCCTGCATATACACTTGTTCCGTCTACATATGAACCTATTGCCGATTTTCCATCATAAAAGCTTAAGGTTTGCTTTGAAGCACCGCTTCCGTTTTCTTCGGGATTATTATTAAACATTATAGCCGGCGGATTTCCCCAATCATGCTTTAAAGCTTAATTAAAGTTAGTATATACTCCGTCTTGTAATACTCCCGCTGTAAAGTTTCCTGTAAACTCCCA
>JAZQTG010000095.1:0-1118 GCA_045630515.1 Acutalibacteraceae bacterium
ATATGTATTTATGGTTTATGTGTGTATTGTGTGAGTGAGTGAGTGAGTGAGTGGTGTACGTTGTATGTGTGTGAGTGTGAGTGAGTGTGTGTATGTTGTATATATGTGTGTGAGTGGGTGTGTATGTGTGTAGGATTTTCATTTTATAAGTGGTTTATGATAGACAGAAAACTACAATCTTCAATTATTACTGCAACTTAATAATAATAAAAATATGCACGCCTTTGTTATCTAATCATGTTGTTGAGGATATTATACATTTTTTTACAAGTTACTTAAACTATTAAGATAATATATTCGATAAAATTTATTTGTAACACACAATTTTAATAGAGGAGAAAAACGTTTAACAAAGAGTTGTCTAAAGCATTAGGGAACTATTGAAAACATGATAAATAAAAGGCTTTAGAATTAAATAAGAGTTCAATAAAATTCAGAAATAAAAAAGCACATAACAACCTAATTGTATTTACACTTGAATTGAAGTAACACAAGAATAGAAAAAGTAATTTTAACGAAGATGAAACAACATGAGGTGCGCCTAGCGTTTTATGTATTGCATCGTGAAATACAAAGTTAACATCAGAATATGCTATAGTTTTTGAATCTAACTTTTTTAGTGCACCTCACGTCAAGACAGAAATCATCGTCTCCAGAACGGAAATCAACGCACCCCTCTATTTGTCTTAAAACCAAATAAAAAAGAATCCTTATAATCTATAAGGATTCTTCATTGTAATCGATACCGGTAGTCGGGGTCGAACCGACACTCCAGAGGAACGCGATTTTGAGTCGCGCGCGTCTGCCAATTCCGCCATACCGGCATAAATGGAGCGGAAGACGGGATTCGAACCCGCGACCCCCACCTTGGCAAGGTGGTGTTCTACCACTGAACTACTTCCGCAAATATATATAAAAAAAAACCGGATATCCGATTTTAAAAATATGGAGGCGGCAACCGGATTTGAACCGGTGATAAAGGTGTTGCAGACCTGTGCCTTACCACTTGGCTATGCCGCCCTATTTTATGGAGCGGAAGACGGGATTCGAACCCGCGACCCCCACCTTGGCAAGGTGGTGTTCTACCACTGAACTACTTCCGCATCTTATTTTCTTTA
>JAZQTG010000096.1:0-1097 GCA_045630515.1 Acutalibacteraceae bacterium
AATTAACAGAAAGTTTAGGTTGCTTTTTAATTAATAATACAAACAAACTAGCTAAACCACAGAATCCACCCGCTAATAAAAACGCCCATGTATACGAGCCGAACACATTATAAATAACCCCACCGGAATAAGCTGCTATGCCCGCACCTACTTGATGGGCGGCAAAAATCCATCCGTAAATCATCGCGCTTTTTTGAATGCCAAAACGTTGTCTCGTTAACTCAATCGTTGGGGGCACAGTTGCTACCCAATCTAATCCATAAAATACCGCAAATACGATTAACCATATGTATGCGCCAGACTCGAGCGCAAAAGGTAACGCAATAAGCGATAAACCGCGCAAACTATAATACCAAAACAATAACCAGCGACTATCAAAACGATCGGATAGCCATCCGGAAACCGTTGTGCCAACTAAATCAAATACGCCCATAATCGATAATACCGATGCTGCTGTTACAACTGGAATACCAAAGCTCATACAATATGAAATAAAATGTGTCCCGATTAATCCGCTTGTAGAAAGACCACAAATCAAAAAACTACCTGCAAGTAACCAAAATTCTTTTACGCGAAGCGCTACAAATAAAACAGCTATTGCTATTTTAAATGGATTACCGACAGGTGGTACGACTTCTGGTGCTAATTCTTTTTCCCCTAAAGGCGGTACCCCCACATCACGCGGATAATTGCGCATAACAACGGCTATCACAATAAACATGCATACACCAAGGCCAAAAATAAGCAAAATAGCCGTTCGCCAAGAAGATTCGCTTACTAACCAGGCAAGTACAGGCAACAAAATTAACTGCCCTGTTGCTGTAGCGGCCATTAAAATCCCTACAGCTAAACCACGTCTTTTCACAAACCATCGATTGGCTATCTGTGCACTTAATACCGTTAAAAATAACCCTGATCCAATGCCAATCATCACGCCCCAGATGAGCATTAGTTGCCATTCCGTCTTCATAACAAACGTTAAACTAAGGCCAACTACTAATAACCCCATCGAGTAAAGCATAACTTCCCTTAACCCAAATCGTTCAACAAAGGCTGCCATAAAAGGACCTGATAAACCATACAAAAACAGAGATAAC
>JAZQTG010000097.1:0-3328 GCA_045630515.1 Acutalibacteraceae bacterium
CCTCATAGACCTTGATGTTTTTAAAGCCGTTGGTTTTCGCGTATTTAGAAAGCATACGTTTTTGATTGGTGATGGAATTACTCTCTTTCTCAGTGCCATCGTCACGAGATACACGGCAATAAAGAGCCGTAATTCCTAAATTTTCTTTCGACTGCATTAGTCCTCCTTTCCGACAGTCGAGCACATATATTCCGTATTCATATTATCAGTTGTTGGCGCATCTGTCCAATCTGTGAAATCGCTTGTAATAACTCTTGCCATTCGGTCTTTAAGTCCTACCTTTTCTTTTGGTGGTAAAAAGGATGAGGTTACTACATAGTTGACTTTGCCGATTTTATACTTTTGCTCTCCGCCGAGACCTACAATCAATCCCATATTTATCACCTCGCATCCTGCTGTTTTTCTCTGTAACGCTTTTCAAGCATCGCAAAGATTTCTTTTTCCATATCCGCCGCCGTATAGCGCTTGGGGAAATATTTCCGAAGCTTCTCGGTGGGTATTTTGATACGTTCTTTTTGGTTCGCCTTTTGCTCGTTTAATATTTCTGCTATAACCTCAGGTATAAGACCATCGCCTTGACTAATCTTCTTTAACCTCTGTGCTTGAGATAAATTCGGAGTGGCTTCACAAACCTCAATTACCTCAACCAAATCGGCTTGTTCGGTATCGTTTAAGAAGGAAAGCTCCACTGCAGGTGTGAACGCTATCTTGCCCTCATCAACCATATCCAGCAGCGGTTTTATGAGGTTGGTCAAGCGAATATATCTTTTTACTTGGGTGGCACTGTCATCATTAGATACTTGCTCGGCAGACAACTTTAGACCAACTTGGTCTGAGGTTAAATCGGTGCGTTTCCCTTGATGGGATAGCGCATCCATTTTCATCTTGTACGCAAACGCTTTTTCACTCGGTAGGATATGCTCTCTGTGGAGGTTGCTATCCACCAAAGCAATGATAGCTTCTTCGTGACTGATGGCATAAATTAAGGCAGGAACTTCGGTAAGTCCTGCCTTTTTCGCTGCAAATATTCTTCTGTGTCCCGAAATAATTTCGTAATCGCCGGTGTCATCAATCGGTCGTACCACAACGGGACTTAATATCCCGTTTTCCTTGATGCTTAGTGCCAACGCTTCCATTTCTTCATTATCGGTCACCTTGTAGGGATGACCTTCAAATTCCTTTAGGTTCTCGATTTTCAAATTCTTAATATTATTTTGTTTGTTCATTTACTCTTTTCTCCTTATTTCTATATTTTTTCATTAGATTGTTTTGGGCTAATCGTTGTGCTTTTTCCTTTTTGATTAGCTCGTGGATTGTTGTGCTGCGCTCTATAATTTCGCATCCTACTTTAATTTCTTTTCGGATGCTGGTGATTTCAAAAGTAAGCTTATCGCGCAAAGCCTTTAATTCGTCTGTTTTACTTGGGTCTTTGCACCGTCTTAAAAGGTTATATATTTTCTGTCGTTGGTGCTCTAGTTTTTGTAGTTTTTCTTTTGCGTTGTCTATAAAGTTGTTAATATCTCTGTCTGTTTTAAAATCGTATTTGCAAATCAGATTGCTCATTTTAATATACCGGTCAAGCCTTCGCATCGCTTCTCGCATTTCGGGTGAATAGGCATATCTCGGGTGCTCTTTATCCTGTGGTCGATAGCCGAGTAAAAACAAGAAAATAAAAATGGTTGCTTTCCAACCGCTGATATATTTCATATCCGAGTATTTTCCTTTGTACCTATAGTGCTTTGGAGACGAAGAATACCTAAACGCACCGCTCAAGCCATTTTCAAGATATTTACTGCCGTATTTGTAGTAGTTGTAATTTAGCTGTTCAATGATGTTTTGGATTTCATACCTTTCTCCGAGTCTGTTTGTACGCACCGCCTTTTGAGAATTTTTTAAGCGAATGGTTGCGTACTTGTGACCTTCGGTGTATGAAAACACGTAACCGTAATGCAATAAAAGTCTAGTAAAATCCTGAGGTGTTGAAGTGTTTTCAAGGGCATTGTCGATGGCGGCTCTCATAAGGTTAAACTTAGTAGGCTCACCATTCTGTTCAGCAAAGTAAAGCTTACGGGGTGTTTTGCCCTTTGGGTTTTCAATAACGCTCAAATTCCATTCTTTACACATTTCATCGGATACGCGGCGAAACTCGAAATACACCGATAGATCATCATTGAACTTCTTACCGTTTACAGGAGATACCGAGTTAATAACAAAATGATTATGAAGATGGCGGGTATCCAAATGGGTGGTAACCAACACTTGATACCTGTCTCCCCAAAGTTTCCTTGCTATATCCACTCCGATTTCATGGCATTCCTTTGGCGTTATTTCGCCGGGCTTAAAGCTTTGAATTGCGTGGTAAGCCACATTGCCGTCTCGTTTGCCAAAATGCTTTTGAACACGCAGCATATCTGAATATGCCGTTTGAGCCTCGCAACCAATACCCTTTGCAAATAATAAATGCTCCACATCATCGCTTTGAATTTTCTTTTCGTTAGCGATATAATGCAGAGCATTGTAAAGAGATTTATCGGTTAGCTTTTCAGGGTTTGAAGCATAGGCCACAAGATGCTTTAGATTGTTTTTGACCGGATGAATTTTTGTTACTGCGATATTACATCACGCTCCTTATCTTAAATACTAAATCCTTGATTTTGTTTGTATCAAAATCGGGGTCATCAATCGTTCGGCTGATTTCGGTGCAAAGGTCGTAAAGCTCGGCACGAGGCAGTTCTTTAATCTCTTTATTGACCGCTGTTTGCCTCACGTACTCTGAGGTGGTAAGTCCCGCTTTTGTTGCCTTGTGAACTATTCTTTGCTTTTCATAATCGGTAACACGGATGTTGATGATACTGCTTCTGTTTCTTTTGGTCATTTAATTTTCCTCCTTTCTTAAAATTAGGGGTTATAGGGGCGAAGCCCCTCTCAGTGATTATTTCTAATCACTGTGGCGGCGTGGCTACACAAAGCCTATGCTCGCTATACTACAAGACACATGTTTTGTATACACAAATACTCCTCCTTTCTTTTTTAAAAATTTATGGTACAAAAAAGCCGCCGGATTTTTCCGACGGCTTTGTGCCTTTCTATTTATATATGGCATAAGTATATACAAATTGTTCCTATAAGATTTAAATTATTTTCTTTTCCGAGAATCCATAGTCCACACCCGCGAACTTTTCATAATACCTTCCGATTTTGTGAATGCGTTTTAATACACCGGTGTGGGTTTTGTAACCGAGCTTATTTGCAATCTCTTCTAATGTTAAACCAAACATTCGCATCTCAAGGATTTGTATATCTTTTTTATTTAACGTTTTCATAAACT
>JAZQTG010000098.1:0-2314 GCA_045630515.1 Acutalibacteraceae bacterium
ATAATATTAATTTAAAAAGTCAAGTAAATCACGTTTTTTCTAAGACTTTGCCCGAATCAAAATCTTTCGTTGGTTATTCTGTATCGGTGGATAATTCAGAGTATGAAGAATATTCTTTTTCGGGTACAAAAGAGCAAATAGACGCGCAAGAAGAAGCCGAATTAACAGCGGCTACTTTTACCCCCGTTTCTGGTAATTCAAACGAAGAAAAGCAAGTAATTGTCGGTAAATCGGTGACGACAACTAAAACCCGAATTGAGGGCGGCATGTGGACTTTATCTGTTAGAATTTCTAATATAATTCAAAGTTTAAGCGCGACTGAATCCGAAGAAATAGAAAAACAAGAAAAGAAATTCGGAAGCAAAGAGCATCCGAAAATAGTCAATACTAGCGTGAACGCAATCCAACAAAGCATTTTGTTCAAAGAGCCTTATAAAAACTGGTCGCCTGAAGAATTAGGCGCACTAAAACAATATATCAATGGCGCATCACCATTAACCAGAATCCCAAAAGGTTTAGATTCATCGGGAAACGCCCAAAATGCATTTTTAAGCGATATATTAGACTATAATAAGCCCGAAGTGGCGCAGGCTATTAAAACGCCCGTTTACTACGTTCCAAGCGTAAATATCACCGTGTCTTACTGGAGTAAAACCCCTATTTCTAATATCGGAAGCATCGGGCAACAACAAAATCCGAGTGCGGGAAATTTTCAAATAGCAGCGGGCTATACAAGCGTTTTTATGGGCGCATCATCTTCACCCGCTGACGGTGGAGGCTATCAGATACAAGAAACTTATTCTATCGGCCAATATGACCCGACTATGTTAAGCGCGGGCGGTAATTCTGGCGGTAATACTGGAAATTAAACTCAATAATTTTATGGATAAATTAGAAATTTGGAAGAAAAACGAGCCACTTTTTCACACAAAACTAAATGATTCAGTCAATGCTATCAATGCCCTCATTGATTCAAATAATAAATTAGATAATCAGATTAATGGAAGCGGCAATTCTGGCACATTACCCGAATTTTACGAATATAAAGAACAAATCGCCGAAATGTTTGCAAATGACGGTGAGGGAATAACTTTAGCGGGAAACGTCACTTATTTTGTCGGTGATGCAGGACTTTATGCGCGAGAAAATGGCGCGTTTACTATTGGAAAAAGTTATTATCCGTCTACACCTTGTTTAAAGAAAATTGTAGATTATTCGTGCTTGAATGAGGGGGGAATTCTTTATCAGAAAATCTACGAATGCAGCGGCGAATTAAAATCTTCTTTGCATTATGCCACTTCAAATAAATGCGTTCCAGTTTCATCAAATACAACTATATATAAAAGACTTTCTAGAATTGCCATTGATTGCAAGGCTTATTCATGCGCGGATAAAGCCGTATATAAAGCCATTGCCGTTAATGATACTTTTGTTAATTTTGGGTCTGGCGGCGGCGGTGGCGGCGGCGGTGGCGGGGAAATAATTATTAATCCGTATATGGCGGGCATTGTTAATACTAGCGGTGAATATAAAACGTGGGAAGACCTGAAAACGCCTGAAAATATACTTTATAATTTTGATTTAGAGACAGGCTTGCGCACTTATATTACCGCGCAAAATTGCAACGGATTTTTAAAATTAAACACCAAAATTTCCGTAAATTGCTAAGTGATTCGCTCAATATTAACTTGACAAAAAGCAAGTTTTCTGGTATATAGGCGCGTGAAAAGCCCCCTTTAAGGGCGAATATTTAACTCCAAACTAGATTAAAAATATGAGCGAAATAAAAACAAACACCGCCGAAGAATCAGCCGTAAATGCCGCTGAAATTACGCAAAATACGGTCGTACTTGATGAAGAAATGGCAGTATCCGCCTTGCGTTTACTTTGTGAACAACGCTTAAATAATGCGCCCTCAAAGAAAATTGAAGACGTTTATAAGGCTTATTGCGCAAAAATTTCATTTGATGAAATGAAGAAGCAAATAAAAGTAACGCTTCAAAGCGCAAACGCTGAAACGCTGAAAAATATCGCTGATAAATTGCAAGGTAGCAAGGCTGGCAGACCTAAGAAGACTAAATAAGTGCGAGCAAATGCGAAAAATGCGAGCGGCCATTATAGGCCGCTCTTTTTTTGTGCATTTTCGTTTTTTTTCGGAAAAATTTACGGGGAAATTTACGGGAGCCCCGTAAAAAATCCCGCAAGCGTTTTATATTTAACGCTTACGGGATTTAAGCATATAGCCCCGGCGGGGCTCGAACCCGCGACCAAGCGATTATGAGTCGCCTGCTCTAACCACTGAGCTACAGGGCCG
>JAZQTG010000099.1:0-13871 GCA_045630515.1 Acutalibacteraceae bacterium
GGACTGTTTTTAGTTGCAAGGTGCGAAGGTGGGTACCGAATGCGAAAGCATTGGGTCACCAAGCAGGGCGGATTGCTTGCAATACGCGGTCCCGCCACCGGCACCAAAATCCCAAATTAGACCATAAGGTTTAGTTTGGGAGATTTTTTTGCGTAACGTATAAATCTTTTGTAAATAAATAAAACAAACCCCAAACACTTTACTTTGTGTTTGGGGTTTAAAGTTCTTCTGGATTTATTATGGTGATTTTGCGGTTTTTCTTTTCGGCATATTTAAGGGTGCTTGAAGTACCGCCATTCTTACCGTTCCAAACCGCTATTATGTAATTTGAATTATCCACCATATAGCGATTGCGAATATGCATACACGCCTTGCTATACTCCTGTGACAGCACAATGCTCTCGCTTGCTTTACTTAAAATATCATCGTACCTTTGGCACCAATACGAATTCCATCCGTCTGTTTGGTTAGGACAAGGTATAGCACAAATCAGTTTTATGTTTGGAAACATATTTTTAAGTTTTAAAACCTCTTCTGCGGCAAAAATATCTATACCCATTGCCATACCTGTTATAAAGTTAGTAACACCATTTTCGGTTATTAGGCGTGTTATATTAAAGCGTATACGATTTTTAAGTTCTATACATCGTGGGTCTTTTTCGTTATATTTAAAGGGCAAACCTGATGGCCTATGCCCTGTAAAACAACAAGTCTTTTCCATAAATACTCCTCTTTGTTTTTTTGTAAGATACATTTTAACACTAAAGCATGTGACTTTCAAGCAAAACCATACGACAAATTTCGCCCACACTGTTTTTACCTTTCAGTGTGGGCAATTTTTTTAGGTTCAATATTAATATCTTATAGATTTTTTGCTTTGTTTATCAGCAATTCTTTTGTATTGCTTTGGGGGTGTTCCAACACCATATCAAGCAGTTTTAATTGTACTACACCTATCTCGCTTCCCTCAAAGCCCAGTTCTTTAATTTCGTTACCTGTAATGTTAAGCATATCTATACAGTAGGGCTCGTTTTTTTGTGCCGATATTTTTATTGCTTTTGATATTTCGTTAACATTAATGCCCTTTATTGCACCATAGGCAACAACTGCCCTATCTAAGTTGCTATACCCTACTTTTGATGCAAAAGGTTTAAGATTTTTAAGGGTTAACTCGTTTAGCGAAAGTATTGAGTAGTACCCTAAAACTTCGTTTTTTTGCTTGTTGCTTAACCTTAAACCGCTCAGTACATTTTCAATGTCAGATTCACATATTTTGCATAACGCGGCAAGCCTTAAAGCATCAATGTTCGGCAACCTATCAAGCAAAGATAAATCTGCAGTGCTTTCTATTCCATAGACTATTAGTCCACCTGCTGAAATAAGTTCTTTTAGCACCGATGGTTTTTCACCCAAAAGCGTCTTTAAAAGTTCGGTGGTTACCCTTTCGCTAGCAATATTACTTAGTAGGTTAGCCTGTTCTTTAACAGCCTTTAAAGTTTCATTTTCAATACTGAAATCAAGCACTGATGCAAACCTTATTGCTCGGATTATCCTAAGCGCATCCTCTGAAAATCTTTTGGTTGGGTCACCTACTGCACGAATGATTTTATTATCTATATCATCTTTACCGCCATAGAGGTCGCACACACCGTATTTTTTGTTATATCCCATAGCGTTTACGGTAAAATCGCGGCGGGATAAATCAAAAGCAAAATCCTCAGTGAATTTTACATTGTCAGGGTGACGGTTATCATTATACTCGCCATCTATTCTATACCTAGTAACTTCATATGGTACACCATCAATTATTACTGTTACTGTACCGTGCTTAATACCTGTAGGTATGGTCTTTTCAAAAAGGTTTTGAATTATTTCGCAAGGGGCAGAGGAAGCAATATCATAATCGTTTGGGGTTTTACCCATTAGCATATCTCTTACACAACCGCCAACACACCACGCTGTATGCCCTGCACCCTCAATGGTATTAATTATATATTCAACACTAGGAGGTAAACTAAACACCTATTAACCCCCTTATTATTTCACCCGCCATAATAAGCCCTGCAACCGAAGGCACGAAAGAAACACTACCGGGGGTTGAACTTTTTTCGGCGGAAAATTTAGGCTTTATAGGTTCTTCTTTTGAATAAACCACCTTTAATTTTTTAACGCCTCTATCCCTTAACTCTTTACGCATAACTCGTGCTAATGGACAACAGCTGGTCTTATAGATATCGGTTACTTCAAATTTTGTTGGGTCTAGTTTATTTCCTGTACCCATTGCAGAAATTATAGGCACGCCACTTTTTTCTGCTCTTACTGCTAATTCTATTTTAGCCGACACCGTATCAACCGCATCAGCGATATAATCATACTCATCAAGGTTGAATTGGTCGGCATTTTCAGGCAAATAAAACATATTATATGTTTCAACATTTGCCAAGGGGTTGATATCTAAAATGCGATTCTTCATAACCTCAGTTTTGTACTGCCCTATGGTGCTATGCAAAGCGATTATCTGACGGTTAATGTTGGTAACACTCACCACGTCTTTATCAACCAAAACAATACGTCCAACACCCATACGTGCAAGCGCTTCAGCAACATAGCCACCTACACCGCCAACACCAAATATTGCAACACTGGAATTTTTTAGTTTTTCTTGCGCTTCTTTACCGATTAGCATTTCACTACGCATATTGCTTTGCACAAAATCACCGTCCTTTATAATAAACTATGACTATTATAAACCATTTCACCTTTAAAATAAACCTCTAATTGACAATTTTTTGTATTATTTTTAAAAGTTTTGCATATTTGTTGCATTAAATATAGTAGTTTGTTATAATTATATATACTTAGTACACTCATTCATTGAAAGGAGTCAACACCTTATGCATAATAAAAAAGAGTTTGTTCGCATTAAAGGTAGTATTCGTGGCGGTATACACCCAAAACACAACAAAAATACCGCAGATATAGAAACTGTCATTATGCAACAAAAGAGCAAGGTTTTAATACCCATGCAACAACATATTGGTGTGCCCTGCACCCCTATCGTTTCGGTGGGAGATACAGTTTTTGTAGGCACCAAAATCGGCGAATGCGAAAAGTATATTTCTTCCCCAATACATTCAAGCGTTTCGGGTGTGGTTACTGCAATTAAACCTGCAACACTAACCAACGGCGTTGTTGTAGATGCGGTTGAAATTGAATCTGACGGTAAAGGTACACCTGACCCTGAACTTAAGCCACACCCAGTTAACACTCCCGAAGAATTGGCCGCCGCAGTTCGCGAAATGGGTCTTGTTGGTCTTGGTGGTGCAGGTTTCCCAACCCACGTAAAACTCACCCCTTCTCCTGACAAGCCGCTAAAAACATTAATCATTAACGGCGCCGAGTGTGAGCCATACATTACTGCCGACTATCGCGAGTGTATGGAAAACCCAAGCGATGTTATGGATGGAATTTATACTCTTTTAAAAGTATTAAATTTTGAAGAAGTAATAATTGGTATTGAGGATAACAAACCTAAAGCGTTAGATATTCTTTACGATATTGCCTCCGCCAGTGAAGATCCCGATAATCGCGTACGACTTCTAAAACTTCCCAGTCACTATCCACAAGGCGCGGAAAAGGTGCTTATATACTCCGCCACCGGAAAACAGTTACCTTTAGGTCGCTTGCCTGCGGATATCGGTTGTGTTGTTATGAACATTACCAGCGTAGCCGCTATTGCAAAGTATATTAAAACAGGTATGCCCCTTGTTGCAAAACGCTTAACGGTTGATGGCGATGCAATAAAAAATCCTGCAAACGTGCTAGTACCACTCGGCACATCTGTTTCTGATGTAATAGAGTTTTGCGGCGGTTTTACAAAACCTTGCAAAAAGGTTATAATTGGCGGTCCTATGATGGGCTTTTCTGTAGAAAGTACCGACTTACCTGTACTAAAGCAAAACAATGCTATACTTTGTTTTAGTGAAGAAACTGCCGCCATGCCACCAATTAACCCTTGCATTCGTTGTGGTAAATGTGCAGACGCTTGCCCAATGGGGCTTGTGCCTTTCCACATTGCTGCCGCTTTAAAAACCGAAGATTTAAGCAAGGTTGAAAAGCTAGGCGTAAACTACTGTATGGAATGTGGCAGTTGTGCATACTCCTGCCCTGCGAAACGCCCAATAGTACAGGCTATGCGAACCGCAAAAGCCGCACTTAGAAAGAGGGGTTAAAATGGATAAAAAATTAGTTAATCACTCGCCGCATATACTCTCAAAAGCCACAACCAGCGGCATTATGCTTGACGTTTTAATTGCACTTACACCTGCTACGCTTTCGGGTTTTGTGCTTTTTGGTCCGCGCGCGATACTGATTGTTGCCGTTAGCATTCTTTCGGCTATACTTTCAGAATTTGTTTGTTGCAAAATTATGAAAAGACCTGTATCCATTGGTGACCTTTCTGCCGTTGTTACAGGACTACTGCTTGCACTTAACCTACCCTCTACCCTGCCTATATGGATGGCGGCTCTCGGTAGTGCGGTAGCAATAATTGTAGTTAAAATGATGTTTGGCGGTCTTGGTAGTAATTTTGCTAATCCGGCTATGGTTGGCAGAATTGTTTTAATGGTTTCTTTTGCCTCGTATATGACAAATTGGATCAGTCCGTTCGCTTGGTTTACAGGCGTTGATTCGGTTACCTCTGCTACTCCGCTTGCTGCAGAAGCAGGTAGTTATACATACAAACAACTATTACTAGGTCTGCACGGCGGTTGCATAGGCGAAGGCAACAGTATTCTTTTACTACTCGGCGGTCTTTATCTGGTTTTAAGAAAGGTTATTAAACCTTACATTCCGCTAAGTTTTATTCTAACTGTTTTTGTATTTAGTTGGGTACTTGGGTTAGACCCGATTTACGCTATCCTTTCTGGCGGTGTAATGTTAGGCGCTATATTTATGGCAACCGATTACGTTACAAGTCCCCATAACGCTTTAGGCGGTATTATATTTGGTTTGGGTTGCGGTGTATTTACTGTAGTTATCCGCGAATTCGGTGCATTACCGGAAGGTGTTTCATACTCTATCCTTCTTATGAATCTGCTTACGCCTCACATAGAAAGCCTTACAAGGCGTAAGCCTTTTGGATGGGAGGTACAAAAAAATGGCTAAACCTACTGCTAAAAACGTATTAGTACCTGCTATTATATTGACCGTAATATGTATCGTTATTTCAGGGCTTTTAGCACTAACCAACGATATTACACAAGAAAAAATTGCCGAAGAAGCAAGAAAAGAATCAATAGCCGCTATGGCGGTAATATATAGCGAAACCGGAATAGGTTTCCAAGACCTTACCGCTACCGATAAAGACGGTAATGAATTTAGCTATTCAAAAGCATTACTTAAAGGTGAAACTATTGGCTATATTTTTATTACCTCTAAAAACGGTTACGGTGGCGAGGTTAAGGTTATGACAGGTATCAATAAAGACGGTAGCATTAAATCCGTACAAATATTGAGTGTTGCCGACGAAACTCCAGGCCTTGGCCAAAACGCAAAAAGCGAAAATTTTACAAAACAATTTATTGGCAAACAAAGTGAGATTTCTAAAGAAAAGAACAAAGAAATTAATGCAATAACAGGCGCTACGATTACAACCAACGCTGTAATTGACGACGTTAATCACGCCAGAGAGTTATTCAACATTGTAAAGGGGGCGGAATAATGGCTAGCAATATTCAGGTATTAAAAAACGGTATTATAAAAGAAAACCCCGTGCTTCGCCTTATGCTAGGCACCTGCCCTACCCTTGCGGTTACAACCTCTGCTCTTAATGGTATTGGCATGGGTGTTGCGGCTACTGCAGTTCTTATATGTTCTAACATAACCATTTCACTGCTTAGAAAAATCATCCCTGACCGCGTTAGAATTCCTGCCTTTATTACAATTATTGCAGGCTTCGTTACCATTGTTCAAATGATAGTTAAGGCCTTCGCTCCTGCCCTTGATAAATCGCTTGGTGTTTTCTTGCCACTAATTGTTGTTAACTGTATTATTTTGGCGCGCGCTGAAATGTTTGCCAGCAAAAACACAGTTTCCGCCTCTATCTTTGACGGACTCGGTATGGGCATAGGCTTTACCTTAGCGTTATTTTTGATGGGCTTTATACGAGAACTAATTGGTGGTGGCACTATTCTTGCGGGCACTCCTCTAAGTTTTACGGTAACAACAACGCCTATGCTTGTTATGTTACTTCCACCAGGTGGATTTTTCGTATTTGGTGTGCTTGTTGCACTTTCAAACAAATTAAGCGTTAGAATGGGTAAAAAGGCCGTTACAAAACTTGGATGCGATAATTGTCCCATGAACTGTAACGGTTGCGATAAAACTTGTGAGGAGGCAGAATAATGGATATTAAAAATATTATTATAATTCTTCTTGCAGGTATTATGACCGAAAACATGGTGCTTTCAAAATTCATGGGTATCTGCCCATTTCTTGGAGTTTCCAAATCGGTTAAAACTGCATTTTCTATGAGCCTTGCGGTTATATTTGTTATGGTTATGGCTACTGCTGTTACCTACCCTATATACGCTTCTATACTCGTACCAAAAGGGTTGGAATATTTACAAACCATTATATTTATCTTAATAATTGCCGCATTGGTTCAACTTGTAGAAATCGTGCTTAAAAGATTTATTCCGCCGCTTTACAACGCGCTTGGAATTTATCTACCTTTGATTACTACAAACTGTGCGGTACTTGGTATAACCCTACTTAATTTTACAAGCACAAGGGTACACAGTTACGGTGAAGCACTTGTAAACTCTGTTGGTGCAGGTCTTGGCTTTTTGGTTGCTATGCTTATTTTTGCAGGTGTCAGAGGCAGACTACAGTCTAGCGATATTCCAAAAAGTTTGCAAGGTCTACCCAGTACACTTATTGCAGCAGCAATTGTTTCACTTTCGTTCCTTGGCTTTGCGGGAATTGTTTAGGAGGGAAAGTTATGAGTATGATAGTAATTGCAATTATTATTGTTTCTGCTATAGGTCTTATAGCAGGTATTGGTCTTTCCTTTGCATCGGTTGCCCTAGAGGTACAAGGTGACGAACGAGTTGAAAAAGCACGTGAATTACTGCCTGGTGCTAACTGTGGCGGTTGCGGTTTTTCAGGTTGCGATGCTTATGCCGAAGCAGTTATTAACGGACTTGCAGATGCTACTCTTTGCGCCCCAGGCGGTGCAGAGGTTTCTAAAGGATTAGCAGAAATATTAGGTGTTGAAGCCGGCGACTTTCAAGAAAAAGTTGCCCACGTTAAATGTAACGGCGGTAACGATTGCACCGAGAAAAAATACGAATATAGAGGCATTAAAAGTTGTTCCGCAGTTACCACCCTTTTCTCTGGTGATAAAAGCTGTAGTTTCGGTTGCTTAGGACTTGGCGACTGCGTTTCGGTTTGTCCAAGCGGTTGCATTAAAATAAACTCAAATGGCATTGCCGAGGTTGATACCTTACAGTGTTCGGGATGCGGTGCATGTGCTAATGCTTGCCCAAAAAGTGTTATTGAAATTATACCTAAAGTAAAAAGTTACAAGGTTAACTGCAACAACAACGATAAGGGTGCCATTGCACGTAAGGTTTGTAAGGTATCCTGTATTGGCTGCGGTATTTGCAAAAAGCAATGTGAAGCAGAGGCTATTACCATTGAAAACAATCTTGCAAGCATCAATCCAACACTTTGCACAGGTTGTGGTAAATGTGCCGAAAAATGCCCCCAAAAGTGTATCAGTTAAGGCAAAATTATTATGTTAAAACGATTTTTAAAATACTATAAACCCCATAAAAAATTATTCTTAATGGATATGGGTGCTTCGCTACTGGTTTCATTAATTGCCATTCTCTACCCTATGATAACCAGATTTATGCTAAATGACCTTATTCCAAATAAGCGTTATCGCGATATTGTTATTTTTGGTGTAGGGTTGCTTGTTCTTTATTTAATAAGAATGGGGCTTAACTTCTTCATTCAATATCAAGGTCATATTATGGGTATTAGAATGCAAGCTGAAATGCGTAGCGATCTGTTCTCTCATTTGCAAAAGTTACCCTTTAGTTTTTACGATAATAACGAAACAGGCAAAATTATGTCGCGTATGACAAGCGATTTATTTGAGGTTAGCGAACTTGCGCACCATGGACCAGAGACGGTTTTAATTTCCTCTATCTCGGTTATTATTTCTTTCTGTTATCTCTCAAGCATTAGCCTACCGTTAACGCTAATAATCTTTGCTTGCGTGCCTTTTCTTGTACTGGTTTCGGCTACTCTTCGTAAAAGAATGCGCGACGCCTTTAAAAAAAGCAGGCAAGCGGTTGCTACTATAAATGCCGCACTTGAAAGCAGCATTTCAGGAATTCGCGTTACCAAGGCTTTTACAAACTCTAAAAAAGAAACAGAGAAGTTTGAGCGCGGCAATGCCGACTTCAAAGAGGCTAGCCGCGACGCCTATAAAAATATGGGGTTGTTCCACTCCTCTACCACCTTTATAACCGACGTTTTTAATGTTGTTATTCTAATTGCAGGTGGTCTTTTCCTATACGGCGGTAAAATAAACTTTGCCGACTATTCGGCTTTTATTGTTTCAATTAACCTATTTCTAGCACCAATTAACACTCTCATACGTTTTATGGAGCAATTCCAAAATGGATTTGCAGGGTTTGAAAGGTTTTTAGAGGTTATGGATACAGAACCTGAACTTGATTTAACCCAAGCCCAAGCTGTTGAACGACTAGACGGACACATTGAATTCAAAGATGTTACCTATGGTTACGATGGTGACCGCGATGTTTTAAAGGGTGTTAGCCTTAATATTGAAAAAGGCAAAACCTTTGCATTGGTTGGTCCCAGTGGTGGCGGAAAAACAACTATATGTCACCTTATTCCTAGGTTTTATGTAATAGAAAAAGGCTCAATTTTAATTGACGGCAAGGATATTAACGATATTACAATGGAGTCTTTACGGCGCAATATAGGTATTGTTCAGCAAGATGTTTACCTATTTAATGCTAGTATTAGGGATAATATTTTGTATGGCAGACCTGAAGCTAGCGAAGAAGAAATTATCACCGCCGCTAAGCGTGCTAATATTCACGATTATATTACTTCGCTGGAAAATGGATACGATACCGTAATTGGTGAGCGTGGCGTTAGACTTTCAGGCGGACAAAAGCAAAGGCTTTGTATTGCTCGCGTCTTCCTTAAAAATCCACCCATACTTATTTTAGACGAAGCAACAAGCGCTCTGGACAACACCACCGAAATACTTATTCAACAAGCATTAGACGAACTTTGCCACGGCAGAACTACCCTTGTGGTAGCCCACCGACTTTCAACAGTTAAAAACGCCGATGAAATTGCAGTAATTGCTGGCGGTAAGATTACCGAGCAAGGAAAACACGACGATTTAATTGCATTGGATGGCACCTATAAGCAACTGTATAGTTTACAATTCAGAGCAAATAATGAATAACAAAAAGGACTTAAGATTAAACTTAAGTCCTTTATTTTTTTATATACTTATGATATATAACAAACAGTAATGTAACAATCGCGTGATAGCCGCGAAGTCTTAAAAACACCTCAAGCAAATAGTTCGGTTCTTTTAGTTCGTAATCGCAACTTATATCAAGTTTTAATGCGTTTGGTGCCATATGCATTTTTGTTTCAATTAAACTTGCTATAGGGTAAATCAAGGCACATGCGGCGCCGTATTCTATTGCCGCTTTTGCCGCATCTTCCCCACCCGACACATATTTTGCATTTAGGTTTCTAACACGGATATTAGAAATCATCCAGCTTAATCTATTTAATATCAGCCCTGCCCACTCTAATATTTCTTCTAAATCTGCTTTTTTGTGTTCTATCTTTTGGGATAGACTTTGTTTCTTTTTTTGTGGTTTTTCTTTTTTCGGTGTAGACTTTTTTTGCTTTTTCTTGCGTTTCCTTGCAAGATTTATTCGGTAAAGTCTTATTGCAAAATCATTCTTTTTAGGGGTGGCGGTAAATTCTAAATCAAGCGGTGCAAACAAACACAGCAATACTATGGCTAAGATTAATGCAACTATCCATAAAAGTATTTTTAGAACTAGCATTTGACCACCTACCTTTATTTTTATTCTTTACTAATTTTAGCATAATAAAAACACAATTACAAGAAAAAGGTGTGGAATAATCCACACCTTTAATCTATGAATATTTTTTTTGCGTTTAATGAAAGTATTTTTTGGTTATCTTCTTTGGAAAAATTCATTTTAAAGAAACTTCCCAGTTCTTTTTCAGGATCCCAAATTGGATAATCGGTACCAAATAGCACACGATCTATACCATAACTCTCTATAATCTCACGCGCCTTTGAAGGCTCCATAAACGGAAAACAAGAGCAACAGTCAAAATAAAGATTTGGAAGTCCTTTTAAATTATTAACCGCATCCTCCCAAACCGACCAACCGCCCAAGTGAGCGCCAACTACAGTTAGTTCTGTAAAAATTTGCATAACAGGTAACAATCTGTTTGGGTTTGAAAAGTCTTTTCTACTATCACCACAATGCATTAAAATTGGCAAATTCTCTTGCTCGCACAGTTCATAGATTTTAAGACACCTATAATCATCAATCTTAAACTCTTGAATATCGGGGTGCAGTTTAACGCCACAAAGCCCAAGTTCTTTAATAAGTGCGATATCCTCTTTAAGACTAGTGCTATCAGGGTGAAGAGTTCCAAGACCTGTAAATTTACCATTACCCTCTAAAACCGAGTTTGCAATAAATCGGTTTATACTCTCTACCTGCTTTGGTGCAGTAGCAACCGACTGAATTATATAGTGGTCTATCCCAGCTTTGCCACCACGCTCTATTAAATCAGAGGTGGTGCCAAGACAGGCGGTATCTAACCCATAAAACTTACCTGTGCTTGCAACTGCAGGCGCTGCGATTTTATCAGGGTAAACGTGGCAATGTGCATCTATAATAAAATAATTATCTACCATTACTCTAACCCTAACTTTTTAGCAGCATCCTCGCGCATTTTGTATTTTAAGATTTTACCCGCAGCATTCATCGGGAAGCTCTTTACAAACTCTATATACCTTGGAACTTTATGGCGTGCCATGTGGGCGGCAATATAAGACTTCATTTCGTCCTCGGTCATGCTCTCACCCTCTTTTAAGATAATGCATGCCATAATCTCCTCGCCGTACTGCTTATCAGGTACGCCGATAACCTGAACGTCGCTAACCTTATCGCAGGTATAGATAAATTCTTCAATCTCCTTAGGATAAATATTTTCGCCGCCGCGAATAATCATGTCCTTAAGTCTGCCTGTAATCAAATAGTTGCCATCGGGCCTACGGCAAGCAAGGTCACCTGTATGCAACCAACCGTCTTTATCAATAGCCTCTGCGGTGGCATTGGGCATTTTGTAATAGCCTTTCATTATATTATAACCGCGTGCAACAAACTCGCCGTTAACGCCGTCTGGGCAATCCTCGCCTGTTTCAGGGTCAATTATTTTACATTCAACATTAGCAAATGCGCTACCTACTGTATTTGTACGTACTTCAAGTGGGTCGTAATAACTGCTCATTGTACAACCTGGACTTGCCTCTGTTTGACCGTAAACCGAAACAATCTGACGCATATTCATAACCTCTGTCGCCTTTTTCATAAGGTCGGCAGGACAGTTAGCACCAGCCATAATACCTGTTCTGATATATGAAAAATCGGTTTTCTCAAAATCGGGGTGTTGCATCATGGCGATAAACATAGTAGGCACGCCATTAAAGGTTGTAATATGCTCATTATGAACACAAGAAAGTGCAGGTCCGGGTGAGAAATACGGCAATGGATATATAGTGGCACCGTGAGTCATAGATGCAGTCATAGAAAGCACCATACCAAAGCAGTGGAACATTGGCACTTGTATCATCATTCTGTCGGCAGTGGATAAATCCATATGGTCACCGATATATTTACCGTTATTTACAACGTTATAGTGTGTAAGCATAACACCTTTTGGGAAGCCTGTTGTACCTGATGTATATTGCATATTGCAAACGTCATCTTTATCAACCATAGCCGCCATTCTATAAACTTCGCTAACGGGCACTTGTGATGCGCGTTCAACCGCTTGTGGCCAGGTAAGACAACCCTTCATTTTATAACCAACAGTTATAACATTGCGAAGGAAAGGAAGTCTTTTTGCGTGCAAGGGTGAGCCAGGCTTTGTGTTTTCAAGTTCGGGACAAAGTTCAGCAATAACCTCACCATAATTACAGTCTTTTCCGCCCTCGGTCATAATAAGTGTATGAGTATCGGATTGACGTAAGAGGTATTCAATCTCTTGGATTTTGTAAGCGGTGTTAACAGTTACCAAAACCGCACCCAATTTAACTGTTGCCCAGAATGCGATGTACCACTGAGGAACGTTTGATGCCCAAACGGCTACGTGTGAACCCGCTTTAACTCCTAAAGAGATAAGGGTTCTTGCAAAATTATCAACATCATCACGGAATTCGCTGTAAGTTCTTGTGTAATCAAGGGTTGTATATTTAAAAGCATATTGGTCGGGGAATTCTTCAACCATTCTATCTAAAACATCCGAAAAAGTTGCCTCAATAAGTCTATCCTTTTCCCAAACGTATTTACCTGTATGAGCGCGGTTATAATAAAGTGCTGACTCATTTTTAGAGGTATCTCCAAACTGACGCATATAGTTTATGAACTGTGAGAAAATAATCTCCATATCATCAAGTTCTTCGCACCAAGTAGGATCCCATTCGAGTGAAATGAATCCATCATAGTTTACAGAACGCAAAGCACCCATCATTTCGGCTATTGGCATTTCACCCTCACCGATAAGGCAGAATTCAGTGCCGTTTTCGGTTTTTATAGCGTCCTTTATATGAACGTGTTTTACATAGTTGCCGAGATTTTTGATAGTTGTATCAGGGTCCTCGCCATTTTTAAAGTAAGGACCGAACATATCCCAAAGCGCCGCTAAATTATCGCAAGCAAAATTATCCAAAAGGTCGCGAAGTGCCGCAGTGTCACAGAAAACACCGCAGCTTTCAACAAGGATAACAATGCCTTTTTCTTCGGCCAAAGGCAAAACTTTTGCAATTACATCTGCCATATTTTGAGCGATTTCTGATGTTTCGCCGTCACCTATAGCACGGATACGAACATTCGGAATATGAAGATTTGAAGCAATATCAATGCAAGCTTTAATTTCCTTTAAAGTTTCTTCTTCGAGTGATTTATCGGCAGGGTTGCAGATAGTATCAATACAAGGAAGTTCTAATTTCTTTTCATAAAGTTTTCTAACAGTTGCGTTAGCGGCATAATCGTGAAAAGCACCATCTTTATCAGTAAATAGGCGATTATGGATATTATGAAGTTCAATTCCGCCAAATTTTAAATCAACCGCGATATCGCAGAAATCATCAAAGGTGCTATTATGCCAACCTTTAGTTGAAAATGAAAATTTCATTAAATTTATGCCTCCTCGTAAACTATTTTATTTACGGCACCCAAATATGCTCTGATAGCAGCACCGATAATATCGGTTGAAATACCGTTTCCTGAATAAAGTTTTCCGCCCGAACGAAGTTTAACAACGGCAGAGCCCATAGCCTCTTTGCCCTCGGTAACCGACTGAATCTGGAAATCATCGAGTTCATAGTGATGACCGATAATCTGTTCAATTGTGAGGAATGCGGCGTCAATCGGGCCGTCACCCATGCAAACGGCTTTGAGCGTTCTGTTGCCCTTTTCAAGAACAATGTTTGCCGTTGAAGGAATAACGTTACCGCTGTTGATAAC
>JAZQTG010000100.1:0-3209 GCA_045630515.1 Acutalibacteraceae bacterium
ATTGCCTAAAGTATCGCAAATTGTAGAAAATAGCCTTATTTTTTGTATAACCTTTTATAAAGAATGCTTTATGTTGTTTTGCTGCAAATACGACACTATACGCACAAAGCAGATTAACAAAGCACATTTTGCAGAATTGCAAAATTGAATTTGACAAGATACAGAAAACGGTTACAATCAAGGCATGACGAATGAAAAGCACAAAATAAATTACAATCGCAAAACTCGCACCTTTTCCGTGATTTGGAAAGATTACGAAAAGGAAGCCTTGCAAGACAAATACCCTTATAGCAGAAAATCAAAAAAGTGGAGCGGAGATAAAGCACCGAATGCAGCCGAAAGGCGAATTATAGAAAGCGAACTAAAAGAACATGCTACAAAAAAGCAACAGGAAAGCAAGGCAAAAGCAGACTTAATTAAAAAGCACGGAAAAGATGAAGCGTTGTATGCCGTGGGTTATCTTTTATCGTTAAAAGATGATGAACTTTGCAAATCTCAAAACGAAGTTGAAAGAAAAAAAGCAAAGCGACACATTGCAGAGTTTGTTGATTTTCTAAATGCTAATTACAAAAAGATTTTGTTGCATGAGGTAACGGTAAAAGTTGCGAAAGATTATTACAAGCATTTAGAAAAACAAGGCTTCCTTTATAACACAATAAAAGAAAAGATTGCTCGCCTTTCTTTCCTTTTCAAGTGGGTTACAATCAAGTTTCAAGAAAGCCCCCTTAATTTTAACAATCCCTTTTCTCTTTTGCCTTTATCTGACGTTATTGATAAAGTTGCACCAATGAAGAAAGAAAGATTTACAACAGGGCAACTTCATTCTATTTTTGGCGAATTATCAAAAAGCAATCGCCTTTCTAGGGAAGAACTTTTACAGCGTTATGCTTTCTTTTACTTTTTGACGGTGACAGGATGGCGAGTTGCGGACGTTGCACGGCTGCAATGGAAACAAGTATTAAACAACAAAATACACATTACGCATTCTAAAACGAAAAAGAAAAAATTAACAACAGAAATTGCAATTACTCCGCTAATGGCTGCAATTCTTCATGCCTTAAAAGGATTACAAGCAAAAGCACCGAAAGAATGGCAAGGCTTTTTATTCCCTTTACGCAGAGAAAGCAACCGCAATTTTAACAGAGCCACCGTATCAAGTGCCCAGGTATTCTTAAAAATCAACCGCGAAAAACTAGGCTTAACTCAATCACAAGAAACAAACTTTGGCACTTATCACGCATACACAATTCATTCTTTCCGTGGAACAACAATAACGCAATTAACAAAAGCAGATTTTCAAGACGCAAAAATTAACTTTCTTGTAGGACACGCACCGCGAACGATAGAAGAACGGCATTATCTTTCATTAACCGCAAGCGATACAAAAAAGTTAATTCTACACATGGAAGAATGCAGCGGTGCAGCCTTATGGGCTGATGAAGTAGAACTGATAAAGGAAGCAAAAGCAGACATTGAGCGGTTGCGGATTAAACAAGACGAAGAACGAAACGGCGAGGCATGGCAAAAGGAAGCGGAGCGAGAACTTAAAAAGGCATACGGCATAGAACTGTGATAAAATAAGGCTTTCCCCTGATAAGAGCAATTAGGGGAAAGCACAGTATAAAATAAAGTATGGTTGAAATTGATTTAGATACACTTATTTAGGGCGTTACTCGCAAACTTGATGAAGATAACGCAAGGATAAAGAAAGAAAAAGGCAAGCGAGATAAATCTTGCAAGGCTATACAACAAAATACTAGACAAGGCATAAGTGAAGCATTGAGCGAGCACTTTACTGATGACTTTGATACAACTTTTGATTTTGCCCCTTTCAATCAAAAGTATTTTGTAACGGATAAGAAAGTTTTGTTTTCTGTTACACCGTTTTTGCGAGGTTACAGTAACATTGATTTGGTAGAATTGAGACAGGCAAGCAAGCGAATATCAAGACTAAAAAAGCATTTTGATTTGGATAAAGTAAAATCAAGTGATGATAAAATAAGCAAGCAGATACTCGCACGCATTGATGAAGCGGAGGAAGAATACACAGAGACAAAAGCAAGGATAAATCAAGAAAGAATAATTTACACGCTAACAAGGTTATCAGAGAAGAAAAACACAATACAATTCTATTTTGATGGCATAAGCAAACATGATTTTGATTTATACAAGACAAATCACGGAGTTGATTATGAACCTAAAAATAAAAAGTATTTTGAGGATTTAGGATACACGATAAAAAGAGAACTCAATGAAAGAAAAAAACAAGTTTTCAATCAGCAAACAGGGCAAGCAGAAACAGTGACTTACCCCTTTTATACTTTCTCTTTTTACATAAACAGACAAGCACTTATTACAAGCATTTATAAAAAGGAACTCGCCAAAAAGGGTTATACATGGATTGATGATGAACAAGTAAAAATTGAACTAGGGCGAAAAGGTAACAAGTTTTCAGTTATCACCGAAAAGGGAGAAAGACTTGACTTTGATACAATGAAAGATTTTGCCAAAAACTTTTCAGGTACGGCTCGCGGATTACGCGAGGCATTGAAAAAAGGTGATGGCAAGACTTTTGTTTTCAAGGGGCATCATTTTTGGATTGTATAGAATGAATAAGGCGAGCATTTTATAATCTTAAAAGAAAAACAACTAAAAGAAAAAAGTTCCCTTAATTACCCTTACTATACTATAATTCCTTTATGATACTAGTGACAATTAGGGGAAGTGTGATAAATGACTTGATACACGGATTTAGGCGAACGCCTAAAAGGATTATCAAAAGATTATCAATCCGCTCGCTCGCTTACTCGCTCGCGGTGATTATCACCGCTTGAATGAGATTTAGATTTGACGGTGACGCATCAGGCGAAAATGACTTTTCGCTTGGTGCGTCCCTATTTTTTAGGATGATTTTTAGACTTGATATTTATTTCCTAGCAGTTGTATAGGTTTTCTAAAAAAGTTTTGCGAGGATAAGAACAAGCGACCGAAACACCGAATGACAGGGGGGAGGGGTAAAGAGATTTCTTACCTCCCCCTTACCCTAGGAACGCACAGAAATACCCCTAGAACAGCGTTTTGATGAGCGGATGGCACATGATAGCGGACGGCTCGCAAAACGCATTTTTAGCGAATGAGTGACAAAAAGGCAATTTTGCATTTTTTATTGCAAGCGACTTGCAAAAAGTTTTATAAACAGTTTATAAAAG
>JAZQTG010000101.1:0-1351 GCA_045630515.1 Acutalibacteraceae bacterium
ACTTCCTTCTCTCCATCATATCATAGCTTTCCTTCTCCCTTCACTTATCTTAAATTATGTAAAAGTAAAACTCTCTATAAACTGTTATAATTAGTCAAAAATAGGTGGCGGTTATGTAAAAGAAATTTTTGATGTTGAAATGCCAGTGAAAATCTATAATATGAGTAAAGTTTCCAATATACATTTAAGCCAAAAGGTAAAGTCCAACAAGTATTTATTTTAAAGGATATTACTTGTGGTAGCTCTGGCGAAACGTTTATAAAAAACTTAAGACTCTCGCCTAAAGTTTTTAAACCTTCTTCACCAACGAAATTAAAACACTAAAGTTATAAGTAAAAATAAACAGCCCTCTATCCTAAATAAAGGGCTGTTTGATTAATTTATATTAAACATTCTAAAATAAAACGGTTCATCACTTTTACTTGTGACTTCCCCTCTATACAGCTGCTTGCCTGTCGTTAAGTCATATGCATCAACAAAACTTTTATCTACATCCCCATATTTCCCATATTTCTCGTGTGAAATATATAGCACTTCGTCTACTAAAAAAACTTGCCTAGCTGTAACACCAAAGCTTTTTTCAAGCTCGATATGTGTCCACTCGTCGTTATCAAAATGATATGAATATAGTTCTAGCGTATTGTTTTCACCATATACGACAAAGCGTGTTGCGTCATTTGTTGCTACGGAATTGCTCGTATTGTTGCGCACCGCTTGAGGTACATCGATTGGCGCTGTTTCCATCGTTTTCATATCGATTTTATATAACTTGAAGTCCTTTGCGTTTTCATCTGAAGTAGCACTATTCGGTGTAGCCTCTACATAGTCTGAAGACGAGCCATATAAAAAGTTTATTTGTTTTGTTTGTGATGTAAATGAGTAGTAGTCTGTATACAATCGATTCCCAACTTGTTCTTCACCCTCTTCCGACGTTGTTAGAGGCTTGTATTCCTTTACTGTGCGAGTCTTGTCATCGATTGTGAAGACGTATAGCATACTACCTCGTCCTGCCTCAAAAGCATTTGCTACTACTTTAATATAACCGTCTACAAACTGTACCTCCTCCACAATCACGTATTCAAATGGCAATGATTGTTGTGTTGTTGCTGTATAATCAACTTGTTTGCCATCCTCCTTTGTTAGTGATGAAACATATAAGGTAACTGGCATTGGGGATGTTGGGTTATTTTTTATCGGAATATCCACATATAGGAGACGTTGCTCATCCTCGTAGTAGAACATCGGTTGAACCATTTTCCCTCGTATAAAGCTTCGATATTGCTTTGTTAGCGGCTCCATCTCTATCGGTATATAAGAAAATATGTCATTAACATAGAGGCCTTTTGGTGCT
>JAZQTG010000102.1:0-1395 GCA_045630515.1 Acutalibacteraceae bacterium
GTTTTTTGCTCATATCGAGTAAATGTTTAGTTTCTTCTCTGTTAGGTAAAAATGAAAAAGATAAATTTTTACGGAAAAGGGGAAAGAGAAGTATGAGTACACTATTAGAGGTAACAAAACGCAAAGCTGGTTCTCGGTCAAGTTTAAGCAAAATTAGAAATAGTGGTGGCATACCAGCAAACGTGTACGGATATATAACAGATGCAACACCTATTAGCGTTGATACGACAAGTTTTATAAAAGTTATACAAGCGCATGGACAAAATGCGATTTTTAAATTAAACCTAGAAGGGCAACCAGTCAATGTAGTAATTAGTGAAATACAACGTTGCGCATTAAAAGGCAATATTAAACATGTCGACTTCCATGCGATTAATATGAGTGAGGAACTAGAAGTAGACGTACCAATCGTCATTATTGGGGAGTCTATTGGTGCAAAAGAAGGTGGCGTACTGAACTTGCCGAACCGTGAGTTAAAAGTTAAAGTAAAGCCATCTCAAATACCAGAGTCCATTGAAATTGACGTATCCGCACTAAATGTCGGGGATACAATTGCACTTGGTGACGTACGCGATAAAATCGACTTTGAAGTGTTACATGAAGATGATTTTACATTGGCAACAGTGACACCACCCGCATCTGAACCAGCTAGTTCAATTGACCCGCCAGTACAAGATCCAATTGCAATCGAAACACCAGAAGCACAAGCTTAAACATGTGGCTCTATAGGTTAAACTCTATAGAGCTACATGTTTTTATTCATTGGATATTATTAAGTAATATATGGGTGGTAAAACAAACTAAATATGTATAAGTTAAAAAAATTTAGAATAAATGGTGAGTACGCAACAATAGATACTATTCGCGCCTGACCAACCGCCGGAGCATGACGAATGAGACTGCGCTCTTTTTGCAGGCTCAAGCGGCATGGGTGGTAGCGCGAATAGTAAACCGTTAACTTATATATCTAATTTTTAAATACCTTCTATATAGATGAGAGAATACGATAGACGTATATAAATGATACCGAGCTTCTTCAGGAGTAGGAAGTTTTTGTTTATCATTTTCAGGTAGAAGACTCCTTCCTCAAAACGCTTTAGTGTTTAGGTGGGAGATAAATGCTGGGCTCTTTAAGCGCAAATCTTTTGTTTTACAAAGAACATACGTTCGTATACTATATACATAATCATACAATTCTCTAGGAGGTGATCACATGACGTTAAAAGCATTCAAATTTCGTTGTTATCCCAATCAAATGCAACGTGAGTTAATCGCTAAAACATTTGGCTGCTCTCGTTTTGTGTATAATCAATTGCTTGCTGAACAAAAAGAACAAGACACGCGTTGGCTAGAAGAAGTCAAACAAGTGGAAACAGGACTTCGCTCAAAAGAATC
>JAZQTG010000103.1:0-1296 GCA_045630515.1 Acutalibacteraceae bacterium
TATACTTATCGTATTTTTAGGTCAAGGTGTTTGGGCGGCGGCATTCACAAGCTGTCTTGCAATGGCACTTGGCTCGGTTATTTCCCTTTGCATTTTCCGTAAAAAACGTATGGATTTATATTACGTTAGAGGCAGGATTAAAAAAGCTGTATTTATGCGAATTATTGCTAATGGCTCAAGTGAATTTTTCAGCAATATATCTATGTCGATAATGTCTATAGTTTTTAACTTTTTCTTGCTAAAATACGGGGGCACAACAGGTGTGGCCGCATTCTCGGTTATTATGTACGTTGACAGCATTGCAGGTATGTTGCTTTTTGGTATGGCAGATTCACAACAACCAGCCATTAGCTATTGCTATGGTGCTGGACTTATTAGCAAGGTTAAAGCACTATTTAAATGCGTGATTTTGGGAGGTGTTACACTTTCGGCACTTGCTTTGATATTTATGATGTTTTTAGGTCAGTATGTGGCACCGCTGTTTGTAAAACCGGAAGATACAGAACTTTTATCAGTTAGCATTATAGGTATGAAACTGTTTTCATTATCCTACCTCACAGGGTGGATAGATATGTGCTTCTCATCATACTTTACTGCACTTGAACGTCCTGCAAGATCAATGTTGGTATCACTTTTTGGAACACTGATATTCCCAATATCCGCATTATTTATTATGACGCCTTTTCTTAAACTTAACGGGGTTTGGCTCAGCGTACTAGTGTCCTGTACACTAAGCGCAATATTTACATTAATTTTATATTTTACTTTGAAGTTCGATAAAAAGGAGATTTTATAATGAAAAACACAAAAGTTACGCTTGTGCCATTAACTGAGGATGACAGAGAGCAGTTTATTTTGGATAATCAATGGTCGTTCAAGTACGGTGCGTTGCAAGAGTTTGGAGAACGAGACAATCACATCGATGATGACGGTGAAATTATTTCACGCAAGATTATTGAACGCTGTATTGATGCACCGAACAATGAAACATACCGCATTGTTTTAGACGGTAGAAATGTAGGCGGTGTGATACTTAAAATAAACAAAGAAACTAATGTAAACGAATTAGAAATTCTTTTTGTTTCTCCCGAAGAGCATACAAAAGGTATTGGATACGGCGCTTGGCAAGCAGTTGAGGCGTTGCATCCCGAAACAAAGGTTTGGGAGACCTGCACTCCATATTTTGAAAAGCGTAATATTCACTTTTACGTTAATAAATGCGGTTTTAAGATTGATGAGTTTTGGTGTGAATACTTTCAGCCCGATCGACCTATGCCCGACGATGAAGAACACGAC
>JAZQTG010000104.1:0-18463 GCA_045630515.1 Acutalibacteraceae bacterium
AGTATGATATAATATAAGTACAGTAAAGAAAAGAGGTAACAAAAATGTATGTACCTGAATATATTGCTAAAATGTATGCGTTATTTGATAGTATGTATGAACGCGGATTATTGACCGCATACACATATCAAATATTAACAGCAAATCTTGAAAATTACTATTAAAGAAATGAGGTAAAAAACAATGAGTAAAGCAATGACTAAAATTTTACAAGAAACTATTAAGCAAACTTATGAAGATAATGTTACAATTTATCACAATAATTGTGATAATTTATATGATTGTATAACGTTATGTAGTTTAAATTTATATAGCCTTATAAGTAGTATGTATGAAAATAGCTGTATAGAATGGAGAGAATATAAATTATTAGATAGATATAATGACCGATTAAAACATTTATATCGCCCGCCATATAGAGGTTAATTATTAAAGTCGTTTGATAGTTGCGACTATAAATAAAACTATTGCCATAGGCGATAGCCTTAAATAATAGAGTGTGCTAACTCAAAATAGCAAGGAGAATTATTATGGCAAGAACAAAAACAATGTTTACACGTGAGTTTACAACAACTATCGTAACTGCTATGGAATGCGACATAGCAACAGCAACTGTAAAAACAGCAACTTACAATGTACCTATGGATTTAGGAAACGACAAAATTAAGGGTCTTACATATTTACAGAAAAATGTACAGTCACCTGACAAGCCTATTGTAAGTGTCGTTTCAATGGAGACAAAAAAGGAATTAAGAGGTTGCTATATTGAGGAGTTTTTAAAAATCAGTTTCCCACTTGATGAAAATAGGAAACCAATTGAGGACTAACAAACAATAGCATAAAGGCGGGTTTTTCCCGCCTATATGCATATAAAAGGAGTGTTAAAATGTATAACGACTATGAATTTTTAAGCAATATAGCAATGGAGAACGCCCGCGCGGGATTAGGTAATATATTCTATGACATAAGATACAGCAAAGAACCGTTAAATATAAATAAATTGCGTTCTTGTAACGCTGTTATGCGTTCATACTACAATTATATTGTCTTACAGTCTTATAATACCGATGTTGCATTGTATATTAAAAAGTGGAATATAGTTGTTGTAAGAGCCGCTTATAGTGCTACAACGCAAAGTCACGTTGCAAAGTTTTTGAATGAAATAGACTGCAAAAACGTGTGTTATTTATATGAACGTGCCGATAAAATGTTTATGGATTGTAAAGACATTTTAACTGCTAAATATTATCCTAAAACAGAACGTATTAAATATATTAGTTATTACGGATTAGAGCAAAAAGCGAAATTGCATAAACTTATAAATCATTTAATAGCCGCTGATTATAATTTATAAAAATTGTATAGTGAAATTTATTCCCGCTATTGTGAACCGATAGCGGGGCATTTTACAGTCCAAAATATTCACACTTTAAAGTGTTAAATAGAGGTACAATAAAATGACAAAATATTCACAAATACAGATTAAATATTTTGTACTATCATCATATCATCATATTATCACATTAAAGTACAATCGTTTTATCACATTAAAGTACAACTGTTTTATCGCATTAAAGCGATATCCCTATAAACCTATAAAGGTACAGGGTTTTAACGCATTAAAGTACGAAAATCCTACCAAGCCGATAGGAATAGTAGGAGAAGCAGGGGTACACCCCTATAAATGGCTTGTCGAAAATCTCTTTTCCTCTTTTGGTAAAATTCTTTGCACTTACCAACACTAATATTTAAAGCAATTTTGTTTCTTGTTTCCCGCAAACAGGGAACACCTAAAAAATAAAAATTGCCCCACAAATTTTGAAAAAACAGTACCCTAATTTTTGCGATTGCGGGCGCTTGAATTGGGAAAGAAAGGCGGTACAAAATGATAACGTTAATAACACCAACTTATTCACACAACGACTACATTGCTTTAGAGGAAGTTACAGAGCAGGCTTTGCTCCGTTTAGGTGATACACCTGAATGTCAAAACACAGAAAACTGCAATGAATGCAGGTACAAAAGAGTATGCTATGACATTGACAGTTTGCACACGTTTGCTATGAAAAAGGTAGGTGAAACAAAATGAAATATCCTATACAACTTTATCTCTCTCTTTTATGCTTCTTTCTCGCTTGCTGTTTCGTTGCTTCTTACCCTCTCATTTCTCTTGCTTTCATAGCAATTATGGGTCTGCTTGTTGCTTCAACCTATATCAAGAAGTGAGGTATAATAGATGTACAGAAAGAAGATAAATCCAAAGTTCAAACTTTCACGAATGGTAGAAGAAGAAGCGGAACTTTGGGCAGACGGTTATATACAAGCTATGCTTTTATACCCTGACTTTGATAAGGATAGGCACATTTATCGCACATATCCTATCAGTGTTGAGGTAAAAATTAGGAGCAAATTAAAAGAAATATTGTGGGACGATTTAGTGGAACAGGAATTTCCAATTTGTTATCTCGCAAATATGGAATAGTTAGATAGTCAATATATCTATCTGTACACTATTGACCTGAAAAAAATTTTTCAAAAAGTTTCATTTAGCTATTGACTTTTTCCCTCATATATGCTATAATATAAGAGTGGAAATTGAGCATTTTGGTTTTCCCCTTACCTCATTTTGTAATGGCGCGGTTCAAACTTCCTTCCCCGCGCCTATCAATTGTGACAGTGCATTAGCTGAAACGATTGCACCAAATTTTAATGAAAGGAGTTGACAAGAATATGCGTAAACCGATTATGTCGAGAACAATGGTAGTTACACAGTATGTGGCACTTTGTATTGACGTGCAGACCGAGGAAACATTTGACAATGTAGGCGAACTTCCTCGCACATACAAGACACCCGAAAAGCTTCTCAAAGCGGTGAAAGCAACAGTGGAAACTGACAGAGTAAAGGTTTGCTTTATAAAGTCGTCAAACGTTGCTAAAAAGCTGTACGCTATGCCTGAACAGGTTTTCCTCGACAACGCAAAGGAAATTACAGGCAGAAGCGCGGCAGAAGTAGCTGTACTTTTCGACGCTGACATTGAAGATGTTGAACAGCCCACAGAAACAGCAGAATAATCAACAACACATTAACACAAAGGAGTACAAACTATGGAAAACAGCACAATCACAGTAGGAATGAGCATTAAGGACACAATTAACGCAAGAAACAGTTCCACAAAGTTACAGTCTGCCCCTGCACAGATTAGGGCAAAGGCACTTTCAGTAGCGACTGACATTGACGATGAAACAGGCAACACAAGATTTGTCGGCTATATCGTTACCGAGGACGGCACTGTTTATGGTACTGTATCAGGTACAGCAATTCGCACAATCAGGGCAGCCGCCGAAGCGGTAAAGAACGGAGAACTTGAACTTCCTATGGATTTCGGCGTTATGCTCAAAAAGTCCAATTCAGGTAGAGAGTTCATAGCACTTTCCATTCTGTAAAAATTATGTCACTATAATGTGACCTATCAATAGAATTAAGCGCGGTTCGTTGTCAATACCGCGCTTTATTCATACCATTTTGAAGAAAGTGAGGTAAAACGTTATGACCTTAAAAGAGCAATATAAGCATGAACTTGAATTGCTAAAAGGTAGAATACATAAGTTAAAAGGTCGTGGCTATATTTATGACTACTCTATAACAGAGCATAAGAAACCTACAATTTCCACAATAAGATACATACGTTCTTTGCGCGGTGAAAAATTAACGCAGGGTGTGCATTCCAAAAATATCGACATAAATGTTTTAGCTGTCGGCAAGGAAAATGTCCCAACAAGAGCAGAGCAAAAGGAAGCAGGGCTTTCCCTTAATGAATACGATAAAATGCTACAATCAGGCGTTAAAGCGTATGAAATTAAAGACATAACTGAAAACCGCGTACTATTTAAAGAAATTAATGACGCAATAAGTGAACCTTTAACACAGGAGCAACAAGTAATTACACCGAGCGTTACCACAAGTATAAAGCCAATTGACTTATCACAGTTCACAGACATTGAAAGCACACCTTTAGAACAAATAACAGAAAGTGCTTTAGAGCAAGGTGTGTACTATGAAAACACTTATTCAGGCGAATTACTTGCACCCGATGATGACAGAATATATATGCACGATAGCAAGGGCAGGCATATTCTTGATGAAAACGGAAACAAAGTCCTGAAAAACTCAATGGTTTTGAAAACAAATAAGACGTTAAGCCGAGAAGCATATCAGGAATTGCTTTGGGACAGCGTGGTGCAAAGGTTTAGCCAATATAGCAAATCAAGAATTGCCAATTCCTTTGTTGAATGGTTAAAAGAAAGAAAGCAAGAATTTGGCGTTTTCAAAGTGATAGAAGCCTTAAACGAATACGAAAAAGAGGGCGTAATGAAATTAAATTACAACTTCTTTTACAAAGCGTCCGAAGCAGATTTATCCGTAGTGCGAAATGCTATGTACCAAACTTTATTAAAATACGATAAAAAGCAATTAACGCCTAACGAAAGAGAAGAAATAATAAATACTATGGACGATTTAGAGCGTTATGAAAGTTGGGAAGAGCCTGACTAATGGGTCGCACCAAAAAAATCCGCATATTTTCCGCAGATTTTGAAACTACTGTTTACAAAGGTCAAACGCACACAGAGGTATGGGCGGGAGCTTGCGTTGAGTTGTTCACAGAAGATGTGTCAATTTTCCACAGCATAGGGGAATTGTGGGATTACTTTATATCATTAGACACGAACCTTTTGATATACTTCCACAATTTGAAGTTTGATGGCGGCTTTTGGCTTCCATTTTTTATGAATGATGTTGAATATACACAGGCAATAAAGAAACGCAGTGAAGCGGATTTAGATATTGAGTGGCTAAAGGAAAAAGATATGCCGCATAAATCGTTCAAATATATTATTTCAGATATGGGGCAATTTTACAGCATTACAGTGAAATACAAGTCGCACACTATAACAATTCAGGATAGCTTAAAATTACTACCATTTAGTGTCAAGCGTATAGGCGAAGCATTTAAAACAAAGCACCAAAAATTGGATATGAAATATGAGGGCTTTAGATACGCGGGGTGTGAAATAACTGATAAAGAAAAAGAGTACATAGCAAATGACGTTCTTGTAGTAAAAGAAGCGCTTGAAATTATGTACAAACAGGGTCACACCAAAATGACAATTGGTTCGTGCTGTTTAGAAGAATACAAATCTTTATGGACTAAAGAACAGTATTATGATTTATTTCCTGACCTGACAAAAATCGAAATAAATGAACAGCTATATGGTGCAAAGAATGCAGACGCTTACATTCGCAAAAGTTATAAAGGCGGGTGGTGCTACTATGTGCCAAACAAAATCAAGAAACGTTTACACAACGGAACAACAGCAGACGTTAATAGCCTTTACCCCTCTATGATGAGTAGTGAAAGCGGAAACTTTTACCCAATCGGTACACCCACATTTTGGAAAGGCAATTATATCCCTGTTTGTTGTCAAAATGTACAATTCCATTACTTTTTTGTTCGTATTAGATGTAGCTTTAATATTAAGCCTAACCGTTTACCTTGTATTCAAATCAAGAATAACTACAATTATCAGCCAAATCAATGGCTTATAACAAGTGATATTTATGACAAAAAGACAAACGCTTTTTATAGTAAATACATTGATGAAAACGGCGAAGAACAAAAGGCAACAGTGGAATTGACGCTTACACAGACAGATTTTATACTTATGCAAGAACAATACACTCTAACAAATTTTGAGATATTGGACGGGTGTTACTTTGACGCACAAATTGGTCTTTTTGACGAGTATATTGATAAGTACAAAAAGATAAAATTAGAAAGCACAGGCGCTATGAGAGAGTTAGCTAAACTTTTCTTAAATAATTTGTACGGAAAAATGGCAAGCAGTACCAATTCATCTTGGAAATTTGCTGTATTAAAAGAAGATAAAAGTGTAGGATTTCTGCCTGTAATAGCCAATGACAAAAAAGCGGGATATATAGCTGTCGGCAGTGCGATAACGTCATACGCAAGAAACTTTACAATCCGAGCCGCGCAAGAAAACTACTATGGTGACGATAAAGAGGGATTTGTGTATGCAGATACCGATAGCATTCATTGTGACCTAACACCTGACAAGATTAAGGGGATAAAGGTACACGACAAAGATTTCTGTTGTTGGAAATTGGAAGCGCAGTGGGACACAGCGTGGTTTGTACGTCAAAAGACTTACATAGAACACGTTGTCGGTGAGAACCTTAAACCTATTGAAAAGCCTTACTATAACGTTAAGTGCGCGGGAATGCCTGACACTTGTAAGAACTTACTTATAAAATCAATGACAGGCTATCAAATTACCGAAGAAGATAAAAAGGAATTGCACGAGGAGCAGTTAGAATTTTTATCAAAGAAGCGCGACTATGAGGACTTCGATATTGGTTTACAGATTTACGGCAAGTTAATGCCAAAGCGTATTCGTGGTGGTATTATACTTGTTGATGATTATTTTACAATGAGGTGAACAAAAATGGATAAACTTAAAAACTTGCAGGATATCTATGAAAGCTACTCAAAACAGGCAGAAGAGTTACGACACAAAATAGCCGAACTGAATATCGAACTTGAACACGCTATTTTTATGAAAGAAGCGTTTCACAGAATGATATCAATTCGCGGCTATGTGGACACCGACAAGGCGCGGGAAAGGCTGAACCGAAAGTATGGTGTAAGTGCCGAGGGAAAAGATGTACACGAAACTTACCGCAAACAAGAAAAAGATTACATAGCAAATGACATTACTGTGACAAAAGAAGTTCTTAAAACTTTGGTAAAGACAGGTGATGAAGATGAATACTGATAAAGACTTAAATTGTGTTGACCTCGTAAGAGCAGTGGTTAGAATACAAGAATTATGCTCAAAGAGGGGTTGCAAGAATTGTATATTCTTTGAAAGCAATTCTGCCCATTTTTGCAAAGTAAATTTTCCCTATGCGTGGGACACCGACAGCTTAAACAAATGGCTCAAAGAACACGAAAGTGAGGAAACAAAATGAGTGACGAAGAACTGTTTAAAGCTATAAAGGAATACAGTGATAATAATGACTTAGACAATGTACGAGAAGCAAACAAAGTTTTGCGCAAAATAAGGGGCACTTGTCGATTGCACGCAAATTGTAAAAATTGTCCTTATTACAGACCAATCGCGCATTGCATATTAAGTTCAGGCATACCCGAAAATTGGGAAATATAACTAATAAAATGAAAGTCCCCCGCATTTCTGCGAGGGATTTTCTTTTTATATCTTTATCATTTGTTACTACAAAGCGCATACCACATACGACAAGAAGTACGGCGGTTTTCACACCGTGGTTTCCATACAATCTCAATGTAGTTGACAAATGAAGATACCTTAATAGGACAAGGCTTTTAAAACAGCTTCTTTGCAAAGTAGGTTCTTAAATCTAAAGCACCCGTGTTCAAATATATAGCGCAGTTGTGAAAGAAACATATCATTCCTTTGAAGCATAACATAATTAATTTGGTGGTCATCTGTTGTTACGCTTATTTTGTTAGGGAATGTCATATCAGGTTTATCATCACAATAGATGAAGCCATATTCTGAATATTCTTTCAATCCAAAGTTATATCCGTTGTACCTTATTGTACACAAATAGCGCGGTTTGCCTGTCGGCTTATCAATGAAACTTGTGTTGTCATTTAGATAAACATTTTGTGCCGCATAAGAACCATAATTGTTTGTGCCACTTGCAAACGCTTTATTAAATCCACTGTTAAGTTGAGCATTTGAAGCGCTTTCGTTAAATGTCTGTTCCAAAACATAACCGTTACCTTTTAGAAATTTGGTGTCGGTTTTAAGCCGATTACTGATACCCAATTCTACAAAGTAAGGATTTATAATTGATACAGTGTTTGAAAGCATATAAACAGGGACATATCTTACTTGTTCTCCCTGCCCTCTTGCAATAGATGTATGTATCGACCTAAATTTTGTTATTTCATCAGGACAATAGCGATTAGTTTCGGACTGAAATTCATCAAACAATATAGCGTCAACATCATTAAAAACGTGTGAATATTTCTTTATAATATCTGCTGAATTAAGTGCCATTGAATATCCGCACACTTTATCATCAAGTTTTAACTGATAAAAAGAACCTCTTGCAAACGATTTTTCTGACATATAGTGACCATTAAAGAACAGAGTTCTAATGTCATCAAAGAACTTATTTGCGCTCCCTTTTAATTCATAATTGAAGCGATAAAGCAGGGCAAATTTAGTGCCACTATTTAAGAACCTATTTACCATAAGCCTATTAAAATATGTGGTCTTTCCTGCTGTTCTGTTTCCTGTACAGATATATATTTCAGGCTTTTCACCGTTTAAGTCACTTATGCTTAATAGCTTTGTTCCGTCATAGTAACTCATTTAATCACCTACCTTTATATAAGTATAGCACATTTTATATAAAAAGTCAAGCACTTTTCAACATTTCCTCTTGACTTTTCAACAACAATGTGATATAATAATAGTGGGAAACTAAGGCGTTGGGTGGTGGAAAAATGATATATAGTGCGAATACAAGTGTCAATGCTCAAAGCGCAGAAGTGACAATAAATATAACAGGAAGTTTTGACTTTTATCAGCAGGAAACACCCCCGCCTATTGATACAGTAAACCGTATAATAATTAGAGTTTATGAACAAGGGTTTGTTCCCGACACAGGTATGCAAACTATAACATTTATAAGTTACTTAAAAAGGGACGGAACTTTTGATGTAGATTGTACTTATAAATTTTTAGCATATCCTTTGCACGAAAACACCACTTATTATTTCAACATAGAGACTAATTTTATCAACACAAATGGCGATAGAATAATTGAAACTTCTCGCAACTTTTATTTTACAACATTGCGTACACAGACAGCAGGTGTGCAAGACGATAGAAACAATGAACTGCCCTTACAAGATAAGAAATGGAATGCAACATTGCTGTACAATACTTTAGTAAAAAGACGGAAGTTATATACGCCCGAAAGTTTTTGCTGTATGCTCGGACTTGCTGATTGTGCAGGTGACATAAATCCTGCAAAATATTTAGTACATAAAATGGGCGAATATAACGGCAATTATGATGATAGCTATATGGGCATAACTGTCGCGTATGTAGGTCATTACCGTAGATTTGTTGAGAGCGGCACACTTTATGAGGATTTATATGTAGAACAAAATGGTTATATAAAGTGCTCCCCTATTCTATACGGCACATACACTTATGACCCCTATAATCACGAATATATTTTAACAATTTGTAGTTATTTTGGTTTTAATTATACTTATGCAACACCTGACAGTTGGTGGACAAACTATGAACCACCCTCGGATATATTCAAAGCGTGGTTCTTTGGGTGCATACCTATTCAGCATACTTACGGAGCACTTCAAAACTTATTAACGAACGGAACTGCACCCGATTTAGATAGTTTATATGAGTTCATTAATAGTAATAGTTGGCTCAAAGTTGAAACACTGATAAACGCTTACCAATATATGCAAAAGAACGGCACACAGTGGAATTTAACGACTGCGCACCGACAGCAATATTCTGAATTGTGGAATAGGTTCAACACTTATCAAAAATTTAGTAAATGCACCATTCCCAATATTGAGAAAATTGCAGAATTTATGTGCTACTGTTTCATAGACACAAAAGGTGTAATCGGTTTAGCGGGTTCTGACCAAATTGCGAGGTGGGACGTGCCGCCACCTGAATATGCAAGCGAGAGAGTAAAATTGTTAGACAAACTTTTCAATGTTGAATGCGTAAAGAAAAAGGCGCGCTATTGGTACAACTATTTCAAAAAACGCAGACACCCTTGGTGGATATACATAAAATGGAATATATGAAAGGTGGTGAACAATGTGGCGGTTCTTACAAGAGAAGATTTTTTCAAGCTGATTAAATCAAAAGTGGGTGATGATACGTCTGATGAAACTATCAAATTCATCGAAGATATAACAGACACCTACAACGATTTATCAAATAGCTCAAAAGATAGCGGTGAAGATTGGCAGAAGAAATTCGAGGAAAACGATAAAATGTGGAGAGCAAAGTACACAGAACGTTTCTTCGGTGCAACTGACGAAACACAGCAGATAATTGAGCCAAAACCTGAAACAAAAGACCCTGAAATTGAAAAGGCTGAAACAATCAAAATTGATGACCTTTTCACGGCAGAGAAAAAGGAGTGATTTAAATGCCGAAAAGACCCGAAGTCACGGTACTGACTAACAGTTCGGTAGATGTTCTCAATGCTATTCGTAACAGTGCAAGCATTGATTACCGAAATTATGTACCTATCGCTACTCCTGACGCGGAGTGCATAAAGTCCATTGGCGCGGTTATAATGGACTATCCTAATTTGCAGAACGAATTTGTGTCTGCGCTGATTAACCGCATAGGACGTGTAATGATTACCTCAAAGATGTACAGCAATCCGTGGGAGCGCTTCAAAAAGGGTTTCCTCGAATTTGGCGAAACTATTGAGGAAATTTTCGTTGAAATAGCACGTCCCTTTCAGTTCGACCCCGCCGTAGCGGAAGAAACCGTGTTCAGACGCGAAAAGCCTGACTACCGTTCTGCTTTCCACGTTATGAACTATCAGAAGTATTATAAGGTTACTATTTCGCAGGAACAGCTGAAAGAAGCGTTTCTTTCTTGGGGCGGCGTAAATGACCTGATTACTCGTACAATCGAAACGCTGTATGTGAGTGCAAACTACGATGAGTTTTTGACTATGAAATATCTGTTAGCAAGACACATTCTTGACGGGCATTTCTATCCCGTAGCTACTCCCGCAGTTTCCGAAGCAAATATGAAGTCTATAATTTCTACAATCAAGTCGGTTTCCAATCAGCTTGAATTTATGAACACAGACTACAATCTTGCAAAGGTTCACACTCACACCGAAAAGCGCGAACAGTTCCTTATTATGAACGCTTCTTTTGACGCTATGAATGATGTAAACGTTCTTGCTTCTGCGTTCAATATGAATAAGGCTGAATTTATGGGTAACCGTGTTCTCGTTGATAGCTTCGGTAAACTCGATATGCCGAGACTGAAAGAGCTTTTCAAGGACGACCCCAATTTTGTAGAGTTCACAGACGCACAGCTTGAAACGCTTGACGCTGTACCTTGTGTACTCATTGACCGCGACTATTTTATGATATTCGACAATCTCAATGAGTTCAGACAGATGGACAACGGTGAGGGACTTTATTGGAACTATTGGTATCATCAGTGGAAAACCTTTAGTGTTTCTCCGTTCGCAAATGCTCTTATCTTTGCAAGCGGAACACCTGCGGTATCTGCGGTTACAGTTTCTCCCTCAACAGCAACGGTTACTGTCGGTGATAAAGTACAACTTTCTGCTTCGGTTACGGCGACACATTTTGCGCCTAAATCTGTTGTATGGAGTTCTTCCGATGATGACGTAACAGTTGACACGAATGGACTTGTAACAGTCAGCAGAAATGCAAGTGCAGGCGATGTTACTATTACAGCGACAAGCACTTATGATAGCACCATAAGCGGTACTGCTACCATTACAGTTTCAAAGAGTGGACTTGTAACAGGCGTAACAGTTTCTCCCTCTACAAAGACACTTGCTCCCTCCGCTACACAGCAGATGACTGCTACTGTTGCAACGACACAGGCTTGGGTAAGCAAGGACGTAACGTGGACTTCGAGCAATGAGACAGATGTTACCGTTAGTGACACAGGTCTTGTTACAGTAAAGGCAGACGCTACTGCTACACATACGGCTACAATAACAGCAACAAGTAAGTTCGACACATCACAGACAGGAACAGCTACAATTACAGTAGGCACATAACAACTAACGGGGACACTTATATTTTTGAGATATAGGTGTCCCCACGTTTTAAGAGGTGATACAATGGCTTA
This sequence comes from Acutalibacteraceae bacterium, assembly GCA_045630515.1. Taxonomy (GTDB): domain Bacteria; phylum Bacillota; class Clostridia; order Oscillospirales; family Acutalibacteraceae; genus UMGS1532. The sequence goes on from JAZQTG010000104.1 coordinate 11,983, forward strand.
TGTAATACCACAGGGTACAATTCATTTTTATAAGAATGTGCCGCTCAATCCGACATATAACGATGTACTTTTTGCAACGTCACCTACCTCTATTCTTGGAAAAATAGGACGCTATGAAGATACCTCATTACGGTGCAATCAGGAAAGCTATACAAGGGTGAATAATGAAAGCAAAGTTCGTGTCGGACTTAACGCTGAAAAGCTCTACACTTGTAATTATATGTCTTGGGAAAACAACGGCTTCGGACAGGCGGGTATGTGGTTCTTTGCTTTTATTGTAAATGTTGAATACATAAACAATAACTGTACAGAAGTCACTTATCTGATTGATGATATGTCAACTTGGTTTCCTTATTGTGAACTTAAACAGTGCTATGTTGAACGCGAAACTCCTGCAAGCGATAACCTTTATGAGCATTTAGAGCCTGAAAATTTAGCTATTGGTGAATTAATAGAAACACAGAATATGGCTTACTATGATTTAGGCGATACAAAAGTTCTGTTTATGGCTTCGACAGATGTAAACGGCGAAAGGCGAGAAGAAGATGAAACTTTTTCAGCACTATCTTGGGTAAACGGTATAAAATCTGCTTTATGTTATGAAATTTATGACTGCGAAAGTTCGAGCGATATGGAGGACTTATATCAGTTAATAAACGATTACTCAAATAACGGACAAGCTGAAAACATTATTGCAATTATGCTTGTTCCTGAATTTTTAACAGAAAACATACGAGATACACACTTTAAAAATGCTTATGCACTTGATAGTTGGACGCTGACAGCACCCACATCTATTGACGGGTATATTCCTAAAAATAAAAAGCTCTTTACATATCCATATAGCAGAATACAATTAAGCAACACTGTTGGTGGCACAAACGAATACAGATATGAAGATTTTTTAGGCGGTGTTATTGAATTTCAGGTAACAGGGTGCGCATTTGGCACACCGTCTGTTATGGTAGAACCTCGCTTATATCTTAAACACGTTGGCGCTGATAATGACCAATCTTTATTGCTTACAAATTTCCCGCAAGCCCCTTGTTTCAATGACAGCTATCGCGCATATTTGGCACAAAATAAAAACAGTCTTGCAAGTCAAGCGGCTTGGGGTACATTAGCGGGTATTACCTCGGTTATTATAGGCGCAGGACTTACGTTCGGAACAGGCGGCGCGGCTGCCCCGATAATGGGTACTCAAATAGCGGGCTTAGGAATGATGACAGGCGGTATAATTTCTGCGGGTTCGGCAATTGCAAAACCTATCGCCACAGATGCAGACGCTAAAAATCTCCCTGTTAAGGTTTCGGGTTTGGTGCAGGCTGATGCTTTAAATTTAGTAAAAGGTGTTACACAAATTCAAGCCAAATTCTTAACAGTTAAAAGAGAATATGCTGAAATGATTGATAGCTATTTTAGCGCATACGGTTACACTTGTAATAAGGTGAAAGTACCTAACATTTCCGCAAGAGCAATATGGAATTTCACAAAAACACAGGGTTGTTGCGTAGTGGGTAACGCTCCCGCTATGGCACTCAAAAATATTGCAGACATTTTCGACCACGGTGTGCGCTTTTGGAAAGACCCTGACGATATAGGAAACTATTCAGGAAATAACTGAAAGGAGTGATAACAAATGGCTATCAGAAAAACAGACCCCTTTTATGAAACTTTACGAAACAACAAACTTGACTATATGCTGTACTTTAACCGCCTTTATGAGTTAGCTATTTCAATGTTTGAATGGGTAAACTTACCGAGTGAAATTGATGAACGCTTTCTTGAAATGACACTTTTTACAGACGGTCAGGCGGTATTTTTCAAAGACGAAGTCGTTGGTTTTTGTGCCTTGCAAGTAACAGCAGGTGGACGATTAAATCTTTATCGTATTCCTGTTGAAAGACGTGCTTATGCTTCTAACGGCTATTCCCGTGAACTTGATGAAAGCAATAGTGTCATTATATGGAACAATTTACTGCATACAAACTCCGTTCTTCCTGTGATTGATTATTCACAAAAATTGTGGGACTTGGATAGAAGTGTAGTAGTGAATGCAAAAGCGCAGAAAACACCTATGCTTATTGCCTGTGATGAAAAAGAAAGATTAAGTCTTAAAAATGTTTATATGAAATATGAGGGAAATGAACCTTTCATATTTGGATATAAAGGCATTGACAAGGACGCTATTCAGACACTCCGAACTGACGCACCATTTGTAGCCGCTGACCTTTACCAATTGAAAATGCAAATATGGAATGAAGCACTTACTTATCTTGGAATTAGCAACAACAATACGCAGAAAAAGGAAAGAATGATAACCGATGAAGTAGTTAGAAATATGGGCGGTACAATAGCAAGCAGATATAGCAGATTAACACCCCGCAAAAATGCTTGCAAAGCAATTAACGAAATGTTTGGTCTGAATATTGACTGTCGTTTCCGCGAGGATTTCCGTGAAATGGACGGCGAATATATGCTCACAGGCGAAACAGGAAATAATGAAACATCAACGCTTGTTACGCAAGTTGCAGAAGATAAGGGGGAATAAAATATGTCCCACTATACCACAGAAGTTAGATATATCTGCGAGACAACGGCAGGTCTAACTGAAAGTCAAGGCTTTAATTCTATTGATAGCATTCTTGATAATTGTACCGATAGCATATTTGACTTTGACTACCCTATCTTTGACGAGGAATACAGATTTCCGCTTAACAAGAAAATACTCCGACACTTTTATACGCGAGAAATAGGCGAAGAAACCGTTGGACTTTGGAAGTTAAGATTACAGCAGACACTTAATGAAATAATGCCGTACTATAACAAACTGTATGAGAGTGAACTGCTTGACCTCAATCCTTTGTACAACATTGACCTTAAAACTACAAGAGATATTAACGGTGATAAAATTCAGAATACAGATGAAAACGGTAGAGTTGATACAAGCAGAACAGGAACAAGAACAGAAAACTTAAATGAACACAAAAAGAGAACAGGAACTGACACCGACAACACCAAAAATATCGTTGACAGAACAAACAACGGTAGTGACACAATAACTAAAACATTAAATGGTAGCGAAAAGGACAAAAAAGTTGTTGATACAGAGTACGGCGACCAGCACCAAAACGAACAGGAAAAAATTGCCAATCACGAACTTACATCTGATAGCAATGTCGTGAAAAAAGGTGACAGTACAGACCGCTATTCAGATACGCCACAGGGCGGTTTAAATGGTATGGAAATGGTTGACAACAATCTTTGGCTTACTAATGCAAGAATTATTGACAATAAAGAAACAACGACTACGCATTCTTATGAACAAGGCTTAGATGACCACAACGTTACTGACATTTACCGCGGACAGGGTGAGGGAAAAGAAACTACAACAGACAACAAATCTAAAGCACAGACTGAAAAACAGACAGGAACAAACAAGGTAACTGCAAAAGAAACAGGAACAAAAACAGGCACTAAAAACATCAACGAAAATACAGACACAACAGGCACTAACACAAGACGTGACGATTTTGACGTAAATACTGTTGATAATAAGACAACATCGGGCAGAACAAGAAGTACAGAAGCGTATCTTGAAAAAGTTTCAGGCTATAAGGGAGCAAGAACCTTTGCTGAACAGCTTATCGAGTACCGTAAATCTTTCCTTAACATTGACAGAATGATACTGAAAGATTTGGAAACTTGTTTCTTCCAATTATGGTAAAGGAGTGAATGAAATGACCCCGAAACTTGTCAATGTCCCGCTGTTCAAATTCTATGCGCAGAAAGTGTTACCGACTGTTTATGACGATGCGCTTTCTTATGAAGAAGTATTGATGAAAATAGCTGCGAAATTAGACGAATTAATCATCGCTAATAATGCGCAGAACGATGTAATCAATAATCTTCCCACCGATGTATCTGCATTTGCGGAAATGCTCCGTGAATTTAAAGTCGAAATGGAGAGCGAATTTGACACTTTCACAGAAGCGATAAATGCGTCCATTGAGGAATTTGAAACAGAGGTAAACAACAAGATTATAACAGATGAAACACCGACACAGGGTAGTGAACACCTTGTAACTTCTAACGGTGTGTGGGCGAGCATTAAAACGGTTACAGATAGCCTTGTAAAAGACCTTGCACCTACTGAAAACAGCAATAACTATGTAACATCAGGCGGTGTGTACACAGCTATACAGAATGCCATTAACAATCTTACAACAGCTATCAATGCAAAACAGGATAGACTTACTTTCGACACAGAACCTACACAGAATAGCTTAAACCCTGTACAGAGCGGCGGTATATACACTGCAATAGAACAGGCTAAAACAGACGCTTCTAACGCACTCGACAACTATGCCGAAACAATGGCTGAAACAATTGGAGATATTACAGATGATATTTCAGCTTTACAGACAGGCAAACAGGACACACTGGCGTTTGACACAACACCGACAGAGGGAAGTACAAACCCTGTTACAAGTGAGGGTATAGCAAGAGCAATTGAACAGGCTGTTCCTACTATCACAATCGACCCCGCACCTGCACAGGGAAGTGGTAATGCTGTGAGTAGCGGTGGTGTGTACACAGCTTTGCAGAATGAGCGTGAAAGCACAGACCTTAAACTTACAAGAAAACAGGACACGCTTGCTTTCGATATGATGCCTACCCAAAACAGTACAAATCCTGTTTATTCAGGCGGTGTGTGGGAAGCCCTCGCACAAATTTCACCGTCCGTAACTATTGACGCATATCCTACCGAGGGAAGTGCGCACGCTGTTTCAAGTGGCGGTGTGTACACATACGTTGCAAATATTGCAAACAGTAAGCAGAATACACTCAATTGGGACACTACCCCTACACTCAATAGCCTTAACCCTGTTACAAGTGACGGTATTCGTAGAGCAATTGACGCAGGTGGTGGAGGTGGCGGTGGTACAATAGACCCCACACCTACCGAGGGAAGTTCTAACGCTGTTTCAAGTGGTGGTGTTTACACAGCATTGCAGGGAAAACAGGACACACTTACTTTCGATACAACACCGACAGCATTAAGTGACAACCCTGTTACGAGTGACGGTATAAGAGTAGCACTTAACGGAAAGCAGGATACTCTTACATTTGATACCACACCCGCGTACGATAGTCCTAACGCTATTACAAGCGGTGCAGTGTATCACGCTTTAGGCGATAGAAATTACCTTGTAGTAGATAGTACATTTCAGCCTAATTCTACAAACCCCGCTTCAGGTGTTGCACTCAATAACTTGTACACAATTCTCAATCAAATGATAGTCGCAAAACAGAACAAAATACTTCAAAGCAGTGTACTTACTCTTACGGCAAATGAATGGTCAAGCAATGAAATTACAATTAATTACGCACACGACACAACAATGAGAAATGTAATAGATGTAGTTTCTACGGATATTCCTGAATGGTCTAATAACGGCGTGTATGCATACAGCGAAACATCAACTACTATTACATTTAAGTGCAACACAGCACCTACAAATGATTTGCACTTTTATGTAACGTCTATGGGGGTGAACTAAATGTTAGTTAATCCTATTTATGGTACAGCAGGTGGAGAGCCTACTGAACCCGAAGTATTCACAAACGGTGACAGATTTTCGTCACTTACGGCAACAAATGACGCACTAACAGGAGGAGAAATTTATGAGCCACAGTCTGAATGAAATTAGCAGAGTTATTCCGAGCGGAACAGCCGCCACGAATATCGAACTTATACTTGACACGCTTGAAGAACTTATGGACGGCGTAAGAGATGGGTACTATGTGTACTTTGATACTGAAAAAACTATGGGATATCACTTCCGCTATGAAGCGGGGTATGACACTTGTAGAGTTGATATTGTCGCGGGTGCAACTATTACAGGGTATGTATCAAGTTTTAACCTCACAAGTTCGCTCACGCTATATGCTCATAAAAGTACAGACGAAACTGTTACTTACATAGGGTTTTCAGGCAACGTATATCTTTCTACTTTCTACGTTTTAGGACATAATGGTAGCAAAAACATTTACAATTATGAAGGCAGTGATGATATCAAAGGAACGGGCGAAAATATGGTTAATCCTAAATCATTCTCCCCTTTTAGAACATCAAAAAATGCCGGTGTTATAGCTATAACCAAAATGCCAGACCTTCTTAACCTCAACAGTTATGATGAGTTTTATGTCGTTGTAGGTTCATCAGGCTTTACTCCAACTAACTACCTTGTGAAATTCGGCGATACTGTATATAGGTTCGCCAGTTTTCAAAGAGACCCGTCCGACCAATATTATCCGTGTTTTGCCTTTCCTGTTTCCGACCCTATTACACCTTAACAAAACAAACAATGTACTAATTTGAACAGTTGAACAAGTATTCAAGTGTTCTACAATTTGAAAGAATGTTGTCGCAAAGGTTGTACCTAAAATATGGTACAGCCTTTTTGTTATAATGTGA
>JAZQTG010000105.1:0-5806 GCA_045630515.1 Acutalibacteraceae bacterium
TAAAACGATTTGTAGTCTCTTCAGAGGCAGATGCAGTAATGGGTATACCGTTACCATTTATAGCGGTATAAGTAGCATCGCCAAAAATTTTACCATCGGTAACAGCCTGGAGTTGAGTCAAACTATCATAACCACTTGCAGCAGTACCATTTGACCTTACTGTGCCAGTGGAATCAGCTAAACTCATACTGGTTATAAGGTTTTCACCGTATGCAGTTCTGATGTCTGCTAATGTGCTACCGCTCATATTATCAACCTGTAAGGTTGTACCGGCAAACTTAGAATCAACATTCAAACCGCCAAACTTACTTGCCCAATCTCTACCGGATTCGGTTGGATCGGTTAGCGGGTTGATAACTGCCAAATTAGCGGTCTTTTGGGTTGTTGTAGCAGAGGCTTCTCCTGCAAAGGCAGGAACAATACTAAAACAACTAAAAGCAATTAGCACTGTTAGAAAAAGTGCTATAATTCTTTTCATAAAACACTCCTACTTTCTTTGTATAATATTTTGGTGTAGTTAACGAGCGTTTGGTATATAGTGCAAATTTAACAAAACGCTACTATAACGATACATAAATATTATATATTATTATATAATAATACTCAATGTCAAAAACGATACTTTTTGTCAAAAACGATACTAAACTAGTATAACACAAAAAAGACCTAACTTGTGTTAGGTCTTTTAGTTTTAGAATAAATCTTTTAATTTGTCAAAGAAGTTTTTGCGCTTGTTGTAGTTCTTTTCGCTTGTGCTTTGGTCAAAGTTTTTAAGGAGTTCTTTTTGCTCTTTAGAAAGGTCGCGCGGAACCTCTAAAACAATCTTAACGTACTGGTCGCCATATCCCGAATAGTTAAGGCGCTTAATACCTTTGCCTTTAAGTTTAAAGTCATCACCGGGTTGAGTGCCTTCGTGGATGGTAAACTTAACCTTTCCGTCTAGGGTAGGTACGGTTATCTCGGCACCCAATGCTGCTTGTGCAAAGGTAACGGGAATTTCGCAAAACACATCAAAACCTCTACGCTCAAAAATCGGGTGAGGACGAACGTTAACATGTATTTGAAGGTCGCCCGAAGGACCGCCGTTTGTACCTGCATCACCGCCGCCGCGAACATTAATAATCTGTCCATCGTCAATACCGGCAGGGATGTCAATAGTGCGCTCGGTGGTTCTGCGAACTCTACCTTTTCCTGCACAACTGCGGCAAGGTTTGTCAATAATTTTACCACTACCGCGACATTTATCGCAGACCCTTGCGGTTTGCATAGTGCCAAAAGGTGTGCTCTGTGTAACGCGAACTTGACCTGAACCGTGACAAGCAGGGCAGGTGGTAGGCGTGCTGCCTTTTTCTGCACCGCTTCCGCCACATTCAGAACAGGTATCTATTTTGGTTACGTTTATCTTTTTAGTACAGCCCTTTGCCGCTTCCTCAAAAGAAAGGTTTACGGTAGCAGAAGTATCGTTACCGCGCCTTGGGGCGTTGGGGTTTGAACGTCCGCCGCCACCAAAACCACCGCCAAAGAAAGAACTGAATATATCACCTAAATCTCCAAAATCACCGAAGCCACCGAATCCGCCACCGCCGTATCCACCGGCACCTGCGCCGTAATTAGGGTCTACGCCTGCATGGCCGAACTGGTCGTATCTAGCGCGCTTTTCTGAGTTGGAAAGCACTTCGTAGGCTTCGCCTGCTTCTTTGAACTTAGCCTCAGCCTCTTTGTCACCTGGGTGTAGGTCGGGGTGATATTTTTTTGCGGCTTTTCGGTATGCTTTTTTTATTTCATCATCGCTGGCGCCACGGTCAACTCCAAGCACCTCGTAAAAATCTTTCTTATCAGCCAAAATGTATGCTCCTTATATGTAGCACAACGAAAGTGTTATGCTAAGTTGATTATGCAGAGTGGGGTTGCCACTCTGCATAGCGCTAATTATTTATTGTCGTCGGCGTCTTTGAAATCTGCCTCATAAACATTTGGGTCACCTTGGGGTGCGCCTTCTGTGCCTGCAGCACCCTGAGCCTCGGCAGAAGCCTTGTAAATTTTCTCACTAACTGCATAAACAGTCTTTTGTAACTCTTCTTGTTTTTGCTTAATAGACTCAATATCCTCGCCCTTAAGAGCCTCTTTGAGTGCTTCAACACCGCTATTAATGTTTGCTTTCTCTTCGTCGCTAAGTTTATCTCCGAAGTCGGCAACGGTCTTTTCGGTTGTGTAAATCATCTGGTCTGCAGCATTGCGAACGTCAACGTCCTCACGACGCTTTTTATCCTCTGCCGCATACTGTTCAGCTTCTTTAACAGCCTTATCAATATCCTCTTTAGACATGTTGGTGTTAGAAGTAATAGTGATAGACTGCTCTTTGCCTGTGCCGAGGTCTTTAGCAGAAACATGAACGATACCATTAGCATCTATATCAAAAGTAACCTCAATTTGTGGGATTCCGCGAGGAGCAGGAGCAATACCATCAAGCTTAAATACGCCGAGAGTTTTGTTGTCCTTAGCGAATTCTCTTTCACCCTGTAAAACATGAACTTCAACAGAGGTCTGACCGTCAGCCGCAGTAGAGAAGATTTGGCTTTTCTTGGTAGGAATGGTGGTGTTGCGCTCAATAACCTTTGTGCTTACGCCACCCATTGTTTCAATACCGAGTGATAGTGGAGTAACGTCAAGAAGTAATAGACCTTTAACGTCACCGCCTAAAACACCGCCTTGAATAGCGGCACCGATAGCAACACACTCGTCAGGATTAATGCCTTTGAATGGGTCGCGACCAATGAATGATTTAACTGCTTCTTGAACGGCAGGGATACGTGAAGAACCACCAACCATAAGAACCTTATTTATATCGTCTTTTGAAAGACCTGAGTCAGAAAGAGCCTGACGAACAGGGCCCATAGTAGCCTCAACCAAGTCGGCAGTAAGTTCGTTAAACTTAGCTCTTGTAAGTGTTGTTTCGTAGTGTTTAGGACCGTTTGCATCTGCGGTGATGAAAGGTAGGTTAATGTCTGCAGTGGTCATACCGCTAAGGTCAATCTTTGCCTTTTCAGCGGCTTCTTTAATTCTCTGCATAGCCATTTTATCGCCGCTTAAATCAATGCCGTTTTCTGCTTTAAAGCCTGCAACAATCCAGTCCATAACGCGCTTATCAAAGTCGTCACCGCCAAGACGGTTGTTACCTGCTGTAGCCAAAACTTCTTGAACGCCATCGCCCATTTCAATAATTGAAACGTCAAAGGTACCACCGCCGAGGTCGTATACCATAACCTTTTGGTCATCCTCTTTGTCTACGCTGTAAGCAAGAGCAGCAGCAGTAGGCTCGTTAATAATTCTTTTTACGTCAAGACCTGCAATTTTACCTGCATCCTTGGTTGCTTGACGCTGAGCATCGGTAAAGTAAGCAGGAACAGTAATATCCGCCTCTGTTACAGGTGCGCCGATATATGCTTCGGCATCTGCTTTAAGCTTTTGAAGAATAATAGCCGAAATTTCTTGTGGTGTGTATTTTTTGCCGTCAATTTCAACCGTGTAATTTGTACCCATTTCGCGCTTAATAGAACTGATTGTTCTGTCTGGATTGGTTATAGCCTGACGCTTTGCAACCTGACCAACCATTCTTTCGCCTGTTTTAGAAAAAGCAACAATAGAAGGTGTAGTTCTGCCGCCTTCGGCGTTTGCTATAACAACAGGTTCGCCGCCTTCTATAACAGATACGCAAGAGTTTGTAGTACCTAAGTCAATACCAATAATTTTTCCCATGATGAATTTCCTCCAATTTATATTTAATAATTTATTAATTAGTTTGCAACCTGAACCATTGCAGGTCGTATAACTGTGTCACCAATTTTATATCCCTTTTGTAAGGTTTTAACTATTGTGTTTTCGCCCAAATTCTCGTCGTCAATGTGCAATACCGCTTGATGTAATTCGGGGTTGAATTCTTTACCTTCGTCGTCAATTTCCGAAAGACCTAATTTTACCATAACGTCGGTAAGTTGCTTTGAAATTAACTCAATTCCTTTTTGAAAATCTTCTCCGTTAGGGTCGGTTTCCAGTGCTCTGCCAAAATTGTCAAGCACGGGTAAAAATGTTTTAAGAATGTCAGCCTTCATAAATTCCAAAGAAGCAAATTTTTCACGCTCGGTACGTTTTTTAAAGTTGTCAAACTCGGCAGCGGTGCGAAGAGCTAGGTCGGTTTGCTTTTCAAGTTCGCGTTTTAATGATTCAAGCTCACCGTCTTCAATAGAAACGTCTACCTCCTTAGGCTCAGTTTCTTTTGCAGTTTGGCTTTTTTTCTTTTCGGTTTCTTTAGCCATTGTTAATCCTCCATATCGCGCATCGCCTTAGTCATTAGCTTTCCTAGGCGGTTTGCAAAATATTCTACACTTGGTATAAGTTGGTCGTACGCCATTCGTGATGGGCCAAGCACACCGATACGTCCAAGTTCATGTTGACCGGTGCTAAACTTTGCAACCACCATACAACAAGGCTCGCTTGAGGTGTCAGGACTGTATTCGTCACTGAACATAATTTCAACAGGATCGGTCATGTTTGAAATAAGCGAAAGAACCGTGTCTTTTTCCTGTATAAGTTCACCTATTCGCGCTGAAGCGGGTTGCCTATAGCCTGAAAAAAGATTTGTTTCACCTTTAAAAATTAGTTGAGGTTCAAACATTTCTGCTATAATTTCAAACATAGTTGAAATAAGAGGCATTATAGATAAACTGTAATCACCCAGACGTGCTACTATTGATTGTAGATAGGCGCGGTTTAGTTCGCTAAGCCTATGCCCAATTATACAAGCTTTGCAAACATTGCTGTAGACCGATAGCAACGTTTCGTCAACAACGCAATCGCTAAGCACGATTCGGCTTTTTGCCGTACCGTCTGTCGCGATTACCACCATTAAAAGTGTACGTTTGCCCATCGGTATTATGCGAACTCTTTTAATCTTGGCGTCGCTGTTGGTAAGGGTGGCGGAGAAAGCGGGCAACCCCGTAAGGTTTGAAAGTTGTTCGGTTGCAAGTGCGGGCATTTGCTCAGGGTTGTGGGCAACCGATTGCAACATAGAGTCAATAACAAGTTTAACTTCGGGGGAGACCGTAGGCGTTCCCATAAGGTCGGAAATGTAAAGCTGGTAACCTAGACTGGTTGGGATTCTGCCTGCAGAAGTGTGGGGCTGGTTTAGAAATCCCATTTGGCATAGGTCGCTCATTTCGTTGCGAAGTGTAGCGGAAGAAACTTGAATAGGGAGCAGGTCGCATAACGATTTAGAACCAACAGGTTCGCCGCTTAAGATATAGCTATCAATTACTGCGGCAAGTATAGCGCGTTTCCTAGGCGTAAGGTCCATTTCTACACTTCCTTTCGTTTTTAGCACTCTAAGGTCGCGAGTGCTAACTATCTATATTATAACCCTTTTTTTACAGTTGTCAATAGGTTTTTTATTAATTTTTTGTAAATTGGTTTGACTTTCTCTGACTTTCATAGCAAAAACACAGCTAAACTACATATTTTATATACGCACGCGCACGCGCGCGTAAGAGCAATAAAAAATTTTTTCTAAATAATGTTAGTTGTTTTGCATAAAATGGTAAAAATAGGCACACAATATATCGTGCCACAAAACCGTTTAAATACTAGTTATAGGTCTGCAAAAAAAGTTTTTAAAAAATATAAAAAAAGTGTTGACAATGGTAGATAAAAGTGGTAATATAATCAAGCTGACCCTATGCGGAGTCGGCAGTTTGAACCTTGAAAATTAAACAACGATTAAGAAAAAAGGACCCGACAAATTCTTGATTTAGTA
>JAZQTG010000106.1:0-1736 GCA_045630515.1 Acutalibacteraceae bacterium
GAGGACGAGGACGACAACGAAGTGACATTTATGATTGATTGGTACGACCTACCAACGGAAATTGCGGAAATGTTATCAAAAGAATTTGACCTTGAGGGTGTGACACGTATCGAGATAACGGGGCTTTAATATGTGGCGTCGATTATATTGTTGTTTATGGTGCGAGTATTTTAATGAATGTAGCGAGGATTTATCGAGGTATTAGGCAATGTTTAAAGTTTTCGTATATAGTAAAAAGACCTCTAAGAAAGTTGGAACGTTCACGAATGTTTTACAAGTCACCGCCAATGATAACGACAAGTTAATTGAGATATACACGGGCGAGGACGAGTTAATAACATTCGATACTACGGTATATAAAACAACCGTTTATCAAAACTAAATTATTGCTGACCTAACGGCGCGACGGGGAGAAATGGAGAACTAAAACCATGAAATCATTTAATTTCACAAGGAAAGACGAGATTAACGCCGTTTCCGCAACACCACTTCAGAACGCAAAAAACGAGGTTGTAACCGTCAAGGGTTGCGCGGTATCGGAAAGACCCGACGAGAAAACGGGCGAAATGTTGACCGTTGGTTATCTTGTCACTGAGGAATACGGCACAATGACAACTATTTCAAAAACCGCACTTCGCGGTATTGATTTACTCGTTGATTATATGAGTGAGGAAAGCGAGAACGGCGCTAACACTTGCGAGGTAGCAATTAAGGCGGCTACATCAAAGGGCGGTCGTGAGTTTATCACAATCGAAATTAAGTAATTGCAACAACCGCGGCGGGGTTTGGGTATATTGCCCGCCCCGCTTTTTCATTTTCTAAACGTTTAGAAAGGTGGTGACGAATGGATATTACACTATTTGACTTACTACTTATTATTAAGGACACCGAGAAACCAATAATTCTATCGAAAGATAAGACATATGAAAAATACACATTCCGCGAATTGGCACTTGATAGGGAATTATTAACGTTAGACGTTATGGGTATTAGGTCGGAAACTTTCGACGGGCGACCAAGTTACATTGTCAAATTATGGGGGTAATTATGGCACAATCAAAATATCAAAAAACGTTAAATATGCCGCTTTCAAAACTTATGGCACTATCACGTAAAGATTTATTAGCCGCCACCGAAATGCTAACCCGTGAGGGTAACAAGCGTTTAACAGTGATGAAAAAGAAAGGGCTTGTTAGTCCGTCAACCGCTTATATTAGAAAACACGGCGGGAAATTTTCAACTAAAACCCGTCGAGGTGGTGAAAAATCCGTTACTGAACTACGCGAGGAGTTCCAACGTGTTAAAGGCTTTTTAGAGTCGCAAACCTCGACGGTTACGGGTTATAAACAGTGGGAAAAAAACGTGAGTGATACGTTATCTAAACAAGGTATTGACTACGCGTCACTAACCCCCACGCAAAAACGCCGATTTTGGCAAGCGTATTCTAAAATTGAGGAATTAGACCGCGGAAACGTCGTCAAGGGTAACGGGCGTTATAATACCGTAATTAACGAAATTTACGAAAAAGTTAAGGACGGATTGTTAAAACGTGACATAGACGCGTTTAGTATAGAAGTACAAGCGAAAATTCGCGGCGAAATGAAAAAGGATTTCGGCGGGGTGCTTAATCTCGGGGCTAATGAGGACGAGGACGACAACCCGTGGAAATCCTAAAGGGGTGATAATGTGTATGATAGCGAATTTACTTATTATAAACCCGACGAAATCGAAACCGT
>JAZQTG010000107.1:0-1010 GCA_045630515.1 Acutalibacteraceae bacterium
TTAATTACTTCCGATTCTGGATAATCTATCATAAATCACCGCCTATTTATCAAATACGCATAATTTACTGTCTGGAAGAAAAATATTATGAACAACCGCAACACCTTTATCAAAACCGCGTAAAAACGCTTCCACCAAATCCATAAAACTATTTTCGTCAATATCAGGTGTTTTTTGCAAAATACGTTCCCTAAACTCTTTTTCTAATAAGATTCTTGCTTCATCAACTTTTAATGTTTTGTTCTCTGTCATAAGTCACCGCCAAAAAAATAAACACTAAAGTTAGAACCTAGGTCCTTTATTTCTTAGCTTTAATTTTATTATTTCTTTTACAGGAATGCGGAATACTTGCTTTGTTTCATACTTTTCGTTTATTATTTTCTTGTATTCATTTTCTGTAAAAGCAACTTTTGCAATCTCGCCGCCCAATAAAACAACAGGCAGATACGCTGTCTCACAACTCCAATTCAAATTGTTAAAGTCTGGAAAGAAATTATTTACATAAATTATATCAGCTTTATTGTTTAACCATTCTATAACATTCATTCTTTTAAACCCTTATATATAAATTTAAGTTTAAATACCTGTTATCCCTTTCGGTCCTGAGTTGTTAAGGGCATAGCAATCCCCAACGACACAAAGCCGTGAAATTGCTTTTATGCCCCTTGCGTTATCCCTTTTCGGGAGCCTTCGCCGCATCGGGCAATCGGGTAAGTTAAGGCTTTCCGATTTCGGTACTTCTCTCGATTCCTTAAAATCGCCGTTCCCGCCGTACCTTTCGCAAGGCGGTGATTCTTTGAACGGTTCCCATAGTAAAATCTTTGTATCTTATCCGCGCTACCGTCTACGTTTCCGCTTACCGACCACGGATAATAAAAAACGCTTATTTTAAGGATTCAAGGCGGAAACCACTCCGCAACCGCCGCAAACGATAGCGGATAGCTTAAACCCTTAAAACAAGCGTTCTTCAATTTCGTTTGCTCTGTTATAAATCAGGTTGGTTAGTCCTG
>JAZQTG010000108.1:0-1261 GCA_045630515.1 Acutalibacteraceae bacterium
AAATCGGAATCAATCGCGAATTTAGCAGCTGCATTATCAACTTTTCAAAGTGAAGTTAAACAACCATTAAAAGATAAGAAAAACCCATTTTTTAATAGCAAATATGTACCTCTCGAAAACATTGTTGAGGTTATAAATAGTACAGCACCTTCACACGGTTTGTCTTTTATTCAGTATCCGACAAGTAATGAAGGTAAAGTCGGTATTGTAACAGTCTTAATGCACAATTCAGGGGAATTTATTCAGACAGAGCCGGTATATGTTACGCCAGTTAAAACAGACCCTCAATCCGTTGGGAGTGCGATTACTTACTTAAAGCGTTATAGCTTGTCGGCTGTATTCGGTATTACGTCGGACGAGGATGATGACGGTAACCAAGCGACACACGCAACACCCAAACGCCAAGATGCAATAACAGCAAAACAAAAAACTGAAATTTCACAATTAGTAAACTCGATAAGTGCTAAAACGAATATGAGCGTTACACAAGTATACAATAGTTCAGCTAAAAGCGCATTAGGTGTCGAAAAACAAACTAAAGATTTAACAAGTAAAGAAGCAGAAAAGATTATTAAACATCTTTCTACTTTCGAGTAGGTGAATATTTTGGAAGGTTGGATCAAGTTACACAGAAAAATAACAGAACATGAAATATGGGCAGATGTGACAACCTTCCGCCTTTTCATGCTTTTGTTATTAAAATCAACACACCAAGATTACGATTATCGAGGGATGAAATTAAAGCCTGGGCAATTCATCCGGTCTTACTCAAAACTTGCACAAGACTTATCTTACCGTGAGGGTAGAGGGTACAAACAAGTATCTAAAAGCACCATTTCAAAGGCGGTTAAAAAGTTAATAGCGAACGAAATGATAACTGTTCAAGAAACGGAAGTAGGAACGATGTTCACAGTGCTGAACTATCAGTATTATCAAGGATTTGAAGAGGTCGAAGAAAAGAAGTGCGAACGGTCAACAGAACGGACAGAGAGTAAAGTACGAATGGATAGCGAACCAGGGAAAATATATATAGATATAGTCGACCATCTAAACGAACAAGCAAATACAAAATACCGCCATACGTCACGCAAAACGCAACAACTTATTAAAGCACGACTTAACGAAGGGTTCGATCTAGACGACTTCAAGAAAGTTATTGATATAAAGGCGAAACAGTGGCTGGTGGACGATAATATGCGGAAATATTTAAGACCGGAAACGCTATTTGGAACGAAATTTGAAGCCTATTTAAACGAATCAA
>JAZQTG010000109.1:0-59945 GCA_045630515.1 Acutalibacteraceae bacterium
GGTCGCTGCTGCAGGGGCAGAGTTCAACCTGCTCGCCGCGCTCGGCAAAAAATGCCGCAAGCTGCTTCATCATAGATGATTTGCCTGTGCCGGGACCGCCCTTTATTATGTAGGCGCGCCAGCCCTCGTCGGCCGAGTAGCTGTCGCCGAAATAGGACACGAAGCCCTTTGCCGTATTTGCGCCGAGAAAGCTTTTGAAAAGCGTTGTTATATCGAACATACTATCTCTCCCCTTTTGTATCATATTATTCGCGTGGGGGATTATTTGTGTTGATTTTTGGGCGTCTTTGTGTTAAAATTTTGCTTGCGAGCATACTAGACGGCTGCGGGCGGCAACGCCTGAGGAAAGTCCGAGCATCATAAGGCAGGATAGCAGCTAACGGCTGCCGAGGGTGACCTTAAGGGAAAGTGCAACAGAGATATACCGCCTGATTTTTCAGGTAAGGGTGGAAAGGCGAGGTAAGAGCTCACCCTTTCTTATGGTAACATAGGAAAGCTGTAAACCCTATCCGAAGCAACACTAACTAAGGCTATACACTTGTCCGGTGTGCCTTGAAAAGTGGCTAGAGCTGTGTAGTAATATACAGTCGAGATAGATAGTCGCCCACGACAGAACTCGGCTTACGGCTTACCGACTTAATATAAAAACAAAACCCACTGAAGCAAGCAAAACTTCGGTGGGTTTTATTATTTATACATCATAGCAAATGGTTTGTCGGCAGATTTTGCGGTTTCGTTATAGAGAATTCTGCCACGACGAATAGCGTTATCACCAAAACGCGAGCGCAGTAGGTCCATTTGGTGTTCTATTGTTTGCAATCGCAGATGCTCTTTTGCGTCTTGAAATAAAAATAATTGCTCGGCACCTATGCTTTGTGGATTTAGGTTTATGGCTCTAATTCCCAGCGAGCGTAATGGGCGCAAAAAGTTATAGTTCTTGCTAAAAAGTTCCATACCTGCCTTTGCTAAATCTATACCCAATGTACAGGGGCGGAGTAAGGGTGCTTGCAGTTCGTTTACCTTTAGTTCGTTTGTTCTGAGGTGTAGTCCAACACCCCCTGCTGATAAGCCATATTTTCTTAGCTCTTCTGCTACTTTTTCGGAAAGCATTAGCATAATGCTCCAAACATCGTTTTTTGTTTTAAGGTCGTAGGGAGTGGTGGTTGAACGACCTATGCTTTTTGGAATTCGCACATAATTTTGCGGTGCCACGCGTGAGGTGTCACCGCCCTTGGCGTAAAGTTTTAATTGCGGACCAACCTTGCCAAGCAAACGTTGTAGCCTTTCGTCGCTTGCTGCGGCAAGTTGCCCTAGAGAATATATGCCAATGGAATTAAGTTTAGCCTCGGTTGAAGGACCAATGCCTATTATACTATTAACAGGCAAAGGCCATACTACGTCTTTAAAATTTTCTGTTGTAATAAAAGATATAGCGTCAGGCTTTTTAAGGTCACTGCCAAGTTTTGCAAAGACCTTATTAAAACTAACCCCAATAGATACAGTAAGACCAAGTTCACGGCGTATGGCTTTTCGTATATCCTCGGCAATATCACCAGCATTTCCAAAAATCAAACTACTCCCTGTAACATCAATCCACGCTTCGTCGGGACCAAAAGGCTCAACTAAATCGCTATACCGCATATAAATGTTTCGTGCCTTTTCGGAAAAGTAGGTGTATCGCGGAAAATTTGGAGGAACGATTATAAGGTTTGGGCATTTTTCTTTTGCTTGCCAAATAGCCTCTCCTGTTTTAACGCCACAGAGTTTTGCTTCCATATTTTTAGCAAGTACTATGCCGTGCCGTTCGTTAGGGTCGCCGCATACTGCAACCGCATTTCCTCTTAATTCGGGGTGGTCGTGGCAGGCAACAGAAGCGTAAAAATTATTAAGGTCGCAGTGTAGAATTGCGCGCTTCAAAGTATAAAGCCTCCTTAAAAATATTTGAGAACATTTGTTCTTTTGCAAGTATAACATTAAATTTTTCAAAAATCAAGAAGTATTTTTTGCTATTTTTGTTGCAAGAGTGATAGTGAAATGGTATTATATTATTGGGTATATATGTGTATTGTGCAAAAGGGGTGAGGGTATGACTAAAAAGCAAATAGCACTAGCGGCGGTAAATGCATTAAAAATAAAGTATCCCGAAGCAAAGTGTTCGCTTAATGCAGACACACCCTTTCAACTGCTTGTGGCGACAAGACTTTCGGCGCAGTGCACAGATGCAAGGGTTAATATTGTAACCCCTGAACTTTTTAAAATGTTCCCCACGCCAAAAGATTTTGCAAATGCTGAAATAAGCAAGATAGAAGAGGCTATTAAAAGTTGTGGATTGTACAAAACAAAGGCGCGTGACCTTAAAAATTTAGGTGTGGTACTCACAGAAACCTATGGTGGCGAACTTCCAAAAACTTTAGAAGAGTTAATAAAACTACCAGGCATTGGAAGAAAGACCGCAAACCTCATTTGTGGTGATGTTTATGGTATGCCTGCGGTAGTGGCGGATACACATTGTATACGTATAGCAGGGCGGTTAGGCTTAACCGATTCTACCGACCCTAAAAAAGTAGAGTTAGAGCTCAAAAAGATATTGCCCGAGAACGAATCAAACGATTTTTGCCATCGCATAGTTTTGCACGGTAGGGACACCTGCAAAGCACCAACCCCAAAATGTGATGAATGTTGTTTAAGCGATTTTTGCCCAAAGAAAATAAAGAAAAAAGGAAATAACAAAAAATAATGAACATACTTTGTATAGGTGATGTTGTTGGTAATGTAGGTTGCGAGATTTTACGCCGACAACTGCCAAAATTAAAAAAAGAATATAACATAGATTTAACGATAGTAAATGGTGAAAACTCTGCCGAGGGTAATGGTATAATGCCACAATCTGCCGAGCATATATTTGCTAGCGGTGCCGATGTTATAACAGGCGGCAATCATACTATTCGTAGGCGCGAAATTTATGAAAAACTAGAAGAAAACGAGTTCCTTTTGCGCCCTGCTAATTATCCTTCAAGCATTGCAGGTAGCGGACTTTGTGTTGTTGATTTAGGCTACACAAAGGTTGGCGTAATAAGTTTGCTTGGCACTGTGTATATGGAAAGTTTAGAGTGCCCATTTGCTACAAGTGATAGGCTTATTGGAAAAGCCAAAGAACAGGGCGCGGATATAATTGTTGTAGACTTCCACGCGGAAGCCACTTCTGAAAAGCGCGCGCTAGGTTTTTATCTTGATTCAAGAATAACCGCACTTTTCGGCACTCATACCCACGTGCAAACTAACGATATGCAAATTTTAGAGGGTGGTACCGCCTATGTTACCGATGTTGGTATGACAGGTACAATAGATTCGGTGCTTGGCGTAAAACCCGAAATAGCGATTGCTAAAATGAAAGACAAATTGCCTATTAAATTTTTAAACGAAAGCGGCAGAGCAATGGTAAACGGTTGTGTAATAACGGTGGATAGAGCCACTAAAAAAGCAACCAAAATTATACCTATAAATATAAAGGAAGAAAGTTGATGAAACTAAGAAGCATTTTTGCAATTCTTATCTGTATAGCATTTTTGTTTAGTGGATGTAAAGTTGCAAGTAATAAAGGTAGTACCGAAGGTAACGAGGGTACAAATGTACAGTCGCAGGTAAAAGAAGAAGTTAAGCAGGAATCCGAAAAAACCAAACAAACATTTTCGGTGGCATGTAGCATAACCGACTCGTTTAATCCCTTTAACGCGTTAACACCTTTAAATCGCAACCTAGCTACGCTTTTATATGAGCCTTTAATTTCATTAGATAATAGTTTTACTCCACAATATAGGCTTGCTTCAAAGGTAACGGTTAAGGGTAAAACTGCAACGGTAACACTTCGTGAGGCTTACTTTTCAGATGGTAGTAGTGTTACGGCAGACGATGTTGTATACTGCGCTAACAAGGCTATGGATGGCGAAACGAGATACAGTTATTCTTTAGAGGATGTAGAATCGGTATCGGCAGCTTCTTATAATACCGTTGTTTTTACTCTTAAAAAGGAAGACCCATATTTTATAAATCAGTTGGATTTTCCGATATTTAAAAAGAATACCGATAAGAAAACAAGTAGCGATAATATAGAAATTCCGCCTGTGTCCTCAGGAATGTATGTTATTGATACGGCAGAGCAAAAACTTAAAGTAAATAAGTATTATTATGGGCAAACTCCAACCGTTAAAACAATAAATTTAATAAACACTCCGGATGGAGAGGCGTTAGAGCATAATCTTCAGATAGGCAATATAACCTATCATTATTCCGACCTTTCCGATTGCAAACTTTTACAGGTGCGCGGTAAGTATAAAAAGGTAAATTCAAACAATCTTGTATATCTTGGTACTAATATGGCATCAGGGCATTTAGCAAACTGTGATATGCGACAAGTTGTATCGGCAGCACTGGACCGTGAGGCTATTTGTGAGGGCGCGTATTACCAAAATGCAGTGCCTACAAGTAACGTTTTCCATCCCGATTGGGCTAAGGGAAATAACATCACAGCAATAAACCAAAATAGTATTAACGAAAATGTTTATCTTGCACTATTGGATAAAATAGGGTATAATACTAAGGATAAAAGTGGATATTATGTCAACAGCGCGGGCGAAAGGCTGTCGTTAACCCTTGTGTGTTATAAAGAAAACTCTTGGCGTATGGCGGCGGCAGACCTTATAAAAAAGCAGTTAAAGGTAGCCGGTATAGATGTAAACATCAAGCGTTATGATTGGAGCGATTACACCTATGCTGTTAAGAATGGCCACTTTGATATGTATTTGGCAGAGGTTTGCATTGGCAATAACATGGATATTAGCCAACTTGTAACCAAAGGCGGTAGTGCCGCTTACGGTGTAAGTTATAGTGACAAGAATAAAAATAATGATACATCTTCTGAAACTCAAAGCGGAGAAGATTTAACTGAACTACAAAAGCAAGAGCAAAAGGATCCCGCAGGGGATACCGCAAGGGCGGTTGCCAATATGTATAAAGGCGAGGCTACTGTAACCGAGGTTGCAACGGCTTTTCTTGGTGAAATGCCTATTATACCTATTTGTTACCGTACCGGTATGGTAAGTTATACTTCGGGAGTTTCGGGTGTAACCACTAGCATTACAGATGCTTACGGCGGTATTAAAAACGCCAAAATAAAATAATTATTATTAAGGGGGATTTAGTGTGATTTCTTATGAAACCATGACTGGAACAGTTTGCTTTTCTACAGAGTATTTGGCAAAAATAATTGGCCATTCTGTTCAAAGTTGCTACGGCGTGGTAGGCATGGTGCCTAGCCGCAAGCAAAAAATATTTAATGTATTTAAGCGCAACAATTATATTGATAAAGGCATTCAAGTTAGTGGTGATATCAATACAGTTGCGGTTGATTTGCATATTGCCGTTGTGTACGGTATAAATATAAATACTATTGCCAACAGCATTACAGAGGCGGTAAAGTATACCGTTAAAAATGCAACAGGTATAAATGTGTCAAAGGTTACGGTTCGCGTTGACGCTATCGTTACCGAATAACAATTAGTATTAGGAGTGTTCAATTTGTTAAACGGAAATACCCTGCGCGATGCGATTATATCTGCGGCTAATAATATATCAAATAATCGTACCGCGGTAGACGAGTTAAATGTTTTTCCGGTGCCAGACGGTGATACCGGTACAAATATGTCAATGACAATTGCAAACGCCTCTAAAGAGGTTAGCCTTATTAGTGATAAAACCGTAGGCGAAGTAGCAAAGGTTGTGGCCTCTGCTTTGCTTCGTGGCGCACGCGGTAACTCTGGCGTTATCTTGTCACTTATATTCAGAGGCTTTGCAAATGGATTCAAAGATTTAGAAACTGCAGGCGGTAAAGACGTAGCAAATGCATTCACAATGGGTGCAGAGGCTGCTTATAAAGCCGTTATGAAGCCTACCGAAGGTACTATTCTTACCGTAGTTCGTGTCGCAGGTGAATATGCTAAAACCGCTGCTGACGGTGGCGCAGACGAATTAGAAACCTTTAAGGCTGCATTAGAGGGCGCTAACAAAGCATTGGCAGAAACCCCCGAAATATTACCTGTGCTTAAAAAAGCAGGCGTTGTTGATGCAGGCGGTAAGGGTCTTGTAGTAATAATGGAAGGTATGCTTTCGGTACTTTCGGGTGGCGAAATCATTAAAACCAAAAACGCTTCATCAGAATCTGCCGGAGAACCTCAAGAAGAGGGTGGTTATAACGCCGCCGCTGAGTATGAGGGTGAAATTACCTTTACCTACTGCACAGAGTTTATTGTTAAAAGGGAAGATAGTTCTAGCAACCCTGCAGACCTTCGTGCATATTTAGAAACCATCGGCGACTGTGTTGTGGTGGTTGATGATGATGAAATTATAAAGGTACACGTGCATACAGACCATCCCGGTAATGCTTTTGAAAAGGGCTTAACATTTGGTCAACTTACCAATATGAAGGTTGAAAATATGCGCGACCAACACGAGCGTGCAAAACACGATTCTAAGCAACCCAAACCTACCGAAAATCTTGAGAAAACGGAGGTTTATACACCGGCTCCTCTAGAAAATCCTTACGGATTTGTTTCGGTTTGTGCAGGCGCAGGTCTAGAAGCGCTTTTCCGCGAAATCGGTGTTGATACTATAGTGTCGGGCGGTCAGACAATGAACCCAAGTACCGACGATATTTTAAAGGCTATAGAACTCACACCTGCAGAAACTGTTTTCGTGCTTCCTAATAATAAGAACATAATTATGGCGGCTGAGCAGGCGGTACCGCTTGCAACCCGTAAGGTTGTTGTGTTGCAAACAAGAACTATTCCACAAGGCATTTCGGCTTTACTTGCTTTTGACCCTGATGCAGATTATAAAGAAAATGCAACCAATATGCGTCTGGCATACGAAAAGGTTTCAACAGGTCAAATAACCTATGCCGCAAGGGATAGTGATTATGACGGACATCAAATCAAAAAGGGCGAGTTATTATGTATGGCAAACGGTAAGATTGCATTTACCGATACCGACCTTGAGAGAAGCGTTGTAAAACTTACAAAAACACTTGTTAAAAAAGATACTTCATATATCACATTAATTTTTGGTGAGGATGTAACCGAATCTGTAGCCGAGAAAATTGAGGCTGCTGTATCTGCAAAACTTGGCAACCAAGTAGAAATTACCTTGGTAAACGGCGGTCAACCTGTGTACTATTTTGTGATATCTGTTGAATAAAAGGTAACGGAGGTGCCGTATGGCATCGCGCGATATTCAATATTTAAAGGGCATAGGCAAAGTTCGTGCCGAGCTTTTTAGGAAGCTCGGCATAAGCACTGTCTATGCCCTTTTGCGTTATTATCCAAGGGATTATCGCGATTATTCTAAGATTACAGAGATTTATAATATAGTTCCAAATAGCGTCTGTGCCGTAAAAGCAACGGTGCTTACAGACGTGGATGAGCAACACATAAGAAAAAATATGGTGGTTTATAAATTTGCCGCAACCGATAAAAGCGGACTTATCACCGTAACTATCTTTAATAATAAGTATTTAGCAGAGAGTATAAAAAAAGGTAAAACCTATATATTTTATGGCAAGTTTACAGGCAACGGTGCTAATCGCGCGGTATCCTCGCCTGAGATTATAACCGAGGATAAGGCAGGCATAACACCCATCTATCCCATAACGGCTGGACTATATCAAAACAATATTCGCAACGCGCAGAAAAATGCATTGGAGTTCATACCCGATGACCCTATACCTGACTATATTAAAAGCAAATATAGGCTTTGCGACCTAGATTTTGCTTTAAGAAATATACATTTCCCTGTAAATAGTCAAAGCTTAGAGGTGGCGCGCAGAAGACTTGTGTTTGAAGAACTATTGGTTTTCAGAACAGGTATAGCGGCTCTTAAAACTAAAAACATACAAAAGAGCGGTAATAGGCTAGAAAAACTGTGTTTGGAGGAGTTCCAAAACTTGTTGCCGTTTGCCTTAACCAAGGCACAATTAAAGGCAATTAACGAGTGTGCTGAAGATATGATGTCGGGCAGACAAATGAATAGGCTTATAGAGGGCGATGTTGGCTCAGGCAAAACCGCTATTGCAACCGCGCTTATGCATTCTGCCGCACTTTCCAAGATGCAAAGCGCCATGATGGCACCTACCGAAATTTTAGCCGAGCAACATTATGCTACAGTAAGTTCTTTGCTAGAGGGTACAGGTATAAATGTAAGGCTACTTGTAGGCTCTACCAAAAAAAGCGAAAAGACCACAATTAAGCAAGAACTTAAAGACGGCACGGCGGATATCGTAATCGGTACCCAAGCACTTATTCAGGGCGATGTTGAGTTTAGTAATTTAAGTTTAGTTATAACCGACGAGCAACATAGATTTGGCGTAGCCCAACGTGCCACATTGGTTGCAAAGGGTAAAAATCCGCACATACTTGTTATGTCTGCAACTCCTATTCCCAGAACATTAGCACTAATTTTGTACGGCGATTTAGATTTAAGCGTTGTAGATGCGCTACCTCGCGGCAGACAACCAATAGAAACATATAGCGTTAACTCTTCGTTAAGACAAAGGGTATACGGATATATTAAAAAACATATTGCAAACGGCAACCAAGCATATATAGTATGTCCGCTTGTAGAAGAGGGCGAGGTTGGTAATGCCGTTGCTGCCACCACATATTATGATGAACTTATTAAGCAGGAGTTCAAAGATTATAGCGTGGGGCTTTTGCACGGCAAACAAAAGGCAGAAGAAAAAGAGAAAACTATGCGCGCTTTCTCGGAGGGTAAAATACAATTGCTTGTAGCCACAACCGTTATTGAGGTTGGGGTAGACGTTCCAAACGCAACAATAATGGTTATAGAGAATGCCGAAAGATTTGGTCTTTCACAGTTGCACCAATTGCGCGGTAGGGTAGGCAGAGGTAAGGATAAATCGTCTTGCATACTTATTACCGATATTAAAGACCCAAAGCAGAACGAAAGGTTAAATATAATGTGTAAAACTACCGACGGTTTTAAAATTGCAGATGCCGATTTAGAACTTCGCGGTCCGGGTGATTTTATGGGTAACCGTCAACACGGACTTCCACAGTTTAGAATTGCCGACCTTTCAAGTGATATGGCGGTTCTAAAGGCGGCAGGAGTTGCGGCTAACGAAATGCTATCTAAAGACCCAACTTTGCAAAGATATGAGCATAAAGGTATGCGGGATGAGATAAGCGAATTCTTTAAGCGTGCCAACACATTGAACTAATATTTTTTAAAAAGCATTTGCATAGGTTATTGCAGGTGCTTTTTTGTGTTATTTACAATAAAGTAGGTATATTAAAAACACCTGTAATTGTGCAAAGTAATAATTTTTAGAAAAACAGAAAAAATTTCAAAAAAGTGTTGATAATTATAAAATGTTGTGGTATAATCATTAGGCTGCACTATTAGCGGCTAAATTTCACATACTCCGCCAGGGCAGGTGCCGGATGTTACATCCACCGGTCAGCAGGAGTAGAGGTAAAACCTAAGGAGGAAACCCAAATGTCAGTAGTATCAATGAAACAACTTCTAGAAGCAGGCGTACACTTCGGCCATCTTACTAGACGTTGGAACCCAAAAATGTCTCAGTATATCTTTACTGAGCGCAACGGAATTTACATTATTGATTTGCAGAAAACCGTTAAGAAACTTAACGACGCTTATATGTTTATTCGCGATATTTCTGCAGAAGGTAAAGACATTCTGTTTGTAGGCACCAAAAAGCAGGCTCAAGATTCTGTTAAAGAAGATGCAGAGGCTTGCGGTATGCCTTTCGTTAATGCGCGTTGGTTAGGCGGTATGCTTACCAACTTCCGCACCATCCGTCAAAGAATTGACAGATTAAACCAACTCCGCGGTATGCGTGATGATGGTACTTTTGAGCTTTTACCTAAAAAAGAGGTTATCAAACTTAACCTTGAGATTGAAAAGCTTGAAAAATTCTTGGGCGGTATCCAAGATATGCACAAACTTCCAGGCGCACTTTTCATCGTTGACCCAAGAAAAGAAAAGATTGCAGTTCAAGAAGCTCACAAGTTAGGCATTCCCATCGTAGCTATTGTTGACACCAACTGTGATCCTGATGAGGTTGATTATGTAATCCCAGGTAACGACGATGCTATTCGCGCTGTTAAACTTATCACTCAAACCATGGCTGCTGCTATTATTGAGGGCAGACAAGGCGAGCAGGGTTCTGCCGCTTCTGAGGGTGAAGAGGTAGTAGAGGTTTCTGAGGAAGCCGAAGAAGCTGCAGCAGTAGAAGAAATCGCTGCTGAAGACGCTGCCGAATAATATAAAATTTAATTTTAACTTTTATTGGAGGTTATATATATGGCATTCACAGCTAAAGACGTGCAGGCTCTCCGTAACAAGACAGGCTGCGGTATGATGGATTGTAAAAACGCCTTAGTAGAGTGCGACGGCGATATGGATAAAGCCGTTGATTATCTTCGTGAAAAAGGTCTTGCTTCACAAGCTAAAAAAGCAGACCGTGTTGCTGCAGAAGGCGCAGTTGTTACTTTCTGTGATAAGGGTGTTGCAGCAGTTGTTGAGGCTAACTCTGAAACCGACTTTGTTGGTTCTAATGATGAATTTAAAGCATTCGTAGCAAACGTTGCTAAAATCGCTGCAGAGCAAAACCCTGCCGACGTTCCTGCTCTTCTTCAGTGCAAGAACGAAGCTGGCGCTACTGTTGAGGAAATGGTTCAGGAAATCTTCTTGAAATTCCGTGAGAATCTTTCTATTCGTCGTTTTGTTCGCTTTGAGGGAATCACCTCTGCTTACGTTCATGCAGGTAACTCTATCGGCGTTCTCGTTAAGTTTAACACTAGCGATGAAATCGCAGCTAAACCTGAGTTTGCTGCTATGGGTAAAGCAATTGCTATGCAGATTGCTGCTCAAAACCCTGAATATTTAAGCAAAGCAAACATTTCAGATGAAGAACTCGCAAAGATGAAGTCCTTCACTATTGATAGCGCTCTTAACAAGCCTGATTCACTTCCTATTCCAATTCTTAACAGCCTTATTGAAGAAGTTGTTGCTGATAAGAAATGGAGTGACGAGGATATCACTGTTTACCAAGGTCTTGACGCTAAACAGAAGAAGAATTTCGTAAACTTCATTTCTAAAGAAGCTCTTGCAACTCTTGCTTCTACCGCTGTTGCTCACAAAGCAGAAATTGCTGATAACAAGATTTTCGCTGGTCTTGTACAGGGCCGTCTTGCTAAACAACTTAAAGAAATCTGCCTCTTAGAGCAAGAATTCGTTATGGATGATAGCATGACTGTTGAAAAGTATATTGCTAATACCGCAAAAGAACTTGGCGGCGAAATCGCTATTGCTGATTACGTTCGTTTTGAAAAGGGCGAAGGCATCCAAAAACGTGAAGACAACTTTGCAGACGAAGTTGCTTCAATGATGAAATAATCATAACTAAAACAAAACCCCAAGGTTTAATCCTTGGGGTTTATTTTTATTTTATTGTATACTGGAATTCTTCTGCAAACCAAACATTATTTACAGTAAATTCTTTGCCGTTAAGATAGTTTAAAATGCCGGCATCGGTTTTAAAACTAAAACGCAGACGGTAGGAATATAGGGCGTGGTGTTTGTAACCTAATTTTTTATCGGCGGTGCCAATTTTACTATATTTTCCATCACCTAGTAAGGCGTGCCCGATAGATGCCAAATGTGCTCTAATCTGATGGGTTCTGCCTGTAAGCAGTTCAACCTCTAATAGCGCGTTGCCGCCTTTTGTTTTAAGGGTTTTGTAGTATGTGCGAATAAATTTGTTATCATCACTTTTATTTTTTTGTACAAACACAATGTTTTTCTGTTCGTTCTTCTCTAAATATCCTTCAAGCAAATCATCGCGCTTTTTAGGGATTCCGTGAACTGCGGCAAGGTAGAACTTATCTAACTCGCGGTATTTAATTTTATCGCAAATAATACGTAATGCTTCAGCGTTTTTTGCCGCAATAACAATTCCACCTGTGTTGCGGTCTATACGGTTTGCAAGTGCAGGCGCGAATGTGTTTTCTGCCCCGGGGTCATATTCACCCTTTTCGTATAGATAACGTTGTATGCGGTTTATAAGTGTATCACAAAATTCTTTATCGTCGGGGTGGACCAAAAGACCTTGCGGTTTGTCTATAAGTATTATATTTTCGTCCTCGTAAACAATATTTAAGTTTTTAGAAGCAGAAAGAAAGTCATATTTAGGTGCAATTGCCTCAAAGAATTCGTCGTTAATATATGCTTGTACAATATCACCAATCTGAAGTCTAGTGCTTATTTCGGCGCGTTTGCGATTAACCTTAATACGCTTTAAACGAATGTATTTATACATAAGATTTTTAGGCAGTTTTGGTGCAACTTTTTCTAAAAATTTATCAAGCCTTTTATCTTTATCGTTAGTGCCGATAACGAACTCTTTCATACCTTCACCCCAATCTGTTTTACCTTGTAAATCCCTTGTTTTAAGCCGTTTACAAGGTAAAGTATAACACAATTATTGTCTTTTAAAAAGACTTAAATTGATATATAATTTTATAGATAATATATATAAGGAGATACTATGGCAGATTATGACCATCAAGGGCATCGTGTTCGGCTTAAAAACCGCTTAATTAAAGAGGGCGGTTTTGAGAATTTTGAAGAGCATAATATCTTAGAACTTTTGCTTTTTTATACTATTCCAAGAAAAGATACAAACGAAATTGCGCACCGTATTTTAGACCATTTTGGTTCTCTCGCGGCGGTATTGGATGCACCTTATGAAGAACTAATTAAATGTAAAGAAATTTCTGAAAATACTGCTGCACTTTTCAAAGCTTTACTTCCGGTGGGTCGTGCATATAATATAAGTAAATATGACAAGCCGTGTATCTTGAACGATTATTCGCGTGTAAGCGATTACCTTTTAGACAAATATCTAGGTTTTAATGAAGAGGTGCTTAGCGTAATAAGTCTTGATAACCGCCTCACAACACTTTCGTTTGATATAATAGCAAAAGGCACGTTAAACTCTGTGATTATAGATATGCGCAAGGTTGTAAATATGCTTATTAATAATAAAGCCACGGCTATGATTATTGCCCATAACCATCCTAGCGGTTTCGCACTACCTTCGGAAGAAGATTTAGTCCAAACGCGAAACCTTGTTACAACCTGTGCTGGTCTTGGCATAAAGGTTGTGGACCATATTTTAATTGCCGAGAATGAATGTGTTTCACTATCCGCCTCACCTTCATATGAAAGTTTGTTTAGTGGATATGAGATAGAAATTAAAGGGTGATATAAATGAAAAACTATACTATTAAAAATGCTTCTTGCTCGCTTTCTGTTGATACCTTTGGTGCCGAGTTAAGTTCTTTTAATTGTGGCGGTAAAGAGTATATTTGGCAACGCGACCCAGCAGTTTGGTCAAACAGTGCACCTATACTTTTTCCATTGGTTGGTATGCTTAAAGGCGAGGGGGAAACCACACTTATTGACGGCAAACCATATCACATGGAAATTCACGGTTTTGCTAAGGATACAGAGTTTTCGGTGGAAAAAGTTACAGATGATAGTATTACCCTTTCTATTGAGTCTAATAGTGAAACACTTAAAATGTATCCATATAACTTCAAGTTTAGCGTTGAGTATAAAATAGAGGATAACTGCTTTATTCAAACACATATAATTGAAAATAAAAACGATACCGATATGCCTTTTGTTGTGGGCGCTCACCCAGGCTTTAATGTGCCACTTTTTGAGGGCAAGTTTTCCGACCACAAGTTAGTTTTTGAGAAAAACGAGAACGCCCCTGTTTATAGAATAGACAATAACGGAATTATTGATGATTACAATACCGATAAGGTTTTTGATAATAACAATGAAATCGCGTTAGACTTTAGCCTTTTTGATAAGGGCGCACTAGTGTTTGAAAAACTAAATTCTAAATCGGTAAAACTTTTGGATAAAAAGGGCAGAGGTCTTAAAATGGACTTTGCCGATTATGATTATTTTGGTGTATGGCAAAGACCGTTAGTAAAACCCGGCTACCTATGTTTAGAGCCTTGGACAGGTATGAATGACGTTTATAGCGGCGACGGAATTTATAAAAACAAACGCGGTATGCGTTTTATAGCTCCTGGCGAAAAAGTAAGTTTACAGTTAAAGGTAACCATTATTTAAGGTGGAGGAAAAGCATTGAAAAGCTTTGAAGTAAACACAAAAATATTCTTTGGTTTAAACGCTTTGGACCGTTTAAAAGAATTAGAATTTAAAAAAATTATGGTAATTACCGATCCGTTTGTTGTGTCAAGTGGATTGATAAATCATGTAACATCAAGACTGGATGAGGTTAATGCTAACTACACTCTTTATAGTGATGTTATTCCCGACCCACCTGTTGAAAAGGTAATTTCGGGCGTAACCACAGCAATAGAAACTAACCCAGACTGTATTGTTGCAATCGGTGGCGGAAGTGCTTTAGACCTTTCAAAGTCTATAAGAAAATTTGCACAGCGCATAAAGGCAGATTTTAATCCGCACTTAATTGCTATTCCTACCACAAGCGGTACAGGTAGTGAGGTAACACCTTTCTCGGTAATTACCGACCCAGAGGTTGGTACAAAATATCCACTAGCGAGCGTTGATATGGTGCCTGATGAGGCAATTTTGGATGAAGAGCTTGTAAAAAGCGTTCCGCCAACCATCACCGCAGATACAGGTATGGATGTTATGACCCACGCTATTGAGGCTTACGTCAGCCTTAATAACAATGAGTTCTCGGCGGCATTGGCTGAAAAGGCAGTTGAAATTTGCGGTCAGTTTTTAATTCGTTCTTATAACGATAATAACGATAGCCACGCCAGACGTAAAATGCATATTGCTTCATGCCTTGCAGGCTTGGCTTTCAGTTCGGCATCATTGGGTCTTAATCATGGTATGGCACACCAGTTAGGTGCACAGTTCCATATACCTCACGGTAGGGCAAACGCTATGCTCTTGCCACATATTATTGAGTATAATAGTAACATTGGTAAGTACTCAAGAAGCCGTAAAGAGTATGCACCCTGTGTGCAAAAGTACTGCAATATGGCGCGTATTTTGGGTGTTAACAACCTAAATGAAGTAACCACGATTCATGCACTTATAAGTTATATGCGCTTTATGTGTACCGAAATGAACGTACCTTTAAGTATATCCGAAATTGGTGGCATAACCGAAACCGAGTATAAGTCGCGAATTTCTGCTATGGCAGATGCGGCACTCAGGGACGGCACAACCGCCACAAACCCCCGCACCCCCACCAAAGAAGATATAATGAACATTTACAATAAACTTTGGTAAAAGTAAAAGAGCAAACATTTTGTTTGCTCTTTTTAATTAAAAATGCCCTAGCAAAAACTAGGGCATTTAATTTTATATCTTCTCTACACCTAAAGTTACGGATTCACCGTTGATATCCCAATCCTTTGTGTAGCCCGCAGGCTCTGCAATATTGATTGCGTCTGCTAGGGTGTCGTTCATAATTTCCTCAGGCTTGCGGTTTACAACATCTGCAACCTTTTCGCTACCGTTAAGGGTAACTAGTATGTGGTCCATAACATTGAAGCCTGCCTCTTTACGCATGGTTTGAATCTTGCTTATAATCTCACGAATAAAGCCTTCGTCAATAAGTTCATCGGTAAGGGTAGTATCAAGTGCTACGGTAACACCGCGGTCGGATACTGTAAAGTAGCCTTCCTTTTGGTCGGTGCTGATAAGTAGGTCCTCTGTGTTAAGCACAACTGCACCTGAAGGTAGGTCAAGCTTAATACTTCCGTCGCTATCAAGTTCTGCCTTTGCTTTGTTACCATCAAGTCCTTGCAAAGCCTCGCGAATTTCGTTTAACTGCTTGCCATATTTTGGACCAACAGTTTTGAGCTGTGGCTTAAATACATAGGAAACAAACTCACCAAGACTGTTTTTATATTCTATAGCCTTAACATTAAGTTCGTCTTTAATAATGTCGGCGTAATCAGTTGCAAGTTCTGTTTCACTTTCAATATACATAAGACCAAGTGGTTGACGGTTTTTGCGGTTTGCACCGTTTCTTGCGGCACGACCAAGAACTACAACCTGTAAAACCTTATCCATATTTGCTTCAAGGTCAAGGTCAGTAGCGGCTTCGTCAACCTCTGGGAATTCGCAAAGATGTACACTCTTTTCGGCGTTAGCATCTACTGTGCGAACGAGGTTTTGGTAAATGCTTTCTGCCATAAACGGAATCATAGGTGCCGCCGCTTTTGCGGTGGTAACGAGTGCAGTATAAAGGGTCATATATGCGGCAATCTTATCGTCGGTCATACCCTGTACCCAGTATCTCTCACGACCACGGCGAACATACCAGTTAGACATTTCATCAGTAAAGTCTTGCAAAGCGCGTGCGGCTTCGGGTATGCGGTAGTTTTCAAGGTTGGTATCAACAGTTTTAACCATAGTGTTAAGACGAGATAATAACCATTTATCCATAACCGTAAGTTTGGCATCTTTAATATCGTACTTGGTTGGGTCAAACTTATCAATATTTGCATAAAGCACATAAAAAGCATAGGTGTTCCAAAGGGTGCCCATAAACTTGCGCTGACCCTCGGTAACTGCTTTGCCATGGAAACGGTTTGGTAGCCAGGGTGCCGAGTTGGTGTAGAAATACCAACGAATAGCATCGGCGCCGTAGGTGTTAAGTGCTTCCATTGGGTCAACAGCGTTGCCCTTTGATTTAGACATTTTTTGACCGTTCTCATCTTGAACGTGACCTAAAACAATAACGTTTTTATAAGGTGCTTTATTAAAGATTAGGGTTGAAATTGCAAGAAGTGAATAGAACCAACCGCGAGTTTGGTCAACCGCTTCTGAAATAAAGTTAGCAGGGAATTCTTCCTCAAACAACTCTTTGTTTTCAAAAGGATAGTGGTGTTGTGCAAACGGCATTGCGCCACTGTCAAACCAACAGTCAATAACCTCAGGAACGCGGTGCATTTCGCCGCCACATTTTGCACACTTAATGGTAACATCGTCAATGTATGGGCGGTGTAGTTCAATTTCGTCCGGACAATTATCACTTAATTCTTTTAGTTCTGCGATACTGCCTATTGAGTGGCGGTGCCCACACTTACACTCCCAAATGTTAAGGGGAGTACCCCAGTATCTGTTACGCGAAATACCCCAGTCCTGAACATTTTTTAGCCAGTCACCGAAACGACCTTTACCAATGCTTTCGGGTATCCAGTTAATTGTATCATTGTTGCGAATAAGGTCGTCGCGAACAGCGGTCATTTTAATAAACCAAGACTCTCTGGCGTAATAGATAAGAGGTGAATCGCATCTCCAACAGTGTGGATACTCATGCTCAAACTTAGGTGCATCGTATAGTAGACCTGCTTTATCCAGGTCGGTTAAAACTACTGGGTCTGCATTCTTAACAAACATACCGGCATAAGGTGTTTCCTCGGTAAGTTCACCCTTAGCATCAACAAACTGAACAAAAGGTAGGTCATACTTTCTGCCAACTGCGGCGTCGTCCTCACCAAAAGCAGGTGCTATGTGAACTATACCTGTACCGTCTGTCATAGTAACGTAACTGTCGCAGGTAATGTAATGACCTTTTTTGTTCTGCTTTTCGCAAGTAGGTTTCACAAACGAGAATAAAGGCTCGTACTCTTTATATTCTAAATCTTTACCTTTAAAGGTTTCTAAAACCTCGTATGCTTTAGTGTCGTCACTTGCAAGTTTGCCTAAAACTCTATCAAGCAGTGCCTCTGCCATATAGTAGGTGTAACCGTCTGCCGCGTTAACCTTGCAGTAGGTGTCGTCAGGATTAACGCAAAGTGCTACGTTTGAAGGTAATGTCCAAGGAGTAGTGGTCCAAGCAAGGAAATAAGCATCCTCGTGGGCAACCTTAAAGCGAACGATAGCCGAACGCTCTTTAACGGTTTTGTAGCCCTGTGCCACTTCGTGTGAAGAAAGTGGTGTGCCACAACGAGGGCAGTAGGGAACTATTTTAAAGCCTTTGTAAAGAAGGTCTTTTTCGTAAATTGTTTTAAGTGCCCACCATTCAGACTCAATAAAGTTGTTGTGATAGGTAACATAAGGGTTATCCATATCAGCCCAGAAACCAACGGTTTTTGAGAAGTCCTCCCACATACCTTTGTATTTCCAAACGCTTTCTTTACAGTGGTCAATAAATGGTGCTATACCGTATTGTTCAATTTGTTCTTTACCGTCTAACTCTAAAAGCTTTTCAACCTCAAGTTCAACAGGCAAACCGTGGGTATCCCAACCGGCTTTACGAGGAACGCGGTAACCTTTCATGGTGCGGTAACGAGGTATCATATCCTTGATTACGCGGGTAAGCACGTGGCCAATGTGTGGCTTACCGTTAGCGGTAGGAGGGCCATCGTAAAAAACATATGCCTTACCCTTGGCGCGCGACTCAATACTCTGCTTAAATATTTCTTCCTTTTCCCAGAATTCTGCGATTTCTTTTTCTTGCTCTACAAAATTAAGATTAGTAGAAATTTCTTTGTACATAAACCTTGTACTCCTTTTTAAAATCAATAAAAAATGCCTTCGCCCGCAAAGGACGAAAGCATAAAAACAACTTTCTTAAACCACCTTTACGCATACCATCATACGCGCCCTTTGTAACGGAAGGAAACCGGAGAAGCCTACCTCTGCATTAGCAGTATCAACCTTCAACTCAGGAGTGATTTTCGGCAGTACATTTGTTGTTGGGCTTTACACCAACCCCCAACTCGCTTGAAACAAAGTATATTGCTTACTCTCTCCGTCGCAGTCTTTATCTTAAATTATATTATCATATTCTTTTTAAAAAAGCAAGTGTATTTGTGGTTTGTTTTATAGGTAGGGTAAACAACTATTTTACAGAGTTTATAAAACGTAAAAATGCTTGTTTGCCATCGGCGGTTCGCTTATAAACGCCTGCATGTTCTAAAACCTTAGCGAACACCTTACCGACCTCTGCTTTTAAAATATCAGAGGTATTTTCTTTAGTAAAGGTATATTTGCTTTTTAGTTCCTGTACCCAATCGTTATGAATGTAAAGTGCACTGTCTTTATCTATGTCCTTTCCCTCTAACAAAATTGTTTCAATTTCCGCCAATTCCGATTTAAGTCTAGAGGGGAGAACTGCAAGACCCATAACCTCAATAAGACCTATATTCTCTTTTTTGATATGGTGCAGTTCGGCGTGTGGGTGGTAAACACCAAGCGGATGCTCGTCGGTAGTGATATTATTTCTAAGCACTAAATCCAGTTCATAAACGCCATCTCTTTGTCTTGCAATAGGGGTAATGGTGTTGTGTGGCTCGCCGTTTGTTTCGGCAAATACGAAAGCAGTTTCATCGGTGTAGCCACGCCAAGCTATTAGAATTTTATCTGCAAGTGCTATAAGTCTATCGGTATCGTGTGAAGCAATGCGAATTACCGACATTGGCCACTTTACTATGCCTGCTTTAACATCATCAAAACCTGCAAAAGCAATCTCGGTTTCAATAGGTGCTTTAGCCATTGCGAACTCATAGTTACCACCTTGGAAATGGTCGTGTGTTAAAATGCTACCTCCAACTATTGGTAAATCAGCGTTAGAGCCAACGAAATAGTGTGGGAATAGTTTAACAAAATCTAAAAGTTTTTTGAATGTTGCTGTGTTAATAGCCATAGGTGTATGCTCGGCATTAAAAACAATGCAATGTTCATTATAGTAAACATATGGTGAATATTGTAAATACCAAGATGTATTATTAATTTCAATAGGAATAATGCGGTGATTTTGCCTTGCGGGGTGGTTGCTTCTACCTGCATATCCTTCGTTCTCTTTGCACAAAAGACATTTCGGATAACCGCACTGCTGAGCCTTTTTTGCTGCCGCAATAGCCTTGGGGTCCTTTTCTGGCTTTGAAAGATTTACGGTTATATCAAGCATACCGTAATCGGTTTCGGTTTGCCATTTAAGGTCTTTCTTTATACGATAACGACGAATATAGTCACTATCGCAACTAAGTTTGTAGTAGTAATCGGTAGCGGCTTTTGGACTTTCGCAGTAGTTTTCTAAAAACTGTGAGATAACCTCAGAGGGACGAGGAGTAAGCGCGCCCATAAGTTTTGTATCAAATAGGTCGCGAGCAACTATATTATCCTCTATAATGCCACGCTCTACGGCAAAGTCTAATAAACCTTTTAAAATTTCCTCAAGTTCTAATTCTTCGCAAGAGGCGGGTTCTTCATACTCATCAATATTTAAAATTTCTAAAACTCTGTTGGTTGCATAAATTTTATCGCAAAACGAGATAAGTTCGGTTTTAATAGCGTAATCAACCAAAGCGTAAATGTAAGTGTTAATCACAAAAAGACCTCCTTAAATATACATAAGTAATGCTATAATAGGCATGGTTATTACAGAACATAAGGTACAAATAGCAACTAACTTGCCACTATACGGTGAGTCACCATTATATAGTTCTGCAAACATTGTTGTAACCGCTGCTGCAGGTGTAGAAGAAAGAATTAAGACTATAGACATAACGGTTTGGTCTATTATTCCAAGCATTAGTAGTGGTTTTAAAATTAACCAAACAATCGTTGGAAAAAGTAATAGTCTAATGAATAAGAAGGGGTAGAGGTTTTTATCTTTAAATACACCATCTAGCTTAATGTCGGCAAGTCGCGCACCAATAACTATCATTGAAATCGGTGCAACTGTATTTTTTAGCACGGTAATTACGTTATAAATAAGGGTAACTACCTCACCGACAAATGTGTTGGTGTTAAGGCTTGCTTGTATAAAGCCGCCCACACCTGTAACGTAGCATAAAAGACCTATGCTAATTGGAATAACTGCAGGATTTATAAATATTTGTTTTAAAGAGATATATCGTTTATCGTCGGTATAAATAAGCCTGCCCAAAGTGAAAGAGAACACGTTAAAAGCAATTATGTAAACTGTGGCATAAATGGCGTATTCGTCGCCCAAACAAGAGCAAATAACGGGTATACCCATATAACCTGCATTAGAGAAAATTATGCCAAACTGCAAAACTCTGCGACGCTTGTCGGGTTGCTTTCTAAAGAAACACTTAGCAAGAAAATAAAACATTGTGTGTACTGCAAAAGCAAGAATAAGTGTTTTAACAATGCCAATAAAAACCTTGCTGTCAAACTCAATTAAAAAGCCGTGCATTAAAAGACAAACCTGTGCCACATACAAGACATGCAACGAAAGGTTTTTGGCAAAATGGTCGTCTGCAAGTTTAGTTTTTTTCAAAATAAAACCTGGTAGCATATAGCAAAACAAGGTTGCTACAGATATGAACAAAACAATAGGATTTACGCTCATAACTCCTCCAAAAACTATATAATATCCAATACAATATTATACAATAAATGCGATATTTTTCAAGGCCTATTGCGTATTTTTGTAGGTAGTTACATAAATATTTGCCAAAGCTCTAACTTTATGCTAATATATCATAAAAGAGGAGTGAAAATATTGGTTAAAATAATGTTCGTCTGCCACGGGAATATTTGTCGTAGTCCGATGGCGGAGTTTGTTTTTCGTGATATGGTAAGTAAGCAGGGGTTAAGCGATAACTTTTTTGTCTGCTCTACCGCTACAAGTACTGAAGAGATTTGGGGAGATATAGGTAATCCTGTTTATCCACCTGCAAAAGCTGAACTAAAAAAGCATGGTATTTCAGCGGATGGCAAGCGCGCGGTACAATTAAAGTATTGTGATTATGATAAGTATGATTTGTTTATAGGAATGGATAGTAACAACATTCGCAATATGCAGAGAATTTTAAAAGGTGATATCAAAGGTAAAATTCGCAAACTTTTGGACTATTGTGGAGGTGGCGATGTTGCTGACCCTTGGTATACGGGGGATTTTAGCGTTACTTATAGCGATATTTTAAGGGGATGCACCGCCTTACTTAACCAACTTAAGAATAAATAAAAAAGCCCATTAGGGCTTTTTTTATTCAACAGATACTTTAAAAGTTTTTGCGCGGATATGTTCAAAAGTGTTAAAGGTAAGTTGCTTTTCATCTCCAAAAAGAGTTGTATTGGAAATAGCAGTAGGGAGGCAAAAACACAAACGACCCGAACAACCTTTGAAACTCAGTGATTTGTAGCGATGGCTATCTTTAGTTCTGCATGTTATTTTACAAGTTCTACTAATTGTTATAGCGTCAGATCCTACAAGATGCATAAGATATCCGCTAGGAGTCACGGCAAACAACCCTAACATATTAATGTCGCATTTATTCTTTATGTTCATAAAGCCAATCTGAAAACCGTTTACAAAATAAGGTTTGGTTTGCAAATAATTAAGCGGAGTATAGTTTTGCAAATAGCCTGCTATTTCGTGCTTTAGCTGTATTGGGTCATCATTTAACAAATCTTTGTAAACATAATCGTTGCAAAGAATATTAAGCTCATTAATAATAGGTTTAATAACCGGATGTGCTTGGTACGTAAGGGTATAAACCGAAAGGTCACAAGCATATTTTGCAACCGATACGGGTAGGCTTTCGGTAAATACAACAATACCGATAATATTTATATCACTTATGTTTTTTAGGGAGTATAACTTCTTGGCGAAATCATCAATAATTTCGTTTGTAGGAGTGCTAAAACAAATATCGCAAACTACAATTTCATTTATGCCGTTTTCGTTTCGTTTGGAATTTAAGACGAGGTTAAACTCATAGCCATAAATACTTGTGCCAAATGGGGTTTCTAATACCTTTGCAGAGGTATTATTTTTAGTAGATGGGGTTAATCCGCATTTTCTATAAAATTCAGAAATTACTGTGCTAAATACGATTAAACGTAGATCATCTGTCAACATAATATCACCATAAATAAAACATTGTTCATAACATGATTATATAATAAACACCGTTTAAAAACAATAAATGTTTGTTTAAAATATTAAGCTTAATTAGGCGGTTTTGTGGTGCATATTATCCAAAAAACAGTGATTACGATACCTTAATAGTTTTTGGTTTAGACCATGCAGAATAATAAGTTTTTCCGTTTACTTTTTTATACGACCTTATTCGTATATGATATTTCTTTTTAGGGGTAAGGTTTTTAATTGTTTTAACGTTGCTTTTAGTTTTGGTAAATTTGATTTTTGTAGATTCTTTAAAGGTTTTCAAGGTGCTAAATTCTATTTGATAACCTGTAGCCGTGCTTTGATTAGTGTATTTTATTTTAACCGCACTGTTTTTGGAGGTCATTGAGGTTAGGCGGGTAGACTTAGGTGTTATTTTATAGGTTAAAACCTTAGTACCTTTGTATTTATCTCTAAATGTTATTGTTACTTTATATGTGCCAATAGCCTTTCTGTTTTTAGAGTATTTAACGGTGTAATATTTGCTCTTAATGGTTTTGCCCATTGAGTTTTTTATAATAACAGAAGGCGTTATTTTCTTTCCGCTATATTCAAAAGATTTTGCAGTTAATTTAATAGTTTTAATTCTATAAATAGTATCGGTGTATAAAACCTTGCCACATTCTGCACATTTCTTTACAGCTTTTCCGTTGTTGCTTAATGTGGCTTTTGTTATTACCGTACCAAATTTGTGCTCAATTTTTCTAATAAGACCACAGTAGTTACAGGTGGTGTCGCAGTTAGAGGTGTAATTGTGACCTGAAACCACACGGATTTTATTGCAATTGTTACAAGTAGTATCACATCTATTATCATAGCTATGGTTAATGGTAACGCGAATTGCACCACATTTGTTGCAGGTGTTATCACATTTGCTGTCAAAAGAATGTTTTCCCGCGGTGCGCGTTTTGCCACATAAGTTACAATCTATGTCACAATTACTAGTATATTTATGGTTGCAAGTGTAGGATTTAGCAGTAAATAAATTAACACCAAGTAGAGCAAAAATAAGTAAGCTAATAATTGCTATTCTTTTCATATAATCACCAATATTTATACTATCTTTAAACAGATACATATTACCATATATCTCACAATTTGTCAAAAAAAGTAAAATTAAGAAACAAAAATGTAATTAATACAAACATATAAAGATTGAAAGCCGTCAAGCTATTGATTTTTTAGGATATAGATGATAAAATAAAAAGCGCAAAACCGCCTGTGGCGCAGCTGGATAACGCAGCAGATTCCGATTCTGAAGAACGGGGGTTCAAATCCCTTCAGGCGGACCAAAAAAAGAGAGGGTCAACGAAAAGGTTGGCACTCTCTTTTTAGCGTGAAGGGATTTGAAACCTAAGAGTTGATGATGTGTTATTATTGAGACTGGATACTTATTTAAGTTTACATAATAAAGAAAAAGATTATGTTGTAATAAAAGAAAGTTGTAATAAATAATACTGTTTTAGCTTTAAAGCACTATATAAGTAAATTAATAAAAGATGGTTGAATTAAAAACACAATTCAACCATCTTTTATGTTTTAATTTAGTTTATTTTTTTACAAAAAATGCAGGTTTGATTTTTATTGATTATTCTACCTTAATGAGAACGATATCAAAGCACTCGCTTTCAGCATCGGTAGCGTCAATTCTTATTGCTGCGGTGCCGCATTTCTTTGCAGTTACTTTGTTATCACAAAGTTCTACAATATCGTCGCCAACCGCAACAGAAAAAGCAACCTCAGTAGCATCAGTATCGTGCAAGGAGTAGGTTATATCCATGCTTTCGCCGACCTTTAGCTCTTTATAGCCGATGTCACAGGTAATCTGCTCATGTGGTTTTTCGGTTGTGTAGAATGTTAGCGAGTAGCCCTCACCGATAGTATCAACCAAAGTGTCGGTAGCGTTAATCTTTTTATCGCAGTAGGGTAGATGAGCGTGCGCTTCGGTATCATTTTCGTATAATACTGTAAAGCGGTTAAACACCTTTTCTTTGCTGTCCGGTAAAGAAATATTTAAAGTTTTTTTGCTGTTAAGTGCTCGTGATTCAATTGCAATTACGGTATTACCGTTTGGCGTTTGGTAAGCCGCAACTCTTGTATCCGAACTATATGCGGTTGAGTAAATTACTTTGGAGTGAGCGGGAATGTAGCGGTTAAACAAACAGTAGCGATAGAAGTTATTATTAACCTTATCGGGAGTCATACAAATTGGGTCCCACTGACACTCTATGCCTGATAGGTGGAAATCTTCGTATCCTGGAACATAGGTGCCTGATTGTACCCAATGCAACATACCCGAAGCACCTGAGCGAGAGTAACTGATTGTCATCTCAATAGTGTTGCGGTGCCAACTTTCCCACTGGCTAAAGCAACCATATTCGGTTAACACAAGTGGTTTTTTAGCAGCTTGTAGCATAAACTCACAGAAGTTTGCACACTCATCGGCGTTAAGATTATAGCGGTGGGTGGTGTGAACGTCAAGGATGTCAGAAACTTTTTGGAATTCATCTGCCCAAAATACTTTTTGGTTATCACCGCAAGAGGTTTCGGGTCCCCAAAGTTCAATGTAACCGAGACCCGCTTTGTCAAGTTCACGCTTGGTCTGCCTTAACATATCAATCCAGTAATCCATTTTAGGTTGATTTCTGTATGTTTCGGAATTAACACTCTTTCGGTCAAAAGAACCTAAAACAACAAAGTCGCCTTCATCAGGGAAGGTCCAGTTTGGCTCGTTATAGAAAGTAAGATATTTAATGTTTGTGTAACCGCGGTTTTCTATAAGTTCCTTTAAAACTGCGGCGCAAGAATAAGCAAATTCTGCAACATCTTTAGGCGCGGATTCGCGTTTCCTTTTAACCTCATCAATGCAGTACCAATCCCAAACCCTTTTATCAACCTTCCAGCCGCAGTTAAACTCTATTTCGGTGCCACATTCGCGGTAAAGGTCAAGGTATTTGTAGAGTGATTTCATCTCCTTAGAGTCAAAATCATACTCATGTTTGTAGTAGGTTTCTTCGTCAATAATAAACCAGTCGGGTTGGAACCAAATTCTTGCTACATTAGGAGGTGATAGTTTGGTTCTGCGACATTCTTCCTCCCAAAGAGCATCATTCATACCGTGGGCAAGACCAGGCTCCATAAATAGTGCAGGAATTGTATTTGTACCAACGCCGTAGAAGTTGTCGGTAACAACGGTATTGGTAACCTCAAAACGACGTACGCCTTGGTTTAAGCCGATTTCGGAAATTAGAGTAGGTTTTAAAGTTTCAATAACTGCCTTTTGGCTACCGTCGTAATCGCAGTAGTATAGGCACTCACCGCGAGGTGCTTCAACGCAAATAGGTTTGCTACCGTTTATTGTTAAAGCATCTTTTTCATTTGCCGCAATATAAATATGTGTACAGTCAAAAACTGCGCGCTCTTTTATAATAA
This sequence comes from Acutalibacteraceae bacterium, assembly GCA_045630515.1. Taxonomy (GTDB): domain Bacteria; phylum Bacillota; class Clostridia; order Oscillospirales; family Acutalibacteraceae; genus UMGS1532. The sequence goes on from JAZQTG010000109.1 coordinate 26,444, forward strand.
TGCGGTTATCGGCAACCGATATACCCTCACCATCGTAAGCGACGCCATCACAGATAGAGGGTTTATGGCCCTCATAATGACCCTCTATTTTGATAAGTTCAGGTGATAGCACGTTTTTTGAAAAATACTTTTTGATAAAGCCGATAGTTTCATCGTGCTCTTTTGAGTGAAGTGCGATATGACCAATTCTTAAAATGTCGTCGGTTCTGTTTGGTTCACTGAATTTTATACCGAAGTATTTTGCTTTAATAGGTTGGAAAGAGAGCATAGCATCAACGTGCTTGCCTGTGCGTTCTCTATTACAGCCTTCCCAATCATCAAAGTTACGGTGTGCATATAGAAGGTTAGCATCGTCGTATAGGTTTTCCTCGTTGTCAGAAAAGTAAAGTTTGTATTCTCTTACGGTATAATCGGTAGGAATTTCTTGGTTATAGTATCCCATCATTACAAATCTGTCAACCGTGATAGGCGCACTGCCAAGTTTAAAGGTGAGGGTGCAGGTGCAAGATAGGATATCTATATGTTGCTCTGGGGCAGGCTCTATTGTAAGAAGATCCAAGAATTCAATTTTTCTTTCACCTTTGCGGTATGCCTTAATTATAGGTGTGGTACCGTCAAAATTTCTAGCGATGGGGCGAATGCCCTCAAGCAAATTTTCGCTTTCAAGAATATAACTACTAATCTCTTGATAATTCTCAGTGAATTTCATAATTTACACCTCAAATGGTTTCTTTGATTTTGTTGAATGCATGTATCCTAAAGTCGTAAGGAGAAATACTTGCGGCTTTATTTATATGTTTTGTTGCATTTGCCTTTTGACCTTTGCCAAAGTAAGCGTAGGCTAGCAAAATATTACCGTCTAGGGTGTTTTGTTTTACTATGTCGTTTTCAAATGGCATCGGTGTAGGCGAGCCAACACCATAATAACCGCGAAGGTCAGAGTTGGCTAGCATATTTTTAGCAACATTAATCATTTCGTCAAGCACGGCATTTCCTTCATCTTCTTTGCCCAGTTCAAATAGAGCAAGGGCGCGGAAAAGTGAAATTTCAGAAACTGCTGATTTATTCTCGGCGGCTTTTTCTAAATCGTTTGCAAAATCTTTATCTAGGGATTTATGTAGCTTTGCAAGATAATAGAAAATATGTGCCTCTTGGTTAAAGTAGGTTTTAGCCTCACCGTATGATTTTGGCATATTAATACCGTCTAGGTACGCCTTTTCTGCCTCGGCAAGTTTGCCTTCCTTCATAAGTTCGTTTGCATAAAGAACATACATCCAAGCGTGCTGTTTTGTAAGTTTACCTTCGCCACCTTCGTAAATGTGGAAACGTTTTACGGCAGCCATGTCAATAGCCTTCTTGTATTCGCCAAGAGAGGAAATTATTATAATTTCATCTAAGTAGCAGTCGTCTCTTTCTGCTAATAGTTCGGGGTATTTCTCGTAAACTGCAATTCTTTCTTTTGGCTCAACATTAATATTTTTAAGTAACTGTTGATATTCAAGAAGTAGGCGTGGGTCGTGGCTACGATATTTAAGTGCGTTTTCCATACACTTGCGAGCTCGGTCGTAATTTTCTTTTTCCTCAAAATAGAGGAAACTTAAGTTGCGATAGGCTTTTGCATGTGTACTATCTTTAGAAACACAATCTTCAAACAAGGCAATGGCTTTGTCATAATTGAACTTATCGTAGTTTAGACAACCAAGATAGTAGTAAGCATTTGCTCCGTCAGGATAAAGTTTAATAGCATTGTTAAGTACTACGATATCCATTAAACGAGAGGGGAAACAGTAACCTGTATCAAATGCATCTGCTTTTTTAATGTAGTCTATAGCATCTTTACCCAGAAGGGTCAAGCAGTATGCTTTATAGTAGTTAATAAGTGGGTGATTTTGGTCGGCTTTTTCCAAAGTGTATAGAGCCGACTCATAAAGACCAGCCTCAATATAACCCATAGCAACGTCAATAAAGCATTCAGGCTTAGTTAAGAACTGCTTGATTTCGTTATTGAGTTTAAGGGAATATGAACCCTCAATAATTGGGGATAGGTCAAGTAAATCGTAATCTCTTACATAATTTATAAGGTCTTTATGGAACTTGGTATCACCGAGAATACGGGCAATAGCGGCTTTTAATACAAGTGCTTTAGTGTTTTTGCTATTCATAGAAATTGCGGTGTCAAGCTTTTCTAAAGCATCACAGTAATTACCCTTTTTACAATCTATCTGAGCCAACTCTAAGTAGGCAGAAGGTGCAAAATTGCGGCTCCAAGCAGATTTATAAAGTTCTTTATATGCTAATTCTAAATCACCTAAATATTTATGTGCAATACCTTTTAGATAAAAAGCCTCGGTATCTAAAGGATGCTGGTTGCGAAGGGTAAGCCTTTTAATAGCCTTGATTGCATAATTAATGCAATCTTCAAAGTTGCCGTTTTTTAGGCTTAAACGTGCCATACCTGTATTGCAACGTGAATCATACTCATCACGTTTAAGACCCTCTAGATAGTAGTCTTCTGCTTTGTAGTTGTGTTGTTTGTATTGCTCTAGATGGTAGCCGTTTAGGTAGAGTTCTTCCATGTTATCAATTTCGCTTGGTCTTAAAACAGGTTTGCGAACATCTATTGGCTTTTTGCTACCGCGTTTATATTGTGTATACTGCACCAATGTTTCACCGTTTGCATCAAGCAAAGTAAGGGTCAAGTCGGTGGTATCGGTAATATTTTCCAAAAGTTTCTTATATGCAACTTTTGGATTAAGATTTGCAGTATCTTTAAATAAAACCTCATCGCCGCGAGTTAATAAAATTTTAGCATTGTTAAAGGTACCTGTAACGTTAAAGCCGATAAATACGCCACCCTCTTGTTTTTCAAGGTTAAGGGCTGCATCAATAGTAGCACATTTAACGTCGCCAATTTCTTTAACAGGATACCAGTACTGCTCAAACTCGCGATACTCACTAGGCATAATCCAAGTAAAGTCGGGTTGGTTATCGGTAAATACACCTGTCATAAGTTCTATGTAAGGACCGTTTTTGTCGGTTAGGTTAGAACACCACATGTCGCCGAAATCGCCCTTACCCCAAGTCCAAAGTTTTTTACCTGGGGAGATATGGTGGTCTGCAACGGTAACGATGCCCTTGTTAATGCTATCATCATAACCTGCTAAGAAGTCCATATCCGATTGGTCTTGCGAAACAAGGAAAGAACTAGGAACAATAACATTACCGTACCTTGAAATGTCTGTGCCTGTGCCGTAGTTAAAAGGCCTTGCGGTGTGGTAAACATCTTTTGCAATAGGCCATTCTAAAATAGCGCGTCTGTCGTGGTCGTTAACCCATTCAACATCAGGCGGGAAAACAGTTCTGTAGTCGTCGTTAACCGAAACCGCCAAGTTAGCCCACCACATAAATAGTTGTGGAACATCGGTGCGGTTGTAAATACGAACTTTTGCTTTTATGTAACTTCTGCCCTTGTCTAATGTAACACCAACCATACCTTTCATGCGGTATAGTGGGTCGGTTTCACCTGTCCAAACAGTTTTACTGCCGTCGTCATTTTCTTCAATAGCGGCTTCTAGTGGCATATAGGTAGTAGGTCTGTGGTGCTGAGGCCAGTTGAACTCAATACCACCGGATATCCAAGGACCTGCAATACCAACAAGAGCAGGTTTTACAACCTCGTTTTTGTAAATAAAATCATAGTCTGCGGTTTTATCGTAACCGCTTAGGATTTTACCGCCAAGTTCGGGAACAACTTCGGTTTTTATATACTCGTTTTCTAAAACGTAAACATCGTAGTTAACATCACTTATGTCGTCACTAATTCCGTCGCAATAGGGAACAGGGTAAATTCTACCGCTTGCGCCTTGATAAGGCTTGTTTTTAAAGAACATAGGTAGTTCATGTGCGGGTTTTGGAACATAAGTGGGTATGTTCATAGTTATTTTTTTTGCTGTAGGCTTTTTCATTTTTACTCTTCTTTCTGAATGAAAAATTAAAAACAGCCGCCCTTTTTTGCATAAGGGCGGCTTTTGTAGGGTTTAAAGTTTTTAGGACTACCGCCGATACTACTATTTAGTTTGTTTCTTTTTTTAATGCATAACATACTGCTAAAGCTATAAGTAATATCGCGATTGCCAATGTAGGTAATGTTTCACCGGTTGTCGGACTTTCGGTGCCAATATCAAGATTGTCTTGAATAATTTCGTCGTCTGGTTCAATGTCGGCACTGTCGTCTAATTCGGTGTCTGTGATTATATCGGAAGTATCCTCGTCGGTTGGAGGAGTATCGGTATAATCATAGTCAAGATCAGGGATTGTTGGCTCGTCAGGAATTTCAACGTCAAGACCATCAAAATATGGGTCGTCGGAACTGGTGAATGCGGCAACTATATAATAGCCATCAGTAATATCGGTAGTTGTGAAGTAGTGGTTTGTGGTTTCGCTAAGACCGTCTAGAGCAACAACGCCGTCTTTAGTAGCCTGTGCTAACAGTGGGTATCCATACTTTTCAACATCGCAAGGTAGCGAGATCTTAATTTCACGTCCGCCCGCTTCGGTTAGTTGGTTACCGGCAAGGTCTAGAAGGGTTACCTTGTATACAGTGTCATCAATAATTTTTAATGCACCTTGAGAAGCAAGGCTCTTCTTCTGCTCTAATGTAGCGGGTATTTTTTCAACCTTTAACTTATAAGCATCGGTGTAGATATCATTGTCATCATACTTAAGAACTTCAAGGCTAATACCTGTTTTCTTGTCTTTGAAACCTACAAGTGTTGGGTTTTTGGTATCCTTTTGCATACCTTTAACAGGGGTGCCGTAAACCTCAAATTCGGTAATACCAAATGTCATCTGACCGTTTAGATATGGGTCATAATCTGTTACACCGCTAATAAAACGAACCAAGATTGAACGTGCAAGGCGAGGAGTGAACGTAGTTTTGTATGTGCCCAAAACTGCCTCTCCGTCATAAGACACGATAGGTTCTAGATCAAACTCACCGTCATCAAATTCAGAAAGCACCTCAGAAGTATAAATCTCAAATTTTGTTGGGCTGTATCCCGGAAGAATTTTTGGGAAGGAAATGGCTATAGTGTCAATGTTTCGTACATCGTCTAAAGTAATTATCATATCAACGTAAACTTCGTTATGTTTACCGCCCCAAATACCCAAAGGAGTAGTGTAACCCGAGTCAAATAAGGTTGCCATATAGCCATTAAATTGAGTTAATATCAATTTTTGGGTTGAGGTGGTGGTATCATAAGAGGAAAGCGTTACTTGTTCGCCTTTAAAGGTACGTGACAGTTTCTTATACTTGAGAAGTTGGTCATCGCCGCCGATACAGTTTACTTCTTTTATGGTAAGTGTATCGTCAAAATCTGAAAGTTCAAAACGAACATAACGGACCTTAATGCCTTCTTTGAGTGATTTTTCGTTCTTGCCTTTGCCTTTGTAGGTGTAAACAAGTGCATCCTCACTCCAGATATCGTTTAGGTCGATTGCGGCATATACCTTGCATTTTTTAGCGTTAGAGGTGATTCCAAAAATGTCAATAACCGAATCGTTACAGAGGTTGTAAATAAGTTGAACTGTTTTATCGGTTTTAATAGAAGCACTTGTGCTCTTATCACCGTCGGTCATCTTTTTGATTTCTTTAGCAGTAAGTTGTTGTGAGGTTACTTCATCTAAAGAACCGTCATCGTTTTGAGTGTAAGCCTCAACAGGCATATTAGCGGCAAGGTTTGTAGGTTTAACAATAATGTTTGCCTTTTCACCATAAACAGCAATTTCTGCAATACGTGGAGCAATGTTCGTAGTAGCACCGCTAACAGGGTTAAGAATTCTAACTGCAAAGTATGCACCGCGTTTAGCGCTTGGGAAGTTTACATAATGACCGCGCTCGTAGGTGTCGCCATCCCACTTGTACTCAAATGCCATGTTTTCAGGTAGGAATAAGTCATCGTAATCCTCGGCGATATAAACTTGGTACCAACCTATGTAGAATTGAATTGAGGTGGAGTATTTAGGCGGCATACCTGCGAACAGGAAGCCCGAAATATCGTATTTAACCTCACTCCAGTCATAGATAATATCTAGATGGCTGGAACCGTCGGTTGTGGTAAGTTTATAGGTTGCGGTGGCAGGGCTTGTAACGTCTACGTGAGTTTCAATAATTCCGTCAGTAAACTGTGCTTCTTTTTGACCGTAGAAACCTACGCTAAGAGGAGTACCATCAAAACGGCAGTTAGGCATTTTGTTAGCAATAAGGCTAGTTCCTAACGTTTTAAGTTGTTTGCTGGTCATATTTGGGTCAATAGCGTATGATGGTGGGAATTCAAAGTCAGGATCACTGTAATCACCAAATACGGCAATTTCATTAATTCTGGTGTAAACGTTATTTTCAATCTTACCGTCTTCTAATCTTTTAGGTTCAAGATTTTCCGATGTTGGATAGTTAATCTTAATACCTACGTATTGTGCAGTAACTGCTTTATCAAAGGTAATGTTGTTTATTTGCTCTAAACCGGAGTTAACGTAATGCTTCTTCATATTTGAAGGGGAGAAGAGCGAATCAAGGTCGTTTGATAGATATACTTCGTAATCAAAAGTACGGAAATCTTCGCCCGATGAGTTAACAAATAAGATGTGGCTAACCTTACAAGAGGTGCGCATATTAAAACTCATTTTAAAGTAACGCTGTGAACCGTCTTTGTAGGTAATTACATCATCGCCAACTAGTTCTGCAAAGCGAGGTTGACCGCAGTAGAAACCGTTTTCCGAACTTTCGTCGGTAAGTTTATCAACATTTTGTGCATTGGTAACAACTTGCTCACCTGTGCCTTCGTTAAAGTACATCTTAGGCACGTAGCCTTTAATTAGGTTGCGTTTGTACTTACTGTAAAGTTGTTTGAAAAGGTTCTCTTGCTTTGGTGCATCGTTATACTCTTTGATAACTAAGTCGCTCTTATCTTCGGTTGTAGCCTTGTTAACTGTACCGAAAACAGCAAGCTGGGTTAAACGCGCATAACGGTTACTATCTGCATAGGTACCGATATCTTTTGGTGTAGCAACAAGAATTTTTATACCAATGTATGTGCCGGATTGTGCAGTTTTAAACTTGAACTTCTGTCTTAGTTTATTGTGCTCGTTAGTATAGGTTTCAACTAACGATTTAGGCTCGTAAAGTTTCTCTCTGCTATCAGAAAGATAGATTTGGTAAACGTGTGTTGTAAGTTCAGGTATAGAGCAGTTATAAACCCAAACCTCGTTAACGGTAGATTTACCGCCTAAGAAGTAGGTAACTGCGGTATAGTTTCTAGGCTCTTTGTAAGGAGGCTCGTTCTTTGCTGAGCCATCAGCCTCGTAATAAATTTGACCATCTAACTGAACGTTACCTTTGGTGTTACCGTTTGTGTATGCAGTTTTCTTTTCTGAGATTTTAGCAGCAGCACCTTTAGAAGTGTTTTTGCCGTTTGTTAACTGGATAATGCTGTTGTACTCTCTACCAAAAATCAAGTTGCCTTTTTCTGCAGTAATTTCGGTATCTAGTTCCGATTTAGTGTAGGAATCAGCAGTAATGGTTGAGGTAGCGCTTTCGGTTACAACTTTATATAAGTCGCTTGTATCTTCTTCGCAAGGCACATCAACAGTACCAAAAACAGCAAGTTGGGTTAAACGAGCATAACGGCTTGAAATTTTATATTCACCGGTATCAGAAGGAGTAGCAAGAAGAATCTTTATACCAATGTATGTACCACTTTGTGGAGTTTTAAACTTAAACTTCTGTCTAGGTTTATTGTGCTCGTTAACATAGGTTTCAACCAATGATTCAGATTTATAAAGATCCTCACGTGTGTCTGCAAGATAAATCTGATAAACGTGTGTTGTAAGAACCGGCTGAATGCAGTTGTAAACCCAAACCTCGTTAACGGTAGACTTACCGCCTAGGAAGTAGGCAACTGCTGTATAGTTGTCGGTTTCGCCGTAAGGCGCATTGTTTTTAGGATTACCCTCATCATCGTAATAAATCTGGCCGTCTAACTGCACATTGCCTGTAGTGTTACCGTTTGTGTATGCAGTAGGTTTCTCTATAATTTTAGCAGCAGCGCCAATGGAAGTATCTTTGCCGTTTGTAAGCTGGAATATGTAGTTGTATTTTTTGCCAAAGACAAGATTGCCTTTTTCTGCAGTAATTTCGGTATCTTCTTCTAATTGGTTATAAGTGTCAGAAATTATGTTTGAAGTAGCACTTTCGGATAGAACTTTATAAAGGTCGCTCTTATCCTCTTCGCCTGCCTCTTCCAATGTACCGAAAACTGCAAGTTGAGTTAAACGTACATATGCACCGCTTGTTGTATTATCAGGTGTTGCGACAAGAACTTTTATACCAAAGTAAGCGGCAGTAACAGGTGTCTTTAGTTTGAATTTCTGCCTTGTTTTGTTTTCGTTATTAGTGTATCTGTGAACTAAAGACTCTGCTTTATAAAGGTCGTCGCGGTTTTGTGCTAGATAAATTTCGTAAACGTGGGTGGTAAGAGTAGATGTTCCACAGTTATATACCCAAACCTCGTCAACGGTAGATTTACCGCCAAGGAAGTAGGTAACCGAGGTGTAGTTTTTAACGTCGGTGTAAGGCTCGGTGTTTTTAGGTGTGCCGTCCTCGTTATAGTAAATCTTACCGTACAAAGGAACATTTGATGTAGTGTTACCGTTTGTGTAACCGGTTTTATTGTTCTTTATGTCGGTAATTGGTGTGTTAGAAGTGTCTTTGCCATCGGTAAACTGAATAATGCTGTTATATTCTCTACCAAGAATAAGGTTGTCAGAGCCGTTAATGTCGGCATCTTCTTGTGCTCCGGTGTAGTTGTCTTCTGTAACCTTAACTGTTTCAGGTTTAAGTTCACCGAAAACTGCAAGTTCTGCAAGGCGAACATTACGAGAGTTTCTTGGAACATCGGCGTTAGTATTAGGTGTGCTAGGGTCAACAGACATTAAAATGCGTATAGCAAAGTAACCTTTGTTTTTAAGAGGTTTATCAAACTTAAACTTTTGATAACCTTTTTTATTGGTGTTTTCGTAGGTTGCAACCAACGATTCTGCATGGAATAATTTATCTTCAGAATATGAAAGGAATAGTTGGTATGCATAGGTAACATATTTAATGCTGTCAGAGTTAATGTTATATACCCAAATCTCGCTTATATCTGCGTTGTCCGCGAAATCATAAACAATGTCGGTGTAATGTCTGGGTGCTAGGTATGGCGAGGTGTTTGTTGGGTTGCAACTATCATCAAAATAAACCTGACGGTTGTTAATATCGTTGTGCAATAGGTCGGTATCGGTAAATGCTGTTTTTTGATACTTTGTAGGGAATGCATTTGTAATAACCGAGTCACCGTTTTGCTGAACAAGTTTTTTGAACTCGCGGTTGTAAATTAGGTTGCTGTCACTTTTAAGTTCATTTATAACATCGGTTTTCCCAAAATGACCTTCTGTAACAGTGGGTTCATCTGTGTTTAAAGTACCATATGCAGCAAGGTCGTATAAACGTGGAGCTCCATCTGCAGTGCTTGCGGTAGGTACTAAATAGCGAACACCAATGTACTTTTTGTTCTCATAAGGTGTTGAGAATTTAATTTTGTGCATTTTATCTAGTGCTGTGTTTTCGTGGGTAGCAACTAGTGATGCGCTAGTGAATAGTGTTTCCTCACTATCGGATAGATAAATTTGGAAAACTCTGGTAACAAGAGATTTGTCGTTACTATCATAAATGTTATCGTGGTGATAAATCCATACCTCGTTTACGGTTGCTTTGCCTGCAAAAGAGAAAGAAACATCGGTGTAGGATTTCGGATCGTCATAGGTAGGACCCGGATTGATGGGGTTCTTTTCACCATCAAAGAATTTAGCGGCCGAGAAATATGTACCTGTGTATACATTACCATCGGTTAAGATGGTGTTGGCTTTCCCTTTAAGGTCGTATATAGCCGAAGCCGAAGTATCGGTACCATCGCTCATTTGGGTTACCTTTAGGTATGGGCGACCGTAGAGAAGGTTGCCTGAACTTGCAAGCTCAGGCAAAACCTTATCGTTGTTTTTTCTTGTGTAATTGTCGCCAATAATTTCTACGGTAGGTGCGGAGTTAGATACAATGCCTTGCAAAGGGCTAACAACGGTGCCAATAAGAATTAGCGCAACAATTATTAACGAAAGGCTAACTTTATTAGTAAGAATCTTTTTTAACATTGTCATCATCCTCCTTATACAATTTCTATTAACGCAGTAGCGTATGCTGTTTTATCAGATTTAAGTTGGGCACGAACGGTAATATGTTCTCCGCGAGGAACAGAATTGTCAGCGGTGTAAATACCGTTTTGGTCAACGAAACCTTCTTCGCCGGTAGCAGCGGAGATAATCCACTCAACCTTGTCACCATCTTCACAATCAAGCAATGTTTCGTTAAAATCAAAACTATCGCCTGCGTTCAATTCTACGTAAACCTCGTTTAAGGTTATTTGTTTTCTGGGCTTTTTAGTGGTGTAAATATACATTGCTTCTTTTGCTTCTACAGTATCTGTAAATATTTTTGAAACCGAAATTTCTTTTTGGCATGTAGGAATGTATACATTAAGTTCGGTTTCAACATCGCGATCGTATTGGAAACGATAGAAAGTTTTGTTAACGGCACGCGATAGAGCGAATGTAACATCAAGTGGTTTTTCGCCGCCTTTGGTGTCCATAAGGATTGTATACTCACCGTCGGATGATTCAAATACGGCGCAACGAATGTCGTCACCCGTCCAGTCGCACATAAGAACGTCAGAGTAAGGGTCTATATAGTTACAAAGAAGGGCGCACTCGTAGAATTCTTTATCAGGTGCTAGCATATTTACTTTTCCGCCAGCAAGAATTCTAACAGGTTCATACAACTCTTGACCTTGCCAACCGCCAAGTTTGCTGCCTGTGTAACCGCCACCAAAGCCCCAGTTTAGAACGCCCTTAACACCGACGTTTGCGGATGCAATGATGTAGGAAGTATAGGTGTCGTTCCAGTCTTTGTGGTAGAAATATGGGCTGTTGGGGTCTTCGCAGTCTTCTTCTGATGCCGACATTTCGGTAATCATCATTCTCTTGCCATACTCGTTATTAAAGTAGAGCATATCTTCGTAAAGTGTTTGGTAGTTGTTATCACCGTGTGCTACTTTGTAGTAGTGGTGAGAAGAATAAAAGTCAACTGCATCATACTGAGATTCTGCTTTTACAAACTTATCCATATATGTATGGTGGTTGCGCCATAGGTCGTTAATTTCGCAACCGAAGAAGGTAACTTTATCACGGATACCTGCTTCTTTTAAAGCATCATCGGTATGTTTTGCAATGATTGCCCAGTAAGTAGCACTGTCGCCAACAGTATAGAAGTCGCTACCATTAGCAGGCTCGTTATAGTAGGTTAGATATGGAACATTGTCGTAACCGCGGTCTATAAAGTTTTTTATCGTAGCAACGGCGGCATTGGCAAAAGCTTTTGAATCGTAAGGTGCAGAAGCAGTGGGCATTTTACTTGGAACAGAGAACCAAGTTGTAATTCTCTCGTCATGTTTCCAAGCAAAGTTAAGCATAAGGTCGGTACCAACTTCATCATAACGATCAAAGTATTTGTAAACCGATTGCATAGCAACTGAATCAAAATCGTAAATACCATTAATATAGTTTTGGTAGTCTTTATTATTTTCATAGTCTGCTCTTTGAGGTTTCTTTTCGGTATCGGTTACAATCCATTCAACCTGGAACCAAACACGAGCAATGTTTGAACCCATAACATTTGCACGGCTGGCGTCAAATTCAAACAATGCTTCGTCGTATCCAATGTTTTTAATGTTATCGGAATTAAGACCGGCAACGAAAAGGTGGTCACCAAAGCCTAAAAAGTCCTCATGAATAACCTTGTCAAGATTAATGTTAACGGATCTCTTGGTACCAGATTTTGCTTTTCCGTACATTTGTATAGGATTGGTGTACTGAGTAACGTCAAAATCAATATCTTCGTCAAACTCAAAGTCATCAAAGAAATCGTCGTCAAGTTCGTCACTGTAATCGTCATCAAAGAAATCGTCGTACTCTTGGTCAAGTTCAGGGCCGCCTATTAAAGAATCGTCCGGAAACTCTTCAAAAACATCGGAAGAGGTTTGGTCGTCGCTTACAAGATCATCAAAATCGCCCAAGTCTGAAGGTAGACTTTCTTCAGGTTCAGAAGTAATATTTTCGTCTACGGGTGCTTGGGTGCTTGCGGTAGATTCAACCTTGCTGTTAGAAGCAGGCTTTTTGTTACCCTTGCTTTTACATCCCGTAGTGCAAATAGCGATTGCAAAAGCAAGCATAAAACTTAATATTGCAACCAATAAATTGCGCAAATTTTTGTTCATAAATACACGCCCTTTACATAGAATCTTAATATATTATAAGTATATCATAGTAATAGCCCTAAATAAAGTCAAAATATTAGTGCTATTTTCCACAATAATTAAACCTTAGAAGCACAAATTTGTGCAATAAATCAAAACTTTCACACCTAATAACAAAAAAAGGCTATGTTGCCATAAAACAACATAGCCTTTTTGAATGATTTAAGACTTATAATTTTCAGCTTGTAGATTAAACATATAGGCATATTTTCCGCCAAGTTTAATTAATTCATCGTGACTGCCGCTTTCTACAATTTCACCATTGTCAAACATATAGATTCTGTCAGCATGGCGAGTAGTGGAAAGACGATGCGAAATAAATATAACGGTTTTATCTTTAGCGTATTCCGAAATAGCACGATTAAGGTTATATTCTGCATCCGGGTCCAGCGCACTAGAGGGCTCGTCAAGAATAATCAAGTCGGAATCTTTGTAAAAAGCGCGAGCGATAGCTACCTTTTGTTGCTCGCCTCCTGAAAGATTTATACCCTCATCATCAAACTCTCTGGTAATAACGGTATCAATACCTTTTGTAAGGCTTTTAAGCTTTGTGCCGAAAGCACTTTTAAACAATACTTCTTCAACACGAACTCTATCTTCAGCCTTTACTTCACCGCCAACAACGTTTTCCGCCACGGTAGATGCGAATATGCGGTAATCTTGAAAAACAGCCGCGCACCTTTGCCGCAGGCTTTTAATGTTGTAATGATTAAGTGGTTTGCCGTTGTAAAGAATGTTGCCACTCTGTTGCTCATAAAGCCGCATAATCAGTTTTGTAAGAGTAGTTTTGCCTGCACCGTTGTAGCCAACAATAGCAATCTTTTCGCCTTTGCTAATGCTTAGGTTAACATTTTTGAGTGCTTTTATTTCTTGCTTGTCCTTATGGTAAGAAAAACAAAGGTCTTTTATTTCCAGAGTTTTAAAATCATCAGCTTCAAGGGTGCCGTTAATAATTTTAGGTTCGCAATTTTTAAAGCGAATGATTTTTTCAATATATATTCCATGTTCGTGAAAGCGCATAATCTTATCAACAAAATCTCGCAGTTGCCAAGAAAGTCGCCATATACTGCTAACTGCTATTGCTAAATCACCAACACCCATAGTTTTTGTAACCAAAATTTTATATGCCATAATTATATAAATAGAAATTTCTCCAACAGTAGGTATTGATTGTGATAAGAATAAATATATTGTTCGTTTTTTTGCAAATTTTTTAACTACCTTGTTTTTTTCTTCGGTGTTACAGGAAAACTCTTTGTTTAAAAGTTCGGTAACTCTACTAACCCTTAAATCTTTAGCATAGTCGGGTAACATAAATACGCGATTAATGTAACCGTCTTTGCGGTTTAGAGGATTGATTTCCTCAAAGAACTTAAGATTAATACGGTTTTGAAGTAAAGTGAATACAACACGTATAACAGAAATAGCAAAAACCACAACGGCTATTAAAGTGTCAACACTAAAAAGTACCGCAGAAATCGTGGTAGCCGCAACAAAACAACGAATCATATTACGAGTATCAACCATAAGCAACATTGAACGTGTAAAAGATTGGTCCATAGCCCATATAAAATCGTTGTAAAACGCTGGGTCATCATACCTATCAAGGTCAAGTTCTACTGCTTTTTTAAAGAGTTCTGAATTAATGCCGATAAGTAGTTTCTCGTTATAGACCGGTTGTTTAACATCAAAATACCAATGATGCAGAATGTAGAAGGTAACAAGATATAAACCAAAAGCTAAAATTATAGAAAGTACGGTTTTAAAATCACTACCATTTGATAACGCATCTAAAAGGCTTTTTATGTAAATCATATTTATAGATTGCATAACACCCCAAAGTATGCCTAATACAATTACATAAAACAGATAAAACGGTGCATAGGTCCATATTCTTTTTAATAACCAAAATACGTTTTTAATTACGCTCTTGTTATTAAGTTTAATGCCTGATTTGTCTTTTGGAAAAATAGGTCTTCCTCTATGCATCATGCGCCACCTCCTCGCTATCGCGATAGTTTTCGGCTTGGCGCAAAAACATTTTGGCATAAGTGCCGCCTAATTCCATAAGTTCTCTGTGTGTGCCGCTTTCCAGTACCTCGCCGTTTTCCATGAGATAAACCTTGTCTGCCATAACAGCGGCAGACATACGGTGCGAAATAAAAATCATACCGCAATCATTACAAGCGTCAAACATGGTTTTATACATCTTATCTTCAGCTATAGGATCAAGTGCGCTAGACGGCTCATCTAAAATAACAAATCGGTTCTTTTTTGAGTAAACATGTGAAATAGCAAGTTTTTGTTGTTCGCCGCCAGAGAGTTGTTCACCTTCATCACAAAATTCTTTGGTAAGAATAGTTTTAATACCTTTCTCAAAACCTTTAACTTTGTCGTAAATTCCGCCTTTTTTAAGTGAGTCTATAGCGTTAGAGGTTTCATTTTCTTGGTAGTTTCTTAAGAACACATTTTCTTCTACACTAAGTGCAAACGTTTTGGCGTCTTGCATTACTGCAGAAAACATATCACGGTATTCATCAATACGGAAATCTTTTATATTGATACCACCATAGGTTATTTCACCCTCGGCATCGTAAAGTCGGAGTAAAAGTTTTACAAGTGTGGTTTTGCCTGCACCGTTATGTCCAACTATAGCGACTTTTTGTTTTGCACCGAAACTCATATTAAGATTTTTAAGTGTATAGTGTGAAGCTCCATCGTACTTAAAACTAATATTTTTTAGTACAAGGTCGCCGTTTTTTGCAAGTTCTGTATTACCGCCTACTAGTTGAGGTTGATAGTTTAAAAACTTGCGCAGGTCTTCAATGTAAAGTGCATTTTCCTGAAATCGCAAAAACACAGACGATGAATCGGTAAGGGTGTAGGCGATACCTTCAATAGAGTTAACAACTACAACACAATCACCGTAACCCATAAGTCCGGTCTCAAGAGTGTTCCACACGGCATAAACGGTAGCACCGAGTGCAGTAATAACTTCGTTGATAACAGAAATGATATAGTAGATTGCAGCAATACCTTTGCCATATTTTTTTAGCAAAAACATATTGCGGGCACCAGCTTCGCGAAAACGCCTCAGCAGTAAATTAGGCATATTGGTAAGACGCATTTCTTTTGCATAATCAGCAAGGTAAAAGGTACGTTTTGAGTAATCGCGGTGTCGGTTAACTTCGCGGGTTTCGGTGGTGCGGCGATAAGCCAGTTTGTTAGCCTTGGCATTTAGCGGCACGGTAATCAATGGCAGTAGCACAAACAGTAAAAGTTTTGGGTCAATTGCCACAATAAGGCCAAAGTTTGCACTGAACCTAAATAGCATATATGAAATTTGGGTAATGGAATTTAATACTTCGTCGGTTCGCATAGCGCACTCTTCAATTGCCTTGCAAAAAGTATCGTAAAACTTTGGGTTTTCATAGCAGGCAAGTTCAACCTCACTTGCTTTTTTGTATACAAGGCTGTGCACTGCGCGGTGAATTTCATTGCGGTCAGTGTTGTATTTACCTTGATAATACCAATTAGAAATAAAGTTTATGATAAGATAAATTATTATGTAACATAAAAGGGCAATTGCAAGCGTACTAAAACTCAAACCATTTCCAATGCCGTTAATAATATAGCGAAGTAAAAGCGTGCCCGAAATAAAATCTACAATGCTATAAAAAGCGTTAAATAACGTGTTTGTTACAAGTAGACCGGGTGCGGCTTTGTGCATAACTTTAAGCATAAATAGGTTGTTAGAAACGATTCGTTTCAATGGCAATTTAATTTTTGCTTGTTCTTCTTTTGCCAATTTTCTTCCTCCTTTTTTGTTAATACTTTCGGGAATACTATTCCTTTAAGCAAACCAAACTGTAACGGAGTTTTGGTGGGGTAAAGGGCTAAATGTTTTGTCGCTTAACACGGAAAGACAAAATACAATTAGCATACACGGCCAGACCTCTTCCCCTTTAAAATAACTATACCATGTCATTAAACACATGTCAATTATAACGGCAAAAAGAAAGGGGAGAGGCAAAACAATTATACATAAAATATTATGTAATGTCAAGCACATAATATTTTATGTATGTAAAATTTAAGTGGTGATGTGAATGTATTATAATTTGCGTTTAAAAGAATTGCGCGAGTATAAAGATATAACCCAAGCCGAAATGGCAAAGATACTAAATATATCGCAACAGCATTACTCTTTGTATGAAACGGGAAAAACCGTTATGAATGTAGAAAAATTAATATTGCTATGCAAAACTTTAAATGTTTCTGCAGACTATGTGCTAGGCTTAAGCGATAATTTAAGAGAACTTATTAAAAAGTAACAAACCGCCCATAATCATTATGGGCGGTTTGTGGGTTTAATATATTATGCAAAAACTTCTTGCAGTTTTTTGTTTTTTGCCGCAAAATCAATAGCATTTACCGCGGCGGTGTTTAGATATTTAATGTCTTTTAGTCTTGGCATAATAGCCTCATCAAAAAGATTGCGATTGTTGTAAAACGCGCCTGCAAATATTACCGAGGTGATAACCGCAACCACGTATCTGTCACCCTCGGCGTAATATTTGCCAAGGAAGGTGAGGTATTTGCCTAGCTGTTTGTCGGTGCCTTTGCCGTTTGCAAGTTCCAACATTTTTTCAACACCATAGGTTTTATAGAAAGTTACATATAAGAAACTACCTTGTTCGCTTAGCATATCACGATATGCATCGCGGTATTGTGGAAAGATGTCTAAAAAGCCTTTTGTAAAAGCCTCAATGGTAGGGGTTTCGCCTGCGGCGGCACGCGTGGGTAACGCTACACGCTTACGTTCAACGGTTTTCTTTTCGCCTAGTTCAGAGCGCAGAGTATCCTCAAAGTCTAAAGCAACTGCTTTAAGATCGCGACTGGAGTGTGAACCGTCAAACAAATATTGTGAAAGGGTAACAAACTCTAATTGCTCGCCCTCTTCAACCTTTGCACCTTTAAGATTAATAAGACTTGCATCTTGGTCGTAGTCAATTTTAATTGCAAAACCGTCGCGTAGCATAATGCCATCCTCGGATTCAGCAAAATTAAGTTCTTTAAAAATTGGGCTTAGTAATTCTAAAAGTTCGCCCATAAGCTCAAAAGCCATAAAACACATTCCTTTATTGATTTTTAAAGCAGTAAAACTGCAACAACATTATTTTATCATATAATAATCACCTTTGCAAGTGAAATATGTATTGTTGAAAAATGTACGAATATGATTTATAATTAATAAAAAGGAGGCTATTATATGAAAAGACTTTTTAAATCAAAAACCGACAGAAAACTTTGTGGTGTTTGCGGCGGTCTTGCTGAGCATTTAAACGTAGACCCAACATTAATAAGATTGGGAGTTGCCTTTGTAACCCTTTGTAGTTGCGGTTTTGGTATAGTTGCATACATAGTGGCGGCAATTATTATTCCTGAGCAATGAAAATTGTGTTAACAGTTTTTTTAAAAATTGTTAATAATTCTCTTTACAATATATTTTTTGTGTGTTACAATAAAATTAACAAAAAGTTAGACTGCTTTGTGTAACTTTTTGTGTATATTCTACATTGAGGAGAAGTGTATATGAACAGAGAAGCATTAAAAACATTGGCAAAACAACAAATTAAAGGCAATATAGGTATACTGTTTTTAATTACACTTATTATCGCGCTTATTTCAGGTGCGGCAAGTTTTGTATTAAGTTTTGTACCTATGGGTTCACTAATCGCAAGTGTTATTATCACACCTGCTTTTACTCTTAGCGTTGTTATGGTTTATCTAAATCTGGCTGCCGGCAAAAAACCTGAGGTATCGGATACCTTTGAAGGTTTTAAAGATTTCTGGGGCGCTTTTAAAGTAACCTTTTTGGTAGGCATTTACACGTTCCTTTGGTCATTGCTTTTTATTATTCCGGGTATCATTAAAGCATATTCATACTCAATGGCTTTATATGTGTTTGCCGAGAATAAAGAAAAAGGCGCTAAAGAGTGCATAAAAGAATCTATGCAAATGATGGATGGTCATAAAATGGAGTTCTTTGTTTTGGAACTTTCATTTATCGGTTGGTATTTGTTAGGTATTATTACTTTGGGTATCGCATACATTTGGGTAGTTCCTTATATAAGTGCTACAATCGTTAACTTCTATAACACTATAAAACCTATTGTAAAACCGGTTGAGGTACCCGTTGCAGAGATTCCTGCTACCGAAGAAACTCCTGCAGAAGCACCTGCTGAAGAATAAATTACATAACTAATAAACTTTGCGCCTTGGGTAAAAACTCAGGGCGCTGTTTTTATAAAAGAAAACGGCTACCTTTTTAGAGGTAGCCGTTTAAAAATTATGCTTCTAAAACGTATTTTTGTTTGCATTCCTCGTAGAATTCTTCAAAGTGACCTGCGCCATCTTTGTATTCAGAGAGGTATTTATGGGTTTCAAAGTTACCCTGTTTAGTTTCAATAATAGCAACAGCAATGTTAGAGCAGTGGTCTGAAATACGCTTAAAGTTATTAAGTACGTCGGAGTGGATAAAGCCCATTTCAATAGTACATTTGCCATCTTTAAGTCTTGCAATATGATTGTCGCGAATTTTAGCAGCAAGTCCGTCAATAACCTGTTCAAGCGGCTCAACCCTGAGTGCCAACTTAACGTCATTATCTTCGTATGCTTTAATTGTAAGAGCCAGAATATCCTCAATAGCGGCTTTTAAAACGTTAAGTTCGGAAGCAGCGGCTTTAGAGAAAGCAACACCTTTAGTGTGTACTTCTTTAGCGTTTTTCATAAGACCAACTGCGTGGTCGCCCAAACGCTCAAAATCGCCAATTGCGTGTAGCATTTTTGAAATACTGTTACTGTCATTAACTGTAAGTTCGCGAGAGGAAAGTTGAACGAGATAACTACCAAGTCCATCTTCGTATTTATCAAGTTTATCCTCGTTTGCTTCAACTTCTGCTACAATGTTTTCGTCATAGTTGTCGTAAAGAGCGATAGCTGAAAGCAAGGTTTCGTGCGAGATTTTAGACATCTTTACAGAGTGTACCATACACTCGCTAACCGCAACGGCTGGGGATTGTAACAAACGCTCGTCCAAATTAAAGGCAAACTCTTGTACCTTTTTCTTATCGTCCTTAACCGTAACCTCTGCGATTTTAATAATCATTTTAGAAAGAGGTCCGAGAATCAATGTAATTGCAATATTGAATATTGTGTGAACAAGCGCTATGCCTACAACCGTAACCTGTGAATCTAAAAATGTGAAGTTTAAAAGTGCATCTAATCCGCCATAAAGCGCAAGTAATATAGCCGAACCGATAACATTAATTGAAAGATGCATAGCCGCAACGCGTTTTGCATTAGCGTTAGCACCGATACAAGAAATAATTGCAGTGATACAAGTACCGATGTTTTGACCCATAACAATAGGAATAGCCATACCGTAGGTGATAGGAGTTTTCATAACTAATGCCTGTAAAATACCAACAGATGCTGCAGAACTTTGTATAGCAGCGGTAACAATAGTACCCATAACGAGTGCAAAAATCGGATTTTGGAACTTAAGTATTAATTCGGCAAACCAAGGTTGCTCGCTTAACGGCTCTACCGCCATTTTCATAAGTTCCATACCGTACATTAAAACGGCAAAGCCAACAAAGATGGTACCTATGCTTTTTCTGCTATCCTTTTTGCTAAGCATATTCATCATAATACCTACGAAAGCAAGCACAGCCGAGAAGTTTTCAGGCTTTAGCATAGAAAGCAGTAGGTTTTCACCCTCAATACCCGAAAGGCTTAGAATCCAAGGGGTAAGGGTGGTACCAATGTTTGCACCGAATATAACGTGTAGAGTTTGTGTAAAGTTCATAATACCCGAGTTTACAAGACCAACAAGCATAACGGTTGTAGCTGATGAACTTTGTATGGCTATTGTAATACCCGCGCCAAGTAATAGACTTTTTATGGGGTTAGAGGTGGCTTTTTTTAGCATAAGTTCTAACTTACCACCAGACATTTTTTCTAGGTTGCCCGACATAACCTCCATACCGAACAAGAAGAAAACAAGACCCAAAGCCAATTTTAATAAAGCAAAAACAATATCACTCATATTTACTCTCCTTTTTTGCTTAATAGAAATTTTATATGTAAAATAGCATAAAGCTATATGTTGTATAGATACATACAAATTTGGGCGGTTTTTCTGTGGCAAACAATAATGAAAACCAAATTACCCCACTATAATTTTATTTACACGAAATGACAGATATTGTCAAGATAATTTTAAAAAAAAGAGCAGAAATAATAAATTTTTGTTTAAATAACTAAAAAAATCAATAATATAAACAACAAAGTGTATAAAACAAATATTAAACCCCTACGTCTAAATTAGACGCAGGGGCTAAAATTAACAAAGTTTCTGATTATTAATAATAAGTCTAAAAGCAAGACCGAGTCTTGCGGCGGCTTTTTTGCAAAGAAGCATACGCGCCATAAATATCTCAAAATATTCCATAACGCTGCCAAGTTCCAAATCAATCTGTATGTTAAGGGTTATGGTTTTTGCCTCTGTATCAACCGAAAGGGTAGCGTTTTCCACCGAGTAGTTAACCCTATCGTGAATGTCAAAGGTGCCCATTTCGGTATGTCTTACACGGTTGCGGCGCACATCTGATTTATCTGCTAAAATTAAAGCCGCCGAAACAGCATCTACAGGAACGCCTGTACCCTCATCGTGATTGCCTATAGCCGTTACAACCGTTGCAATACTTTTTGGGTCCATACCCATTTTATCAAGCAAACGAAAGGCTATAACTGCACCGCTTTGGGCGTGGTCAATTCTATTTATAAGGTTGCCGATATCGTGTAAATATGCAGCGATTTTGGCAAGTTCAATTTCTTCTTGGGAATAGCCTAAAGAACTTAAAATGTACTCAACTTTTTTAGCAACAACCGTTACGTGTGAGTAACTATGCTCGGTGTAACCCAGTACGTCTAAAGCCTTGTCTGCGGCGTTAATATAGGTTTTAACCGCCTCATTTTTAACTACATCTTTAAAGGTTATCATTAATATTTCCACTCCTTTAAAACACCCTCAAACTTAAGTCCATAACTGTGGTAAGGGTGGTCTTTGTCGGTTTCTCTTATACAAATATCGCAAAATTCTGCGGCAAGCAGTACCGCTTTTTCCATATCTCCGCTACACATAAGTTCGCCGCACAAAGCAGAGGTGAACACATCACCGCAACCGTGCAGTTGCCTATCAATATAAGGTCTTGAAAAAGAGGTTTCTTTACCGTTT
Source organism: Acutalibacteraceae bacterium (assembly GCA_045630515.1). GTDB lineage: Bacteria > Bacillota > Clostridia > Oscillospirales > Acutalibacteraceae > UMGS1532. The sequence goes on from JAZQTG010000109.1 coordinate 48,206, forward strand.
ATCTTGCCTATACAACCAATAGAATCACCGTTTTTGACACCTGTAATTACAGCGTTTTTAACCTCTAAACTGTTTAGCAGAACATGTGGGTTGGCATCAATGCTAAGACTTGTAAGTAGTGCCGCTTCGGTAATGTTAGGCGTGATGATATCTGCAAGTGAACAGAGCTTTTGCATACCGCTAACAAATCCCTCGTTAAGCCCTTTGTATAGCGCGCCGTTATCTCCCATAACAGGGTCAACTATCAGTAAAGTATTTTGGGTTTTGAAATGTTCAATTAGTTCTAATGCGATATCAATTTGTGTTGGGTCGCTAAAGTAACCTGTATAGATACAATCAAATTTAAGGTTAAGTTCTTTCCATTTAGTCATAATAATTTGCATAGGCTCGCTCATATCAAAGCAGGCATAATCACTAAACCCACCTGTATGGTTAGAAAGCAGTGCAGTAGGTAGCGGCACTGTTTCTATGCCAAAATGCGATATTATGGGCAGTGATACAGTAAGCGAGCATTTGCCAAAGCAGGATAAGTCGCTTATAACCAAGACCCTTTTTATGTTGTTTCCGTTAATGTTTTCCATATAAATTCACTCTAATTGTTATAATCTATCGGTAGTGTTGCAGTGGCATTTAAAGACATATCTGCGATATTGCCGTTTTTATATTCATAATAAGCCTGAACACCCACCATTGCGGCATTATCACCGCAGTATTTAAGTTCTGGTAAATATAGTTTTATGCCGTTTTTTTCGCATTCGCTCGTAAGCATTTTGCGAAGTAAACTGTTGGCAGATACGCCGCCTGCCACCACTAAGGTTTTTAGACCGCTATCGCGTAGGGCAAGCATGGTGTTTGCAGTTGCAATCTCACATACTCTGCGCCTTACCGCTGCCGCCATATCGGGTATATTTATTTCTTCGCCTTTTTGTTTCGCATTGTGAATAATATTTATTACCGCGGTTTTAAGACCCGAAAAACTAAAATCATAAGGTGCGCCCTCAACCTTTGGGTAGGGTAGGGTGTATGCATCGGGATTACCATCCTCTGCTACCTTATCTAACTTTACACCGCCAGGGTAGGGCAGACCTAATGCGCGTGCAGTTTTATCAAAACATTCGCCTGCAGCGTCGTCACGCGTTCTGCCTATTACGTTAAATTTGCAATAGTCCTCAACCTTTATAATGTGGCTATTTCCACCCGATACCAAAAGGCATAAAAACTGGGGTTCTAATTCTTTATGTGTTATGTAGTTTGCGGCAATATGCGAGCGCAAATGGTGAACAGGTATAAGTGGTATATTAAGGCTTTTTGCAAGACCTTTTGCAAAGTTTACGCCAACTAGTAGCGCGCCTATAAGACCGGGCGCAAAGGTTACTGCTATAGCACCTAAATCACCATACCAAATGCCTGCTTCCTTTAGCGCTTGTTCACAGACTTGGGATATAGACTCACAATGTCTGCGAGAGGCAATTTCAGGCACAACTCCGCCATAAAGCGCGTGCTCGGCTATTTGGGTTGCGACTATATTAGAAAGCACTTCACGTTCGCGACAGACCGCTACCGAAGTTTCATCACAAGAAGATTCTATTGCAAGAATATACATACTGTTCCCCTAACTAAAATACTTTGTCATAATAACGGCATCTTCTTTTGGTGCCGTGTAAAAATTTTTACGTGTACCAACATCTATAAAACCTAGCTTTTGGTATAGCGAAATTGCGGCAAGATTGCTTTTTCTTACCTCTAGGCTAATAAAGTTCATACTGTTTTTTGTGGCATAATTAAATAGTTCTGACAAAAGTGCGGTGGCAACACCTTTTTTGCGAAAATCCTTTGTTACCGCAACATTTGTAATGTATCCGTCCCCCATAGCGTTTTGCATACCAAGGTAGCCAACCGTTTTACCATTTTGTTTTGCTATATAGAAAACGGTAGCACTGTTTATAGAGTCGGTTATATTTTCTTCAGTCCAAGGTACCGAAAAACACTCTGCCTCAAGTAAACTTATATCGTAGGCATCCTTTTCGGTGGCTTTTAAAATTTTCAGTTCCATATATTATCCCTTTGCATCGTACCAAGTTTTGCCGATACTGGTGTCGGCTAAAAGCGGTACCGAAAGTGAGCAGGCGTTTTCCATCTCTTCGCTAAGAAGTTTTGCAACATATTCTGCAATATCCTCGTTGGCTTCAATAATAAGTTCGTCGTGCACTTGCATAATTATTCTTGCATCAAGGTTTTCGCTTACCAAACGGTTGTGCACCTTAACCATAGCAATTTTAATAATATCTGCGGCGGTGCCTTGTATGGGCATATTTCTGGCAACGCGCTCACCAAAAGCACGAAGCATACCGTTAGACGAGGTGAGTTCAGGCAGATATCTGCGCCTACCAAAAAGTGTTACAACATAGCCGTTTTCTTTAGCATCGGCCACTACCTTGTCCATATAATTTGCAACACCGCTAAAGTTTTGCATATAGCCTTTAATGTAGTCTGATGCTTCTTTTCTAGTTACGCCAATATCTTTAGCAAGTGAGAATGCACCGATACCATAAACTATACCAAAATTAACTGCTTTTGCACGGCTTCGCATTATAGGGGTTACCATGTTTTGTGGTAAGCCAAAAACACTTGCGGCTGTGCTAAGGTGTATATCTGCGCCACTTAAAAAGGCATCTTTCATAATTTCGTCATCGGCAATGTGGGCTAAAACGCGCAGTTCAATTTGGCTATAGTCGGCGTCAATTAAGGTGTATCCGTCTTGCGCTTTAAAGAAACGACGGAGTTCTTTTCCCTCAGGAGTTCTAACAGGAATATTCTGTAGGTTTGGCTCTAGCGAACTTATTCTGCCTGTTCTTGTTTCGGTTTGATTTAAGGTAGAGCGAATTCTACCGTCATCACCTACAAAGGTAACAAGACCATCGCAGTAGGTGGATTTTAGTTTACCTAACTTGCGGTACTCTAAAATAAGTTCAATAACAGGGTGCTCGTCTACTAACGATTCAAGCACCTCGGCGTTGGTGGAATAACCGCTTTTGGTTTTCTTTTTGCAAGGTAAACATAATTTTTCAAAAAGGACTTCACCTAGTTGTTTTGGTGAATTTATATTAAATTCGCAACCTGCAGAAGAATATATATCTGCTTCTAAATTGTGTAGCGTTGCGCCCAGTTGCTCTCCCATTTTGGATATGCCGTTAATGTCAACCAAGAAACCTACTGTTTCCATAGCAGCCAATACCCTTGAAAGAGGCAATTCAATCTCTTTTAGTAGGCTTTCAAAATTCTTATCTTCTATTTCTTTTATGAGTTTTTTAGCAACCTCACAAGCAGTAGCAACCGAGAGAAGCAAAGGATTGTCGTTATTTACAACGGTTGGGGTTGCGGCACTATATTCTGCTAACAGCCTAGAAAGTTCGTAACTTTTGGCAGATGGACTGCAAAGGTATCCTGCAAGCATACTGTCAAAGACAACATTGTTGGTTTTTGGAAAGGCTTTATATACCTCTTTGCAGTTGTAGATATCTTTTTCGTAGTCGCTTTCCAAAAAGTCTTTAAGTTTATCGGTAGGTATTAAAGCAACCTTGTTGTTATATGCAATCGCAAAAGTTTCATTTTCGCAAACAAGGTGGCAAAGACCTTTTATTTTAAGCGAATCAAAATCAACTACTTCATATTCGGTAGTTTCTTCCTCGGCATCAATAGGTGCAGTAGCCGAAATACCCATTTTTTGCATAAGACTAAAGAATTCAAGCCTAGTCATAAGTTTAGCAAGTTCTTTGTCGTTACGCTCTTTTGGTAGGTAATCCGAAAGATTTTGAGATATAGGCACATCACGGCGAATTTCACCTAGGGTGTAACTTAAAAAAGCGTTATCTTTAGAGGCAAGGAGTTTTGCTTTTAGGGTAGGTTTAATATCAATGGTGTCAATATTGTTGTAGATATCCTCAATACCACCAAAATCTGCAACAAGTGAACCTGCCGTTTTTTCTCCAACACCTGCAACGCCAGGTATGTTATCCGAGGCGTCACCCTGCAAAGCCTTAATATCTAACATATGCTTTGGGGTAACACCGTATTTTTCTATAATAGCGGCGGTATCGTATCTTACAATCTCTGGATGACCGCCTTTGGTAACTGTGTTTAGCACGGTTACGTTGTCGGAAATAAGTTGAAACGAGTCGCGGTCGCCAGTAGCAATAATGCAACTGTTACCGCTTTTTTCTGAAATTTCGGCAAGGGTGCCTAAGATATCGTCTGCTTCAAAACCCTCGCACTCTAAAACAGAATAACCCATAAGTTTTAACCATTCTTTTAAAAGTGGCATTTGAGAGGCAAGTTCATCCGGCATACCTTTTCTGCCTGCTTTATATTCTTTATACAGTTCGTGGCGGAATGTTGGCTTTCTTAAATCAAAGGCAACCGCAACGCCATCGGGATTTTCTAATTCAATAATTCGGTTAAGCATATTTATAAAACCGTAAACGCCGTTGGTAAAAATACCGTCCTTAGTTGTAAGTAGGCGTATTCCGTAAAAGGCGCGATTTATAAGACTGTTGCCGTCAACTGCAAGAAGTTTCATTAAAACGTATCTCCTAACTGTGTCAAATTACTGCAAAAATTCATACTATATAAGGCTTAGTTTTATAATGCTCGGTAGTATCTGTCCGTTTTTAATATCAAGTGTGGCATAACTGTTACCGCCCTCGCGAGATTTTGAACAAGAGCCTGGGTTGATAACATAAAGTCCGTCCAAATAGGTTTTCTCTGCAACATGTGTATGTCCGTAAAGAACAACATCGGCATTGATTTTTCTAGCGGCTTCTACAAGTTTTCCTGTGCCGTATTTAACCTTAAAATTATGTCCGTGTGTAAACAAAATACGTATACCGTCTATGGTTATCAAATCTGTTTCCAAAGTGTCGTGGTCGTAGTCGCAGTTGCCTTTAACCCATAAAAACTTGATACTGGGATAATTTTGTGCTAGGTTTTGAACTTCGCGCAAGCCGTCACCTAAAAAGATAAGGTAATCGGCATGGGCTGTGTCTAAAACTTTGCGCAAATTATAGTTACTGCCGTGGCTATCCGAAAAAACCAAAACACGCATTTTTTGTTAACTCCAATCATAATATAAAAGGGGTGGTAAATATGAATAATTTTTCTAATATTGATAAAGCCAAACTGCAAGCCATGTTAAATGCGGCGGCAAGCGGCAGCGGTATAGATGTTAATAAACTTTCAGGCGCTGTAAATAGCGGAAATTTAGATTCTGTTTTAGGAACGCTTGGCACAGCAAAGGCGAGTGATATGAAAAAACTTTTAAATAACAAACAAGCGTTGCAAGAACTTTTAAATTCTCCCGAAGCGCAAAATTTAATTAATCAACTTTCAAAATAAGGGGTGGCAAGTGTGGATGATATTGCATCAAAGATAACCGAAATGCTACAAAACCCTGACAGCGTAGAGCAAATTAAGGCTATGGCTGACTCTCTTTTTAATAAGAGTGGCGAAGAAACACCGCCAAAACAAGAGGCGCCAAGCAGCTTTAGTGATATAGATATTGGGTCTATGATGAAGGTAGCAAGCCTGCTAAAAAATAGTGCTTGCGATAACCGTTCAAACCTGCTACTCGCATTAAAACCGCATTTAAGCGACGAGCGAAAGCCAAGGGTAGACAAGGCAATAAAAATATTAAAACTGGTAAGTCTTATACCTGTTTTTCGCGAGCAGGGTATATTAAATTTCTAAAGGTAGGGGGTGGTATATGTGGATAATTTCAATTTAGAAAACAGAATGCAAAGCGCAAAAGAAGAGCTTTTTAAAATGCACAATCGTACAAATATGCCACACGTACCGCCCTTTGTTAAAATGCCAACAGAACAAGGCGATAAGCCACCTATAGCAGAGCAAGAAAGTGGGCCTGTATTTGCAGAACCGCCTAAAAAAAGCGGACTACTTGGCAGTGATATTTTAAAGTTTTTAGATTTCAAGAACTTTAAAATGGATTCAGACAGAATGTTACTGCTTTTAATGGTGTTAATACTTTCGGGCGAAAACAGTGATGAAATACTTATGTTTGCCCTAGCGTATATAATGCTTTAAAGAAAACCTAAATTTTTATAGGTTTCTATATTTTGTGGCTTGCCTACTACACATAAGGCAAGTCTTTCTTTTTGCCAAATTTCGTTGTGGACCGCTAAAATATCCTCTAACTTCAAGGCGTTTATCTTATCAATAACCTCATCAATAGGCGTATATTTGCCCAAGAATAGTATCTCTCTGCCCGTGGTGGCAGATAAAGCGGCAATACTTTCGCTACCAAGAACGCTGGTTGCTCGGTATTGTGATTTTACACGTGCAAGTTCTTCTTCGGTAATGGTGTTACAAATGTTGTCGGTTATTTTAAGAATTTCCTCAATAACCTTTAAGTGATTGTTGTGCGATGTTCCGGCGGTTATTAAAAAAGTACCCATCTGTGTATATGAAACAGGATAACTGTAAATTGAGTATGCGAGTCCAAGTTTCTCCCTTATATGCATATTAAGGTGTGAGGAAGAGTTGCCGCCAACTATTGCCGAGTAAACCGAAGCGGCATATTTTCTAGGGTCTCCCAAAGGATAAGAAGGTGCGGCAATTACAACCTGTGACTGCTCAAAATCTTTTTCTTTTAATGCAATGCCGTTTGAAAAATCGGCAGTGTTTTTTGTAAGATTAAAGTTTGTGTTTTGTAGCGGCAAAAGATATTTTTCTATTAATTTCATAGCCTCTTGGTCGGAAAAATTACCGCATACAGAAAGCACCATTCTTTCAGGAACATAGTATTTTTTGTGGTGGAATTTAAGGCTTTCTGCACTAAAACTGTTTATGGTATTAGGATTGCCTAGTATTTTGTGTTTTAGCCCACAATTTTTGAAAATAACCTCACTTATGCAGTCTGCCGCACAGTCCTCTGGCGAGTCTTCGTACATATTAATTTCTTCTAAAATTACGCCGCGTTCGGTATTAAACTCATCCTTATCTATTTTAGGTGCGGTTGCCATTTCCAGAATAATGCTTAATGCTTCACTAAAATCATAGGTTGTTACATTACAGAAAAGGCAGGTATACTCCTTGGTTGTGTAGGCGTTAAATTGACCGCCGAGTTTATCCATTTTTTCGGAAAGCTCGCGGTTTGTAAAATTTTCCGTACCCTTAAAAAGCATGTGCTCTAAAAAGTGTGCAGAACCGCAGGTTTGGTCGGTTTCGTTACTGCTACCGCAACCAATAAATAGATTTATTGCTACCGAATGAACGGTGGGGTTTTGCATAAAAGCGACTTTAAGTCCGTTAGGAAATGTTTTTAAAAACAAAAAAATTCACCTTAATTATTTTAAATATTTTAGGTTAAACTAATACTGAAATTAAAAAAGGAGGTATTAGTATGAATAATAAAAATTCTGATTTTATAAAGGGCGTTGGCGCAGGTGTTATTACAGGAATAGTTGCTACAACTGTAGGTAAAGTAATGCTATCAGGAAATCGCAAAAGCATTACTAAAACTGCAGGTAAAACCATGCGCGCGGTAGGTAATATAGCCGAAAGCATCAACTATATGTTAAAGTAATAACAGTAATTTTTAAAATCACACGATATGCTGGGTGTTTTGCATATCGTGTGTTTTTTAGTTAGTCTTGATTTTTACCGCAGCAACGCTTGTATTTAAGACCGCTTCCGCAAGGGCAGGGGGCGTTTTTACCAACGGCACCTTTGCCGCGTACGGTGCGGCTAACTGTTTTATCGCCTGCGCCTGCATTACTTTCCTCTGCAACCTTTTCGCGTTTAACACCGTCTTCACGGCGAACTTTAACGGTAAGCACGCGTTTAACTGTTTCTTCGCGAATAGACTCGGTCATATTGTTGAACATATCGTAACCTTCGTTGCGGTATTCAATAACAGGGTCGTGTTGACCATAAGCACGCATACCGATACCATCGCGTAAAGAGTCCATATTATCAATGTGGTCCATCCAATGCTCGTCAACGGTGCGAAGTAGCATAACGCGTTCAATCTCGCGCATAAGTTCTTCGCCAAAATCTTTCTCGCGTCTTGAATATATTTCTTCTAATCTGGTTTTTAAGAACTCTGCAATATCCTCTTTATCAAGGGTGTTGAGTTCGTCGGTGGTGTATTTAAGTTCGTTAGGTCCGCAGAGCCAACCTGTAAAGTAGGCGTGTAGTCCTGCAAGATTCCATTCTTCAGGCATATCCGAGCCTGAGCAGAACAGAGCAACAGTGCTATCAATAAGTTCGTGTGCCATACCCATAACGGTTGTTTTAAGGTCCTCACCGTCAAGCACTCTGCCACGCTGGGTGTATATAATGTTACGTTGAGTGTTCATAACATCGTCAAACTCTAGTACGCTTTTACGGATTGCAAAGTTTTGAGATTCTTTCTTTCTTTGTGCCGACTCAATAGATTTGGTAAGCATCTTCATTTCAAGAGGAGTATCCTCTTCAACGCGAAGGGTTTCCATCATATTGTATAGCCTTTCACCACCGAATAGGCGCATAAGGTCATCCTCTAAAGAAATATAAAACTTGGTAACACCGGGGTCACCTTGACGACCCGAACGTCCGCGCAACTGGTTATCAATTCTGCGCGACTCGTGGCGTTCTGTACCGATAATACAAAGACCGCCTGCTTCACGCACTTTGTCGGCTTCGGGTGCAATTTCGGCTTTGTATTGGTTTAAGAGTTCGCCGTACTTTTTGCGAGCGTCTAAAATTTCTTGGTTATCGGTTTCGGCGTAACCGGTTGCCTCGGCAATAATCTCTTCTGAACAGCCGTCGGCTTTCAGTGAAGATTTAGCCAAATACTCAGCGTTACCGCCAAGCATAATATCGGTACCACGACCTGCCATATTTGTTGCGATAGTAACAGCACCCGGTTTACCTGCTTGGGCTATAATTTCTGCTTCTTTTTCGTGGTGCTTAGCATTTAAAACGTTATGCTTTATGCCGCGACGACGAAGCATACCACTTAGTTTTTCAGATTTATCAATGGTAATTGTACCAACCAAAACTGGCTGACCTTTTTGATTACGCTCAATAATCTCGTCAATAACCGCATTGAATTTAGCGTTTTCAGATTTATAAACAACATCGTTAAGGTCCTCGCGTGCAAGAGGTTTGTTGGTAGGAATTTCAACAACGTCTAGTTTATAAATTTCGCGGAATTCCATTTCCTCGGTCATGGCAGTACCTGTCATACCTGAGAGTTTTGTATATAAACGGAAGAAGTTTTGGAATGTTATGGTTGCTAAGGTTTTGGATTCGTTTTGAATTGAAACCCCTTCTTTAGCCTCAATGGCTTGGTGTAGGCCTTCGTTATAACGTCTGCCGTACATAATACGACCGGTAAATTCGTCAACGATAAGCACCTCACCGTCTTTAACAACATAGTCAACGTCGCGAGTCATAATACCGTGTGCGCGAATTGCTTGGTTAATGTGGTGCAAGTAGGTAATGTTTTCAGCATCGTTAAGGTTTTCTATGCCAAAATATTTCTCGGCAAGTTTAACACCGCTTGCGGTAAGCGTGCAAGACTTTGCCTTTTCGTCAACAACATAATCACCGTCAAGTTGTTGTTCTTCGTCGGTCTGCTTGTCGTTAGTTTGGCGCACCTTAACACATTTTAGAGTTCTTGCAAAACTATCGGCACGTCTATAAAGGTCGGTAGATTTATCACCCTGACCCGAAATGATAAGAGGGGTACGTGCTTCGTCAATAAGGATAGAGTCAACCTCGTCAACAATGGCAAAATTGTGGCCTCGTTGAACCTGTTTTTCCTTGTAGATAACCATATTATCACGAAGGTAGTCAAACCCTAATTCGTTGTTGGTGCAGTAGGTAATATCTGCAGCATAAGCCTCACGTTTCTGGTCACTTTCCATGCCGCTGATAATAAGACCAACGTTAAGTCCTAAAAAGCGGAAAACCTTGCCCATCCATTCAGAGTCGCGTCGTGCAAGATAATCGTTAACCGTAACGATGTGAACGCCAAGACCGCTTAAAGCGTTAAGATATGCAGGCAAAGTAGCAACCAATGTTTTACCTTCACCTGTTTTCATTTCACTTATTCTGCCTTGGTGAAGAACAATACCGCCGAGTATCTGAACAGGGAAGTGGCGCATACCTAAAATTCTATCCGAAGCCTCGCGACAAACTGCAAAGGCATCGGTTAAAATATCGTCTAGCGTTTCACCGTTCGCTAAACGTTCTTTTAATACGTTTGTTTGCTCGCGCAACTCGTCGTCACTTAAGGCTTTGTACTTTTCTTCTAAATCAAGAACGGCCTGCATGATAGGCTTAATTCTTTTGATTTCTTTTTCACTGTAATTACCTGTGAATAATGTAAGTAATCCCATTTATAAACTCCGTTCTGCCGCACAAAAGTTAAATGTGTTACTAGGTGCGGCGCTTAAATACAATTATACATCATCAATTATACCACAATATTATAAGAGGTACAAGTATTTTAATAAAAATTAATTACTTATTAATAAATAAGAATAAAGCTAAATAACTATTGCTTGAAGTTTGTATTTTTCTATGATATAATAGCAAAAAACGATAAGTATTTGCTAAAAATTTATATTTTTCTATTAAATGGAGATTTTTATGAAGGTACTGTATTATGGTATAGAGTATCCACACGAAAAAGGCGAGTGGACCGAAAGAAAAATTTTTGACTATTATTGTGTATGTTGCTTTTTAACACCGTTTTTATATGAAACCGGCGGTAAAATAGAAAAGGGTAACGAAGGCGATATAGTTATTATGGAGCCTGGTAAGGTTGTACTTCAAGGGCCGCGCCAAAACAGTAATAGTGGTTTTGTGAACGATTGGATGTATATTTACGGTTATGAGTTTGAAGAACTTTTATCGCGCTATCCAATGCCACTTAATACCGCATTTTCGGTTGGCAGACCTAATTTTTTAAGAAAATACCTAGAAAGAATAAAAAAAGAGCAGACCTTACGTGCAATAGGGTTTGAGGAGAAATGCAGTTGTATACTTTCAGAAATGGTTATAGATTTATGCAGGACCTACCGAAAAAATCAAACATTGCAAACTCCGTTTGATAGGGTAGAATTTGCGCGCGAGGAAATGATACAAAGCCCTGAAAAACCATGGACTTTAGAAGAAATGGCGAAAATAAGCGGATATTCGCAAAGCCGATTTTCTGCTATTTATAAAGAGAAATATGGTTTATCTCCAAAACAAGATATAATAAATTTGCGAATTGGCAAGGCAACACAAATGCTAAAATTTTCGCGCCGTTCGGTTGGCGAGATAGCAGAGGCGTGTGGTTTTGGTACAATTTATTATTTCTCAAAATACTTTAAACAGGCTACCGGTCTTACACCGACTGAGTTTGTTGAAAATTGCAAAAATAAAACAATATAAAGGATATAAAAAAGAGCAGATGTTTAAGAGTCGTACAGTAAGGGACAGTACAACAAGATACGAAAACGCCCATAGTTTTTTAAAAAACTATGGGTGTTTTTAATATTTCCTTTCTTTGTTAGTCAAGTCGTGCTATAATACAACTGACCGATAAATAAGAATTTGTAGGTGTGAATGATGAAAACTTTATATATGATTGGTGGCACTATGGGAGTTGGAAAAACAACTGTGTGCCAACAGCTCAAACAGGATTTACCGAATAGTGTATTTCTTGACGGAGATTGGTGTTGGGATGCAA
>JAZQTG010000110.1:0-3988 GCA_045630515.1 Acutalibacteraceae bacterium
CCCAAGATGCAAGCACCTCATCCTTGTCATTGTAGCAAGTTACAATGCCTGTCTTGTAGTCGCAACCATCCCTCTTGTTGGTGGGTACGATTGTAATATAAAATACTTCTTTTCCCATAGTTGTTAGTGTATCAAAGAATACATTAATTGTTTGGAATCAGTTCTTCAAGGACAGGAATAGGAATGTAAATATCTCCTTTCCTTACCTGCTCTCTTACTTGATAACTACCAGATTTTGTTTTTACCAAAGCCTTAACAAAAGAGAATGAATAATCTCTATCCGCTTTATACCATTTCAATTCTTTCCATTCCATATCTAAAATTGTTAGTGTATCATTAGATACTTAAATTAATCATAGCCATTTGTTATCGCCCAAGTATTTGATGTCAATCTCCAATAAAATCTTGACAAGAAATCGGACACATCAGCATAGTTATTTATATCTCCATTAAACTCTGCACCTGCTACATATTCTTCACAGGCTCTTACTGCATCTTTTTGTCTTTGAGTTACTACTTTCATATCCTATTATTTTAACATAATTAGTATATCGGGAAATACTTAACCTTCATTTAAGGCACATTCAGTATTGTTTGCGCCATTCTCATAACTCATTTCGCACAAATCCTCAAACATTTTTGCTACTTCATCCATATCGGATTCTTTAATACCAAATGCCAACAGGCGCGGAACGATATTCTCATTAAATTTCTTACTAACATTATTGTTACCCCAATAATCTCCTGCACCTACATAATACTCTTTCATATCACTTCTCCTTTTCGTTATTAACTCTGCTATCAGTACAATTTAATACCTAATGCGTTCTCTATCTTTTGCAGAATATCTAAATCGGTATTACAACCTTTCTCAATATGGTTTATAGTTGTTACCGATACCCCTGCCAATTCAGCAAGTTTCTTCTGGGATAAGCCCTTGTATTTCCTAAAGGCTATCAGCCTTGTCTTTATTCTTTCATCATTCATACCGCAAATATACAACAATTTTATATAAATGCAATAATCTGCCGAAATTATTTTATTTCGGTAAAATTGGGGAGAAAAATTAAGGGGAGTTTGTTGCTCCCCTTAATCGGTTAGTGTGTGCCAATTAACTAACTACTTTTTCTATCAATGCTCCCCCATATTCAGAGTAAGGAATTTCCACTATATATTCGTTATTACCTAACGATATTAGGTTACAAGCATCACATTTGATAGTTGCTCCCTCAAGGGGAGTTCCTGTTGTTTTAAACTTAACAGAAAGAGGCACACATAGCAAATCAGTATCAATTTCCAAAGAATTTGGAACTTCTAACCTTATAATCAACCTTTCATTAGGATATTGATTAGGAGAATACATAACCGCTTTGGTTACACATTGTCTATATACGAGATATGCAACCGCCTCTCCATAACCAGCAAAATAGATTTCATCATTTGCATTCTTTTGGCAAAGCATATCCACATAAGATTTAAAGCCATTATTGATTGCGTAATTTTCTGTCCCTGCTGCTATCCTTTCTGCTTTGGGTGTGCCATCAGCATTATAGTCCATTAATACTAAATCGTGCCAATGATGAAAATTCATAATAAAACCGCCATTGGGTAACACAAGTGTATCATCAATTAAGTCTGATATTTGGTTAATATAATAATCATAGTAGTCTTTTTCTGACGGTGTATTATAAGCAGAATGAGTAGTTATATCTGCTCTTGCATTGTCCAAAACTCTGCTATTCATTACTCTTGGATAATATCTTGATTGAGTATATGGCACATTATTGGGCAATCCTACACCCACACCATAATCACTATTATTTTGCAGTTGTTGTGCTGAACTATCACAACATAAAAAGTAATCTGTCAGATACTGCTTATATTGGCTACCATAACCACTGCTAAAATCAACAGCATTAGGTTTTCTTCCGAAATTACTAATAAACCAAGGCAATAATCTATTATAAGCCCTCATTACTGCTTCTTGGCTCATATCTTCAAATGGGTCTGGATAGAAATATAAATCTGCCCAAATAGTACCATTCTCAATACATTGTTTTCCGTATGCACTATTCCAAGCACTATTAGTATATACATCCATAAAATCGCAACCAACCCTTAATTTATCCGAATTATGTTTAGTTACAAAGTATGGCAATATAGTATCCTGAACATAGGAGGGAATTAGTGTTGTCCTCTCGCAATATGTCATTTTTTTACCCAAACGATGGTTGCATATCTCAACCTTGTCAGGATAATCATTTCTTGGAAAGAATATCACATTCATAGTATTATGCTTTTACTTTAATTGTTCTATCTGTACTATCTATGTACGCATAACCACTTTCAATTCCTGTGCCATCAGAAACAGGCAAATCTGTAACAACGGCAGATAAAGTGGATTCGGTGGCTATCGGCTGACCATCATATAGGAGTTGCCCATTAAGTTCGCTGAACTTCTTTAAAATCTCAGGATGAATTTCTTGCATAGGAATAGAAACCCAAACCCCTGTGTATTTGTTAGAATCCCTTTCGTCAAGGAGTCTTTTATTTATACGGATATAACTTACTCCACTTGGTATTGTTAATTCTCCCTCATAATATCTACCTGATGTTGGTAGTTGAACAGATACTACATTGAATGAATTATCATAGCAGACGATAGCAGCCGTTGATACTCCATCTGCTACTGCAACTATCTTATAGACATCGCCTGCCGTAACAGGGATATAATTACTTATACGACATCCTGCCGTGAATGCAGAACTGCCATCTGCCTTTAAATATCCAGCAGACCAATTTTTCACCAATGAAAGCATATTATTTTGATATAACGATGCCTTTACGGTGTTTAACTCTTCGCTATATCCATCTACATTTTGCCAAGAACTATCTTCTTGCCACCAAGCATCGGATAGTCTTGTGTTATCTGGGATATACGTTTCAACAGTTCTCTCAAATCCGTCAAAGTATGAAATTACCAACCCTTGCTTTCTTTCAGCAGAGAGCACTTGCAGCCTCGTATGAGCCTTGTCTGTAATATAAGTTAAATAGATATCAACCCTTTTCGCTTTTACACCATTGGATAAACTATTTATATCAGACTGAACAGCCTCTATTTTTTCGTTAATATTATCAACGGAATCTTCAAAAACTACTTTTGCAGCGGAAATATAAGTGCTTCCACTGCGAGTGCCAAATCGGATATATTTAATACCACTCGGAACTATATATGTGTAATTTACAAGGTTGTCGTGAACGCAAGAAGCCCATACCACATTTAAATTAGCATCAAAAGCAGTTATAGTGTTAATCACCAAATCTTCAGGTGATATATCAACCACAACTTTCATACCCTCATAAACCTCAATATATTTAGTTAGAACATCGCCCTGACTTTCTACGAATCTTTGCTCCGACCATTTGTAATATCCGAAATAAGGAAAAGAAAGTTTGTTGTTATAAGTAATTGGCGTTTCTACTTGTTTCTCGTCTTTAACATTATAAGCATCACTTCCAATGTTTACATCTAACCCACCTATACTTGTATTTTGTGATACACTAACAGGGCCGACTGCTCTCCAATTAGAATCTGTGCCCCAGCCGCTCACGTCTGATCCGATGAACTCGTCCTCAAACCAGCCTCCGGCAAGCAGATATATGACGTGCAAGCCCAGGATACGCAGAGCTGAAGGAACGGCAGCACGAGCCAGAGCTGCGCTTCCGTAAGCGGCGGTCTGTTCGTTGAGTGCGTTCACATTGATAACGGGACGTACTCCCTCCTGGAGCTTGGCGCCGGTTACGTTACCGTCCGCGATCTTGGCAGTAGTAACAGCACCATCGGCCAACTTGCCGGTTGTTACGTTGGCGTCTGCTATTTTAGCGGTAGTAACATTAGCGTCAGCAACCTTGTCGGTAGTGACGGCTCCGTCTATTATCTTGCTTGTGCCTACGCTTGAGTCGGCCAACTTCTGCCTGGTTACCATGC
>JAZQTG010000111.1:0-1298 GCA_045630515.1 Acutalibacteraceae bacterium
GTGTAGGCGAAGGTGCCGGTGCAATATATGTAGGTTTTGTTACACTTAACCTAAACAATGTTACCGCAACAGAGAACGAAGCCGCGGTGTTTGGTGGAGTTGTTGATGCTGTAGGCGCAACAATTAATGTTGATGGCGGTAACTATAGCAACAACCAAGCAGAAAATGGTGGCGTTTTCTATATTTCCATCAATGACATAGAAACTAAACTTAATATTCAAAATGCGGAATTCAACAATAACAAATCTACCAGTACGACATCAGAGAACAAGTATGGTGGCGGCGTTATTAATATGACTGATGGTGAACTTTCTATTAAATCGTCAACATTTGATGGCAACCAAACCGAAAATTACGGCGGTGTTGTTTTAGCAAACAAAACCAAGGTTAATATTGAGGGTGATTCTGTATTTACTAACTCCATTGGTAAAACAGGTTCTGCACTTGGATTTATTGCTTCGCCGTCTGTAACTATTAAGGATACGGAGATAACAAATACAACTGGTAGTGGTAATGGCGTGCTATATATTACAGGTGGTACTGCTACACTTACAAATCTAACAGCAAACGGAAATACTTCATCATACGGCGGCGTATTGTTTATAAGTAGTGGTGCTAATGTTACTATAGAGGACTCATTATTTGCTAAAAACACTGCAACTGGTTATGGTGGTTTTATTGACAATCGCTCAAGTGGTATTATCAATATTACAAACACAACCATTAGTGAAAATACGGCTAAAACTGCTGGTGCTATTTATACTGAAAAAGGTATTGTTAATTTAGGCAATAACGTTGTTCTACAAAGCAATAAAGCAACCGGTAACGGTGGTGCAATATTTGCTAAAAACAACGCAAAAGTCAACTTTACAGGTGTACAAATTAAAAACAATACGGCTAGTTCAAATGGTGGTGCAATATATGTTCAAGGTGCATTTATTAGAACTAGTGATAATGCGCTGTTCCAAGGCAATACCGCAACTACTAATGGCGGTGCATTGTATATCTGCAAATATTCAAACACTGAAAATGGAGTAACAACTACAATAGAATCAGACGTAGAAATTGCTGATTCTACCTTTAATGAGAATACTGCAAACCAAGGCGGTGCAATTTATTCAACGGGTAGCAGTTATGGTATTGAAAATTCGCAATTTATTAAAAATACTGCAACTTTGAATAACCTAGGCGGCGGTGCTATCTACTCAACTGGAAGTACAGGTACTGTAAACGGAGTAACCTTTACCGAAAATAGTTCTGTTAGAGGCGGCGCAGTTGCACTACATAGCGATAGCCAA
>JAZQTG010000112.1:0-87420 GCA_045630515.1 Acutalibacteraceae bacterium
ATTAAAAATACTGCAACTTTGAATAACCTAGGCGGCGGTGCTATCTACTCAACTGGAAGTACAGGTACTGTAAACGGAGTAACCTTTACCGAAAATAGTTCTGTTAGAGGCGGCGCAGTTGCACTACATAGCGATAGCCAAATGAATGCTACCGCGGTAGTGGCAACTAAAAACGAAGCACACGCTAACAATGAAAACAACTATGGTTATGGCGGTGTATTCTATGTTAATAATTCTACCCTTAATATTGATGGCACCAACAGTGAAACAAAATTAGGAGCAGAAAACGAAGGAAATACCGCATTATATGGTAGTGCTATTTGTGTTGAAAATAATGCAACATTAAATGTTACAGATGCTGAATTTATTGATAATAGTTGTACTAAAGATGGCGGTGCAGTTTATGCTAAAGATTCAACCGTAAATTCACTTAACGGTAACACCTTTACAGGTAATACTTCTGCACAACACGGCGGTGTGATTTTTGCCGAAAACTGTAATACATTTAATGTTACAAATAACGAATTTATTAATAATAGCTCAACTAAAAATGGCGGCGCAATTTATGTTAATGGCGTAACTATGAATGCGGTTGATGGAAACCAATTCCAGAATAATACATCTACATCTAACGGTGGTGCAATTTATGCTAACAGTTCAACTGTAACATCGTTTAACAGCAACACATTCACAGGTAATACAGCAGGTCAACATGGCGGTGCTATTGATATGGTTGATACCGCTATAACCGCGACCGGCAATAATGTGTTTGATGGTAATACCGCTGTAAATCATGGTGGTGCAATATACTTAACATATGTTGATGATGAGATTGGCAGCGTATTGAATATGACCGATGGTATATTCAGAAACAATACCGCTAAGGCGGGCGGCGCTGTAAGCATACGTAGTCATTGTGAGGCCACATTTAATGGTACAGAGTTTGAGAAAAACTCGGTTGAAGGTGATGATGGCACACCGGACGGTGTAGGCGAAGGTGGCGGTGCAATATATGTAGGTTTTGGTACACTTAACCTAAACAATGTTACCGCAACAGAGAACGAAGCCGCGGTGTTTGGTGGAGTTGTTGATGCTGTAGGCGCAACAATTAATGTTGATGGCGGTAACTATAGCAACAACCAAGCAGAAAATGGTGGTGTTTTCTACGTTCTTACCTCTGATAAAGACACTAAACTTAATATTCAAAATGCAGAATTCAACAATAACAAATCTACCAGTACGACATCAGAGAACAAGTATGGTGGCGGCGTTATTAATATGACTGATGGTGAACTTTCTATTAAATCGTCAACATTTGATGGCAACCAAACCGAAAATTACGGCGGTGTTGTATTAGCAAACAAAACCAATGTTAATATTGAGGGTGATTCTGTATTTACTAACTCCATTGGTAAAACAGGTTCTGCACTTGGATTTATTGCTTCGCCGTCTGTAACTATTAAGGATACAGAGATAACAAATACAAATGGTAGTGGTAATGGCGTGCTGTATATTACAGGTGGTACTGCTACACTTACAAATCTAACAGCAAACGCAAATACTTCATCATACGGCGGCGTATTGTTTATAAGTAGTGGTGCTAATGTTACTGTACAAAATTCAACTATCACCAAAAACAGTGCAAAAATGGGTGGCTTTATATATTCTACTAGGTCAATCACAAGTATAATAAACTGTGAGATTAAAGAAAACGAGGCTACTTCAAATGGCGGTGCAATATATGCAGTAAAAACCGATGCTGAATCAGTAAGTAGTAAATTTACCGTTTCAGATAACACCATATTCAAAAACAACACTGCAAAAAATGGTGGTGCGGTATATTTGGATAAAGGTGCAGAATTTACCATAACAGATTCTGAATTTGACGGAAACACCGCTACCGATACTGCTACTTCTAAAGGCATAGGCGGCGCAATAGTTGTTGCCGATGCACTTCAAGACGATGCACTTAACACAACATTAATTGCAAATGGTGTTACATTTAAAAACAATACTGCTTATAGGAATGGCGGCGCTATTGCAACAACTACCGACTGTCCTAATGTTGTGATTGATGTTGAAAATTGTGTGTTTAATAAAAACAAGACAACTGCTTCAGGCGGCGGTGCGGTATACATACAAAACGGCAACCAACCAGATGCAACAGACCCTGAAAAAGTAAATATAGTATTTACTAATTGCGAGTTTACGGCAAACGCATCTGCGTCTTCGGGCGGTGCTGTTGAAGTAAGAACAAAGAGTTGTGTAAAGATTGATGGGATTACGGCTAATGACAATACTGCAAAAACATATGGCGGTGTTATTTTCGTAACTTCAAATTACTCAAGATTATATTTAACAGGTGACGTAAACTTAAGCAACAATACTGCAACAAAGTCGGGCAGTTTTGCCTATTTGTATGTATCAGATACTTATGATTGTCCACCTAAAATATATACAACACATAGCAATACTGCTTCATGGGTTAGCGAAGTTGCAGGTAATAGCACGAATATTGCATTTGATCTTGATGTATTACCTTAAATTTAAAGGAGATATTATATGAAAATAATTAAATCAGTTATAATATCTGCTTTAGCTACAATTATACTATTAGGTGGGGTATTTACCCCACCGATAGTTGAAGCTGCAAGCACATCATTTCCAAGTGAAACTAATCCGTTCAATACAGGTGTATATCTTGATAAAATTAATAAAGATGCGCCATTTTTTGATGTAGTATTACCTCAAATAAGGGAAAACATCGCTGAGAATAATAAGCATTCTATTAATCCGTATTATGATGCTTTGCCGCTTTGTAATAATCCTGAAAATTTTAAAGGATTAGGGCATACAACCTATGCAAATATTAATGGAAAAACTGTTACAGCTGAGGCTTTTTATCGTTACTATAACGAGTCTTTAAATGACCCAAACTATGGAATGGGACTGCTTATTTATCAATGCATTGAATATAAGCGTGCTCATCCGGAAGAAGATGTTAAAATTACATTTTCATCTTATAGAACTTCTGTAGCTTCTGCGATTTGTGTTATTCCAGAAAGCAAATATTATGGATATATACGTTCGCTTTACACAACTAATTATGATGAACATGGTTTTGTGCGTATTTCATATATGCTTACCGAGGCAGCGCGCATGGGTATGGAAGTAACTATTGTTAATCATCTTAATTCATATGGTGTTAAACAATATAACCCCACTAGCAAAAAGTTAGAAGGAAGAGCTGCACTTAAGATGCAAACTTATTTTAATAATGCTCTTAAAAGCTATTGTTATAATAAGTATGCCGAAGGGAAAAAAGTATCTGATTTTATGACTTGCACTAACGTTGATTGGGATGTAAGTGATAAAACGTGTGATATGCAGCATGTAAAAAGCGCAACGGTATCTCACTATCTTGCGACAGATGGAACAGAGCATGGCCCTTCAATATTTGTTACTAGTTCTAATCTTGATGAGAACAATTATAAAGGTGAAAATGGTTGTGATAAGGCTCAATCTGGCTGTATTATTTCTGATCATGATGAACTTTATCGTGTAACGTATAACTACACCAAATTAATTACTAAATACCAAGCAAAAGAAGATATCTACAAATTAAGGAAATATGTTAACAAAACAAACGAAAAACAGATACAATTAATAAAAAGCGGTAGAGAAGACGAAATACCTAAAGATGAACAAATTGTATATTTGGGTAGTGAAACCGACAAGGTTTTTGAAATGTATTTTACGCCATTCGGTGGTACTACTGACTCATGGGATGTTGTTAATAATCCATTTTGCAAATATCTAAGCAAGTTTGTAAAGTCAACCGATTATATAGAACTTTATTGGAATGAGTTTGGTTACTCTAACGAGTATTATGTCTGCAGAATGTATGAAAAATTAATTGAAAAAGCATTTTGTACCAATGTAAATGCAAAAAACAAAATTTCCTTAAGCATAACAGGTTTTGATGTTGGTGACATTTATAAACTAAAACTTGGAAGAGATATTGGTGCCCGTAGTATTAAGGACGGAGAACTAATTCATTCTAAAGATATCTATATGAGTTACGAGGAAAATGGAGTTAGACATAATGTTTCGTTAATTACTTCGTGTAATTTTTATATGAATGCATTTAATTATCGTACAAATTCTGTGTTGGTTATTAACGAGACCGAAGAAACAGACGGTAATTATTATGATATCGTATCTGAAAAATATACCGATGGGTTAGTAAATACTAGACTTATGATTGACCCGCAAAATTTAGTATTAAAAACGGGCGAAACATTTAAAGTTGATGTTGTTTGTAACTCTAAAAACAAACTCACTTGGACGGTAGAAAAACCCGAGATTGCAAAGGTAAAAAATGGAGAAATTACTGCTTTAAAATCAGGTAAAACAAATATAACCGTAACCGATGGCGTTAATACTAATACTTCAGTTTTACAGGTTTACGATTGTTCTAAGTGTATTTATTCAGATCCATTAAGTTGTAACATTAATAAACAATATGTACTCAGTAAAAAATTAGATTCTTATCCTGTCGCAATGAGCACAATTATCAATGTTAAAAAAGCGGATTTAAAGAGCGTAAATACAATTTTCAGTTGTGATGACGGTTATAATCCGGCCCTGACATTTTATATAAATGATAGTGGTAATGTTTGTGTTAGCGTTAGAGATGTGGCTGGAACTGATAATACAAAAACGTATGTTTTTAATAAAACAAATGTTGCTACTGGTAAAAATGTTCATGTTGCATTTACGTTTGTACCGGATAAAAAACGTATTAACTGTTATGTAAATGGAGAATATAAGCAACAGTTTACAAATATTCCCAAAGTTAATTCTTTCAAAGAAAAGTATAACTATGTTATTGGTGGCGACTATTTAAATGGCGAAGCAACCCGTTTCCCAGGTTCAATGTATTCGTTAGCTATGTGGTCTGCACCTGGTAGCACGGCTATGTTTACTAGTGAGTGGCAAGATGGTATAGATACCTCTAATGCTGATCTGATGGCAGCATACGAACTTGACCGTTGTGAAGATTGTATGAAAAAAGATTTATCTTCAAATAATAACGATTTAGATGTAATATCTCTATTGCAAAATACAAATATTGCAACCGCCAACAAAGTGGCAAAAGAAGAGCCGGTTAAGTTTACTGTCAAGGCTACTAAAGGATCCAAAGCAGTTACGCTTAAATGGGATAAAGTTGGGGGTGCTAAGAAGTATAAGGTTTATAAGTATAATTCCAAAACTAAAAAGTATGAGTATTTGGAAACCACCACTAAGGTTAAGTATAAGGTATCTAAACTAAAAACTGCTACTACTTATAAATTCTTAGTTAAGGCATTCTCTAATAATGGTGAGACTGAAGTTGGTGTTTCAAACAAATACTCTGTAAAAACTAAACCTAGTACGCCAACCGTTACAGCTAAATCAAAATCTAAAGGGACTGTGACTATTTCTTGGTCTAAATCAAATAATGTAAAGGGATATCAAGTATATTACTCAAGCAGCAAAAATGGTAAATATAAGAAACTAGGCTCTTATACCTCTACCAAGAAAACTGCTAAATTTAAATCAGGAAAAACTTATTATATCAAGGTTAGAAGTTATTATAAAACTTCTGGAAAAGCAACTTACAGTTCATTTAGTGAACCTAAAAAAGTAAAGGTTAAATAACAAAAAACGGACTATGGAGTTTCCATAGTCCGTTTTAGTTTTTTAGGGTAATAATTACTTTTTATTTGTCCACCTGTCTCTTATGACAAAGGCTGCACTTTTGGGTTGGCGTTGCCTAGTAAACAGACCTTTTTTGTTTCCGTCACAACGACGTAAACCAAAAGAGGTTGTAAAGTCAGCAAAGGCCCACAAATGCTCTCCAATTATAAAGTCTAAATCGTCTAGAGCGCGATTGTTTTCTTTATAGAATTCAATTTGGTATTCTTCTGAGAAAATAACATCGGGTAGTTTGTGTAAGCCTGAAACAGTATCGGTACCATATTCCGAAATCATAACTGGAATGTTATGCTTTTCATGATATGCTTTAAAATCTGCAGTTAGTTTTGGGTAGATAGATTTAAGATTTGCTAAATCGTAGTACCAGGAATAGTAGCGGTTTAAACAAATAGCATCAAATAACTGTGCAACAGTATCAATATTTGCGTTACCCTCATCAATAACATTGACAATTGGTCTGGTATTGTCTAATGAACGAATGTGCGCAACTACTTCAGTAAAATAGGCTAATGCATTTTTATCTTTAGTTTGTGCCTCATTAGAAACATTCCACATAACAACGCAAGGGTGATTTTTATCTCGCTCGTAAAGCTCGGTTAGCACATCTTTATGATGTTTTAATGTGGTGGAATCTGCTGATCCATCTTCAAATACCGGTGTGTCACTCCAAAAATTCATACCAACAGCAGGAACTTCGTCAATCACTAAAAAGCCTTGACGGTCAGCCATTTGCATGATTTCTTCTGAATAAGGATAATGAGATGTTCTAAAAGAGTTAGCACCTAACCATTTTAATAATTCAAAATCACGAACATTGATAGCATCATCTAATCCTTTGCCTTTAATGTCACTATCCTCGTGTTTACCAAAACCTTTTAAATAAACAGGTTTGCCGTTAACCAAAAATTGCTTATTGGTCATTTTTACGGTTCTAATTCCTATTGGTAATGTATAATGGTCGTTATCAATTTTAATATCAAAATCATAAAGATAAGCGTTACGAACTTCCCAAAAATTAGCATTTTCAACTGTTATTACACCCGTAAGTTTGTCCGTTTCGGTAATTTTATTTCCTTCTTCGTCAAACAAAGAAACGGTAACGCTTTTGTGTTCACCTTCAACAGAAATATCATAATTAATAATACCGTCTGTGCCATTTATATCTGTATTAATAAGTATGTCTTTAATATAAACATTAGGTGTAGTGTAGATTTTAACAGGTCTATGTATTCCAGAATAGTTAAAGAAATCAAATTGATATATTTGTTCTTTTTCGCCTTCGGGGAAATATAGCGGATCTGCATCTTTAATATAACCAAAAGGCAGACAATCGTGGTCTAGCATATTGCTTAATGCAACGGTTAGCCTGTTTTTGCCGACGGATACAAAATTAGCGAGTTCAGCCTCAAAGGGTAAAAATCCACCCTTGTGGCGTGTAATTTCTTTTCCGTTTACATAAACAATAGCGTGGTGAGTTGCACTTCCAAAACGTAAAACCATACGTTTTTTCTGCCAATCTACTGGAATATAAAAGTCGGTTTCATACCAAACCCAGCCGACATGGTCTCGTAAAGATTTATCAGTTGTAATATCGTTATAACTAGATGGAACAGGCATCTCTATGGTGTTAGTTAATGGTTTGAGAAACCATTTTTCATCTAACCCTTGGTTTAGTCTTTCTTCTTTTTTGAATTTCCAAATGCCATTTAAAACTTTAACTTGCCTAATTTCGTTTTCTATTGGATATAGCACGATAAAGACTCCTTTACTAAAAATGTAAGCGATATACTCAATTTTAAAAAAGCCGCAAATGCTAAGCTTATGCATTTGCGGCGTAAAATTACTCTGCTACCGGTTTCATTGTAGGGATTTCTCGTGAACACTCAAGATAAGTTAAGCTCACTTGAGATAACCTCCGATTTCACCCATTAACTAATCTTTTGTAGTTTCGATAAGTTCCGCTAAGTTCAGATAGCGGAAATATTTGTGGTTTAACTTGTGGCTTAAATTGGTATACGGTTTTCATTGTTTCTCGAACCGAGCCATACAAACACAAGCGATTTACCGTAATGTATTATATCATAGAAAACCTAAAAAATCAACCTCTACCGACAAACTCGTGGGCAGAGGTTGAAACTTTTTAACTTTGTTTTCGCCAATTCAGGAACCTTTTTCTTAACAATTCTATATCTTCATCATCGTTTGAAGCAAAGAAGGTGTGGCACTTTCTAAAGGCTTCCTTAATCGCTTGAGCTGTCTTAATCAGGTCAGGAGAATGCTTTACTTTCACATATCTTATCCGATTACATTCACATATATGCTCTTTAACTAATTGATACCGTTGTTCAGTGACTGTGGTAGCTTCGGCTTCAATGGCTAATCTCAATTCGGGCATATAGGAATCCAAGTTTATACCTATTATATTATCTGTGTCTGTGACAACCTTCAGACCGTTACGAACTGCATAAAGCATAATAAGCAGTTGTGGAAAAACGCTCTGAAATTCTCTCTCACAGAGATAGCAGCCTTTCCCCTCAAGAGTTCTATCTGAGATCTTTGCTCTCCAAGAATGACCGCTTCCACACTTCCACCAAACTATCTTCATTGAGTTCCGTGAAATTGCAGTTGGTAGGAGTTCGCCGTTCTTTTCAAAGTCCCATTCATTAAGCAATTCAGGATCGGTAGTCGCAAGGTCGTTGTGTCCTTCAAGCACAGCTCTATCAGCACAGACGGGACACATTGAGCCTTTGGCTCTTGACTTTACAACGGACTTCCATTCATACCCACAGGTCTTACATTTCCACCAAACATTCTTTGTAGACTTCTCATTTACCATATCGGGAGTCAATGGCAAATTACGTTCCGACCATTCCTTTGCAAGTAAAGGGTGCTTTGTTGCAAAATCGTTAAAGCCTTTCAGGAGCTTGATCCCGCTACAATATGGGCATTGACTTCCGCCGGAACGAGTAGAAATAAGCGTGTACCACTCGTGTCCTAAACTGCATTTCCACCATACTCTCGTATTCTTAAATGCAGTAACCTTATCAGGGGTTAGAGGTAGATTTCGTTCCGACCATTCGGCAGCAATTTCAGGGAAACGACTTGCCAAGTCATTAAAACCTGACAACACCAAGTTGTGAGAACAATACGGACAACCACTTCCTTGAACTCTGCTTTTTACTGAAGCAGTCCATTCGTGTCCGTGCCTATCTACCCATATTATCTTTTTGTGTGATCCTGCACTCACCATTGTCGGTTTGAGTGGTAAGTTTTTATGCGACCATTCAGCAGCTATATCAGGATACTTTGTCGCAAGGTCATTGATACCTTCAATTACTCTTGCACCCGAACATATAGGACAATTCTCACCGTGAGAACGAGCCTTAACGCTCGTCTGCCATTCGTGACCGCATTTGCCTTTCCACCACATTATCTTATTTGAACCATACGGTATATCTTTAGGGGTTAGAGGAAGATTTCGTTCCGACCATTCTGAAACAAGGTGCGGTCGCATATTATATAAGCTATTCTCCATACCAAAGCTCCTTTACTCTCGTTTGCTTTAGTATAGTTCTTTTCGTTGGTTTTGAGAAATGTGCGAATTATAAAAGGCACTCTGCGAACCGTACAGAGTGCCTACTATTATTTATTAGATTGAACTGCTCGCCAAGTAATCTCCAAAGGCAGCAATTTCTTTCTTCTTTAATGCGTTTGTTACATCAACATAGATATTCATTGTTGTCGAAACATCGGCGTGTCCCAACACATTTTGGATTACCTTGAGATTGATACCTGACTCACAAAGCCGTGTTGCGAATGTGTGTCTTAGGATATGGCAAGAGAAATGCGGCAACAGAACGGGATCGGAGTCAGCTCCGTACTTCTCAAGTATTTCATCATTACAATCTCGCATTATTCGTCTTATAGCCTTATTGAGATTTCCCTGATTTTGAACATCGCCATATCGGTTTACGAAAATGAAATCATCATATCCATCAACACGACCTATGCTCGTGATTTGAGCTTCTTCCTGATACTCACGTTCCATAATAAACGCCTGCTTAACACCCTCTGTCATTGGGATTTCTCTTTCTCCGGCTTTTGTCTTAGGAGTGTTGATCGAGAAATAGCAACCTTTTTCGTCACGGTGGTTATAGTATCCGTAGCAAGCGGATATTTCAGAACAGTTCGGAATCGCTACCCACCTTGCTTTCCGTGATAACCCAAAAGGGCAGGTGGATCTTGGCGTACTTTCATTCGGCTGAGCTTTCAACCCCGTTCAGGAATGTACTTGTTGAATGTATATTCAGTTGTCAAGGTGCGGGAAGTTTTGCCTTCACTTTTCAATTGCTGACTTTTTTTCGCTTTTAGACACTCAATTTCAAATTTTATTGAGAAAATATTTATCACCTCCGTTTGGGCATAAAAAAAACACCCACCACATCAAAATAGATGTAATGGGTGCAGAAATGAAAAAAGCCCGCTGATTTCTCAACGGGCTTAATTAGTATTAACTTGTCGTAAGTTATCTTAACGTATCTCAACTTGCATAATTCTACAAGCGTTTTTGGCTTAACTTCGGCTTAAATTGGTTTATGCATTGGCTTAAAAGCCTTCGATAAGTTCCGCTAACTTGAGATATATACGCTTATACAGACTTAATCAGTCCAACGGCTTCATTGTGGGGAATAGTAGAACGTCGCGGATTGATGCACTGTCAGTAAGTAGCATTACAAGTCTGTCAATACCGAAGCCAAGTCCACCTGTTGGTGGTAGACCATACTCAAGTGCGGTGATATAATCGTAATCAACCTCGCTATTGCAGTTGGGGTCCGCAGCCTTTTTAGCGGCAACTTGTTTTTCAAAACGTTCTTTTTGGTCAATCGGATCGTTAAGTTCTGAGAAAGCGTTACCAAATTCGGTAGCGTTAATAAAGTACTCAAAGCGTTCGGTAAAAGCAGGATCGTCGGGTTTGCGTTTTGCAAGCGGACTGTTTTCAACAGGATAATCATAAATAAATGTAGGTTGAATTAACTTGTCCTCAACAAAAGCATCAAATAGTTCAATAAGAACAGTACCTTTTGTTGCATCTTCTGGAACTTCAACATGCTTTTCTTTTGCACATGCTCTTGCATCTTCATCGGTAGCCCAATCATTATAGTCGCAGCCAGCGTACTTTTTAACTGCCTCAACCATAGTAAGTCTTTCCCAATGACCCATATCAATCTCTTTGCCTTGATAAGTAATAACCTTGCTGCCGCAAATCTTTTCAGCTAGCATAGTGTTCATTTCTTCAACTAAGTCCATCATGCCATAATAGTCTGTGAATGCTTGATAAAGTTCAACGGTAGTAAACTCTGGATTGTGTTTTGTGTCCATACCTTCGTTACGGAAGATTCTGCCAACTTCGTATACTCTGTGCATGCCACCAACGATAAGACGCTTTAGGTATAGTTCGGTTTCAATACGTAGATACATGTCCATATCAAGTGTATTGTGATGGGTTTTAAAAGGTCTTGCTGCTGCTCCAATTTCAAGCGGTACAAGGATAGGAGTATCAACCTCAATAAAACCTTTACTATCAAGATAAGCGCGAACTTCTTTTAGAATTTTAGAACGCTTTTCAAAAGTATCCTTAACTTCAGGATTAACAATAAGGTCAACATACCTTTGTCTGTATCTTAAATCATTATCGCGAAGTCCGTGAAATTTTTCAGGCAAGGGGAGAAGCGATTTGCTTAATAGCACAATGCTTTCGGTGTGAACCGAAATTTCACCTGTACGGGTACGGAAAACAAAACCCTTAACACCAACTATATCTCCGATATCATATTTTTTGAAAGCAGCGTAGTTTTCTTCGCCAATATCGTCGCGACGGATGTAAAGCTGAATATTATCTTTGCCGTCTTGTAGATTGAAGAAACTAGCTTTACCCATAATCCGACGGCTCATAATACGTCCGGCAATGCTTACGGTAGTGTTTTCAAGAGCCTCAAAGTTTTCTTTAATATCGTTTGTGTAATGGGTTACGTCGTATTTAGTGATGGTAAAAGGGTCATTACCCTCGTTTTGTAAGTTAGCCAATTTTTCACGTCTTACACGCAATATTTCATTAAGTTCTTCTGCAGTAGGTTCTGCTACTGCTTCAATGATTTTTTCTTCTGCCATTTTAATCACCTTTGGGTAAATTATCTATTAATTTCTTTAATAGTAAATTTCATTTCTCCACGAGGAGTTTCAGCAACAACGGTATCGCCTGTAGAATGACCAATAAGCGCCTTACCAACAGGGGATTCGTCGGAGATTTTTCCATTTATAGAATCAGCCTCGGCGGTACCAACTATTTTAAATGTCATATCTTTTTTAGTAGCATGGTTTTTAACAACGACTGTAACGCCAAGCATAACCTTATCGTTAGAGATTTCATTATCACTAATAACCTTTACATTTTTAAGCATAACCTCAAGGTCGGTAATACGAGCCTCAATTTTAGCTTGTTCGTTTTTAGCTTCATCGTATTCGCTGTTTTCAGAAAGGTCACCGAAACCGCGAGCAACCTTAATTTTCTCAGCAACATCGGCGCGAGCTGTGGATTTTAAATACTCCAACTCGTTTTCTAATTTTTTTAAGCCTTCTTTGGTAACAACTATTTGTTTAGCCATTTATTTTTCTTTCCTTTCAATTAGGTATTTTGCCTAACATATTATTCTATTATATATATTATTTAAGTATTTGTCAAGGAAAAAAGCTAGGTTTAACATAGTCTTCGGGTTTGCCAATATTGCACCCAATGCAAAGTGCTTCTGCCAAGTCAATATTTTTGACTTTTATAGGTAATTTACTACTAATTGACTGTGGTACGCAAATAGAATTTTGTATTGAAACATTATCTCCAAGATATTTAAAGTTGGGTAATTTTATAACCTTTTGATTATCACAAATAGCAACCCCGTTTTTTAATCCTAACATACTATTTACTCTTATGTAACAACCATAATTTTTATAAATACTGCCACAACTGTTTTCGTATATCCGTTTATTGCTTGTAAACACTGTACATTTTCTTGCTTTGTGTGCTATTTTTTCAAAATACTTTATATATTTTCCGTCTTTGTCGTAAAAAACCAAGTCTTGTGATTTTATGGATAACTGTCTAAGGGCGATAATCGTACTAATGTTTATTAACCATTCATTACTTCCATAACTCTTGATTTGGGGTGGTGTATTTATACCTATGGGTAACAATAATTTTTCGTTTGAAACTATGCCATTCCAATCAGGCATACCTTTAATTATGGGTAAATCAAGTGAATAGCAGGGAAGTCCGTCAACTCTTTTTGGGTATATCTTTCTGCGCCTGCGACGTTTCATATCTCTAGGTGTTAGTATATAAAACATAAAAACCTCCAAAAAAGCGGAGCCAAAATTGGCACCGCTAGATAGAAAATTAATCAAATTCCTTTATATTTTCTTCTTGTTGCTAACCCCCCTCGTATATGGCGTTCGCTTTTATTTATCTCTAATATTCTTTTTACTTGATTATATAGGTTAGAATTAGTGTATTTTAATCTATCTGAAACATCTTTATGAACGGTTGATTTTGATATTCCAAACTGTTTAGCAGCTTTTCTTACAGTACATTTATTTTCAATTATGTAGTTTGCAAGCGCAAGTGTGCGGTCTTCAATTGACCTATGCATCTAATCACTCCCATATACTGTTTTAGTAACAATATATGATTGTTTAGAAGGTTTTATTAATAATAAAAAGCCCAAGGATGAATCCTTAGGCTTTAAAACTTATTTATTTAGATATTTTGCAACTTCTGCGGCAACAAGTTTTGTGATTAATTCTACATCAGCAGGAGAGCTGGTTTTTAAATCTGCTTTGCCATTACTGTTAAACAATTTCATTTTCTTCATGCTTTCTTGTTTAACCGCTTCAACTGCTGCAGGGATAAGATCAATAATACCTTTATCCATAGTAGAGAACTTTTTGAACTCTGCTTCTACAGCGGCTACGTTAATATCTGTAAAGATGTTTACCTTGCTAATACCTTCTTTAATGGCTTGTTTAAAGTCGTTATCTGTAAGACCTGAGCCACCGTGCAAAACAAGTGGAACATCAACGGTATTTGCAATAGTACGAATTCTTTCAAAATCCAGTTTTGGAGGAAGTTTATATGCACCGTGAGCATTACCAACGGCGATAGCCAAAGCATCAACACCGGTTTTCTCAACGAAATCCTTTGCAAGTTTTGGATCTGTAAAGTATTTTGATGGGTCATCAAGGTGATGGCTACCTTCGGCAGAACCTTCGTTATCACCAACATGGCCGAGCTCACCTTCAATGGTCGCACCGTAAGAGTGGGCAATATCTGCCATCTCTTTAACCTTGCGCACATTGTCCTCGTAAGAATCGGTTGAGCAGTCGTACATAATTGAACTGAATCCTAACTCAAGAGCCTTAATACAAAGTTCGCGAGATAGACCGTGGTCAAGATGAACAACAACAGGAACAGAAGCTTTCTTTGCCATAGGGATTAAGTAATAAGATACTTCCTCTAGTGGACCATAGGGAAGAAGAACCTCTGCAGTACCCATAATAACTGGTGAGCGTGTGCTTTCAGCGGCAGCAATTATACCGCGAGCAAGTTCTAGGTTTACAGCGTTAAAAAGACCGATTGCATATTTGTTTGCTTTTGCAGGTCTTAATACTTCATTCATGTTAACTAACATTTTACTTTTCCTCCAAAATTATATATTAATGAGTTTAACGTCACATTCGTCTAATGTTGCTTTTAACTTGCCGTTAATTTCGGCGTTGGTTAAAAGGTAATCAATATTATCAAAAGAGGTTATTCGCATATAACCAACCTTACCAAGTTTGGTTTTGTCGCACAGATAAAAACTAGAGCGAGAATTCTTAACCATGATTTGCTTAATAAAACACTCTTGTTCGTTGCTTTCTAAAATTATGGCGTTATTACCGATGCCTTTGCTTGAAAAGAAGGCTTTATCTGCAAAGAAATTTTCTTTAATATAGTTTTCGGTCATAGCACCAACAAGCGATTGGTTTTTGCTAACTATTCCGCCAACCGAAATTACCTTTAATCCGTCAACTCCGCTAAGTTCATTTATTACGCGAATAGAGTTGGTTATAACGGTAATATTTTTCATATTTTTAATTTCTTTTGCGAGATAGAAAGTAGTTGTTGAAGCATCAAGAAAAATGGTATCGCCTGTGGCAACATATTCTGCCGCCTTCCTTGCGAGAGCCTGCTTGATTTCAACATTTAATTCTTTACGTTTTTCTAATGAAAACTCGTAATTACCTTCATCAATTGGCAATGCTCCACCGTGGGTTCTACGCAAAAGTTCTTTGGATTCTAATTTTTCCAAATCACGACGTACAGTTTCTTCAGTAACACCAAGTTCTTGACTTAGTCTGCTAACCATAACTGCGCCATCTTGGTTAAGAATATCTAAGATCTTTTTTTGCCTTTCAAGTGCAAGCATAATTTATCCTCCGAATAAAACAATGTCGGTTAACAGGCGGCATATGAACCGCCTGTTAAACTTAATTGATTATTTTAAAGTAGGAAGTAATTTTTCAACATCACCATGAGGTCTTGGAATTACATGTGTAGCAACAACTTCACCTAAAGAAGATGCAGCACTACCACCTGCTTCTACTGCAGATTTAACCGCACCAACATCACCGCGAACCATAACGCTTACTAAACCGGAACCAATTTTTTCGGTGCCAATAAGTGCTACGTTTGCAGCCTTTACCATTGCATCAGCAGCCTCAATAGCGGCAACTAAACCTCTTGTTTCAATCATACCCAATGCTTCTTGTGACATTTAAGTATCCCCCTTAAATAAATTATATTGTATGTTTCGTTTTGAAACATAATTAACAAAATTATTGTTGGTTAAGGTATTCAATCAGTTCGTTTATACCGTAACCTGTTACTGAATCTACAATGAAGACCTTTTTACATCCGCTAAGCCTTAACCAATTTTCTGCTCTTTCTGGATTAGCACCCTCTTGCTCCGCTTTGGTTACTATGCCAATTACTTCGCGATTAACCATACAGGTAACGCAAGGAGGAAAGAGTGAATAAGGTTCGTTTGCACCTATTAATAAGCCAACTATATCTGCTTCGTAAGAATATAGAGCCAAAGCTCTGCCCAAATGGTTTGTTTGTGCATACTCACCGGGTGTATCAATCAAGCAGTTTTCAAACTTTATGTATTGTGTTTTATCATAATTAATATCTTCGCCGCGCAGAACCTGTGTAAGTGTGGTTTTGCCACTTTCACTTCTGCCCATTAAAATTAACTTTTTCATTATGTTTTAGTAATGGGGCACACGGTGAACTTTAAATTATCGCGACAGTAATCAACCAATGCCTTTAATGAAGCTTCAACATCAGAAATTGTACCTGTAACTATTAAAGTGCCGCT
Source organism: Acutalibacteraceae bacterium (assembly GCA_045630515.1). Lineage (GTDB taxonomy): Bacteria > Bacillota > Clostridia > Oscillospirales > Acutalibacteraceae > UMGS1532. Next base: position 16,233 of record JAZQTG010000112.1, read on the forward strand.
AAACCTATCAACAAAGCCAAGTGTTGCGCCTGAAGCTTTTGTTGCAATATCGCCGGCGATTATTGCGGTTTCAGCAGGGGACATAGTAACGATGCCTATAGCGGTTTTTGAATAGTCAACAGCAGGGTCAAGTCCCAGTTTTCTGTAAAGAATGTCATCAGGGTTTGCGATGATGTGTGCGATAGTAATTTGTTTACCCGGAACAAGTTCTTGTACTATACGCATTTTATCATTTAAGTTTAATTCACTTAACAAACATAGCCCCTCCTTTAACATATGACTTTCTACATAAATTTACATTTATTATTTTACAACATTATTTTCTATAAGTCAATACTTTTTCAAAGAAAAAATTACAAAAACACAGAAAAACAAAAACAAAACACAGAATTACAGATAAAACAACATAATTTTAATTGTGTATATTTCCTGCTTTTTTTATTGCAAAACAAATGTAGATATGGTAAAATAAACAAAATATTTACTTACAGGTGATTAGTATGGATGCCAATGGTTTTAAAAAGTATTATGAAAGCGCTATAAACATTCAAAAAGAAGTGCGCAATGTCGTTTTAGGTAAAGACGAAGTTATAGAAAAAATACTTGCAACTACTCTTGCAGGTGGACATGTGCTTTTGGACGATATACCTGGTGTTGGTAAAACAACTTTAGCATTGGCTTTTTCTTATGCTACAAGTATGGAGTATCATCGTTTGCAGTTTACACCTGATGTACTGCCAACTGATGTTACAGGTTTTTCAATTTATGATAAAAAGTCAGATAGTTTTCAGTATAAAGAAGGCGTAGCTATGTGCAATCTCTTCTTGGCTGACGAAATCAACCGTACTTCCTCAAAAACCCAATCAGCTCTTCTTGAATTAATGGAGGAAGGTAGTGTTACCGTTGATGGAGTACTTCATAAATTGCCTGATCCATTTATTGTTATTGCAACTCAGAATCCTATTGGGTCAGTTGGTACACAAATGCTTCCTGATTCGCAGTTGGATAGATTTATGATTTGTGTAACTATGGGGTATCCATCGGTTGATGATGAGATTTCAATTTTAAAAGGCAGACAAGACCATAATCCGTTAAGCGAGGTTAAGGCGGTAGCCAGTAAGGAAGATATTATTTTAATGCGAAATCTTGTTAAAAACATCCATACCGATGATAAGATTTATCAATATGTTGCTGCAATTGCCGATGAAACGCGAAAGAATGAAATGTTAAAACTTGGTTTAAGCCCTCGCGGTTCGTTGGCACTAGTTAGGGCTGCACGAGCAATTGCTTTCTTGCACGGCAGAAATTATGTAATTCCTGACGATGTTTCTTATATGTTCCACGACGTTGCGGCACATAGAGTAGTTCTTAGCCCTAAAGCCAAAATTTCGGAGATTACAACAAAAGAACTATTAACACAAATTCTTGAATCTGTACCTGCGCCGAAACTTAATATAGGAAAATAATATGTTAAAAAACAAACTAATTTATCTGGCGGTTGTAATTACTGCATCAGTGTTTTTTATATTGTATCGCGATAGATTGGCGTTAATCTTATTTTTATCGGTTTTAGCTATTACCTTACTTTTGTTTTTAATTGCATTGATTATGCGCTTAGGGTTACGACTTGCGATTGAATGTAATCAAAAGGTTATATTTTCAGGTAATACCGCTAAAATTTTGGTTAATATTAAAAATTATTCTTTCTTACCGATAACTCAAATTATCGTGAAATCGGATTATAAAAATAATCTGTTAAGCAACTTTGATAATGGCAATATGACCTTTTATTCTAGACCTTTTTCTGAAGAAAAGTATGAAATAGAACTTTCCTCTAAGCACTATGGAAATGTTGATATGTATTTCAAAGAGGCGAAGGTTACAGACTACTTTGGTGTGTTTTCTTTTAAACTAAAACTTAAAAAGAAATTTACATTAACCTTTTTACCAACGCGCCATCAGATAGAAACATCGTTAAGACAAAACATGTATACTTTAAGCGAGGCGACCGTTTACTCTAAACATAAACCTGGAGATGATCCCTCAGAAGTGTTTGCTATTAGAGATTACATAGATGGAGATAAACTCAACCGTATACATTGGAAATTAAGTTCCAAACAAGAAAAGTTTATGGTTAAAGATTATAGCCTTCCAATAAGTGAAGCGGTTTTGCTTTTACCCGAACTTACGTTTTCTTCAGAAAAAGATATATATTTAATTGATTCAGTGTTGGAAATTTTGGTGTCGCTTTCCAGTAGTTATATTGAGAAAAACACTATACATTATATTGGTTGGTATCACAGTGATGTGGATGCTGTTGCTATGCAAAAAATTGAAAGCATAGATGATTTGTATGCGGTTATTGGTTCTATGTTTTCTAATGAATATTATTCTGAACCAAAGCTAGCAAGCGTTGATGATGATTTGCAAAGGGATATGTCGCATATTGTGTATTTGTCGCCAAATCTTACGCAAAATCAATGCGAAATCTTAAACCGTTCAAAATCTAGCTTGGCTTTTTACACGGCTATAAATGTTGTTGAAAATAGTAATACTGTAAATGTAAATAGTGACGACGTCAACATAATAACCGTTGTGCAAGGCAAGGTGAGTGATTGTCTAAACGGGGTTGAATTTTAGGAGTTAAAATGAAAAACAAAACACAAACGGTTGACAATGGTATTTCATTGATATGCCGTCCAGTAAAAAGAGCGCGAATAAATGCACCGATAGTTAACGGTTTAATATTAGCAGTTCTTAGTATGATTACCGCAATAAGTGCTGTTATGACCTTTGCAACGGTGCTTCAGTTAAAAATTATACCAGCCGTAGTTATAGTTGCTACGGCTGGTTTTTGTGCGCTTTTTTCTGTGGTTTATTATATTGTAACAAAATGCAAATGGATTGTTATTATAGTGGCTGTTTTGTTGTCGGCAATAGCTTTTGTGATTTTTAAAGAGTCTATTATTAAGGGTACTAATATTTTATATTATCAAGGCTTGGAAACCATTTACAATTATATGTATTGGGATATAAATTTTGAGCCTACTTATGCATTTGATGATGGATTTTATTCTCTTACCAACGGAGTATTGTTGATTTTATCTTTTATACTTTGTTCTGCAAGTACTTATTTTATAGTTGTTAAACCTAGTTTTATTGCTACTTTTTTATTAACCTTTCCTTTCTTTGAGATCGGCGCTGCTTTCGGTGCCGTTCCTGAGTATAAATATGTATATTTAATGGTTGCATCTTGGACCTCAATACTTGCTTATTCTCTTTCTACCAATGCCAAAATTAAAATAAAAAAACCTAGTGGCAAATCATTCGCAGTTAGAATGTACAAACAAAACGGAAGGTTCGCGGTAACCGCACTCTCTATCGCAATAATAACTGTTATATTACTTTCTTCTACAACCTCGTTTTTAAATGCAATTAATTTTGAAAGAACAGAAGATGTTGATGTACTTCGCAAGGATATCAAGTATGTCGCAACCGATGTTATTGACTATATTACCGGTAAGGATAACGACGGAAGTTTAAAAGAAGGAAATCTATTAGAAGTAGGCAAAAGAATTATTAAAGATAGGCATTATTTTTATCTTGAAACATCAATGCAAGAAATTGAAGATCACATAAAAATCAAAGGTTACACAGCAACTATTTATAAAGATAATAAGTGGCAACAAACTGATGAATATGATAAATACGAAAATCTATTTAAGAAATTAGATGGTTATTCTTTAAGGCTTGGCGGGATTAACGGTAATCTGCTTTCCAACCATAAGGATTATGATAAGTTTAATGCATCTAAGATTACGTTAAGTGATTTTAGAAGAAAAAAATATTACGCTTACGAAGTGTATTTTTCGGATTTTAACAGTGATTATACGACTAATATGGATACGTCTATGAAGCCCAAAAGCAGTAGTAAGTATTCATATAATGCTTATTTGGATTACAAGTATCTGTTTAAAATAACCGAAACAGGTTTATATAAATCCAGTCAGTATCAAAATTGTATGAAAGAATATACTGAATTTGTTAATGATGTATATACAGAATCTGATGCTACTGATAGCGTAAAGAAACTCACTAAAGGGTTAAAAGCTAAAAACAAATATCAACTGGTTGATAAAATAAGGCAATATTTTAAAGAAAATTTGAAACATAAATATAATGTAACTAAATGCCCTGAGGATGAAGATTTTGTAGAAAACTTTTTGTTTAACACCCAAGAGGGATATTCAACACATTTTGCAACTGCCGCTGCAGTAATGCTACAAAGTCAAGGTGTGCCTGCAAGGTATGTTGAGGGGTATTTTATCATTAAAGATGATTTTAATGAAACCGAAAGTGAACATAAGTATGGTTACATTACCTTTGATGTTACCGATAGATATGCACATGCTTGGATAGAGGTTTATGATGAAGATTTTGGTTGGGTGCCCGTAGAGGTAACTCCTGGATATTGGGACGAGCCTTTTGAAGATTTAATGAATAGGTACAAAAAACCTAAGGTTGAAGAACAACCAAAGGAAGAGGAAGAAATAATTGAATCGCCTGAAATGCCTAATGATACAGAGGTTGATTTAGAGGAAAACAATATTAGCAGCGAAACACAAGAAACCACTAAGGTAATAACAATAAATATAGGTATTGTTATAATAATTATTGCTGGTTTGATTCTTGGGTTAATAGTGTTCATTATAGTATGGATTGCGATGATTTTTGTTTTAAGATTCATTCGTAACAAACGCCTTAACTCAAATAAAATTAACCTTATTTTAAATACTGCGTATAAATATTACTTAAGGCTTGCTAAGTTTGACGGAATAAACATTAACAATATTTATAGTTATGAGTTGTATGTTAACAACGCGGCAAACATTTCTAAACACTTTGATATAGTTGAGTTGAAAAGATTTTTTGAAATTATGCTAAAAAACACATATTCAAACGAACTATCTACATTAGATGAAGCGACGTTTGTAAGAAACTTTGTGTTGGGTTATTCTAAAACGATCTATAACGACCAAAAGTTTTTCAAAAAATTAAGCTTTAAAATGGTAAAGATCTTATAATAATTAAACGCCCCTATGGTTGCAGTTCTTGCAATCGTAGGGGCGCTGTTTATTGTTATTTATTTTTTTGGTGGTAGGCAAGCAATTAACTGTAAATTATCTTTGCCGCGAGTTTCAACGTTAGTTTTTTCTGCTGAATACGGCAGGAAGAAATAGTCGCCTTTTTTGATTTTTAAATTCCCGTTAATATATCCGGCACCTTCGGTAACAACGTAAACGGCAGGGGAATGCTTTAATTCCATCTGTGCATTAGTAATTGTATATCTGGATACTGCGAAGCACGGAGTGTCGTCATAGGTAATAAGACTTTCTTCGTGTATTGATAAACTTTCAAATACAGTTTTCGGCTCTTTTTTACCTAAATTAATAGCATCTTGACCGTATACCGAGTAATCAAAAACATCTAGCGCGGTGTCTTTATCAAGACCGATATACATCTCTTCTTCACTTAAACGATAGTCGCCACAGTAATATTCAGGTTGAATTGTAAAATCGCTAGGCTCTTGAATTTCTAATATCAAACAGCCTTTACCGATGGCATGCACCATTTTTGCGGGCACAAAATACACATCGCCGGGTTTTACAGGTACACGATTTAGAAGTTTTTCCATAGCATTTATGTCATTTTCGCTTTCTTCAACTGCTTTAGAAAACTGCTCTTTGGTAATCTTATCTTTAAAACCAAAGTATAAACATGCATCCGGACGGGTGGCTAAAACAAGCCATGATTCCGCCTTGCCGTAATTACTGTTAAAATGTTTTTTGGAAAATTGTTTATCGGGGTGTGCTTGAACAGGTAGACGAATTGCGCTATCTAAGAATTTTGTTAATACGCCAAATTCATCTCGGTCACCAAGCATTTCTTTTTTATATTCTTCAATAAATTCGTCAAAGAAAATGTCGGTACCAGCAATTTTAGAAACACCCTCTTTGTATATAGTGCTACCTTTATTAAGTGCAGATACGGTAGAAACTACCCATTCTTCAGGTAAATAACCATCTGTTGAATCGTCGCCGAAAAAGTCGGCAAAAAGCGCACCGCCTGTGTATACTCTACCGACTCTGTTTTTTTGGAAAAAGATAGGTCCCGACAAAAGTTTTTTAATTGTTTCTTTGCTCGCATTAATCATAATATCACCTTAAATATATTTAATTAATTTTTGTGCCGATGAAATACTGTCAAAAGTACCGCTCGCTACAAGGCAATAAAGCATAGCGCCAAAAGCAGCCTCTTCTTTATGGTTTGGTATCATTAGTTTTAGGCCAAATAATTGTTCAAACTTATTGCAAAGCTGCTTGTTAAAACGAAGTCCATTACCTGAACCTACCATTATAGTTGGTTCTTTTGCAAGAAGAGGTTTAATATTATTATACATTTCATAAAGTTCGTTTGTAATACCTTGCATAAATCCGTTGCACATATCGGCTACATTGAAGTTGTCAATGCTAATATTACTAATGGTTGCTCTTTTATTTGGGTCGGTACGTGTTCCGCTAAAAGTAGTGTCAACTATTAATGAAGAATCTTTTGTGTAGGATTCCATCAATTTATCCATTGCAGGATAGGCCGATTTTACCTCTTGACCTGTAACTATGCTTGCAACCTCTCTAAAGAACTTTTCTAATATAGCATAAGCTCTACCGCCACATAAAGATGAACCTGCCATAATATAATTTTTTTCCATTAGTGGTCTGCAGTCAAGTTTAGTATTGCTTGGAACTTCGTTAACGGCAGCAGAGATTTGGCTGCCTGTACCAACGTTTATTAATATAGACTTTTCCATATCCGCAACAGAGCCAATGAAACTTGCTTGATTATCGCCAATTGCTACTGAAACAGGAATGCCACTATTGGTTTTTCCGATGCACTTATAACCATCGGTAGCATTAGGAAATAAAGAGGCATCCATTCCGGCTTTGGTTATTGCTTCACAATCATATTCGCATTTTTGTAGATTAAATAGACCAAGGCTAGCAGCATCGCTAGTGTGTAGTAAAGGTTTTTTTTCGTTAGCCAGTGTCATAGCCGCTAGGTCATGAATTGTGCAAAACGTTACCGCTTCGTTAGGAACAAGATTATTAATGGTATCATAGAAATAGGTAACGGCACCATAGCCTGTTGCAAGTTGATATCCGGTCAGTTCGCTTAAATATTCGGCATAGGTCTTGTTGTCTTTATATATAACATCACCTCTGCCATCTTGCCAAATTGCCAAGGGACTAATAGGCTTACCATTCTCGTCTAAATAAACTATACCGTGCATTTGCCCTGTGACACCTATGCAAGTAACTGTGTCGGTGGCTTCTTTTTCAAGTCTTGCTTCAATATCGCAAAGTTTCTTTATTAGTGCAACTGGGTCTTGCAATTTTTTCCAAGATTCGTCTGCTTTAATAAAGGTGTTGTTTGCTTCGGTTATAGCATTTATTTGTTTTCCGCTTTCAATGTCATATAGAATTCCACATACCGAAGTAGTGCCAATATCCAATCCAATTGCTAACATTAGTTTTCTCCTTACATTGTAGTTGATTCAGGGTCTAAACGTTTAATAATATCCTGTTGAATTTCAGGCGAAAGGTCTAGGAAGTTTACGAAAGTACCGTGAATTCTCATTATGTATACGCCGTTAGGTGCATATTTTTTAGGATCAGCTAAAACCTTTCTTAAGGTGTCGGGAGTGGTAACGTTAACGTATAGATAGAAAGGTGCAACCTTATCATTTTGAGGATTGAAGAATAAAGGCTTAACAATTCTTTGTGCAAAGTCAGAACCCTTACCCTCTAGGTCGGTAGCAGTAAAGTATTTCGGGTTAACGCCTAGGTGGGAAGCATAACCTCCACCCATTTTTTCGTAAGGTAGTTTAAAACTTGAAAGCATTCTAAAGCCCATACCTTGATCGGCATCACCAAATAATGGGTCAACACCATAGTTTAACTGCTCGCGAGAAGCTCTACCATCGGGTGTAGCGGCTACCCAATAACCATAGGTAAGGTGGGTTGTTGGACTTGCCCAGTCTGCTCTGAAAGAATTACCTAGGTAGTTCTTGTGTGAAGTTACCATATCTGAAATACGTGTTGCAATTTCTGCAGCTTCGTTATCAACTTCATCAATGTTGTTGCCATATTTTGGTGCGGATTTCAAGAACTCTTTAAGTTCATCATAACCTTTAAAGTTGTTTCTTAATGCATCAACGAGTTTGTCAGCATATTCAGGCTTTTCTTTAAGTAGGTGGTCAATAGCGACAAAAGAGTCTGCCATAACGCTTAAACCGTGAATTAAACAACCGCTACCGTTGTAAGGTGAACCTTGATGTTCGGTGTCACGCATATCGTAACCGCTTTCAACACCGCCCATAAACACGCTTAGGAAGGGGACAGGTAGGTTGCTTAATGCTTTTGAGGCACTGTTTGCGGCATCACACATAAGGTCCATAAAACGAGAAGCGTTTTCATAAAACAGCTCACGGATATTGCTCAGTATAGAAGCGTCGGTTTCAACAAATGTACCGATGTTTTTACCAGTTAGCATAGATTTGCCTTGGTTTAAGGTAAGTTCTAAAATCTTTGGCATATTAAACCAACTGTTTGTGGTATTTCCGTTATCTTTACCCATAATAAGAGGTTCTTGACAACCCGCTACTGAGTAGTCGGGGAGATCCTCTTCTTTTACGTCTCTGTTAAGTAGAAGTTTAAATACCGATTCATCATTAAATAACGAAGGAGTAAGAACGCCTGGTGTAAAGAAAAATTTACCCATTTCGCGATAAAGTTTCTCAGGTGAGTTCTTATGTAACTTAACCGAAAGTATAGGCTGTGGAAGATTCATACAGAAGTATGCATCCATAAGTGCGTATGATGTTTCGTTGGTCAGGTCGTTGCCATCAACGTCTTTACCGCTTATTAGTAAGTTTTGTGAAATAGCCCAAGAGCGATCGCCTACGTTAAAGAAAACAAGAAAATGTTTTAACAGCGAAGCGGCTTCTTCTCTTGTAAGGTTATCGTTTGCGCGATAAGGCTCAAACACACGGTCAGCGTTACCAACAGAAAATGCAAATGGGTTAGGTGCCTGCTCTAGACACATAATCTCCCATAAAAGCATATAACACTGAATAGCCTCGTACATAGAGTAACATGGATTTGCAGGAACTTTTCTTAATGTGTTAACCATTAATTGCAACTGTTCTGCGCGTTCACCACTAGCAGATTTTAACTGTTCTTCTGCGATGTCGGCATAACGATTGCTTAAAAGAATAGCAGACTCAAGGGTTATGCGCATAGCATTGTAGTTTTCAATCTTAGCTTTATCTGTTTCTGTTGCAAGTTTGTTGTCTATTTCCTTAATTATGGCGTTAACACCATTTTTAAGTGCAGGTCTGAAATCTGGGATAATGTGACCTGTAACCTGTTCAATAAAGAAAGCAACCTCTTCGGTATAATCGGTGTACTTGTCGTACATAGCGGTAAGTTCACGAACATAATCGGTGTTTTTTGAGAACTCTAAAACCCTGTTAATACGCTCTTTTGTGAATTCCTCATTAGGCTCAATGTCACCAAAAACTGCCGTAGGGTCGCAATAGCCTGAGAAAGTTTCAACCTTAAAAGAGGGATTTATAAGTGCATAGCTACGTGCAAAGGCATCGGACTGACTGCCTGCAAAAATAGCATGCTCGCTTATAGATAAAGGAAGTTCTGTAATAATTGCGCGAAGTTCGTGTGCAGCACGTAATTCTTTTGGTAAATTTTTAAATTCATCAGCGTGATTGCAAACGATTTCGCGTGCTAAAAACCAACCGTCAACACGTGTTTTAGCGCGTTCTTCCTTAAACAAATCTTTTGCCATAAGTGTAACATCCTGAGGATTAAAACAATTATACATAATACATACTCCTTTATGTGCGGACAATATTAAGTCCAGCGTGTTTAAATTTTTCTTCTATATGTAAACGTAGTTTTTTGCTTACGTTAGCATTAACAATTGTATATTCGCGACCGCATTTTTTCCATTTATCTTTTCCATATTCGTGATAACTTAGGAGCTCAATGCGGTAGTTTTGATGTTCGGTTGATTTAAAAAATTCAATGAACTCATCAATAATATCATCGTCGGTATTAATACCGCAAATTAGCGGTATTCTAACAAGCAAATCAGGATGCTTTTGCGATGCTAATAAGATGTTTTTCTTGATAACTTCATTGCCTAACCCAAGCAGTTCTTTATGTATTGCACTATTTGGATGCTTTAAATCAATAATTAAGTGGTCAATAATAGGGAATAGGTCAGATAAGTTTTTGTAGGTGCCGTTAGTTTCAATGCAGGTGTTAATACCTATGTTGGTTAGTTTTGTTAGAGCATTTTTTAAAGCGGATGGTTGGCAGGTTGCTTCACCACCGGTAAATGTTACACCGCCGCCATCAAAAAACATAGGAGAGCAACTTTTAGCCTCGTTAACAAGTTGGTCAACCGTAAGCAAAAAACCACCTTCGGCATTTGCAAACATACCTTCAGGATTAGAGCACCAAGGGCAAACTAAATTGCAACCTTTTAAATGATATATTAAGCGGTTGCCTGGACCATCTTGGGAGTAATTAAACCCTTTTTGAAATAGTTTTAATTCCATAATATACCACCGTGAATTAGTTTTAGCCTTTAACTATTTATTATTATAGTACATTACTATGCTTTTTTCAAGTGGTTTTTTGTTTTCTTGACACTTTTTTATTTTAGCGGTATACTTTAAAATAAGAATGCAAATATTCTCAAATTGATATGTTATATATTAAATGTAATTAGGAGATTAACTTATGGCAGATGCCGCAAATATTATTGCATTAAAGAATAATAACCGTTACAGAATTTTAGATTGCCTTCGTAGGTCGCCAATGTCGCGTGCACAACTCTCACGCGAGGTTGGACTTACAAAAGCGGCGGTTACAATAATTACTACCGAGTTAATAAACGAGGGTATTGTTTATGAACGCGGTTTAAATGCTAGAAACAATCAACGTGGTAGAACGTCAATCCTTTTAGATATTGCTTCGTCTTACGGTTTTACGGTAGGTGTAATGTTACATCGTAAATATATGGATGTTTCTGTAATTGACCTAAAAGGAAATTTGATTTGTGCAGAACGAAACGAAATAGAATGTTTTAGTAATGGAGAAAGAGCACTTGATTGGGTTCAGGAAACCATTAATAAAATGATCAAGAAAAACCATCTTTCTGAATCTCGTTTAATTGGTATAGGCGTAGGCTGCCCTGGTCCCGTTGAATATGATAAGGGCACTATTTTAGAGCCTCCAAACTTCACTCTTTTTCAAAACTATCCTATTGTTAAAAGCATAGAAGAACGGTTTCCTGTTCCGGTATATTTAGAAAACAATGCGGTTGTATTAGCATTGTCTGAACACTATAAAAAGGATTTAGATCAGGTTAATAAAAGTTCTCTTTTTGTGGTGGTTTCAAATGGTATTGGTGCTACTGTTTTAAAAAATGGTAAGGTGTTTAGAGGTTCACGCGGCTTTTCTGGTGAACTCGGGCATACAAGCATAGACGTTAATGGTATACCTTGTTCATGTGGTAATTGCGGTTGCCTTGAAAAATATGCAACTATGGCGGCTCTGAAGCAGAGACACGGTTTTGATGATTACAGTAAAGTAATAGATGCTGCTATCAAAGGTGATGCTGCTTCTAGCAAAATAATTAATGACTTGGTTAAATGCTTGGGTGCAGCGCTAGTTAATGCGACCAACCTTTATGATTTGGATGAAATAATTATATATGGTGAGTTTTCACATAAAAATGATTATTTGTGTGAGTTGTTACAACACTATATAATAACCCACTCTGTTGTCTGTCAAACACATAGTTTGTCGGTTAGACCTTCACTTTTAACCGACGATGAGGCTATTGCTTCTTCGGCAATATCCGCACTAAATGCATTTTATAAACAGAATTTAGAAATGCGGTTATAGAAAGGAAATTTATTATGACTAAAATTGATATTTTTTCAGGCTTCCTAGGGGCAGGAAAAACTACACTTATAAAAAAACTTATTAAAGAGGCTTATAGTGGAGAAAAACTTGTTTTGATTGAAAACGAGTTTGGGGATATTGGTATAGATGGTGGCTTTATGCAAGAAGCAGGTATAGAGGTAACCGAGATGAATTCAGGCTGTATATGTTGCAGTTTGGTTGGCGATTTTGGTGAAGCACTAAAAAAGGTGTTGGTTGACTACAACCCCGATCGCATTATTATTGAGCCTTCGGGTGTCGGTAAACTTAGCGACGTTATTAAAGCGGTTAAAGATATTGATGCAGATAATATTTTATTAAACAGTTTTACAACGATAGTTGATGCAAAGAAATGTAAAATTTATATGAAAAACTTTGGCGAGTTTTTTAATAATCAGATAGAGAATGCAGCAAGCGTTATTTTAAGTCACACTGCAGCACTTGGTAGTGAAAAAATTAATGATGCAGTTAAATTAATTAGGCAACACAATGATAAAGCTGAGATAATTACAACCGAATGGGAACAACTATCAGGTGAGCAGATTTTAAAATCAATAGAGGGAGGCAATACCTTGCAGGCGGAACTGGATGAGATGTTAAAAAGTGCAGAGCATCATCACCACGACCACGATGAAGAATGTCATTGTCACGAACATCATCATCACGACCACGATGAAGAGTGCCACTGCCACGAACATCATCACCACGACCACGATGAAGAGTGCCACTGCCACGAACATCATCACCACGACCACGACGAAGAATGTCATTGTCACGAACATCATCATCACGACCACAATGAAGAATGTCATTGTCACGAACATCATCATCACGACCACGATGAAGAGTGCCACTGCCACGAACATCATCACCACGACCACGATGAAGAGTGCCACTGCCACGAACACCACCATCATGCTGACGAGGTCTTCACAAGTTTTGGTGCTGAGACCGCTAATGTTTATACAGAGGAACAAATTAAGAATGCATTAATTCAGCTAGATAACACAGAAAAATGCGGAAATATTTTACGTGCAAAAGGCATTGTTGAGGGTGCTGATGGTTGGATTCACTTTGATTATGTGCCTGGTGAATATGATGTGCGCAAAGGCGCAGCAAACGTTATTGGCAGACTGTGTGTTATTGGTGCCGATATTAATAAAAATGAAATCTTAAAATTATTTGCATTGGTCTAAGGAGGGCGCTATGGATATACCTGTATATCTGTTTACCGGTTTTCTTGATTCGGGCAAAACTACTTTTATTCAAGAAACACTAGAGGATAGTAGATTTAACTCAGGCGATAGTACATTGCTTTTGCAGTGTGAAGAAGGCGAGATAGAGTTTGAGCCCCAACAGTTTTCTTGCAAAAATGTTAACTTGATTGTTGTAGAAAGTGAAAGCGATTTAACCGAGGAAAACCTAAATAAGTGGCAGCGTGATTGTAATGCTAAAAGAGTAATCGTTGAATATAACGGAATGTGGCAGTTAAAATCTTTGTTTGATAATATGCCGCAATCGTGGATAATTTACCAAGAAATGTGCTTTGCAGAGGCATCAAATTATGCTAACTATAACAGAAATATGCGTAGCCTTGTTGCTGATAAACTTAATGGTTGTGAATTAATTGTTTTTAATAGATGTGACAAAACAACCGATAAGGAAGAATTGCACAAGATAGTCAGATCTGTTAACAGAAAGGCAGACATTGCGTACGAATTTCGTGATAATCATGTTGAATATGACGATATTGAAGACCCGCTTCCATTTGATATAACAGCAGATGTTATAAAAATTGAAAACGATGATTTTGCTATTTGGTATTACGACTTAATGGAAAATACTAACCGATATGTTGGTAAGTTAATTGATTTTGTAGGACTTGCGGCAAGAGATAGAAAAATGCCAAAACTGGAGTTTGCGATTGGTAGACATATTATGACTTGTTGTGAGGATGATATACAGTACGGTGGTGTCGTTGCACAGTGGGAAAACGCTGCAGAAATTAATACTGCGGATTGGGTGCATGTAACGGGTAAACTTAAGCTTGAATTTAACGAACTTTACGGTCAAAAAGGCCCTGTTTTAAAAATCATCAAGGCAGAAAAAACCATTCCACCATCCAAGAGGGTCGTAACTTTATACTAACAAAAAGGCTTGTCTGACAAAATGCGTTCAGACAAGCCTTTAAAATTCTACTATAAGTATACTTTCAGACCTAATAAAATAGGCAAAAAATGTTTACAAAAACTTTCAAACAGTTTATAATAAATTTAATAAATATTGGAAATGAGGTTGCAATATGTCAAACAAACCAATCTTATATTTAATTCCTTGTAATCACTTTGATTTAGCATGGCGCCGTCCGTTTAGAACTAATATGGACAATAAGGGCAAAACCTTTATTCCGTACGCTAAAATTGAGCAGTATTACATAGAAGATAACATTAAACTTTGTGAGAAATATCCTGAATATATGTTTTGCATAGAAGCCACTTCTATGGTGAGAGAGTTTCTAAAAAATCGTCCAGACCTAAAGGATAAACTGTTTGCTCTTGCTAAAGAGGGTAGAGTATTTGTTCCCGGTTCGGGAGATGCTATTGTGGATTCTAACTTGATATTAGGTGAAACTACAATACGTAACTACTTGACAGGTCTACTTTGGGTAGAGGATAATTTGGGCCAAAAAAACAGACAAGCATTTCGTGCGGATGCTTTTGGTAATACAGCACAACTGCCTCAGATTTTCCTTGGTTGCGAAATGGACCATGCTATGAATCTGGATTATGTAGTTCCAAATGGCAAATATTGGAGAGGTCTTGATGGCAGTACGGTTGTTTGTCATTATCACAAAAATTGTGGTAACGGTGGTAATCCATATAAATATACTCCTTGTAAAAATTGTGGTGGAGAAGGCGAAATTAACGGAAAAACTTGCCCTATATGTAATGGCAGAGGCATAGATGAGGATAGGGCGGCAGAATTTTATTTCCCATTCCAAGTTAATGAGAAGTTGCTTGAGGCTAAAGGCGTTGGCTACATAAAACTTGCACCTGAGGAGTATTTGCCAAGAGAAGAAGTTGTTTTACGTGCTAGAGAGTTTTCTAAAAAATACGATGTGCGCTTTGTAAATCCTGAGAAACCATTAGAAGATTTAGAAGAGTTCTTTAAAGATATTGATGATGTTGCTCAATCCGACTTTGTTGATAACGCAGAACTTAACCCTTCAAATACCGGTTGTTATGTAACACGTATTAAATCTAAACAGGTTATGCGTAGACAAGAGTATGCAACATTAAGCGCAGAAACACTTTCGGTAAGTGCTTGGCTAAAGGGTGAGGAGTATCCTAAAGAGGAATTCCTTAATATTTGGTATGATTTGTTTTATATGGCTTTCCACGATTGTGTTACAGGTACTGTTGTTGACCCTGCTTTCGCAGAACTTGAAAAGGACAGGGAAAAAATTGATAATAATATTTCTGTTCTTCGTAATAGGGCGTTAACTTCAATCACAGAAGGCAAGGATAAAACTGTTTCTGTTATCAACGCTTTCGGTTTCTCTAAAACCGATGTTATTGATGTTGAAATTCCGGAAGAACTTTCTGGCGTTAAACTTACAAATGTTGAAACTGGTGAGAAATTAACCGTAATTAGCACCGATGTTTTATGCGGAAAAACCATTGCGAAAGTTTTAATTAAAGACATAAAACCTTTTAACGTTATGAAATTAAAATGGGCTAAAGCACCTGCAAAAAAGGTTAAAGAATCTAAAGATGGAGTTATTGAAAACTCTCGCTATAAAATTATTGCTGATGCAAAAGGTATTGTTTCTGTATATGATAAAAAGCTACAAAAAGAACTCTCGGTTGACCACGATTATGGTTTTGGCGAGTTCGTGATTGAACACGACGAGGGTAATGCCTGGGCGACTTTATCAAGCGATAGAAAACGCTATCGTTTAAAAAAGTTTACTAACCTTGTTTCAACTGTAATTGGTAAAGATTATCAACAATTAGTATTCAAAATCAACTCTGTAATGCGTTACGACCAAAGAGATGTTTCGGGAACATATACAGTAACCTTAACAGAGGGTGTTGACCGTATTGATTTCCATGCTGAACTGGATTGGGATTCGTTTAACCATCGCTTAAGAGTTGCTTTTCCAATCAATATTAACGGTAAAAACATGTACGGCGTACCTTATGGTTATATGGCGCGTAAAGAGTATATTCCTAAATATAATTGGACTGGTGTAGATGGCGATTATCCTGCAATAAACTGGGCAGGTGTTGATGATGGCACTGAGTCTATCGCGGTTATCAGCCGTGGAATTCCTTCTTATAAAATTGAGCAAGATACAAGAAGCATACACCTATATACTCCAAGCGGCAGCGTTGTGTTCTTGTCGTTGTTGAGGAGCCCAATTATTCCTAACTTCTTGCACGAACCACTTTATTATTCTGCAATTAATTGGGAGGGACAACGCGATACCGGACACCATAGTTTTGATTTTGCTGTGTGTTCTTACAATGATTCATTTGGCAATAGTAGTATTGAGGCTGATGCTCTTGGATTTAACTCCAATATGATTGTTGCACCAGGTGAAGTGTCTCTCGGCGAAATTCCGCAGGTTGAATCCGAAAATGCATATATTTCATCAATTAAGTTAGCAGAGAAATCCGATAATTTGGTTGTTAGAATTGCTGAATATAGAGGTAAAAAAGGTGAGGTAAAAATTAAATTACCAAGCTGGGCAACTTCTGTTGAGGTTGTTAATATGTTAGAAAGAAACAACCAAAATCTTGAAATTGATAACGGTGTTGCTAAGTTAAACGTTCGCGCTTTTGAAATTGCAACTTTGATGTTTAAAAAGGGGTAGAAAAATATGGATATAGTTTTAAAACCTTTTGGCGACAAAGTGTGTACAAAAGAGATTCAAACCGCTATAGATGAAATTAATATAAACGGCGGCGGTACTTTAACTTTAACTGCCGGTAAGTACCTTTCGGGCAGTATAGAACTTAAAAGCAACGTTTGTTTCAATTTAAGCATCGGTGCTGTGCTAAAGGCTACAGGAAATATTGATGATTTCCCATACATTGGCTTTATGCACAACGAAATGGGTCCTACAAAAAGTTTCATTTGGTCTAGAAATAGCGAAAATATTACCCTTTGTGGTGATGGTATTATTGATTTTTCTGATGAATATTTTTATACGTTTGGCACGCCAACAAATTATGAAATTGATGGTATAACTCTTACTCAAGAGCAAATTGATGAAAGCGTTGCTTTAAGAACACATTCAATAGAAAATACAATCAATCAACCTATTTTCTTTGAAAGTTGTAAAAAAATCACCGTTAAAAACTTAAAGTTTTATCATTCAACTTTTTGGACACTAACATTCAGCAGAAGCGAAGATATAATTGTATATGGCTTGGATATTGATAACCGAAGAGTAACGGGTAATAGCGACGGTATCCATCTTTGCGCTTCAAAGAATGCTGTGATTAGCGACTGCAATATTAAGGCAGGCGACGATTGTATAGCAGTTACTTGCATAACCGCACACGCTGATATTAGTGAAAATATTACAATTACCAATTGTAATTTTGAATCCACCTCTGCAGGCATTAGATTAGGTCATGTTAATGCTAGGGTTAAAAATGTTAATGTTTCAAACATTAATATAACCAACTCTAATCGTGGTATTGCAATATTTGCAAGAGAAAATGGTATGGTTTCAAATGTACATATGTCTAATCTTAATATTCAAACAAGAGTTTTTGCTGGCGCTTGGTGGGGTAAAGGTGAGCCAATTATCGTTTGTGCAGACAATAGCAATGGTGTTATTGAGAATATTAGTTTTAATGATGTTTTTGCCGAGAGTGAAAACGGAATAGTTATTGCCGGCAAAGATGGTAATGTTCGCAATGTTACACTAACGAATGTTGCTGTTAAGGTAAAATCAAGTAAAAATCGCGAACTATTTGGTAAAGCACTTGATTTGAGACCTAATTCTTACACCGAAAACTTTTTTGAAACACCGACAGAGAAATTTGTGCGTGATGCAGATGTTACATTTAATAACTTTAAAGTTCTTAAGTAATGATTTGTTAACTAAAAAGACACAAATATGCACTTGACAAAAATATTATAAGTTGTATACTATAATTAGCACTCTGACTATTAGAGTGCTAATTATTCTTTGGAGATGTATTTATGAGAAAGAAACAGTTTAAAGCCGAATCAAAAAAATTATTAGATATGATGATAAACTCTATCTATACACATAAGGAAATTTTTATTCGCGAGTTAATATCTAATGCTAGCGATGCATTGGATAAATTATATTACCGCTCTCTTTCGGATAATTCGGTAGGTTATTCGCGTAATGATTATCAAATTCATATTGAAATTGATAAGGATAACAGAAATCTAATAATAAGTGATAATGGTTGCGGTATGGCCGAGGAAGAATTAGAAAATAATCTTGGTACCATTGCTCGTAGTGGATCTTTTAATTTTAAGAAAGAAAACGAAAAAGCCGATGATGTTGATATTATTGGTCAGTTTGGCGTAGGTTTTTATTCTGCGTTTATGGTTAGTGATAGCGTATCGGTTAAGAGTAAGGCTTTTGGACAAGATACTGCATATTGTTGGACATCTAACGGCGCAGAGGGTTATACTGTTGAGGAATGTGAAAAAGATACAGTTGGTACTATCGTAACTTTACATATTAAACAAGATACAGAAGAAGAAAAATACAGCGAGTTTTTAGACAGTTATCGCATTAGTTCACTTGTTAAAAAATATTCCGACTATATTCGTTACCCAATTATAATGGAAGTTGAAACCAGCCGTTTAAAAGAGGGTAGCGATAACGAGTATGAAACGGTAACAGAGGCAAGAACTCTTAATAGCATGGTTCCTCTTTGGAAGAAGTCTAAAAGTGAACTTAAAGAAGAAGATTACAATAATTTTTATAAAGAAAAATTTATGGACTATACCGACCCTGCGAGAGTTATTCATAGTAAAACAGAGGGTCAGGTTACCTATGATGCGCTACTTTATATACCATCTCATCCGCCTTTTGATTACTATACTAAAGAATTTGAAAAAGGCTTGCAATTATATTCTAATGGCGTTCTTATAATGGATAAATGTTCCGATCTTTTGCCCGACTATTTTAGTTTTGTAAAAGGTTTGGTGGATAGCCCTGACCTTTCTCTTAATATATCTCGTGAGCTTCTGCAACACGACCACCAATTAAAATTAATAGCTAAAAACATTGAAAAGAAGATAATTTCTGAATTAACAAAGATGCTTAATTCAGAAAGAGAGAAATACGAGGTGTTTTATAAGACTTTTGGCGTTCAGTTAAAATATGGCGTTTATGCTAATTTTGGTGCTAATAAAGATACATTAAAAGATTTATTGCTATTTTATTCATCAAAAGAAAAGAAATATGTTACTCTAAAAGAGTATAGTGAACGTATGTCGGAAAATCAAAAATCAATATACTACGCTAGTGGTGAAACACTAGAAAAAATTGATATGTTACCGCAGGTAGAGGCGGTTAAAGCAAAGGATTATGAAGTGCTTTATCTATTAGATAACGTTGATGAATTTTCTTTACAGGTACTTAATTCTTATGGTGAAAAAACCTTTGCAAACGTGCTTTCTGACCAACTTGATATAGATACCGACGAAGAAAAAGATAAACTAAAACAACAGAATGCTGATGCAGAAAAACTTTTTGAAGCAATGAAAGAAAGCATTGGTGAAAGTGTGCATAGTGTTAGGTTTACAAATAAACTTAATAATCACCCGGTTTGTTTGGTAACGGGCGGTGCTATTTCTATTGAAATGGAAAAGGTTTTAAATTCCATGCCAACCGACCAAAAGGTTAAAGCGGAGGTTATTTTAGAAATCAACGTTAATCATGCTATAGCAGAGAAATTAAAAGAACTTTTTGTTTCCGATAAAGATAAACTTGCGGCATATTCCAAAATACTATATGCACAAGCAAGACTTATTAGCGGAATGTCGGTTGAAAATCCAACGGAACTTTCTAATATGATTTGTGATTTAATGGTATAAGTATGAATAATAAATTTAAAGTTATCGCAAGGATATATACCGATTTCCCTGAAAAATTTGGTATACCTCGCCAAAGCGGACTGGTTGACACAAAGGGAGTAATTGTATTTGAACCCAAATATAGAAACCCCGATGCAGTAAGAGGACTTGAAGACTTTTCGTATATCTGGCTTTTGTGGGAGTTTTCCGAAAGCAAATGTGACAAATGGTCACCAACCGTAAGACCGCCACGACTTGGCGGTAATAAACGTGTTGGCGTTTTTGCAACGCGGTCACCCTTTAGACCTAATCCAATTGGATTGTCTTCTCTTAAACTTTTGAAGGTTGAAATAAGCGAAACAAAAGGACCGCTAATTTATGTGTCGGGTGCAGATATACTTGATGGCACACCTATTTATGATATTAAACCGTATTTGCAATATGCTGACGCGCACGATGATGCTAATAACGGCTTTACTAATGAATATTTTGGTTGTCTAAATAACGTAGTTGTTCCTGAAAACATAATTAATAATGTATGTTTTGAAGACATTGAAACCATAAAAAAACTACTATTACAAAACCCCCGTCCTTCATATCAAGATGATTGTGATAGAATATATTCTGTTTGTTATAAGAACTACGAAGTAAAATTTAAGGTTCAAAATGATTGTGCCATTGTACAACAAATACTTAAAGTATAAAGAAAAGCCAAGTTCTTGCGAACTTGGCTTTTTATTTTATTGTTTAATTGCATTTTCAAATTCAATTCGCTTGCTGTATGAATTGATCGGAGCCGTGATTTCGTTTTTGATATAATAAACTTTAGAAGATTGGTAAATCGGTTTAATATATGTATTATCGCAAATCATTTTAGAAATTTTGCTTAAAGATTTCTCTGAAGAACCTTTGTGTAGTTTAGTTGTTTCGGTGGTTAATTCACTGGAATCAATATTGAGTGACTGCATAAGAGCGCCACTTGAAAATTCTTCAATATAGGAATGTGATGACGGAAGATATGCGGTTACAGGGATAATAGCAAAGTCAAATAATTTTTCTTTTATCCTATAATTTAAAGTGTCAAGCGAATCTACGGCTTCTATATTTACAGTAATGCCAAATCTGTTTTGCCAGACACCTGCAATATTTATGGCGGCATTGTGTGAAACCGGGTCGTTAATATAAATAAAGTTAAGTGCAGGTGCAACGAATTCGTTTCCAAACTCTTCGCAACCTTCTAAGAACAGACTTTCTGCTTGGTCTTTGTATTTAGCAGAATTGTCTAGCGTAACAATATTAGAAGTGCCTATTACACTTTGCGGATATACCGAATTAAGTGTGTATGCACCATAAGTGTTTGAAATAGTTTCATTTGGGGTATAATTCGCAACCGACATCAAGGCATTAATTATATTTTCGTTCGCAATAGTGCTAGAAGGATTGATTACCAAAAAGTTAGCTGTATCAGTAATAAAACTAAGTTTTCCGTTATTATAAAATTTTTCAAGTTTATCTAGCATTGTATAATTCGGCTTTGAAATATCAACGTTTTGCTTTTCAAAACTTTCTAAATATTTTTCTTCGTTATCAAAATAAAAATATACAGAGTTATTTTCTGATTTAATTTTACAGTAATTTTCATTCCAGGTAGAAAGGGTATAGTTACCGCAAGTCAGTATAGCTTCGTCGTTTAGCCCGTAATATCCTTTAGTGCTTTCAAAAAATCTTTGATTGCAAGGTGCGGTAATAGGCGTTGTTAAAATCTGTAAAAAATCAATACAAGGGTAGGCTAGTTTAATTTCAAGTGTGGTGTCATTTTTAGCGGTAACGCCAAGTGTAGCGTTTGATTTTTGACCTTTTAATATTTTGCTTGCATTTTGTATAAGTGATAATGTGTGTGCAAATGGAGCGTTCGTTTCTTTTGAAACAGCTCTTTTAAATGCATAAACAAAATCGTGAGCAGTTATCTTACTGCCGTTTGACCAAACAGCAGTATCAGATATAGTAAATGTGTAGATCCTATTGTTTTTTGAAACGGTATATCCGCTTGCTAAATAAGGAACTATATTTCCGCCGTTATCAAAACGCATTAGAGTACCATAAATACTATATGCAACCTGAATGTCGGTTTCACCGCTTAAGGATTGGGGGTCTAACGTAACTATGGGGGAAACCGTTTCATATATTAAGTTTTGCGGTGTGGTTTCTTGGCATCCAGAAAAAACATTAATACCCATTATTAAAATGAGTATTATGCTTAATTTTTTAATTAACTTCGTCAAAAAGGGAACCTCCGTTACAGTCAATACCGACAATTAATGGAAAATCTTTAAATGTAAGTTTCTTTACTGATTCGCAACCCAGTTCATCAAATGCTATTATTTCGCATGTTGTAATACATTTGCAAGCAAGCGCGCCCGCGCCACCGATTGCACAAAGATATACCGCGTTGTTTTTAACTATTGAATTAATAACCTCGTTTGAACGTGGACCTTTACCAATCATACATTTTAAACCTAAATCTAAAAGGGTGGGAGAGTATGGGTCCATTCTGCTTGAGGTTGTAGGTCCACAACTTCCAATACTCAAACCGTCTGGCGTTGGTGTGGGGCCTGCATAATAAATTGCTGAATTATTAATTTCAAAAGGTAGTTTCTCACCCTTAGAGATAAGTTCAAAAATTCTTTTGTGTGCGGCATCGCGAGCTGTGTATACAGTGCCACTCAACAATACTTTATCTCCAGCTTTTAATTCTTTTGTATAATTATTAATTTCGCTTGCATTAATTATATATTCTTGCATAATTAAACCTTAACTTTTTCATCAATTTCGTTTGAAATACTAGAAATAGTTTCTTCGCTGCTTTTAAATGAAGATACCAAAGTTTCAATTTCTTTTGAGTATTTTTCCGAGGTTGTAAGTACATTTTCTTTTGCAGTTTCTAGTTTATCAAGCACTGATTTAATTGTATTAAGGGTGTTTTTAATTTCGTAAAATGCAAGTTCACTACTTTCTTTAGTGCTTGTGTTTATTGCTTCGGCATTAGACTTTGCTACCAAATACATTTTAGCAATGTCTTGGCTAACATTTTCTGTTTCTGTTCTTATTGCTTCAAACTCAGAAACCTGTTTTGCAAGTTTTTCAATAGCAGCCTTATTAATTTCAAGTTCTGCTTTAAGAATAGGTATTTGCTTTAACTCGTCAATAAGTTCGGCATTTCTGGTATTTAATTTTTCTAAAGAAGCAATGAGTTCTTGTTCTTTTTGACCATTGTCCATTTGAACTTTTTTAATATATTCAATTACATCTTCGCGATTAAAACCTAATAATTCACGCCTAAAACCAACTTTTGACATAATACCACCCTATATCATATATTTGACTTAATTATAACACAAATTGCTATTCTGTTCAACCATTTTATACATAAATGTATATTTTTTCATTTTTATTAAATAAAAGCATTGAAATATTAAGTATTATGATATAAAATATATAAATGTATAAATGTATATTTTTGTTAGTAGGTGTTTTTATGACAAGGAAAGAAGAGCGTCAACAAGCATTTGCAATCGTGTTTGAAAAATCCTTTAAGGACGATTCGTTAGAAGATATTATTAACGATGCAAAAGAAGCCGGTGCGTATACCGAAAGTGAATATTGCAATACTGTAATATTTGGCGTTTTTGAGAATATTGAAAATATAGATGGATTACTTTCAGCTAATCTTAAGGATTGGACACTTGACAGAATTTCACGCGTTGCACTTAGCGTTTTGCGTCTTGCGGTTTATGAAATTAAGTATATGGAAGATATACCGGTAGGACCTTCAATAAACGAAGCGGTTGAAATTACTAAAAAGTTTTCTACCAAAGAAGATGCTTCATTCGTTAACGGTGTATTGGGCGCAATTGCTAAAGGTTAATTAAATGGCAGTATTGGGCATAGATACAAGTAATTATACAACGTCGGTTGCAGTATATTTGCCAAGCGAAAATAGAGTGATTTCCAAACGTCAACTTTTAAGCGTAGGGGAAGGTCAAAAAGGACTTCGCCAAAGTGATGCTGTTTTTCAACACACTAAGAATATACCAGTAGTTTCTAAGCTTGCTTTATCTGAAACTACTGAATGCATAACAGCTATTGGTGTGTCTGACAAACCTCGTGATACCGAGGACAGTTACATGCCTTGCTTTTTAGCAGGGGTAAGTGCAGCTTCGCTCACTTCGGAAACATTGCATTGCAAACAGTATCGTTTTTCGCATCAACGCGGGCATATTGCTGCCGCTGTTTATTCTGCAGATAGTTTGCATCTTTTTAAAGATCAGTTTTTAGCCTTTCACGTTTCTGGCGGTACAACCGAAATGTTGCATATTGTACCTGATGATGAACTGATAATAAAGTGCACACCTTCGGCGGTGACATTGGACCTTAACGCAGGTCAGGTTATTGACAGGGTAGGTGTTATGTTGGGTTTAAGCTTTCCGTGCGGTGCCCAACTTGAAAAGTTAGCAATAGACGGAAAACTTATTAAAAAGTATAAACCGGTTATTAAAGATGGTAACTGTTGCTTGTCGGGTGTTGAAAATCTTTGTGCGGACCTAATAAAAAATGGTGCTTCCAAAAACGATGTTGCACTATTTTGTTTAGATGCAATTACAAAAACAATTACCGAAATGACCTTGTACGGTCTTGAAAAACATGGAGATATGCCAATTGTTTATGCAGGCGGCGTTATGTCTGATTCTATTATTAGAAACCAAATTGAAGCAAGATTTAATTGTGTTTTTTCTAAACCTGAATTCTCTTGCGATAATGCGGCAGGAATTGCTATATTAACTGCAATTAAGGAAGGTTATATTGTAATATGACACCTAGTGTTTTAACTGTTTCTTCGCTAAATTATTATATTAAAAGCGTATTTGATAGCGACCAGAATTTATTAAATGTTTTCGTTGAAGGTGAAATTTCTAATTTCAAGAATCATTATTCCAGTGGCCATTTGTATTTTTCGCTAAAAGACGAAAACTCTGTTATAAAATGTGTAATGTTCAGTCGTGCAGCATCGCGATTAAGGTTTTTACCTGAAAATAGTATGAAGGTAATTATACGCGGTAGGGTTGCTGTATATGACCGCGATGGTCAATATCAGATTTACTGTGAAGATATGCAACCGCTAGGTGCAGGGGCTTTACAAATTGCTTTTGAACAGTTAAAAACCAAACTTGAAAAAGAAGGTCTTTTTAACTCAGATAGGAAAAGGGCGTTGCCAAAAAATGTAAAGCGCATCGCAGTAGTTACCTCTGATACAGGTGCGGCAATTAAGGATATACTCTCGGTCTCTGAAAGAAGAAATCCTATGGTTGAAATCGTTGTATGTCCTGTGTTGGTACAAGGCGATGGTGCTGCTAAAAGTATGATTGATATGCTGGATTGCATCTATAATACATCAGGCATAGATGTTATCATTATAGGGCGTGGCGGCGGATCAATAGAGGATTTATGGTGCTTTAATGATGAAGCGCTTGTTCGTAAAATATATATGTCACCAATACCTGTTATTTCGGCAGTAGGGCACGAAACAGATTTTACATTGTGTGATTTTGTTGCGGATATGCGCGCACCCACACCTTCCGCAGCGGCTGAGATAGCGGTGTATGATATTCTAGCAAAACTTACTGAAGTAAATTTTGCTAGAAATAGAATTACCGAGTTAATTATAAATCGTATTAACCTTATGTATGAAAGACTTGACAGGGTTATACAAAGTCCAGTTTTTGTAAATAGACAAAACGCTCTAAAAATAAAAAGCGATAATCTTCTGTCTGTAGTTAGTAGATTTTTTGCTATAGCACGACTTAACTACTCTAATTGTGAAAACAGGGCAAATGTATTATTTAAAAAGTTGGAATCTCTTAATCCAATTTCGGTTATGTCACGCGGATTTTCGCTAGTGTACAACGATAAAGGTGAAATTGCAAATACTAAGAATGTTAAAGTTGGATCAAAGTTAAATGTTAAGTTTATTGATGGTAATGCGGATTGCATTGTTACCGATATTTTAAAGGAGTAACTTATGAAAGAACAAAGTTTTGAAACCTCTATAGAGAGGCTTGAGGCTATAGTTAACCACCTTGAAACAGGTAATGTTTCTTTAGAAGAATCTGTAAAATTATACGAAGAAGGCTTATCATTGGCAAAAAACTGTAGCGATAGGCTTGAAAATGCTAAACAAAAAATTATCCAAATTGATGAGTATATAAAGGAACAATCAGATGAATAACGATATTATTTCTTGTTTTAAGCCGCTTGTTGATAATAGGCTTGAAAAATTGATGGAAAGTAATAGTTGTCTTTACGATTCAGTAAAGGAGGCAATGCGCTATAGCGTTAATATCGGCGGTAAAAGGGTTAGACCCTGCTTGCTTTTAGAGTTTTGCAATATTTGTAAAGGCAACCAAGATGATGCATTAAATATCGCCGCCGCTATTGAAATGGTGCACACCTATTCTTTGATACACGATGACCTACCGTGCATGGATAATGATGATATGAGACGCGGTCAACCATCTTGTCATAAAAAATACGGTGAAGATATTGCTTTGCTTGCCGGGGATGCACTTTTGACAATGGCTTTTAATGTAATAACTAAGTGCAAAAATGCAGACCCTAAAGATATACTTTCTTGTTCGCGAATTTTATCAGATTATGCTGGTGTAGATGGTATGGTTGGTGGGCAGGTAATTGACCTTGAAAGTGAGAAAAAACAGATTGACGTTGGCACGTTATTGCAGTTATGTAGTCTTAAAACAGCACGATTAATTCAAGCGGCGTGTTTAATGGGTTGTGTTATCTCAGGCGCTAGTGAGAAATTGTGTAATGCTGCATACGATTACGGTTATTATTTAGGCATATCATTTCAAATTATTGATGATATTTTAGACGTTACTTCAACAACAGAGAAACTTGGAAAACCTGTTGGTAGTGATGATAAAAATAACAAATCAACCTTTGCTTCAATTTATGGAATTGACAAAGCAAAACAACTGGCAGATGAATATACCAATAAAGCCATTGAATCGCTAGAGCCTTTTGGGGACAAAGCGAATAGACTAAAGGACTTTGCAACTATAATTTGCAATAGAAAAATGTAAAAGGAAGCAAAAAACTTGAACTATAAATACTTATGTAACATTAATTCACCCAATGATGTAAAAGGGCTAAATATAGAACAAAAAAAAGAACTGTGCGAAGAAATCAGAGCTTGTATTATAGACACGGTATCTACAACTGGCGGACATCTTGCGTCTAATCTTGGCGCAGTTGAACTTACTGTTGCGCTTCACAGCGTTTTTAATTCACCAAAAGATTCCCTTATATTTGATGTTGGGCATCAATCTTATACCCATAAACTTCTAACAGGAAGATTTAATAGTTTTTCAACATTACGCCAAAAGGATGGTTTATCAGGCTTTATGCGCCCACAAGAAAGCGAGCATGATCCCTTTGTTACAGGTCATAGCAGTAACTCTATTTCTGCCGCTTGCGGTATTGCTAAGGCAAACGCGTTTCTTAAAAATGGTGCATATACAGTTGCTATTATTGGTGACGGTGCTTTAACTGGCGGTATGGCAATTGAAGGATTAAATAATATTCCATCTAGTAACGAAAAATTGATAATAGTATTAAACGATAATAAAATGTCTATTTCTAAAAATGTCGGTGGTTTTGCGAAACATCTAAATAAAGTTCGCACCAATCCAAGATATTATACTGCAAAACATTTTATAGAAAGGGTTATTTGCAAAATACCGTTAATCGGTAAAAAATTGCGCGACAGTATATACAACTCAAAACTAATGCTAAAAAACGTTGTGTATCATAACAATATATTTGAGGGTATGGGACTAAATTATTTAGGCCCTGTTGATGGACACAACATTGCTAAACTTGAACAGGTATTGCAAATAGCAAAACAATCAAGAAGACCTGTTATTGTTCACGCCCTAACGGTTAAGGGCAAGGGCTACAAATATGCCGAGGCTCTTCCCGACTATTATCATGGCGTATCGCCGTTTAATGTTGATAATGGGGTTGATAATAATTGTTCAACAAATTTTTCTTTGGCGTTTGGCAAGGCTATTTGCGATATAGCTAAAGATGATGATAAGGTTGTAGCAATTACTGCAGCTATGACTGAAGGTACCGGGCTTACTGATTTTTCATTAAAATACCCCAATAGATTTTTTGATGTTGGTATCGCAGAACAACACGCTGTAACCTTTGCTGCAGGTCTTGCAAGCAAAGGGTTTAAACCTTATTTTGCGGTATATTCATCTTTTTTACAGCGCGGGTTTGATCAGGTGTTTCACGATGCGGCTATTGCTGAACTACCAATTACAATCTGTGTTGATAGGGCAGGACTTACTGGCAATGACGGTGAAACCCACCAAGGTATATATGACATTGCGTTTTTGTCTGCTATACCAGGTGTTAAGATTTATTCTCCTTCAACCTATAAAGAGCTAAGAGAAACTATTATTAAGTCTGCAAAACGCGAAAAAGGTGTTGTCGTTATTAGGTATCCTAGAGGTAAAGAGATTTTACTTGATAATAAGTTTGATGCTACAGATGCCGAATACGACGTGTTTCAAAACGGCAAAATTGCCGTTATTGCATACGGACATACGTTTAGTGAGTGTGCTAACGCTTTATCTGATAAAAAGGTTTCGCTTATTAAACTAAACTGTGTTAATAATATCAGTGCAGAATTAATTGAAGTTATTCTGAAACACAAAAAAGTTTTCGTATTTGAAGAGGCGGTTGAATCAGGTAGCATTGGCACTATAATTGCCGATAAACTTTTAGAAAAAGGTTATAATGGTAGTTTTAAACATTTTGCTATTGATAACTGTTTTGTTAAGCAAGCAAGCCAAGTAGAACAACGCGAGCAAGCAAAACTTAACAAAGAGTTTATATTAAATTTTGTGAATGGTGAAATTAATGAGTGATAAGATCAGGTTAGATGCCGCTGTAGTTAATGCGGGGTATACCGAGAGCAGAGAGAAAGCAAAAGCTTTGATAATGTCGGGAGTTGTATTTGTTAACAACCAAAAAGCTGATAAAGCAGGGCTCATGATTAAAAGCACGGATATTTTAGAGGTGCGAGGTAATCCTTTAAAGTATGTAAGTCGCGGTGGACTTAAACTTGAAAAGGCTATGCAGGTTTATAATATTTCTCTTGAAAATTGCATCTGTGCAGATATCGGTGCTTCTACCGGTGGATTTACCGATTGTATGCTTCAAAATGGAGCAAAAAAAGTTTATGCTATTGACGTTGGATATGGTCAACTAGCGTGGAAATTGAGAACAGATGATAGGGTTGTTAACTTAGAAAGAACGAACTTTAGATATGTTGACAACTCAGTTATTAAAGACGAATTGGATTTTGCATCTGTAGATGTATCCTTTATATCGCTTGATAAAATATTACCGCCATTACATTCTTTGCTTAAAAACAGAGGTGCTGCTGTTTGCTTAATAAAGCCGCAGTTTGAAGCAGGTAAAGAAAAAGTAGGAAAAAAGGGTGTTGTAAGGGATATTTCGGTTCATGAAGAGGTAGTTATAAAGGTTACTGATTTTATGTTAAATTACGGATTTTCGGTAATTGGTTTAGAATTCTCCCCAATAAAAGGCCCCGAAGGTAATATTGAATATTTAGCGTATATTGTTAAAGAGGATGATCCCAAATATAAAGCAGATATTAATCCTAGTGATGTTGTAAAGCGTTCTCACCAAATACTCAATTAATTATATAAAGTAAGAAAGGCGTAGGCTATGAAGGTTTCATTGGTTGTAAATTTCCAAAAAGGTAATGCTAAAAATATTGCTAAAGAAGTTATTGAAATTTTACATAATTCAAACATAAAGGTCTTGTGCGATAAATCTACCGCAGATATACTTTGCAGAAATGTAACTGAATGTGATAATCATATTGAAATTGCGGATTTTTGCATTGTAATAGGTGGCGATGGCACTATAATTCATACCGCAAAAAAAGCAGCATTGTTTAATAAAGCGGTGTTCGGTATAAATGTTGGTAGAATAGGATATCTTGCTGCGATTAAGTCGGATGAACTTGACAATATTGAAAAGGTGTTGTTAGGTGAATATGTAACCGAAGAGAGATTAATGTTAAACGTTAATATCAATTCAAATAAAGGCAGTTCTAATTATACCGCATTTAACGATGCTGTAATTACTAAAGGCACACTATCAAGAATGCTTGATATGAAATTGGACATTGATGGTAATGAAATATGCTATCGTTCTGACGGACTTATTATTTCAACACCTACAGGATCAACTGCCTATTCGCTTTCTGCCGGCGGTCCGGTTATAGATCCAAGAGTTGAGGATATTTTAATTACACCAATTTGCCCTTACTCTTGCTTTACCAGAGCTATGATTGTTCCACCTACTGCAATAATTAATGCAATGGTGGATGTCAATGATAATAAGGAAGCCTATTTAACTGTTGATGGCGAAGTTGCGGTTAAGATAGAGCAAGGAGATAAAATATGCATTTCACGCTCTGAAACCGTTGTTAAACTTATGTCGTTAAAGTCAAGACCGGCATATTATTGCATAGGCAGTAAACTAAAGTAGGGGTGCTAATAAATGAAAGGTAATAGACAGGTTGCATTAATAAATTTGATTGAGAATTCAGTTATTGATACACAAGAAAAACTACAAGCAGAGCTTCAAAAGATGGGGTATAGCGTAACCCAAGCAACAGTATCTCGCGATATTAAAGCACTTAATATTGTTAAATCACTTGATTCGGAGGGTAACTATAAATACACTGTTAACAGAAATCAGTCAAATGATAACAAAGGCAGATATACCGATATCTTTAAAAATTCTGCAGTAAGCATAAAATCTGCTATGAATGACGTTATTGTTAAATGCTATGCAGGTACGGCTTCTGCTGCATGTGCTGCAATAGACAGTTTGTTTTCAGATATGTTTGTTGGTACACTTGCTGGAGATGATACTATTTTAATTATAACTGCCGATACAGAGGCTGCTCTTGCTTTGGTGGATAAACTAAACGAAATATTAGGTAAATGATTTTAGAAAGGAAGCATACACGGTGCTTAAAGAGTTGTTAATTGACAATATTGCTGTTATAGAAAATGCTCAAGCAGTGTTTAAAGATGGATTTAATGTGCTAACGGGTGAAACTGGCGCGGGTAAATCTATTATTGTTGATTCAATCAATGCCGTTTTGGGTGAGAGAACCTCGCACGATTTAATTCGTAGCGGGTGTGATAAAGCGCGCGTTATTGCAGTTTTTGAGAACCTTTCTACGCCATCAGAAAATGCTTTAAAAGATTTTGACATTGAGTCGGATGATGGTAAGTACATTATTCAGCGTACCATTACTACAAGCGGAAAGAACGATTGTAGAATAAACGGAGTACCTGTTAATACCATTGCACTAAAAGAGATAGGTAAATATCTTATAAATATACATGGACAACATGATAATCAACAATTATTAAGCATAGAAAATCACTGTAAATTTTTAGATGCTTTTGCTGAAAATGAACAAATACTTAACGATTATAAACGTTCGTTTGATATGTTTAAAAATGTTCGTAAACAATTAAAAACTTCAATTGAATTAGAAGAACAAACTTCTAGTAAAATTGAAATTTTAAGCTTTCAAATAAAGGAACTACAGACTGCTAATATTAAAGTAGGCGAGTTAGAATCTATAAAAGAAAGAATAACCGTTTTAGAAAATAGCGAAAAACTAACAAATGCACTTGATGTTATTAACGGCAACGAAATAGCCGAAAGCAACTACATGTCTGAACTTGAGTCGGCAGAAGCAAGGTTAATTAAACTTAACGGTATTAGCGGTGAGATAGATTCGTTTGCTAATAAACTTAGCGCAGTTATTCTTGAACTAAAAGCATTGCAATCAGATTCTAAAAAATTAACCGATATTATGGATTTTAACGCAGAAGAATTAGAAACTCTGCAAAATAGGCTTGACTTTTTACATACCCTTATGCGAAAATATGATGGTGACGAAGAAGGTCTATTAAATAAGTTGCAAAACTTTGAAGCGCAACTAAAAGAAATTAATATAAATTGTGAGAACAGAGAAAAACTAGAAAATCAACTTTTGCAAATTCAAAACGAGTTGATTGAAAAGGCAAAACTGCTTTCAAAATCAAGGCAAAAAGCATCCTTAAAATTGTCTGATGAAGTATGCGAAGTGCTAAAGTTTTTGGATATGGAAAATGTTATCTTTAAGGTTGATATTAAAGAGGGAAGTTATACTTCTATCGGAACCGATAAGGTTGAGTTTTTAATTTCTACTAATAAAGGTCAGTCATTAATGCCGCTTTCTAAAATTGCTTCAGGAGGCGAACTTTCCAGAATTATGTTGGCAATTAAAAGCGTACTTGCTGATAAAGATAATGTTGATACTCTTATTTTTGATGAAATTGATACAGGTATAAGCGGTAGAGCTGCGCGTAAGATCGGCATACAACTTAAGAATGTGTCAAAATTAAGGCAGGTTATTTGCATAACACACTTAGCGCAGATTGCTGCACTTGCCGATAATCATTTGTTAATATCAAAAGAGCAAAAAGATAATTCAACCTATACATCGGTTAATAGCATTACCGGTGATAATAGAATTCGCGAGGTTGCAAGAATTATGTCGGGCTCGCAAATAACAGAAAATTTATATAATACCGCAAAAGAGTTAATAGAAAGTGAAAATTAAAATTTTATCTGAAAGGATATGTAAATATGACTTTATTTGAAGAACTTAAAGAGCGTGGATTGTTGGCACAGTCCACAAACGAAGAAGAGGTTAGAAGACTAATTGACGGAGATAAACCAGTTACCTTTTATATAGGATTTGATCCCACGGCAGATAGCCTACATGTAGGCCATTTTGTTGCGGTGGTAGTAATGTCTCATATGCAAAGACATGGTCATCGTCCAATAGCACTTTTCGGAGGCGGTACCGGTATGATCGGCGACCCATCCGGAAAAACCGATATGCGCAAAATGCTAACTAGAGAAACCATTGAACATAATATTGAATGCTTTAAATCTCAAATGTCAAAACTAATTGACTTTAGTGATGACAAAGCATTAATCGTTAATAACGGAGATTGGCTTTTAGATCTTAACTATATTAATTTCATCAGAGAAATCGGTGTTCATTTCTCGGTTAATAGAATGCTTGCGTTTGAGTGTTATAAGCAGCGTTTAGAGAGAGGTTTATCTTTCTTTGAACTAAACTATATGTTGATGCAAAGTTATGATTTCTTAACCCTTAATAGAAAATACGGTTGTCAAATGCAGTTAGGCGGCGACGACCAGTGGAGTAATATGATAGGTGGAGTAGAGCTTATTCGCAAATGCGATAATCGTGAAGCCTATGCTATGACCTGCAATCTGTTGTTAACAAGTGAAGGTAAGAAGATGGGCAAAACCGAGAACGGTGCGGTTTGGCTTGATGCTAATAAGACATCGCCTTATGATTTCTATCAATATTGGCGTAATGTTGATGATGCTGATGTTATTAAGTGCCTTAAAATGTTAACGTTTGTCCCTCTTGAAGAAATTGCAAAATATGAGAATCTTGAAGGACAGCAATTAAATCCCGTAAAAGAACTCTTAGCATACGAGTTAACTAAACTTATCCATGGAGAAGAGGCTGCATTATCTGCTCAAAAAACAGCTCGCTCATTGTTTGGCGGTGCTATGGATATTTCTGAGATGCCTACGACAACACTTTCAA
This sequence comes from Acutalibacteraceae bacterium, assembly GCA_045630515.1. Taxonomy (GTDB): domain Bacteria; phylum Bacillota; class Clostridia; order Oscillospirales; family Acutalibacteraceae; genus UMGS1532. The sequence continues at coordinate 50,247 of JAZQTG010000112.1, forward strand.
ATGATGATTTTGTTGACGGCAATATTGCTATTTTAGATTTAATGCTAAAAGGTGGATTGATTCCGTCAAAGGGTGAGGGTAGAAGACTCATTCAACAAGGTGGTGTATCGGTTAATGATGCTAAAATATCTGATCCTAACACTACTTTTACATCTGTTGATTTTGCAGAAGGTATTATTGTAAAAAAAGGCAAAAAGGTTCACCATCGTTTTGTAACTGAATAATAATTGTGCGCCGATATTAATAAAATGTCGGCGCAAATTTTTTTAAATAAAAGGCGTTAAGTCTACTAACTGTAGAATTTTAATTGAAATTATCAAAAATTCTACATATCATATACCACGATAAGTAGGTTTACATTATTTCATTTCTGAACTATAATTAAAATACAAGGGGGTTATATTATGGATAGATCATTAGTTGGAAAAAACATTGCAGAACTTCGCAAAAAGTATGGTTGGACACAATTTGACTTAGCAAATAAACTGAGAGTTAGTGATAAGGCGATCAGTAAATGGGAGTGTGGCACAGGATATCCTGAAATTACACAACTTCCTGCACTTGCAGAAATTTTTAATGTTTCTGTTGATTACTTACTTCGTGGTGAGCACAGAGGCATTGTTATTGCAGGTAGCATTATTATTGATAATCTTAAGGTTGTTGAATCATATCCCGAAAGAGGTATGCTTACAAACATAATTTCAACTTCAAAAGCGGTTGGCGGTTGTGTTAGCAACACCCTTATTGACCTTGCTATTATTGATAAAAAGATGCCTTTAACTGCTATTGGTAGAGTTGGCGATGATGAGAATGGTAGATATATAATTTCTCAACTTCAAAAACATAACATTGATACAAGTAATATTAAAATTACCGATGGTGTGCCAACTGCATTTAGTGATGTTATTACAGAAAAAACTGATGGTGCTAGAACCTTCTTCTGTAATAGCGGTGCTAATGATATTTTTTCACCTGAAGATATTCCGGTTGAAACACTTAATTGTGATATGTTACATATTGGATATATCTTATTGCTTAAAATGTTTGATATGCCTGATAGCGAATATGGTACAGTAATGGCTCGCTTCTTAAAAAGATGCCAAGATAATATGATTAAAACCTCTTTTGACGTGGTTAGTGATTCTTCAGGTTTATTTAAAGAAAAGGTTATGCCTGCTTTAAAATACACAAACTACTGTATTATTAACGAGATTGAAGCCTGTGGCGTTTCGGGTCTTGACCCACGAAATCCTGATGGTACTGTTAATGTTGAGAATATTCGTAAAACAATGGAGTTGTTTTTTGAATACGGCGTTAAAGATAAGGTTATTATTCACTGTAAGGAAGCTGGCTTCTGCTTAAGTTCTAACGGAGAATTCACAAGCGTTGGCTCGGTAGATGTTCCTGCTGAAATGATTAAGGGTGCTTGTGGTGCAGGAGATGCTTTCTGTGCAGGTTGCTTATATGCTATTTACAATGGTATGGAAGACCTTGAGATGTTAGAATTTGCATCGGGTGCTGCTGTATGTAATCTTTCTTCTGAAGATTCAGTTGGCGGTATGAAAAATAAAGATGAAATACTTAAAATTGTTAAGAAATATGGCAGAATGAAATATTAATATATAAATTTATTATATATATTTTAAATTTATACTTTAAAAAAAGCATTACATGAGTTATAATAGACTTGTGTAATGTTTTTTATTTACTTATCGTAAAGGGGATGTAACAATGGCAAAGGTAATAATTCAAGAATATACAGTAAAAAATCCAATAACTATGATAGGAAGCGAGGCAGGCGTTTGTTGGGGTGGAGATATTACCGACCCTGAAAAAAATTACAAGCGTGGTATTAGTTGCTTTGAAAGTGAACATGGCAGAACCTTTGAATTTCCAGATGTTTACATTATTTTAGATGGGTATTCTGCTCGTGTAATTAGAGAGTGGTATACACATATTGGCGGTTCGCCAACCCGTTTACAAGCAAGCACCAGATATATTGATTATCAAAAGGGGTTTGACTATGTTTTACCTCCATCAATAAGTAAAGATGAAAATATAAAAAACGAGTATGTTAATGCTATGGATAACATTTTATCGTCTTTACAAAAATTAGAAGAAATGGGTGTGCCGAGAGAGGATTCTGCCTTGCTTTTACCACTCGGTATGACAACAAAAATTGTATGTAAACATAATCTTCGTAATTTAATGGATATGTCAAGGCAGAGAATGTGCACAAGGGCTTATCACGAATATCGTCGTTTGTTTAATGATTTATGCAAAGCATTAAGTGAATATTCTGTTGAGTGGAAATATGTGGTTGATCACTATTTCTTGCCAAAATGTGAGTACACAGGCTATTGTAGAGAAAAGAATTCTTGTGGCAGAAAGCCTAAACTATAATTTAAAAAAAGACGTCTTGTATACTTAAGGCAGTTTTGGTATAATTAAACGTTGTATAAATCTTAAATACAGTTAGGGGTAATTGCTTGCTTATTCTTGCATCAAATTCGCCAAGGCGGAAAGAAATATTAGAAAAAATGCAAATTAATTTTATCTGTTTTCCTGTAGAGGTTGATGAGTCTTTTGATGAGGGCGTTGAGTGTAGCAAGGTTGCAGAACAGCTCGCACTTCGTAAAGCCAAAGCGGGATTGCGACTTAACCCTAACGATACCGTAATCGGTTCTGATACCGTTGTGGTAGTAGACGATAAGATATTGTTAAAACCAAAAGATAGATTAGATGCTTATAATATGTTAAAACAACTTTCAGGTAAAACTCATTATGTTTACACTGGAGTTGCGATTTGTAATGCTAAAACTACGTTTTCTTTTACAGATTACGCAAGTGTTACGTTTGACGTTTTGAGTGATGATGAAATAAACGGATATATAAGCAGTAATGAGCCGATGGATAAGGCGGGAGCTTATGCGGTTCAAGGTTTAGGTTGCAAGTTTATAAAGGAAATTAAAGGCGATTACTATACCGTTATGGGTTTACCTGCAAATCGGTTATATAGGGCGCTTGAAGGGATGGAAAATATATAATGTTCACTAGAGATATTGGCATAGACTTAGGCACTGCTAACACTTTGGTTTGTATTAAGGGTAAAAGTATTTGTATGCGTGAGCCATCTGTCGTTGCATACGATGTTAGAACAGACGCTGTTAAAGCGGTAGGTACCGAGGCAAAAGAAATGATTGGTAGAACGCCTGGGTCTATTGTTGCGGTACGCCCTTTAAAAGATGGAGTTATCGCAGACTTTGATGTTACAGCAGCTATGTTAAAAAGGTTTATAAAAGAGGCATTAAAGGGCTCGCTTTTTTCTCGTGCCAGAGTTTTAGTATGCATACCGGCAGGTGTTACCGAGGTTGAAAGTCGTGCTGTATTGGATGCTGCAAGACTTGCAGGATCTAGTGATACTGATTTGATAGAAGAGCCTATAGCAGCTGCACTAGGCGCGGGAATTGATATTAATGATGCACACGGTAATATGGTTGTTGATATTGGCGGCGGTACTTCAGAAGTTGCTGTTATTGCACTTGGTGATATTGTTACCGCACAGTCTGTGCGTGTTGCGGGAGATGATATTGATGAGGCAATTATTAACTTTATTCGTAAAAAGCACAATATGTTGATTGGTGAACGTACTGCAGAGGAAATTAAAATCAAATTAGGTTCTGCATTGCCTTATGAAAACGAAGAATCTATTGAGGTTAGAGGACGTAACCTTTTAGACGGTTTGCCAAAAAACATTGAAATTAATTCCGAAGAAGTGCGCGAGGCTATTGCAGATCCTGTTTCACAGATTATTGATGCAATACGTTCTACACTGGAAAAAACACCTCCGGAACTTGCTTCTGATATTATAGATAGAGGTATTATGTTGACTGGTGGCGGTGCGCTACTTCGCGGACTGGACCAGCTTATATCTCAAGAAACAGGTATTTTTGTTACAGTAGCAGATAACCCTCTTGATTGTGCTGTTTTAGGCATATCTAAATGGCTAGATAAGACCGATACTTTTGATACCTATATTAGCAGAAAAAGCAAACGCTATAGATAATTATTTAGAAAGGTAGGTTAACGTATGCGCTTTTTCTTAAGAAGTAAACGATTTAAAACAATATGCGGCATAGTTGCCTGCCTGTTGGTTACTTCAATTGTAATACGTATTATCGGTGGAACTATTGCGCCTCATGCTAGTTTTATGGGTGCAATTACTCAACCTTTTCGTTCTATAGCAACATACATTTCCAACACGGTAAATGACATCAACACAAAACTTAATAGTGGTACTGAGTTGATGAGAAAAAACGATGAACTGCAAAAACGTGTTGACGAACTTTCAGAAATGGTTGTTGATTACGATAATATTAAGAAAGAGAATGAGTTCTTAAAAGGTTTTTTAGAAATTAAACAAGAGAATAAAGATTTTAGCTTTATTGATGCTACCTTGATATCTCGCGATATGGGTGATAGTGGTTTCACGTTTACAATCAATAAAGGCTCTGTTAATGGAATTTCTAACCATGATCCTGTTATTACTTCTTCTGGTTTGGTTGGCTATGTAACAGAGGTAGGTCCGAGTTATTCTAAAATAACAACTTTGCTAAGTAACAATATTAAGGTTGGTTGTTTGGATTATCGTACCTCAGATGTTGGCATAATTACAGGGTCGCCTAAACTCTCTGAAAAAGGACAAACTAATTTTTATAATTTACCTAGAAGTTGTACAGTTGCACTAAATGATATAATTGTTACAGCAGGTGGCGGCGTGTTTCCCGAAGGCTTAGTAGTTGGTACTATTAGTCATCTGTCTTCTGATGAAAACCAAACCTCCATCACTGCAACTATAGATTGTTCGGTTGATATTTTAAACATAAAAGATGTTATGGTTATTACTTATTTTGAAGGGCAGGGTTCAATTACCGATAAGTAGGTGTTGGCTTTGATAAGTGAAAATTTATGAATAAAAACAAGTCTATAGATTATCCATTGCTTGTCTTTATTGCCATAATTTATTTGATTATATACATTGTGCAGTATACTGATGGTATATTTGAAAAAGAATTAGGATTTCCGCAAATATTATTACCAGCGGCAATCTTCAGTGGTATGTATTTTGGTGATAAAGTTGGCGCTTTTTTTGGTTTTTTTATTGGCGCTGCAGTTGATGCTGTGTCGGCAAATGTAATTTGCTATAACACTATTTTTATGTTATTGGCAGGTTATTTTGGTGGCGTTTTAGTACAGTTGATAATAAATAATAATTTTCGTTCTTCGGTAATTATTTCGGTATTATTTACGCTAATTTATTATTTTGGAATATGGATTATAAATTCTTTTGATAAAGCAATACTATCTTTAAACCTTTTGCCTTCGTTTTTTTCTACTGTTTTCTTTTCTTTAATAATTTACTTGGCATTAGGTTTAATTATTAAAATACGTAAAAAACTTTTGTCTAAACGAAATTAAATAATATTAAAGGGGTGCAAAAATTGAGGACTAAGAAAAAACTAAATATCCGCAATGTTGCACTTTCTTTTGTTTTAATTGCGGTTTTAGTTGTTTATACAATTCGCATTGTTGATTTGCAGGTGATAGACCGCGATAAGTATCTTGCTCAGGCTAACGGAATTTCTAAACAAACTGCTGTGTTAAAGGCTGCACGCGGTGAAATTTTGGATACTTACGGTAGACCTATTGCAGTTAATCGTGACGGTTATAATATAGTTTTTAATATGGCATATATTGATATGGACAATATTAATTCAACAATTACGATACTTGTTAATTATCTTGAAACAAAAAAATGTAAATGGATTGATAATTTACCTTTAAAGGACAACGAAAAATTTAATACTAAAGATACTGATAAAATTGCACGTCTCAAAACCACACTTGGTTTGAACAGTTATGCAACTGCACAAAACTGTTTTGACAGTATGGTTACTCGCTATCAATTAGAAGGTCTTAATCTTGAGTTGCAGCGAAAAATAATGGGCGTTAGATATTCTATGGAGATAGCTGACTTTTCAATAGCATTTCCTTATACATTTGCTGAAGATGTTGGAAAAGAGATAATGACTGCTATTTATGAAACGTCTGATGAGCTACCCGGAGTAGAGGTAAGCACTGTGCCTATGCGCGATTATGCAGGAGGAAATGTAGCTACACATTTAATTGGAACGGTTGGGTCTATTCCTGCAGAATCTTGGGAAGATTATAAGAAAAAAGGTTACACTTATAGTGATAAGGTTGGCATAAGTGGTATTGAATACGCATATGAAGAATATTTGCGAGGTACCGATGGAGAGATCACATATAGGTTAGATGGTAGTGGTAAAATTATCTCTTCAGAGATAACTAAAAAAGCTGTACCTGGTAACACAGTAATACTTTCACTTGATAAAACACTTCAGCTTGTTGCCCAAAACGCTCTTTCTGAATTGTTGATTGAATTGCAAAGTAAAAATAGTGAAATTTCAGGTGCTTCGGTTGTAGTAAGTGAAGTTAAAACCGGCAATATTCTTACTGCAGCAAACTACCCATCATATACAATGCAAGAATATAATGAGGATTATGAAGGTTTAGTGCAAAACGAAAATAATCCGCTACTTAACAGGGCGTTTTTAGGCACATATCCACCTGGGTCGTGTTTTAAACCTGCAGTTGCTAGCATAGGTTTGCAACTAGGAAAGATTACGCCACAAGAAATTATTTTTTGTAAACAAATATATGACTATTATGAAGATTCTCAACCTACTTGTATGGGTTATCACAAGTCAGTAAATATGGTAAATGCGCTTTCTGTTTCGTGTAACTATTATTTCTATGAACTTGGCAGACGTGTAGGCATTACCGATATGAATAAATACTGCTTGCAGTATGGATTAGGTGGATTAACAGGGGTGGAAGTACCTGAAAGTTCGGGCGTTTTAGCGGGTTCTGACTACTCACAAAGTGTCGGTTCAATATGGTCCCCTGGTATGACTCTTAGTGCGGCTATTGGCCAGTCTGATAATATGTTCACACCGCTACAATTATGTATGTACACAAGCGTAATTGCAAATAATGGCACTCGTTATAAAGCAAGCCTTTTAAAAGAAATTAAAAATTACTCTCTTACTAAGACAGTAAAAAAATACAAACCAACTATTTTGAATAAAGTTGAATTTAGTGATTCAGTATTTTCGGTTGTAAAGGATGGTATGTTGTCTGTTACCACAGAGGGTACTGGTAGTACAGTATTTGATAATTACGAAATCAAGGTTGGCGGTAAGAGCGGTACGGCTGAAAACCCCGGTGGAGATCATAGTGTATTTATTGCTTTTGCACCGTTTGATTCTCCTGAAATAGCTGTTTCGGTTGTAATTGAACATGGTCTAAAGAGTTATATTAGCGCATCTGTCGTTAAGGAAATATTCAATGAGTATTTTATGAAACAATACAATGAAAAAAATGACACCGCACAAGACAAAATTTTGAAATAGCCACCTTTACAAACAGGTTGGTTTATGTTATAATTATCCAAAATATATGCTTTAGAAAGGTGGCGCAATAGCATGGGTATGTTAACCGTTATTACCTCAGGTAAAGGCGGAACAGGAAAATCAACTGTATCCGTGGGTCTTGCAACCGCATTTTCTAAACTTTCAAAATCAGTGTTGCTTATTGATATTGATGAAGGTCTGCGTTGTCTTGATTTAATGTTGGGTGTAAGTGATAGGCTAGTGTTTGACTTAAATGATATTATTTCTTACAACAAGCCTTATCACGAGGCTATGCTCCAGGTTAACAGCAATATCAATTTGATACCGGCGCCAAGTTCTGCCGGCTCATTAAATAAGAAACTTTTTGGTGACTTTTTGTACGATATTGTTGATGATTTTGATGTGGTTATTGTAGATTGCCCTGCGGGCATTGATGCAGAACTATATAATTCAATTCCTAAATTTTCAAGTGTAATAGTAGTTGAACCGCTTAATGCCATTGGTAGTAGAAGTGCTACTGCTATTGAGTCGGTATTAACCGAGTCAGGAATAAATAATAAGTATTTGATACTTAACAAGTTTGATTATTTTATTCATAAACATAACGGCGTTATGTCATTAGATGATATAATAGATAAATCAGGGTTAATGCTAAAGGGTGTAATACCTTATGACCCACAACTTGCTTTGTTAAGCGCAAGTGGAAAATTATATGAAAAATGTTTATCTTATAAATCGTTTTATAGGATAGCAAAACGTTTGCTTTCGGCAGATGTACCGTTACCAAAGCTTAATAGCTTATAAATACAGGAGGGATAATTTTGAATATTGCATTGATTGCACATGATGCTAAGAAGGAATTAATGGTTCAGTTTTGTATTGCTTATTGCGGTATTTTAAGCAAGAACACTCTTCTTGCTACTGGTACTACAGGTAAGTTGATATCAGAGGCAACCGGACTTGATGTTATAAAGTTTTTAAGTGGCAATCAGGGTGGTGCTCAACAAATTGCATCACGTATAGGTTGCGATGAAATAGATTTGGTTTTGCTTTTCCGCGACCCACTTAATCCAAAGCCACACGAACCTGATGAAATGGCAATACTTCGTCTTTGCGATGTTCACAATATTCCCGTGGCCACTAATATTGCAACCGCCGAAATGCTCATACACGGTCTAGAGCGTGGCGATCTTGAGTGGAGAGAGATTGTTAGGGCTGATAAAGAATAATAATACGGGCGGTTTTTGATACCGCCCTTTATTGATTAATATATTGATTGGAAGATTGATTATGGCAGAACAAAATAAAGCGCCTCGCGGAACTGCAGATGTACTCCCAGAGGATAGTTATAAATGGCAATATGTTGAAAAAACAATGCTTGATACTGCATCACTTTATGGTTATAAAGAGGTTAGAACCCCTGTTTTTGAGCATACTGAGGTATTTTTAAGAAGTGTCGGTGATACTACCGACGTAGTTCAAAAAGAGATGTATACTTTCAATGATAAAGGTAATCGTTCTATTACTCTACGTCCTGAAATAACAGCAGGCACAGTACGTTCAATGATTGAACATGGTAATATTTGCGGAACATTGCCTGTGAAAACTTGTTATATTGGCTCTTGTTATCGCTATGAAAAGCCACAGGCGGGCAGATTGCGTGAGTTTCATCAATTTGGTGTTGAGTGTTTTGGCACAGCTGACGCTTCGGCTGATGCAGAAATTATTTTGCTTGCTAATAGTGTTTTAAACAACCTCGGCATAAAAGACCTTTCTTTAGAAATAAACTCTATTGGTTGTCCGGAATGTCGCGCGAAATACCATAAAGCACTTTTAGAGTATTTTAATAGTCGCAAGGAACGGTTGTGTGGCACTTGTGCAGAACGTTTAGAGCGTAACCCAATGCGCATTTTTGATTGTAAATCTCCTATATGTAGCGAGATTTGTGAAGGCGCTCCTACTATGCTAGATTATCTTTGTGAAGAATGTAATAATCATTTCCAATTAGTTAAAAAGCACCTTAATGCGGCTGAGATAAAGTTTACTGTTAATCCTAAAATCGTTCGCGGATTAGATTATTACACCAGAACAGTTTTTGAGTTTGTTTCAGGCTCAATCGGTGCACAATCTACGGTATGCGGTGGCGGTAGATATGATGGACTTGTTTCACAAATGGGTGGTCAGTATACTCCGTCATTAGGTTTTGCAATGGGTATTGAACGCTTACTTCTTGTTATGGAAAGTCAAAATACACCTATTCCACCCGTTCCTACATGCGATCTTTATGTTGGTGCAATGGATGAAAGTTCGCGAGTGTACTGCACAAAACTTGCTAGTATGTTAAGGGATGAAGGCTTTTCTGTAGAAACTGATATCGTTTCTCGCAGTGTTAAAGCACAAATGAAATATGCAAATAAAATTTCCGCTAAATTCAGTGTCATTATAGGTGAGAATGAACTTAACTCTATGAAAGCAGTTCTTAAGAATATGCAAAGTGGTGAACAGATTGATATATCCTTGCCCGAAGGTTTAATTTCTGCTATTTATGGCGCACAAGTTAATTGTGCTATGGATAACCTAACAGAGTCTATAAACGATTTAGATGGCGTTATATCAGGTTTAAAATAGGAAGTGTAATTATGTTAGATTTAATGAATGGTATGAAGCGTACCGACTACTGTGGTACTTTTACAACTAACGATGAAGGTAGAGAAGTAGTTGTATGCGGTTGGGTGCAACGTCAACGTGACTTAGGTCAGTTAATATTTATTGATTTAAGAGATAGAACAGGAATTGTTCAACTCGCGTTTGATGATACAACTAATAGGGATGTTTTTGATAAAGCGTTTGGTGTTCGTTCAGAGTATGTTTTAATGGCAAAGGGTTTGGTTCGCCATCGTTCTGCCGAAAATAATGAAATACCAACCGGTAAAATTGAGATATTTGTAACTGAATTGAAGATTTTAGGGAAGGCAGAAACTCCTCCGTTTGAGATTTTAAATCAAACAGACGTTAAAGAAGACTTAAGACTTAAATATCGTTTTTTGGATCTTCGCCGTCCGGTGCTTCAAAACAATCTTATGCTTCGCCATAAGATAACAAAGGTAGTAAGGGATTATTATGATGAGAATGGTTTTATTGAAATAGAAACTCCAATTCTTGTTAAATCAACTCCTGAGGGCGCGCGTGACTATTTGGTGCCATCAAGGGTTCATGAGGGTAAATTCTTTGCTTTACCACAATCCCCACAAATTTATAAGCAGTTACTTATGGTTTCGGGCATGGATAGATATTATCAGATTGCCCGTTGTTTTAGAGATGAAGACCTACGTGCCGATAGGCAGCCTGAGTTTACTCAGATTGACCTTGAAATGTCATTTGTTGAAATGAATGATATACTTACTGTTAACGAAGGCTTTATCAAACGTTTGTTTAAAGAGATAATGAATATTGATATTGTTACTCCAATCACTCGTATGAAGTACAATGATGCCATTGAACAGTATGGTTCTGATAAACCTGATACACGCTTTGATATGAAAATTATTGATGTTTCTGAAGCGGTTAAGGATTGCGAATTCTCTGTGTTCTCAGGCGCGATTGCAAACGGTGGTACCGTTCGTGCAATTAACGCTAAAGGCGGCGCTTCAACATTATCACGTAAAGAAATAGATAAACTTACCGAAATGGTTAAGGGTATTGGTGCTAAAGGTCTTGGTTATATTCGTTGGGTTGAAGATGCACCTTCTTGTTCGTTCTCAAAGTTTATGACCGAAGATGAAATGCAAGAGATATTTAAACTTACCGAAGCCGAAAAGGGTGACGTTGTATTCTTTGTTGCGGATAAGAAAAGTTTGGCTCTTTCTGTTCTTGGAGCACTTCGTTTAGAGGTGGCTAAAAAGCTTGATATAATTCCTAAAAACAAATGGAATTTCCTTTGGATCACAGAATTCCCATTCTTTGAATTTGACGAGGAAAACAATACTTATGTTGCGATGCACCATCCATTTACTGCACCTACTGATGATAGTGTTCAGTATCTTGATAGCGACAAAGAAAAGGTATACGCTAAGTGCTTTGACTTAGTACTTAATGGTATAGAACTTTCAAGTGGTTCTATTCGTATAACCGATCCTGCTTTACAAGGTAAGATGTTTGCATCTCTTGGTTTAAGCGATGAAGAAGCACATGAAAAATTTGGCTTCTTAACCGATGCATTTAAGTATGGTGCACCACCACATGGCGGTATGGCGATTGGTCTGGATAGGCTATGTATGTTGATGCTAGGTTGTGAATCACTAAGAGAAGTTGTTGCATTCCCGAAAGTTGCTAACTCCGGTGAGTTGATGAGCGGTTCTCCGTCACCAGTAGATACAGCACAACTTCATGATCTGTCAATTAAAATAATAGAAAAATAATTTTAAAAGCCGACACTGCATAAAATGTAGTGTTGGCTTTTATTAACAAATAATTAATCTGTTCATTACAAATGGGAAATTATTACATGCTACAATTAAATTCGTAAGGAGGCTATTAATAATGCAAAAATATATTGTTGCTTGTGTTACGGCACAGATTAGTTGTAAATCTATTATTAATGCCGCGACGGAATTATCCAAAAATCTTAATTGCAAATTATGTGTTGTAACTGTTCAAAAATCAAAAGAAGATGCAAAATATCGTGCTAATAGTCTTAAAACATTAAATAAACTTTCAAAAATTACAGACTGCAACATTGACATTATATATAGCGACAACCCTAAAAATGCATTGGTTTCATATATACACAAACTTTCTCCACAGCACATTTTTATAGGCAATCCAAACCCAAATACTAGTTTTTATAAAGAGTTTATTGCCGCATTACCTTGGCCTATAAGTGTAGTTACAGAAACCACTGTATATACAATACCACCAACCGCTCTTAACGATGCTAATAATACGGGAATTACCGATAGTTTTGCTACTGTGTAAATTAACCCTCGGCGTTTTTTATTGACGTCGGGGGTATTATGTTGCTAAAAATGTTGAAAAGTTTTTTAATTGAAGGTATAATTAAATGGTATAGGAGGTATTGATATGAGCTTTTTGTATTTTTTAGAGGGGATAAGGCATCCCGTGTTAGATTGGATAGTTGCAATAATAACACACCTTGGCGAAGAGATAATTTTTATGGCTGTTGCATTGGTTGTGTTTTGGTGTGTTGATAAATTTCAAGGCTACTATATTTTATCCGTTGGTTTTATTGGAACGGTATTTAATCAGTTTTTGAAAATAGTTTTTAGGATTCCAAGACCTTGGGTTATAGATGATAAGTTTACTATCGTAGAATCAGCTAGAGCTGAAGCTACCGGTTACTCTTTTCCAAGCGGTCATACACAAAGCTCTGTTGGAACATTTGGCGGTCTTGCTAGGTGGAATAAAAATTTAATTGTAAGAATAATTTGTGTATTGCTTTGTGTACTAGTTCCTTTTTCTAGGATGTATCTCGGTGTTCATACGCCAAAAGACGTTATAGTTTCGTTAATTATTGCTACGACACTTATTTTTGTTGTTTATCCTATAGTTAATAAAGGTAAAACTAACAAAAAAGTAATGTGGTATTTTTTATGTGTAATGGCGTTAATTACTATTATTGGTACTGTTTTTGTTTTTACCTATCAATTCCCTAAAGATGTTGATGCGGAAAATTTAATTTCAGCTCAAAAGAACTTTACAAAATTACTTGGTTGTATTTTAGGAATGCTAGTGGTGTATTTCATTGATAGTAGATATATTAATTTTGATACTAAGGCTACAGTTTTAGGTCAGATATTAAAATTGGTGATAGGCTTAATAATAGTTGTAGCATTAAAAGAGGGTTTAAAACCTTTGCTTAAAATTCTTATTGGCGAGACGCTATTTTCTAATGCGATTCGTTATTTTGTTTTAGTAGTTTTTGCAGGTGCAATCTGGCCTTTAACCTTTAAAAAATTCTCGGCTGTTGGAAAAAGAGTAAAAATTGATTAATTTATTGAAAATTTGCAAAAATACAGTGTTTTTCTATGTTTTGAGTGTTGACAAATAACAGTAAAATTTGATAAAATATAGTGATAGATCAATTCCAAAAAGGGAGAAGTTTATGGCAAATAGTATGACTGGTTATGGCAGGGCGCAACAAACCTTAAATGATTCTACAATAACTGTAGAACTTCGCTCTGTTAATCATAAGTTTTTAGAGTTTACACCTAAAGTTCCGCGCACCTGTATTTTTTTGGAAGATAAACTCAAAACCTTGTTGCAAGAGTATGTTTCGCGCGGTAAGGTTGAAATGTTTTTAACTTTAAGTAGCAGTGCTTTGGGTGACACTGTTATTGAAATTAATAATACATATGCCGACCCATACATTTCCGCTTTGAAAAGTTTGGCAGAACAATATGGTCTTAATGATGATATTTCTGTTTCAACCGTTGCAAGAAATCCTGAGATTTTCACCGTAACTAAGAGTGAAATTAATGAAGAGCAATTATGGTGCGATGTTTCTAGTGTTGCAACTGCAGCTATACTATCTTTCGTTGAAATGCGTAAACGTGAGGGTGAAAAATTAAAAGCTGATATTTTAAATAGAGTTGCAGCAATAAATGAAAAGGTAAAGTTTATTGAACAACGTTCACCTGAAACCGTGCGCTTATACAGAGAAAAGTTAGAACAACGCATGCGCGAACTATTGGGTGATGTTAAGATTGATGAACAACGCCTCATAACCGAGACAGGAATTATGGCTGATAAACTCGCGGTTTGCGAGGAGACGGTTAGACTTGGTAGCCATATGGAACAGCTTTGTTCACTTTTGGATTTAGATACGCCTATTGGCAGAAAACTTGATTTTATTGTTCAGGAAATGAATAGAGAAACTAATACTATAGGTTCCAAAGCGCAGGACGTTGAGATTGCGCGTGCGGTTGTTGAAATAAAATCTGAGATTGAAAAAATCAGAGAACAGATACAAAATATTGAATAGGTGCAAAAATGGAATTAGTTAATATAGGCTTTGGTAATTTAATATCCGCATCAAGAGTTATTGCTGTTGTATCTCCCGAATCTGCACCCGTAAAACGTATGATTCAAGAGGCTAGGGAAATAGGTAAGTTGGTTGATGCTACTCAAGGTAGAAAAACAAAATCGGTTATTTTAACCGATAGTGATCACGTTGTACTAAGTTACCTCACTACCGATGGTATTGACGAAAGATTTAGAGAGGCTGAAAAGGAGGAGTCTTATGAGTAAAGGTAATTTAATAATAGTTTCAGGTCCTTCAGGCTCCGGAAAAGACACAGTATTATCAGAAGTCTTTAAATTGCATCCTGAAATTCGTCTTTCAATTTCATCAATTACGCGTGATATGCGTGATGGAGAGGTGCAAGACGGTAAGTATCACTTTATATCTCGCCAAGAGTTTGAGAATGCTATAGAAAATGGCGAAATGCTTGAATATAATATATACCAAAACAATTACTATGGCACACCAAAAGCACCCGTACAAAAAGCAATTGACGAAGGTGCCGAGATAGTATTAGAAGTTGACGTAAATGGTGCAAAGAATGTTCTTAAACAGTTTCCTGAAGCTATTAGTATTTTTATAATGCCACCATCGTTTGAAATACTTTCAAAACGTTTAAGTTCACGCGGTACGGAAAGTAAAGAGCAAATTAAAGGTAGGCTTAATGCTGCGCTTGATGAAATTAAACAAGCGGAAATATATGATTACATCGTTATTAATGATGCTCTTAGTGAGGCGGTTGATGATGTAATATCAATTATTGTTAGCAATCGTTCTAAAAAAGAACGTCAAATAAATTTAATTAAAGAGGTGCTAGAAGATGCTAAATCCTGCAATTGGTAAACTTATAAACAATTATAAAAATCGTTACGAACTTGTGCTTGAGATTGCAAAGCGTGCTCGTAAAATTTCTGAGAAAGCCGAAAGCGAAGGCGAGATTATCATAGAAAAGCCTGTTACACTTGCTATGAACGAGCTTTCACGCGAAAAACATCTGTAATTTAAAATATTTTAGAAAAGAGGAGGGCTTGTCATGGGAAATGTTATGATAGCGCGCGTTGCCGTTGCACAAACAGTTTACCGCATTGACAAGCCTTACGACTATTTATTACCAAAAAATGTTGATGCTAATAAGCTTGTTGGTTCACGCGTTTTGATACCTTTTGGTAACGGAACTGCTACGCGTCAAGGCTTAATTGTTGAGGTTGGCGACACTTCAGAATATCCTACCGAAAAACTGAAGCAAATCATTACGGTTTTAGATAAGGAACCTATTGTTAATAAGGAAATGCTTATGCTAGCAGAGTGGCTTAAGAAGCGTACTTTTTGCACGTATTTTGATGCATTAAGAGTTTTGCTTCCGGCAGGCATTTCGTTAAAGGTTGGTATTTCTTATTCTTTGCAAAATCATAATGTTGTAAGCGATGAACCATTAAAGCAGTCGGTAATACAGTTATTAAAACCTGCAGAAGCGGTAGAAAGAGATAAAATTCTTAAAAAACTAGGTCTTAGCAGAGAGTGCGATGTTTTAGAAAAAATGTTTAGCGAAGGCTTGCTTTTAAGAAACGATGTTGTTCTTAGAAGGGTTGGCGATGCTACGCTAAAAATGGTTAAATATTTATCCGACGCTAAACCTCAAAAACTTACCGCAAAACAACAAAGTGTGCTTGAACTTTTAGAACAAATTGGAAACTGCGGAGTGAAAGAACTTTGTTATTTTGCAGGCGTAACTGTTTCGGTGGTTAATTCACTTGTCTCAAAAGGTCTTGCAGAATTTTATGAGCAAGAGTATTATCGCAGGCCGTATGAAAGTACTAAAGAAGATGCCAAAGCTATTACTCTTACCGATACGCAGTTAAGTGTTTTTAACGGACTTAAAGAAGAATATAATAAAGGCTTTTCTGTAAATCTTCTTTATGGTGTTACAGGTAGCGGTAAAACACAAGTGTTCTTAAGAATGGCTGATGAGGTTGTTGAAAAGGGTAGAGGCGTAATAGTTATGGTGCCTGAGATTGCCCTTACCCCACAAACCATTTCTATATTTAACAAACGTTATGGAAATAAAGTTGCTGTTTTACATAGTGCTATGTCGCTTGGTCAACGAATGGATGAATGGAAACGTATTAAAAACGGCGAGGCGCTTGTGGTAATTGGTACGCGTTCTGCAGTGTTTGCGCCACTTTCAGACGTAGGCCTAATAATAATTGACGAAGAACAAGAACATACTTATAAGTCAGAACAAACACCAAAGTTTCACGCTAGAGATGTTGCGCGGTTCCGTGCAAAATATCATTCTTCAATGTTAATTCTTGCTTCTGCCACGCCATCTATAGAAAGTTTTACTGCAGCTAAAAGCGGTAAATATAATCTTTGGCGTTTGAAAAATAGATTCGGTAGCGCAAAATTACCCGTAGTTAAAACAGTTGATATGCGAAATGAATTCTTTGAGGGTCGTCGTAGCTCAATCAGCAGAAATCTTGAGGCTGGTATTAACGAGGTATTAGAAAATAAACAACAGGCAATACTTTTAATGAATCGTAGAGGTCATAACACATTTGTTTCGTGCTCGGAATGTGGTGAGGTGGCTACCTGTCCAAATTGCAGTATTTCAATGAATTATCATTCTGCAAACGGTAGGCTTATGTGCCATTACTGTGGTTTTTCTATTCCTAATACGTCTAAGTGCAGTAAATGCGGAGGCTTGCATCTAAAGTATCTAGGTGCAGGTACTCAACGGGTTGAGGAAGAACTTAAAGAAATGTTCCCCACAGCACGCGTACTTAGAATGGATGCAGATACAACCCTTACAAAAGACGCTTATGAAAATAATTTAACTGCCTTTGCAAAGGGCGAATACGATATAATGCTTGGTACACAAATGGTAGCCAAAGGGTTGGATTTTCCAAAGGTAACACTAGTTGGTGTTTTAAGTGCCGACCGTTCTTTGTATAGTGCTGATTACCGAAGTTTTGAAAGAACGTTTTCACTATTAACCCAAGTGGTTGGTAGGTCGGGTAGGGGGACAGATGGAGGTTCTGCTATAATTCAAACAGTAACACCTGAAAATAATATTATTAAACTTGCGGCTAATCAAGATTATGATTCGTTTTATAATGAAGAAATCTGTAACCGAAGACTTATGATATATCCTCCATACTGTGAATTGGCGCAGTTGGTAGTTCAATCAACGAGGCGTGCAGATGCAGAGCAAGGCGTTAATCATTTGTTTTCTTTAATAGTAAGCTGTATACAGAACGAGTATAGTGATGTTAAAATTAATATTCTTGGACCATCTGTTGCAACGGTGCCGAAGGTTAATAATAAGTATAGATTTAGATTGATTATTAAATTCAGGTCATTTGCCCGTTTTTCTGAATTAATAGATGAATGTTTGATTGAATACAATTCTTCAAATCATGGTAAAAATTCTACAGTTTCTGTAGATATTAATCCTGAAAGTATTATTTAACGGAGGAAAAAATAATGGCAATTAGAGAAGTTATAACCGAGCCGAACGAAATGCTTCGTAAAAAAACTCGCTTGGTTGAAAACTTTGATGAAAAGTTGCATACATTACTTGATGATATGCTTGATACTATGTACGATAAAGATGGGGTTGGTCTTGCTGCTCCTCAAATTAGTATCTTGCGCAGAATATGTGTAATAGATATTGGCGATGGTCCTATAGAACTTGTTAACCCTGAGATAGTTAAAACTTGGGGAAAACAAAATGAAACCGAAGGTTGTTTATCTTGCCCTAATGTTTGGGGAATTACCGATAGACCTCGTAAGGTTAAGGTTCGCGCATTTGATAGAAACGGTAAGCAGTTTGAAATAGTAGGCGAAGACCTGCTTGCTAGGGCTTTATGCCATGAAATTGACCATCTAGATGGCGTTTTGTTTACCGACCATGTAGTTTCTTATATCGGAGAGGAATAGTTAATGAATATAGTTTTTATGGGCACACCTGAGTTTGCTGTAGGTTGCCTTGAAATTGTTCATAAAAAGCATAATGTTATTGGTGTGTTTACACAACCGGATAAACCTAAGGGTAGAAAATATGTGTTAACACCTCCACCTGTTAAGGTCAGAGCGTTAGAGTTGGGTTTGGATGTATATCAACCTAACACTTTGCGCGACGGAGAGGCTTATGAGATACTTAAGAAACTCAACCCGGACTTAATTGTTGTTGTAGCATACGGCAAAATTTTACCTAAAGAAATTTTAGAGTTGCCAAAGTATAAATGTATAAATGTACATGCTTCGCTTTTACCAAGACATCGCGGCGCATCTCCTATACAATGGTGCATTGTTTGCGGAGATAAAGTAACAGGTGTTACGACAATGCTTATGGATGAAGGTATGGACACTGGCGATATCTTGCTTATGAGTGAAACCAAAATCGGCGATAATGAAATTTCTGACACCTTGCACGATAGATTGGCAATAATGGGGGCAGAACTTCTAGATAAAACAATTAATGGTGTTTTTGATGGTACAGTTAAGCCCATAAAACAGAATGATAAAGATGCTACCTATGCGCCAATTATAAAAAAAGAAATGGCACAAATTGATTTTTCTTTACCTGCTAAACAAATTGTAAACGCTATAAGAGGATATAATCCTTGGCCGTGTGCATATTTCACCTTACTTGGAAAAAGAATAAAGGTATATAAAGCGGAGGCGTTGTCCACAAGTGGCGAGGTTGGTACTGTGTTAGACAGTAGTAACCGTCTTGTTATTGGATGTGGTGAGGGCTCTGTAAGTTTAATAGAAGTGCAACCTGAGGGTTCAAAAAGAATGAATGTTACAGATATGCTTCGCGGTAGACCTATAGAGGTTGGCACAAAAATTATTTAACAGTAGGTGTTAACTTTGTATTACCCTTTTTATTATGGCTATTATGATCCTATGTATTTAGGCATAGCTTTAGTGTCTTTGATTATAATATTTATTGCACAAGGCTTGGTTAAATCAAGGTATTCTAAATATTCTAAAATTGCCAATATACGCGGTGTTACAGGCGCAGATGCAGCTAGAACTGTTCTTGAAGCCAATGGGGTATATGGTGTTAATATTGAAGAGGTAAACGGCACACTTACTGACCATTATGACCCTAAAACAAACACAATAAGATTATCTAGCGAAGTATATAACGCAAAAACTATTGCTGCGGTAGGAATTGCCGCGCACGAGGCGGGTCATGCTGTACAGTATGCAAAAAAATATATGCCTGTTAAAATTCGCATGGCTATAATTCCGTTTGCGCGTTTTGGACCTATGTTTGGCGTTATACTAATAGCGATTGGTCTTATGCTTAATTCAATGAATTTAGCACTAGCTGGAGTATTGCTTTATGGTGCAGTGTTTGTGTTTCAGTTTGTAACTCTGCCTGTAGAATTCAATGCAAGCCGTAGGGCTCTAGTTGCGATAAAAGAAAATAATCTTTTGTATGGTGAAGAATACTATGGTGCTAAAAAAACCTTAACTGCGGCGGCACTCACCTATGTAGCCGCTATGCTTCAATCTCTATTAACTTTGTTGTACTATATATTTCGTATATTTGGAAACCGAAGGAAGTAATTATGTTAAATGTTCGTGAGGCGGTTGTAAAAGCGCTAACAAAAATTGAAAAAGATGGTGGTTATTCAAACCTTGCACTAAATTCCTTTTTGAAAGAAAACGACTTTAGTGATGAGAATAGTGCTTTTGCATCACGCTTGATATACGGCGTTATAGAAAGAAAAATAACACTTGATTATTATATTGAAAAATCATCATCACGACAATTAAGTAAGATTTCTCCTTTTCTTCTTAACAATCTACGTGTTGCTATATACCAGATATGCTTTATGGACAAAGTGCCTGAAAGCGCAGCGGTTAATGAGGCTGTAAACATTACCAAACGTTCAAAAGATAAGTATGCTGCAGGATTTGTTAATGCGGTTCTTCGTGCTTTCTTGCGCCAAAAACCAGAATTGCCACAAGGGGATACTGATTATGCGTTATCGGTTAAATATTCCTGCGCAAAATGGTATATCCATGAGTTGAAGCAGTATATTGGGAAAGAGAATGTTGAAAACTTTTTGTCGGACTCGTTGTTGCCACCGCCTACATATATTAGAGTGAACACAAATAAAATAAACGAGGACGAACTTAAAACCATTTTAAATAATAGCGGAATAGAAACAAAAGAAACTTCTGTTAATAATGGGTTAAAAATTGTTTATAAAGGCGCGTTGACTAAGTTACAGGCATTTAATGATGGGCTATTTCATGTTCAAGATTTAGCATCGCAAATTGCAATTTACGCTTTAAATATTCAAGAGCATGATGCCGTTCTTGACGTATGTGCTGCACCTGGTGGTAAAAGTTGTACTGCGGCACAGTATGCTTTTAATGGTAGAGTATTATCATGCGATTTATACCCATCTCGTGTTGAACTTATTAATGATAACTTTAAAAGGCTTGATATAAGTAACGCTAATGCATGTGTTAACGACGCTTTAGTGTTCAATGGTTCGTTAGGCCTTTTTGATAAAATAATATGTGATGTACCATGCTCTGGCTTTGGTGTAATTAGACGTAAGCCAGAGATAAAATATAAAGATGTTGCGGAATTGACAAGTTTACCGCAACTGCAGTATAATATATTGAAAATTTCTGCTAAATATTTAAAATCAGGTGGTAGTATAATGTATTCAACATGCACACTTAGGGTAGCAGAAAATGAAGAGATAGTTAATAAATTCATTAAGGAAAATATGGATTTTGTTGTAGAGGAAAAAGGTTTTAACAGGCTTTTACCTAATAGCCATTCAAGTGATGGATTCTTCTTTGCAATAATCAAGCGCAAATAAATACGAGGTATTGTATGCAAAAACTTGACATTAAATCAATGACATTAGAAGAATTAGAAACTTTTGTTAAAGATATAAATCAGCCGAAGTTTCGCGCTCTTCAAATATTTAAGTGGCTACAGCAAGGTTGTGTCTCTTTTGATGAAATGTCCAATCTATCAAAAGAATTAAGAAACGAACTTGAAACACGTTGTTATATTGCAAATGTAAGTATTGAAAAAAAGTATGTTTCTGCAATAGACGGTACAGTAAAATATCTATATAAACTTCGCGATGGGGAATATATTGAATCTGTATTAATGCAGTATAATCATTGGTATACTGTTTGCGCTTCAACCCAAGTGGGTTGTAGAATGGGATGCAAATTTTGTGCATCTGGAATTAATGGCATGGTGCGTAATCTAACTGCATCTGAAATACTTTCACAAGTAACAGCCGCAGAACGCGATAACGGCATAAAGGTTTCGCATGTGGTACTTATGGGAATGGGCGAGCCGCTTGATAATTTTGATAATACCGTTAGGTTTTTGGAATTGGTTTCAAACGATAATGGACTAAATATTAGCCCAAGACATATATCTGTTTCAACCAGTGGAATAGTTCCTGCAATATACAAACTAGCAGAAAAGCAAATACCTGTAACTTTATCAATTTCATTGCACGCTACAACCGATGACGAGCGTAGTAAAATAATGCCCGTAAATAAAAGATGGGGAATATCGGAATTAATTAAAAGTTGTAAAGAATATATTAAAATTACAGGAAGAAGAATTTCGTTTGAATATGCATTAATTGAGGGCGTAAATGATACGGATAAACACGCCGAGCAGTTAGCAAAATTACTTAAGGGAATGATTTGCCACGTGAACTTAATACCGGCAAATCCTGTTGTTGAAAACAATTTTAAAAGACCTAATCTTAAAACTGTTAATCGGTTTAAATCTTCACTTGAAAATATGGGGATTAATGCAACAGTAAGGCGTACTTTAGGCGCCGATATAAATGCTTCTTGCGGTCAATTGCGCCGTGAACATAATCAAGAAATCAGAGATGGAGGTGCTGCACTTGAAAATAGCAAGTAAAACCGATACTGGTATGGTTCGCAATAGCAATCAAGATTCATATGCTGCTGGTGAATTAATGGACGGTACTGCTTGGGCTGTTGTTTGCGACGGAATGGGTGGTGCAAATGGCGGAAATGTTGCTAGTGCAAATGCCGTTAAAATTATATCTGAGTATATCTCTTCGTCTTATCACGAAAATATGAACTCTAACTCTATTAAAACTTTGTTACAGTCTGCGATATGTGGCGCCAATGTTCGTCTATATGATATGGCACATACTATTGAGTCTTTACAAGGTATGGGAACTACCGTAGTTGCTGCAATTGTGAGTGGTGGCATGGTTCATATAACACACGCAGGCGACAGTAGGGCATACTTAATACGTGATAACAAATTAACTCAGATCACTAAGGACCATTCTATCGTGCAGTCTATGGTTGATAAGGGGCAACTTACTGCCGAAGAGGCAAAAATTCACCCAAAAAGAAATGTAATTACTCGCGCTCTAGGTGTTACCGAAGATATTGAATTTGAGTATAATGAAACCGAATTTTATGAAGGCGATAAAATTTTAATTTGCACGGATGGCTTAACAAATTATGTTTCAGAAAGTGATATAGAATGTATTATTTCTGACAATAATTTCTATGAGTATCCAAAAGAACTTATAGACCTTGCAAATAAAAGAGGCGGCGGAGATAACATTACTATAGTTGTTCTCTCGTATTAATGTTGAATAACTGTTATTAGATTGGAAGGTAACTATGGATAGATACATTGGTAAAAGATTAGATGGAAGATACGAGATTCGCGAAATAATCGGCGTTGGCGGTATGGCGGTTGTTTATAAAGCTTATGATACCATTGAAAATCGTATCGTTGCCATAAAAATACTAAAACAAGAATTTGTTACTAATGAAGAGTTTGTGCGCAGATTCAAAAATGAGTCAAAAGCAATTGCGGTACTTTCTCACCCAAATATTGTAAAGGTTTACGATGTTAGTTTTGGCGACTTGATTCAGTATATTGTAATGGAGTATATTGATGGAATAACCTTAAAACAGTATATTGAAAGCCATGGGCACATTGAGTGGAAAGAAACAATTAATATTGTAATGCAAATATTAAGAGCGCTTCAGCACGCCCATGACAAAGGCATAATTCATAGGGATGTTAAGCCACAAAATATTATGCTAATGAAGGACGGTAGCATTAAAGTTACCGACTTTGGTATTGCGCGCTTTGCCAGAAGCGAACATAAAACCATGACCGATAAGGCTATTGGCTCGGTTCATTATATTAGCCCTGAACAAGCAAGGGGAGAGATTACCGATGAGAAAGCTGATATATATTCTGTTGGTGTAATGATGTATGAAATGCTTTCGGGCAGCCTGCCTTTTCAAGCAGATAGTGCCGTTATTGTTGCAATGATGCAACTTCAAAACGAAGCAAAACCATTAAGAGAAATTGACCCAACTATTCCTTTAGGTCTTTCTCAAATTACAATGAATGCGATGCAGAAGGAGATTCTTCGCAGATATCAAACTGCAGCTGAAATGCTATGTGATTTAGAAACATTCCGTCGCGACCCATCTGCAACCTTTAAACATTCGTATTTTGTTGATAATGCGCCAACTAAATTTGTACCTACCGACCCAGTTGAAGAGACTGAAACAGAAGAAAAACAAGCAAGGAAAACAATTTCTTGGGTGCCTATTGTTACAGGTGTTGTAGTAGGTATTGCTATATTGGTTTTGGTTTGGCTTGGTGTATCTTTATTTAGTAAAATGAACACAACAACTCAAGCAATCAAATGCCCTGATTTCGTTGGTCTTACCGTTGATGAACTTAAGGAAAAATACAATACGGATGATTATACTTTTGATACAATTTATGAAGAGACCAATGATTATGAAGTGGGTGAAATAATTCGTCAAAGTCCTGCGCCGGGTACCGATATTAAAAAGAAGAACACAATAAAACTTACTATTGCACAATCAGCAGAGCTTATTGAGGTTCCTGATGTCTCAAACGATACCGAGTCTTTGGCACGACAGAGACTGAAATTAGCAGGATTTACTGATATTGTTATTGAGCAAATTTACGACGATGTTGTTAACGAGGGTAAGGTTGTTAAAACCTCACCACTTAGTACTTCGCTTATTTCTGCCGATGAAACCATTACCTTGTATATTAGTAAAGGCGCAGAAATCTTTTATGCATCAGTACCTGACATTCTTGGCTTTGATGAAGAATCTGCTCGTAAAATGATTGAAAATGAAAAACTTGAAGTTGGTAAGGTTAAAGAAAAAGAAAGTAACCAACCCAAAGGTTTTGTTATTTCACAAAGCATAAAGGCAGATACACAAGTAGAAGAAGGAACTAAAATAGATTTTGTGATTAGTTCTGGTAATATACTTGTTTCTAATCGCATGGGTATTGTTATTGATCTACCACTTGATTGTGCGTTTGATAATGGATATGTTGTTGCTGAATTAGAATCCGGAACTAATATTAAGTCGTCTGCTCTAGTGTTTTCACAGGATAGAAAGTATAGTTTTGATGTTGAATCAACCGAGAAAACCGACGTTGTTAATGTTAAAATTTTAGATCAAACTGAAACAAATGAGTATGACTATTTGAAAATTAAGGTTGATTTCAAAAATAACAACTATGAAATTATAAAAGAAATTAACGACTACCCAAAGGCTGATTAGTATGAAAGGGATATTGCTTAAATTTCTTTCGGGTTTTTGTTACGTAGAAGCCGAAGGTGAGATATATGAATGTAAACCTAGGGGTAGCCTTAGGCGAGATGCTAATGGCTTGGCTGCAGGTGATTATGTAGATATTTCTTTGCTAGATAACGGTAAAGGTGTTCTAGAGAAAGTCTATGAAAGACGTAATAGTTTAGTAAGACCTCCGGTAGCAAATATAGATAGATTGTTTATTATTTCTTCACATAACACTCCAAAGCCGAACTCATTGCTTATAGACAGAATTTGTACCATTGCAGTAAATAAAGGTATAGAGCCTATTGTTGTTTTCAATAAATGTGATTTAGGCTCTTTTGATGAATGGGAAGATATCTACAATACGGCAGGCATCAAAACATTCACAGTTTCTGTAAAACAACCTGAAACGTTAACAGAACTAAAAAAATGTATTTGCCAACCTGGTGTTAGTGCACTAACGGGCAATTCGGGTGTTGGTAAATCTAGTATTTTAAACACGTTGTTTCCAAATCTTTTGCTTGAAACAGGTGAAGTTAGTGAGAAACTTGGGCGTGGTAGACACACAACAAGAAAAGTTGAGTTGTACCGTGTAGCTGATAATAGTTTTGTTGCAGATACACCTGGTTTTTCGTCATTGGATATTCAACGTTGCGAGGTTGTTTTTAAAGAAGACATAGCCGCTTGTTTTAAAGAATTTTTAGAGTTTGAGGGTGCCTGCAAATTTTCATCGTGCGCTCATATTAACGAGCGAGATTGTGGGGTTAAATCTGCCCTTGAAAGCGGAAAAATCCATAAAAGCAGATATCAAAGTTATGTTACTTTTTATAACGAAGTTAAGGATTTAAAACCATGGAACATACAAAAGCAAAACAAGGTGTAGCAATAGTTTGCGGTGGAAAAATTGAAAATTTTGAATGGTTTAAACAGATTATTCAAAATTATAATTATATAATTGCCGCTGATAGTGGTTATGATATTCTCAATAGGTGCGGTGTCGTACCGAATGTTATTATTGGCGATTTTGATTCGGTTACAGCTAATATACCTTCTCATATACCTTGTGTTACTTTTCCTGTTAAAAAAGATGAAACTGATTTTATGCTGGCACTCCAATACTGTGCAGATAATGGGTTTACTGATTTAGATGTATTCGGTGCTTTAGGCGGAAGAATCGACCATTCTTTAGGTGCGATCTTTGCTTTAATGGAAATAAAAAAAGAAGGTAACGTATCTGCTAATTTAATAACCCAAAATTGTAAGGCGTTTATTGTAAACGATTATTGCGAGATTAAGAAAAATAACGGTTATGTTTCTGTTTTTGCTTTAGGCAAAGATGCTCTTGGTGTTACACTTAATGGTTTTGAATACCCTTTAAATAACGCCGAATTAAAGTGTTGTTCCTCGCTTGGCGTAAGCAATAAAATCATTGATGATATCGGTTCAATTACCGTAGATAACGGCTGTTTATTGATAGTAATTCAAAATTAATGTAACAAAATAACACCCCTTTGCGTAATATAGTTTAGAGATATTTCGCAGGGGGTATTAATATGTTTTCTCGTAGGTGCAGTAATTTTCGTTTCCTTACCGCAATAGGTATTGGTACACTAATTGCCTTCTACTGTCCAACACGCGTGTTAATAATATTGTTGGCCCTTTGTGTAGTTGTCTTGGGTTTAGCATTTCCTAAATACTAGCGGAGGTAATTATATGAGAATAGTTGTTGTTAAAAGTCCAAAGGCATTAAGAGGTATTTTAAGAATGTTTTTTGGCATTAAAAAATTAGAAAATGAATAGTATTACATAGTTTAGAAAAAGCGTGTGTATGAACACACGCTTTTTTCTCTTTTTTAATGTAAAATTTAATTGCACTTAATGATATTTTGTAGTAAAATAAATATATATGATTATTTATAAAGGGGCATATTAATGACCGACATAGAAAAACAATTTTTAGAAGTGCGAAGAAAGGTTATTGAACGTGAGTTTTCTAGCCTTAATGAAATGCAACTTTTGGCGGTTACAACTACAAGCGGGCCGGTACTGATTTTGGCAGGTGCCGGTAGTGGTAAAACTACTGTTTTAGTAAATAGAATATCAAATCTTGTTAAATATGGTGATGCTTATTCTTCTGATGAAATTCCAAACATACAGGGGGATTTGTTATCTGCTACCACAAATGCGCTTGATAGTGGTAATTATAATGGATTGTTTTCAATAAATCAGGTAAGACCTTGGCAGATTTTAGCCATAACATTTACAAACAAAGCTGCAGGCGAATTAAAGGAAAGAATAGAAAGAATTTTAGGTGGAGATGCAATGGATGTTAATGCAGGTACTTTCCATTCTATTTGCTCTAAAATATTGCGTCGCCATGCGGATTTATTGGGTTATGATAGTAATTATACTATTTATGATACCGATGACCAACGCCGTGTTATGAAAGAGATTTGTAAAAATATCGGCATTGATGATAAGCAAATACATCCCAAAACAATACTTAACGAGATAAGTAGAGCAAAAGATAGGTTAGTTGGTCCTGATGAGTTTTCGCAAGATGCCGCAAGCGATGTTAGACTTAAACTTATTGCAAAAGCATATTTAAAATATCAGGAAACTCTACATAAAGCTAATGCTATGGATTTTGATGATTTAATTGTAAATACCGTTAGATTGTTTCAAGATAACCCTGAAGTGTTGGAAAAATACCAAAATCAGTTTAAACATATTTTAGTTGATGAGTATCAAGATACCAACCACGCTCAATATGTACTTGTAAAAATGCTTGCTGAAAAGTATAGAAATATTTGTGTTGTTGGTGATGATGACCAGAGTATCTATCGCTTTAGAGGTGCTACAATTGAAAACATACTTAGTTTTGAAAAGCAGTACCCAGATGCAAAGGTTATCAGGTTAGAGCAAAACTATCGTTCAACACAAAACATTCTTGATGCGGCAAACGCCGTTATTTCACATAATTTCGGCAGAACAGGCAAAAGTCTTTGGACCGATAACGGAAGTGGTGAAAAGATTTCTTATGCTACTAGCGAGAGCGAAAGTGATGAAGCAAGATATGTTGCCGATAATATTTTAAAACATGTTTCTAATGGCGGAAAATTTTGTGATTGCGCAGTGCTATATAGAATGAATGCGCAGTCTAACGCGGTTGAAAATGCGCTTGCTCGTTCTGGCATACCATATAAAGTTGTTGGCGGACTTCGTTTCTATGACAGAAAGGAAATTAAAGACGTTATTTCTTACTTTAATGTTATTAATAACACTAATGATAACGTTCGCTTGCGCCGAATAATTAACGAGCCAAAGCGTGGTATAGGAGATACTACTGTTTTGCGCGCTCAAGAAATTGCAGATGGGCTGGGTATATCTCTTTTTGATGTGTTTGAGAATGCAGAAAATTATCCAACCCTTTCAAGAGCCGCGGTTAAGTTAAAAGAATTTTGCGCTATAATTCGTGACCTTCAAGGCGACTCCGAGGTTTTGCCTTTGCATGAATTACTTGATGCAACCTTGTCAAAAACCGGATATGGAATGTATCTTAACACTCTGCCTGAAGAAGAAAGTGATAGAATAGAAAACATTAAGGAACTTTCAACTTCTCTAATACAATATGCCGAGGAGAACGAAGAGGCAAGTCTTTCGGGTTTCTTGGAAGAAGTCTCACTTATTAGCGATATTGATAGTTATGAAGAGGGAACCGATGCTGCAGTTTTAATGACATTGCACGCAGCTAAAGGCTTGGAATTTAACACTGTATTTTTAATAGGTATGGAAGAGGGGATTTTCCCAAGTAACCAAACAATTATGGAAGGTCCCGATGAGATTGAAGAAGAGCGAAGAATTGCTTATGTTGGCATAACTCGTGCGAAACAGAAACTGCATTTAACAAATACCTTTCATCGCATGTTGTACGGTCAGACAAGTTATAATAAGCCCTCTAGATTTAGCGAGGAAATTCCAAAGCATCTGTGCGACATTACTTCTAGTGTAATACCTGCAACCGAAAGGTTTTCGTATGGGACAACGGTCTATTCAAAACCAAGTTATACTAGTAGACCGAGTTTTACACCTAAGGTCACTCCGCAAAAGACTAATGCTTTTAATTTTGCTGTAGATGACTTGGTGTCTCACGCTACCTTTGGCGATGGCAGAATTGCAAAGGTAACACCAATGGGTAATGATATGCTTTTAGAAATAGTATTTGACTCTGTTGGAACAAAAAAACTTATGGCAACCTTTGCGCGCTTAAAAAAATTATAGAGGTTATTATGGGTAAAGAAATTAAAACTAATGCCATACGCATATTAGATAAAGAAAAAATTCAATACACCCTAAACATCTATGAATGTGACGAGTTTATTGATGCTGTTAATGTGGCAGATATGCTTTCTCAACCGTACGAAAGTTCGTATAAAACGTTAGTAACCCGTTCTAAAAGCGGAGAGTACTTTGTGTTTTTAGTTCCGATTGCTAAAGAACTATGTATGAAAAAAGCAGCTAGATCGGTAAATCAAAAATCTGTTGAACTTATTGCGGTTAAAGAAATTAATTCGGTTACCGGATATGTTCGTGGCGGTTGTACACCTATTGGAATGAAGAAAAAATATAAAACAGTGATTGATGCTACTGCAATTGATTTTGATGAAATTATTATAAGCGGTGGCAGAATTGGTACACAAATTTTCATTTCACCATATGATTTAAAGAATCTTACTAATGCAGAATTTTATGATATAATTAAAGAGGATTAATTATGGAAAAATTAGTATTATCTTTGGGCATAGTTGCATACAATGAGCAAGATTATATTGAAACACTTCTCAACGAAATTCTGTTGCAAGACTATAATAAAAAGTCAACCGAAATCTTGTTAATTAATAGTATGTCTACCGATGCTACACTTGATATCTTTAATGAATTTAAATTTAATCATTTAGCCGAATATTATAATATTCAAGTTTTAGAGAATCCACTTAAAATACAGGCAGCAGGTTGGAACGTTGCTATCAAAAATTTTTCGGGTGATGCATTAATAAGACTTGATGCACATGCAAAAATACCTAGTGATTTTTTGACCGAAAATGCAAAAACTCTTATGGATGGTGAATATGTTTGCGGTGGTATGCGCCCAAATATTATTTCAAATGAAACTCCGCAAAAAAGGTTGGTGCATCTTACTGATAAATCAATGTTTGGTGCAAGCTTTGGCAAGTATCACCAAAGTAGCGGTAAAAAATATGTAGATACTGTTTTTCATGGATGTTACCGCAGGGAAGTAATTGAAAAAGTTGGCTTATTTAACGAAAATCTAGGTAGAACTGAGGATAATGATTATCATTATAGAGTAAGACAAGCGGGATATAAAATATGTTACAATCCTAAAATTTGTTCATATCAATTTTCGCGTTCTACCACCGCACAATCTATTAGGCAAAAATATGGTAACGGCTATTGGATTGGCAGAACCTTATTTATTCAACCTAAATGCATATCGTTATTTCATTTAGTGCCATTTGCTTTTGTTATGGCGTTAGCCTTTTCTGTGTTATTAATTATTTTTGGCTTTGCCCAATTACTTGTGTTATTAGCATTGTTATATGGTGTCGCTGATCTGTTTTTAAGTGTTTTAGCTATATTTAGTGAAAAATGTTTTTTTGTAGAGTATTTGCTATTACCAATAATGTTTCTGATATTACATCTTGCTTATGGCATCGGTACATGTATGGGTTTAATAAGTGTGTTTATTAAAGGGGTTAAGTAATGTATTCACTCTTTATAATTTTTGCGGCAACGCTTTGGGGAACTACAGGTTTGTTTTCAAGTTATTTAGTTAGTTTATATAATTTTACAACTTTACAAATCGGTGGTTTGAGAGTGTTTTCAACATCTATTTTGCTCGCGTTGTTTTTGGCTCTTTTTAATAGAAAATTATTTAAATTCAAACTTAAAGATATATGGGTTTTTGTTGGAACTGGCATAATTAGTCTTACTTTTTTTACACTTTGTTATTTTGAATCTATTAAATTTAACGGCGTAGCTGTTGCGGCTGTTTTATTGTATACTGCGCCAATATTTGTTGCTATTATTTCATCCGTTGTATTCAAGTGCAAAATTTCAGTAGTTACCATATTGTCTATCGTTTTGGCAGTACTTGGTTGTTTTTTTGTTTCAGGCGTGGTTGGTTCTAATTTAATTAATTTTTCAGGTATTGGTTTGCTTGTCGGTTTAGGTTCAGGCTTTGGATATTCTTTGTATACAATATTTGCTAAAATTGCAGCAAGTAAAGGTTATGAAAGTCTAACCATTACTTTTTATACCTTTTTATTTTCCAGTATAGCACTTATTCCTTGTTTGTTATTGAGCGATGGCTTTGCCGTTAATGAAATTAGTAATTTTCAACTTGGATTTGAAACAATATTATTCGGTCTAATTACAGGTGTGTTGCCGTATATATTTTATACAAAGGGTTTAAAAGTGGTTAGTCCGACAATAGCATCTATAACTTCAACCTTTGAGCCAGTGGTTGCTACCTTTTTAGGTGTATTTATATTACATGAAAAACTGTCTGTTTCAGCTATTTTAGGTGTTGTTTTGATATTATTATCGTTAATTGTTGGCTCACTACATATAAAAAAGGTTGAATAATTTAAATCTATATGATAAAATAACTAGGTTAATTATATAAGGGGGTGCGCTTGTGGCAGATTTAAGACCAATTGGTGTTTTTGATTCGGGTCTTGGTGGTTTAACGGTTGCTCGCGAAATTATAAAACTAATGCCAAATGAGGATATTGTTTATTTTGGCGATACCGGTAGGGTTCCTTACGGAACACGTAGCCGTGAAACTATTGTTAAGTATGCAAAGCAAGATGAATGCTTTTTGCTTTCCAAAAACGTTAAGTTAATAATTGCCGCATGCGGTACTGTAAGTTCGGTTGCATCTAGCACAGGCGACCTATTACCCGTACCTTTTATTGAGGTTGTGTCTCACGCCGCAAAACAAGCGGTTAAAGTAACAAAAAACAAACGTATCGGTGTTATTGGTACAACAGCTACGGTTTCTAGTGGCTCTTACAAAACCAAAATATTAGAACTTATGCCAGATGCATTTGTATACCAAAATGACTGTCCGTTGTTTGTGCCTTTGGTTGAATCGGGATGGATTGAAAGTAATGATATTATAACGCTTGAAACAGCCCGAAGATATTTGCAGCCGTTAAAGGACCAAAACGTAGATGTGTTAATTATGGGATGCACGCATTATCCTGTGATTACCGATATAATTAGGAATGTAATGGGCGAGGGTGTAACCCTTGTTAATATTGGTGAATATACCGCTAAGGCGGTGCTACAGTATATAAATGAACATAATATGCAAAATGATAGCGGTATTGAAGGCAAACATGAATATTATGTTAGCGACCGAACCGAGTCATTTTCAAAAACCGCCTCAATTTTAATGGGTAATTGTATTGCAGATAAAGTTGAGAGAGTAGATGTTAGTGGTTTTAAGGAGTCTTTTTAATGAAAAACATTGTGCTTACTATGAAAAGCACTCAAGAAATAGATGGTCAAAGTGATTCTACCGAGTTTATGTCGCATGGGAATTATTCCTATGTTGATAAAAATGCTGAAGTTATCTATGATGAGAGTGTTGCATTAGGTGTGGATAACATTAAAACTCAGTTGACCGTTACAGAAAATGGCGTTGTTAAAATTGTTCGTAACGATGGAGATTTTGGTTGTTTGATAGTTGAGGAAGGTAAGTGCCACCACTGTCAATATCATACTGCCTATGGTAATCTTATGATTGGTATTTATGGAAACAAGGTAGAATATAATCTAACCGAGTTTGGTGGAGATATCACGCTAGTTTATTCAATAGAGGTTAATTCCGGACTGTTAAGTCGCAATAAAGTTGAAATTAAAATTAGAGAGGAAAAACAATAATGTCAGCAATAGTTGCAGAAACAAAAAACAGTATAAAAGAAAGTATATTAAATGCTGTTGAAAGGGCGGTAGCTGCAGGTGAATTTCCTGCAGAAGTATTGCCGGCATTTACTATAGAAGAACCTGCAGATAAAAGCCATGGTGATTTTGCGGTTAACGCGGCAATGATATGGGCGAGGACGTTAAAGAATGCACCGCAGAAAATTGCGGCTAAAATTCAAGAATATATTGATTTTAGTGGTACTTATATTGATAGAATGGAAATTGCAGGCCCTGGCTTTATAAACTTCTATTTAAAAGATGAATACTATGCTGCGGTTTTAAAAGATATAGAAAAATGTGGCGAGAATTACGGCAATAGTAATATGGGCAATGGTAAAAAGGTAATGGTAGAATTTGTTTCTGCCAACCCAACAGGACCTATGCATATTGGTAACGCAAGAGGTGGTGCTTTGGGTGATACGCTAGCCTCTGTTTTATCTAAGGCAGGTTATGATGTTACTCGCGAGTTCTATGTTAACGATGCAGGTAACCAAATTGAAAAGTTTGGTAAATCGTTAGAAGCCAGATATTTACAAATATTTGATAGTAGCGTTGAATTTCCTGAAGATGGGTATCACGGTGCAGATATTATTGAAAGGGCAGAAGAGTTTAAAAACTTGTATGGTGATTCTTTTGTTAATGCAAGTGATGAAGATAGAAGAACTGCTTTAGTACAGTATGCATTACCTTTAAATATTGATGCATTAAAAGCCGATTTAGAGTTGTATCGCATTAATTATGATGTATGGTTTAGAGAATCTTCTTTGTATTCCGATGGTACGCTTAAAAAGGTTATTGATATGATGAAGGATAAGGGTTTGACCTATGAAAAAGAAGGTGCTCTTTGGTATAAGAATGCTGAATTTACCGCCGCGCTTCTTAAAAAGCAAGGCAAAAGTGATGCGGATATTGAAAAGTTAGAATTAAAAGACGATGTATTGATACGTGCAAACGGCAATCCAACCTACTTTGCGGCAGATATTGCATATCATTATAATAAATTTTTTGTTCGTGGTTTTGATACAGTTATTAATATCTGGGGTGCCGATCATCACGGTCACGTAGCGCGTATTAAGGGAGCTATGGATGCTATAGGACTTAGCGGAGACAATCTTGATATAGTTTTGATGCAACTGGTACGTCTTGTTCGTGATGGTGAAGTGGTTAAGGTGTCTAAACGTACCGGTAAATCAATCACTTTAAAAACACTTTTAGATGAGGTGCCTATTGATGCTGCTAGATTTATATTTAACTCTAAAGAACCCTCAACACATCTTGAGTTTGATTTAGATTTAGCAGTTCAAGAAACAAGCCAAAACCCAGTTTATTATGTTCAGTATGCTCATGCACGTATATGTAGTATTTTACGCGCATTATCTGCAGATGGCATTGATCCAAGAATATGTGATTTAAATGAATTAACAAAACTTACTGCGCCCGAAGAACGCGAACTTATTCGCCATTTGGCTGCGCTTACAGGTGAAATTGAATCTGCGGCTCGCAGTTATGATTCCGCAAGAATAACTAGGTATGTATACGATCTAGCAACTCTTTTCCACAAGTTCTATAATGCATGTAGGGTAAAGGGTGAGGACGAATCGTTAATGCAAGCGCGACTAAATTTATGTGTTGCAACCAAGTCTGTAATTAAGGTTGTGCTAACAATGCTTAAAATTGATTGTCCTGAAAGAATGTAGAATAAAAATACGATGTTTTGCCAAAATTAAGCAAAGCATCGTATTTTTTTGTCCTTGAATAAGCAATAAAACTAAAAAGTTTAAAGTTTTTTTGAAAATCAGTATATCATAATTGTACTTAAATTTTTATGGAATATATGTTAAAATTATAATATAAAAATAAGTGTATTATTACGTTTTAATTAATGTCGCGTAACATGTTTTATAATTCACAAAATAGTTTTACTTTAATATTTTATAAATTTTAGTTAATTTTTTTTATTGTATTTCTATATGCTGTATGTTAAATTAAACGTGGTAATATAATTTTTGGAGGTATTTTTATGCAAAAACGTATCCTTAGCATTATCCTTACCCTAAGCATAGTCACTACACTTTTTGCTGGACTTGGTGTAAGCGCCAGTGCAGCTGATGACGGGTATGTAACCCAAGGCGGCTATTCTTACAAAGAAACCGATTATAGTTTCAATCACGCTAACGCTACTGTACCTTCTACTGGTTCAGTTGTTACTAAAGCAACTCTTTCGTATTGGCATTATGATGCGACTAATTCAAAAACTACACTTTATTCCTCTTGGTTTAATAAGTCTAATTCCAACAATGCTGATACTGCTAAACTTTACGATTCAAACAAAGATACGCAGTTCCAAAGTATTTATGATGCCAATGGAACTAACTACTTAAAACTCAAAAAGGGTGCTACTCAAGGCAGCACGTCTATTGCTGATTATGATTTTGTTGACGATGGTAGTTTTTATCTGCAAATTCAATATGATTTAACCGATAACTACGGAAACGGTGTTGACCTAAGTAATATCATTGTTTGTGGTGAACAATCGGGTTGGTCAATGGGTAAATACGATTTGTTTGTTTCAGATAATATTGAAACATTGTATCAAGATCCTGTTAAATCATTCACTTGCGCGGAGACTAATTCATATGCTGCAAGTTATACATATAACTCCTTATCTTTTAAAGAAGGTACTACCGCTAAATACGTAGCTTTAAGAGTATATAAATTTCATACTTGGAGTGACGACTACATTGCTAAAAACAGTGGCAGTTGGTCTCTAGCTACTCCTCATTTCAGAATGAGAGAATTCAATGTTTATGGTACAAGAAGCACTACTAAACCAGAAAACTATAATTTAACTACTAGCCCTTATACTTCATCAACTACCGCTCCCTCTTCTGTTGCCACCAATATTGCAACAAGCCTTATAAGAAACAAACCTGTAACTAAGTATGTAGTATCAGATAAAGGTGTTATTAATTCTAATGAAAGTGCCACAAAATATACTACATTAACTTCTACAACAGAATTTAAAAAACACGACGTTAATAATGGTGTAAGATATGCTAACACTGATAGCAAGGGTTATAAATACTTAATTGACAGAGCAGACAACTATCAAGAGATTACTTATGCTTTAGACGGCAAGGCAAATATTGATAGTTTGGTTGTATGCGCTAACTATTATGGTGATAGTAATGTAAAAGGAAGTTTCTTTGTTCCGTATCACTACATTTATTCTCTGGCTGATAATATTGACGATTTGTTCGTTGAGGGAAAATCCACAACATTTGAGGTATATAACACAGATGATAGTGCTTTCCTTACCGTTAGTCCTAAAGAAACTGTAGCAGCAAAATATGTTGCCATTCGTTTCTTGTGTGCCGTAACACCAACGTTCTCGTATACTGCATATCAAGCAGATACTAGTAGCAACATTGCTTGGGTTAGATTGTTTAACTTAAGCGTTAACGGTACATATATAAATCCTGCTGATGCTGTTGTTAATGTTGCTAAAGATACTGCTGTTGCAGATGTTGATGCAATAGAGGTTTCTCTAGTTAATGAAAACAAAACCGGTATTACCGATACTAACGGTAAATACCCTATAGGTACAGTAGTCGCTAAAGCTACCGAGTACTATAAAGACGAAGTTAACAGTAAAGAGTACACCTTTAACGGTTGGTACAATGGCGACAATATTGTTTCTGCAACTGCAGAGCACACCTGCGATTTAGCAGGTGGCGATGTAACTCTTACCGCTAAATACGATGTGCAAGACCTTGTTACAACCTATCCTGTTAACTTTGTTGATGCAACTCAAAAGGTTATTAAGACCATTCAGGTTGTAGAGGGTGAGTATCTTGACCCAGCAGTTGTTAATGCAATCGTTGTTAAAGAAATTTACGGCTACACCGTAAAGAGAGACAACGAAGGCAACGTAGAGTGGAACGAAGACGTATATGCAAATCCTGTAACT
>JAZQTG010000113.1:0-5803 GCA_045630515.1 Acutalibacteraceae bacterium
GGTATAGGGGGGCTATAAGGCATCTATTCGGGGGCGGGGGGGTGCTTTGAATGGTTCGTTCGCTTGTTTAAAGTCTCGCGTTTTTTGGCCATGCAGACCCCGCAAAGCATTTATTATCAATGATTTACAAATGCCGGTGTATTTCTATGCTATCTTTTGACTATTAACGAGTTATAAAAATTAACGGAAATAACGCTGATAAATACGAAAAAATGGCAACGGGAACAGAATTTGACGGCTGGATAATAGCAGAATATGCAAATGCTTTCGGCGTTAGCGAGACAACTGCACGAAATCACAGAAAAAAGCAAGTAGAATCATGGGTTAATTGGTGTAACGAGAACGGCTATAATGCCGCATATTTGTCACAAAAACCCAATAAATTAACGGTAGATATGCAAGAAAAAAATAGCGATTCAGAATCTGAAATTACCGCCCCCGTTTCTTTGGTTGATAGATATAAACTACTTGAAAAAACGGCATTCAATCAACTGCGCAAGACGCAACTATTACTAGATTCTGCTATCAACGAACAACAGTTTCAGACTTTGCGCGTTTACGTGGGAGGCGTTAAAGATTTGACTTCTACCTTTAACGAGTTATGCCGCTTGCGCCAGATAGCGGAAGTTCAGGACGGGCGATTATTACCGATGAATATTCTAGAGAGATACAAGAGTGATTTTTACCCGCGCCTGAATTCAGGGATTGAAGAAATGAAAATTGCGATTGCTAACGCTTTACCCCCTGATATTGTACCTGAATTTGAAAGAGCATGGCAAGTCTCATATTATCGCTGGAAAGATGCGGCACGCGCCGCCGAACGCGCTATAAACGAATATAAAGAGATAGCGCAGGAAGAAGCATTAAAGAGCATTGACAAGCGCGAGAATCGCAAGGAAAAGGCCAAAGAAGCCGCAAAACAACAACTTAAAAATAAATAATTTATGAATGATTTTTCTAATTTACTATACAGCGATACACTAGACGAAAATGCGGCTTCATGGCTGGAAAAAAATGTATATATTCCCCGCGATGTTTCACCCAATGCACCAGGAATTTTAAATCTGGATGCGCAACCGTGGATGAAAGAAATTTTAGAATCAGTTATAGACCCACGCATTAAAGAAATTAATCTAGTTTTCGGGGCGCAAACTGGTAAGACAACGATTCTTTTATTATCTTATTTATTGCTATCTCGCTTTAATCCGAAGCCGTGTTTAATCGGGCTATCAACAGACCCACTTGCGCAGCGTTTAGTCAAGCGAAGATTGTTACCTTTATTAAAGTATAATGAATGGTGGAATGAGCAACTCCCCCCCGAAAATCAGGGGCAAGAGTCTATGATTCTTTTCCCGTCAATGGATACGTTTTACACGGGCGCGCGCACCGCTGACAAACTCGCATCAATGGCAGCGGGAATTCTGCTTTTAGATGAAGTCAGTAAATGGCAAAAAGGCTCAGTTAAAGAAGCGCATCCCTATCTTTTAGTTAAAGAGAGAACTAAATCATTCAGTAACTATAAAATAATATCTTCTTCTACTCCCTCAATCACTGATGAAGTTTTCTGGCAAGATTATTTACATTCTTCGCAAAGTCATTACTTCATGCCCTGCCCTCATTGTGATGAAAAATTTGAGTTTATTTTTTCACCTGATACGCTTAAATGGGAAGCGGGAAATTTAGACGTGATTCACAAAAGCGCGCATTACGTTTGCCCTCATTGTAAAGGTAAAATTACCGATGAAATGAAGATTGAAGTCATGAAGCGCGGCGAATGGGTTAAAACGAAAGATAATCACACAAAAGGCCATTATGGCTATCACCTGAATTCAATTTATAGCCCGTTTGTTACGTTCGGAGATATAGCCGTTGAATTCATAAAAGCGCAAAATAGCATCATAAAATCTGAAGCATTGAGAAACTTTTCTAATTCATGGGAGGCTTTACCATTTGAAGAAATTGGGCAAGCAACAAATTCGCAAGATATTCACGCGATTATCAGTAATTCACGGCTAAAGAAAGAAGTCCCCGAAGATGCTTTATATATCGTTTTGGGCGGTGATGCAGGACAAAATCAAAGCCATTACGTTGTATCTGCTATTTGTGAAGACGGGTCTATTAAGGTAATAGACTGGGGAACGCTTCTTTCTTATTCATCAGGTAATGGCCATTACGGCTATTATGCGCTAATAAACGAATTAAGGTATTTTGACAAGAATAATAATCCGTGGAAAATTGACGTTGCTTATTTAGATTCTGGATATGCAACCAATGAAATATACGAAGAATGTCAACGCGATATTTTCGGCAAAATTAACCCAACAAAAGGAAGCACGCATAAAGGAGTTTGGAGTGAATCAACCGTAAAAAGCCACGGCGATTTACCGCTTTTTACTTATTCCGACTATTCGTTAAAAATGACGCTTCATAACTTAATTATTGATAAAGTTATATCTTTACCCGCTGATGCAGATGCTGACTTAATTAAGGGGCTAGAGGGGCAACAAATCATTTTGACAAAATCGGGCAAACGTGAATGGAAAGATTTAAAAGAAGACCATTATAATGATTCTTTAAAATTGTGCGTGTTTTCAACGTGGATTAATCCCATCACAAAGAAATAATAGCGGAAAATTTAAATTAAATTAAATAAAATGGATTTAAATATACAGGTAATAAAAGCAGTTACTTCTTTATATTCGCTTGAAGAATTAGAAGCAGAATTAAAGAGCGCGGTGCAGGATTTTTTAGCGAATCCTGAGCGCATTGTGAGCGCATCTACTGGCGCGGGCGCATCATACACAAAAGCCCTTAATTTATCGCCGCAAGAATTAGTAGAACTTCTTAGCGCATGCGTTGATTTTAAGAAAAACGGCGCATTTTCTAGCGGTAATAATATATTCTCAATCGTTAGCAATATTTAAAAATTATGAAGAAAAGACTCAAAAATAAAATGAAAAAATTAGAGAATAGAGCCGAATCCGCGCTTTTATATTCACCTGACAGAAATTTTAATCTTGCAGATTTTTTTAGTATAGACCCACGCAATCAGATTAGCAAGTGGGATATGCAAACCATATACAAGCGTGCGCGTGCTTTATACTTAAATACCCCCGAAATTAAGCAAGCAGTATCTACTTTATGCTTATTAATGGGAACATTAACGCCCCGCCCCGCAACCCGTGACGAAGAATTTAACAAATTAGCCCGCGAAGCATTTTTGAAGCGCGCAACGAATCCCCGCCTTTTTGAATCCACTGGCAGATTAAACTTTTTTGAAGCGCAAAACTGGATTGAAAAACGCGCCATAATTGACGGTGACAATTTAACCGTTTTAATTAAGCATGGTTTTGATAAAGGCGCAGGCGTTGCGCTATTTTCTGCACCTCAAATTTGCAGCCACGAAGACAAAGAATTTAATACTACCATGGGCGTTAAATTGGGCAAATCAGGCAAGGCACAAAAGTATTTTGTAAAAGATTATTACCTGAACAAGACTATTGAAATAGACGCAAATCGCGCTATTCTGTACGCTCATAATGCAGACCCAAACGAGCCGCGCGCTACTTCGGAATTAATAACCGCAATAGCCACGGCTCAAGATATATATGAGATTAACAAGTTGCACAAACAACAAGTAAAAATCGGGGCTACGTTCGGACTCATTGAAACCAAAAACATAGCAGACAAGCGCAGCGGATTAAACGATATAATAGCGCAGAGACAAGCAAGCCGCAACGGTGAAGAAATTACGCAACCCGCGCAAGAGCAACCACTTATAATAGACGGCGTAAAGGCCATAACATTAGAGCCTGGTCGCGATTTGAAAACACTTCATAATCAAAACCCAAGCAACGAAGTGCGCGCTTACGTTCACGATTTAATTAATTCATTGGCTTATTCTGTTGGTATAGATCCGCAGGTATTGTATAATCCAGAAACGCTCGGAAGCGCATCAACTCGCTTTATATTAGCAAAGGCAAAGGACTGGGCTAAAAGCCGCTTATTCGCGCGTGAAAATTGGGCAAACCGCATTTATCAACATTTCTTGTCATGCGAAATAGAATCAGGGCGTTTAAGACCCTGCAAATATCCCGAAGATACGTTTAATGTTACTTGGATAAATCGCACTGCGTGGTCTATTGATTTAGGCCACGAAACGAATAATTTCATAGCACAAAAGAACGCAGGACTTGCGGACGGTAACACATGGACACTTGCAAATTACGGTTTAACGGTTGAAGAGATAGCCGAACGCACGGCGCACGATTTAGCACACATTAGAGAGATAGCAGAACGCTATAAATTACCCGTTGAAAGTTTAATTCAAAACATGGCGGGCGCAACTCCAATTAACTGGGGGGATGAAGATATACCAATGCCTAAAGATGCAGACCCCGAAACAAATCTAAACGAATAATAAAAGAAAATGAAGAAAGAGAATTTAATAAAAATCTTGGAAAATATATATTCATGGCTCAAAGAAAAAGGCATGAATGAAACGCTTCTAAAATTGATTTTAGGCGCGTTATTCGGGGCTATATGCGCGTTTTTCTTTACGTCTTGTAGTTTGCATTACCAAAATAAAGAAACGCTTCTAAAGGTGGAATTATTAACGATAGAGGGAGATAAAAAATAAATGTGCGTGAAACGTCCTGACGAATCAACAATTATATTTTTCTTTAGACAATTAGCAGAAAATCCGCTTCAGGTAATATGCACGCTTGCTATCGGTGGACTTGTCTTTTTATATTCAGATATGCGCGAATTTATGCAATCGCAAACCGCTGCATTTAATGAATTCACCACCACACTAAAAGAGCAAAATTTAAGGCTTGAGCATTTAGAAAATTACCATTTGCAGGAATTATCTAAAAGAGAAACGAATCAAAACAGTAAAGGAAAATAAAAGAATATTGAGCCATGAAAAGCAAAACAGAATTTTTAAATGAGAATGAAAATCGCCGCCAAAAGTGCTTAATATTTTCGCGTTGTATGGGCTATTATAGACCCGTTAAATATTTTAATGCAGGTAAACAAAGCGAATTTGCAGAAAGAATATTCTACCGCTTTAATAAGGAAATATTTCAATAAAATAAAAATATGCTGGAACGAAAAAACGAAATTTTAATAACGGGCGATATATGCACAGAATCCGCTAATGAATTACAAAAAGAAATTAATGCTTTAGTAGAAAATGGCGTTAAAAAAATTACTTTTGTTATAAATTCAAATGGCGGTAGCGTTGTAGCAGGACTTGCCATGTATGATGCTATAACTGCGCTTAATGAAATAGAAACAGAGTGTATAATTCGCGGTGTATGTGGAAGCGCGGCAACTTACCCCGCCTTGGCATGCGATAAAGTCATAATTCAACCAAATGCTACTTTTTTTGTTCATTTATGCGAAGGCGGGTTATATGGCACGATAGAAGAAATTCAAAATGATTTAGTATTTTTTGAAAACTTGCAAAATCAGGTTTTAGCAATTTACGCCGTAAAAACTGGACGCACGCCCGCAGAAATTTACGAAGAAATACACGCCCCGAAATACTACACCGCGCAACAGGCTTTAGAATTAAAATGGGTAGACGAAATTTCGGGCGAATATACGCTAGAGCAACTTGAAATTAACTTCAATAATAAAATGGAAGAAGATATAAAATCAGAAAACGAAACGCCTATATATTCATTCAAAAATATTTTGAAGAAATGCAAAGAGATTATTAAATTTAAATCCGATGATTCAGAATTAAAGAATAGAATATCTGACTACGAAAAGCAAATTCAAGATTTAAAAAATG
>JAZQTG010000114.1:0-1001 GCA_045630515.1 Acutalibacteraceae bacterium
CTTGAAAGTGTATTCCTGTTACAGTTCTATTATTCTACTTCTTTCAGTATTACCCCTGCTTCAACTGACAGAAAGTTTAGGCTGTTTCTTAATTACTAATACAAACAGACTCGCCAAACCGCAGAACCCACCGGCTAATAAAAACGCCCATGTATACGAGCCGAACACATTATAAATAACCCCACCGGAATAAGCGGCTATCCCGGCACCTACTTGATGGGCGGCAAAAATCCAGCCATAAATCATTGCGCTTTTTTGAATGCCAAAGCGTTGTCTCGTTAGTTCAATCGTTGGTGGCACAGTTGCTACCCAGTCTAATCCATAAAAAACCGCAAACACGATTAACCATATGTATGCACCAGAATCGAGCGCAAAAGGTAATGCAAGAAGCGATAAACCGCGCAAACTATAATACCAAAACAATAGCCAGCGACTATCAAAACGGTCTGATAGCCAGCCAGAAACTGTTGTGCCAACTAAATCAAATACCCCCATAATTGATAACACCGATGCAGCTGTTACAACGGGGATACCAAAGCTCATACAATATGAAATAAAATGTGTTCCGATTAAGCCGCTTGTAGAAAGACCACAAATTAAAAAACTACCAGCAAGTAACCAAAATTCCTTTACGCGAAGTGCTTCAAATAAAACAGTTATTGCTATTTTAAATGGATTTCCTACAGGCGGAGCGACTTCTGGTGCTAATTCTTTTTCCCCTAAAGGTGGTATCCCCACATCACGCGGATAATTGCGCATAACAATAGCTATCACAATAAACATACATATACCTAGGCCAAAAACGAGCAAAATAGCCGTGCGCCAAGAATATTCGCTAACTAACCATGCAAGAACAGGTAATAAAACTAACTGTCCTGTTGCTGTGGCAGCCATCAAAATGCCGACTGCTAAACCGCGTCTTTTCACAAACCACCGATTAGC
This sequence comes from Acutalibacteraceae bacterium, assembly GCA_045630515.1. Classification (GTDB taxonomy): domain Bacteria; phylum Bacillota; class Clostridia; order Oscillospirales; family Acutalibacteraceae; genus UMGS1532. Next base: position 943 of record JAZQTG010000114.1, read on the forward strand.
AATTTGCGTACTTAATACTGTTAAAAATAGCCCCGATCCAATACCTATCATGGCTCCCC
>JAZQTG010000115.1:0-1157 GCA_045630515.1 Acutalibacteraceae bacterium
ATGGCGAAATTTCAAGGTGAAGTAATACAACCAATGAAAGATAAAAACAATCCATTTTTTAAAAGCAAGTATGTACCGCTCGAGAATGTAGTGGAGGCGATCCATAAAACAGCGCCTAAATTTGGATTAAGTTTTATACAATATCCAATTAACAATGAAAATAAAGTGGGTGTTGTTACTGTGATTATGCACAGTAGCGGGGAATATATCGAAACCGAGCCGATATTTGCGAAACCAGGCAAAGATGATGCACAGGCTACAGGATCGGTAATCACTTACTTGAAACGTTACAGCTTAAGCGCGGTGTTTGGTATTACTTCAGATGAAGATGACGACGGCAACGCCGGCACATATGGCAACCAACAACCACAGCAGCAGCAACGGCCACAACAACAGGCACAACAGCAGCAAGGACAAGCGCAGCCGCAACAAAGTTACAACAACATACCAATGCCGAAAAATGCAGCCGAGGCCGCGTCAATAACAATCACATTTGGAAAACACAAAGGAAAGACATTACGCGAGTTGTTTAAAGAACAACCGGGATATATTAAATGGTTATTAGAAAACGAAACAACAGACAAAGCAATTGTAGAAGGTATTGGAATGATGCAAGTTGCAATTGCACAACAACAAGCGGAGAAGAAAGAACAACAATAAAAAAAGGAGGCGCAAAGCCTCCAAACAAAGGGGAATGAAACCATGTTCAAAAATAAAAATAATGATAAAAGTAAGAACATCCAATTTCTTTATTCAACATCCGAACTCGCAATTAATAATAGATTAAAAGTTTACAAGCGTATGGGATGGGAGTTAAAGGGGAATATCATACAAGAACAAAGCGGGGACTTCGCTTGTATGGTAATCCGCCGAAAAGGTTTATTTGATAAAAAAAATTGGAGTGCGAAGAATGATTATATACCCGAAAAATATTAAAAGCAAATAATATGTATAAGCTGCCTTTATAGGCGGCTTTTTTATTTTTAGACAACAAAAAGCGGCCCGGAACGTACAGGCCGCTAAAAAGCATTAGGGAGAATATGAAAATATGACTAACAAGCGATTTAGAAAAGGTCGCTATAAATCTATTATAACATTGATAAAAAAACTTACAACTACATAAAAAATGATCCAACGGCATCCGGCCATTGGATCGT